>NZ_JBFRXN010000002.1:1200000-2400000 GCF_040947875.1 Pseudomonas sp. MYb118 | reverse complement strand
CGAATGATCGCGAAGGAGTTGCGATAGATCTCCTGACCGTCGCGAATGTAATCAAGCATCAAGCGGGCTCCGTGAGCGGGCGTCGATCAAGGCGTCGACCGCTTCAATAGTAAGGTTGCGTGCGTGCAGGGCGCCGAAACCCGGCTGCCCCGCTTCGCGAAAATAGAGGTCGTAACGACCGGGGGTGACCGCCAGCAGAGTGACCGGAGCGACATGGGCGGCGGCGCAGGAACGCGGACAGCCGCTCAGGTGCACATTCAAGGCGTCGCCGTGGCGCTGCAACAGCTCGGCCAGTTGCCGGGCATCGCCCTTGGTATCGGCCAGGCCTCGGCCACAGCCTGTGGAACCGGTGCAGGCGATCAGTTGCGACAACGCCTGATCGGCGTCGCACAACAGGCCAAGCCGGGTCAGGCCGCCCAGCACTTCATCGGCGTGTTCGCGACGCACGTTCGGCAGCAGCAGGCTTTGCCATGGCGTGAATCGCAGCGTGGCATCACCGTATTGCTGCGCCAGTCGTGCGGCGCCGCGCAGCATACTGGCATCGAGGCGGCCCAGGGGCGGCACGGCGCCGACATAGACATGATCGGCCTGCGCCTGTGCCTGCGCGCCCATGTGCAGGCCCGTCGAGGCTGGACGCTGCCAGCTCGCGACCGGCGCGATGGCCAGGCGCTCAGCCAGTCGTGCAACGATGGTGGCGACACTGATATCAGCCAGCAGATGCCGCATTCGCGTCTGCTCGGGTGACGCCAGTTCGAGGAACAACTCCAGCACCGCCACCACCAGTTCGTGACCATCGACCAGGGCGACCGAACCGACTGGCGCATCCGTGGGGCACCCCGCCAGGCCGAACGCCAGCCGGCACTCGCCCGCCTGTTCGAAGGCCGAGAGCCACAGATCATTGGGGTGTTCGAGCATCGCCAGCGCCTCGCCGCCATCCAGTTGCAGGGCGAACTTGGGGCTGAGGTCGTGGAAAGGTTCGTGACGTTGCACGGTGGCCAGGATCCGCTCGGCCAGCTCACGGGTGTCGAACAGCATGTGCCGGTCGATCCCGGCGCTCGGGCTGAGCATCAGGTTACGCACGTCGTCGCCGGCCGCGTTGTGCGGGCCGAGACCGGCAGCCAGCAGTCGCTCGATCAACGCCGCCGGTTGATCACCGATCCCGCGAATCTGCAGGTTGGCACGGTTGGTTGCCTCGATCGCACCGCTGGCGAAATCTTCGGCGGCACTGGCCACGGCTTCGGCCTGGGCGCAACTGATCGAACCGCCGGTGAGCTTGATGCGACAGATGCCACCGTCCAGTGCCGGGACGATACGGAGCAACCCCGGACAGGCCGAGGGGCGTACTGCGGTGGACATCAGGCGTTCGTTCAAGGGCATGACCCGTACAGGTGGCGAGGCACTTCGCGGGCGAAGGGGCCGGTATTATGCCTGCTTTGCAACGGGGTATGAAAAGCCTGTCGGACGACCAGAGCATTGCAATGAAGCGCGAGGCCTACATTCGCAGCAGATACTCACGGCTGCGCTCGGTGATTTTCCCGCGCATCGCCACGGCCAGGCTGTCGAATCGGCGTCGATCGAGGGTGAAGGTCCCGTAGTGCTGAATCAGCGTGGTGTCATGGTCCTGCCACTTTATGAACAGAAATTGCCCCGGGCTGATCACACTGACATACCAGGCATGGATCAGCGTGAGCGTCAGGTTGCCCTCGCCATCGTAGGCGCAGGGCATGACTTGAAACTGCCGCCCCTGCCCTCTCGAGCTGGTCTTTTCCAGTGACGCACTGACTTGCAGGTTGCTCTTGAGCGACTCGAAGGCGTGTGCGGCGGCGTTGTACATGGGCGCGCTGGCCCGGGGCCTGAGGGTTTCGAGAATTTCCTTGCTGATCGGCTCGGACAACAACGTCTTGCGACTTTCCAGCATCACCGGACGCTGGTGAATCCAGCCCAGGTGCCAAAGCCCCAGGGTGAAATGCTGCAGCCATTCGTACCATTGGCTTTCCCGGTCATAACGGGTGTCGGTGTACTGCTCCAGATAAAGCGCGCAGTCCAGCGCGACCTGTTCATCGTCTTCGGACACCCTGGGGGCAACCGACACGATGGTACTGCCGGCCAGCGCGGCGCGACTTTGCGTGCCCTGCCTGCGCGGCTCGGTGAAGGTGCGGCGACCTTGCGTGGCCGCATCGGCGGCCAGCGGTTCGGCAAGCCCCAGAAACGCGCGGCTCTGCTCTTGAGGGGGAAACGCCGTAGTGGTTTCGAACATAAAAATTCCTTTTTCAATCGTCGGGTCGGTCAACTCCATTGTTAAACCGTCACTCACACTAATCAGATCCCCATGGGCGCAACAATCCTCGATGTACCTCAAGATATTTACCGTTGCCGACCGGCATCCCGTGGGCGTCCAGTCGGCAAACAGGGGGAAAAACCGCGGCGGCGCGGTATCATCCCGCCCGCGCCCGGTGGGTGGTTTTTTTCAAGGAGCAGGCATGACGCCCTGGCTGACAGTGATTGGCATCGGTGAAGACGGTTTCAAAGGCCTGGGCAAAAATGCCCGGCACGCGCTGCTGCGGGCCTCGCGGATCTTCGGCGGGCAGCGACATCTGGACCTGTTGCCGCCGTGCATTCGTGGCGCGCGCCAGACCTGGCCAAGCCCTTTTTCCCTGGAGCCGCTGCTGGCCCTGCGCGACGAACCGGTGTGCGTACTGGCCAGCGGCGATCCGATGTTCTTTGGTGTCGGCGCCAGCCTCGCCCGTCAATTGCCCCCTGAGCAAATGCTGATCCTGCCCGCACCCTCCTCCTGTTCGCTGGCCGCCGCGCGCATGGGCTGGCCGTTGCAGGACGTGGTCACGCTGTCGCTGGTGGCCCGTCCCCTGGCGGCGCTCAATGCACAGTTGTCCGGCGGCGTGCGCCTGCTGGTGCTCAGCAACGACGGCCACAGTCCGGCGGCAGTCGCGGCCCTGTTGCGCGAGCGCGGCTTCGGCCCCAGCCGCATGACCGTGCTGGAACATCTGGGTGGCCCGACCGAACGTCGCGTCGACGGCCTGGCTGAGGATTGGACCGACACACCGGTCGCCGACCTCAACCTGCTCGCCATCGACTGCATCGCCAGCGCCGACGCGCCGCGCCTGTCGCGGCTGGCCGGCCTGCCCGACTCGGCCTTCGAGCATGACGGCCAACTGACCAAGCGCGATGTGCGCGCCATCACCCTGGCGCGCCTGGCCCCGGTGCCTGGTGAGTTGCTGTGGGATGTCGGCGCGGGCAGTGGCTCGATCGGCATCGAATGGATGCGCGCCCACCCCAGTTGCCGGGCGCTGGCCATCGAAGCCAATAAAGGCCGCCAGGCCCTGATCGAACACAACCGCGACACCCTCGGCGTGCCCGGCCTGCAACTGATTCGCGGCAAGGCGCCGCAGGCCCTCGCCGGCCTGGAACGCCCGGACGCCATTTTCATCGGTGGCGGCGTCACCCGCGAGGGCGTGCTGGACGCCTGCTGGGCGCAGCTCAAACCCGGTGGCCGGCTGGTGGCCAACGCGGTGACGCTGCAAAGTGAAGTAACCCTGATGGCCTGGCGCGAGCGGCATGGCGGCGAGCTGACGCGTATTCACATCGCCCAGGCGCAACCGCTGGGCGACTTCGACACCTGGCGTCAGGCCCTGCCCATTACCCTGCTGGACGTGGTCAAACCCCTCGATGCGTGACGAAACCGCCGAACAACCCGCGCCCCTGCGCAGTGGCCTGACCACCGGCAGTTGCGCCACCGCCACCAGCCTGGCTGCCGCCCGGTTGCTGCTGGGTGGTACGAGCGCGGACGCCGTGGAGATCGTCCTGCCCAAGGGCAAGCGCGTGCAGATGCGCCTGGAGTTCTGCCGACAACTGGATGACGGCGCCGAGGCCGGCACGATCAAGGACGCCGGCGATGACCCGGACGTGACCCATGGCGCGCTGCTGTTCAGCCAGGTGCGCTTGCGCGCTGAACCGGGCATCACCTTCCGTGCCGGCCGTGGTGTCGGCACGGTCACCCGGCCCGGCCTGGTGCTGGCGGTCGGGGAACCGGCGATCAACCCGGTGCCGCGCAGAATGATCAGCGCGCACCTGACGGCGTTGGCCCAGGAGCGGGGTTATCCAGGCGGTTTCGAAGTCACGGTGAATGTCGAGGACGGCGAAGCCCTGGCCTTGAAAACCATGAACCCTCGGCTGGGCATTCTCGGCGGGCTGTCGATCCTCGGCACCAGCGGCATCGTCCGGCCGTTCTCCTGCTCGGCCTACATCGCCTCGATCCACCAGGGCATCGACGTGGCGAAAACCAATGGTTACCTGCACATCGCCGCCTGCACCGGCAATGCCAGCGAAGACACCATGCGCCGGGTGTACGACCTGCCGGAGATTGCCCTGATCGAGATGGGCGACTTCGTCGGCGCGGTGCTCAAGCACCTGCGCAAGGTGCCGGTGGAAAAGCTCAGCCTGTGCGGCGGTTTCGGCAAGATCAGCAAGCTGGCCGCCGGCCACATGGATCTGCACAGCCGGCATTCGAGCATCGACCTGCCGCAACTGGCCGAGTGGGCTGCGGCCGTGGGCGCCGATGCGCCGTTGCAGCAGGCGATTCGCGCAGCCAACACCAGCCAGCAAGCCCTGGCGATGGCCAGCGCAGCCGGTATCGCCCTGGGCGATGCGGTGTGCCAGCACGCCCTGGCATTCGCCCGCAGCGTGGTGCCGGCGCAGGTACAGATCGAAGTGTTCGCCATTGATCGCCAGGGTGGGATCGTCGGCCAGGCTGGAGTCATGCCATGAAACGTATCTTGCTGCTGGGCGGCGTCAGCGAAGCCCTGGCCATCGCCCGTACGCTGGGGCCGAATCACATCTACAGCCTGGCGGGTATCGGGCGGGTGCCCAACGACCTGGCCTGCCAGGTGCGTGTCGGTGGTTATGGCGGCGCCGAGGGCCTGGCGCGGTTCATTGCCGATGAAGGCATCGACCTGCTGCTGGACGCCACTCACCCCTACGCCGCACAGATCAGCCACAACGCGGCGCTGGCGGCGAAGGCAAGCGGCATTGCCTGCTGGGCCCTGCGGCGCCCGGCCTGGCAGGCACAGGCCGGTGATGACTGGCGTGAAGTCAGCGACTGGGCCGAGCTGATCCAGGCCCTGAAGCCGTTCCGCCGCCCGCTGTTCACCCTCGGCCGCGAGCCCCTGCAACACCTGGATGAAATTCCGCCGGAGCAATTCTGGACCTTACGCGCGCTGGACGTTTACCCTGCGACCCCACGCTGCGAAGTGATCGGCGCACGCGGACCGTTCCTGCTCGACGATGAGCGGCAATTGTTTGAGCGTCGACAGATTGATGTATTGGTCAGCAAGAACAGCGGCAGCACGGCCACCGAACCGAAACTGCAAGTCGCCCGTGAACGTGGGGTGCCAGTGCTGGTGTTGAAGCGGCCGGTGTTGCCGCAGGTGGATCGGGAGTTCAGCACGATTGCCGATGTATTCAATGCCCTGTAGGAGCGAGCATGCTCGCGATGGTGGCCCAGACACCGCTGGCATCCAGCCAGCCAGCGTTATCGTTGACGACCATCGCGAGCATGCTCGCTCCTACAGGTTCAGCGAAAGCTCCCACAGTGGCAATCGCCAAATCACAGCTATCATGTGGTTATGAGGTGCTGGCACTGCGACACCAAACCGCACGCGGTGTTTTTACTTATCGGCATTGATCAGGCTAAATAGCCGCGTCTGATCGCTCACCCAACCGGATTCGTCCCATGTCCCGACAACGGCTCGCAATTGCCTGGATAGCCTGCTTCGCAGTGCTGTTCAACCTGCTCGCCATGCCGATGACCGGAGCGATGGCGCAGGCGGCGAACGCCCCCGCCGAGCAGTTGATGTGGGGCAGTTTCTGCTCCTCCAGCGGCACCCGCATGGTGGCGATCTCGCTGGGCGATCTTGAGCAGAAGCCGTCGCAAGGCGAACAACACTCCAACATGCAGCACTGCTGGTGCTGTTCCGGCAGCGCACCGCTGGTCGCCTTGCCCGGCCATGTGCCGCAACTCTATTTCGCCCAGTTCGAGAGCAACCGCAGCCTGCCTGCCGCCACACTCGACAGCCCCACCCCGCGCCAGCAATGGCCCAGCCTCAACCCCCGTGCATCCCCTCTGGCGTGATTCCTTTTCGCAAACTGACTGCGTCGTGAATCATTCGGAGAACTGCCATGTTGAACAAACTCATCGTCCTGGCCGCGTTGCTGCTGCCTGCCTGCTTTGCCAATGCCCATGAATACAAGGTGGGCGATCTGGAAATCGCCCATCCCTGGTCACAGGAACTGCCGCCGAACGCACCGACGGTCGCCGCCTATTTCGTGATTCATAACACCGGCAAGGCGGCAGATACGCTGCTCAGCGTCGATTCGCCGATTGCCGGCGTCGCCGAACTGCATGAACACGTCATGCAAAACGACCTGATGAAAATGCAGCAGGTGCCCAAGGTGGAAATCCCGGCAGGCGGCACCGTGACCTTCGCGCCGATGGCCTATCATGTGATGTTGCTGGATCTGAAGGACCGCAGCCAACTGAGCGACGGCAAGCGTTTCCCGATGACGATGCACTTCGAAAAATCCGGTGACGTGACCGTCGAAGTCGCGGTGCAGAAAAAGGCGCCCGACGGCACACAGACCCACGTGCATAAACCGTAAGAGCCGAATACGCCCATGCGCACGCCTGGCACCCGGTTATCCACCGCCCGCCGTCAGTCCCGGGGACTGACTCGCGGCAGCTGGATCAGCCTGTTCGCCATGTTGATGATCTTCATCGGTCCGCTGATTTCCCAGTCGATGCCGATGGATCAACGCGCCGCCGCAATGACCATGAACATGTCGATGGACATGAGCATGGACATGTCGTCGATGGATCACGGCGACCATGGTGCGATGCCCGCCGCCGAGCATTGCCCGCCCAAGGCCAGCCACCATGCCATCTGGGAAAAGTGCGGCTATTGCAGCCTGCTGTTCAACTGCCCGGCCCTGACGGGCGGCCAGTCCTTCGTTGCCTTCGATGTACCGCTGACCAACACCTTCAGCACTCCCGCCACACGCCTGGGCCACGCCCGGTCCACCTTCTTCCCCGGCGCCCGCACCCGCGCGCCGCCCGTCGCCGCGTAAACACCCCGATATCACACGGTCCGAAGACAGCCAGAGCCTCCTGTGGGAGCGAGCCGGCTTGCGCTGCCGACGACGTCTCTTGACGCCGGGCGCACGCGAGCACGCCCACAGAACACGCGCAGGCTGCCGTCCGTATCGTTTACGACTGTTCGATGGAAATTGTCATGTCCAGGTTTTCTGCTGACTCACGCTTGAGCCCTGCCCAAGCTTCTTTTGCCCTGAACGCCACGCGCGTACGTTTCGGGCACGCCACCGCCATTCTCTGCGGCGCCTTGTTGACGCCCATGGTGCTGGCCGACGACCACGCCGGCCACGAAGAGGAACTGAGCCCGACGGTGATCACCGCCATCGCCCCCAGCTCGCCACTGACCGTCGTCACCAACCCCAAGGACCCGCGCCAACCGGTGCCGGCCAGCGACGGTGGCGACTACCTCAAGACCATCCCCGGCTTCGCCCTGGTGCGCAACGGCGGCACCAACGGCGACCCGGTGCTGCGCGGCATGTTCGGCTCGCGGCTGAACATCCTCACCAACGGCGGCGTGATGCTCGGCGCCTGCCCGGGGCGCATGGACGCCCCGACTTCGTACATTTCCCCGGAAACCTACGACAAGCTCACGGTGATCAAAGGCCCGCAAACCGTACTCTGGGGCCCGGGTTCGTCGGCCGGCACCATCCTGTTCGACCGTGAACCGGAAAGCTTCGGCGAGCTGGGTACGCGGGTCAACGCCAGCGTACTGGCGGGTTCCAACGGCCGCTTCGACAAGACCGTGGATGCCGCCGCCGGTGGCCCGTTGGGCTACGTGCGGGTGATCGGCAACACCGCCCAGGCCGATGACTATCGCGATGGCAACAACGACACCGTGGCCTCGCGTTACGACAAATGGAACGGCGATGTAGCGGTTGGCTGGACGCCGGACGCCGACACGCTGCTGGAACTCACCGCCGGCAAGGGCGATGGCGAAGCGCGCTACGCCGGGCGCGGCATGGACGGTGCGCAGTTCAAGCGCGAAAGCCTGGGCCTGCGTTTCGAGAAATCCAACATCGGCGACGTTTTGGACAAGCTCGAGGCGCAGGTCTACTACAACTACGCCGACCACGTGATGGACAACTACACCCTGCGCACGCCGTCGGGCACCGGGATGATGGCGGGGCCGATGGCTTCCAACGTCGATCGACGGACCCTCGGTGGCCGGATCAAGGCGACCTGGCGCTGGGCCGATGTACAGTTGATCAGCGGCATCGACGCGCAGACCAACGAACATCGGCAGCGCAGCAGCATGGGCATCGACACCTACAAGGATCTGCCGTACACCAAGGACGCCGACTTCCATAACTATGGCGTGTTCGGCGAACTGACCTGGTACGCCGCCGAGCGTGATCGCCTGATCAGCGGCGCCCGCCTGGACCGCGCCTCCGCCAAGGACTTCCGGCAGACCACCGGTTCCGGCATGTCCACCCGGGCCAACCCGACCGCCGACGACACCCGTGCCGACACCCTGCCGAGCGGGTTCGTGCGTTATGAGCACGACCTGGCCGACAGCCCGACCACCCTGTACGCCGGCCTCGGTCATACCCAGCGGTTCCCGGATTACTGGGAGCTGTTCTCGCCCAACTCCGGGCCGGCAGGTTCGGTGAATGCCTTCGACTCGATCAAACCGGAAAAAACCACCCAGTTCGATTTCGGCCTGCAATACAAGACCGACGACGTCGATGCCTGGGCTTCGGCTTATATCGGGCAGATCCGCGACTACATCCTGTTCAACTACACGCCGGGCATGATGGGCATGACGTCACAAGCCTCGAACATCGACGCGCGGATCATGGGCGGGGAGCTGGGCGCGGCCTACAAGCTGACCTCGAACTGGAAAGCCGATGCCACCCTGGCCTACGCCTGGGGCAAGAACAGCAGCGACGGCAAGGCACTGCCGCAGATGCCGCCACTGGATGCCCGATTCGGCCTCACCTACAGCGAAGACAACTGGAGCGCCGGCGCCCTGTGGCGCGTGGTCGCGGCGCAAAACCGCATCGACCAGAACAAGGGCAACGTGGTCGGCAAGGACTTCACCAAAACCCCGGGCTTTGGTGTGTTCTCGCTCAACGGCGCGTACCGCATCAACAAGAACTGGAAGGTCAGCAGCGGCGTCGACAACCTGTTCGGCAAGGCGTACGCCGAGCACCTGAACCTGGCGGGCAACGCCGGTTTCGGCTACCCGGCCAATGACCCGCAAGCCATCAAGGAACCGGGACGCACGTTCTGGACGAAGGTGGATATGAGTTTCTAAACCGTACCGCGCCACCCCTGTAGAAGCGAGCTTGCTCGCGATGGCGGCGTGTCAGCCACCATTGATATATCTGACACACCGTCATCGCGAGCAAGCTCGCTCCTACAGGGAACAAACCAGACAACTACAACAGTTCCACGCCAAGCGGAGCACAACCGATGAAACAGCCCAAAGTGAATTTCTACAACCTGGCCTGGCGCTGGCATTTCTATGCCGGTCTGTTCGTCGCGCCATTCATGGTGATGCTGGCCCTGACCGGCACCATCTACCTGTTCAAGCCGCAGCTCGATCCGTTGATGTACGGCAGCCTGCTGAACGTCCCGGCCGGGCATCACACGGTGGCGGCCGACGATTTGCTCAAGCGGGTCAAGGACGCCTACCCGCAGGCGGCGGTCAAACAGTACCTGCCGCCGGTCAGCGCCGAGCGCAGCGCGCAGTTCGTCGTGCAGAACGGCAGCACCGAGTTGAACGTGTTCGTCGACCCCTACCACGGCAACATCCTCGGCGAGCAGGATGCCAAGTGGAACCTGCAAGCCGTGGCGCGGGCGATTCATGGTGAGTTGATGATCGGCACGGTCGGTGACCGTCTGATCGAAATGGCCGCCGGCTGGGGTGTGGTGCTGGTGGTGTCCGGCCTGTTCCTGTGGTGGCCCCGTGGCCAGGCGGCCGGCATTCTGTGGCCGCGCCTGAGCAGCCGTGGCCGTGTGTTGTGGCGCGACCTGCATGCCGTCACCGGTTTCTGGGGCGCCTCGTTGCTGCTGGTGATGCTGCTCAGCGGCATGACCTGGACCGGCTTCTGGGGCAAGCAGTACGCGGAAGTGTGGAACAAGTTTCCCGATGCCATGTGGAACGACATGCCCAAGTCCGACCTCGAGGCCCGCAGCCTCAACACCGCTACTCGCCAGACCGTGCCATGGGCGATGGAAAACACGCCGATGCCGATGTCCGGCGACCATGCCGAACACATGAACCACGGCGCTGCCCACGCAGGCCCGGCGGCACCGACCATCCGCCTGCAGGACGTGCAGGACATCGCCGAACAACGCAAGGTCGAGCCGGGCTACAGCATCACCCTGCCGACCACCGACACCGGCGTGTTCACCATCGCGGTATTCGCCGACGACCCGCGCAACGACGCCACCCTGCATGTCGACCAGTACAGCGGCAAGGTCCTGGCCGACGTGCGCTGGGAGCAATACGGTCCGGTTGCCCGGGCGACCGAGCTGGGCGTGATGCTGCATGAAGGCAAGATGTTCGGCACCCTCAACCAGATCATCGTGTTGCTGATCTGCCTGATGATCCTGCTCAGCGCCGTCAGCGGCGTAGTGATCTGGTGGAAACGCCGGCCACAGGGCAAGTTCGGCGTACCGCCTCTGCGCCACGACCTGCCTACCTGGAAAACCGGCGTGGCGATCATGCTGGCCCTGGCCGT
Source organism: Pseudomonas sp. MYb118 (assembly GCF_040947875.1). Classification (NCBI taxonomy): domain Bacteria; kingdom Pseudomonadati; phylum Pseudomonadota; class Gammaproteobacteria; order Pseudomonadales; family Pseudomonadaceae; genus Pseudomonas; species Pseudomonas sp. MYb118. Next base: position 2,389,149 of record NZ_JBFRXN010000002.1, on the reverse strand, counting down.
GGTGTTCCCGCTGGTGGGCGCTTCGCTGGTGGTGGTATGGCTGCTGGATCGCCTGCTGATGGCGCGGGTCAGCCGGCAGGTGGAGGCGGGTTCGGCCTGATTCGAACCCGCTGACCTGGAACATCTGTGGGAGCGAGCCTGCTCGCGATGAACCCAAGATCACCGAGGGGTGTCAGGCACCCCTCATTATCGTTGACGGTTATCGCGAGCAGGCTCGCTCCCACAGGGTTGGGGTGGATCAACTCGACCGGCGACTGATCTCTTGCAACCGCTTGGTCGTCACTCGCCCCCGCGGCCGCCAGAATTCGTCAGGCTCCAGGATGTCCAGGCGGCCGCTGCGGATCAGGGTGTCGAGCACCTTCGAGAGCTTCTGCGCCTCGCTCCAGCCGTCCAGCAGCACCCGCGATTCGGCGTCCAGGTAGCTGGGGCGATAGACCAACAAGGCGCCGTTGAGCGGGGTCAGGTAGTAACGGCTATTGGCAACGACCGCCGTCGCCAGCACCGCGATGCTCGCCCTGATTTCATTGTGGGCGATGAAGTTGCGCTGCAACGTGCGTTCGAACGCCAACGCTTCATCGTTCACCTTGTACAGCTGCTGCACGCCCATCACTTCGTAGCCCGCCGGGTAGCGTTTCGAGGGGCCGGGATTGCTGCGCGAGTAACCGGGGAACAACACCCCGATAAACAAGCGTCGAAACGCCGGCGAGTCATCCCGCAGGCCGACCGGCACGGTGGGGCCGGCATCCTCCAGCGGTTCGGTGGCGACAAAATTCAAGTGACCGTCGCGCAGGATCGCCGCCAACTGCGCCTTGCCGCGAGCCCGTTGCCAGGCCCAGCGCGCCGCATCGTCCGGGTGAGCACACAAGGGCCCCAGCGCCAGGCGCTCATCGGCCGCCGCAGGTTTTTCCACGATCTTGCCTGGCGACCACTTGGCCCCGACAGGCCCAGTCATTGCCCAGGTGGCACTCGGCACCAACACCTCCAACTGCCTACCGCCTGCAACCTTGCGAATGTAGTCGGCAGGGTTGTCATCGCCCTGCAACGACTGGACGTACGCCGTCATCGCAACATGGGTTTGCAGGTCGCGATCCCAGGCCGGCATTGAAAGCGAACCCTGGTACCTGAGCAACGCACCATCAGCGCACGACAGGTACAACGGCTGAAACCCGCTCAGCGTTCCCGCCGCGAACACCTTTACCGCCGACAACGCGGCCACCAGCACCGAGAGCGGAATAAAGCTGCGAAACACTTCGCTGCGCGGCAACTCGTCGGGCTGGCGGGCCGGTGCGCACAAGTACAGACCCTGCACCGAATAGCCACTGGGCAACTGCCCGCCAGGGAACACCCGCGCATGGGGAAACTTCAGGTCATCGGCGGTCACCGGCAAGCTGGTCACCGCATGGCCCAGGCGCGCTGAAACCAGCACCAGGCCAAAGCGCCACTGCTCGCGTTTGCCGGCCTGTTGATGGGCATGCCGCACGGCATCGTCTGCGTGGCAGAACGCCGGGCTCAACGCCCGATCGGCCACGGCAAAACGCACCGACTCGGGCGCCTGGTAACCCTGTTTCAGCGGTTGCCAGCCTTTGCCCAGCTTGAGCGCCGGCCCCCACAGGTTGCTACTTTGCACCACGTCAAGGCGACCTACGCCGACCAACTGCTCGACCAGCTCGACGGGGCTGCTCGCGCCACTGCGCATCCGCCGCTCGATCAGGTTGCTCCACGGGTCATGGGGGCTGTCACTGGACGCGGCGAGCTGGCTCTCCAACTCCGCCAGGCGAGTCGCCCTTGCGCTCTTTTGCGCCACGCTCAGCAAGTCGGCCTCCGGGTCCTGCAAGCTGAACGACAGGATCGAACCCTGCGCGCCGAGCAGGTATTCGTGGCTCCACAAATGCCCGGACGCCAGCGCCGTGGCCAGCACCGGGGTCGAGAAAAAATCTCGATAGACCCGCCGCGCGTCGCCCTGTATCAGGAAGGGCAACGGCGTCGCCACCCGGTTGCGATAGCGGGCGACGATTTTGCAACCGGAGGCCAACAGCTCCGGCGTGACCTCTTCATCGGGCAGTATCGACTTGGGATCAAAATCTTCGCTGACCACCGGCAGCGGCGCAGTGGCGACGAACAGCCCATCGCTGCGCTCGAGCACCAACCCGCCGTGAACCTGTTCGCGGTTCGCACCCAACTGCCGCTCGGCATAACGCACGGCATCGGCCTGCGCAGTGAATGCCGGGCTGAGGGGACGGCGGATGAATCCGGCAAAAGGCTGGAAATCCGCGCCCAGCCGCGAAGGCCCAGGCGTTCCCCAACAGTCGTTGCCCTCCAGCACCGTCAACCAGCTCTGGGCGATCACCCGGCTGACAAAATCCCTGGCCGACAATTGCCCGCTGGCCAGTTGCACGTGCACATCTTCGGCCTCCCCCGAAGGCTGGATCGCGGCATCGAACAAGGTCGTCGCAGTGGGCGCCTGGTATTTGAGCAGCGCCAGGTCCAGGGTCGACAGATAGATCGGCAAGCCGATTTTTTCCCCTGCGGTTCGCCAGCGATTGGCCTCGAAAAAGCCGTTGTACAAATCCGTTGAAGAGATGAAGTGCCGGCCCAGCCATTGCTCGGAGGGATGCAGATGCTGCGGCAAGCACTGCCGGGCGTAGAACAGACCGAACAGCTTGAACGAGGTGGGGTAGGAAAACGTCCCGGCCTCCTCGATACGAAACAGGCTGGCCTGGGAAAACAGCGGCTGGCGCTGGTTGGCCGGCACGGTTTCGCTGACCACGTATTGATCGGTTTGCGCATGCTTGAAGACAAAGGCAAAACAAGTCTGCTCCGGGCCCTGGCGTCGTACCCGCCGGTGCGCATCGCGAACCGCCGAATCCGCGTCGGCGAACACCGCACCGAACGCCACCTGCTCCGGCGTTTCGAAGGGGCGCGGTTCGGCGAACGCTTTCCAGTACTCGGCGACCATGCCGCGCGAACCCCACAGCTCATTGGCGAGCAACACCCGCAAACCGCCCGCCGCGGCCAGCTGCTTGACGATGTCCTCGGGCAACTGCGCCCCCGTCGCCAACGCCTCGGCCATCGGGCTGTTTTTTTCCCCGGTGTCACGTGCACCATCAGCTCTTTTTCTGCCGCCGAGCCACTGAGGTCGTAGGCGATCAGCGCGTCTTCAGCGCACGAAAGATAGGCGACCTGGGCCTGCGGACGATTCTGCAAGATCGCATGCAGGTCGGCGTCGCTGAACAATTGCGCGTCGATGCTCGTCTGCTCGCGGTTCCAGCCGTGGCGTTTCATGCGCTGCACGTCGTACCTCGACAACGCCAGGCGCGAGGCGTACACGCCGCGCAGCACATGCTGCTCGGGCAGGATCGGTTTGCCGGTGGCATCTGCGGGGTAGACAAAATCGGCGGCGAAGCGCCCGTCCTTGCCCACCACCCAGGGTTCGGTGGCCACGAACCGCCCGTCCTCGCGCTCCATGACATAACCGCAGAACTCATAGTCGCGCTGGTTGCCGATCTGCTCATGGACATACCGCGCTGCATCGTCCGCCGTGAGAAACCCCGGGCTCAGGCGCAGCTTCGGGTAGCGGGCGAACGGGAACCAGGACGTGCCCACGGCGCCCTCGACATCCCACAGCTTGCCGGTCTGGATCACCGCCAGCGCCCCCACCGCCGCCACTCGCCAGACGAAGGCCTCCGGGGTCAACGTGCCTTTCTCCAGTTCGCGTTGTTCATCGCCGTCAATGACAGCGCTGAACAAGCGGCCCTCCTGCATCGACCCGGAAAACTGGTAGCGCAACCGGGCGCCGTCGCGGGTGCTGAGGTACAGCGCCATACCTGCGGTCTTGTGCAGGCGGGCACTGCCAATGGCCGCGGAAAAATCGCTGGCCGAGATGAAGTTTTCGTACAGCCACCGTTGGGCGGGTATCAAGCTCGCGTCCGGCACGCTCTGGTAACAGATGCCCTGCAGGGCATAGCCAGCCGGCAGCGCCGGGAGGCCCCGTCTGTTGCCGGCAAAGGCTTGCAAGGCCTGGGTAAACGCGGCTTTGCCGGCGTCGATCACCAGCGGTTCAGTGACCACACTGTCGCCGCTCTTCAGGCTTTGCAGAATGAAGGCGACCTGGCCGACCGCCGGCTTTTCGCGCATCAGGTCATGCGCCCATTGCGCACCCACTTCGGTGTTGGGCAATACCCAGCTGAGCGCCGGCTGCACCGGACCATCAGCGACGAAGGGTTGGTAAGCCACCCAGTTACCCGGCACCTTGCCCACTGAGCCCTTCCACACACCGCTGGACTTGAGCACCGTCAACGCACCGAGCGCGACCAGTTTCTTCACCAGGGTTTCCGCCGTGGCATCGAAGCCGTCGAGCTGTTCGTCCATGACGCCAGTCTTGACCGCACCGTCGAGCAGCACGGCGAAATTGCGCTCCTGCTGCGAGCCGACCCGCACGTATTTGATCAGCGACTCGTCGGGGCCGCTGTTGTACAGCGTGGTGATGCCCTCGCGTCCGGACATCACCACTTCCAGATGTTGCAGGTTGGGCAGGCTGGTGTGCAGCGCGATGCGCTCGGCCGACCAATCCGGCTGCATGACCTTGAGCCGCGCGCGGATGTCCTCGGTGGCGTTGTACACCGCCGCATAACGATAGCCCGGCAGCTCGACCTTGCGCGTGGCGATCCCGCCGGCGAACGGCAGGCCCCAGTCCTTTTGCCAGACCTCGCCGTCGACGGGCGTGGTGGCGAAGAACTTGCCGTCGCGCTCGAGGATGTAGCCCAACTGGTCAATGTCGCGGCGGGTGTTCATCTGGTAATGCGCATGCCGTGCGGCATCATCGGCGGTGAGGAACGCCGGGCTCAGCGACTGGCGGATCCGTTCGAAGGGCTGCCAGTCCTGGCCGACCTGGCCGGCCTTGTCCCAGATGTTGCCCGCCTGCAGCACTTCAAGGCGCCCGGCCGCGGCCACCTGCAGGACAAACTCGTAGGGCGTCAGCACGCCTGCCTTGAGGGCCTTTTGCAGGGTTTCGCCGTTATCCGCCATCAGCGCCGTTTCTGCCGCGGAACCGGAGCAGGTGTAACGGAGCAACGCCTCGGTGGGCGTGCGTTTGTAGAGGGTCAAGCCACGCGATGCCGCTCGCAGCTCATCGCGCTGGCGTGACTGCGTGATCAGCGCCGCCAGTTCAGCCGGGGCGAAGAAATTCTTGTACAGCCAGTCCTGCTGCGCCGGGAGCTGCGCAGGCTTGGCGTGGGTCACCGCGTAGAACCCGTCGATGTAAAACCCCGCAGGCAAGCGCGGCCCGCCCTCGGCGCGACGGGGAAACTCGTCGAGCACGGCCGCAATCGAGGTGCGATCGCGCCAGGGGAACGTGGCCACGTATTCGTCGGTACCCTGCGCCTTGAGCACCGCCCCCATGAACTCGACGTGGGTGCTGGCGCTGTCGGCGTTCATGAACTTGTCGACCAGCCCCACAGGCTCATCGGCTATCGGCGTGCAGAATGGCTGCTCGGTCGGCACTCTCGCTGTGTTCACCGGCTGATGGACCACCCACTTGCCGACGAATTGCCCCCTGACGTTGCCCCATAGCTTGTTGGGTATCACCACACTCAGCGTCCCGGTATTCGCCAGTTCGTCGATGATTTCCTCGATGACCAGAAACGTCCCCGTGGGGCGATCATTCTTGATCTCGACGGCGAGCATGTCCTCTGCCGCCGAGCCGCTCGGTTCATATTTGAGCAGGCAGGTTTCCGAGCCCGACAGATAAAACGCCTTGGCAAAATCCCGATGGCGGATCATGAAGGCCTTCTCGACATCGGTGAAAAAATTCATCGCCACCTGGGCGCCGGCCTCGGGCAGGCCTGGGTATTTTTTCATCACCTGCGCCAGCACGTCGGGGTGCGAGTGATAGAGGCCATGGCAGCGGTAGCCGGCCGGGTGAAGGAAATTGCCCTGGGCATCCACTTTCAGTAGCCGGGTGAAATCCACGTACAGGTTGCCGCCAACCGGCGCCGTTGCAAAAAAGCGCCCGCTGGCGTCCTGCACGATCAGCCCGCCGTATTCCCTGTCACGCTTGTTGCCAATCGCCTCGTGGGCAAAACGCGCGGCGTCATCGGCGCTGATCATCGGCGGGCTGAGGGTGGTCAGCGTGAAGTCCTTGAGCGGCTTGCGCCTGGTGTGATCGTTTTCCATAACTTGCTCATCCGTGAAGCGTTCCCACAAAAGCCTTGGGGAATTCGCACAAGCCATGATCCACATTCGTCCCTCAAAGCTGCGGTACATATGTATGCGCAATGCAGAAAACCAGGCCGGCACCAGCGCAGCGCATGGCGTGCACCGGGGGCCTTTTTCGGCGCCAGCGTGGTGCACACGTCTTCATTCACACCCTCGGCAACCGCTCAAGCTCGGTCTTTTCAGAGTTGGGCACAGCCCTTGCTATGGCCCTTGCATAGTCAGTGTTCAGTAGTCCGCATAAGCCACCAGAAAAATTCATAAATTCATGGAGATCGCACAATGAAGCGTCGCAGTTTGATCAAGGCTTTCACCCTCTCGGCCAGCATCGCCGCGATGGGCATGACGTGGACGGTCCAGGCCGCCGAGACCATCAAGGTGGGGATTCTGCATTCGTTGTCCGGGACCATGGCGATCTCCGAGACCTCGCTCAAGGACATGGCGCTGATGACCATCGACGAGATCAACGCCAAGGGTGGCGTCAACGGCAAGCTGCTGGAACCGGTGGTGGTCGACCCGGCGTCGAACTGGCCGCTGTTCGCGGAAAAGGGCCGCCAGTTGCTGACCCAGGACAAGGTCGCGGTGGTGTTCGGTTGCTGGACTTCGGTGTCGCGCAAATCGGTGCTACCGGTGTTCGAAGAACTCAACGGCCTGCTGTTCTACCCGGTGCAATACGAAGGCGAAGAACTCTCGCCGAACGTGTTCTACACCGGCGCTGCGCCCAACCAGCAGGCGATCCCGGCCGTCGAATACCTGATGAGTGAAGAAGGCGGCGGCGCCAAGCGCTACTTCCTGCTGGGCACCGACTACGTCTACCCGCGTACCACCAACAAGATCCTGCGCTCGTTCCTGCACTCCAAGGGTGTGGCCGACAAGGACATCGAGGAGGTCTACACGCCGTTCGGCCACAGCGACTATCAAACCATCGTCGCCAACATCAAGAAGTTCTCGGCCGGCGGCAAGACGGCGGTCATCTCCACGGTCAACGGCGACTCCAACGTGCCGTTCTACAAGGAACTGGCCAACCAGGGCCTGAAGGCCACCGAAGTGCCGGTGGTGGCGTTCTCGGTAGGCGAAGAAGAACTGCGCGGCATCGACACCAAGCCGCTGGTGGGCAACCTCGCGGCGTGGAACTACTTCGAGTCGGTGGAGAACCCGGTGAACAAGAAGTTCGTCGATGACTGGAAGGCCTACGCGAAGAAACACAACCTGCCGGGCGCCGACAAGGCGGTGACCAACGACCCGATGGAAGCCACCTACGTGGGCATCCACATGTGGGCGCAGGCGGCGGAAAAAGCCAAGTCCACCGACGTCGACAAGGTCCGCGAAGCCCTCGCCGGCCAGACCTTCGCCGCACCGTCGGGCTACACCCTGACCATGGACAAGACCAACCACCACCTGCACAAGCCGGTGATGATCGGCGAGATCCAGGCCGACGGCCAGTTCAGCGTCGTCTGGCAAACCGAAGGCCCGATCCGCGCCCAGCCGTGGAGCCCGTTCATTCCGGGCAACGACAAGAAGCCGGAGTATGCGGTGAAGAGTAACTGAGTCACTGGGTGTGCGGGCTGGGCATTTCTCTCAGCCCCCACACAGTTCCCCCCTGTGGGAGCGAGCCTGCTCGCGATGGCGGAGCGTCAGCCTCCGCATCCTTGCCTGTCACACCGCTATCGCGAGCAGGCTCGCTCCCACATCAAGACTGCCCGCGTGAAGGCGACTGTTTATGCCCACTGCCCTCCATCGTTTACTCCTCGTCCTCGCGCTGTTGCTGCCCATGGCCGCACACGCCAGCGACACCGAAGACTTCGTATCCGCCAACCCCACCCGGCAAGCCCAACTGCTGGACACCTGGGCCGCACAACCGGACCCGGCGCGCATCGAATTGCTCAACGCCCTGCAACAAGGCGAACTGAGCGTCGATGGCCAGCCGAAAACCCTACGCCTGAACAACCGCCTGCGCGGGCTAATCGACACCGCGTTGGCCAGTCATCAACTGCTCGCTGCCGACGCGAAAATGCGCCTGGCCGCCGCGCAGCAATTGCAGAAAAGCGCCAAGCCGGCGCAATTGAAATTCCTCGGCCAGCAACTGGCCGGCGAACAGGACGAGGGCGTGCACGCCGCGCTGAGCCTGGCGCTGGCCAACCTGCAACTGGTCGATAGCGACCCGGCCGTGCGCCTCGCCGCGGTGCGCCTGCTCGGTGAAACCGGTGACCCGCTGGCCCGCACGCGCCTGGAAGGCCTGCTGCAAGGCGATGGCGAAACCGACGCGACGGTGCGCACCGCTGCCGAAACCAGCCTGGCCCAGGTCAAGCGCAAGCTGCTGGTCGGCGAAGTGCTCGGCCAGGCGTTCAGCGGCATGTCCCTGGGCTCGATTCTGCTGCTCGCGGCCCTGGGCCTGGCGATCACGTTCGGCCTGCTTGGGGTGATCAACATGGCCCACGGCGAGATGCTGATGCTCGGCGCCTACTCGACCTACGTGGTGCAGTTGCTGGTCTCGCGTGTCGCCCCGCAGGCCATCGAGTTCTACCCGTTGATCGCGCTGCCGGTGGCCTTTGCCGTCACCGCCGCCATCGGCATGGCGCTGGAGCGCACGGTGATTCGCCACCTCTACGGACGGCCACTGGAAACCCTGCTGGCCACCTGGGGCATCAGCCTGATGCTGATCCAACTGGTGCGCCTGCTGTTCGGCGCGCAGAACGTCGAAGTGGCCAACCCGGCGTGGCTGTCCGGCGGCATCCAGGTGCTGCCCAACCTGGTGCTGCCGTACAACCGCATCGTCATCATCGCCTTCGCGCTGTTCGTGGTGGTGCTCACCTGGCTGCTGCTGAACAGGACGCGCCTGGGCCTGAACGTGCGCGCCGTCACCCAGAACCGCAACATGGCCGCCTGCTGCGGCGTGCCCACCGGGCGCGTGGACATGCTCGCCTTCGGCCTCGGTTCCGGCATCGCCGGCCTCGGCGGAGTGGCGCTGAGCCAGATCGGCAACGTCGGCCCCGACCTTGGCCAGAGCTACATCATCGACTCGTTCCTGGTGGTGGTGCTGGGCGGGGTCGGCCAGTTGGCCGGCAGCGTGCTGGCGGCGTTCGGTCTGGGCATCGCCAACAAGATTCTCGAACCGCAGATCGGTGCGGTACTGGGCAAGATCCTCATCCTCGCGCTGATCATTCTGTTCATCCAGAAACGTCCGCAAGGCCTCTTCGCACTCAAAGGCAGGGTGATCGACTGATGAACCAGCCACTCATGCTCACGGCCACACAGAAGGCCGGCCCGAAAGTCACGATTGCCGTTGGCGCGGCGGTCCTCTTTGCCCTGCTGGCATTGCCGCTGCTGTCGCTGCTGCCGGCCGACAGTGCGCTGCACGTTTCGGCCTACACCCTGACGTTGGTCGGCAAAATCCTTTGCTACGCCATCGTCGCCCTGGCGCTGGACCTGGTGTGGGGCTATGCCGGCCTGCTGTCGTTGGGCCACGGCCTGTTCTTCGCCCTCGGCGGCTACGCGATGGGCATGTACCTGATGCGCCAGGCGGCGGGTGATGGCTTGCCGGCGTTCATGACCTTCCTGTCGTGGAGCGAATTGCCCTGGTACTGGGCCGGCACTTCAAGCTTTGCCTGGGCCCTGTGCCTGGTGGTGCTGGCGCCGGGTTTGCTGGCGCTGGTGTTCGGCTTCTTCGCCTTCCGCTCGCGGATCAAGGGCGTGTATTTCTCGATCATGACCCAGGCCCTGACCTTCGCCGGCATGCTGCTGTTCTTTCGCAACGAGACCGGCTTCGGGGGCAACAACGGGTTTACCAACTTCCGCACGATCCTCGGGTTTGGCATCACCGAACCGGGCACCCGCGCGGTGCTGTTTTTCGCCACGGTGCTGTTGCTGGTGGCGAGCCTGTTCATCGGCTGGCGCCTGGCGCAGAGCAAGTTCGGCCGGGTGCTCACCGCCCTGCGCGACGCGGAAAACCGCCTGATGTTCTGCGGCTACGACCCGCGGGGTTTCAAGCTGTTCGTCTGGGTGCTGAGCGCGGTGCTGTGTGGCCTGGCCGGCGCCCTGTATGTGCCGCAGGTGGGCATCATCAACCCCAGCGAAATGTCGCCGACCAACTCCATCGAAGCCGCCGTGTGGGTCGCGCTCGGCGGGCGCGGCACCTTGATCGGTCCACTGCTCGGCGCCGGTGTGGTCAACGGCATGAAGAGCTGGTTCACCGTGGCGTTCCCCGAATACTGGCTGTTCTTCCTCGGTGCGCTGTTCATCCTGGTGACCCTGTACCTGCCCAAGGGCGTGATCGGCCTGTTGAAAAAGCGAGGTGAACAATGAGAGTCACGGCCACCGCAGAATTCATGCTGGAACCGGCATTTTACCCTCCGCAACCGAACAAGGATCCCGGCAGCAGCCGCGAGGCCATCGGCCTCGGCCAGCGCGTCGGCCCGGGCCTGGATACGCGCCACGGCACCATCCTGACCCTGGAAGACATCAGCGTCAGCTTCGACGGTTTCAAGGCCCTCAACGACCTGACCCTGTACATCGGCGTCGGCGAACTGCGCTGCATCATCGGCCCCAACGGCGCGGGCAAGACCACGCTGATGGACGTGATCACCGGCAAGACCCGGCCCAGCCACGGCAAGGCCTGGTTCGGCGAAACCCTGGACCTGACGCAGATGAGCGAAGTGCAGATCGCCCAGGCCGGCATCGGTCGCAAGTTCCAGAAGCCGACGGTGTTCGAGGCCTTGAGCGTGTTCGAGAACCTGGAGCTGGCGCAGAAAACCGACAAGTCGGTGTGGGCCAGCCTGCGCGCACGCCTGAGCGGCGAGCAGAAGGATCGCATCGCCGAGGTGCTGGAGACCATTCGCCTGACCGCCTCGGTCAATCGCCCTGCCGGCTTGCTGTCCCACGGGCAGAAACAGTTCCTGGAAATCGGCATGTTGCTGATGCAGGACCCGCAACTGCTGCTGCTCGACGAACCGGTGGCGGGCATGACCGACGCCGAAACCGAATTCACCGCCGAACTGTTCAAGACCCTGGCGGGCAAGCACTCGCTGATGGTGGTGGAACACGACATGGGCTTCGTCGGCTCGATCGCCGACCACGTCACCGTGTTGCACCAGGGCAGCGTGCTGGCCGAGGGGTCGCTGGCGCAGGTGCAGGACAATGAGCGGGTGATCGAGGTTTATCTCGGTCGCTGAAATGTGCGAACACAGTCCCCTGTGTGAAATGCCCCCTTGTGGGAGCGAGCCTGCTCGCGATGGCGGAGTGTCAGCCTCCTCATCCTTGCCTGTCATACCGCTATCGCGAGCAGGCTCGCTCCCACAGGGGAGAAACTTCAAGCAGGAAGATCTGCGGAGAAACAAGACATGCTGCAAGTCGAAAAACTGCACCAGTACTACGGCGGTAGCCACATCCTGCGCGGCCTGACGTTCGAGGTGAAGGTCGGCGAAGTCACCTGCCTGCTCGGGCGCAACGGGGTGGGCAAGACCACCCTGCTCAAATGCCTGATGGGCCTGTTGCCGGCCAAGGAAGGTGCGGTGAGCTGGGAAGGCCAGCCGATCACCACGCTCAAGCCGCACCAGCGGGTGCACGCCGGCATCGCCTACGTACCTCAGGGCCGGGAAATCTTCGGGCGGCTGACCGTGGAAGAAAACCTGCTGATGGGCCTGTCGCGTTTTCCCGGCAGCCAGGCGAAAGAAGTCCCGGCGTTCATCTACGAGCTGTTCCCGGTGCTGCTGCAAATGAAACAGCGGCGCGGCGGCGACCTGTCCGGCGGCCAGCAACAGCAACTGGCCATCGGCCGCGCCCTGGCCAGCCACCCGCGTCTGCTGATCCTCGACGAGCCCACCGAGGGCATCCAGCCGTCGGTGATCAAGGAAATCGGCGCGGTAATCAAAAAGCTCGCAGCACGCGGCGACATGGCGATCCTGCTGGTGGAACAGTTCTACGACTTCGCCGCGGAACTGGCCGATCAGTACCTGGTGATGTCCCGTGGCGAGATCGTGCAACAGGGCCGCGGCGAACACATGGAAGCTGAAGGCGTGCGCGGGCTGGTGACGATTTGAACAACCACCAGGTCAGCCAGAAACAGGCTGGTAGGGCACCCAGTCAGCGGTGACGCGACCACGCAATCCATGCCAGACCGTGCCGGGTTCGAGGACACGAAACTGGCCGATGGCGACGATCCTCCTGACCCGGCTCTCCGGGGTCGAGCCCATTCGATAGGTAGGGCTGCGCCGGGCGTATTGAGGATCGATGGAATAGGCAATCAGCGAGCCGTAAGCACTGGAAATGTACTGCTGCTGCAAAACCGCCGATTGCCTGAACGACAGCGAAAGGTCGACCGTGGAGGGCAACGTGAGATGCAACCTGACCTGCTCCTCGCGGTAGTGAGGATACCTCCGGGCAACCTCGCGCTCGTGTTGCGGGTGACTGTGAAACAAGGCAACGCAGTGGTAACCCGGCGGGTGGATGATGGTCTGCGTGGTCCGTTCGAATGCCAGCAGGCGCTCGAAATCAAAGGCATCCACCTCATCCGCTATCGGGGTGGTGGCAAAGAATTGGCCATCGTCGCGGCGCAATATCAGCGCACCGTATTCTTTTTCAGTGCCTCGGTCGTGCCGATGCAGCCAATACGCTGCATCGTCCGCAGAAGCGCAAGGCGGGCTCAGAGCGGGCAGCACCGGCACACCGGCCGTGTCAGTGTTTGTGGTCATCGAAATACTCCAATCGGTAAGTCGCCACGAATAGGGGGAGCGCATGCGCCGATGTTGGTGCACAAACGTTCACGCCATGCGGTAGATAGATCTCACCCAAACACCCATTGGCACCAAGTTATTGCAGCCTATTGCGCATGCCGCCCCTTAATGGTGCGACACGATGCCCTGGTGACCATTGCGTCCGGCCATCCACTGGCGGCACAGCCTTTGCAATCCTCCAGGCATTGCCACCAAAAGCACCGACTATGACCCTCCCCGCGACTGGCGCCGTGTTCACCCCCAGCTGGCATGCCGAGCTGGAACTGGGCTATGCCCGTTTCGGCGACAGCACGCGCCCGGTGCAGCGGCGCCACCAGGGGCCGCTGCGGGTGCAGAAGCACCTGTATGCCGAAGGGCCCGAGGTGTGCCAGCACATCATCGTCCACCCGCCGGGCGGCATTGCCGGCGGTGATCGCCTGGACATCTCGGCCAGCGTCGGACCCAAGGCCTGGGCGCAGATCACCAGCCCCGGCGCGGCCAAGTGGTATCGCGCCGCCGGGCCCGCCCATCAGCGCCTGAACCTCAAGGTCGGCGATGGCGCGACACTGGAATGGCTGCCCCAGGAAACCATCGTCTACAGCGCGGCCCAGGCGCAGCTCAGCACCATCATTGACCTTGCAGGCGATGCCCGCCTGTTCTACTGGGACGTGGTCGCGCTGGGCCGCCCGGCCAGTGGCGAGCGCTTCGACCTGGGGCATTTCCAGGCTCGCCTGGACGTGCGCCGCGACGGCCGCCTGCTCTGGCATGAACGTCAGCGCATCGAGGGCGGCGACGGCCTGCTCGACTCGCCGATTGGCCTGGATGGGCAACCGGTGTTCGCTACGTTGTTGGTCACCGGTGAAGTCGATGGCGAACTGCTGGAGCGATGCCGTGCGCTGGACCATGATGTACGCGGTGACCTGACCCAGTTGCCGGGGCTGCTGGTGGCGCGCTGCCTGGCGAGTGAGGCGTTGTTGGCGCGGGGGTGGTTGATTGCGTTGTGGGCATTGCTGCGCCCGGCCTTGCTTGGCCGGGAAGCCGTGCCGCCGCGAATATGGAGCACCTGAACGCGGTCTGCTTCCTGTGGGAGCGGCGGTGCGACGATTCGACTTGCTGGCGAAAGCGGTGAATCATTCACCGAATGTGCCACCTGACACACAGCTTTCGCGAGCAAGTCGAATCGTCGCACCGCCGCTCCCACAGGGGGGGATCTGTGTTTAACCGATTTACTTTATCTGCCCAGATGGATGCTCAACGATGGACCTGACCCCACGCGAAAAAGACAAGCTGCTGATCTTCACCGCCGGCCTCGTCGCCGAGCGGCGTTTGGCGCGCGGTGTGAAACTCAACTACCCGGAGGCCATGGCCTACATCTCCGCGGCATTGCTCGAAGGCGCCCGTGACGGCCAGACCGTGGCCGAGCTGATGCACTACGGCACCACCCTGCTGACCCGCGAACAAGTGATGGAAGGCATCGCGGAGATGATCCCGGAGATCCAGGTCGAAGCCACCTTCCCCGACGGCACCAAGCTGGTCACCGTCCACCAACCTATCGTTTGAGACTGCCCATGACTTACACCATCCGCGACGCGCTGCATGCCGACCTGCCAGCGATCCGCGACATCTACAACGACGCCGTGCTCAATACCACGGCGATCTGGAACGAACAGGCCGTGGACCTCGGCAACCGCCAGGCCTGGTTCAGCGCCCGCCAGGCCCAGGGCTACCCGATTCTGGTGATCGTCGACGGTGACCACAACGTGCTGGGCTACGCTTCCTTCGGTGACTGGCGGCCGTTCGACGGTTTCCGCCACACCGTGGAGCACTCGGTCTACGTGCGCAGCGACCAACGCGGCAATGGCCTGGGCCCGCAACTGATGGACGCGCTGATCGAGCGCGCCAGGGTCTGCGACAAGCACGTGATGGTCGCCGCCATCGAGAGCGGCAATGCCGCGTCCATCCGCCTGCATGAGCGCGCCGGTTTCGTGATCACCGGGCAGATGCCGCAGGTGGGTACCAAGTTCGGTCGCTGGCTGGATCTGACCTTCATGCAACTGACCCTCAACCCTGGCGCCGAACCACCCGCCAGCAAGGAGTAAGCCCCGATGAACGCTGCTCAACTGCGCCGCGTCAATGTTGAAAGCTTTGCGCACTACCGCCAGGGCCTGATCGAGTTGCTGCTCGATGCCGTCGGCTACGGCGCCAGCGTCGGCTTCATGGCCGACCTGGATGCCGCCCAGGCACGTGTGTATTTCGATGAGGTGCAGGAGCAGTTGGCCAAGGGCAACGTGCTGCTGTGGGTGGTGGTCAAGGACGAGGAAGTCCAGGCCAGTGTGCAACTGGGCCTGTGCCAGAAAGCCAACGGCCTGAACCGTGCCGAAGTGCAGAAACTGCTGGTGCGTGAGCAGGCGCGCCGCCGTGGCCTGGGCCAACAGCTGATGAGCGCGCTGGAACAGGCGGCGCTGGCGCACAAGCGCGGCATGCTCTACCTCGACACCGAAGCCGGCTCGCCCGCCGAGGACTTCTACCAGGCGCTGGGCTACACCCGCGCCGGGCAAATCCCCGACTACGCCTGCGACCCCAGCGGTCGCTACAAACCCACCGCCCTCTACTACAAAGTCCTGCAGGGAGCCCACTGATGATTCCCGGTGAAATCCAGGTCCAGCCCGGCGATATCGAACTCAATGTCGGTCGCCGTACCCTCAGCTTGAAAGTGGCCAACAGCGGTGATCGGCCGATCCAGGTCGGCTCGCATTATCACTTCTTCGAAACCAACGACGCGCTGACCTTCGACCGCGCGGCCAGCCGTGGCATGCGCCTGAACATTCCGGCGGGGACGGCGGTGCGCTTCGAACCGGGGCAGAGTCGCGAGGTCGAGCTGGTGGATTTCGCCGGGTTGCGACGGGTGTTCGGGTTTGCCGGGCGGGTGATGGGTGACCTGTAGATTTCAATCGCGAGCAGGCTCGCTCCCACAGGTGCCTGCGATCAACTGTGGGAGCGAGCCTGCTCGCGATGTTTTTCACATTCAATCGAATCTCAAGGCAAACGAATGAAGATCTCCCGTCAAGCCTACGCCGACATGTTCGGCCCCACCGTCGGTGACAAGGTCCGCCTGGCCGACACCGAACTGTGGATCGAAGTGGAACAGGACTTCACCACCTACGGCGAAGAAGTGAAGTTCGGCGGCGGCAAGGTAATTCGTGATGGCCAAGGCCAGAGCCAGTTGCTCGCCGCCGAGGTGGTCGACACGGTGATCACCAATGCGCTGATCGTCGACCACTGGGGCATCGTCAAGGCCGACGTCGGCCTCAAGGACGGGCGCGTGGCCGGCATCGGCAAGGCCGGTAACCCGGACGTGCAGCCGGGCGTGACCATCGCCATCGGCGCCAGCACCGAAGTGATCGCCGGTGAAGGCATGATCCTCACCGCCGGCGGCATCGACACGCATATCCATTTCATCTGCCCGCAACAGATCGAAGAGGCGCTGATGAGCGGCGTCACCACCATGATCGGCGGCGGCACGGGGCCGGCCACCGGCACCAACGCCACTACCTGCACCTCGGGGCCCTGGCACCTGGCGCGGATGCTCCAGGCGGCGGATGCCTTCCCGATGAACATCGGCCTGACCGGCAAGGGCAACGCCAGCCTGCCCGAGCCGTTGATCGAGCAGGTCAAGGCCGGCGCCATCGGCCTGAAACTGCACGAAGACTGGGGCACCACCCCGGCGAGCATCGACAACTGCCTGAGCGTGGCTGACGACTACGACGTGCAGGTGGCGATCCACACCGACACCCTCAATGAGTCCGGTTTCGTCGAAACCACCCTCGGCGCGTTCAAGGGCCGCACCATCCACACCTATCACACCGAAGGCGCCGGCGGCGGCCATGCGCCGGACATCATCAAGGCCTGCGGGTTCGCCAACGTGCTGCCCAGCTCGACCAACCCGACCCGGCCGTTCACCCGCAACACCATCGACGAACACCTGGACATGCTGATGGTATGCCACCACCTGGACCCGAGCATCGCCGAGGACGTGGCCTTCGCCGAGAGCCGTATCCGTCGCGAGACGATTGCCGCCGAAGACATTCTGCATGACCTCGGCGCGTTCTCGATGATCAGCTCCGACAGCCAGGCCATGGGCCGCGTGGGTGAAGTGATCACGCGCACCTGGCAGACCGCCGACAAGATGAAAAAACAGCGCGGCCCGCTGCCCGGCGACGGCGCAGGCAACGACAACTTCCGCGCCAAACGCTACATCGCCAAGTACACCATCAACCCGGCGATCACCCACGGCATCAGCCATGAAGTGGGCTCGGTGGAAGTGGGCAAATGGGCCGACCTGGTGCTGTGGCGCCCGGCGTTTTTCGGGGTCAAGCCGACGTTGATCCTCAAGGGCGGGGCCATTGCGGCCAGCCTGATGGGCGACGCCAACGCCTCGATCCCGACCCCGCAGCCGGTGCATTACCGACCGATGTTCGCCAGCTACGGCGGCTCGCTGCACGCCACCAGCCTGACCTTCATCAGCCAGGCAGCGCAGGCGGCGGGCCTTCCCGAGGCCCTGGGGTTGAAGAAGAAAATCGCCGCGGTCAAAGGTTGCCGCGACGTGCAGAAAACCGACCTGATCCACAACGACTACCTGCCCGCCATCGACGTCGACCCGCAGACCTACCAGGTCAAGGCCAACGGGCAATTGCTATGGTGCGAACCGGCAGAAACCCTGCCGATGGCGCAGCGGTATTTCCTGTTCTGAAACCTGCTCGCGATGGTCGTCGATCGTTCCCACGCTCCGCGTGGGAACGATCAATGGCGTCAGGTGGCCGATGTTGCCGCGGTTTCCCGGCGCGACAGCTCGATCAGTTTCTCGTTGCGCGCAATGCTCAGCTCGATGCCGAGCATTTCCACCGCTCCCGCGTACCCGGCGTCGCCCAGCCCCTGGTGGGCATCCTCCACTTGGCCTTGCCGCCGGGCGGCGTCGCGGTTCAGGGTGCTGAACGCCTCGGGGTATTTTTCCTCCAGGTACTGCACCCAGTAATCGCGGCTGATCAGGTCTTCATAAAACGCGTCCGAGCGTTCCATGGCTTCAATGGTCGCGCGAGCCTGTTGCAACACCGCGCCGCTGATGGGCCGCCCATACATCATGTGTTTTGGCTGCCCGGGCAACTCCAGGCCGTCGGGCCAGCCACGGGCCAGGCCCAGACGGTATTCCAGGCGTACTTCCGCCGGGTCGCCATGGGCGCCGATGGCTTTGTCGGCCAACTCCTCGACCTTGCCCAGGCGAAACAACTGACGGGACAAACGCAACAACGCCGCGCCTTTTTCTTCCAGGCGATCCGGCGCGATGCCCTGCAGCACCTTGTTCTCGAACACCTTCACCTCCAGGGCGCTGAACGTCAGGATCCGCCCGTCCTCGCAGGTGCCATGGGTGCTGGCCATGCCGAACAGGGCTTGGCGCAATTCGCTGTTCTCGGCGGCGGCACTCGACACGTCCCACACCCGCCGGGTCAAGTCCGCGCGCGCCAGGCGGTACTCAGGGGTCAGGCGCAGTAACCCCAGCAGGTGAAAAAACGCGCCATTGTCAGGCTCGGCCGCCAACTGATTCCACAGCGTTCGGTGGCTGGCCGCCACGGCGGGGTCAAGCACCTCGAGCCACGGTTGCAGATCCTCAGGCCGCGCCTCGAGCTGGGTGATCACCTCGTCCGGCAGGACGGGCATGGGCCCTTCGTCAACATCGCTCTCGACCGTCACCTCCTCCTCGCTGCCACTGCCCGACTCGTCGAGCAACAGGTCGACATCATCCGGCGTGTAACCCAGCCATGCGTTGGGCTGCACGCTCTGCGCGTATTCCCACAAACGCATCAGGCTGTCACCCGACAGGCTGTTGTCGGACAGGTCCGTGCCCTGCATCAGGCCGTCGTGTTGCCCATTGAAGGCCTCGACGGGAATGTCGGCAATGCGGTTGCCGCTCAGGTTCAACTCGCGCAGATGCGTAGAGTGCAGCGTGCCCTCGGGCCAGTGCGTGATCAGGTTGTTGCGCAGATCCAGCACTTCCAGTCGCGGCAAGCTTGCAACGCTGAAGGACGGCATGTCGTTGTGGCTCAGGTCCAGCCAGTGCAGGTGCTCGAGCGGGCCCAGCACCGAGTAGACTTCCTGCGGGTCGAGCAACTCGATGCCCGACAGCGCCAAGCGTTCCAGCATGGCCATGGACGAGAGGGCACGCGGCAGTTCGGGTAAGGCCTGGCCGCTGAGCGTCAGGCTGCGCAGCCCGGTGAACGTCCTGAGGAACCCATTGGAGTCCTGGCCCGACAGCCTGACCGCCGTCAGGTCCAGGGACTCCACATGGGGGAACCGCACCGGCAGTTCGGGCAGGTTGCCCACCTGCAAACCATCGAGGCTCAGCGTGCGGTCGGCGATACCGCTCCAGCCGATCAGGCTTTCGCGCCAGCACTGGACAATGCGCAACGCCGCCAGGCGGCGAGTATGCGACGCCACCTGCCAACCCGCGCCTTCGGTTTCGCGGATGCACAGCCAGCCGTTCAATTGGCGGGTCAGACTCACCAGGTCCCGGTGCCAACTGCCGATGCGTTCTGCCACCCGCGCCTCGCTGAGCCCATCGGCGCGCATTTGCGCAATCGCCCGCAACGCTTCGTCATCCGGCAGCGGGGACACCCGCTGCAACCGCTGGGCGAGGCCTTCTGTGGCTGGCGCATCGACCGGCAGCGGCAACAGCGACAGGAAAATCGACGCCACCGTCTCTGGCGGGGGAAAGGCCCGGGGCAGCGGATCGCCGGCCAGGCGTTCGAGGGTGCCGGGCGGCAGGCCCCTGGCCTGCTCGATGCGTGCACGGGTGGCCGTGAGCGCCTCGTGAACCTGAGGCGGCAATGGCGTACCTTTCAGGTGCGTGCGCAGCAACCGCTCATCACTCGCCAGGACGTCATCCGGCAAGGTGCTGATGGCGGTGTTGCTCAAGTCCAGCCAGGTCAGGTTCTCTGTGCCGGCTGGCCAAAATTCAAGATTGGTTCCACTGAGGTTCAAGGCCTTGAGTTGGCTCAACCCACTGACATCCAGACCGACGCGCGACAATTCGATATCCGCAAATTGACTGCCGCTCATGTCGAGGTTTTGCAACTGGCTGAAGTTGCCGAGAAAACCCGGTACCTGCTCGATAGGCGCGCGCATTTCGCGCAGCGACAACGTCGTCACGTGGGCGAAATCTTCGCGGGCGAACTGCGGCAATTCGGCCGCTGTTATCCCGGTCAGCGTAAGTGCCGGCATGTATGCACGTACGCCGTAGCGATGCAGCAGCCCTTCGTACCAACTGAGTCTGAGCCTTGGTAGCGTTAACGTGAGGTTGAGACTTCCCTGCGCGTTCATTCCGGTTCGCCAGGCCTTGAGTCGATGATCGAGCTCGCTGTATTGATCGAGCACCGCCTCGATAGCCGCGAACCTGGCCTCAGCCCCTTGCCACCGGCGCATGAACGCATCGAACAACAGCACGAACGGCGTCTGCGTGGAGGGCCGAAACGCGCCCGCAGGTGAACCACTCAAGTGCCCCAGCCGCCCTCGGCAATAGCCCTTGACCATTTCCTCGATATCAATCAGGTGCGCGGGGTGATTGTTAACGTACTCATACACAGGCTTGAACGCCTCCCGGGAAAACCAGAACCACTCCATCGACAGGCCGGCCAACTGACGATCGTGGTGGCCATCCAGCAGTTCTTCCGGCAACTGCCTGATCTGCGTTTCGCGCAGGTCGAGGCGCTCCAGGTCGGGTAACCGGAGCACACCTTCAGGCATCTCGATCATGTCGAATTGCGCGATGGTCAGGCTGCGCAGGCGGGTCAAGCGGCTCACATCGAAATTGGCAGGCGCACCGAGCAAGCCGCGCATTTGCAGGTGTTCCAGTTGTGTCATGTTTTCCAGCGCAGTGATCTGCTTCTCACTGAAAGAAAAGTTCGAGAAGATCCGCAAGTGTGTCAGCCGGGACAGGCTGCCCAGTGCTGTCGGGATGCTGTGCACCAGCGAACTGCTCACCGTGATCGTCAATTGCTCGATCTGGCCAAAGGCGCGCAGAAAGCTGTCCAGGTTCACATCGTTCAGGCCCGGACCGCCCAGGCCCAGCTCGCGTACATGGGAAAAGTCCGCCGTCAACGCCGGCAAGGGCGCGTCCAGAAACAGGTCGAGCCGCGACGTCGCCGTGGGGCTGGCCCAGATCAACGGCGCGTTGCGCCAGGCAAACTTCAGCGCTTGTGCCACCTCGCGTTTGCCACCCAACAGGGTTCGCGTGGAAGTGTCCGCGCCCACCCATTCGTCCAGGGTCGCCTCTAGAATGTCCCACTCTTCCAGGCGCATTTCGAGCCACTGCATGATCTGTCGGCGGTTCTTGCCCTGGCGCCATTGGTCGAGCAAGAGCTTCTGCGCATCGGCATCCGCCAGCTGCGGGTACACCAGCTGCACCCGTTCGATCAAATCCGCGTCCGCCCATTGCCCATCACCACTGGCCGGGTAGCCGAGCAGGTTTTGGGCAATACGCTGCGGCGGTTTGAACCATGGCTTTCGCGCCGACGGCTCCCGCACCAGCCGTGCAGTTTCAAGAGGCTGCGCGATGGCCTGCTCGACGATCGCCCGTTGCAGATCGGCGCTCTGCCCCACGCCGGGAATGCCCAGGGCCTGACGCGCTTCATCGGGCAAGGCGTGCAGGATCGAGGGGTAGAAGTTGTCACCGTCTCGCGGTAAACCGTTGAGGGTTTCGCCGCGGTCATTGAACGCCTGATACATCGGCCCCTTTTTCACCAGGTATTTGCGCGTCGCGCAGGCCGGGTCGCCAATGGCATCGACCAGCGGGCCTTCGATATGGCCGTCGCGGATTTCCAGGCGCACCTTACCCGACCAGCCGGGTAGCCGCGCCAGTGTATGAAGGGCCAGGCGCTTGCTGTCGGCCGACAACAGATTGGGCGTGTGCAAGCCGGCCAGCGACCGTGCCACGCGACCCTGTTGCGCGTACCAGCGCCCTTGCTCCAGCAGGCGCAGCGGAGCGTGGCCGGTGTTCAGGCGGGTCAATTCCTCGGCCGTGGCCTGGATCAGCACGCGATGGGCCGCCGACTCGCTGAGCCCTGGGCACAGCCGTTGCAGCTTGGCCGCTTGCGGGTCCGGCGGGGTCGCGCCGCTGTAGAGACTTTCGAACAGTGCGGGCTGGCGGGTCCGGGCAAAGTCGGCGATCTGCTTGCGAAACTCCAGAGGGCGGGCTTCCTTGACCCGCGCCGGCTCGCCTCCCAGCAGGCGGACGATTTCCGTTTCATCGAGCTCCGCGAGGATGCGCGCCGGCAACGCGCCGCTGAGCACGTCGGCACGGCTAATGCGGATCGGCGCCTTGCGCTTGGCGCTGATCAACCGCCGTTCGGAGCCGTACTTGAGCGACGGCCCGGACAATTCGGCGCCTTCGAACACTTGCAGCACCCGCCCCGCCGGCCAGCGTGGCAGCTCGGCCACCAGCGGCAAGATGAACAGGTATCGATCATCGATGGCCCGGCCGGTTTCGATCTGCTCGATGACCTGCGCCACATCCTGATTGGCTTCGAACAGGCGCAATGCATCGGCCAGCTCAGGCGGCGGCGCGGCGTTGTCCAGGTGCATCCGGCGCAGGGTGTTGTCACTGGCGCCGCTGATGTCGGCGATTTGTAGCAGTTGCTCATCGGTGAAACGGTCGGTCACCGGTCCCATACGCCGCAACAACGTCAACCGATCCCACTTCAGCGGGCGTTCATGCACGTGGCGCCAGGCGCCGCGACCGTTGTGGCTCAGCGGTGGGCGGTAGGCGCCGGTGTCGGCTGCATGCTCGACGCGCCAGCGCTTGAGCGCAGGGTCATAGGCCTTCTGGTAGAACTGGTCATGGAGGCGCACATGGGTCTTGCCGTCGAACTCGAATTGCCCAAGGTCCGTGGCCGGCACGTCGCGGTCCACCGCCACCGGGCGCTCGTAGCCGCGCAGATCAGGTTTCCACAGGCGGCGTTCGCCATTGGCCAGGGTCACGGCGTCCAGTTGCTCGATCACCGGCGTGGCCTTGGCCGCCGTGAGCTTGCCGAGGGTTTTGCCAGCCGCCGCGGTCAGCGCGATGAAGGCCAGGTTTTCCGCCACGTCGATCAGGTGCGCCTTGGCCGCCTGAATGTCGCCCTCGCTCCACTCGATGGAGGCTTCGAAGGTTTGCGACATCAATTGCCCGACCATCGCCACCATCGTCACCTCGCCCAGCACCGGCACGAACATCGCCACGGTGGTCAGCGCCAGCATGCCGATGTTCAGCAGGTTCGCGAGTTTTTCCGAACGCACCCGCGCATCGACATCCGCCGTGGGCACCGCGTGGCTGCGCGCGTCGGCGATGAGTTTGTCGCGGTACTGCTCGAACAGATAACCCCACAGCTCGATGTTCTCCGACCAAAGGCCCTCGCCCCTGCGCGGGATGCCGGCGGGTGCCAGGAAGGGGTCGTCGTTGGGCTGCTGATCGACCGGAACCTCGGGCAGGTGCTGGAAACCGGCGAACGGGTTGATCCCCTGCAACACTTTGTTGGCGATGGCCAGATAGGGGCTGATTTTCTGCACCAGCGGCAGATCGGCCGCATCCTTGGTGAACGTCTGGAAGTAGTGCGGCAGGTCGGCGTACGCGACGAAGCGGCTGAACTGGCGCTGCTCCGGGGTTGGGCTGCCATCCCTGGGTTGCGCGGTATCGCGGGTGGTGAAGCGCTGCTTGAACATCGCGCGCATGCCCTCGAAGGTGTAGCGCTTGAGCGGGTGCAGCGGGTCGTTGGGGATGTACAGGATCAACGATTCGGGGTAGCGGTATTTTTCGCAGATGATGAACAGCACGCAGCCGGTCATGCGCCGCTTCATCATGAACAGGTCGCGGAACCACACCTGCTGGTCGCCCATCCCGGGGTCGGTTGCGCCGTCGATCACCTGCAGGATCATGGAGTAGTCCGCAGGCAGAATGTCCTTTTTCAACAGCGCCAGTTCGGCGGCGGTGCGCAGGGCGGTTTTCTGCGCATCAATGAAAGGCAGGCGCAGGGCTTGCCCTTCATCAGGCTTGAAGAAATCCTTGAGATAACTTTGGTACTTCACGCCGATGTCCAGTTCGCGGCACAGCCGGGTGAACTGCGTGACGGTAAACGGCGTGTCGAGGGCGGTGAAGGTGCCCGCCGTTTGCGTGAGAAAACCCGAGGAGGCGTGGAACGCGTTGTCCTCTGCTTCCGACGCCTCGAAGTTATGCAGGGCGGCTTGCAGCAGCGGCAGGCGCAACACCTCGTAGGCCCCGACATCGGTGCCCTGGATGCCCCACTCCAGCGGTTGTTTGAGGCTGATGACGGTGGTGTTGAGGTCCAGTTCGACCTTGTATTGATCTTTGAGGGCCTTGACCAGCAGCGGCTCGGCGAAGGCGTCGATCGTTTGCAGGCCGGCCATGACCTTGTCCAGGCGATTCTGCGCGGCGAGGCTGGCGGCAACCGCCGTGCCGACTGCGGCGCGCTGCTCGCGGGTGGCCTGCTTGTACCAGTCGGGGGTTGGGACGGCGTGGTCCTTCAGCGCCTGACGGCGCTCGGCGCTGGCGTCGATCAGCCAGTCGGGCGAGTTCTTTTCCAGCAGCGCACCGTGCAGGCTGGCGGAAGCGGGGGTGACGGGCATAGCGGTTCTCCAGTGAATTGGAGCGCTAGCACATCATCTTGAATGGGGGCGGCTGCGGTACATAGTTATCGCGAGCAGGGCATCTGCTCCACGACACAAATCCCCTGTAGGAGCGAGCTTGCTCGCGATGGCGTAGTGTCAGTCAACACAGATGGTGCTTGATGGTCCGCTATCGCGAGCAAGCTCGCTCCTACAGAGGGGGTGTTGGGCTTACTCCACCACCAAACGTCCCAGCCGCTGCTTGAGCATCTGGTTTTCCGCCCGCAGTTGCTGGACTTCTTCGAGCAGGTCCAGCGCCAGGGCGACGCCTTCCCATTCCAGTTCGAGGTCGTGCCGCAGTTTGGCGGCACGCTTGGCCAGGGTCAGCTCATAGTCGGTGAAGCGCCAGTCCCTGGGCTGGCTACCCTGAGGTTCGAGGATGCCGTGTTCGACGATTTCGATCACGTAGACGTCCGACAGCTCGGTCGCCTCGCAGAATTCTGCCATGTCCAGTTGAACGATCAGGGGACTGCTCATAGTCGGCTACTCCATCTGAGTTTTCAGAAGTTCTCTCGCGGGTCGAATGCGGCCTTCTTCGCCAGTTCCTGCCACAGCGCCTTGACCTCATCGCTGGATGCCTTGGGCATCACAGCCTTGAGTTGCACGAACAGATAACCGCGTTGCCCGGCCTTGTTCAGCAGGCCGTGGCCCTTGGCGCGCATGCGCTGGCCGTTCTGGCTGCCGGCCGGGACCTTGAGGTTGATCTTGCCGGTCAGGGTCGGCACGGCCACTTCGGTGCCCAGTGCCAGCTCCCACGGCGCCAACGGCAAGGTGATGATCAGGTTTTCGCCTTCGACGTCGAACTTGGGGTGCGGCGCGAAGCGAATGATCAGGAACAGGTCGCCATTGGCCCCGCCACCGATACCCGGCGCGCCCTGGCCCTTGAGGCGGATGCGCTCGCCGTCGGTGACGCCGGCCGGAATCTTCACGTTCAGGCTTTTGCTGGTGTTGCTCACGTGCTGGCCGGCCGCGTTGTACTGCGGCACCTGGAAGGTGACCTTCTTCGATTCATTGGACAGGGTTTCCTCGAGGAAAATCGCCAGTTCCATTTCCACGTCCTGCCCTCGTCGTCCGGCGCTGCGGCCTGATTGTCCACCGCCAAAACCGGGGCCACGGTTGCCGAAGATCGAACTGAAGAAGTCCGAGAAGTCGCCCGTGCCGCCGCCACCAAAACCACCACCGCTGCCGCCACGCCCCTGCCAACCCGGCGGGCCCTGGAACGGCTGGCCGTGCTGGCCGTATTTGCGCAAGTCGTCGTATTCGGCGCGCTTGTCGGCGCTTTTCAGCGCTTCATAGGCTTCCGAGGCATCCTTGAACTTGGCTTCGGCGTCCTTTTCCTTGCTGACGTCGGGGTGGTACTTGCGCGCGAGTTTGCGATAAGCGGCCTTGATCGTCTTATCGTCCGCGGTCGGTTCCACACCGAGAATCTTGTAATAGTCTTTGAAGTCCATCTAAGGCTCACCATCCGTTATTCGATATCGCGCCATGACGGCCAGCATGCTCGCATTTGCGGCTGGCCGGTTGACCGATCTCAAGTGCGGGACACTATTGTGACCGGGGGGCGCATCAGAAGTTTATCGGCAGCGGCGGGCGGTACTTGCGACCGTTCGCGGGCTGCCAGGCTCAATGCAGACAAGTTTGGGGCTGAGCGGCGGCTTATCAAGGCGCGAACGGTGAGATTTAGCGGATAGTCGGCCTTCGATTCTGGTCGCTACTGGCATACACTGCGCGGCCGTTTTTTTGACCGGAACCGCACATACATGAACATTGCCTCTCCAGCCCGTGCCTTGGGTATCGACTTCGGCACGTCCAACTCCACTGTCGGCTGGCTGCGCCCCGGCGTGGAAACGCTGATCGCGCTGGAGGACGGCAAGATCACCCTGCCGTCGGTGGTGTTCTTCAACCTCGAAGAACGCCGCCCGGTGTACGGCCGACTGGCGCTGCACGAGTACCTGGAAGGCTATGAAGGCCGTCTGATGCGCTCGCTCAAAAGCCTGCTGGGTTCCAAGCTGATCAAGCACGACACCAGCGTGCTGGGCACGGCGATGCCGTTCAAGGACCTGCTGGGGCTGTTCATCGGCCAGTTGAAGCAGCGCGCCGAGGCCGCCGCCGGCCGTGAGTTCGAGCAAGTGGTGCTGGGTCGCCCGGTGTTTTTCGTCGACGAGGACCCGGTCGCCGACAAGGAAGCCGAAGACACCCTGGTGGAAGTGGCGCGCAAGATCGGCTTCAAGGACGTCTCGTTCCAGTTCGAACCGATTGCGGCGGCCTTCGACTACGAGTCGACCATCGAGAAGGAAGAGTTGGTGCTGATCGTCGACATCGGCGGTGGTACCTCCGACTTCTCCCTGGTGCGCCTGTCGCCTGAGCGTCGCGGCCAGGACCAGCGCCAGGACGACATCCTCGCCACCGGCGGCGTGCACATCGGCGGGACCGACTTCGACAAGCAGCTCAGCCTGCAAGGCCTGATGCCGCTGTTCGGCTACGGTAGCCGCATGAAGAGCGGCGCCTACATGCCCACCAGCCACCACATGAACCTGGCGACCTGGCACACCATCAACTCGGTGTACTCGCAGAAGTCGCAACTGGCCCTGGGCAGCATGCGCTACGACATCGAGGACACCGGCGGCATCGACCGCCTGTTCAAGCTGATCGAGCAACGCGCCGGGCACTGGCTGGCGATGGAAGTGGAAGAAACCAAGATCCAGCTGACCCACAACGACAGCCGCCACGTGCCGCTGGACCGCATCGAACCGGGCCTCGCCGTGGAACTGACCCGCGTGCTGTTCGAGTCGGCCATCGACAGCCTGCTGGTGCGCGTGCGCGAAAGCGTCGGCCAACTGCTCAAGGACGCCGATGTGCAGGTCGGCCAGGTGGACACGGTGTTCTTCACCGGCGGTTCGAGCGGGATCCCGGCGCTGCGCAACAGCGTGGCGGCGATGCTGCCGAATGCGCGGCATGTGGAGGGGAATATCTTTGGCAGTATTGGCAGTGGTTTGGCGATTGAGGCGGCCAAGCGTTACGGTTCTGTGGGCTGATCCGAGACCGCGTTGCCCCTATCGCGAGCAGGCTCGCTCCCACAATGGTTCTGCAGTGAACACAAAACCTGTGAACACCAGCCACCCACTGTGGGAGCGAGCCTGCTCGCGATGGTGTATCAGGCGACGCAAATCCGCCTGATCAAACCATCCCCACCTGCTTCAACTCACTCTTGAGATAAGCATAATAAATCGGCCCCGCCACCACCCCCGGCAGGCCGAACGCCGCTTCGAACACCAGCATCGCCAGAAGCAACTCCCACGACTTGGCACTGATCTGCCCGCCGACGATGCGCGCGTTGAGGAAGTACTCAAGCTTGTGGATCACGATCAAGTAACCCAATGCTGCCACCGCCACCCAGATCGACAGCGACAGGCCGACGATCGTGATCAGGGTGTTGGAAATCAGGTTGCCGATCACCGGCAACAGGCCGAGCAGGAAGGTCAGCACGATCAGGGTCTTGGTCAGCGGCAGCTTGATGCCGAACATCGGCAGCACCACCGCCAGGAAGATCCCGGTGAAGAAGGTGTTGAGCAGGGAAATCTTGATCTGCGCAAAGACGATGTTGCGAAAGGCCTGGACCAACAGGTGCAGGCGATCGAACAACGCCGCCGCCAGCGGTTTGCGCTTGGTCAGGTCAGGGATGCGCTGCAGGGCGATGATCGCGCCCAGCACCATGCCGATCAGCAGCGTGACGAACATGTGCGCGGCGTCCTTGCCCACCAGTTGCAGATCGCTCAGGTGCTTGCTCAGCCAGTCGCCGATGGCCACACGAAACTCGGCGGCGCTGGCCGGCAGATAGGCGTCGACGAATGGCGGCAACTGCCCGCGCGCGCGGTCGACCACGTGCATGAATTTATCCAGGGACGCGCCGGGGTTTTCCGCCTCGTGCAGCAGGAAGCTGATGGCCCCGGCGAAGATCAGCGCCAGCACGCTGACCACCAGCGTGCCCAGCAACGCCACCGCCAGCCAGCGCGCCCGCCGCCCTTCGATCAGGCGCTGCAATTGCGGGGTGAGCATGTTGACCAGTTCGAACACCAGCAACCCGGCCAGCAGGCTGGGCAGCAAGCGCAGGGGCAGCACCAGCAGCAAACCACCGAAGATGATCACCCAACTGATGACCAGCAAGACTTGGCGTTGAGAAAACGTTGGCATACAGCCTCAAAACGAACGGCGTAGAAAGGATTGGCAGTCTGCCAGCGTTCGCGGGGGAGCACTAGGGATTGTGTGGCGACATTGGCGACCCTATCGCGAGCAGGCTCGCTCCCACAATGGGCCGGCGGACACCGAACCTCTGTGGGAGCGAGCCTGCTCGCGAGAAGTACCTTCAGCCGACACGATTATTTCTTCAGGCAACTACTCATGAACGCCTTGCGCTCATCGCCCTTCAACGCCTTGGTCGCCGCATCGGCATTGCAGGTTTTCATCTTTTCCTGCTGCGGGGTCAGGGCCTTGGCGTCGTTGGCGGCCGGCGCGGCCTTGAGGCAGGTGCTCATGAAGGCCTTGCGCTCATCACCCTTGAGGCTCTTGGCGGTGGCGTCAGCGTTGCAGGTGGTCATTTTGTTCTGCTGGGCCGTGGCGGCGAAACCCTGGGAGCAGAGCAGCAGACCGATCATCAACAAAGGGACACGCAACATCTTCATGGAGTTTTCTCCTTGTCGCCGCACCGAGGAGCACGGCCTCGCCCTGAAGTGTAGACAAGCCCTGTTACACATTCCTGCCGGCGACCAGACCGTGGATAATGGCCGGCCATCAATGTTCTGGTTGTGCTGATGCAATACGCTTATCCCCTGCTGGCCATTTTCATCTGGGCCGGCAACACCGTGATCACCAAAATGTCGGCCGGGGCGATCTTCCCCGCCGAGATCGGTTTTTACCGCTGGCTGCTCGCCGGGCTGCTGTTCACCCCGTTCATGCTCAAGCCGGTGATCACCCACTGGTCGGCGATCCGCCCGAACCTGGGCAAGATCTTCATCCTCGGCGTGTTGGGCATGGCCGTGTACCAGAGCCTGGCGTACTTCGCCGCAAGCATGACCACCGCCACCAACATGGGCATCATCCTGTCGCTGATGCCGTTGATGGCGCTGGCCATGGCCATCGTCAGCCTGGGCCAGCGCCTGACCGCAGGCGCACTGGTTGGCGCGGTGTTGTCGCTGATCGGTGTGCTGGTGGTGGTGTCGTCCGGCAGCCTCGCGGCGCTGCTGGAACACGGGGTGAACCTGGGCGACGCGTTGATGCTGATCGCCACGCTGGCCTATGCGCTGTACAGCACACTGCTGAAAAAATGGCAGCTGCGTTTGCCGCCGCTGGTGTTGTTGTACCTGCAAGTGCTGGTGGCGGTGGTGGTGCTGTTTCCGCTGTTTGCCGTCTCGCCGAAAATCGGCCCGACCGTGCAGAACGTTCCGCTGGTGCTGTACGCCTGCCTGCTGGCTTCGATGCTCGCGCCGCTGTTGTGGATGCAGGCGGTGGTGCGCCTGGGATCGAGCCGCACGGTGATGTTCTTCAATTTGCTGCCGTTGATCACCGCGCTGATTGCGGCGGTGGTGCTGCGTGAGCAGTTGGCGCTGTATCACCTGGTGGGTGGGGCGTTGACGTTGGGTGGGGTGATTGTTTCGGAGCGGTGGACGACGGTGTTGGGGCGGCGTCTGGGCTGACGCCTTCGCGAGCAAGCCCGCTCCCACAGGTGATTGCATTTCTTCAGGTGGAATGCGGTCCTCTGTGGGAGCGGCGGTGCGACGATTCGACTTGCTCGCGAAGAACGATAACGCGGTCTAAAGCCCCGCCGCCTTCAACCGCCCCGCATGCTCGACAAACAGCCTGATCGGCTCCGCGCCCTTCCCCACCAGCCCCACCGACTGGTTGACGATGTCGAAATGATCCAGCGGGTACGCATCACCGATCACCGTGCCCAGGTGCGAGCTGTAGCGCCCGACCATGCCGTCGCACTGTCCGGCTTCGCGCACGAAGGTGGTGGCGAACAGGCGACAGCTGCGGTTGGTGCCGTCCAGCAGGTTACGTCCGCGGTCGGTCTTGCCCGGTTGCAGGGTGCCCGACCATGAGTAGTAGCGTACGCCGTTGACCTCTTCCGGCCCGTGCCCACCCCAGGTTTCGGGCAGGCCCTGTGGATAACGCTGATTGAACAGTGTCACCCCCGCCGTGGTCAGCGATTCGTGGCCGGCATGGATATCCACCGGTAGCTTCGGCCCGCGGTAGCCGGTGTCCAGCAGCCCCATCACCGCACCAATCAGGCGCAGGAAGAACGCCAGCAGCCGCCCCTTGGCGCTGTCCGCCGGGTAATGGGTGTGGATGTGATCGGCCAGTTCCGAACCATGGTTGGGCCCGGCCACCGACGTCACCGAAGCCACCAGGTCCGGGCGCATCGCCGCGGCGTAACGGGCGGTCAGCGCGCCCTGGCTGTGACCGATCAGGTTGACCCTGGCGGCGCCGGTCTCACGCAATATCTCTTCGATCCGCGCCAGCAATTGCTCGCCGCGTACTTCGCTGGAGTGCAGCGGCGAGACCTGCACCGCGATCACGGTCGCTCCATCCCGACGCAAGGCTTCGGCTATGCCGTACCAGTACGAATAGAACACCAGCCGGATAAACCCGAGCATCCCCGGGACCAGCACCAACGGGTAACGCGTGGCCGAACCTTGCGACATGGATGGACATCCTTGTAAGCGGCAGGTGACACCCGACTGGATGCAAGACATCCGCCAAGCATCGCCGGCGAAAGTGACAACTCGACGAGCAGTCTATGACATCCCGCGTAACCGACCCGGTGCGGTGCGGCTTTTCGATTGGCCAATTGCATCAAACTTTTTCTCCCGCGCGCCACTCACAGCCTAAGTAGCGATCACTTCCACAGAGGGTGACGCCCCACCGGATTAGCCTCCAGGAGAACGCCATGAGTGACATGCATTTGTCCGATGTAACAACGCTTCGCGCCCGTGCCCGACAGAACGTCGAGAACGGCGCGGTGACCGAAAGCTACAGTGCCGACCGCGAGGAAGTGCTGCGCCTGCTCAACGAATCGCTGGCCACGGAGCTGGTGTGCGTGCTGCGCTACAAGCGCCACTATTTCATGGCCAACGGCCTCAAGGCCCATGTCGCCGCCGACGAATTCCTCGAACACGCCAACCAGGAAGCCGCCCACGCCGACCGCCTGGCCGAGCGCATCGTGCAACTGGGCGGCGAGCCGGAGTTCAACCCCGACCTGCTGTCGAAAAATTCCCACGCGCAGTACGTGGCTGGCAACACGCTCAAGGAAATGGTTTACGAAGACCTGGTGGCCGAACGGATCGCCATCGACAGCTACCGGGAGATCATTCAGTACATTGGCGAAAAGGACCCGACCACCCGGCGCATCTTCGAGGACATCCTGGCTCAGGAAGAAGAGCATGCCGATGATATGGCCGATATTCTTCGGGATTTGTAGCGCCTGACAGGCCGCCTTCGCGAGCAAGCCCGCTCCCACAGTATTAGGTGGTGTTCACAGATTTTGTGTTCACCACAGAACACTGTGGGAGCGGGCTTGCTCGCGAATGCGGTCTCCCAGGCACCACTTATTTTGTGGGTTTAACCGTCACCGGCGCCTTCCCCGCCTTCATCTGCTGCAACAACGGCGCACACTGGTTCGGCTCCCCACCGCTGGGTGCCACCAGGGCCAGCAGGCCCGCGGCCGGCGCCGCGATCACGCCCAGCGCCACCATCCCCGCCCCGCGCAGCATCAGCGGCACCGCCTTCACACCGGCATCGGGCTTGATGAACTTGCCGCGCACGTACAGCGGCGAGCGCAGGGAAATCAGGCGCCAGCCCTTGGATTCCGGGGTCACGGTCAGGTCCAGTTGCTCGGTGGCCATGTTCGCCGTGCCGTCGATGTAGATGATCGCGTTCTCGGTGTCGAAGACGAACAGACGCGTGCTGGCCAGGCCGCTCTTGATGTCGAAGTCGGCGGCCGCGCAGTTGATCTTCACTTCCTTGTCGCCAAAGATCTTGCCGACCACGTAGTTGCCGACGTTGAGCCCGGCCAGTTCCATCAGTTCGCGACTGATGGCGCCGTCGTTGATCAGCATTTTCAGGTTGCCATTGGCGGTGCCCAGCAAGGTCGCCACCGAGTTGCCGCGACCGCTGATGTCGGCATCGCCATTAAGCTCGCCGAAGCTGGTTTTCATCGGCTCGAACGTCGGGAACAGCTGCTTGAGCTTGAAGCCACGCGCGGTGAGCTTGGCGTTGCCTTCCAGCGGTTCGGTGTGGCCGTTGAGGCGAATCTGCGCATCCAGCTTGCCGCCGGCCACGCCGAAGCGCAGCGGCTCGAGGCTGAGCACGCCGTCGGTCAGCACCAGGTGCGTGTAGAGATCGTTGAACGGCAGTTTTTCACTGTGGACGATGCGCTTGCCGGTGAATTCGACATCGGCGTCCATGTCGCGCCAGCGCTCGGTCTTGAACTCCTCGACCGGCAGCACCTTGTCCGCCGGTTGCTTGCTGTCACCGCCACGGGCCTTTTGCTTGGCGTTGGAATCGGCGCCGATCAGCGGCGCCAGGTCAGCGAACAGCAGTTGGTTGGACACCAGCGCGCAACTGAGTTTGGGTCGCGGCTGGCTGGCGACGTAGGCCAGGTTGCCGTGAATGTCGCTGGCGCCGATCTTGCCGTTGAACTCCTCATAACGGAACACCGCGCCACCGGCTTCGTGCAGCTTGGCGATCAGGTGGCCGTCGGTGGCGTAGGGCGGCGTGTCCGGCAGGGTCACGCCGGTCAGCGGGTAGAGGTTGCCGAGGCTGTTGCCGGCCAGTTTCAGGCGCAGGTCCAGGGCGCCGAGGTTGAGCGGGTCGGTCAGCGTACCGGCGAGTTCGACCCGGGTGTCGGCGATGGCCACCTGGGCCTGCAGCGGGAATGGCCGACTGGCGTCCTGCAACGCCAGCAGGCCGCCGATCTTGCCGTCGCCAGCGAGTTTCTGGCCGTGGTACTGG
This sequence comes from Pseudomonas sp. MYb118, assembly GCF_040947875.1. Classification (NCBI taxonomy): domain Bacteria; kingdom Pseudomonadati; phylum Pseudomonadota; class Gammaproteobacteria; order Pseudomonadales; family Pseudomonadaceae; genus Pseudomonas; species Pseudomonas sp. MYb118. Next base: position 2,355,520 of record NZ_JBFRXN010000002.1, on the reverse strand, counting down.
CCTTTGACCTTGAGCGCGAACGCGTAGTCCTGCGGCGCGCTGCCTTTTTCCTGGGCGGTTTTCGCCGCCTTGTCGCCAACGATGTCACTGAAGGGAATCGGCTTGCCCAGAGGGTCGATCAGCAGGTCGAGCTGGGTCTTCAGGGTTTGGTCATCAAGGGTGACGTGGCCCTTGTCGAAACCGATCGAACCGATGTCCACCACCCAGTTGGATGGTTCGGCGTTCGGGTCCTTGGGGTCGAACTGGAACGTCCAGTTGGCGCGGCCATCGGCGAGGCGTTGCAGTTGGGCGTTGGGCTCGGTCAGGTCGATGCGCGGGATCGTTACCCGTTGCGCCAGCAGGGCCAACGGCGAGATGCGCAGCTCAACGCGCTTGAGCGAAGCCATCTGCGGTTGTTTCGACCAGTCCGGGTTGCCCAGGCTCAGGTCCTCGGCCACCACATGCGGCCACGGCACCCAGGCGCGCCAGCCGCCCTCGTCCAGCTCGCGGCGCCAGACCACCGCCAGGTTGCCATTGATGGCGAACGGTCGGTGCAGCTCCGCAGAGACTTTGTCATTAATCGTCGGTTTGATCCGGTTCCAATCGAAGAAGACGATGATCAGTACCAGTACCGCCAGCAGCACCGCCAGGCTGGCGAAGGTCCAGGCGAGGATTTTCGGGGTGCGCGTCATGGCACAAAGCTCCTGAATACGACTGAGCGCCCTGACTGCGACGCGCGTGTGAAACGTGAGGCCGTTCGGCCTGCCATGAAATGTACGACTGAAAAAGCGCCCGCAGGTTTAACCGAAATGCGGCTTAACGTTCAAATAATCGGCCCGGATCAACCTGCGCTCGTCACCCGGTGTTACCGCCCCCGCACTTTTGTGCGGCACATGTGAGTTGAAAATACCCACATCGGTGCGAAAACGCCGGCCGGAAAGGCCCGGTTTAGAGCCTTCGCAGGGAACAATCAATTCTGTTGATTATTACCATTGCGCTTATGAACTTTTATATTGATTTATCGAGAGTAGCATTGCACTCGTACCCAAATTCTTGCCTTGCCACGGAGCACCCTGATCATGAAACGCCAATTACTGCTTAGCCTTACCCTCTCAATGCTGGCCAGCACGGCCTTCGCCCTGCCTGCCGCTGACCAGGCCACCCCACAAGTCAAAGCCAGCCAATCGGCATTCGGCCAGACCGTGGCAGCCGATGGTTCCGACCGCACTCCACAAGGCCAGACCCTGGCTGAAGGTGGTAACGATCGCCTGAAAGAAAAAGGCCTGATCACTCAAGACGGTTCGGATCGCACTCCACAAGGCCAAACCCTGGCTGCTGACGGTTCCGACCGCACCCCACTGGGCCAAACCCTGGCTGCTGACGGTTCCGACCGCACTCCTCTGGGCCAAACCCTGGCTGCTGACGGTTCCGACCGCACTCCGCTGGGCCAAACCCTGGCTGCTGATGGTTCTGACCGCACTCCGCTGGGCCAAACCCTGGCTGCTGACGGTTCCGACCGCACTCCTCTGGGCCAAACCCTGGCTGCTGATGGTTCCGACCGCACCCCACTGGGCCAAACCCTGGCTGCCGACGGTTCCGACCGCACTCCGCTGGGCCAAGCCCTGGCCGAAGGTGGTGGTGACCGTGTGATCGAACGCAACGCCCGCTTGAGCTAAGGCCATGATCGCCTTGAAAAAAAGCCCAATCCCCGGATTGGGCTTTTGACTTTTTCAGCAGCACACTCCCCGCCTGATCGTTCGACGCCGGCAAAGCCGATTTGCTAGAGTGCGTCGCTGTCTTGTCCAGAAAACACCCCTAGCGATGCTGCCCCGCGCCGAACAGAAACAACAGACCCGCAATGCCCTGATGGACGCCGCCCGTCATTTGATGGAGTGCGGCCGAGGTTTCGGCAGCCTGAGCCTGCGTGAAGTGGCGAAAACCGCCGGCATCGTGCCCACCGGTTTCTACCGTCACTTCGCCGACATGGACGAGCTGGGCCTGGTGCTGGTCAGTGAAGTCGGGCAGACCTTCCGCGAAACCATTCGCCTGGTGCGCCACAACGAATTCGTCATGGGCGGCATCATCGACGCCTCGGTGCGGATCTTCCTCGACGTGGTGTCGGCCAATCGTTCGCAATTTCTGTTTCTGGCCCGCGAGCAGTACGGCGGCTCGCTGCCGGTGCGCCTGGCCATCGGTCGCCTGCGTGAAGACATCAGTTCCGACCTGGCCGCCGACCTGGCGTTGATGCCCAAGCTGCAGCATCTCGACAGCGCGGCCCTTAACGTCATGGCCGACCTGATCGTCAAAAGCGTGTTCGCCACCCTGCCCGACATCATCGACCCGCCGGCCAAGGCGCTGCCCGAGCACCTGACGCCACAGGCCAAGATCACCCAGCAACTGCGCTTCATCTTCATTGGCCTCAAGCATTGGCAAGGGCTTGGCAGCACGGAATAAGCCGGCTTTCAGGCGGAGAACGATCATTGGAAGACCTCAACTCCCTCTATTACTTCACGCAGGTGGTCGAGCACGGCGGCTTCGCCCCGGCCGGGCGGGCGCTGGACATGCCCAAGTCCAAGCTCAGCCGGCGTATTGCCGATCTTGAGGAACGCCTGGGCGTGCGTCTGCTGCATCGCACCAGCCGCCATTGCTCGCTGACCGAGGTCGGCCAGGCCTATTACCAGCGTTGCCTGGCCATGCGCGTGGAGGCTGAAGGCGCGGCCGAGATCATCGAACGCAACCGCAGCGAACCCCGTGGACTGGTGCGCATCAGTTGCCCCACCACCCTGCTGAATTTCTGGGTCGGGCCGATGCTGTCGCGCTTCATGGTCAAGTACCCGCAGGTGGAGCTGTTCATCGAGAGCACCAACCGTCGGGTCGACCTGCTGCATGAAGGCATAGACGTCGCCCTGCGCGTGCGTTTTCCGCCACTGGAAAACACCGACATGGTGATGAAAGTGCTGGGCAACAGTACCCAATGCCTGGTGGGCCACCCGAGTTTTCTCGAACAATTGCCGCCGGGTTTCGACCCGCAGGTGCTCAGCCAGTTGCCCAGCGTGCATTGGGGCAGCGCCCAGCGTGAGTACCAGTGGGAGTTGATCCAGGGCGAGGACATGAGCCACAGCCTGATCATCCCCCACACGCCCCGCATGGTGACCGATGACCTGTTCGCCCTGCGTCATTTCGTGGTGGCCGGCGTAGGCATCGCCCACTTGCCACGGGTGGCGGTGCGTGAGGATCTGGCGCAGGGCCGGTTGGTGGAATTGCTGCCCAACTGGCACCCACGTTGCGGCATCGTCCACGCGATTTTCCCGTCACGGCGCGGCTTGTTGCCGTCGGTACGCTCGCTGATCGACCACCTGGCCGAGGAATTCAGCGTCAGCGACATGGCGTGACACACGCCGCCGGCGATCCAGCACAACGATACAATCCCCGTCCCAGACGCTCCTCTACAGTGGCGCTTCCTCTGCACCGGAGCGCCCATGACTGCTTTTATCCGTGGGCCATCGCGCGCCCTGCTCGCCACTGTCGCGATCATCACCCCTCCCCTGAGCCACGCCGATGACGAAGCGGGCTGGTCGCTGCTCAGCCGCAATTATTTCCTCCACAGCGACTTCCGCTCCCCGAGCCCCAGCGGCCAGAACTATCGACAGGAATGGGCCCAGGGGTTCATTGGCGATATTCGCTCGGGGTTCACCGACGGCACGATCGGCGTAGGCCTCGACGCCCATGGCTTCGTCGGCCTCAAGCTCGACGGCGGGCGCGGCCACGCCGGCACCGGTCTGCTGCCACGGGACAGCGATGGGCGCGCCGAGTCCGATTACTCCAGCGCCGGCGCGGCGGTGAAACTGCGCATGGGCAACACACAGCTGCGCTACGGCGAGATGACCGTCGAAACCCCGGTGTTCGACACCGCCGACAAACGCCTGCGCCCGGAATACGCCACCGGCTGGCTGCTGGAAAACACCGACCTGCCCGACTGGCGCCTGCAAGCGGGGCGCTTTACCGCATTCAGCAACCAGGACAGCAGTTCCAGCTTCGAGGATTTCGATGGCTACGGCGCCAACACCGATGGCCATGCCATCAGCCTGGCCGGCGCTACCTACGCCCCCGACGGCCCGTTCGGCGGCGCGCTGTTCGCCTCGCAACTGCAAGACACCTGGCGCCAGGCCTACCTCAACCTCAATGCCAGGCAAGGCAACTGGCACCTGGACGGCAACGTCTATCAAACCCGCGACACCGGCAACGCCAGTGCCGGGGCCATCGACACCCTGGCCTACAGCGTCGCCGCCAAGTACGGCTTCGGCGCCCAGGCCGTGACCCTGGCGTATCAGAAGATCGAGGGCGACACGCCGTTCGATTTCGTCGGCGGCGATTCGATCTACCTCGCCAACTCGATCAAGTACGCCGACTTCAACGGCCCGGGCGAACGCTCCTGGCAACTGCGCTACGACCTCGACATGGCCAGCTTCAGCGTCCCCGGCCTGAAACTGATGGCCCGTTATGTCAGCGGCAGCGGCATCGACGGCACCCACGCCCCGCAGGGCGGTGCCTACAATCCTTTCGACCCGGACGACGGTCGCTTCACGCCCCAGCAAGGCAAGGGTGGCCGGCACTGGGAGCGCGACCTGGACCTCAAATACACCGTGCAGTCGGGCAGCGCCAAAGGCCTGAACCTGTCGTTGTCCCATGTCAGCCACCGCGCCAACAGCGCCCAGGCCGGCGATGACATCGACCGCATCTACGTGATCCTCGAATACCCACTCAAAGGCAGCTTCTGATATGAGCAACGCAACCTCAGGCGCCTGGAGCCCCCTGCGCAATAGCACCTTCCGCATGCTGTGGATTGCCACCATCGCCTCCAACATCGGCACCTGGATGCACGAAGTCGGGGCCGGCTGGTTGATGACCACGCTGTCGGCCAGCCCGCTGCATGTGGCGCTGATCCAGGTGGCCGGTTCGCTGCCGATGTTTTTCCTGGCGCTGCCCGCCGGTGCAGCCGCGGACATCGTCGACAAGCGCCGCTATTTGTTGCTGGTGCAGTTATGGATGTCGGCGGTGGCGGCGGCCCTGGCCTTGCTGACCCTGTTCGGCCTGATGAACGTGACCTTGCTGCTGGTGCTGACCCTGGCACTGGGCATCGGCACCGCGCTGATGATGCCGGCCTGGAGCGCGCTGACTCCGGAGCTGGTGGGCAAGGATGAACTGTCCAATGCGGTGGCGATTTCCAGCGTCGGCATCAACGTATCGCGCGCGGTGGGGCCGGCCCTGGCCGGGGTGCTGGTGAGCCTGGTCGGGCCCTGGCTGACCTTCGCCCTCAATGCCGTGTCGTTCGCCGGAGTGATCCTGGTGTTGCTGCTGTGGAAACGTCAGGTGCAGGAGCCGCTGTTGCCCGCCGAGCGTTTTGTCGGCGCGATCCGCACCGGCCTGCGTTTCGCCCGCAGCTCCAGACCCTTGCAGGCGGTGCTGATCCGCGCCCTGGCCTTCTTCTTCTGCGCCAGCGCCGGCATGTCGCTGTTGCCGCTGATCGTGCGCGGCGAGATGCACGGCAGCGCCGCCGACTTCGGTATGTTGCTGGCCGCGATCGGCATCGGTGCGGTAGGTGGCGCGACCCTGCTGCCGCGCCTGCGCGACAAGATCAGCCGTGATCGCCTGGTCGCCGCAGCCAGCCTTCTGTACGCAGCGTTCCTGCTGGCCCTCGCGCTGACGCGCAACTTCTACGCGCTGTTGCCGGCAATGCTGCTCAGCGGTGCGGCATGGATTGCCGTGCTGTCCAACCTGCAAGTGGCGGCGCAGACGTCGGTGCCGGCCTGGGTGCGGGCACGGGCGCTGTCGGTGTACATCCTGGTGTTTTTCGGCGCTATGGCGGCGGGCAGCCTGCTGTGGGGCAGCATCGCCAGCCATGCCTCGATCACCCTGAGCCTGCTGCTGGCCGCCGGCGGCCTGACCCTGGGCACGCTGCTGACGCTCAAGGTGACCTTGCCGAGCACCGAAGTCGAAGAACTGGCGCCGTCACTGCACTGGCCGACGCCGCTGCTCAGCGATGACCTGGACCGCGACAGCGGGCCGGTGATGGTGACGGTCGAGTACCACGTCGAACCGGCGAAGGTCGAAGCGTTCCAACATGCCGCACGGGATCTGGAAGCCATGCGCAAGCGCAATGGCGCGCTGTCGTGGGGCTTGATGCGCGACAGTGCCGACGCCGATCTGTGGGTGGAGTTCTTCTTCGAGGAATCGTGGCTGGAGCATCTGCGCCATCACGGCCGGGTGACCCGTGGCGAGCTGAAGATCGAAGCGCGGGTGCGGCAGTTGCAGACCGATGGGGTGCCGATTCGGATTCGGCATTTGTTGGCTGGGGCGGTGGTTAAGACCCGCTCTCTCTAGCGGCTTCAATGGCCTCATCGCGAGCAAGCTCGCTCCTACAGGGATCACCTTGTACCTGTAGGAGCGAGCTTGCTCGCGATGAGGCCCTATCAAACAGCACAAAAAAAGGGAGCCATAACGGCTCCCCCCCTTCACATCAGAACGCAAAACACGAACAACCCAACGCCCCCCAGAACCCCTGGTAGTCATTGACCGGCACGCTCGAATGCCGCGCCCGCTCGTGGCTGTGGGCATGCACTCCGCAAGGTCCGACACACTGGTGGGCCACTGCCGCCAATGAGGGTGCACCGGCGCGCCAGTGCCCCGGCACCTTGGCCACCGGCGACCACTCGGGCAACACCGGCACCTGCGCCGGGCCGAACTTGTCGAACTCCGCCGCGCCGTACACCACCTTGCCATCGACGATGGTCAGCACCGATTCGATGCCCTTGATCGCCTCTTCATCGACACTGAAGAAGTCCAGCGACAACGCCGCCAGGTCCGCCAGTTGGCCGACCTTGATCTGGCCCTTCTTGCCCTGCTCGCTGGAGAACCAGGCGCTGCCGTGGGTGAACAGTTGCAGCGCGGTTTCGCGGCTCAGGCCTTCCGGGTACAGCGCCATGCCCCCGACGGTCTTGCCGCTGACCAGCCAGTACAGCGACGTCCACGGGTTGTAGCTGGAGACCCGCGTGGCGTCGGTGCCGGCACCCACCGGGATGCCTTCGGCGAGCATGCGCTGGATCGGCGGGGTTTTCTCCGCAGCCTTGGCGCCGTAACGGTCGACGAAGTACTCGCCCTGAAACGCCATGCGGTCCTGGATGGCGATACCACCGCCCAGTGCACGTACCCGCTCGATGTTTTTCGCGCTGATGGTTTCGGCGTGATCGAAGAACCACGGCAGGCCGTTGAACGGGATGTCGCGGTTGACCCTCTCGAACACGTCGAGCATGCGGCTGATGGATTCGTCGTAGGTGGCGTGCAGACGGAAGGGCCAGCGTTGTTCCACCAGGTGACGCACCACCGGCTCCAGTTCCTGCTCCATGGTCTGCGGCAGGTCGGGGCGCGGCTCGAGGAAGTCCTCGAAGTCGGCGGCAGAGAACACCAGCATTTCCCCGGCGCCGTTGTGACGCAGGAAATCGCTGCCATCGCCGGGCTTGACCTTCGACGTCCAGTTCTTGAAGTCAGCCAGTTCTTCCTTGGGTTTCTGGGTGAACAGGTTGTAGGCAATGCGCACGGTCAACTGGTCCTTGTCGGCCAGTTCCTGGATGACCTGATAGTCGTCCGGGTAGTTCTGATAACCGCCGCCGGCATCAATGGCACTGGTCAGGCCCAGGCGGTTGAGTTCGCGCATGAACTGGCGGGTCGAGTTGACCTGGTACTCCAACGGCAGCTTCGGTCCCTTGGCCAGCGTGGCGTAGAGAATCATGGCGTTGGGCCGCGCGATCAGCAGGCCGGTAGGCTCGCCGAACTTGTTGCGCTGGATCTCGCCACCCGGCGGGTTGGGCGTGTCCTTGGTGTAGCCCACCGCCTTGAGCGCCGCACGGTTGAGCAGTGCACGGTCGTACAGGTGCAGCAGGAACACCGGGGTATCGGGCGCGGCCTGGTTGATTTCCTCCAGGGTCGGCATGCGTTTTTCGGCGAACTGGAATTCGTTCCAGCCACCGACCACGCGCACCCATTGCGGCGACGGCGTACGCGCGGCCTGGTCCCTGAGCAGGCGCAGGGCGTCGGCCACCGAAGGCACGCCTTCCCAGCGCAGTTCCAGGTTGTAATTGAGGCCACCGCGGATCAGGTGCAGGTGCGAGTCGTTGAGGCCCGGTATGACCGTGCGGCCCTTGAGGTCGATGATCTTGGTGGCCGAGGTCTTGAGGGCCATGGCTTCAGCGTCGCTGCCGACGGCGATGAAGCGACCGTCCTTGATTGCCACGGCGGTAGCCAAGGGCTTCTCGCGATCGACCGTGTGCAATTTGCCGTTGAACAGAATGAGGTCGGCGGTCATGGCGCCTCCCTGGCTCGACGCGTAGGCGGCACCTGTGGCGCCAGCGAATGGCAGGGCGGACCAGAGCGCGCCGGCAGCACCGAGGATGGTGCTGTTGGCGAGGAACTGGCGACGGCTCTTGTCGTTGGAGTCTTGAGTCATGGTGTTCTCCATCTGGATGCGGCAGCGGTGGGCACGACTGCGTAGCATGCCGGGGATTGCCCGGCAGGAATTGGATGGATGTGCGGTGATGGGTTGTTGACCCCATCGCGAGCAGGCTCGCTCCCACACAGGACCAATGTGGGAGCGAGCCTGCTCGCGATGAGGCCAGTGCAGTCAGCTTACTTGGCCGTGTTGAAAGCGTTGTAGCTGGTCATCAGGTTGCGGTAGTCCGGGATGTGGTTGGAGCACAGCGCGGCCAGGCCTTCGATGTCGTTGCGCCAGTCGCGGTGCAGCTCGCAGGCCACGCCGAACCAGGTCATCAGTTGCGCACCAGCCTGGCTCATGCGGTCATGGGCGGCGTCGCGGGTCATCTGGTTGAAGGTGCCGGAAGCGTCGGTCACCACGAACACATCGAATTCTTCTTCCAGGGCGGCCAGGGCCGGGAACGCCACGCACACCTCGGTCACGACACCGGCGATGATCAGTTGCTTCTTGCCAGTGGCCTTCACCGCCTTGACGAAGTCTTCGTTGTCCCAGGCGTTGATCTGGCCAGGGCGGGCGATGTACGGGGCATCCGGGAACAGCGCTTTCAGTTCTGGTACCAGCGGGCCGTTGGGGCCTTGTTCGAAGCTGGTGGTGAGGATGGTTGGCAGGTTGAAGAACTTGGCCAGGTCAGCCAGGGCCAGCACGTTGTTCTTGAACGCATCCGGTTCGATGTCGCGAACCAGGGACAGGAGGCCTGCCTGGTGGTCAACCAGCAGTACGGCAGCGTCGTCTTTGTTCAGGCGGTTGTATTTGTAGTTGGTCATGGCTGTAGCTCCTAAGGGGTTTTGATTTTCAGTAGTTGGTGTATGTTTCGCGTTGATGGGAGAAGATTAAAACCAAGACCTTTTGAGCGGTAGACGGCAAAAATTAGCCTTAGCGTTCTATTTTGTGAACGATGAATGGCATGCCCTGTTTACGCCACAAATCGGTGCCTCACTCGGACAGCGCGCCCCACTTCGAGGCAAAAGCCGCGCGAACGGAAAACATTCCTACATCTACTGCGGGCATTTCCTACGCCAAACCCGATTGGCAAGCCCCTTGCTCTAGCCTTGGCACTGCCCACTGCCGGATACCTGCCAATGTTGGTGATTCATCGCCGAATCGACCCCCGCCCTGCCTGGGCCGCCGAACTGCACCTGACCTTCGAAGCACGCAGCAAAAGCCGCCTGCGCTGTTTCAGTGCCACGGGTGAAGACGTCGGCTTGTTCCTGGAACGCGGCCAGGCGCCGCTGTATGACGGCGAATGCCTGGAAGCCGAAGACGGACGCATCGTTCGCGTCTGCGCCCGCGCCGAACAACTGCTGCACGTGACCTGCGCCAATGCCTTCGAGCTGACCCGCGCGGCCTATCACCTGGGCAACCGCCACGTCGCCCTGCAAGTGGGTGATGGCTGGTTGCGCCTGCTCGACGATTACGTGCTCAAGGCCATGCTTGAACAGCTGGGCGCCCACGTCGAAGCCATCGAGGCACCGTTCCAGCCCGAGCACGGCGCCTATGGTGGCGGTCACCATCATTCGCGGCATGGCGACGAGGACTTCAACTACGCGCCGAAACTGCATCAGTTCGGCGTGCGCACATGAACCCGGCCTGGGCGCTGCTGCGCCTGGCCAGTCCGCAATTGCCGATTGGCGGCTACAGCTATTCCCAGGGCCTGGAAATGGCTGTGGATAACGGCCGGGTACACGACACCGCCAGCGCCCGACGCTGGATCGGCGACCAACTGCTGCTCAACCTGGCGCGCTTCGAAGCACCGCTGCTGCTCGCCCATTGCGTGGCGGCAGGCGCAGGCGACTGGGCCGGCTTGCAGCAGCACTGCGACGAGCACCGCGCCAGCCGCGAAACCCGCGAACTGCATCAGGAAAGCCGGCAGATGGGTTACTCGTTGCAGCAGTTGCTCAACGGCCTGCCGGAACTCGATGCGCCGGCCCGCACCTTTCTCGACCGCCAGGACGAACCACACCTGGCCCTGGGTTGGGCACTGGCGGCGCGGGCCTGGCACATCAGCGCACAGGACGCCCTGGCCGCGTGGCTGTGGAGCTGGCTGGAAAACCAGTTGGCGGTGCTGATGAAAACCCTGCCGCTGGGCCAGCAAGCTGCGCAGCGCCTGACCAGCGAACTGCTGCCCCTGCTGCAACAGGCCCAGCAGGAGGCCAGCCGTATCAACCCCGAACACCTGGGCAGCGCCGCGTTTGGCCTGTCCCTGACGTGTATGGCCCATGAGCGCCAGTACAGCCGCCTGTTCCGTTCCTAAGGCCGATCATTTTTGGAGAATCAGATGAACACACAACCTCTGCGCGTCGGCATCGGCGGCCCGGTCGGTTCCGGCAAAACCGCACTGACCCTGGCCCTGTGCCTGGCGCTGCGCGATCGCTACAACCTGGCGGTCGTCACCAACGACATCTATACCCGCGAAGACGCCGACTTCCTGGTGCGCAACCAGGCGCTGGCGCCGGAACGCATCATCGGCGTGGAAACCGGCGGCTGCCCGCACACGGCGATCCGCGAGGATGCCTCGATCAACCTCGAAGCCGTCGATCAGTTGAACCGGCGTTTTCCGGGGCTGGACCTGATCCTGGTGGAGTCCGGCGGCGACAACCTGTCCGCCACCTTCAGCCCGGAACTGTCGGACCTGACGATCTACGTGATCGACGTCTCGGCCGGCGACAAGCTGCCGCGCAAGGGTGGGCCGGGGATCTGCAAGTCCGATCTGCTGGTGATCAACAAGGTCGACCTCGCGCCGCTGGTGGGCGCTTCGCTGGAGATGATGGCCAGCGACACCCAGCGCATGCGCAACGGCAAGCCGTTTGTGTTCAGCAACCAGAAAACCGGGATGGGCCTGGCCGACATCATTGCCTTCATCGAATGCCAGGGTCTGCTGACCGCGGCCTGATCACCTCATTTCAACAAGGAAGCTCCCAGATGACACTCCAACGTATTTTCGGCGCCCTGGCGCTGCTGCTGACCCCGGCCATCGCCCTCGCCCACCCTGGCCACGGCGATAACGGCCTGATCGCCGGAATCAGCCACCCAATCGGCGGCCTCGACCACTTGCTGGCCATGTTCGCCGTCGGGCTGTGGGCCGCGCAGCAGCAAGGCGCTGCGCGCTGGGCGCTGCCGTGCACCTTTGTCGGCACGATGCTGCTGGGCGGCTTGCTGGGGTTTGCCGGGCTGCAACTGCCGGCACTGGAAAGCGGAATCGCCGCCTCGGTGCTGGCACTGGGTCTGGCCGTGGCGCTGGCGGTGCGTCCGCCGTTGAGCCTGGCGGTGGCGGCGACGGCGTTGTTTGCGCTGTTCCACGGCGTGGCCCATGGCCTGGAACTGCCGGACATGTCGAGCCCGTGGGCGTATGCGGCCGGGTTCGTGGTAGCCACGGCGGCGCTGCATGGCGCCGGGTATGCGCTGGTGCGGGTGTTGCCGCAGGCGGCGGCGCCGTTGGTGCGGGTGGCGGGGGTGGTTTCGGCGGTGACTGGGGGATGGTTGCTGGCGGGGTGATTTTGTATTGCCCTTAGGGGCCTCATCGCGGGCAAGCCCGCTCCCACATTGGAACTGTGTTCACCGGACAAATGTAGGAGCGGGCTTGCCCGCGATGAGGCCCGAACAGACACCACAACTCTCAGGCCTGCTAACATATCGCGCAATCACCCTGCCGCGACGACACCAGCCCAATGCCGCCTGTTTCCCGCTCCGCTTCCCAGCCTGAACTGACCGCTCTGTTTGCCACGGTGCAAGCGCATTTTCGGGACGTGATCGTGCCGCTCTGGCAGGGTCCCGGCTGGAATGCCGAGATGGCGCTGCCCTATGAGGCGCTGGACGCCGAGCATCAGCCACTGCCGCCGCAACGCTACCGGGCCATGGCCTGCGCGCGGCAGTTGTATGTGTTTTCCAGCCTGATCGGTGAGGTGCCGGGCGCCCAGGCACGCGCCGCGGCGTTGTTCCGCTCGCTGCAGCAACACTTCCACGACGCCGAGCACGGCGGCTGGTTCTACAGCATCGACCCGCAGGGCGCGCCGCTGGATCAACGCAAGGACCTCTACACCCACGCCTTCATCGTGTTTGCCTGCGCCCATTACTGGGGCAAGGTGCGCGAACCGCTGGTGGAGTCGGTGCTCAATGCCGCGCTGCAAGTGGTCGCCGAACGCTTCGCCACCGGCGACGGCCTGTATGAGGCCAGCCTGGATCGCGACTGGTCGTCACTGGACAGCGGGCCGCTGCAAAACCCGCTGATGCACCTGGCCGAAGCCTTCCTCGCCACCCTGTCGGTGCGTGAAGATGCCACCGTGCAGGCCGCGCTCGTGGAGTTATGCACAGCCATGCAGGCACGCTTTATCGAATCCGAACACGGCGTGCTGATGGAGAAACCGTTGGGTGCTGTGGATAACTGGTTCGAACCGGGGCATCAGTTCGAGTGGTTTTTCCTGCTGGAATCTTCACCCTTGCTGCGCGGCTCGGCACTGCACGCCTCACTGACGCGTGCGTTCAAGTACACCGAGCGCCTGGGTGTCGATCAGAAGACCGGGGCGGTCAAGGCCACTCTGGTGCTGGAACACGATGGCGAGCCTCGCGATGCCACCCAACGCATCTGGGCCCAGGCGGAATACCTGCGCGCCCTGACCCTGCGGCCGGACAGCGACGCCCATGTATTGCGTCAGTTGCAGACCCTGCAACGGCGCTTCCTGCATGCCGGTGGATGGCACGAATGCCGCGCGGTGAACGGTGAAGTCAGCCGTCGCGACATGCCGTCGACCACGCCTTATCACCTGGCGACCTGTTATCGCGGGTTGGTCGAGTATCTGCAGTAACCGTTAGATAGTCATCGCGAGCAGGCTCGCTCCCACATTGGCCCGGTGTACGCCGATCAATTGTGGGAGCGAGCCTGCTCGCGATGGCCACGATGCGGTCTTAAGCCTTGCCGCCCGAACGATCAATCGCAAACCCCGCCCAGCTCTGACTCACCGGCATCAACTCCAGAGTGTTGATGTTGATGTGCGCCGGGGCATTGAGCACCCAGAAGATCGTCTCGGCGATGTCCTGCGGCTGGATCGGCTCGGCGCCGGCGTAGGTGGCGTTGTAGCGCTCCTGATCCCCGCCGAAACGCACCAGCGAGAACTCGCTCTCGCACAGGCCCGGTTCGATGTTGCTGACGCGCACGCCGGTGCCTTGCAGGTCGCAGCGCAGGCTCAGCGAAAACTGCCCGACGAACGCCTTGGTGCCGCCATACACGTGGCTGCCTGGGTACGGATAGTTGCCCGCGACCGAGCCCAGGTTGACGATACCGGCACCACGGCCGTGGGCGATCAGGCGCGGCAACAGCAGGCGAGTGGCGTACATCAGGCCCTTGATGTTGGTGTCGACCATGGTGTCCCAGTCATCCAGGTCGCACTTCTGCGCCGGGTCCGCCCCCAGAGCCAGGCCGGCGTTGTTGATCAGCCCGCGCAGCTTGGCGAAGGACGGCGGCAGGTTGGCGATCGCCTCTTCCATAGCCTTGCGATCACGCACATCGAGCACCAGACCATGCACTTCGGTCTGCTTCGACAATTCGGCGCACAGGGCATTCAGACGCTCTTCACGACGACCTGTCAGCACCAGTTTCCAGCCAGCCTCGGCGAAACGACGGGCACAGGCTTCACCAAAGCCGGAAGTCGCGCCAGTAATAAACAGGGTGTTGGACATCGTGTTCTCCTTGCTTGGGCCGCTGCGCAGCCTTTGAAATGAAAATTCAGCTGGCAGCATGCCCGCCTTGACACGCACCGGCAACCGACACGGCTGTACAAAAAACAATCAAAGCGCTGCACGCCTGATAAATCGTGGCCCGCAGCCATATACCCGCACGTTATCCACAAGCCGCTCCACAGTTTCCGGGGGCAAGTGAATACGCTGCAAGCCGCTGTGCATAAGGCTTTGCGGCCCCATTGCAAAGTTTTTTGCTTGACCCTGGAACGCCCGTTGTGCAGCCCATGGCATATTGCACGATGGGAGCGATCCTACAGAGATGGCGCCAAGCCAGTAACCACGGCCCTCAGCTGAGTCTTTCCAGAGTTTAATCACAGAGTTATCCACAGGCTTTGCCCAGCGGTTTGATACGGCGGCGGTGAACAATAAAAAGGTTGACATTACCGGTCGCAGGCCTGCCAAAAACGCCTGATCAAAAAACGATCACCACGCTGCAAGCCACGAATTCAAAGGCTTTCAGCCGGCTACTCCCATGTTATTCACAGCCAGTTCCACAGCAAACGGGGACAAGTCAAAAGCGTGGCGAAACAACTGTTTACAGCGGCTTTATGTCGCGCTTTCAAGGCTTTTGGAATTTGTTTTCCACAATTGGCCATTTGCTCCAACCCCCGCCCCTGTAGGAGCGAGCTTGCTCGCGATGGAAGCCCAGACACCGCTGGGGGTCAGACATTCCTGCGTTATCGTTAACGACCATCGCGACGGTTCGACGCCTCGACAAGCTCGCTCCTACAGGGGTGGGATAGTCATGAAAAAGCCCCGCCGCTTTGCGCGCCGGGGCTTGGGTGTTGCAGCGGGGCTCAATGCCCGCCGAGGTAGGCGTTGCGCACGTCCTCGTCGACCAGCAGCTCCTTGCCGGTGCCGCTCATGCGGATTTCGCCGTTGACCATCACATAGGCCCGGTCCGACAGGCGCAACGCATGGTTGGCGTTCTGCTCGACCAGGAAGATGGTCATGCCGGTCTTGGCCAGTTCGCGCAGGGTGGCGAAGATCTGTTTCACCACGATGGGCGCCAGGCCCAGGCTCGGCTCATCGAGCAACAGCAGTTTCGGCCGGCTCATCAACGCACGGGCGATGGCGAGCATCTGCTGCTCGCCACCGGACATGGTCATTGCCCGCTGAGTGCGCCGCTCTTCCAGACGCGGAAACAGCTCGAACATGCGCTGCATGTCTTCCTTGGCGTATTTGTCACCAATCGGAATGGTGCCCATCAGCAGGTTTTCTTCGACGGTCATGTCGGGGAACACCCGCCGGCCTTCCGGCGATTGCGCGATGCCGTTGGAAGCGATGTAGTGCGATGACTTGTGGGTGATGTCCACGCCCTGGTAGAGGATCTGCCCGCCCGCCGCGCGCGGCTGGCCGAAGATCGACATCAGCAGGGTCGACTTGCCCGCGCCGTTGGAGCCGATCAGGCTCACGGTTTCCCCTTCGTTGATGTGCAGCGAGACTTTCTTCAGGGCCTGGATCGGCCCGTAGAATACGTCCAGCTCCTTGAGTTCGAGGATGGGTTTACTCATACCACTTCCTCTTCGTCAGCGCCCAGGTAGGCGGCAATCACTTTCGGGTTGTTGCGGATATCGTCGGGGCCGCCCTCGGCGATGACGACGCCGTGGTCCAGCACCACGATGTGGTCGGAAATGCTCATAACCATGCCCATGTCGTGTTCGATCAGCACCACGGTCAGATCGTGCTCGTCGCGCAGCAGCCGGATCATCGCGCTCAGCGCTTCGGTTTCCTGAGGGTTGAGGCCGGCGGCCGGTTCGTCGAGGCAGATGATCTGCGGCCGGGTGCACATGGCCCGGGCGATTTCCAGGCGGCGTTGCTGGCCGTAGGACAGTTCACCGGCCAGACGGTTGGCGCAGTCCACCAGGTCCACCACTTCCAGCCAGTAGAAGGCGTGGTCCAGCGCATCGCTTTCGGCCTTGCGGTAGCCCTTGGTGTTGAGGATGCCCGCAAGCAGGTTGCGGTTGACCCACATGTGCTGAGCCACCAGCAGGTTCTCCAGCACCGACATTTCCTTGAACAGGCGAATGTTCTGGAACGTACGCGCCAGGCCCGCACGGTTGACCAGGTGGGTGCCGCCGAACATTTTGTAGTACATGCGGCTGGCGAAGGACTTCGGCGAAACGAAGTCAGTCGGCTTGAACGACTCGCCCAGCAGCTGGATGACGTTGGTGCGCTCACCGCGCACATTGAGTTCGATCTTGCCGCCGGAGGCCTTGTAGAAGCCGGTCAGGCAGTTGAACACGGTGGTCTTGCCGGCGCCGTTGGGGCCGATCAGGGCGAAGATCGAGTTGCGGTGCACATTCAGGCTGACGTCGTTCAACGCCTTGATGCCGCCGAAGTGCATCATCAGTTTCTCGACCGAGAGGACGACTTCGCTCATGGCGCTACTCCTTTACGCGGTGTCACACCGGTACGGCTGATCCGAATCAGGCCGCGCGGTCGCCAGATCATCATCACCACCATCAGGATGCCGAACAGCAGGACGCGGTATTCGGCGAACCCACGCAGCAGTTCCGGGGCCACGGTCAGCACGAAGGCCGCGATGACTACGCCGATGGTCGAACCCATGCCGCCCAGTACCACGATGGCGAGGATCAGCGCCGATTCGAAGAAGGTGAACGAGGTCGGGTTGACGAAGCCCTGGTAAGTGGCAAAGAACACCCCGGCCAGGCCCGCGGTCGATGCACCGATGGTGAACGCCGAGAGTTTGACCAGCACGTGGTTCAGGCCCATGGAGCGGCAGGCGATTTCATCTTCGCGCAGCGCTTCCCAGGCACGACCGACCGGCATCTTGACCAGACGGTGCTTGATGTACAGCACGGCCAGCACGACCAGGAACAGCACGGCGTAGATGAAGTAGTACTTCACGTCCGGGTTGTAGGCGATGCCGAAGAACTCATGGAACGGCACCCCGCCGTCCTTGGCCCGCTTGCCGAACTCCAGGCCGAAGAAGGTCGGCAGTGGCGCCGGCATGCCGTTGGGGCCACCGGTCAGCGACAGCCAGTTGTTGAGCACCAGGCGGATGATTTCACCAAAGCCCAGGGTCACGATCGCCAGGTAGTCGCCGTGCAGGCGCAGCACCGGGAAACCGAGGATGCAACCGGCCAGGCCTGCGGTGATCGCCGCCAGCGGCAGCACCGTCCAGAACCCCAGCCCCAGGTATTGATAACCCAGCGCCAGACCATAGGCACCGATGGCGTAGAACGCCACGTAACCGAGGTCGAGCAGGCCGGCCAGGCCGACCACGATGTTCAGGCCCAGGCCCAGCAACACGTAGATCAGGCCGAGGATGACCACGCCAAGCAGGTAGGAGTTGGAGAAAAACGGCAGCACCACGGCGATGACGATCATCAGCGGGATGATCCAGCGCAGGCGTGATTTGTAGTCAGGCGGCAGTACGTGAACCCCGGAGCCGGAGCTCTCGAAGCTGTCGAGGATTTTCAGGCCCCGGGACGTTTGCAGGAAAGTGCTCAGGGCAAAGCGCCCAGCCATGACGACGGCGATGATCCAGGCTACCCGTGTGGCTTCCAGGTTGAAACCGTAGCCATCGAGCACGACGCCGACAATTGGCCCGAATACGATCAGGGCAATGAGGCCGGAAAGAATCGCATCAACCAGACTTTTCTTGAGATCAATGGTTTTTTTAGTGGTTGAAGACATGACTTACACCTTCGACACAAGAGGACGGCCAAGCAGGCCTTGAGGCCGAAAGACCAGAACGAGAACCAGCAGCGAGAAGCTGAAGACGTCTTTGTAGTCCGAGTTGACCAGACCCGAGAACAGCGACTCGGAAATCCCGAGGATGATCCCGCCGAGCATGGCGCCGGGCAGAGAGCCGATCCCGCCGAGCACCGCCGCGGTGAACGCCTTGATGCCGATGATGAAACCCGCGTAGAAGTCGAAGGTGCCGTAGTTCATGGTGATCAGCACGCCAGCCAGGGCTGCCATCGCTGCACCGATGATGAATACGTAGGAAATCACCCGGTCGGTGTTGATCCCCAGGATCGAGGCCATCTTGCGGTCTTGCTGGGTGGCGCGGCACATGCGGCCGAGCTTGGTGTACTTGATGATGTAGGTCAGCGCCGCCATCCCGACGAATGCCGCAACCAGGATGAACACCTTGGTGTAGGTCAGTTGCACGAAACCCGAGCCGACCTCGACACGCCAGGCACCGGTCAGCAAGGTAGGCACACCTTGTTGCTTGGCTCCTTGGGAAATCTGTGCGTAGTTTTGCAGGATCAGTGAAATCCCGATGGCGCTGATCAGCGGTGCCAGCCGGGTGGAGTTGCGCAGGGGTTTGTAGGCGATGCGTTCGATGACCCAGCCATATACCCCGGTGACGACAATGGTGAACACCAGTGTGCCGAGCATCAGCAGAGGGAAGGATTCAATACCGAAGTAAGCCAGCAATGCCAGACTGATTGCCGCGAGGTAAGCGGAAATCATGTAAACCTCGCCGTGGGCGAAGTTGATCATGCCAATGATGCCATAGACCATTGTGTAGCCAATGGCGATCAGGCCATAGACCGACCCGAGGGTCAGGCCGTTGACCAGTTGCTGCAGGAAAATACCATCCATAACGCAATCTCACGCATTTGAGAGACTGCACAGAAGCCGCCTGCGACGGACCGGGGTTCAGCCGCCGGCGCAGTGCGGTTGTGTGCAGCTCTACGAGAAAAGTCAGGTACTGCACGGACATGTTCGAGGATTGCCCGGCGCACGAGGCGCCGGGCAGTTATGTCACTTCTGTTTTTCCAGTTGGTGGTATTTGCCGTCCTTGTCCCACTGGTAAACCACGTAGTCGGAGACTTTCAGGTCGCCCTTGCTGTCCCAGGCCTTTTCGCCCATGACGGTCTTGACCGGGTTTTTCTTCAGCCAGGCAGCGGCTTCCTCGCCCTTGTTGGACTTGGCGCCGTTGAAGGCTGCAGCCAGGGTCTGTACCGAGGCGTAGGCGTACAGGGTGTAGCCTTCAGGCTCGGTACCGGCCTTGCGGAAGGCGTCTACCACGGCCTTGCTGTCTGGCAGCAGACGTGGGTCGGCACCGAAGGTCATCAGTACGCCGTCGACGAATTGCGGACCGCCGGCAGTGGTGACCAGTTCGTCGGTCACGATGCCGTCATCGGACATGAACTTGACGTCCTTGAGGCCCTGTTCACGCAATTGACGCACCAGTGGACCGGCTTCCGGGTGCAGGCCACCGAAGTAGACGACGTCTGCGCCGGCGCCACGGATTTTGGTCACGATGGTGCTGAAGTCTTTCTCGCCGCGGGTCAGGCCTTCGTACAGCACGGGCTTGACGCCGCGTTTTTCCAGCTGTGCCTTGGTGGCATCCGCCAGGCCCTGGCCGTAGGTGTCCTTGTCGTGCAGCACGACGACTTTCTTGCCCTTGAGCACGTCGACGATGTAGTCGCCGGCGACGATGCCTTGCTGGTCGTCACGCCCGCACATACGGAACATGGCGCTCAGGCCGCGCTCGGTCACCTGTGGGTTGGTGGAACCCGGGGTGATAGCGATGATGCCCGCTTCGTCGTAGATCTCGGAGGCCGGGATGGTCGACGAGGAGCAGAAGTGGCCCACCACGCCCGCCACTTTCTGGTTGGTCAGGTCCTTGGCGACCGTCACAGCCTGTTTCGGTTCGCAGGCGTCATCGCCCTTGACCAGTACGATTTTTTCCCCGTTCACGCCGCCTGCAGCGTTGACCGCATCGGCCGCCGCTTGTGCACCCTTCATGTACTGTTCGCCAAATGCCGCGTTGGCGCCCGTCATTGGACCCGCTACGCCGATCTTGATGTCGGCCTGAGCAAACGCAGAAACGCCCAACGCAGTAGCCACTGCGAGGGCCAGAAAGCCTTTCTTGTAAAACGTCTGGGACATGAGGTGGTGCTCCAAGGTTTTTTTTGATTTGGCACTGCGACTTCACTGAATGCTCAGAGCAAGGGCCGTGCCATCGGTTTTTTATTCTGAAAAAAGTCGCTGCTTTATTGTTTTTTCGACTGTTTCGGTCCCATTTTCATTGGGCGTGCAACCGTCTAAACCGCGGAAGGTAAAACCATTTATTTTTTCGGGCGCAACCCGCCTGCGCCATCATTGCAACCGCGGCACCAAACGGCGTGCAACCAGCCTGTAACAGCCCACGTCACCGAACTGCACACTGCTGGTGCGGGGACTGCTACAACCCGCACCATTACAGGCTAGCCGCAACGCCGAAAAGCGCCGCTTTGTGCAACAAATTTCTACAATCAGATCACGATGCGCAGGCACTGGCCCGCGTGATACAGCGAAAAGCCGGCCTCGTACAGGCAACTGCGCAGGCCCACCCCGGCCACGGGCTGCATGGGCGCGAAGGGGATCGGCAACGCCTGAGGATTTCCGTTACACAGATAATCGGCAAAGGCCTTGCCGACCACCGTGCCCGTGGTCACGCCGCGTCCGTTGTAACCGGTGACGGCGACGAGGCCCGGCGCGGGTTCGAACAGGCGCATCAGGTGATCGGGCGTGAAGGCAATGCGCCCGGTCCAGGTGCATTCCCACTCCACCGACTTGAGATAAGGGAAGTAATGCTGCTGGACCCGATCGGCCCAGGCCTTGAGGAACCAGGTCGGTTTCTGGTTGCCGTTGCCCAGGCTGCCGAGCAACAGCCGGCCATCCTTGTCGCGACGAACGCTGCTGAGTACCTGGCGGGTATCCCACGAACCCTGGCCACCCGGCAAGATGCGCTGCGCGGCTTCGCCGGTGAGCGGCACGGACGCAACCTGGTAGTAATAGCCGGGGAAGAAGTTGCGGCGCAGTTCGGTCCAGTCGCCTTCGGTGTAGGCGTTGGAGGCAATCACCACCTGCTCGGCCAGCACCGAACCCTGCTCGGTCTGCACCGACCAGCGCTGGCCCTGGCGCTCCAGGCGCGTGACCGGCGAGTGATCGAACAGCTGACCACCCAGTTTCACCGCGGCACCCGCCAGCCCGGTGGCGTAGGCCATCGGGTTGATGGTGCCGGCACGCCGGTCGAGCAGCGCGGCGGCGATCTTTTTGGTGCCCGTGGCGTGTTCGCAGGCCGAACCGGTCAACAGTTCGATCGGCGCGCCACGGCGCTTCCATTGTTGTTCCCGGCTGCGCAGGTCGGCTTCGCCACGGGCATTGTGCGCCATGTGCAGCGTGCCTTCGCGGCGCAACTGGCAGTCGATGTTGTACTTGTCCACCAGGCTGAACACCAGCGCCGGCGCCGCACCCAGCATGCGATTGAGCTGGCTGCCCACCGCTTCGCCGAACCCGGCCTCGATGTCGTCCGGGGGGATCCACATGCCGGCATTCACCAGCCCGACGTTACGCCCCGAACCACCGTGCCCGGTGCGATGGGCTTCGAGCACACAGACCGTCTTGCCCTGCTCCAGCAGATGCACCGCCGCCGACAAACCGGTAAACCCGGCGCCGATGACACACACATCAACCGTTACTTCGCCCTTGAGCGCCGCATGGTCGGGCCTTTGCGGCGTCAGTTTTTCCCACAGACATTCTTCGCGTAACGGCATTGCCAGACTCCAACGGAAACCCAACAAAAACACTTATTCAGTCTTGAATGTGGGAGCGAGCCTGCTCGCGATAGCGTCGTCACATCCAAAAAAGAGGTGACTGACAGATCGCTATCGCGAGCAGGCTCGCTCCCACAAGGTCATTCAGTTCGAGGTTTAGTCGAACGTGATGCCCTGCGCCAACGGCAGTTCCAGCGAGTAGTTCACGGTGTTGGTCTGGCGGCGCATGTAGGCGCGCCAGGCGTCGGAGCCGGATTCGCGGCCGCCGCCGGTTTCTTTTTCGCCACCGAAGGCACCGCCGATTTCCGCGCCGCTCGGGCCGATGTTGACGTTGGCGATGCCGCAGTCGCTGCCGACCGCCGACATGAATTTCTCCGCTTCACGCACGTCGGTGGTGAACACGCACGAGGACAGGCCTTGTGGCACGGCGTTGTTCAGGCGCAGGGCCTCGTCGAAATCGCTGTAGCCGATCACGTAGAGGATCGGGGCGAAGGTTTCGTGGCGGACCACGTCGCTCTGCTCCGGCATTTCGACGATGGCCGGTTCCACGTAGTAGGCGTTCGGGAACTGTTCCTGCAACTGGCGCTTGCCACCGAACACCCGGCCGCCTTCGCTCAGGGCCTGCTCCAGCGCATCCTGCATGTTGTCGAAGCTCTGCTTGTCGATCAGCGGGCCGATCAGGTTGCCTTCCAGCGGGTGACCGATGCGCACCTTGGCGTAGGCAGCCTTGAGGCGGCTGACGATTTCTTCCTTGACCGATTCATGGGCGATCAGGCGACGCAGGGTGGTGCAACGCTGGCCGGCGGTGCCTACCGCGCTGAACAGGATCGCGCGTACGGCCATGTCGAGGTCGGCGCTCGGGCCGAGGATCATGGCGTTGTTACCGCCCAGTTCGAGGATGCTGCGGGCAAAACGTGCAGCGATCTTCGGCGCCACTTCACGGCCCATACGGGTGCTGCCGGTGGCGCTGACCAGGGCCACGCGCGGATCGTCGACCAGTGCCTCGCCGGCATCGCGGCCGCCGATGACAACCTGGCTCAGGTGTGCAGGCGCGTCGCTGAAGTTCTTCAGCACGCGTTCGAACAGCGCCTGGCAGGCCAGGGCGGTCAGCGGGGTTTTCTCCGACGGTTTCCAGATCACCGGGTTGCCGCAGACCAGCGCCAGCGTGGTGTTCCAGGCCCAGACCGCGACCGGGAAGTTGAATGCGCTGATCACGCCGACGACGCCCAGCGGGTGCCAGGTTTCGCGCATGTGGTGGCCAGGACGCTCGGAAGCGATGGTCAGACCGTACAACTGGCGGGACAGGCCGACGGCGAAGTCGCAGATGTCGATCATTTCCTGGACTTCACCCAGGCCTTCCTGGGTGATCTTGCCGGCTTCCCAGGACACCAGCTCGCCGAGGTCGGCCTTGTATTCACGCAGCACTTCGCCAAATTGACGCACCAGCTCGCCACGGCGCGGGGCCGGAACCTTGCGCCACAGTTCGAACGCATGATCTGCGCGACTGATGTGCTGCTCGACTTCAGCGGCACCTTCCCAGTTCACGGCGCCGATGCGGCTGCCATCAATCGGCGAATGCACCGGCACTTTGCCGTTCTGGTACAGGGCCGGGTTCACACCAAGACGATCAAGCAATGCGGCAACCATGGGTCACTCCTCGAGCAAAAAACAGAAATTCTCCAGCCGGGTTCGCCGACTGATCAGACCTGTAGTTTTAGCTTGCCGCAGGTTACCCAACAAACGACCTTTAAGAGAGATATCATTCCGTTTATTCATGCTGCGAATTGCTGGCCAGAAAGAATCCGGAAAAAGGACACCCACATGCTGAATAAACGGTACTTGCCGTCGATCACCGCCCTGCAGTGTTTCGAGGCCGTGACCCGGCATTTGAGCTTCACACGGGCAGCCGAAGAGCTGAACCTGACCCAGAGCGCGGTCAGCAAGCAGGTCGCGCAGCTCGAAGAACTGCTGCAACACCTGTTGTTTCGTCGGGTGCGCCGACGCCTGCAAATGACGCCCGCTGGCGACCTGTACCTGGTCGAAGTCCGAAAAATCCTCACCCAGGTCGAGATGTCGACGCATTACCTGCGTTCCTACGGTGGTGAGACCGAAGTGCTGCGCGTGTCCACCCCGCCGACCTTCGGTGCCCGCTGGCTGGTGCCGCGCCTGAAAGGCTGGCGGTTGCGCCATCCGTCGATTCACCTGGACCTGTGCAGCGAGCAGGAGGCCGATGACCTGCTGCAAGGGCGCAGCGACCTGGCGTTCTACTTCGGCCAGGGCTCACGGCCACGCAGCGAGTGCCTGAAGCTGTTCGGTGAAGAGCTGGTGCCTGTGTGCGCGCCGTCCAGCCTGCCGGCCAAGCCCCTGACTGACCCGACGCAACTGACCGACCTGGTGCTTCTGCAAAATGCCTCACGGCCCCAAGCCTGGCACGACTGGTTCGACAGCCAGGGCTACCACACCGAACACAGCTACCACGGCCCGCGCTTCGAAACCTTCTACATGTGTATCCGCGCCGCCCAGGTCGGCTGCGGCGTGGCGCTGTTGCCGCGGTTTCTGGTGGAAGAGGAACTGGCCGACGGCAAGCTGGTCATTCCCTGGCAGCATGCGATGCCGAGTGCCGATGCCTATTACCTGGCCTACCCCGAACACTCGGCGGAAGTGCCCAAGGTGCGGGACTTTGTGCAGTGGATGTTGGAGCAGATCGATAGTCCAAACTAACGCGACATTGCCCTGAGTAGGAGCTCGCACAGCGACCTGTAGGAGCGGGCTTGCCCGCGATGACTGAGTGTCAGTCACCATGAATGTCGACTGATGTACCGCTATCGCGGGCAAGCCCGCTCCTACAGTGGATCGAATCCACTAAAAAATCGCTGGTCATTAGCGGCTCCGATATGCGCCACTATCGCCATTCAAAGTGGAGACCCCCGTTATGAGCGAGAGCGTATTTGCCGATCGCATCGTGCAGAACCTGCTCGACACCGACTTCTACAAGCTGACGATGATGCAGGCGGTGCTGCATAACTACCCGAACGTGGAAGTCGAATGGGAGTTTCGTTGCCGTAACAGTGAAGACCTGCACCCTTATCTGGCGGAGATTCGCTTCCAGATCGAGCGCCTGGCCGAGTTGAGCCTGAGCGCCGATCAGTTGAGTTTCATGGAGCGCATCAGCTTCATGAAGCCGGACTTCCTGCGTTTTCTCGGGTTGTTCCGCTTCAACCTGCGCTACGTCCATACCGGTATCGAAAACGGCGAGCTCTTCATCCGCCTGCGCGGGCCGTGGCTGCATGTGATTCTGTTCGAAGTACCGCTGTTGTCGATCGTCAGTGAAGTGCGCAACCGCTATCGCTACCGGGATGTCGCGCTGGAGCAGGCCCGCGAGCAGCTTTATCGCAAGTTCGACTGGCTGTCGGCCAACGCCAGCAGCGACGAATTATCCGAATTGCAGGTCGCCGATTTCGGCACCCGCCGACGGTTTTCCTACCGGGTGCAGGAAGAAGTGGTGAACGTGCTCAAGCACGACTTCCCCGGACGCTTCGTCGGCACCAGCAACGTCCATCTGTCCCGGGAGCTGGACATGAAACCGTTGGGCACCATGGCCCATGAATGGATCATGGCGCACCAGCAGCTCGGCCCGCGGTTGATCGACAGCCAGAGCGCCGCCCTCGACTGCTGGGTTCGCGAGTATCGCGGCCTGCTGGGGATCGCCCTGACCGACTGCATCACCATGGATGCCTTCCTCAACGACTTCGACCTGTACTTCGCCAAGCTCTTCGACGGCTTGCGCCATGACTCCGGTGATCCGGTGATCTGGGCGGAAAAGGCGATCGCCCACTATCAGAAACTCGGCATCGACCCGATGAGCAAAACCCTGACGTTCTCCGACAGCCTGACGCTGCCCAGGGCGCTGGAAATATTTCGCGCCCTGCGCGGGCGGATCAATGTCAGCTTCGGCATCGGCACCAACCTGACGTGCGACATCCCGGGTGTCGAACCGATGAGCATCGTGCTTAAAATGGCAGCCTGCAACGGCCAACCGGTGGCGAAGATCTCCGACGAGCCCGGCAAGACCCACTGCAAAGACCCGAATTTCGTCGCCTACTTGCGACACGTGTTCAAAGTACCTGCCGACCCTTCCAGCACACCAAGCAAGGAGTGAATTCATGCAAGCCGTACAGCGTGAGATTGCTGAGCAGCTCAAGGTTCAACCGCCATTCGCCGACAAGGCCGCCCTCGAGGCGGAAGTCGCCCGGCGCATCAGTTTCATTCAGGATTGCCTGGTCAACTCCGGCCTCAAGACCCTGGTGCTCGGCATCAGCGGCGGTGTCGATTCCCTGACCGCGGGCCTTTTGGCCCAGCGCGCCATGCGCGAGCTGCGTGCCCGCACCGGCGACGATCGCTACAAGTTCATCGCGGTACGCCTGCCTTACGGCACGCAGTTCGATGAACACGATGCCCAGGCGTCGCTGGAGGCCATCCAGCCAGACGAGCGTCACACCGTGAACATCGGCGCGGCGGTCAAGGCATTGGCCAGCGAAGTGATCGCTTTCGAAGGCAAGGAAGCGGTCTCGGTGGACTTCGTCCTGGGCAATACCAAGGCGCGCATGCGCATGGTCGCCCAGTACACCATCGCCGGTGCCGCCCATGGCCTGGTGATCGGCACCGACCACGCCGCCGAGGCGGTCATGGGCTTCTTCACCAAGTTCGGCGACGGCGCCTGCGACCTCGCACCGCTGAGCGGCCTGGTGAAAAACCAGGTTCGGGCGATCGCCCGCAGCTTCGGCGCGCCGGAGTCGCTGGTGGAAAAAGTCCCGACGGCGGACCTGGAAGACCTGGCACCGGGCAAGCCGGACGAGGCTTCCCACGGCGTGACCTACGCCGAGATCGACGCCTTCCTGCATGGCGAGCCGGTGCGTGAGGAAGCGTTCAGGATTATCTGTGAGACGTACAAGAAGACGCAGCACAAGCGGGTGATGCCGTTTGCGCCTTGATGGGCGGCGCCTGAGCTGACGCTATCGCGAGCAGGCTCGCTCCCACAGGGTTTATCGCTGAACCTGTAGGAGCGGGCTTGCCCGCGATGAACGATGACGCGGATTTACTTCAGGGTCACAGTGCCTTTCATCATCGAGATGTGGCCTGGGAACGAGCAGAAGAAGCCGTATTTCTCGGCTGCATCGAGCTTCGACACGTCGAAGGTCACCGAGTCGGTTTCCTTGGCGCCGATCAGTTTGGTGTGGGCGATGATGCGTGCGTCGCCATCTTTCAGGTAGTTCTTGTCGATGCCGGCAGCCAGGCCGTCGGTGGCGATCGGCTGCATGTCAGCTTCTTTACTCAGCACCCAGTTATGGCCCATCACGTTTTTCGGCAAGCTGCCGGAGTGGGTCAGTTCCACGGTGAACGTCTTGCAGCTCTTGTCGATTTCAATGGCCTTGGTGCTGAAGGACATTTGGTCAGTGGAGTCGATGGTGGTCTTGCACTCGGCAGCCATCAATTGGCTGCTGGCCAGCGTCAACAGGGATACCGCAACAAGTTTGGCAAACATGGTGAATCTCCAAGGCATGGTTAACGAAATTTCGAATGGACAGAAGACTGCCTGAAAATTCGGCAAGTTCCTATGACCCAAGTCATAAACTGTATACAACTTTCGGGCTATGACCCCTATCGAGACAATCTACCAGCCAGACGCCCGACACGGCTCTATCATCAGGCCATCGTCATCGACCTGGAGTGTCTGTCATGTCCATCAACAGTTTTTTGTGCAGCTTGCTCGCCGCTTACGCCTGCGGCGCCAGTGGTACCTGTGAAACGTCCCGGCGCGAAGTTTAGACCTTGGAGCACAGCCCTGCTGCCTTTACTCTGTGGTCACCCTGACCGTGGAGCAAGGCATGTCTTTAGCATCTGTTTGTGTATTTTGCGGCGCCAGCACTGGCACCAACCCGGCTTACCGTGACGCGGCCGTGGCCCTCGGGCGAGCGCTGGCCGAGCGCAAGCTGACCCTGGTCTACGGCGGCGGCGCCGTCGGGCTGATGGGCATCGTCGCCGATGCGGCCCTGGCGGCAGGCGGTGAAGTGATCGGCATCATCCCGCAGAGCCTCAAGGACAAGGAAATCGGCCACAGCGGCCTGACCCGCCTGGAAGTGGTCGACGGCATGCACGCACGCAAGGCGCGCATGGCAGAACTGAGCGACGCCTTCATCGCCCTGCCGGGCGGCCTGGGCACCCTGGAAGAGCTGTTCGAAGTGTGGACATGGGGCCAACTGGGTTACCACGGCAAACCCCTGGGCTTATTGGAAGTGAACGGCTTCTACAGCAAGCTGACCGGTTTTCTCGATCACATCGTCGGTGAAGGCTTCGTCCGCGGCGCACACCGCGACATGCTGCAAGTGAGCGAGTCGCCGCAAACGCTGATCGACGCCCTGGATGCGTGGCAGCCGACAATTGCGCCGAAGTGGACAGAGCAGACGCCAGGTTGATACCCGCCCCCTCCCTGTAGGAGCGAGCTTGCTCGCGATTGCGATATGCCAGACGACAACGTATTCAACTGATACACCGCCATCGCGAGCAAGCTCGCTCCTACAGGGGACAGCGCATTCAATCCTGCGGCATAACGGTAACCCGCACCTCCGGGTCGTGGTTGCCGCCGCCCAGGATCACCCCGCGCAACGGTGACACGTCGGAAAAATCCCGGCCCCAGGCCAGGGTGATGTGTTCCAGCGCCGGCTGCACATTGTTGGTCGGATCGAAATCCACCCAGCCCATTACCGGGCAATACACGCTTATCCAGGCGTGGGAAGCATCGGCACCGATCAGGCGTGGCTGCCCCGGCGGTGGCTGGGTCAACAGATAGCCGCTGACATAACGCGCCGCCAACCCACGGGAACGCAGGCAGGCGAGCATCAGGTGAGCGAAGTCCTGGCACACCCCGCGCCGACGCGCCAGCACCTCCATCAGCGGCGTCGCCACCTGGGTGGCTTCGGCGTCGAAGGTGAACTCGCCGAAAATTTTCTCCATCAACGCCTGAACCCCGAGCAACAGCGGTCTGCCGGCGGGGAAACAGCTGTGCGAGAACTCGACGAAGCTGCGCTTGAGGTGCACATAGGGTGACTCGAAGCGATAGCTATACGCGTCAAGCACTTGCGGGCCAAGCGCCTGCCCACTGTAGGTCAACGCGCTGCGGGAGCCTTCCCAGGCCGGGGATTGGCCGAAATCCGGCGCAGGCCGGGGCAGGACCTCGACGCTGAGCCGGGCATTGACCTGCAATTCGTCGTGGGGCCGTTCGAAGGCCAGTCGCGTGAGCGGATTGCCGAACACATCCAGCTCATCCCGGCGCGACGTCGGCTCGGGGCTGATCTGCAACTGCCGCTCGGTGCAGCGTTGCCACGCACAGTCGCGCGGCCACAGGTGCGCCAGTTGCCGGGCCAGGGACACGGGGCTGGCGTAGTGATAATGGGTGTCGTGGAAGATCTGGTAACGGGCGCTCATCAGACGGACACCGTGCGCTGACTGACATCATCGACGTGGGCGAAATGGCGCAACGCCAGGCGATCCGACACCAGCGCGCTGATATCGGCGATCTCCTGCAACAGATCAGCCAGACCGTCGATGGCGGCGCGAACGCTGGTGTCACCGAACAGCGAGTTCTCCAGGCAGCCCAGGTCGAAACGCGCCAGACGCTCCACCAACAGCGGCAGGCCGGATTCACGCGGCGCCGCAAAATCGTCGTTCAGGCGTTTGACGGTGCGGGTCACCAGTTTCAACTGGAACAGCACCGCGTGCGGGTTCTGCTCGTCGAGCAGCAACAGGTCGAGTACCGGGATCAATTGCGCCACCGCCAGATAACGCGAACGGTAAGTGATGCTGCTGTTGCCCAGCTCCAGCAGCCATTCGAGGCCCGCCTGATCGAAGGCTGATCGGCCGCGCAGAAACGCCGCCAGGCTGGCACAGAGAAATTGCAGGCGCTCGATCCGCCGCCCGATCATCAGGAAGCGCCAGCCTTCGTCGCGGGTCATGTCGTCGAGGGCGAAACCGGATAACGCCGCCAGCGACATCACCAGGCGGTTGAGGCAATCCAGCAATTCGCCAAAGTCAGGCCTGGCGCTTTCCAGCTCCAGCGCTTCGCGCTGCAACTCCACCAGCGCCTGCCAGTTTTCCCGGGACAGCTTGCCGCGCACCTGCGAGGCCGCCCATTGCAAGCGCTGCAGGTTGGAGCGCAGGCTGAACGGCCAGTCATCGCCCAGCAGTGCCGCCAGCAGACGCTCGGGCAAGGTGCCCTCCTCCGGCAACAGCATCAGCCGCTCGCCCAGCTCGACCGCCGCTTGCAGGGCCTGCGGGTCATCGCCATCGACGTAGCGCGCCAGGATGATGCGCAGCAACCGCGCGCTGTCATCGCAGCGCTCGCAGTAACGACCGAACCAGAACAGGTTTTCCACGACCCGCGAGGGCAAATACGGATCGCGGCGCACCAGGTCATGCACGCCAACATTGCGCTGGGCTTTCCATTGCTCACCGCTGGGTGGCCGCTCGCCCAGCACCCAGGTGTCCTTGCTCGCACCGCCACGCTGCATCGACACCACTTCGGCGTCCGCCTCGGCAGCCACGCGGGTCAAGGCGCCGGGCAGCACGCGATAACCGTCGGCACTGGCCACCGCGTAGACGCGCATGCCGATGGCACGGGGCTGCAACTGACCGTCCTCGGCCTGCCAGATCGGCGCCTGGGACAGCTGCGCCAGTTCCTGCGCGACGTAGGCATAGGGGCGAGCCTGGATGCGCTCGGCCAGCGCCTGGCGTTGCGCATCGCTCAAATCTCGCCCCAGCACCGGCGCGAAGCTTTGCGAAGGGAATGCCGGGCGGATCAACAACTGCGGGAGTTTTTCCAGTGCCTGGGCCAACACCGGCGCTTCGCCACACCACCAGGTGGCAATGGAGGGCAGGATCAGCTCTTCGCCAAACAGGAACTGATTGATCTTCGGCAGGAAGCCGAGCAGCCCCGGCGACTCCAGCACCCCACTGCCCAGGGCGTTGGCCACCAGCACCCGCCCCTGCCGCACAGCTTCGAGCAGACCCGATACGCCAAGGGCCGAATCGGTGCGCAGTTCCAGCGGGTCGCAGAAGTCGTCATCGAGCCGGCGCATGATCGCGTGAACACGGCGCAGGCCGCTGAGGGTTTTCAGGTAAACCGTGGCGTCGCGCACGGTAAGGTCGCTGCCTTCCACCAGTGGATAACCCAGCTGTCGCGCCAGGTACAGGTGTTCGAAATAGCTTTCGTTGAACCGCCCCGGCGTCAGCACCACCACCAACGGCGCCTCGTCGCTGCTCGGTGCCTGGCGGGCCAGGGTTTCCTGAAGCGTGCGGAAGAAACCGGCCAGATGCTGCACTTTCATATCGCGGTACAACTCGGGAAAGGCCCGCGACACGATGGTGCGGTTCTCCAGGGCATAACCAGCACCGGACGGCGCCTGGGTGCGGTCCGCCGTCACCCACCAGCGCCCATCGGGCGTGCGCGCCAGATCCACCGCGTACAGGTGCAGAAACGTCCCCTCAGGTGGCGTGATGCCCTGACAGGGCCAGAGGAAATGGTTATGGCCAAAGACCAGTTCGGCCGGCAGCAGGCCTTCGGCGATCAGGCGTTGCGGGCCGTACAGGTCGGCCAGCACAGCATTGAGGAGGCGCGCTCGCTGGGCAATACCGGCTGACAGACGCTCCCACTCATCGACAGCGATCACATGCGGCAACAGGTCCAGTTCCCACGGCCGGTCCGCGCCCTTGGGGTCGGCATAGACGTTATAGGTCACACCGTTTTCCTGAATCTGCCGGGCCATCAGGGCCTGGCGTTGCTCCAACTGCGCCGGCGTACTGCCCTGCAAGTGGTCGAACAGCCGACGCCAA
This sequence comes from Pseudomonas sp. MYb118, assembly GCF_040947875.1. Lineage (NCBI taxonomy): Bacteria > Pseudomonadati > Pseudomonadota > Gammaproteobacteria > Pseudomonadales > Pseudomonadaceae > Pseudomonas > Pseudomonas sp. MYb118. The sequence goes on along the minus strand of NZ_JBFRXN010000002.1, from coordinate 2,323,855 downwards.
TGCGGCCGCACGCTGCCACTGCCATCGAGCAGTTCGTGGTAGGAGCCCGGGGTGAGTGGATAGCGGTCTAGCAGGTCAGGCATGGAAAGCTCGGCAGACAGCAGGAACGCTGAGACTAGCGCAGGTTTGTGACGGCAACGGGCAAAAGTGCGCAAGACTTATGCCACCCGGTGGCGCGGGGGCTTTCTCGTATTACAGGAAGGGAGTACAGCACCAAAATCGGGCGGGTGGGAGGTCTATCGGATTTGCTTGCACGGATTTGTGGCGAGGCAGTGCAAAGTTGCTGGCAGCTCTGGCCCCATCGCGAGCAGGTCGCTCCCACATTTGTCCGGCGTACACCGGTCCCCTGTGGGAGCGAGCCTGCTCGCGATGGGGCCAGCAGCCTTCACACAAAAAAAACGCCAACCCGAAGGCTGGCGTTTCCTGTTCAGCTCACACAAGCCTCAGCGCGGCACCACAGGCTTGCGGGTCGGCTTCTGGCCCTTGCCACCCTTGGCCGCTTCCTTGCGCTCCTTGGCCGCCTGCTGGTTGCGCGCGAATGCGGCAGCCTTGGCCTGTTCACGCTTGTCCCACGGGTTGCCGCCATCACTGGCACGCGGTGGCAGGCCGGTGTGCTGGGTGAGGATCTTGGTGGTCTTCTCACCTCCGACCTTGTGGCTGCCAGCCGGCGTCGAGTTCTTGCGACGGGCGCTCTGGTAGCTGTCGGTCGACGGCTGGTGCAGCGGGATCAACTGGTTCTTGCCCGGCCCGATAAGGTCGCCACGGCCCATGCGCAGCAGCGCTTCACGCAGCATCGGCCAGCCTTTCGGGTCGTGGTAGCGCAGGAACGCCTTGTGCAGGCGACGCTGCTCCTCGCTCTTGACGATGGTCACCCCATCGCTCTTGTAGGTGACCTTGCGCAGCGGGTTCTTGCCCGAGTGGTACATCGCGGTGGCGCTGGCCATCGGCGACGGGTAGAACGCCTGCACCTGGTCGGCACGGAAGCCGTTGCCCTTGAGCCACAGGGCCAGGTTCATCATGTCTTCGTCAGTGGTGCCAGGGTGCGCCGCGATGAAGTACGGAATCAGGTACTGCTCCTTGCCCGCTTCCTTGGAGAACTTCTCGAACATGCGCTTGAACCGGTCATAGGTGCCGATGCCCGGTTTCATCATCTGGTTGAGCGGACCTTCCTCGGTGTGTTCCGGGGCGATCTTCAGGTAACCACCGACGTGGTGGGTCACCAGCTCCTTGACGTACTCCGGCGACTCGACCGCCAGGTCGTAACGCAGGCCGGAAGCGATCAGGATCTTCTTCACGCCCGGCAACGCACGGGCGCTGCGGTACAGCTGGATCAACGACGAGTGATCGGTGTTCAGGTTCGGGCAGATGCCGGGGAACACGCACGACGGCTTGCGGCACGCGGATTCGATCTCCGGGCTCTTGCAGGCGATGCGGTACATGTTCGCGGTCGGGCCGCCGAGGTCGGAAATGACGCCGGTGAAGCCTGGGACCTTGTCGCGGATCTCTTCGATTTCACGAATGATCGACTCTTCGGAACGGTTCTGGATGATCCGGCCTTCGTGCTCGGTGATCGAGCAGAAGGTGCAGCCACCGAAGCAGCCACGCATGATGTTCACCGAGAAACGGATCATGTCGTAGGCCGGGATCTTGTCCTTGCCGTACGCCGGGTGCGGAATGCGCGCATAGGGCATGCCGAACACGTAGTCCATCTCTTCGGTGGTCATCGGAATCGGCGGTGGGTTGAACCAGACATCGACTTCGCCATGCTTCTGTACCAGCGCACGGGCGTTGCCCGGGTTGGTTTCCAGGTGCAGCACGCGGTTGGCGTGGGCATACAGCACCGCATCGTTACGCACCTTTTCCACGGAGGGCAGGCGGATCACGGTCTTGTCGCGGGTCATCTTGGGGCTTGCCAGGATCTGCACGACCTTGGCTTCCTGCGGATCTTCTGCACTTGAAACAGTCGACCCCTTCTCCTGCTCGATGGCGCAGGCCTGGGTGTCCTGGGTGTTCACGTACGGGTTGATGATCTTGTCGATCTTGCCCGGACGGTCGATGCGCGTGGAGTCGATTTCGTACCAGTCTTTCGGCGTATCGCGACGAATGAACGCGGTGCCGCGCACGTCGGTGATGTCTTCGATCTTGTGGCCGTAGGACAGGCGCTGGGCGACTTCGACAATCGCACGCTCGGCGTTGCCGTAGAGCAGGATGTCAGCGCAGGCGTCGATCAGGATCGAGTTGCGCACCCGGTCCTGCCAGTAGTCATAGTGGGCGATGCGGCGCAGGGAGGCCTCGATGCCACCGAGCACGATCGGCACGTGGTTGTAGGCTTCCTTGCAGCGCTGGCTGTACACCAGGCTCGCGCGATCCGGCCGTTTGCCCGCCAGGCCACCGGGGGTGTAGGCGTCGTCGGAGCGGATTTTCTTGTCGGCGGTGTAGCGGTTGATCATCGAGTCCATGTTGCCGGCCGCGACGCCGAAAAACAGGTTCGGCTCGCCCAGCTTCATGAAGTCGTCTTTGGACTGCCAGTTCGGCTGGGAAATGATCCCGACACGGAAGCCCTGGGCTTCCAGCAGGCGGCCGATAATCGCCATGCCGAACGACGGATGGTCGACGTAGGCATCACCGGTGACGATGATGATGTCGCAGGAATCCCAGCCGAGCTGATCCATCTCCTCCCTGCTCATGGGCAGGAATGGCGCTGGACCGAAGCATTCGGCCCAGTACTTGGGATAGTCAAATAACGGCTTGGCTGTTTGCATGACGATGACCGGTGTTGGCTTGCATGGAATTTCGCGGGCGCGGAATATAGCACAAATTTTGACCAATTCCGACGGCTGTGGTCGGAAATATCATGGGCCCCAATCGCGAGCAGGGCTCGCTCCCACAATTGAACGGTACACACCGAACCAATGTGGGAGCGAGCTTGCTCGCGATGAGGCCAGGTCAGGCGACGATGATCTTATTCATCATCATCGAAGTTATAGCTACCCGGCGCCAGGTTCTCGAACCGCGTGTACTTACCGATGAACGCCAGCCGGATAAACCCGATCGGGCCGTTCCGCTGCTTGCCGATGATGATCTCGGCAATGCCCTTGTGCTCGGTTTCCGGGTGATACACCTCGTCGCGGTACACGAACATGATCACGTCGGCGTCCTGCTCGATCGCTCCGGATTCCCGCAAGTCGGAGTTCACCGGACGTTTGTTCGGCCGTTGCTCCAGGGAACGGTTGAGCTGCGACAACGCCACTACCGGGCAGTTGAATTCCTTGGCCAGGGCTTTCAGGGAACGGGAGATCTCGGAAATCTCGTTGGTCCGGTTGTCACCGCTGGAACCCGGGATCTGCATCAGTTGCAGGTAGTCGATCATGATCAGGCCGACATCGCCGTGCTCACGCACCAGGCGGCGGGTCCGGGCGCGCATTTCCGACGGGCTGATACCGGCGGTATCGTCGATGAACAGCTTGCGGTCGTTGAGCAGGTTGACCGCCGAGGTCAGGCGCGGCCAGTCGTCGTCTTCCAGTTGGCCGGAACGCACCTTGGTCTGGTCGATCCGCCCCAGCGAGGAGAGCATACGCATGATCAGCGATTCACCTGGCATCTCCAGCGAGTACACCAGTACCGCCTTGTCGCTGCGCAACACGGCGTTTTCCACCAGGTTCATGGCAAAGGTGGTCTTACCCATCGACGGACGGCCGGCGACGATGATCAAGTCAGCCGGTTGCAGGCCGCTGGTCTTGTCGTCGAGGTCGGTGTAGCCGGTGGACAGGCCGGTGATGCCCTCACCCGTGTTGAACAGGGTGTCGATGCGGTCGATGGCCTTGGTCAGCAAATCGTTGACGCCCACTGGCCCACCGGTCTTTGGCCGGGCCTCGGCGATCTGGAAGATCTGCCGTTCGGCTTCGTCGAGGATCTCTTCGGCGGTACGTCCTTCGGGGTTGAAGGCGCTGTCGGCGATGTCGTTGCTGATGCCGATCAGCTGGCGCAGGGTCGCGCGCTGGCGCACGATCTTCGCATAGGCCTTGATGTTGGCGACCGATGGCGTGTTTTTCGCCAGCTCACCGAGGTAACCGAGGCCGCCGACCTGTGAAGTCTGGCCTTCCTTTTCCAGCTGCTCAGCCAGGGTCACCACGTCGATAGGCGAGTTCTGGTCGGCCAGCTTGGCAATCGCGCGGAAAATCAGGCGGTGATCATGCCGATAGAAATCGCCGTCGGAGACTTGATCGAGCACGCGTTCCCAGGCGTTGTTGTCCAGCATCAGACCACCGAGTACAGCCTGTTCGGCCTCGATGGAGTGTGGTGGCACCTTCAGCGTGCTGGCTTGCAGATCGTATTGCTCGGGAGCGGAAATTTCGTTCATGGTCACTTGGTTTTTTTAACAAACAGGAATTGAAAAACGGGAGTTCCCAGAAAGACAAAGGGCACGACCTGTAAACAGGATCGTGCCCGATGTTAACCGTCTGACGGGCAAGCCGCCAGCCGATCAGGTGTTGCTTAAGCTGCTACCACGACAACGCGTACGGTGGCTTCGACTTCAGCGTGCAGGTGCACGGCTACATCGTATTCGCCAACCTGACGGATGGTGCCGTTTGGCAGACGAACTTCGCTTTTCTGCACTTCAACGCCGGAGGCGGTCAGTGCGTCAGCGATGTCGTGGGTGCCGATCGAACCGAACAGCTTGCCTTCGTCACCAGCAGTGGCAGTGATGGTCACTTCCAGCTCAGCCAGGTGAGCAGCGCGGCTTTCAGCCGATGCTTTACGGTCAGCGGCTGCTTTTTCCAGCTCAGCGCGACGCTCTTCGAACGCAGCCAGGTTGGCAGCGGTCGCAGCGGTGGCTTTGCCAAAAGGCAGCAGGTAGTTACGACCGTAGCCGGCCTTAACCTTTACTTTGTCGCCCAGGTTGCCCAGGTTGGCGATTTTTTCCAGCAGGATCAGTTCCATTTGGTATTAACCTCTTAACTTTTAACCTTCACCGTTCGCGTTATCGGCGTCTTTCGGCGCCAGACGACTGCGAAAATCAATCAGGCTGTCGACGATGGCCAGGACCACCAGCAACGGATAGATCAGCTGCATGAACAGCAACAACGTGACGTACAACCCCACCAGCCAGAACCTGGCCAATCGCTTTTGCGCCACCAGCCCGTGAATCAGGGCCAGCCCGGCGAACACCAGCGGTACACTGCACAACGGCGTCAACATGGCCATCTGCGGACCGATGTTCGGCCCCAGAAGCATGCACGCCAGCAGTAACATCGCCAGCCCCAGCGGGAAGCGGATGGTGCGAAACTCGCGACCAAAACCACCCGGGTTGTACAACAACGCCTGCCAGTAGCGCCCGACAAGCAGGCTCAGCACACTGACGATTTGCAACAAGGCCGCAATCAGGCCGGTCAGGACCGGTGCAATCAGGGACGCAAAATGCGCTTGCTCGTCTACCGACAACTTCTGGTAGACATCACCGAGTAGCGACGGCATGACCTTGATCAAGGCCTGCGCCAGCATCTCGATTTGGGGAGCAAAAACTGTCCCCAGCACCACTGCAAACACCACTCCCATCGCTATGCTGACCAGCAGCACGCGGTTCCAGGATTCGCTTGCGCGCAAAACCAGCGCAAGGCTCGAAGACCCCAGCAGCACCAGAAGTGCCCGTGGGTCGTCGGAATACAGCCACCAGACCAACGCCGGCAGCAGTCCCAGTGCGAGAACGCCCAGGGCGTCCTGCAATCCGCGCCGCAGGAGCACGAGGCATCCGGCGGCAGCACCCAACCAATACAACAACGGCAATGCCGCGCATCCAGCCACTACCAGAGTGGCCTGCATACGGCCGCGCATGATGAACTCAGCCAAGGCACGCATGCATTCAATCCTTTGCTACGAGTCGACGACCCGGTCTCAGCGGCCGTGGCTGTCGGTGTAGGCCAGCAGGGCCAGGAAGCGGGCGCGCTTGATAGCGGTGGCCAGCTGACGCTGATAACGAGCTTTGGTACCGGTGATACGGCTTGGAACGATTTTGCCGGTCTCGGATACGTAGGCTTTCAGAGTGTTGAGATCTTTGTAATCGATCTCTTTCACGTCTTCAGCGGTGAAGCGGCAGAATTTACGACGACGGAAGAAACGTGCCATGTAATAGGCTCCTCAAAAGGTCCGTGGATTACTCGTCAGCGTTATCGCTGTTGTCGCTGTCATCACCATCAACGCCTTCAGCGTCGGAGTGCTCAGGACGGTCGCGACGCTCACGGCGCTCACTGCGGTTTTCTTCAGCCTTGAGCATCTCGGACTGGCCGGTAACGGCTTCGTCGCGACGGATGACCAGGTTACGGATCACTGCATCGTTGTAACGGAAGTTGTCTTCCAGCTCGGCCAGGGCCTTGCCAGTGCACTCAACGTTCAGCATCACGTAGTGAGCCTTGTGAACATTGTTGATTGCGTAGGCCAGTTGACGACGGCCCCAATCTTCCAGACGGTGGATTTTGCCGCCGTCTTCTTCGATCAGCTTGGTGTAACGCTCAACCATGCCGCCGACTTGCTCGCTTTGATCCGGGTGGACCAAAAAGATGATTTCGTAATGACGCATGAATGCTCCTTACGGGTTGTAGCCTGCCGCTCGAAGGCGATCAGACAAGGAGTGAATGACACTTATGGACTTGCTTGCGGGAGACACATGCGTGCCTGCCGTCACAGCAAGGGGCGCAATTGTAGAGAAGGGAGGGGAGAGGTGCAAGGTAATTGGTGATTATTTGAACAATCACGCTCTTCGCATCACCCAATGCCCCTGTAGGAGCGAGCTTGCTCGCGATGCGGTGCGTCAGTCGACATTAATGCAGGCTGATACACCGCTATCGCGAGCAAGCTCGCTCCTACAGGGTGGGTGTGTAGGTCAGGCCTTTTTGGCGGCTGCCCGCTGGCGCTGCGCTTCGAACAGGCACACGCCGGTCGCCACGGAGACGTTGAGGCTGCTGACGCTGCCGCTCATCGGCAAATGCACCAGGTAATCGCACAGGTCGCGGGTCAGGCGGCGCATGCCGCTGCCTTCGGCGCCCATGATCAGGATGGTCGGCCCGGTCATGTCCTGCTGATACAGGCTCTGCTCGGCTTCGCCGGCGGTGCCCACGACCCACAGGCCGCGCTGCTTGAGTTTTTCCAGGCTGCGCGCCAGATTGGTCACGGCGACGAGCGGGATCACTTCCGCCGCGCCACAGGCCACCTTGCGCACCGTTGGGGTCAGCGTGGCCGACTTGTCCTTGGGCACGATCACCGCCAGCGCACCGGCGGCATCCGCCGAGCGCAGGCAAGCGCCGAGGTTGTGCGGGTCGGTGACACCGTCGAGCACCAGCAACAGCGGTGCGCCTTCGGTGCGATCGAGCAATTCGTCGAGCATCGCTTCGCCCCAGACCTGGCTCGGGCTCACCTCTGCTACCACGCCCTGGTGCACACCTTCGACCCAGGCATCCATCTCACGGCGCTCGGCATTGCCGACCGGCACGCGGTTTTCGCCGGCGAGCGCGATCAGGTTCTGCAGGCGCGGCTCACTGCGGCCTTCCGCCAGCCAGATCTGCTTGACGCGCTTGGGGTGGTGACGCAGCAACGCTTCCACGGCGTGCACGCCGTAGATTTTTTCCAACTGACTCATGACTTCGCCTTCGGTTTACGCGCCCCGCCGCTTTTGGCTGGAGCGGAACCCGCTTTTGACGGGCCCTTACGGTGTTTGCTCGGTTTGCCGGCCGGGGCCTTGTCCGGCGCGGAACGCCCGGACTTGCCACCCGCAGACGCCTTGCCGCCGCTTTTCGCCTCGGACAGCAGGGCCTTCTTCATTTCGCGGCTTTTGCGCACCTCGGCGTTTTTCGCCGCGGCATCGCTGGAGCGGTAGGCCTCGACAGGCTTTTCCTTGGCGGTGCGACGACCGGCTTTCGCCGCCGGTTCGGCCGTTTTTGCCGCAGCGGGTGCCGTGGTTTCTGCACCGCGCTTCTTGCGGCCAATCGGTGCGTTGATGGTCTTCTCAGCCATCTCGAAGTCGATCTTGCGTTCGTCGAGATCGACGCGCATGACCCGCACTTCAACGGTATCACCCAGGCGGAAACTGCGCCCGGTGCGTTCACCGGCCAGGCGGTGATGCACAGGATCGAAGTGGTAGTAATCGCCCGGCAGCGCGGTGACGTGCACCAGGCCTTCGACGTAGATGTCGGTCAGCTCGACGAACAGGCCAAAACCGGTCACGGCAGTGATCACGCCTGGGAACGACTCGCCCACGCGGTCTTTCATGAACTCGCACTTGAGCCAGTTCACCACGTCGCGGGTCGCTTCGTCGGCACGACGCTCGCTCATCGAGCACTGTTCGCCCAACTGCTCCAGTGCCGCTTCGTCGTACGGATAAATGCGCGCCTTCGGAATGGTCATCGCACCGGCACGACGCACGTGCGGGGTGTCCATCTTCGAATGGATCACGCTGCGAATCGCCCGGTGCGTGAGCAGGTCCGGATAACGACGGATCGGCGAAGTGAAGTGGGTGTAGGCCTCGTAGTTCAGGCCGAAGTGGCCCTGGTTGTCGGAGGTATACACCGCCTGGCTCAGCGAGCGCAGCATCACGGTCTGGATCAGGTGGAAGTCCGGACGATCCTTGATGCCGGCCAGCAGGGCCTGATAGTCCTTCGGCGATGGACCGTCCTTGCCCTTGTGCAGGGACAGGCCCAGCTCACCGAGGAAGGCGCGCAGTTTTTCCAGACGCTCCGGCGGCGGGCCGTCGTGAACGCGGTACAGCGCAGGAATTTCGTGCTTCTGCAGGAATTCGGCGGTGGCCACGTTGGCCGCCAGCATGCATTCCTCGATCAGCTTGTGCGCGTCGTTACGCACAGTCGGGCGGATCTCGGCGATCTTGCGCTCGGAACCGAAGATGATTCGGGTTTCCTGGGTTTCAAAGTCGATCGCGCCACGCACATGGCGGGCGGCCAGCAGCACCTTGTACAGCGCATACAGTTGCTTGAGGTGCGGCACGAGGTCGGTGTACTCGCCACGCAGCTTGCGCGCTTCGGCGGCTTTCGGCGTCTCGAGCATGGCGCTGACCTTGTTGTAGGTCAGGCGCGCATGGGAGTGGATGACCGCTTCGTAGAAGCAGTAATCGGTCATTTCACCGGATTTGGAGATGGTCATCTCGCAGACCATGGCCAGACGATCGACCAGCGGATTGAGCGAGCACAGGCCGTTGGACAATTGCTCCGGCAGCATCGGAATCACGCGCTCAGGGAAGTACACCGAGTTGCCGCGAACCTGGGCCTCGGCGTCCAGCGCCGAACCGAGTTTCACGTAGCTAGAAACGTCGGCAATCGCCACGTACAGCTTCCAGCCACCGGAGAACAGGCGCAGCTTGCCTGGGCGGGCTTCGCAGTAGACCGCGTCATCGAAGTCGCGGGCGTCTTCGCCGTCGATGGTGACGAACGGCAGGTGACGCAGGTCGATGCGCTTCTCTTTATCTTTCTCTTCGACTTCCGGCTTGAGCTTGCCGGCTTCCTTCATGACCGCATCGGGCCAGACGTGAGGAATGTCGTAGGTGCGCAGGGCCACGTCGATTTCCATGCCCGGCGCCATGTAGTTGCCCACGACCTCGATCACGTCGCCTTGCGGTTGGAAGCGTGGCGTCGGCCAGTGGGTGATCTTCACTTCGACGAACTGACCGATGTCGGCGTTGGCGTTGCGACCCGGGGTGACCAGCACTTCCTGCTGGATTTTCGGGTTGTCCGCGACCACGAAGCCGATGCCGCCCTCTTCGAAGTAACGACCGACGATGGTTTCGTGGGCACGGGACACCACTTCGACGATCATGCCTTCGCGACGACCGCGACGGTCCACGCCGGAAACCCGGGCCAGGGCACGGTCGCCGTCGAACACCAGGCGCATTTGCGCCGGGCTCATGAACAGGTCTTCGCTGCCGTCATCCGGCACCAGGAAGCCGAAACCATCGCGGTGACCGCTGATGCGACCGAGGATCAGGTCGAGCTTGTCCACTGGCGCATAGGTGCCACGGCGGGTGTAGATAAGTTGAGCGTCACGCTCCATCGCGCGCAGACGGCGACGCAAAGCCTCGATCTGGTCTTCGGTGACCAGGCCGAACTCTTCGACCAGTTGCTCGCGGTTAGCAGGCGAACCCCGATCAGCAAGGTGCTGAAGGATCAGTTCGCGGCTAGGAATAGGGTTTTCGTATTTTTCCGCTTCACGAGCGGCCTCGGGATCGAGGGACTGCCAATCGGCCATTAGAGAGTTTTCACCTTGTCTATATGCGGGTTAGTTTGGCATAGGCGTAATGAAACGGGAAATTTCGGGCTATAACGCCCCTTCTAAAGCCCTTTATCGACGCTGCGAAGCCGATTTGAATGCCGCTGGTAACATTTTTCAGGTTTTTTTGAAGGCAGGGGTTTACAGTTAAAAAGACGCTCCGTATAGTGCGCGCCATCGACGACGCACTAGCGCTGCCGATACTGCCCAGATGGTGAAATTGGTAGACACGCCAGCTTCAGGTGCTGGTGACCTTACGGTCGTGGAAGTTCGAGTCTTCTTCTGGGCACCAATTTCGAGCTTGAGATTAGATCAATTTCAAGGCTCACACAAAAACCCGCGAAAGCGGGTTTTTGCATTCTAAGCTTTTGATTTATTAAAACCAAATCAGGGGTTTACAGATCAAAAAGCTCTCCGTATAGTGCGCCACATCAACAGCGGCAACGCTGATGAATGCCCAGATGGTGAAATTGGTAGACACGCCAGCTTCAGGTGCTGGTGACCTTACGGTCGTGGAAGTTCGAGTCTTCTTCTGGGCACCAATTTCAAATTCAGGATTGGATTCTGGATTTCACAAAAACCCGCGAAAGCGGGTTTTTGCGTTTCTGGGCTTTTGAAATGCACCTCGCCCCAACGTCCAACGTCCAACACCCAACGTCCAACACCCAACACCCAACACCCAACATCGACTACCCAATACCCAATACCCACTGTCCCCTGTAGGAGCGAGCCTTGCTCGCGATGGTCGTCAACGATAACGCTGACTGCCTGACGCCCCGCGGTGTCTGGGCCTCCATCGCGAGCAAGGCTCGCTCCTACAGGGGGCAAGGTTGGGTTCGGGATTGAGGATTCAGGGCTCAGGGTTCAGGGTTCAGGGTTCAGGGTTCAGAACACCCCATACCAAACGCACAACCCCGCCGCAAGGCGCACTTGAGAAACAATATCGTTTATCATTGTTGCAAGTTTTTGCAATGCGACAGTGAGGAACCCTGCGAATGATGTTTCGAAATACCCTGCGCCGCGGCCTGACCATGACCCTGCTCGGCCTGGCACTCGCCACTCCCCTCACCCAGGCTGCCGATCCCGTTTCCCTGACCCTCTACAACGGCCAACACAAGGAAGTCGGTGACGCCGTCGCCAAGGCGTTCGAAGCCAAGACCGGTATCCACGTCGACGTACGCAAGGGCAGCAGCAACCAGCTGGCCAGCCAGATCGTCGAAGAAGGCGACCGCTCGCCGGCCGACGTGTTCTACGCCGAAGAGTCGCCACCACTGAACAAACTCGGCGAACAGGGCCTGCTGGCCCAGACCGATCCCGCCACCCTGGCCGTGCTGCCCAAGGATTACGTCGCCGCCAACGGCACCTGGATCGGCGTGACCGCACGGGTCCGTGTGGTGGCCTTCAACCCCAAGCTGGTCGATGAAAAGGACCTGCCCAAGTCGGTCATGGAGTTTTCCGATCCGAAATGGCAAGGCAAGGTCGGTTTCGTGCCCACCAGCGGCGCTTTCCAGGAACAGGCCGTGGCCATCATCCGTGTGCACGGTATGGACGCCGCCGAGGAATGGCTGACCGGCCTGCGCGCATTCGGCAAGACCTACAGCAACAACATGGTTGCCCTCAAGGCGGTGGAAAACGGCGAAATCGCCACCGTGCTGGTGAACAACTATTACTGGTTCGCCCTGCAACGGGAAAAAGGCCAGCTCGATTCCAAGCTGCACTACTTCACCGGCGGCGACGTCGGCGGGCTGATCACCGTTTCCAGTGCCGCCGTGGTCAAGGCCACCAAGCACCCGAAGGAAGCGCAACAACTGCTGGCGTACATGGCCAGTGAAGAAGGCCAGCGCGTGATCACCCAGACCACCGCCGAGTACCCGCTGCACAAAGGCATGGTCTCGGATCGCGGCCTCAAGCCGTTCAGCGAGCTGGAAGCGCCGAACGTCACGCCGGCTGACCTCGGCAACGCCGAAGAAGCCCTGGACCTGGAACGCGATGTTGGCTTGAATTGATGAGCGCATCGTCATCCGCCCCCGCCGTGCGCGGGGGCTATCTAACAGGACGCAAGCGGCCGTCGATCTGGCTGCTGCTGCCGGTCCTGCTGCTGGTGGTGCTCAGTCTGCTGCCACTGGCCTATGTCGGCCTGAAAACCTGGCAGGCCGGCTGGGCCGAGGCGCTGCACTTGCTGTGGCGCCCCTATGTATTCGGTCTGCTGCGCAATACCCTGGCACTGATGGTCGGCGTGACCGTCGCCTGCGGGGTCATCGGCCTGTCGCTGGCCTGGCTGCTGGAACGCAGCAACCTGCCGGGACGGCGCCTGTGGGGCGTGATCCTGTGCCTGCCGTTCGCCGTGCCGGCGTTCGTCAGCAGCTTCACCTGGGTGTCGCTCAGCGCGCACTTCGAGGGCCTGGGCGGCGCCATCCTGGTGATGACCCTGTCCAAATATCCGCTGATCTTCCTGCCGGTTGCGGCGACCCTGCGCAACCTCGACCCGTCCCTTGAAGAATCGGCGCGCACCCTGGGGCTGAACCGCTGGGGCGTGTTCTTCAAGGTCACCCTGCCGCTGCTGTGGCCATCGTTGCTGGCCGGCTCGCTGCTGATCGCGCTGCACATGCTGGTGGAATTCGGCGCACTGTCGATCATCGGCCTGCAAACGTTCACCACGGCGATCTACCAGCAATTCGAACTGGAATTCAGCAACGCCAACGCGGCGATGCTGTCGGCGGTGCTGCTGGCGCTGTGCCTGATGCTGCTGTGGTTGGAATTGCGGGTGCGCGGCAAGGGCCGCCACGTGCGCATCGGCCAGGGCGCGGCGCGACACGCCGAACAGGTACCGCTGGGGCGCTGGGCGATTGCCGGGCAGCTTTACTGCCTGGCACTGGCGATCGTCGGCAGCGGCATCCCCCTGGGCATGCTGGCGTACTGGCTGATGGTCGGTTCGTCGGCGGCGTTCCCGGTGGCGGCGATCACCGAAGCCCTGCTGTCGTCGCTCGCGCTGTCCATGGGCGGTGCAGCGCTGTGCCTGGTACTGGCGGTGCCGGTGGGACTGCTGGTAGTGCGCTACAAGGGCCAACTGGCCATCTGGGCCGAACGCCTGCCCTACCTGCTGCATGCGCTGCCGGGACTGGTGATCGCCCTGACCCTGGTGTACTTCGCGCTGCATTACGTACCGGCGCTGTACCAGACTTCGGCGTTGCTGCTGGTGGCCTATGCGCTACTGTTCCTGCCGCTGGCCCAGGCGCCGATCCGCACGGCGCTGAACAAGGCCGCCCCGCAACTGGAAGAAGCCGCCCGCACCCTGGGCGCATCATCGTTCAGCGCATTCTGCCGGGTGACCTTGCCGATCATTTTCCCGGCATTGGGGGCGGCGTTTGCGCTGGTGTTCCTTGATGCGATGAAGGAATTGACCGCGACCCTGCTGCTCAGCCCGACCGGGCTCAACACCCTGGCCACGGAAGTCTGGGCGCATACGGCGAATGTCGAGTTTGCGGCGGCAGCGCCTTATGCGGCGTTGTTGATTGTGGTGTCGGGGTTGCCGGTTTATCTGTTGACGACGCGGATGTATCTGAACCGCTGATAACAGCATCGCGAGCAAGCTCGCTCCTACAGTTTGGAATGCATTCCCCTGTAGGAGCGAGCTTGCTCGCGATGGCGGTCTTACAGACTACACATCAAGCCCTGAACTGCCCCAGACTGGCCTTGAGCTGCGCCGCCAACCCATCGAGCACCTTGCCGCTCTCGGTCGTCTCTACCACCGCCTGAGCCGCTTTCTCGGCCTGGGCGTGAATGGTTTCCACACGCCCGCGCACCGCCTGCGCGCCCTGCGCCTGATGCGCCGCGGCCTGCGTGGCCAAGCCAATCGCCGCATGCACCTGCTCGACCGATGCCTGCACCGACTGCTGCAGACGCGCGCTGTCACGCAGTACCAGCAACCCTTCGCTGGCCTGGCGCCCGGCCTGGCCAATCGCGGCCACGGCCTCACGCGCACCTTGCTGCAAGGCAACGATGTGCGCCTGGATGTCGCCGGTCGAGCTTTGGGTCTTGCTCGCCAGCGCCCGCACTTCATCGGCCACCACGGCAAAGCCGCGACCGGTCTCACCGGCACGCGCCGCCTCGATGGCCGCGTTCAGCGCCAGCAGGTTGGTCTGCTCGGCGATGCCGTGAATCACCGTCAGCACCACTTCGATCTGCTCGCTCTGCTGGGCCAGCCGCTCGATGACCTTCGCCCCGGTATCGACCTGCTCGGCCAGCGCTTCGATCAGGCTGCCGACCTTGGCCGAGGTGCGAGTGTTTTCATCGGTGGCCGAACGAATGTCCACCACCTGCTGCAAGGCCGCCTGCATTGCATGGCTTTCCGACTGCGCCTCATCGGCCATTTGCGACAACGCGCGCAGGCTCTCGGCCACCTCGTCGCGCTGCATGCCGGCCGCCGCTTCGGCCCCGGCATTGCGCAGGGTCATGGCGCCGATCTCGACGCCGGTGCGCTGGGCGACATCGCCGGCTTCGCGCACGATAGGCTGCAACTTATCGACAAAGCGATTGACCGCCGACGCCATGTCGCCGATCTCGTCCTTGCTGTTGATCTGCACACGCTTGGTCAGGTCACCCTCGCCGGCCGCCAGGTCGTCCATGGCCAGGATCAACATTTTCAAGCGATTGACTACACGACGCCCCAGCACCACGGCCAGCAACAGCAACACGCCGCAACCAACCAGGGCCAGGCCGACACCAATGCGCCAGCGCAGGGTCGCCGCGGCTTCCTGCACGGTGCCGGTGGTGTTGGCTTTCATGTCGGCCGCGGTGGACTGGGCCGAGGCCAGGCGTGCGCGCATGGCGGTGGCACTGTCGGCTGCCGCGCCCTTGAGGCTGTCACCCACCAGTTGATCACTGTTGGCGATCAGCGATTCAAAACGCTTGTCCAGCGCCGCCAGGTCAGTCTCTACAGAGGCGGTGGATACCCCCATCAGCACCTTGCCGATTTCCACGCCATTGGGGTTGATCGAGGCTTCCACGTAGTAAACCGACGGATCGTTTTTCGCCGCGTCGAGCACCTTGTCCAGCGCACGCTCGCCCTGGCCTTTTTCCAGCAGCGCCTTGTTGATCGGGTTCTCGCGGTTGAGGTAGCGCGTCAGATGCTGGCCGGTGGCATCGTCATAGACGACGAACAGCACGTTGGGATTGCGCTGGGCGCGACGGGCGAATTCGGACAGGGTCGGCACGTCGTTGTCCCACATGGCGCGGGGCGCGACCGAGGCCAGGAGCTGCGCCATATCACTGGCGGAGTCCTTCAGGTCTTTTTCCAGGGTAGCCCGCAGCTGCGCTTGCTCCTCTTCCAGACGCGAAGACAAGCCGGCGGTGAGCCGCTGGCGCGTACTGGCGGAGAGGCTGTCGAGGCTCGACGTGACTTCGCGTCCCGCCTGCTCAAGCTCGGTGGACAGTTTTTGGCTGTCGGCGCCCAGGCGAACGCCCAGGTCGGCTTCCAGCGCAGTCACCGTGCTGCGTGTCAGGGCAACCGCAACGAGCACTTGCACCAAAAGAGCGATACCAAGGGTAACGAAGACGGGCCGCAGAAGACGGCTTTGTAACAAGGAGAGAACGGCCGACACAGGTAATCCCTCTACTTTGACGCCATTAAATTGATGGCACGCTGCAAGCCATGCTTTTTTAATGAAATCCCAGCAAAGGTCGTGCCGTCCTGCAGACAGATACGACAAAGGGCCCAAATGAGGGCCCTTTGTGTTTTACATCAACGACTTATTAAGCGAACGGATGACGCAGAACGATGGTTTCGTTGCGATCCGGGCCCGTCGAAATAATGTCGATCGGCGCGCCGACCAACTCTTCGATGCGCTTGATGTAGTCGCGAGCGGCCTGCGGCAGCTCTTCCAGGGTCTTGGCGCCGAGGGTCGACTCGCTCCAGCCTGGCATCTGCTCGTACACCGGCTCCAGGCCGATGTAGCTGTCGGCGTCGGTCGGTGCGTCGATCACTGCACCATCCTGGTTCTTGTAGCCAACGCAGATGTTGATGGTTTCCAGGCCATCCAGTACGTCCAGCTTGGTCAGGCACAGGCCCGAGATGCTGTTGACGTCGATGGCGCGACGCAGGATGACGGCATCGAACCAGCCGCAACGACGGGCACGGCCGGTGGTCGCACCGAACTCGTGGCCACGCTTGGCCAGGAATGCACCGATGTCATCGAACAGTTCGGTCGGGAACGGACCGGAACCGACGCGAGTGGTGTAGGCCTTGGTGATACCCAGGATGTAGTCGATGAAACGCGGACCCACACCCGAACCGGTGGCGATGCCGCCAGCGGTGGTGTTGGAGCTGGTGACGTACGGGTAGGTACCGTGGTCGATGTCCAGCAGGGAGCCCTGGGCACCTTCGAACATGATGTCCTTGCCAGCGCGACGCAGCTCGTGCAGCTCGGCGGTGACGTCGAGCATCATCGGCTTGAGCAGCTCGGCGTATTCCATGCACTCGTCCAGGGTTTTCTGGAAGTCGATGGCCGGCTCTTTGTAGTAATTGACCAGGACGAAGTTGTGGTAGTCCAGCAACTCACCCAGCTTGGCAGCGAAACGCTCGCGGTGGAACAGGTCACCGATGCGCAGGCCACGACGGGCTACTTTGTCTTCGTACGCCGGGCCGATACCGCGACCGGTGGTACCGATCTTGTGCTCGCCACGGGCTTTTTCACGAGCCTGGTCCAGTGCCACGTGGTAGGACAGGATCAGCGGGCAGGAAGGGCTGATGCGCAGGCGCTCGCGCACCGGTACGCCTTTCTCTTCCAGCTTGTTGATTTCCCGCATCAGGGCGTCAGGTGCAACCACCACGCCGTTGCCGATCAGGCACTCTACGCCTTCGCGCAGGATGCCCGACGGGATCAGGTGCAGGACGGTTTTTTCACCGTCGATCACCAGGGTGTGGCCCGCGTTGTGGCCACCTTGGTAGCGCACTACGGCGGCAGCATGTTCGGTCAGCAGATCAACGATCTTGCCTTTGCCCTCATCACCCCATTGGGTGCCCAGGACTACGACATTCTTACCCATAACACTTGTCCTCATTCGCGCAAACTTGGTGCCGGCGGCGGCCGGCAGGAAAACTCAAGAAGCCAGTGGCGATACTTGCCAAAGCCCGTTCTGCTGGATCAATTGCCGGTCGCAGTCCGCATCACGGGCGGCGGCCAAAGGCTGCCCAGGCAAGGCCTGGACAACACGCTGACCCTCACTGCGCAACTGGCAAACCTGCTGCCAGAGTGCCGCATCCGTACTGTCAGGCATCCAGATACCGCCAGACGGTAGCTCGATCTCAGCACGCCCCAGGGTCACCAGGGTTTTCAAATCGGTGGAGAAGCCGGTGGCCGGACGGGCACGACCGAAGTCGGCGCCGATGTCGTCGTAACGACCGCCCTGGGCGATGGACTGACCCACACCCGGCACGAATACGGCGAACACCACACCGGTGTGGTAGTGGTAGCCGCGCAACTCGCCCAGGTCGAAGTACAGTGGCAGCTCCGGGAAACGGCTGGACAGACGCTCGGCAATCGCCAGCAAGTCGTCCAGTGCCGCCAGTACTGGCGCTGGCGCCTTGGCCAGGCGCTCGCGAGCCGCTATCAGCACTTCACGGCCGCCACACAGGTCGACCAGCGCACGCAGCATGCCCGACAGTTCTGCCGGCAGACCCTCGGTCAAGGTAATGACCTCGTCGATGGCCTTACGTTGCAACGCATCGAACAACTGCTGCTCGACTTCACCGGACAAACCGGCCGCACGGGCCAGGCCACGGTAGATGCCGACATGCCCCAGGTCCATGTGCACATCCGGCACATCGGCCAGTTGCAGCATGGCCAGCATCAGGCTGATGACTTCGACGTCACTGCTCGGGCTGGCGTCGCCGTACAACTCGGCACCCAATTGGATCGGGCTGCGCGAGGATGACAAGGCGCGAGGTTGGGCGTGCAACACACTGCCGGCATAGCACAGACGATTAGGGCCTTCGCGACGCAAGGTGTGCGCATCAATGCGCGCCACCTGCGGCGTGATGTCCGCCCGGAAACCCATCTGCCGACCCGACTGCGGGTCGATGACCTTGAAGGTACGCAGATCCAGGTCCTGGCCCGCGCCGGTCAGCAGGGATTCCAGGTACTCGATATGGGGAGTCACGACGAACTCGTAACCCCAGCTCTGGAACAGATCCAACACCTGGCGACGCGCAACTTCTATGCGCGCCGCCTCTGGTGGCAGTACTTCTTCGATGCCATCTGGCAGCAGCCAGCGGTCTACCGTTGCCATTACGCCATTCCCCTATCATCCGGGCGGCAAGCCTTGGGGCGAGCCTTGAGTGAAGCAGAAAATGCCTGGCCCTGCGAAAAACACGCGCAAGAGCGACGAAGCGAAAAGCCCATAACAGGCTTCGCCAAGCACTTTCCTCATAAAACCATGTCGAGCCTGTGGGCTCGGGCCTGCATAAAAACAGCAATCAAACGTGCAGACGCAAAAAAGCCGGGAATTTCCCGGCTGCCGCATCATACACACGTTTTACCAAAGGATCACCCCGCCAGAGGTTTTAGCCGCCCGGCGGGGGAGATTTTGGTCAACGTCGTATCAAGGCTTGGCTTTTTCCAGGTAGTGGAAGAAGTCGCTGCTTGGGTCGAGGACCATGACGTCGGATTTGTTAGCGAAGCTTTCACGGTAGGCACGCAGGCTACGGTAGAACGCGTAGAACTCCTGGTCCTGGCCGTAGGCCTTGGAGTAGATCGCAGCGGCCTGGGCATCGCCGTCACCGCGAATCTCTTCCGATTCACGATAGGCTTCAGCCAGCAGCACGCGGCGTTGACGGTCGGCGTCGGCACGGATGCCTTCGGCCAGCTCGTTACCCTTGGCGCGGTGCTCGCGAGCTTCACGCTCACGCTCGGTGCTCATACGTTCGAACACGCTACGGTTCACTTCCTTGGGCAGGTCGATGGTCTTGACGCGAACGTCGACCACTTCGATACCCAGTTCTTTCTCGGCCATCCTGTTCAGCGAAGAAGTGATGTCCGCCATCAGCGCATCACGTTCACCCGACACCACTTCGTGCAGGGTGCGCTTACCGAACTGGTCACGCAGGCCCGATTCCAGACGACGGGACAGACGCTCGTCGGCGATCTGCTTGAGGCCGGAAGTCGCGGTGTAGAAACGCTCGGCGTCCTTCACTCGCCACTTGGCGTAGGCATCGACCATTACGGCTTTCTTTTCCAGGGTCAGGAAGCGCTGTGTCGGCGCATCCAGCGTCATCAGGCGAGCGTCGAATTTACGCACCTGGTTGACGTAAGGCACCTTCACATGGAGGCCAGGCTGGACATCGGCCTGGACCACGCGTCCGAACTGCAGCAACACCGCACGCTCGGTCTGAGCCACGATGTAGAAGCAGTTCCAGGCAGCGATCGCCACGACGACGCCGACAATAAGGGCGATCAGCGATTTATTGCTCATCAGCGACTCTCCCTGGTACGTGCCTGCTGTTGCTGCAGATCAGCTGCGGCACGGGCATTCGCTTCATTGCTGGTGGCTGCTGCGCTGTTCATCGGCGTGCTGGTGCTACGACCACTGCTGTCGATCATTTTGTCCAGCGGCAGGTAGAGCAGGTTGCTCTGGCCGTTCTTGTTGCCGGTCACGAGTACCTTGCTGGTGCTGCTGAAGACTTCCT
The DNA here is from genome assembly GCF_040947875.1 of Pseudomonas sp. MYb118. NCBI lineage: Bacteria > Pseudomonadati > Pseudomonadota > Gammaproteobacteria > Pseudomonadales > Pseudomonadaceae > Pseudomonas > Pseudomonas sp. MYb118. The sequence goes on along the minus strand of NZ_JBFRXN010000002.1, from coordinate 2,303,910 downwards.
GCATGGTGTCCAGGTACAGGCGCTGACGGGTGACCTCAGGTGCCTTGCGGTACTCGGCCACCAGCTTGGTGAAGCGATCGGCCTCACCCTTGGCGCGCGAGACGGTTTCGTCACGGTAGCCGTTGGCGTCTTCAAGAATGCGCTGGGCCTGACCACGGGCTTCCGGCACGACGCCGTTGGCATAGGTTTCCGCCTGGTTGCGCGAACGCTGCTCGTCTTCACGGGCACGGATCACGTCATCAAAGGCTTCCTGTACTTCACGCGGTGCCGCTGCGCTCTGTACGTTGACCTGGGTAACGGTGATACCGGTGCGATAGGTATCCATGAAGCGTTGCAGGCGCTCCTTGATGTCGGTAGCCATCTGCTCACGACCTTCGGTGAGCACCTGGTCCATCGCGGTGGAACCCACCACATGGCGCAGGGCGCTGTCGGTCGCGTGCTGCAGGCTGATTTCCGGCTGGTCGACGCTCAGCACGAAATCCTGCAGGTTGCTGATCTTGTACTGCACGGTCAGCGGCACTTCGACGATGTTCTCGTCTTCGGTCAGCATCTGGCCCTGCTTGGTATACGCACGCTCACGCGTGACGTTTTCCATGTACTTCTTGTCGATCGGCGGGAAATAGATATTCAGGCCCGGACCGACCGTTTCGTAGTACTTGCCGAAGCGCAGCACCACGGCCTGCTCCTGCTCGTCGACGACATAGACCGCGCTGTACAGCCAGACAGCCGCCAGCACGACCAGGCCGATGCCGAGTATGCCGCCAAAGCCGCCACTCTTGCCCGGACCACCGCCGTCATCCCCACGTTTCTTACCACCACCGAACAACCCGTTCAGGCTTTCCTGCAGCTTTCGGAAGGCCTCGTCGAGATCTGGTGGCCCCTTGCGGTCGCCGTTATTGCGGCGCTTGCCACCCCAAGGATCCTGATTATTCGAGTTGCCACCCGGCTCATTCCAAGCCATAGCGCTCTCCATCTGATAAAGCAAAGACGCACCCACGGCGCGCCGACCAATGCTACAGAATGCCTGTCCCTGCGGCACAACCGCTTTCTCAGGCTTTTATTGCAAAGTGTGTTGCTCGATGAATTCCATCGGCTGCATTCCCTCGCGGCTCACCAGTCGATTCAACTCGATTCGTGGCAAACGAACGGCCAGCAGGCAGATGCCTTCTTCGTCATGCTCTTCTTTCTGTACAGCACCGACTTCAAAAAACTGCGCACGCAGTCGAGCAAAACGTTGCGGCAAGCGCAAGGTGCCGACGAACAAATCCTCGCCGAGAAGTTCGGCCACGGCCTGCTTGAGCAGTTCCAGGCCGCTGCCGTCTTTGGCCGACAGCCAGACCCGCTGCGGCTTGCCGTCGGCATCGCGCTGGATCTGCGGCTCCACGCCCTCGAGCAAATCGAGTTTGTTGTATACCTCGAGGATCGGCAAGTCCTGCGCCCCGATCTCGCCGAGCACCACCATGACCTGTTCGATCTGGGCCATGCGGTCGGGCTCGTGGGCGTCGATCACGTGCAGCAACAGGTCGGAGTTGCTCGACTCTTCGAGCGTAGCCCGAAATGCCTCGACCAGTTTGTGCGGCAGGTGGCGAATGAACCCCACGGTATCGGCCAGCACGATCGGCCCGAGGTCGTCGAGCTCGAGGCGGCGCAACGTCGGGTCGAGGGTGGCGAACAGCTGGTCGGCGGCAAACACCTCGGAATCGGTCACCGCGTTGAACAGCGTCGATTTGCCGGCGTTGGTATAGCCCACCAGTGAAACCGTCGGGATTTCCGCGCGCTTGCGCCCGCGACGAGACTGCTCGCGCTGGCTGCGAACCTTTTCCAGGCGCCCCTTGATCTGCCGCAGGCGAACCCGCAACAGGCGTCGGTCGGTTTCCAGCTGGGTTTCACCCGGACCGCGCAGGCCGATACCGCCCTTCTGCCGCTCAAGGTGAGTCCAGCCACGAACCAGCCGCGTGCTCATGTGCTCAAGCTGGGCCAGTTCGACCTGGAGCTTGCCTTCATGGGTACGGGCGCGTTGGGCGAAGATATCGAGAATCAGACCCGTGCGGTCGATCACGCGACACTCGAAAACACGTTCGAGGTTACGTTCCTGACTGGGCGTGAGGATGTGATTGAAAATAACCAGTTCTACCTGCTCGGCTTTGACCAGGTCGCGCAACTCCTCGACCTTGCCGCTGCCAATCAGGTATTTGGCGGTTGGCCGATTGCGCGGCACGTTGAAAAACGCCGCGGTCTCGGCACCCGCCGATGCTGCCAACTCCTGAAACTCCTGCGGATCTTCGCGCGCCTCAGGGTCCTGACCATCCAAGTGAACGAGAATGGCTCGCTCCCCACCACCGTGGCGCTCAAAGAACAAAGGAGACTCCTATCAGGCGTTACCTGGCTCAGCGTCACCCGAGTCGGATTCGGTTGCGCTAGGCAGACGAATCGGACGAACCGGTACCACTGTCGAGATAGCGTGCTTGTAGACCATCTGGCTGACGGTGTTTTTCAGCAGGATAACGAACTGGTCGAACGACTCGATCGTGCCTTGCAGTTTGATCCCGTTGACCAGGTAGATGGACACCCCAACTTTCTCTTTACGTAAAGTATTCAAGTAAGGGTCTTGTAGCGAATGCCCTTTTGACATGTGTCGCACTCCTTTAAGGATTCAATATAAAAAATAGGTAAACAGTTGGCTTGTGACCGTCACACCCCCAAGGATAGACGGCAATTGCAAAGACTCAGCTCAATATGGAGATGGCCCCAAGGTATTTCAAGGCGCGCGGCAGATTGTCGCAATCAAGGCTGTCCAGCCAGTGTAAATCAGCCCAACTGCGCAACCAGGTGAACTGACGTTTGGCCAATTGGCGCGTGGCTATGATCCCACGCTCCTGCATTTCGGCCTTTGTCAGCTTGCCATCCAGGTAGTCCCAGACTTGTCGGTAACCGACCGCACGTATCGACGGCAACCCGGCATGCAGGTCACTTCGTTCACGCAGGGCTACGACCTCGTCTATGAATCCCTGTTCCAACATCAAAGTGAATCTTTGTTTAATTCGTTCGTGCAGTACCTGGCGATTTGCCGGAGCAATGGCCAAGTTCGCGACAGTATAGGGCAATTGTTGCCGTCCCGACGCGGCTGCTTCAGTACTTTGCGTACTTTGTTGCAGTCGAAGCTCGGTCATGCTCTGACCACTGACGCGATAAACTTCCAATGCGCGACTGAGGCGCTGAGGATCGTTCGGATGAATACGTGCAGCGGACTCTGGGTCGATACTCGCCAATTGCTCGTGCAGGGCTTGCCAGCCAAGGCGTGCAGCCTCTTCCTCGATCTGCGCGCGCACCTGCGGATCGGCCGCCGGCATGTCCGCCAGGCCTTCGAGCAACGCCTTGTAATAAAGCATCGTGCCGCCCACCAGCAGCGGAATCTTGCCTCGCGCCGTGATATCGGCCATGGCTTCGAGCGCGTCACGGCGGAAATCCGCGGCCGAATAGCTCTCGGCGGGGTCGAGAATATCAATCAAACGGTGTGGAAACTCGGCCAGGATCTCTTTCGAGGGCTTGGCGGTGCCGATGTCCATGCCGCGATAGACCAGCGCCGAATCGACACTGATCAGCTCGCAGGGCAGCACCTTGGTCAGCTCGATGGCCAGATCGGTCTTGCCCGCTGCGGTCGGGCCCATCAGGAAAATCGCAGGTGGGAGCTGGCTCATCAACGACCGCGCAGGAACAGTTTGTCCAGATCGTCCAGGCCCAGTTGGGTCCAGGTCGGTCGGCCATGGTTGCATTGACCGCTGCGCTCGGTGTTTTCCATGTCACGCAGCAGGCCGTTCATTTCCGGCAGGGCCAACCGCCGATTCGCCCGCACGGCACCGTGGCAGGCCATGGTGCCGAGCAATTCGTTCAGGTGGGCCTGAATGCGGTCGCTGGTGCCGTACTCCATCAGGTCCGCCAGTACATCGCTGACCAGCCGGTTGGCTTCGGCCTGCTTGAGCAGGGCCGGGATCTGGCGGATGGCCAGGGTTTCCGGGCCCAGGCGCTGCAATTCGAAGCCCAGGCGCTGGAACCAGGCCACATGCTCTTCGGCGCAATCGGCTTCGCGCTGGCTCAGTGCCAGGGTTTCCGGCACCAGCAGCGGCTGGCCACTCAAGCCCTCGCTGGCCATGGCGACCTTGAGGCGTTCGTACATGATCCGCTCATGGGCGGCGTGCATGTCCACCAGCACCAGGCCCTGGGCGTTCTCGGAAAGGATGTAGATGCCCTTGAGTTGCGCCAGCGCGTACCCCAGCGGCGGGATATCGCCCTGCCCGGCGGGAAGCGCGGCGGCATTGGCCTCCGGCAGCGGGGCGAAGAATTCACGGTACGCCGCCTGGGCTTCTGCCGCCGGCAGCGCCGATTGCGGGCGCGGGGTGTACTGATACTGATAACCGGCGCCAGCGCTTGAACCCGCCGTGCTGAAGGACGGCTGGGCCTGGGGCTGCTCCAGCAGGGCATTGGCGGCCAGGCGCATTTCGCCCTGGGGCCCGAATTCGCCAGCATCAAGACCTGTCGGCCGGACGATGGCCGTGGCCACGGGCGCCGCCAGGTGATCATCCGGACGCACATCGCCCAGGGCGCGGTGCAAGGTGCCGTAGAGGAAATCGTGGACCATGCGTCCTTCGCGAAAGCGCACCTCGTGTTTGGTCGGGTGCACGTTGACATCGACGCCAGTGGGGTCGACTTCGAAAAACAGCACGAAGGTCGGGTGCCGGCCATTGAACAGCACGTCACGATAGGCCTGACGCACGGCGTGGGCGACCAGTTTGTCACGCACCGCCCGACCGTTGACGAAGAAGTACTGCAAGTCGGCCTGGCTGCGGTTGAAGGTCGGCAGCCCTACCCAGCCCCACAGGTGAAGGCCATTGCGCTCGATTTCGATCGGCAGCGCCTGCTCCAGGAAACCCGGGCCGCAAATGGCCGCCACGCGCCGGGCGCGGGCTGCATCGTCACGGGCTTCGTGCAGGCTGAGGATGGTCTTGCCGTTGTGGCGCAAATGAAACGCCACGTCGAAGCGCGCCAGGGCCAGACGCCTGATCACTTCCTGCAGGTGATCGAATTCGGTCTTTTCGGTCTTGAGAAACTTGCGGCGCGCCGGGGTGTTGAAGAACAGGTCGCGCACTTCCACCGACGTACCCACCGGGTGAGCAGCAGGCTGGACACGGGGCGACATTTCCCGACCCTCGGTCTCCACCTGCCACGCCTGCTCGGCATCGCGGGTCCGGGACGTCAGGGTCAGGCGCGACACGGAGCTGATCGACGCCAGCGCCTCACCACGAAAGCCCAGGCTCATGACCTGTTCGAGGTCTTCCAGGTTGCGGATCTTGCTGGTGGCGTGTCGGGCCAAGGCCAGCGGCAGGTCGTCGGCAGCGATACCGCGGCCATCGTCACGCACCCGCAACAGCTTGATCCCGCCCAGTTCGACATCGACATCAATGCGTTTGGCACCGGAGTCGAGGCTGTTTTCCAGCAACTCCTTGATCACCGAAGCCGGGCGCTCGACCACTTCGCCGGCGGCAATCTGGTTGGCCAGTCGAGGGCTGAGCAGCTCGATGCGAGCGCTGTTGGTCACGACCTCATTCATTCTTTGGACGCCAGTTCAGTGCCGGGAATGGTCAGGGTCTGACCGACTTTCAGCTCGTCGGTCTTCAGGTTGTTGGCACTGCGCAGGGTCGCCGGCGACACCTGATAGCGCACGGCAATCATCGCCAGGGTTTCGCCGGGGTTGACCCGGTGATCCCGAGGGCCCTGGGCAATCTTGCCGGAATCACGCAGCCAGGCGATGTAGGTACCTGGCGGCGGGTTTTGCTGGAAGAACTGACGCACGCCACTGCTGATCGAGCGCGCCAGGGCCTGCTGATGGCTGGACGCGGCGAGCTTGGACGCTTCGTTGGCGTTGGAGATGAACCCGGTTTCCACGAGGATCGACGGGATGTCCGGCGACTTGAGCACCATGAACCCAGCCTGCTCCACGCGCTGCTTGTGCAGCGGGGTGACGCGACCGATGTTGCTCAAGACCTTCTGGCCGACGTTCAGGCTGGAGGTCAGCGAGGCGGTCATCGACAAGTCGAGCAACACGCCAGCGAGCATGCGGTCCTTGTCGTCGAGGCTGACGTTGCCGGCCCCGCCGATCAGGTCGGAACGGTTTTCACTGTCGGCCAGCCAGCGTGCGGTTTCGGAAGTGGCGCCACGATCGGACAGGGCGAACACCGAGGCACCAAAGGCCGCCGTGGAAGGCGCGGCGTCGGCGTGGATCGACACGAACAGGTCCGCGCCCTTCTTGCGGGCGATTTCGGTACGCCCACGCAATGGGATGAAGTAGTCGCCGGTCCGGGTCAGTTCGGCACGGAAGCCTTTCATGCCGTTGACCTGGCGTTGCAGTTCACGGGCGATGGACAGCACCACGTCTTTCTCACGCTGCCCGCGCGAACCCGAGGCGCCCGGGTCTTCGCCACCGTGGCCAGCATCAATGACCACGATGATGTCGCGTTTGCCGGCAGGCGCTGGCGGCAGTTTCACCGGAGGATCGACCGGCGTGACCGGGACCGGTGCGACGGTGGCGACGTTGGTCGGCGCAGGAATCGGCGCGGCGTCGGCCGGGTTGTCGAACAGATCGACTACCAGGCGGTTGCCGTACTGGGCGTTTGGCGCCAGGGTGAAACTCTTCGGTGTGACGACCTTTTTCAGGTCGATGACCACCCGCAGGTCGGTCGGCGTGCGTTGGGCCGAGCGCATGGCGGTGATCGGGGTGTTGGCGGTGGAGACATTCAGCGGCGCGCCCAGGGAGGCGCCATTGATGTCGATCACCAGTCGGTCCGGGGCCGTCAGGGTGAAAACGCTGTGCTGCACCGGGCCGCTGAGGTCGAACACCAGCCGTGTGTTGTCCGGCGCCCGCCACAGACGAACGCTGTTGACCTTGGTGTCGGCCACAGCGTTGACGGTCACCGCCAAAAACAACATCCCAACGGCAGCTACCATCGCGCGAAAGCGCATACCTGACCCCATCATTTAATTGGATTCCAATGCCAAAGCGGCACACCACGACTCGCCACGCGAGCCCTGGGACAAAATTTTCAGCGAACGCCCACTGCCTTGCGGGCTAATGGTAATGGTCAGGTCAGGCTTTGGCAAAAAGCCTGCACCCTTCTGGGGCCATTCGATCAGGCACAGGGCATCGTCTTCGAAGTAATCGCGGATGCCCAGGTACTCCAGCTCTTCCGGATCAACCAGGCGATAAAGGTCGAAATGGAAGGCACGAATGTCACCGATTTCGTAGGGCTCGACCAGAGTGAAGGTCGGGCTTTTTACCGCGCCAACATGGCCCAGGCCGCGGATGATGCCCCGGGACAACGTGGTTTTGCCGGCCCCCAGATCCCCCTCGAGAAAAATCAGACCGTGCCCTCCGGTGGTCGTCGCGATACGCGCACCAAACGCGGTCATCGCTTGCTCATCAGCCAGGTACAGGGTTACTTCAGACACGGTGCTTGCTCCTCCAACAACTGACGAATGGCTGGGATCAGATCACTGGCCGCCAGCCCACGGCCCGAATTACCTTGTTGCGCCCCCGCGTTGGCATGCAGCCAGACACCGAGACAGGCGGCGTCGAATGCGCCCATGCCTTGCGCCAGCAGCGCGCCGAGCAAGCCGGCCAGCACATCGCCCAGACCGGCGGTGGCCATGGCCGGGTGGCCCTGATGACACACCGCCAGACGCCCGTCGGGGCTGGCGATCAGGCTGCCGGCGCCCTTGAGCACCACAACCGCTGTATATTTTTTGCTCAATGCCTGGGCGGCGCCTGGCCGGTCGGCCTGAACCTGGGCGGTACTGATCCCGAGCAAGCGTGCCGCCTCGCCCGGATGCGGGGTGATCACACAGCCAGCCGGCAGCTTCACCTGCCCTGCTGCCAGCAGATTCAGCGCATCGGCATCCCACACCTGCGGCAACGCCGCATCAGCCGCCGCCGACAGTAGGCTGCGCCCCCAGGAAGACTGCCCCAAGCCGGGCCCGACCACCAGTACAGAAACCTTTTGCAGTAATCCCATCAACTGATTGGCCGACGAAGTGCCCAGGACCATGACTTCCGGGAGCCGGGCCAGGGCCGCCGGCACATGTTCGCCGCGGGTGGCCAGCGACACCATGCCCGCGCCACTGCGCAGTGCACTTTGCGCGCTGAGCAGGATGGCCCCACCAAAACCGCGATCGCCACCAATCAACAGCACGTGGCCAAACCGGCCTTTGTGGGCCGTCGGCGCGCGAGCCGCCAGGCGCGGCAGATTAGCGGCCGTCAGGCGCAGCGCAAGGGATGCGATGCCGTCGAATGCCGCGGGCGACGCTTGCAGGTCATTGAACACCACCTCGCCGATCACATCCGCCGCATCGCCGGTGAACAGCCCCAACTTCAAACCGATGAACGTCACGGTCAGGTCTGCCCGAACGGCCACGCCGAGCACCCGCCCGGTATCGGCGCACAGCCCCGAGGGAATATCCACTGCCACCACCGGCAGATGGCTGGCGTTGATCGCGGCGATGGCGCTCGCGTAGGGTTCGCGCACTTCGCCGGTCAGCCCCGTGCCGAGCAACGCGTCGAGGACGATGCCGCGCAACTGCGCGTTTGCGCTCCAGGCCTGGATGTCTACGCCTTCACCCCGTGCTTCGGCGCAGGCCTGGGCCGCATCGCCCTGCAAACGTTGGGGGTCACCGGCGGCCAGCACGCGCACGGTCCAACCGCCCCGCCGGGCCAGCACTGCGACCAGGTAGCCATCACCGGCATTGTTGCCGTGACCGGCGATCACCGTCAGTTCACTCGCGTTCGGCCAGCGCCGGACCAACGCCCGCCAGGTGGCATACGCGGCACGCTGCATCAGCTCGAAGCCCGGCGTGCCGGCCGCAATCAGCCGCGCATCCATGGCGCGCACCTGCGCAGCGCCGTACAGCGCGTCGGGTAAATCATCTTTAGTGTGCGGCATGCGTCTTTGGACTCCGATGTCTGGCAGAATTATACGCACCTCAGCTCCGGTTTCTCTTGCCTCATGTCCGCCATTCCCACAGACCTGCCCGCCCTCGCCCAATCCATCAAGGACTGGGGCCGTGAGCTGGGCTTCCAGCAAGTCGGCATCAGCGGCCTGGACCTCGCCGAGCATGAGCAGCACCTGGAGCGCTGGCTCGAAGCGGGCTACCACGGCGAGATGGACTACATGGGCGCCCACGGCAGCAAACGCTCGCACCCCGACGAGCTGGTGCCCGGCACACTTCGGGTGGTTTCCCTGCGCATGGACTACCTGCCGGGCGACACCGAAATGGCCAAACGCCTGGCCCAACCGGAAAAAGCCTACGTGTCCCGTTATGCCTTGGGCCGCGATTACCACAAATTGATCCGTAAACGCGTGCAACAACTGGCGGAAAAAATTCAAGGCGTGATCGGCCCGTTCGGCTACCGCGCGTTCGTCGACAGTGCACCGGTGCTGGAAAAAGCCATTGCCCAGCAGGCCGGTCTAGGCTGGATCGGCAAAAATACCCTGGTCTTGAATCGCAAGGCCGGCAGTTACTTCTTTCTCAGCGAATTGTTCGTCGACCTGCCGTTGCCGGTCGATCCGCCGCACGCCAGCGACCATTGCGGCAAATGCACCGCCTGCCTCGACATCTGCCCGACCAACGCCTTTGTCGGCCCCTACATACTGGACGCCCGGCGTTGCATCTCCTACCTGACCATCGAGTTGAAAAACGCCATCCCCGAAGAACTGCGGCCGTTGATCGGCAACCGCGTGTTCGGCTGCGATGACTGCCAGATCGTCTGCCCGTGGAACCGCTTCGCCAAGCCGTCCGGTGAAGGCGACTTCAAGCCACGGCACAACCTGGACAACGCCGAGCTGGCCGAACTGTTCCTGTGGGACGAGGATAAATTCCTCAGCAGTACCGAAGGCTCGCCACTGCGCCGGGCAGGGTACGAGCGCTGGTTGCGCAACCTGGCCGTGGGCCTGGGCAATGCGCCTTCAACGATCCAGGTGTTGGAAGCGCTGAAGGCGCGGCAGGACTACCCGTCGGAAATGGTCAGGGAACACGTGGAATGGGCGCTGCGCCAGCATTCTGCCTCCTGAATCGCTCAGGTGTGGCCACCCACCTGTAGCACGGTGACCAGCTTGTCGGTGTCATCGACCAGGTACGTCACGCGGTCCTTGCCACCGAGCCGCGCCTCCCACATATCGACCCGGTTGACCCGGTTGCCCTGAAAGTCCTTCCAGGCCTTCGAGTGGTGCTGCAGGAATTTGGGGTTGGGGTCGCCCATGTGCCGAACCGCTTCGGCCGGGTCCACCCCCTTGTGGTAGATCGCGTTCTTGAATTGGTCGTACTCGTGTTGCTGCGCACGCCTCAGTTGTTTCGAGATGCTTTTCGGGTCGGCCAGTTTGATTTTCCACGGCCCATTGCCCTTGAAGCCTTCGCTGGCCGCGCTGCCGGCATTCGCAGTTTTTGTACCGATACCCGATGCCGAGGGCGCGCGTTTGGGGCTCAACCCCTTCGAAAAGGCCTGGCCGAGCCGACGGCCGCAATGCACGGTGGCCTTGCCGAGCGCGCCCAGGCCCGTCGATAACGAGGCCACACCCCCTGCGAGACTGATCCAGTCGAAGACATCCGCCGCCTCCGACTCCGCGTCAAACGCTCGCAACACCGAGGCGGTAGCTGCAGCCACACCGGAAACGACCCCCATGGCCAGCCCGACCATCGCCAGCGGCGTCGCGACACCCAATGTCAAAACACTCGCCGCAATGCCGAGGAACGAAACCACGCCGCTCAGGATCGCGCCCCAGAAATGCCCGGTCGGATCGACCCGATTGATCGGGTCGCCTGCGCAGTATGCGTAGGGATTCAAACCACCTGCACCGAACGGGCTCAGGTTGTCGGGGCTGAGGAAACGCATCAGGGTCGGGCTGTAAGCCCGATAACCGTTACCCGACAGATACAAACCGCTCAGCGGATCGAGCAACTCGCCACTGAATCCCGGCATGCTGAACGAAGCGGCTTGCACCGCCCGATGGCCATAGGGACTGTAGGCAAAAGGCGAACGTTGCGTACCCGACGTCTCGCTCAGCACGCTACGCTGCTGATCGACACCCAGCAGGCCTGTCCCGGCATCGGCGCCTCGGCGTTCCTGCCCGAGCAGAACACCGGCAGAAGCCAACGACGTGCGGCTGTTGGAACCACAGAGATCATTGCTTTGCCGAGCGTTTCGATAATAGCGCCGGGTGGCCTTCCCTGACGGCTGGGCCAGCTCCACCAGTTGATCCCGGGCATCGTAGTGGAAGTCGCGTATGACCTGCTTGTCCGTGCCGGCCACCCGAACCAGGCGCCCCAACGCATCGTAGGAAAGTCGCCGCCCCTGTTCATCCTCGACCAGATGTCCATTGTCGTCGTATTGCAGCGTCACAGGCGCCGGGTAGTCCTTGTGGCTGTTACGGATCGCAGTCAATCGGCTCGGGTCGGTCGCGCTGTACTCGAAAGTCGTGAGGTTGCTGCCACCGGGGAAGCGGGTTTCCAGGGTGAGGATGTTGTCGAGGGCATCGAACACGTAGGCTTGCCGGATGATCTCCCTGCCCTGGGCATCACGCGGCCGTTGAGTGCCCGCGCATTGATACAGGCTGAGACGACCACGCGAGTCGTAGGTGAACTGCTCGTCGCGCAACACCGCCTGCTCATGCCGCAGAGTCTTTCGCGCCAGTTTGTCCGCCTGGGTGTAGGCCGAGGACAAGACCTGAGTCACGCCATCGCCGAACTGGAAGGTTCGCGACACCTCACGCCCGAAATCATCGTAGGCCAGACGCGTGGACATCGAGCCTTGCCCCTGCGTGGCGCGGGCCTCGATTGTCACCAGTTGACTCAATGTGTTGTAGGAAAAAGTCGCGTTCAGCGCCCGATGTGCAAATGACTGCGCACGACCTGCATCGTCATACCTGGTCGTGTGCGGCTCACCCAGCACGTCGATGAAACGTAGCAAGCGACCGCCCAGGGAATAGCTGTAAAAAACACTTTTACGGTCTTCGCCGACCAGGGAAGTCTCACTTTTGAGGCGCCCGGCCCGGTCGTAGGTCAATCGGGTTTCTCGGCCCATCTCGACACACCGGGTCAGTTCGCCCAGCCGTGGGTGATATTCGTAGCTGGCGAGCAACCCGGCAGCCTGGCGTTGCGTGACGACCCCACCCAACCGGGCTTCGTAGCGGTATTCGACGCGCTCGCCAGCGGGCCTTTGCTTCCAGGCAGGCTGGCTGCAACCGGCTTCATACCCCGTCCGGCTGGTACGGCCACCGACGACGCTCAGGGTCAAGCGCCCCAGCCCATCGAACACCTGTCTCCCCAGCGAATGGCCAGCCACCGTGATACCGACCGGCAGGGATTCCCGGGAGTGCCCGGCGTAGGTGGTCTGCACCGCAGTGCCGTCGGGTAACGTGCTGAGGGTGAGACGATCGAATACGTCATAGGCATGGGTGGTGCGATTACCCATCGGGTCGGTCTGCTCGACGCAGCGGCCCAGGCCATCATAGGCATACCGCTGTGCGCCGTGGCTGTTGTTCGAGGTATCGAAGCGCTCGATGCTGTCAGGTTTACCAAACGCGTTGTAAACCGTGACGGTTTTGCCCATGCCCTCCAGCCAGGTCGTTTCCTTGCGCAGGATCGGATCGAAGTCGCGGCGCTCGCGACGACCGTCGGGGTGCAACGTACTGCTGACCTGCCCCCAGTCATCAAAGGTGTAGACCGTATTGAACACCTGGCGCTGCCCGTGCCACCAGTCGATCTTTTTTTCCCCGGTCATTTGCCCGAGCACGTCGTACTTCGCGGCATAGACTTCGCGAAACACCACGTCGCCTTCCTGCTCCGGGTCCTGCTCTTCGACCTCGATGACCCGGCCAAGCCCGTCATAACGCGTGCTGCTGCGCAGGCCATTGGCGTCGGTGTGCAGTTTCGTCAGCAGGGTCCGGGCCCCCTTCGTCTCCCGTTTAAAGCGCGAGCTGTTGCGGCTTTCGAACTCGCTGCCGGCTGCAACGGTTCGGCTCGATTCTCGCCCCAGCCGGTCGTACGTGAAATCGACGCGCCCCTGATCCTCGTTCTGCTCCGAGCGCTTCAAGCCATTGATGATCGACGCGCTCACGCTCGATTCCCGGCGGGTATCGTCGAACCCCAGCTGGATCGTTTGCACCTGCAACGTGGTGTCATCAGGCAGGTATTCGAAATGCGTCGCACACGACTGCCCGCCCTGGCGCACCGTGTATTTGTGCAGCACGGTGTAGGCCTGCGGGTCCGCGACCATTTCGGTGTATTCAAGATCAGTCTGCAACCGCAGGACTTCACCCGCCGGTGTGTGCTCATGAAAGCGTTGCTGCGACAGCACGACATCGCAGCCAGGCTTGCCGCTCTCGCCGGTTTGCCGGTAGCAAAATTGCAATTGCGTCGTCGCGGCCTGGGCAAGATCCGCTGCTGCCCGTACGGTTCGGCTTTTCTCAAAGCGCACGAACCCCAGCGGGTCGGCCGGACAACCCTCGGCACCGCTGGCCGGGTAGAACGTCGAGACCGTCACCACTCCGTTCGCCGCGACGTGCTTGAGCAGGTTGCCCCAGGCATCGAACAGGGTCGTTGTCACTTCTTCGCGAAAAGCCTTGGTCTGGCGGTTTTCATAGCGCAGCGTCTGCACCCTGGGCAATCGAAATTGTGCGGGTTGCCCGGTGAACGGTTTGCCCGGCTCAAGGTGATAATCGACCGTTCTCGACACCACGCTCTGATTGCAGCGGGTCACTTGCGAGATCAGCAAATGGTATTGATTGTAGGTGCGCTTGATGGAGCGATGCACCTTGGCCCCCTCCATCAGCATTTCCACCGAGGAATACCGGTAGTCCGGGCTCTTCTGGTACAAGCTGTCGCCGTTGCGCGACCAATGGACATCACTGTCGTCGTACCCGAGAAAGTTGCTCGACGAGTATCGGTAGTGGGTCGTGATGGCCGGTTGCAGGCCAGGAAAAACCGTATGGGCGGTGACATGCGGAATCGTCGTCTGCGGCGCACCACGGGGAAGCCGATGGCCCGCCGCTTCGTAGCGGATCTGCTCGCGCGCGCCCAGGGGCGAGATGACCTCTGTCAGGCATTCGGCACCGCCGATGGCCTCGCTGTGCAACGTCCAGGCACTGCCGTCGGGTAGCTGCACGGCATTCACCCGCTCGCCGGAGTGTTTCAGCGTGAAGGGCGCGGCGCACTCGCTGCCTGGGTACAACGTCAATGTCACCTGGCCAGGCGTTCGCTCGATGCTCAACAAGGTTCGACTGGCGTCACGCACGGCAGACAGCGTCGGCTGATCGCCCATCGACTGGTAATCGAACAGGATCGCCGCGCCGTTGGCCGACACGATTCTTTTCGGCACCGCCAGCCCACTGCCGGCGTAGACCTCAAGCTCTTCGATCAACCCGCTTTTGTGCACGACATCAAAGCGCCCAGATTTCGGACAGAGAACCTTGAAAGTCTTCAGTTTGAGTTCGTCGAGGATGAGCCCCGAAGGTGTCTGCTTCGCCTGGTAACGTTCGCCTCCTGCCAGGGTCAAGAAGCCACGGGACACCTCGTAGCGGGTCAGCGCCAGGGACCAGCCCTTGCCGAATCCGCCGTCATGCACCTGGGTCGGGTTGAAGAACAGCCTGACCGGCAGGCTCGGCCCCTGCAAAAAGTTGGACCTGAGCTCGCCCAGTGTGAGCGAGGAGGTGTAAGTGCCGGTACGCGGATCGACCCCTCCGCTGAGAAACCCGCTGAAATTGAAGGCATTGGAATGTAGCGGTGAGCCCCCAGGCTCACTGGCAGTCGCTGAATCTGGCATGGGAAGACCCTTTAAACAGTGGTAGCCCACAGCTTATTGAGTCACTTGAACGCCCTGGCCTTATCTATGTACCACCACGCGGAGGGTCTGTGAGGCGATATGTCTGGCCTCACTGTTCGTCGTTATAGACGAACTTGGGCATTTCCCAATGGAAACGAATGGCCAGCAAGCGCAGCAGGAAACCGCCAAACAGGGTGATCAGGATCGCCTGTTCGCCGGGCAATTGCAGGTAGATGCACAGCATGTAGCACCAGGCGGCCGCGAAGGACACGCTGGCGTAGAGTTCGCGGCGGAAGATCAGCGGGATGTCGTTGCAGAAGATGTCGCGCAGGATGCCGCCAAATACCCCGGTGATCACCCCGCTGACCGAGGCCACCAGCATGCCATGGCCCATTTCCAGGGCGGTCATGCAGCCGATCAGGGTGAAGGCCACCAGGCCTACGGCGTCGAGCACCAGGAACAGCGAGCGCAGATGACGCATCCAGCGCGCGGTGAACACGGTGACCATCGCCGCAATCGACGTCAGCACCAGGTATTCCGGGTGCTTGACCCATGTCAGCGGGTAATGGCCGAGCAGCACGTCACGAACCGAACCGCCGCCCAGCGCCGTGATGCAGGCAATCAGCACCACGCCAAACCAGTCCATGCCCCGCCGCCCTGCGGACAGCGCACCGGTCATGGCTTCGGCGGTAATGGCGATCAGGTAGAGCATCAACAGCATGGCGGCAGTCCTTGCGAGGAGGCGCGCAGTCTAGCCATTAAGGGGCGGCACCAAAAGGGGGCGTGTCTTGTAGATTGTGCTGGCCCCATCGCGAGCAGGCTCGCTCCCACAGTTGATCGCGTTCACAACCCGGTTTCTGTGGGAGCGAGCCTGCTCGCGATGGGTTCACCACAGGCACCCCTGACATCAAGCCTTGATGAAATGCTCGCGATAATGCCGCAACTCGGCGATCGACTCGCGAATGTCATCCAGCGCCAGGTGGGTGCTGCCCTTCTTGAAGCTGTCGCGCACGTCCGGTGCCCAGCGCGCGGCCAGTTCCTTGAGGGTCGACACGTCGAGGTTGCGGTAGTGGAAGTAGCTTTCCAGGCCTTTCATGTGGGTATAAAGGAAGCGGCGGTCCTGGCAGATGCTGTTGCCGCAGATCGGCGACTTGCCCTTGGGCACCCACTGCTCCAGGAAGGCGATGGTTTGCGCCTCGGCCTCGGCCATGCTGATGCGGCTTTCGCGCACGCGCTGGGTCAGGCCCGAGTTGCCGTGGGTGCGGGTGTTCCATTCGTCCATGGTGGCGAGCACTTCGTCACTGTGGTGGATGGCGATCACCGGCCCTTCGGCCAGGGTGTTGAGGTCACTGTCGGTGACGATGGTGGCCATCTCGATGATGACGTCGGTGTCGGGGTTCAGACCGGTCATTTCCAGGTCGATCCAGATCAGGTTCTGCGCGTTTTGCATGTGTCGGCTCCTAGGCAATGCTGCGCAGTTTAGCCTAGGGAGGCGGCCGGGCGTGCTAAACTCGCGGCCGTTTTACCTAATCGCTGCATTCTTCTTGTGGAACACCCATGGCCAAACGCCAACTCAATCGCCGCCAGAACTGGCGCATCGAAAAAATTCAGGGCGAGCGCGCTGCCCGCGCCGCCAAACGCGAGTCCTCGGCGGTCGAGGCTCTCGAAGGCGGCGACCTGGGCCCGGAACAGACGGGCCTGGTGATCGCGCACTTCGGTGTGCAGGTCGAAGTCGAGGCGCTGGATGGCGAACTGGCAGGCCAGGTGTTTCGCTGCCACTTGCGCGCCAACCTGCCCGCGCTGGTGACCGGCGATCAGGTGGTCTGGCGTGCCGGCAACCAGGGCATCGGGGTGATCGTCGCGCAACTGCCGCGTAAAACCGAGCTGTGCCGCCCGGACAGCCGTGGCCAGCTCAAGCCGGTGGCGGCCAACGTCGACATGATCGTGATTGTCTTCGCGCCACTGCCTGAGCCCCATGCCAACCTGATCGACCGCTACCTGGTGGCCGCCGAACACGCCGGCATCCGCCCGCTCTTGCTGCTCAACAAATTCGACCTGATCGACGAGCAGAACGCTCCGGCGCTCAATGCCCTGCTGGCGGTCTACCGCACCCTGGGCTATCCGGTGCTGGAAGTGTCGGCCCACCACGGCAACGGCATGGAGCAACTGCAAGAGAAACTGGATGGGCGCATCAGCGTGTTCGTCGGCCAGTCTGGCGTGGGCAAGTCATCGCTGGTCAACAGCCTGCTGCCAGACGTCGAAACCCGCGTCGGGCCGCTGTCCGAGCTGTCCGGCCAGGGCACCCACACCACCACCACCGCCCGCCTGTTCCACTTCCCCGGTGGCGGTGAACTGATCGACTCCCCGGGCATCCGCGAATTCGGCCTGGGCCACGTCAGCCGCGCCGACGTCGAAGCCGGCTTCATCGAGTTCAACGACCTGCTCGGCACCTGCCGCTTCCGCGACTGCAAACACGACCGCGAACCCGGCTGTGCGCTGCTCAAGGCCCTGGAAGACGGCCGCGTGCAACAACAGCGGATGAACAGCTACCGCTCGATCATCGCGAGCTTGCCGCAGAGTGGTTATTAAAGCGGCATTGCCCTAAGGCTGCCCGCAATCACCTGTGGGAGCGGGCTTGCTCGCGATAGTCGTTAACGATGACGCTGGCCGCCTGACACCCAGCGTTGCCTGGACATCCATCGCGAGCAAGCTCGCTCCTACAGAGGTCAGCGATTACTTGTGGGAGCGAGCCTGCTCGCGATGTTCGTCAACGATGGCGCGGGCGGGCCTGACACCCAGCGGTGCCTGGACATCCATCGCGAGCAGGCTCGCTCCTACAGAGGTCAGCGATTACTTGTGGGAGCGAGCCTGCTCGCGATGTTCGTCAACGATGGCGCGGGCGGGCCTGACACCCAGCGGTGCCTGGACATCCATCGCGAGCAGGCTCGCTCCCACAGAGACAACACCGAACCTGTAGGAGCGAGCTTGCTCGCGATGGTCGTTAACGATGACGTGGACGGCCTGACACCCAGCGGTGTCTGGACATCCATCGCGAGCAAGCTCGCTCCTACAGGGGCGGGGGTTGCCGGTGGGATGGGGTGTTTTGCCAAACCAGGGCGCACAAAAAAGCCGACATCACTGTCGGCTTTTTTGTGTCATCACTGTTTCGGCGCTTCCGGCGGTTTGGGGGCCGGGTTGTCGAACAGGTTCAGGCGTTCGCGCAGTTCGTGGGCCGGTAGCGGTTCCTTCTCCGGCGGCAAGGCGTTCGGGTCGGCTGGTGTGGCCGGCACTTCACCTGGGCCGCCCTGGCCTTGGGTCGGTTCCGGAGCCGGTTCCGCGCCTTGCGAACCTTCGATGGCGCGCTGGGCTTTCTTGGTCAGCACGATGATGTCGATACGACGGTTGACCGGGTTCAGCGGATTCTCGCGATCGAACAAGGCCGACGAGGCATACCCCACCACGCGCGCCACTTGATCTTCCGGATAACTACCCGCCACCAGCGCACGCCGTGCGGCGTTTGCACGGTTGGCCGACAGCTCCCAGTTGCCGAAGTCGCCGGTACCGGCAAACGGCTTGGCATCGGTGTGGCCACTGACGCTGATCTTGTTCGGCACCGCCTTGATGGTGTCGGCCATGGCCAGCAGGATGTCTTCGAAATACGGCTTCAGGCGTGCACTGCCGGAGTCGAACATCGGGCGGTTTTCGGCGTCCACGATCTGGATGCGCAAACCATCGGTGGTGATCTCGAACAGGATCTGATCCTTGAACTTCTGCAGTTGCGGGTTCTCTTCAACCTTGTTCTGCAACTCTTGCAGCAACAGCTCCAGGCGCTCCTTCTCCACCATCTCGGCCATGCCCTCGACCTGCTCGGCGTCGACGGTCACCTTGTCGGGCTGCGGCTGGGATTTCACCTCGGGGTTGAGGGTGTTTTCCGGGGCCAGGGTCGGCGTGCCGCCCAGGTCGATGATGTACGGCGTGCCGCTTTCGGAGAAACCGACCGGGTCCTTGAAGTAGCCGGCGATGGCGATCTTCTGCTCCGGCGTGGCGGTCGACAGCAGCCACAGCACCAGGAAGAACGCCATCATTGCCGTCGCGAAGTCCGCGAAGGCGATTTTCCAGGCGCCCCCGTGGTGCCCGCCAGCGATGCGCTTGACGCGCTTGACGATTATCGGCTGATTATTTTCCATGACTTAGCGACCGCGAACCGCTTGTTCCAGCTCAGCAAAGCTAGGACGGTGCGCCGGGTACAGCACCTTGCGCCCGAATTCCACGGCCAGCGATGGCGGCATGCCGGACGCCGAAGCCACCAGCGAGGCCTTGATCGCTTCGTACACGTTCAGTTCTTCCTTGGCATCGTGGGCCAGGGAATGGGCCAGCGGGCCGAAGAAACCGTACGCTGCGAGAATACCGAAGAAAGTACCCACCAGTGCCGCACCTACGTGCAGGCCGATGGACGCCTGGTCACCCTCGCCCAGGGACGCCATGGTCACCACGATACCCAGTACCGCCGCGACGATACCGAAACCGGGCATACCGTCGGCAATGCCGTTCACTGCATGGGATGGGTGATCGAGGTCTTCCTTGAGGCTGTAAAGTTCCATGTCGAACAGGCCTTCCAGCTCATGGGGAGCCATGTTGCCGGACGACATGATGCGCAGGTAATCGCATACGAACGCGGTCATGCGCTCATCCTTGAGTACTGACGGGTACTTGGCGAAGATCGGGCTGGCCGCCGCATCTTCGATGTCGCCTTCGATGGCCATCATGCCTTCGCGACGACTTTTGTTGAGGATCTCGTAAACCAGTCCCAGCACTTCCAGGTAGAAGGTGTGGGTGAAGCGCGAACCGAACATGCTCAGGGATTTCTTGAGCACGTGCAGAGTCGTGGGGCCAGGGTTGGCCTGCAGGAATGCACCGAGGGCCGCACCACCGATGATCAACACTTCAAAGGGTTGGATCAGGGCGGCAATCTTGCCGTGGGAGAGCACGTATCCGCCGAGCACGCTAGCGAATACGACGATGATGCCGATTATTTTAGCCATAGGTAGGAGAGCACTTACTGAGTCGGGTTCAAGGTCATATTCGGAAGTTAAAAAATCTCTTCTTCTACTTATCGGCAAAACTGCGCCAGACTATAGCCAGTTCAGGCGAAAAGCCAATTCGGCCCATTTTCGGCGTAGGTAATGCAGACGATGATCACGTCCAACCATGGCTAATGAAACCAACGTCCCAGTTCCAAAACCGACCACGCTCGAAGGCTGGGTAAAGCTTCTCGATGGCGTGCGCCTGCCTGTTCCACAGGCCAGCCACGATCGTGTTTGCAAGGCGATCGGCGATAATCGCAGCTCGTTGCGCGACATCGCCGAGTTGATGCAGGACAGCCCCGCGCTGGCCCTGAGCGTCATTCGCGAGGCCAACCGGCAGACCCATGGCAGCATGGCGGAACCGGCGGAAAACCTTGAGGTGGCGATCACCCGCCTGGGTTTGAAGCGCACCGAAGAGTTGCTGGCGCGACTGCCGGCCGTGCCGCAATCGCAGATTCCCGTGACCCTGCGCCAACTGCAATTGATCAGCCAGCACGCCACCCAACAGGCCAACGGTTTCTTCGCCGCGCGCCTGGCCCGGCTCTGGCAGGATATCCACTGGGGCAGCCTGCTGTTCCTGTCGCCGCTGTGGCCCCTGGCGTTGACCCACCCGCAATTACTCGAGGAATGGGAGCTGCGGGTTATCCACAAGGGCGAGTCAGCACGCAACGTCGAGAAACAATTGTTCGGCGTTCGGCTGCTGCGAATCGCGCAAAAACTCGTGGAAACCTGGCACCTGCCCATCTGGGTGCAGCAGGGTTACAAGCTGTTGCTCAAGGAGCAGCGCGAACTGGTGAAAGTCCTGCGCATCGCCCGTGACGTCGATCACCCGCTGCGCCAGCAGAACCGCCTGGACGATGATCCGACGCTGCGCCGCTGGCTCAATCAGCCGGCCAATACCGTACTGCTGGCCAACGGCCTGGCACTCTCGGCGCAGCAATCGTGGGACTGTCCGCACAGTGAACGCTGGCAATACCTGACCAGCCTTTATCTGCAGATGCCGATGGATGAGCTGCAACAGCAACTGCACCAGCAGGCCGCCAACAGCGCACGCCATCACGCCCAGCCGGATATCTGGCACCCGGCGTTCGCCCTGCTCTGGCCGTGGGGCACCCATCGCCTGCCCGCCGGCATGCTCGCCGCCCCGGCACCGACCGCCGAAGACCTGGCCAAGTGGCGCGGGCAATGTGCCGAACTGCTGGTGGAGCCCAGCCGCTTCACCAACGCCATGCACTTGACCAACTCGGCCCGGGACGCCCTAATCGCCTGCGGCATGCGCCGGGTGATGATCCTGATGGCCGACCGCACCCACGCCAACCTGCGCGTACACCAGATCGCCGGGCTGCCCAAAGAGGCGGCGGGGCTGAATTTCGTGGTCAGCCAGAGTACCGTGCTGCAGCGCCTGCTGGCGCAACAGGCGCAGGTGCGCCTGACCCCGGAGAACAACGCGCAGTTTTCAGCGCTGTTGCCGCCGGGCCTGCGCGCACAATTTCGCGGTGAGCACCTGCTGTTGCGCTCGCTGGTCAACAACGGCCGCGTGATCATGATCGTGGTCGCAGACCAGGGTGGCGGGCCGTTTTCGGACATTACCGTACAGGCGTTCGGCAAAACCGCGCAGTGCATCGAGAAAGCCCTGCACACCTTTAGCCATCGCGGCCAATGACCCGCTACAATCCTCCCCTTTGTGCCCTGGAGACCTCACATGTCTGACTTCTCTGGCTTGCCGCTGGTGATTGAGCCGAGCGACTTGCTCTCTCGCCTCGACGCCCGCAACCTGATCCTGGTGGACCTGACCAGCAGTGCCCGCTATGCCGAAGGGCATATTCCCGGTGCGCGCTTCGTCGATCCCAAACGCACGCAGCTCGGCCAGCCACCGGCGCCGGGCCTGATGCCGCCGCAAGCAGCGCTCGAAGCGCTGTTCGGCGAGCTGGGCCATAACCCTGATGCGGTCTACGTGGTGTATGACGATGAAGGCGGCGGCTGGGCCGGACGGTTCATCTGGCTGCTGGATGTCATCGGCCACCAGCGCTACCACTACCTCGACGGCGGCCTGACGGCGTGGCTGGCGGAAGGCTCGCCGATGTCGATCCAGGTCCCGCCCGCGGTCGGTGGCCCGGTTTCGCTGACCCTGCACGATGAGCCCACCGCTACCCGCGAGTACCTGCAAAGCCGTCTCGGCGCCGCAGACCTGGCGATCTGGGATGCGCGCGGACCGCTGGAGTATTCCGGCGAGAAAGTCCTGGCGGCCAAGGGCGGTCACATCCCCGGTGCCGTCAATTTCGAATGGACCGAAGGCATGGACCCTGCACGCAATCTGCGGATCCGTACCGACATGCCGCAAATTCTGGAACACCTGGGCATCACCCGGGACAAAGAAGTCATCACTCACTGCCAGACCCACCACCGCTCTGGCTTCACCTATCTTGTGGCCAAGTCCCTCGGTTATCCGCGGGTCAAGGGCTACGCCGGCTCTTGGGGCGAATGGGGCAACCATCCCGATACGCCTGTCGAAATCGAAGGTTTTTAAGGACAGTTAATGAACAAGCGTCTGTTTATCATCAGCCAGTACCTGCTGCCCCACCATTTGCTTTCGCGACTGGCCGGCTGCATTGCCGAATGCCGCGTGCGCTGGTTCAAGAATGCGTTCACCACCTGGTTCGCCAAGCGGTATCAAGTCGACATGTCCCAGGCCCTGGTCGAAGACGTGACGGCCTATGAACACTTCAATGCCTTCTTCACCCGCGCCCTGAAGGACGGTGCCCGTCCGCTGGACGAGACGCCGGGCGCAATCCTCAGCCCGGCCGATGGCGCCGTCAGCCAGCTCGGCCCGATCGAACACGGCCGCGTGTTCCAGGCCAAGGGCCACAGCTTCAGCGTGCTGGAACTGCTGGGCGGCGATCCGGCCAACGCCGCGCCGTTCATGGGCGGTGACTTCGCCACCATTTACCTGTCGCCCAAGGACTACCACCGCGTGCACATGCCGCTGGCCGGCACCCTACGCGAAATGGTCTACATCCCGGGCCGTATTTTCTCGGTCAACCAGACCACTGCGGAAAACGTTCCAGAGCTGTTCGCCCGCAACGAACGCGTCGCGTGCATCTTCGACACCGAGCGCGGGCCGATGGCCGTGGTGCTGGTGGGCGCGATGATCGTGGCGTCCATCGAAACCGTCTGGGCAGGTTTGGTGACACCACCGAAACGCGAGCTGAAAACCTTCCGCTACGACGAAGCCGCCCGTGCGCCGATCCACCTGGAAAAAGGTGCGGAACTGGGTCGCTTCAAGCTCGGTTCGACCGCCGTCGTGCTGTTCGGCCCGGACCAGGTCAAGTGGGCCGAAGAACTGGCCGCCGGTTCGCCGGTGCAGATGGGCCAGGGGCTGGGCCTGCCAAAGGCCTAAACCCAACCCTGTCCTGTAGGAGCGAGCTTGCTCGCGATGGGGGCGTGTCAGCCGACATCATCGTTGACTGAAACACCGCAATCGCGAGCAAGCTCGCTCCTACAGGGGGTCATGGAATTTGTGTAACCCTTCATCTGTCCATAGCTGCTAGAGTCGAACCTTCACTGCCCACTTTCAGGCTGGAGTTGTTTACGGCATGGATGAGACCAGTCCCCATCTTCTGTTACGGGTACCGACACCCACGCAGGCACGCCTGTCGTTTTGCGAGGCCACGCCCCGTGACCTCAAGCGCTGGATCGCCGATCTGCCCAAGGCCAACATCGGTGAAACCGCGCGTCGGCTCTATCAGGGCCTGAGCGAACTCAACCTGCTGCTGACCCCCAGCGACAACCGCCTACAGCTGCTCGAACTGTTGCGGCCCGAGGTGTATTACGTCTGCAAGCACCTGGAGCGGCACTTTCTGCACCAGTCGATCGTGCTCGATGAACGCTCGCGCAAGATCGTCAACCTGTGCCAGGCGCTGCAAAGCCACTTGGCCATCGGTTACAAACTGATCGTCACGCGCATCGCCCCGCGCTTCAGCAAAGACCGCACCTCGCTGCTGAGCCTGGCATTGCAAAGGGCCATGCACTGTCACAACAGCTCGCTGATCCGCGCCAGCCAACTCTACAGCCCGGTCCCGGAAGGCTTGTGGCTGGAGCTGCATCAGTTGTATCGCATCGCCTGTAACCATCGCCTCCAGCACCTGAGCCTGCGCGACGAACTGGCCAGCCAGACGCAAAACCTCAGCATCGAGCAAACCTACCTGGTTGCCCTGCTGCTGGGCGCCGCCCGCTGCAACCAATTGCGTCAGAACCAGATCGCGCGACTGGCCGAAGTGCTGGAGCCCTGGAGCCAATGGCTGAAACTGGAACCGCAGGTACCAGCCATCGGTTTGTTTGCCATCGCGCCGGAGCTGGACGTCGGCCCGCGCTATCGGACCAAATTCCGCGCCGAGCAGCTGGACAGCCTGATCACTTTTGACCCGCAGTCGCTGGTCGCCGCCATCGAAAGCCACCTGCAGAACAACGACAGCCCGACATCACTGCCCGTACCGTCCGGGATGAGTGCGGATACCTTGCAACATCTCAGCGCCGCCTGGGGCCAGGCGGTCGAACGCAGTTTCCAGCGCACCGCCAGCCAGGGCACATTGACCGTGTGCGTGGGCATGAGCGCGCTGCATTTCTACCTGGGCGGGCAGCGCCCCTTCAGCGAAATCCTTAAGCACTCCGGGGCCGGTCGCGCGCAGTTCAAGGCCACGGAGCCCGGCGGTCGCGACAAGGATCATTGGCGACAGGCATTCGATGCGGCGCCCCAGGGTACGGCTGATGCGATGCTGCCCTATGAGGAAATCGAGTACCCGCAATTACAGATCGACGACAGCCACGAAACCTCGGACCACAATCGACACTTCCCGACCCATACCCTGCCGGTGATCAATCACAGCCCTGGCGGTTATTGCCTGGCATGGCCAGAGGCCGTGCCAGCGGAATTGCAGGCGGGGGAAATGGTCGGCATCGAGGACTCGGCCGGCGGCGGCTGGAGCATTGCCGTGGTGCGCTGGGTCCGTCAGGTTCGTGGCGGCGGTACACAAATGGGCATCGAGCAAGTTGCGCCCTATGCCGAACCTTGCGGTCTGCAACTGGTGCGCACCCGTGACGAACACAGCCATTACCTGCGCGGCCTGCTGTTGCCGGCCATCAGCGCGGTCGACCAGCCGGCCACCCTGCTTGCGCCGCGCCTGCCGTTCCAGGAAGGCAACAAAGTGCTGATCAATACCAACGGCGAAGAACGCCGCGCCGGCCTGGATCGGCGTGTGGCGAGCACCAACAGCTTCAATCAGTTCGCCTATCGCTCGCTGGAAGCGGTCAAGAATGGCAACGGTGCGGGGAACGGCGCGGGTGGGTCGGAAGAGGATTTTGATTCGTTGTGGAAGACGCTTTGACGGTAAGCCCTTAAACCGCAGCGCGGCCATCGCGAGCAGGCTCGCTCCCACACTGGATTTGTGAACCGCACAGATCAAATGTGGGAGCGAGCCTGCTCGCGATTTTTTTCAGGCAACAAAAATCTCAGAGCTGCCCGTCACGATCCCTGAAGCCCAGCAGATACAGCACACCATCGAGCCCCAAGGTGGAAATCGCCTGCTTCGCCGACTGCTTGACCAGCGGCTTGGCGCGGAATGCCACGCCCAGGCCGGCGATGGCCAGCATCGGCAGGTCGTTGGCGCCGTCGCCCACGGCGATGGTCTGCTCCAGGCGCAAGCCTTCCTTGAGCGCCAGCTCCTTGAGCAGGTCGGCCTTGCGCTGGGCGTCGACGATCGGCTCGACGGCAACGCCGGTCACCTTGCCATCGACCACTTCCAGTTCATTGGCGAACACATAGTCGATCCCCAGCTTGGCCTGCAATTGCTTGGCGAAGTAGGTGAAGCCGCCCGACAGGATCGCGGTCTTGTAGCCCAGGCGCTTGAGTTCGGCGAACAACGTCTCGGCGCCTTCGGTCAGGCGCAGCGAGGCGCCGATCGAGTCCAGCACGCCCACATCCAGGCCCTTGAGCAGGGCCAGGCGCTCCTTGAAGCTGGCGCGGAAGTCCAATTCACCGGCCATGGCGCGCTCGGTAATCTCCGAAACCTTGTCACCCACCCCGGCGGCCTTGGCCAGCTCGTCGATGACTTCGGCCTCGATCAGCGTCGAGTCCATGTCGAACACCGCCAGGCGGCGGTTGCGGCGGAACAGCGAATCTTCCTGGAAGGCGATATCGACGTTCAGTTCCTGGGCAACGTTGAGGAATTCGGCGCGCAATGCCTGTGGATCAGCCGCTTCACCACGTACCGAAAACTCGATGCAACCCTTGCCCTGGTCTGCCGGGGTATCGAGCGGCATACGCCCGGACAGGCGATCAATGTGGTCGATGTTCAGGCCGTACTTGGCAGTGATCGCGCTCACGGCCTGCAATTGGCCGGCGGTCACTTTGCGGGTCAACAGCGTGACGATGTGGCGCTTTTTGCCCTGGTTGCCCACCCACTGCTGGTAGTCCTGCTCGGACACCGGCGTGAAACGCACCTGTTGATCGAGCTCGTACCCCTTGAACAGGATGTCCTTGAGCACCGACTGACCTTGCTCGGTGTCGGGAATTTCGACCAGGATGCCGAACGACAGCGTGTCGTGGATCACCGCCTGGCCGATGTCGAGAATGTTCACACCACCCTGGGCCAGAACGCCGGTAATGGCCGCAGTCAGACCCGGACGATCGGATCCGGTGATGTTTATCAGGACGATTTCGCGCAAGGCGCACCCCCGCAAGTGGAAAAAAAGCGCATTCTACTCACTTTCAGTGACCATCGGGCACCGTGAGCGCTTTGCCGGTCTAGGGCCTGTCGCTATACTGCGCGTCAACTTCACGGACAAAAGAGCCGAGCGCAAGTGAACCGGCCCACGCCAGTAAAAACCGATAACTTCTTCCTGCTGATCTTCCGTGCACTGCGTCACCGTCGTGTACCGATTGCATTGCGCATTGCCAGCCATAACGTGATCCTGGTCGCCCTGGCCCTGGTGATCTACGCCTGCGTGATGGGTTTGCAGTTCAAGCAGGCCATGCACGAGCAGGCGGATGCCTTGGGCGAAAGCCTGACCACGCAGACCGCCACGTCGGCCACTGAGCTTTTGGTGTCCAATGACATCCTCAGCCTCAACGTGCTGCTCAACAACCTGACCAAGAACAAGCTGGTGGCCCACGCCGCCATCTACAGCGTGGATAACCGCATCCTCGCCGAGTCCGGTCAGCGTCCCAAGCACGGCCTGCTGGGCGAAGCCGAGGGCATGTACCAGAGCAAGATCACCTTCCAGGACGTGACCGCCGGGCAACTGCGCATCAGCCTGGACATGGATCAGTTCCAGCAGCCGATGACCATCAGCCTGCAAAGCATGGGCATCCTCAGTGCCATTCTGCTGGCCCTGTCCCTGGCCCTGAGCCTGCGCCTGGGTCGGCACCTGTCCACGCCGCTGCTGCAATTGCGCGTGTGGCTGCGCAACATCGACGAGTACACCCCGGCCACCGGCCGCCAGGACGAAATCGGCGACCTGGCCCGCCAACTGCACGCCAACTTCGCCCCGGAACCGGCCGAGCCGGAACCCGTGCCGGAGCCCGAGTACGACGACAGCGATTACACGGACGCCGACGACCACGAGCCGGCCTTCGAGGTGCGCAACCTGCGCGATCCGAGCTTCGACGAAAGCAAGCCTGTCGCCGCGCTCAAGCCGGCGCCACGGCACATTGTCAGCACCGTTGAAGACGACGATGACGACGAAGACCCGTTCGCCGACCTGCGCGACGAGTCGGCCCCACGCCCGGCGAGCCAGCCTGTGGTATCCGACGTACCACAGCACAGTGCGGTGCTGGCGGTGCAACTCGGTGCCCAGGACCAACTGCGTCGCCTGCCACGGGCGCGCCTGGAAGAACTGCTCGAACGCTACCGCGACTGCCTCGACCAGGCGGCCTCGCTGTACCAGAGCGAACTGCACACCCTCAACGATGGCAGCACGCTGATGCTGTTCCACACCGAGGACAGCGGCGACGACTACCTGACCAACGCCATCTGCTGCGGCGAGTTGCTGCGGGCGCTGGGCCACCAGTTGCAGATCGAAGTCGCCGACAGCGGCATCACCCTGCAATTGCAATTGGGCCTGACCCTGGGTGACGAGCTGTTCGGCCTGAGCCAGATCGACCTGCTGCTGACCGAAACCGCCCAGGACGCCCTGGCCCTGTCGCAACACAGCCGCAACCTGCTGCTGGTGGAGCGCCAGATCAGCGACGACGCCCTGATCCGCCAGCGCGCCCGGATTCGTCCAATTGCGAGCCCTGAAGGCGCCTGCTGCGTGGAGCGGTTGATGGAGCCTTATCCGTCGATGCTGGAGCGGCAACTGGCGCGGATGCATGAGCGCCGGGCTTGAGGCCTGAGTTTCGGTTGTAGAAAAGCCCGCAGATCATGCGGGCTTTTTTGTTGCCTGTGCCGGCCTCATCGCGAGCAAGCTCGCTCCTACAGGGGGCTGTGCGGGCCCCTTCGCGAGCAGGCTCGCTGCCACAGTGGGGCTCTGTGGACACAATTTCTGAATACACTCATGACCCCTTGTGGGAGCGAGCCTGCTCGCGATGAGGCCGGCACAGACACTGAAGATCCCCCATAAACAACAAAGCCCGCACATTCGCGGGCTTTGCTTGCAACCAGATCAAACCAACCTCAGAACCGGAACACTTCCATATCGGTGCGAATCGGCGCAGCCATAGGGATTTTTGGCTGTTTTTCCTGCTCTGCCGCCGGTGCTGCCGGTTTGGCTGCCGGTTTGCGCGGCGCCTCGGCAATCGGTGGCTGGTTGGCCAGTGGCTTGAGCGCCACGGACAGCTGCTCGGCCAGACGCTGCAACAACACGCCCTGGGCCTGCACCTGAGCCGCCGTGCCGCCGGCATGCTGCTCTTGCAGGTGGACGATGCGGTTGTCACGAACCTGGCCACGGCGGTCGATCAGACGCCATTGCGCATCCAGGATCGCTGGTTGCGATTCGCCCGAGTCCAGGCGGGTGATGGTCAGCAACACCTGGACATCCGGGGTGAAGCCGATGGTCGCCGGGGCCAGTACGACGCGCTGGCTGTCCAGGTGGCCTGCCACCTGACGCAGCAGCAGTTGGTCAATATCCGCCGACAGGCTGCCCGCCCAACGACCATCGACCGACGCTTGCAGGCTGCCGTCCGGCTGGCGCTGCAGCAAGGTTTCACGTTGCAGGTAATCGGCCACGGTGACCGGGCCAAGCAATACCGCCATGCCTGCGGCTTGCGCAGGTTGTGCCGGACTTCCGCTGTCCAGCTGATACAGCGACACCGGCTGGTGAACGCTGCAACCCGCCAGGCCAAGAACGCCGGCGAGCATCAGAATAAAAGGAAGGCGCAGAGCAGTCATCGTCCCGTCCAGGTGGTCGCTACAAAGCTGACCACAGTGAAAATACTCAATAAATATGAAGAACGCTCGGTCACACCGGCGCTTGGAAAGGGCACATCATCCGTGAATATGCGCTCCGACTCCAGCGCCAAAGCGCCGATCTACGCGATAAATCGTAGATCGGGCGCTCTAGGACGCTTAATTGAGGTTTTCGACGAGCAGCGCATCGACCCGCTGGAAGCCACGTGGCAATTTGTTACCACGACGCCCACGTTCACCCTTGTAGTGTTCGAGGTCGTCCGCTTTCAGTGACAAGGTACGTTTTCCGGCCTGAAGCACCAGGGTGGCGCCTTCCGGAACGACGGCGATGTCCGTGACATATTCTTCGCGATTGGCCACGCGCTCACCGGAAATACCGATGATCTTGTTGCCTTTGCCCTTACCTAATTGTGGCAGATCGCTGATTTTGAAGATCAGCAGGCGACCTTCGGTGGTCACCGAGGCCAGCCAGTTGTTCTCGCGATCAGCCACCGGGCGCGGGGCAATCACCTTCGAATTGTTCGGCAGGCTGAGCAGCGCCTTGCCCGCCTTGTTCTTGGCCTGGAAGTCTTCACCCTTGACCACGAAACCGTAGCCGGCGTCGGAGGCGATCACGTACAGCGAATCGTCCTCGGGCATCAGCACACATTCGAAATTCGCCCCCGGCGGCGGCGTCAGACGACCGGTCAACGGTTCGCCCTGGCCACGGGCCGATGGCAAGGTGTGGGCGGCCACCGAATAGCTGCGACCGGTGGAGTCGATGAACACCGCGTACTGGTTGGAACGTCCGGCGGCCAGCGCCTTGAAACCGTCCCCGGCCTTGTAGGAAAGCCCGGTGGCGTCGATTTCATGGCCCTTGGCAGAACGAACCCAGCCTTTTTCCGACAGCACCACGCTGACTTTCTCGTTTGGCAGCAGGTCGTGCTCGGTCAGGGCCTTGGCTTCGGCGCGCTCGACGATCGGCGAGCGACGGTCGTCGCCATAGGTTTCAGCGTCCTTGATCAGTTCGCTGCGTACCAGTTTCTTCAGCTTGGCCTCGCTGCCCAGCAGGGCTTGCAGCTTGGCCTGTTCCTTGAGCAATGCATCCTGCTCATCACGCAGCTTCATTTCTTCCAGCCGCGCCAACTGGCGCAAGCGGGTGTCGAGGATGTAGTCGGCCTGGATTTCGCTCAGGGCGAAACGGGCGATCAGGCTGGCCTTGGGCTGATCCTCGGTGCGGATGATGTGGATCACTTCATCCAGGTTGAGGTAGGCGATCAGCAAGCCGTCCAACAGGTGCAGGCGACGCTCGACCTTGTCGAGGCGGAATTGCAGGCGACGACGCACGGTCTTGACCCGGAATTCCAGCCACTCGACCAGCAGCGCCCGCAGGTTTTTCAGCTGCGGCTTGCCGTCCAGGCCGATGATGTTGACGTTGACCCGGTAGCTGGACTCAAGGTCGGTGCTGGCGAACAGGTGCTGCATCAGCGCGTCATAGTCGAAGTTCTTCCGCGCGCCCGGGATGATCACGATACGGCACGGGTTTTCGTGGTCGGACTCGTCGCGCAGGTCGGCGATCTGCGGGGCCTTGGACGGTTTGGCCTGCATCATCGCCGCGATCTGTTCCAGCACCTTGGCACCGGAGACCTGATGCGGCAGCGCGGTGACGATGATGTCGCCGTCCTCGATGTGGTACACGGCGC
The DNA here is from genome assembly GCF_040947875.1 of Pseudomonas sp. MYb118. Classification (NCBI taxonomy): domain Bacteria; kingdom Pseudomonadati; phylum Pseudomonadota; class Gammaproteobacteria; order Pseudomonadales; family Pseudomonadaceae; genus Pseudomonas; species Pseudomonas sp. MYb118. The sequence goes on along the minus strand of NZ_JBFRXN010000002.1, from coordinate 2,272,883 downwards.
GCATGCGCACCGAACCGCGGCCGGTTTCGTAGATTTTCAGCAGATCGGCACGCGGGGTGATGATTTCCGCTTCGGTCGGGTAATCCGGGCCCTGGATGTGTTCACAGAGCTGTTCGACCGTGGCCTTGGGCTCATCGAGCAGGCGCACGCACGCCGACGCCACTTCCCGCAGGTTGTGCGGCGGTACGTCGGTGGCCATGCCCACGGCGATGCCGGTGGTGCCGTTGAGCAGGATGTTCGGCAAACGGGCCGGCAACACCAGCGGCTCGTCGAGGGTGCCGTCGAAGTTCGGGCCCCAGTCCGCGGTGCCCTGGCCCAGCTCGCTGAGCAGCACTTCGGAGTAACGCGACAGACGCGCCTCGGTGTAACGCATGGCGGCGAACGACTTGGGATCGTCCGGCGCACCCCAGTTGCCCTGGCCGTCGACCAGCGTGTAGCGATAGCTGAACGGCTGGGCCATCAGGACCATGGCTTCGTAGCAGGCCGAATCGCCGTGCGGGTGGAACTTGCCGAGCACGTCACCGACGGTACGCGCCGATTTCTTGTGCTTGGAATCGGCGTCCAGCCCCAACTCGCTCATCGCATAGACGATGCGACGCTGTACCGGTTTCAGGCCGTCGCCGATATGCGGCAAGGCACGGTCCATGATCACGTACATGGAGTAGTTGAGGTAGGCATTTTCGGTGAAGTCAGACAGTGACCGGCGTTCTACACCGTCCAGGCTGAGATCAAGGGAGTCGCTCATGCGGGCCTCATCGGTTCGTTGTCTGGCGCAGCAGCATGGTGCCACCGCGCTGGGTAAATTCAAGTTTGTTCAGCGCGCTCATACCGAGCAGCACCTGATTGCCGTCCAGGCCGGGCGCGACCAGCGCGCGGACATCGCGCAAGACGATGTCGCCGACCTGCAAACGGTCGATCCGGGTACGGTAACCCTGGCTCAGGCCGTTTGCCGTGCTCAGGGTCACCCCGAAGCCTTCTTCCAGTTTCAACCGCTTGGCCAGCTCAGCCGGGATCGACACGTCCGTCGCCCCGGTGTCCAGCATGAAATCCACCGGCTGGCCATTGATCTGGCCGCTGGCGACGAAGTGGCCCTGTTGATTGCTGACCAGTTTCACTTCGATAAAACCATCGCCCTGCTCCGAGCTGACGATGACGTTGGGGTTGTTCTGACGCGCTTCCCACTCGCCGAAAAACCGCGTGGCCAGGAACAAGCCGGCGCACCAGGCCAGGATCAGGAACACTCGCCCTGCGCGCTTGCCCGGTGCCTGCGCCGTCATGGCGTGGCGCTCCAGCCACCTTCCGGCGCGGCAAAGCGCCAGACGATCGGGCGGACTTCGCCATCGGCGCGGGCGCCGTCGTTGTTGTCGATGCCGACCCAGGCGCCCTCGGCGTCAATAATCAACGCTTCGGCCAGGCCGTAGCTCTGTGAATAGAGCCGATTGGGCTGCAACGCTTCGTCGGCGAACGACCAGCAGCGCTCGACCTTGGCGGTCACCGCATCGCGACGGCAGATTTCGAACGCATTACGCTCGAGGGTGAACAGCTTGCCGTTGAACAGGGCCAGATCGGAAAAGTCCCGCGACACCGCCTTCGCTTTCGGAAATTGCGCCGGCTGCATCTCCACCCCGGCCTCGCTCAGCAGCACGCAGCCGCCGTCGCAATCCCAGAGTGTCTGCTGGCGCTTGACCTTGAGCAGGCCACGGCGCTCACGCTCCGCCGCCAGCCATAACTGGTCGCCGGCCGGGTTGATTGCCAGACCTTCGAACAGCGCATTGAAATGCAGCAACATGCCACTGGCGCGCGCTTCGCGAACCAGCAGCGGCGAAATCTTCAACCAGGAGGCCGGACCTTCAGGCGGAACCTGCAATACGGCGGCGTGCGCTTCGCTGACAATGTAGCGGTTACCGGCGCTGTCGCAGGTGATGCCTTCAAAATCCAGGTCACCGCCACGCACGAACGAAGCGGCCCAGGTGCGCGAGCGCAGGCCCCAGGGCAAACCGCTGTCCGGCACCGGTGGCACGTCGAGGTGCACGGTTTGCGCCTGCCAGACCGTACCGCCGGTTTCCAGGCGATAGATCTGGTCGTCGTCGCGATCGGACACCGTCCACATTTCCTTGCCGCACAGGGCCAACCCCGACAGGTTTCCGCCGCGCATGCCGTCCACCGGATGTTCGGACAACAGGCGCAACTCCGGCACCGGCTCGGCAAAGGCCGAAACGGTGGTCAGGAGCAGCGCACACGCCAGGGCAAAGCCAACCCGCATCAGGCCAGAACCTCGGCGAGGTTGCCTTTGGATTCGAGCCAGGTTTTGCGGTCGCCGGCGCGTTTCTTCGCCAGCAGCATGTCCATCATTTCCGAGGTTTCGGCGAAATCTTCGCCCAGGGTCAGTTGCACCAGGCGCCGGGTGTTCGGGTCCATGGTGGTTTCGCGCAGTTGCGGCGGGTTCATTTCACCCAGGCCCTTGAATCGGGTGACCTGCGGCTTGCCACGCTTCTTCTCGGCCACCAGGCGGTCGAGAATGCCGTCGCGTTCGGCTTCGTCGAGGGCGTAGTAGATTTCCTTGCCCAGGTCGATGCGGTACAGCGGCGGCATCGCCACGTAGACGTGACCGGCCTCCACCAGCGCGCGGAAATGCTGGACGAACAGCGCGCACAGCAGCGTGGCGATGTGCAGGCCGTCGGAGTCGGCGTCAGCGAGGATGCAGATCTTGCCGTAGCGCAACTGGCTCATGTCCGTGGCGCCGGGATCGACACCGATGGCGACGGCGATGTTGTGCACTTCCTGGCTGGCCAGTACTTCGCTGCCATCGACTTCCCAGGTGTTGAGGATCTTGCCGCGCAACGGCAGGATCGCCTGGAATTCCTTGTCCCGCGCCTGCTTGGCCGAGCCACCGGCGGAATCACCTTCGACCAGGAACAGTTCGGAACGCATCGGGTCCTGCCCGGCGCAATCAGCCAGCTTGCCCGGCAGTGCCGGTCCCTGAGTGATGCGCTTGCGCTCGACCTTCTTGCTCGCCTTGAGGCGGCGACCGGCGTTGTTGATCGCCAGTTCGGCCAGCAGCATGCCGGTTTCCGGGTTGGCGTTGAGCCACAGGCTGAATGCATCCTTGACCACGCCGGAGACGAATGCCGCCGCTTCCCGGGACGACAGGCGCTCCTTGGTCTGGCCGGAGAACTGCGGTTCCTGCATTTTCATCGACAGGACGAAGGCGATGCGTTCCCAGACGTCTTCCGGCGCCAGCTTGACGCCGCGCGGCAACAGGCTGCGGAACTCGCAGAACTCCCGCATGGCATCGAGCAAGCCCTGGCGCAGGCCGTTGACGTGGGTACCGCCCTGGGCGGTCGGGATCAGGTTGACGTAGCTTTCCTGGACGCTGTCGCCACCCTCGGGCAGCCACAGCAGCGCCCAGTCCACCGCTTCCTTGTTACCGGCCAGGCTGCCGCAGAACGGCTCGTTGGGCAGGCGTTCGAATTCGCTGACCGCGTCAACCAGATACGAGCGCAGGCCGTCCTCGTAATGCCATTCGACTTTCTCGCCGGTGCCTTTGTCTTCGAAGCTGACCAGCAGCCCCGGACACAGCACCGCCTTGGCCTTGAGCACGTGCTTGAGACGGCTGATGGAGAATTTCGGCGAATCGAAGTATTTCGGGTCCGGCGCGAAGAACACGCTGGTGCCGGTGTTGCGCTTGCCAACGGTGCCGACCACTTCCAGCTCGGTTTTCTTGAAACCGTCGGCGAAGGTCATCTGGTATTCGTTGCCGTCACGCTTGACGCGCACCCGCACTTCGGTCGACAGGGCGTTGACCACGGAAATACCCACCCCGTGCAAACCGCCGGAGAACTGGTAGTTCTTGTTGGAGAACTTGCCGCCGGCGTGCAGCTTGGTGAGGATCAGCTCGACGCCCGACACACCCTCTTCGGGGTGGATGTCCACCGGCATGCCACGGCCGTCATCGCAGACTTCCAGGGAATGGTCGGCGTGCAGGATGACCTGCACCGACTTGGCGTGGCCGGCCAGGGCTTCGTCGACACTGTTGTCGATGACTTCCTGGGCGAGGTGGTTCGGCCGACTGGTGTCGGTGTACATGCCGGGGCGTTTGCGCACCGGGTCGAGGCCCGAGAGGACTTCGATGGCGTCTGCGTTATAAGAGCTAGCGCTGGGAGTGGCCATGGGGTCTCTTCGTCCGCCTGTATAAAAAATGTTCGATGAAAAAGAAGCGTGGGTTCACAGTGCCGTGAAATCCACCGCCCGATACAAATCTGCGCCGATGTCGGCAAAACTCAGCATGGCCGGCAATCGCTCGGCAAAACCCTGGAAACCATGGTCGCCACCGGCCTGGATACGCAAGGCGCACGCCCGGTAATACTGCTCGGCGAGGCGATAGTCCAGTGTTTCATCGCCGGTTTGCAACCACACCTGGTAACGCTGCGGGTCCTGGGGCGCCGGCACTTCCAGTTCGGCCAGGGCCGTCACGTGGTCGTGGGTCAACTCCCAGGCCTCATCGGTATACAGGTTTTTCTGCGTTCCCAGGAACCCGTCGAACATCCGGTGCGGGCTGACGGCAGGGTTGATCAGCAGGGCCTTGAGGCCATGGCGCTCGGCCAGGAAAGTCGCATAGTAGCCGCCGAGCGAGCTGCCGACCAGCAGTGGCCGCCCCAGCGCCTCGATCGCCTGTTCAAGCTGCGCGATGGCCTGGCGCGGATGGTGATGCAAGGCCGGTACCCGCAACTGGTCGCTCAAGCCCAGACGTTCCATCACCTGCATCAACTGCGTGGCCTTTTTCGAGGCGGGCGCGCTGTTGAAACCGTGGATATAGAGGATCGAACCGGACATTGGAGCTCCCTGGAGTGTCGGGTGAGGATGGCGGAGTTTACAGGGAGTCGGGGGATTTTTGTCGCTTGGGAGGACGCCATCGCGGGCAAGCCCGCTCCTACAGTTGGAACGCGCTCCTCTGTAGGAGCGGGCTTGCCCGCGATGGGGACGCCGCGGTCTCAGACCAGGCCGACAACCTCAATAGCCATTGGACCCATAATCCACCGTGAACTCGAACCCGGTCACCCGCTCCACTCCGGTCTCGATCTGCCCATCGGGCAGCAGCCGCAGCCAGCGGTAACCCGGCGCCTGTTCGCCGACCTTGAAGTCGGTGCTGCCCGGCTCGAACTGAATGCAGGTCGAAGGCGAGGCGATCAGGCGCAGGTTGTCACGGAACCGATCAATTTCCTGGTGCACATGCCCCCACAGCACGGCGCGCGCCTGGGGAAAACGATCGAGCACGGCAAACAGTGCATCGGGGTTGCGCAGGCCGATCGGCTCCATCCAGGCACAGCCGATGGACACCGGGTGATGGTGGAAACACACCAGGTGATGGCGCTCCGGCGCCTCGCTCAGCGAACGCGCCAGCAGTTGCAGTTGCTCTTCCTGCAAATACCCCGGCACCGACCCCGGCACGGCGGAGTCGAGCAAGGTGACCCGCCAGTTGCCGATGTCCACCACCGGCTCCAACAAAGCGCTCTGCACCGCCGCCTCGGCCATCACCTGCGGCTCATCGTGATTGCCGGGAATCCAGCGTGCCGGAGCATCGAGCGGCCGGGTCAGGTCGCGAAACTGCTGGTAGGACTCGAAGCGTACCGTCCTGGGAAATATCACCGCTGGCGATGATCAGGTCGATGCGCGGCTGTTGCTGCCTGACCAGTTCGATGACCTTTTGCAGGCTTTGCCGCGTGTTCATGCCCAGCAACGTACCGTCGGCCTCGGCGAACAGATGGCTGTCGGACAGTTGCACCAGTAACGCCGAATCGGCGGTGGTCAGTGTGGATACGCTCGGCAAGACGTTCTCCCAGGGCTCGAGTGCGGCAATTATGCTGGGGGACGCTTAAAGGGGAAACCCGCGAACCGGACGCAGTTCACAACTAACGAACGACTTCGTATTCGTGCCCCAGCGCCAGGCAATGGCTCAGCCATTCCCCCAGGAACATGTTCAGCTGGGCCTTTTCGTCCGGCTGATGCATGGCGGCGTTCGGGTAAGGATAGATGCCGCGAAAGCGTCGTGCATGTTCGGCGCTGACCACTTCGGCCATGCAGGCGTCGTGGTAGACCTGCACTTCCAGTTGCGGCACCGGCAGCCACGGCAGGCTGTGTTCCTGGCGCACCTGCAGGGTCGTGGTGTAGGGGCAGACCTGCAACACTTCCAGGGCCAGCACGCCGAGCATCTGGTCACCATGGGTCACGGCAATGCGCCGCGCCGCCGGCTCGTTGCGCATGTCGGGCAGCAGTCGCATCAGGCGCGCGTAGTTGGCCTCGCAGGAGGCTTGCAGCCCCGCCAGGTCGACCCGGTAACGATCGCGCAGCTTGTTTACGACCATAGCCCCCTCACTTCAGCGCGGTTCAATGCCAGCCATTGCAAGGCAATGATGCTCGCCGCGTTGGCAATTCGCCCATCGCGTACGGCTTGCAGGGCATCTTCGAAGGCCCAGACCGTGACGCGGATATCTTCAGCTTCTTCCTCCAGCCCGTGCAGGCCGCCAACCCCGTTGGTTTCACAGCGCCCCAGGTACAAGTGGACAAATTCGTTGCTGCCGCCCGGCGATGGAAAATACTTGGTCATCGGCCACAGCGCGCGCAGTACCAGCCCAGCTTCCTCCTGCGCTTCGCGGTGAGCAACTTCTTCCGGCACTTCCTGCTTGTCGATCAGACCGGCGACCAGTTCGACCAGCCAGGGATTGTCGGCCTTGCCCATGGCACCGACGCGAAACTGTTCGATCAACACCACTTCGTCGCGCTGTGGATCGTAAGGCAACACGCACACCGCATCGTGGCGGACAAACACTTCACGATTGATTTCGCGACTCATGCCGCCACCGAACAATTCGTGGCGCAAGTGCACGCGGTCGAGCTTGTAGAAGCCCTCGTAGCACTTTTCGCGCCGGACGATATCAACGGCGGTCGGAATGGCGTTGGCAAAATCGGTCATGACTATCCTCGTTGGTACAAATCCGCTTCGAGGTTCCTTCATGCGTCCTGCCACCTCGACTTCGCGCCATCCTAACGCGCCGAAGACCTTTGATGCAGCCCCTTTCCCGTCAGCGGGATGGACGGTGAGGGCGAAACCAACTCTAATTAGCTTAGTGGCGAACTGACTGCCTGGTTGAGAGTCGAAGCGGGTAACTTTTCGCCTTTCCCTGTTTGATGAAGGACGCCCATGTCGCTTTTCAAAATCGCCTCAGTGACGGCCATTGCCCTGACCCTGGGCGCTTGCCAGAGCCTGTTCCAGCCCAACTACCGAGTACCGCTGGAAGTGACGCGCGACACCTCCGAGCAGTTGAAGCCCGGCTGCACGAGCGCCGACTGCCCGCTGGTGAATATCGACACGCTGCGCTTCCCTGCCGAGCCGGCACTGGATGGCATTGTCGAAAAGCGCTTGCTGCAAATGACCCGTACCGCGCCGGACGCCCCGACGGCGCCGACGCTGGCGGCCTATCGCGATGAGTTCCTGCGCACGGCAGCACCACGCAACAGCAGCTATTTGCAGGCCAAGGTACGCGAGCAGCATGACGGCTTGGTGATCATCGAATTTTCCAGCTACCTGGACACCGGCGGTGCCCACGGCACGCCGGGTCGCGGTTTCATCAACTATTCGCGTCAGCAACACAAGGTGCTGAACCTGTCCGACATGCTGCTGCCGGGCCAGGAAGAGGCGTTCTGGAAAGCCGCGCAGGTGGCGCACAACAGCTGGCTGATCAGCACCAAGCTCGATCAGGAAGCGGAGTTCGTGAAGAGCTGGCCGTTCCAGAAAACCCAGAACGTGGCGCTGACCTACGGTGGGGTGATCCTCAAGTACCAGGTGAGCACCATTGCGCCTTACGCGCTGGGCCACGTCGAACTGAAGATCCCCTACCCTCGCCTGAACGGCATTCTCAAGCCCGAGCTGTTTCCCGGCCGTAGCTGAAGGCCCGGCCCAGCACCAGTTGCAACAGCCCTGCCAGGACCAGCGCCGGCAGGGTTGCGCCGACATCCGGATACAGGTTGGCCAGCAGATGATAAGTGCTGATGCCACCCAGCCAGGCCAGCAGCGCCGGCCAGCGCAACGCGGCTGAAGCGACCTGGCCACTGCGCTTGCGCAGGATGAAGTGATCCACCAGCACCACGCCGAACAGCGGCGCGAACACCGAGCCGATCAGCAGCAGGAAGTTCTGGTACTGCGCCAGCGGCGCCAGCAGGGCGATCAGGGTGCAGACCACACCGATGGCCAGGGCCAGGTGCTCGACTTTCAAGCGCAGCAGGATGCCGCTGGAAACCGCCGCCGAGTGAATGTCGGCGAAGGCGTTTTCCGACTCGTCGAGCAAAATCAGCAGCAACGGAATACCCAGGCCCGCACCGGCCAGGGCCAGCAACAGGGCATTGACTTCGCCACTCGGGGCGAACGCCAGGGTGTAAGCCACGCCCAGGCTCATCAGCCAGAAGTTACCGATGAAGAAGCCCACGGCCGTGCCGCCGAACACGTTTTTCGCGCGTTTGCCGAAACGCGAGTAGTCGGCAATCAGCGGCAGCCACGACAGCGGCATGGCGATGGCGATGTCGAAGCCCACGGCGAATGGCATCGAGCCGTCGCCAGCCTGGGCCCACAAGGCGGCCAGGTCGGCCTTGGCGAACAGGTTCCAGGTCAGCCAGGTGCACGCTGCCAGCAACAGCCAGATACCCCACTTGCGCAGGATCTGGCGCACGAAGGTCAACGGACCGCTGACCGCCAACAAAGTCGCCAGGCCGCCGAAGAACACGGTCCACAGCAGCGGATTGGCCAGCAGACTGCCGTCGCTGAACGCGCGGGCGCCCAACAGACTGGCGGCGTCGCGCATGACGATGATTTCGAACGAGCCCCAGCCGATCAGTTGCAGCAAATTCAACACCGCCGGGACGCTGGCACCCTTGCTGCCGAGGCTGAGTTTCAGCGCAGCCATCGACGACAGGCCGGTGTCGCTGCCGATCACCCCGACCGCCGCCAGCAGCAGGACGCCGACCAGGGTGCCGAGGAAAATCGCCAGCAACGAACCCGAAAGGCCCAGGCCCGGCGCGAGCAAGGCGCCGGTCTGCAACACCATCAGGCCGATACCTAAGGAAAACCACAGGGAAAACAGGTCGCGACCACCGAACACACGCTTGTCGGCGGGTACGGCGATGTCGGGGGAGTAGGTGCTGGGTTGGATGCTCAAGGGGGTTATCTCAGAGGGACATTTGTTGTTGTGGAGATCGCAATCGCGGGCAAGCCCGCTCCTACAGGGATCGCATACATCCTGTAGGAGCGGGCTCGCCCGCGATGAGGCCGACAGGCCTCAGGATCAAACTTTCTGGTACAGCTGACTGCCTTCCTGCTTGAAGCGCTCGGCCTGTTCGGCCATGCCCTGGGCGACGTCCGCGTCGACCGTGTCGATCCGCTGGTTGGCCGCGTACTCGCGCACTTCCTGGGTGATCTTCATCGAGCAGAATTTCGGCCCGCACATGGAGCAGAAGTGCGCGACCTTGGCCGAATCCTTCGGCAGGGTCTCATCGTGATACGAACGGGCGGTGTCCGGATCCAGGCCCAGGTTGAACTGGTCTTCCCAGCGGAATTCGAAACGCGCCTTGCTCAGGGCATTGTCGCGGATCTGCGCCCCCGGATGTCCCTTGGCCAGATCGGCGGCATGGGCGGCGATCTTGTAGGTGATGATCCCGGTCTTCACGTCATCCTTGTTCGGCAGGCCCAGGTGCTCCTTGGGCGTCACGTAGCAGAGCATGGCGCAACCGAACCAGCCGATCATCGCCGCACCGATACCGGAGGTGATGTGGTCGTAGCCCGGCGCAATGTCGGTGGTCAACGGGCCCAGGGTGTAGAACGGCGCCTCGTCGCAGCACTCCAGCTGCTTGTCCATGTTTTCCTTGATCAACTGCATCGGCACATGGCCCGGACCTTCGATCATGCACTGCACGTCGTGCTTCCAGGCGATCTTGGTCAGCTCGCCGAGGGTTTCCAGCTCACCGAACTGCGCTTCGTCGTTGGCGTCGGCAATCGAACCCGGACGCAGGCCGTCGCCCAGCGAGAAGCTGACGTCGTAGGCCTTCATGATTTCGCAGATGTCTTCGAAATGGGTGTAGAGGAAGTTTTCCTTGTGGTGCGCCAGGCACCACTTGGCCATGATCGAACCACCGCGCGAAACGATGCCGGTCACCCGCTTGGCGGTCATCGGCACGTAGCGCAGCAGCACGCCGGCGTGGATGGTGAAGTAGTCGACGCCCTGCTCGGCCTGCTCGATCAGCGTGTCGCGGAACAGCTCCCAGGTCAGGTCCTCGGCCACGCCGCCGACTTTTTCCAGGGCCTGGTAGATCGGCACCGTGCCGATCGGCACCGGCGAGTTGCGGATGATCCACTCGCGGGTTTCGTGGATGTGCTTGCCGGTGGACAAGTCCATGACCGTGTCCGAACCCCAGCGAATGCCCCAGGTCAGCTTCGCCACTTCTTCTTCGATAGACGAACCCAGGGCGCTGTTGCCGATGTTGCCGTTGATCTTCACCAGGAAGTTACGGCCGATGATCATCGGTTCCAGTTCGGTGTGGTTGATGTTGGCAGGGATGATCGCGCGACCGCGGGCGATCTCCTCACGCACGAATTCCGGAGTGATGACCTTCGGCACGCTGGCGCCGAAGCTGTGGCCGGCGTGCTGCTGGTCGAGCAGGCCGGAAGCGCGGGCGACTTCCAGTTTCATGTTTTCGCGGATGGCGACGTATTCCATCTCGGCGGTGATGATGCCCTGGCGGGCGTAGTGCATCTGGGTGACGTTGGACCCGGCCTTGGCGCGGCGCGGGTTGTTGACGTGGGCGAAGCGCAGCTTGGTCAGCTCCGGATCGGCCAGGCGCTCCTGGCCGAAGTTGGAGCTCAGGCCGCTCAGGCGCTCGGTGTCGCCACGGGCTTCGATCCACGGCGAACGCACGTCGGCCAGGCCTTTGCGCACGTCGATGATGACATTGGGGTCGGTGTACGGGCCGGAGGTGTCATAGACCGTGACCGGTGCGTTGACCTCGCCGCCGAAGTCGGTCGGCGTCACGTCGAGGCTGATTTCACGCATGGGCACGAGGATGTCCGGACGGGAGCCCTGGACATAGATTTTTTGCGAGCGGGTAAACGGCTGAACCGATTGCTGATCGACTTGCGCCGAATCACTGAGGTTGGTCGTATTTTTTAGTTTTATCGTCATCACGGGCTCTCCAGACGGCATCCAGGCATGGGGATTTTGTCGGAGCGAACCTGTAACGAATGGACGCACGTGTACTGGAAAACCAGCTGTGCTGTGCTCAGTGCTCGAGGGGTAGTTCGATGGCGAACGACATCCCGGACGAAGCACAAGAGGACTCGCCGGGTGACGAGAAATCTTGTTCCCTACGCAGGCGCTAACCTGATCAGGTTCAACGGGATCCGAAATTATTCGATCTCAGCCTCATAGCAAGGCACCCCGACAAGAACCCGGCCAGTCTAGACATAACTGGCCAGGAACGCCAACACCGCGGCAATCACCATGATGAATGGCGTAATTGCAGGATTGTTGCCGCCCCAAGGCGCAACTACACTCGCTACGCCGCACTGCGCCTTGACGCTGTGCAGGCCGCGTCTTACCTTGGCGCCTGAATTATCAGCGTAATATCAATTTTTAGGGATCGCCTCATGCTGCGCAAACTCTCACTGGCCGTTGCCGTGTCTTGTGCGTCCAATGGAATGGCCTGGGCAGCAGAAGCGCCCCTGGCGACCAAAACCGATCTGGTCAGCGTCTATCAGGAAGCGGTGGACAACAACGCCGACCTGGCTGCCGCCCGCGCCCAGTATGGCGCCCAGAAAGAAGTCGTGCCCCAGGCCCGTGCCGGCCTGCTGCCCAACCTCTCCGGCGGTGGTCAGGTGGCCAACGTGCGCACCGACATCAATCAACCGTCGGCCATCGCCAACCGCAGCGCCAACTCCTATCAGGCCACGTTGGCGCAGCCGTTGTTTCGTGCCGATCGCTGGTTCCAGTACCAGGCCGCCAAGAACGTCAACGAGCAGGCGGCGCTGCAACTGTCGGCGACCGAGCAGAACCTGATTCTGCAAACCGCCGAAGACTACTTCAACGTGCTGCGCAGCCAGGACACGCTGGCCTCGACCAAGGCCGAAGAAGCCGCCTTCAAGCGCCAGCTCGACCAGTCCAACGAGCGCTTCGACGTCGGCCTGTCGGACAAGACCGACGTGCTGCAATCCCAGGCCAGCTACGACACCGCGCGGGCCAACCGGATCGTTGCCCAGCGTCAGGTGGATGATGCATTCGAAGCACTGATCACCCTGACCAACCGTCAGTACAACTCGATCCAGGGCATGGTGCATTCGTTGCCGATCCTGCCGCCGGCGCCGAACGACGCCAAGGCCTGGGTCGACACCGCCGCCAAGCAGAACCTCAATCTGCTGGCCAGCAACTTTGCGGTCAGTGCCGCCGAAGAAACGCTGCGCCAGCGCAAGGCCGGCCACTTGCCGACCGTCGACGCCGTCGCCAAGTACGAGCGGGGCGACAACGACGCCTTTGGCTTCAGCAACCCGAACGCGTTCGGCCAGAACTACGGTGGCCCCGTCGAACAAACCACCCTGGCGCTGCAACTGAATATTCCGATCTACAGCGGCGGGCTGACCAGCTCGCAGGTGCGCCAGTCGTACTCGCAACTGGACCAGAACGAACAACAGCGCGAAAGCCTGCGTCGGCAAGTGGTGGAAAACACCCGCAACCTGCACCGCGCGGTGAATACCGATGTGGAACAGGTGCAGGCGCGCAAGCAGTCGATCATTTCCAACCAGAGCGCGGTGGAAGCGACCGAAATCGGCTATCAGGTGGGGACGCGCAACATCGTCGACGTGCTCGATGCCCAGCGTCAGCTGTACAACTCGGTACGCGACTACAACAACACCCGCTACGACTACATCCTCGACAACCTGCGCCTCAAGCAGGCCGCCGGCACCCTGAACCCGGGGGACCTGGAAGACCTCAAGCGCTACCTCAAGCCCGACTACAACCCGGACAAGGACTTCCTGCCACCGGACCTGGCCAAGGCGGCAGAGGCGCAGCTCAAGGCACGGCCCTGATCATTAAGCCGGGGATGCTCCCACCTCCAACTTGTGGGAGCGAGCCTGCTCGCGATAAGCGTCAACGATAACGCGGGCGGCCTGTTGCATCAGGTTGCCTGGGCCCTCATCGCGAGCAGGCTCGCTCCCACAGGAGGGAACGATCAACGCTCGATCAACCGCCCCAACCCATCGAGCAAGCGCTGCAACGCGCCCTGGTTGGTGCGCATGACTTTCAGCCCCGCCTCGGCCATGCGCTGTGCATCGCGCGGCAATTCGAACAGGCGCTGCACGGCCAGCGCCAGGCCTTCGGCGTCTTCCACTTCCTGCAACGCACCGGCCGCGCGTAGTTGCGCGGCGATCTCCAGGAAGTTGAACAGGTGCGGCCCGCTGAGCACCGGTTTGGCCAGCGCGGCGGGCTCCAGCAGGTTGTGGCCACCGTTGGGCACCAGGCTGCCGCCGACAAAAGCGCTGTCGGCCAGGGCATACAGGAACAGCAACTCGCCCATGGTGTCGCCCAGCAACACCGACGTGCCGGCTGTCACCGGTTCGCCGGTGGAACGACGGATCGTCGCGAAATCCTGCTGCTTGCACAGTTCGAACACCGGATTGAAGCGTTCCGGATGGCGTGGCACCAGGATCAGCAAGGCGTCGGGGTGACTGGCCAGCAACTGGCGATGCGCTGCCAGCACCACTTCATCTTCGCCGTCGTGGGTGCTGGCGGCGATCCACACCGGGCGCTCCTGCGCCTGCCATTGCCCGCGCAACTCGCTGGCGCGCTGCAGCAAGGCCGGGTCGATGGTCAGGTCGAACTTGATCGAGCCGGTCACTTCGACGGTCTCGGCACGGGCGCCCAAATCGCGGAAACGTTGGGCTTCGGCTTCGGTCTGCACCGCAAACAGGTTCATCTCGGCGAGCATCGGCTGGGTCAGCTTGGCAAAGCGTGCGTAGCCTTTGGCAGAACGCTCGGACAGCCGTGCATTGGCCAGCGCCACGGGAATCCCGCGTTTGGCGCACTGGTGAATGTGGTTGGGCCACAGCTCGGTTTCCATGATCACCGCCAGCGTCGGCCGCACCCGATCCAGGAAACGCGCCGCGGCGCACGGCAGGTCGTAGGGCAAATAGCAGTGCTGGATGCGCGGCTCATTGGCGAACAGCGCCTGGATGCGTTCCGAACCGGTCGGGGTCATGCAGGTGACGGTGATCGGCAGCGCCGGATAGCGTTGCAGCAACGCGCGGATCATCGGCGCCGCCGCGATGCTTTCGCCCACGGACACCGCGTGCACCCAGATGCCGCCCGGCTTCATCGCCGGCAGCCCGTAGGAGAAACGCTCACCGATGCGTTTGGCATAGGCCGGCGCCTTGCGCGAGCGCAGCCACAGCCGAATCGCTACCAGTGGCAGCCCCAGGTAAAACAGCGCGGTGTAGAGAGTTCTATTCATGGCGGCGGAGTTTATCCACTTTTGTCGCCGATCGCCTGCAAGTGCACGGCAAAACATTCGGCCAGCCAGCGCGCCGCCGGGCCCAAAGGCTCGTCGCGACGCCAGACCAGCTCGACCACCAGTGCCGGCGGGGTCCATTCGCTGACCAATTCGACGATCTTGTTGTGATAGCCGGAATACTGCACGACGTTACGTGGCAGCCACGCCCAGCCGAGGCCACGCATGAGCAGTTCGGCGATCACATAAAAGCTGTCCGCCCGCCAGACCTGTGGGCTGGCGGGCTCGCTGCCGGGATAGACACTGGATTGGGCAGCCATCAACAGCTGGCGATGCTGGGCCAGTTGCTGACAGTTGACCTCACCCATGGCGGCCATCGGATGATCGACCCCACAGACCGTGACCATGTCGATACTGCCCAGCACCCGCCGCTCCAGCGCCTCGGGAATCTGCTCGTGATAGAACAGCAACCCGAGGTCGGCATGGCGCTCCACCAGTTTGCGCGCCACATCGCCCTGGGTACCGTTGGACAGTTGCACCTCCAGGCTGGGGAATTGTTCAGCCAGGGCATCCAGGCTGTCGATGACCGGCGCAAATGGCATCGCCTCATCCTGCGCCAGGCGGATCCGCGCTTCCTGCCCGCGCATCATCGCCAACGCCCGGCCATTGAGGCGCTCGCACTGGCGCAGCACCTCCCGCGCCTCCTCCAGCAGGGCATGGCCGGCCTCGGTGAGCCTGGGTTGGCGGCCGCTGCTGCGATCGAACAGGCTCATGCCCAGGTCATCTTCGAGCAGGGCAATCGAGCTGCTCACCGCCGACTGCGCCTTGCGCTGCTGCCGCGCCACTGCGGAAAACGATCGTTGCTCCGCTACGCTGACAAACAGGCGCAGTTGGTCCAGGTCCCATTGCATGATCAACCCATCTCCAAATCAGATAGGTAATGACTTTAACGCATCTGGCCAATCCCTAGAATGCTAACTCAGAAAGCAACACGTCACACGAGGAAGCCCCCATGACCGCTTACTACTATCTGGCTATCGCCATCTGCGCCGAAGTGATCGCCACGGTTTCGATGAAAGCCGTGAAGGGCTTCAGCACCCCACTGCCGCTGGTGCTGGTCATCACCGGCTACGCCATCGCGTTCTGGATGCTGACCCTGGTGGTACGCAGCGTGCCGGTGGGCGTGGCCTACGCCGTGTGGGCGGGCATGGGCATCGTCATGGTCAGCGTCGCGGCGCTGTTCATCTACGGGCAGAAGCTGGACGTACCGGCCATGCTGGGGATGGCGCTGATCGTGCTCGGCGTGGTGGTCATCCAGTTGTTCTCCAAAACCGCCGGCCACTGAAATAGGCCCCCTGTAGGAGCGAGCTTGCTCGCGATGACGGCGTGTCGGCTGGCCCTTTCGGATCAGACACACCGCCATCGCGAGCAAGCTCGCTCCTACAGGTCATCCGTAGCTCTGTATACTGCGACCTCGTCTTGAACCACTGAGGTCGCTGCATGCCATCCGTTATTTCCACCGACGTCCTGATTGTCGGCGCTGGCGTTGCCGGCCTCTGGTTGAATGCGCGCCTGCGCCGCCAGGGCTTTTCGACCGTGCTGGTGGAAAGCGCCAGCCTCGGTGGCGGGCAGAGCGTCAAGTCCCAGGGGATCATCCATGGCGGCGCCAAATACGCGCTGCACGGTGCGCTGACCGGCGCCTCGGAAGCCATCGCCGACATGCCGCGCCGCTGGCGTGAAGCCCTGGCTGGCGACGGCGAGCTGGACCTGTCCGGCGTGCGCCTGTTGTCCGAAGCGCACTACCTCTGGTCGCCGGGCACCCTCGCCGGCAACCTCACCAGCTTCTTCGCCAGCAAAGCCGTGCGCGGCCGGGTCGATCAGGTCAAGGGCGACCAGTTGCCACCCGCCCTGCAAGACAAACGCTTCAAGGGCAAAGTCTATCGCCTGGCGGAACTGGTGATCGACGTGCCGAGCCTGATCCAGCGCCTGGCGGACCTGGGCGGCGACGGCCTGCTGGCCGGCCAGCATATCGAACCGCTGCTCGAGGATGGCGTGCTGGTCGGCCTCAAGGTCGACGAGCGCGAGATCCGAGCCCAGCGCATCGTCATGAGTGCCGGCGCCGGCACCGCCGCGTTGCTGGAAGCGATGGGCCTGAGCCAGCCGGCCATGCAGCGTCGACCGTTGCACATGATCATCGCCAAGGGCCCCGGCCTCAAACCGCTATATGCCCATTGCCTGGGCGGCGGCACCAAACCGCGCATCACCGTCACCACCCACCCGGCCGCCGATGGTCAATGGGTCTGGTATCTGGGCGGCGACATCGCCGAAGCCGAGGGCGTCGCCCGCGAACCAGCGGAGCAGATCGCCACCGCGCAGAAAGAACTCGCGCAGTTGCTGCCATGGATTGACCTGAGCACCGTGCAATGGGCGACCCTGCGCGTGGATCGTGCCGAGCCGCTGCAATCGGGCCTGACCCGTCCGGACAATGCCTTCCTCGCCGAGCAGGGTCGCCTGCTGGTGGGCTGGCCGACCAAACTGGCGCTGGCCCCGGACTTCGCTGACCGCGTGATCAGCGCCCTGCAACGCGACGGCATCCAGCCCGGCCACCCGGCGCCGCTGCCCGAGCTGCCAAGGCCACCGATGGGCGTGCCGGCCTGGGAGCAACTGCTGCCATGAGCGTACCCACTCTGCACGACCTGCACCGGCCGCTGGGCAGCACCGGCCTGATGGTTTCGCCGCTGGGCCTGGGCACGGTCAAACTGGGCCGCGACCAGGGCGTCAAATACCCCAATGGCTTCCAGATTCCCGACGATGACGACGCACGCCGCCTGCTCAAGCTGACGCGCGACCTGGGCATCAATCTGATCGACACGGCCCCCGCCTATGGCCGTAGCGAAGAACGCCTCGGCCCACTGTTGCGCGGCCAGCGCCACGACTGGGTGATCGTCAGCAAGGTCGGCGAAGAATTTGCCGACGGTCAGTCCCGCCACGATTTCAGCGCTGCGCATACGCGGCTCTCGGTGGAACGCAGCCTGCAACGCCTGGAAACGGATTTCATCGACCTGGTGCTGGTGCACTCCGACGGCAATGACCTGGCGATTCTCAACGACAGCGAGGTGTACGCCACCCTGGCGGCGCTCAAGGCCGAGGGCAAGATTCGCGGCTTCGGCTTTTCCGGCAAAACCGTCGACGGCGGGCTCAAGGCGCTGGAGCAAGGCGATTGTGCAATGGTCACCTACAATCTGAACGAGCAGCACGAGAAGGCGGTCATTGACTATGCTGCTGCTCACGGCAAAGCCATCCTGGTCAAGAAAGCCCTCGCCAGCGGCCACGCCTGCCTGAGCCCGGGTGTGGACCCGGTGCGCGCCAGCTTCGAGCTGCTGTTTGAACATCCGGGTGTGGCCAGTGCGATTGTCGGGACCATCAACCCGCTGCATCTGGCCCACAACGTCGCGACCGTTGCCCAGGTTCTGGGCAGACACTGATGCCGCCCTCGCGGCCTTAATGCAGGAGCCGACATGCCGCGTACGCTCATAAGAAAGAACCCGAGCAACTTCAAGACCCTGCCGTTATTCGTCGAAGCGACTCCCGAAGGCCTGAGTTACCAGAAAGTCGGCATGCCGCTCAATTTTGCCCAGACCCTGCAACGTCGTCGCCAGGTGACGGTGGCGGACAGCGAGCGGTTTGCCCTGGAGCTGGCCAACCTCGGGGTCTCGGTACGCCTGACCCTGCATTGGCAGAATCGTGATTACTGGGTGCTGGTGCGCCAGCGGCGGCAGGATCGCGGCGATGTGGTGCTCAAGCTGATTTCCGGTTACGTACCGGCCCACGAACTGAACCTGCCGCTGCACACGGCGATCCAGGAGATCGCCGAGGAATGCCTGCTGGAAACCCCGGAAGGCTGGCTCGGCGGCCGCTTCAATGACACCTGGCTGCCAGCGCCCTACGCCTCTGCCCTGCATTATCGCGAGGCATTGCCGTTCCGCCTGACACCGCTGTCCGGCGCGGCGCGACCGGTACGCTGTGCCAACCTGCAATTGATCGAGCGGCCACAAGCCTATGTGCATCTGCCCACCGCTTCGCTGCAGTTGATCTATGACTTGCGCCTGGACGTCCCCAAGGAAGCCAAGTCCCTGAGCCTGTTTCATGTCGACGAGCGCCTGGAGGGCGATCAGTTGGTGGCCCGCCTGGACCGTAAACGCCCGGACCTGTACCTGATGCCCCTCAAGGATGGCCTGCCGCTTGCCGAGCTGTACACGCTCAAGCGCGACAAGCTGATCCCCGCCAGTACCCGAGGGTTGTACCTGGCGGAGAGCTTTGCCATCCAGGACGGCTGGACCGTGAGCGAGGAACGTATTCGCTGGAAGGACTGGGTGGCTCAACAGGGGCTGGAAGTGCCGAAGCCTCCACGCCAGGGCCTGAAGAAGCTCAGCGTCAAGGCCCTGGGCCTGGTTCGACTGGTGCGCGGGAGCCTGCGCAAATAGCCTGGCGTGACGTCAGGCTCGCTGCTTGTCCATCCAGGTGCGCAACCGGGCGAAGAAGTGGAAGTAGCGATTCTCGCGCTTGCCCATGCCACGCTTGGGAGAAAACGATTCCTCGGCGAATGTCCCGGTGATGCGAACCCGCGAAGCCTGGGTGTCCAGGGTGCAAATTTTCGCCCCGGCCTGTTGCAGCGCGAACTTGAGCAGGCGCTCGGAGTGCAACTTTCTTCCCGTCACCTTGCTGAACTCGAAGATGCGCTCGATCCTTTTGCCGTAGGCGACATAAGTGTCACGCCCGCAAATGGCAAAACGATCATTCAGCCCGCCCCACCATTGCCAGTCTGGAATGTAGGTATTGCGCCGGCGGTTTTCGGCATGCTTGAACACATACGTGGGAAGAGCCGTGTGAAAACAGATATCCGGCCTGACGAACACGACGAAGTCCGGTTTGAACGACTCCATCATGGTCGTGACCGTATGCAGCGAATTGAGCTGATAGATCAGGTTGCGAAGTGACGCGTAATCATCGGCCCAGGTATCGCCCAACGCTTTTACCTGTTCGAAGTTCCAGCGCTCCAGCACTCCGTCGGTGGACGTCAGTTGCCCGGTCATGGACTTGAAAGGCTCGTAGTTGTCAGCCTTCAATTCACCTTGTTCGCCCGAGCGCGAATTCTGCACTTCGTTGATTTCATACAAGTGGTAAAAGCACTTTACGTGACTGTCACGCGGAAGCCGGGCCAGTACGTTTTCTTCAATGGAAGGAAAGCAGATTTGCGAATTTCTCGGGATACCAAAAAAAGCCACCGCAATATTCAACACTCGACAGCACCCCTTGAAAGTTGATCTTCCGTTGCCCATCCGGCAATCGGTTGCACGTCATCGACGATTGAACAGTTTCTGCCACCACCGGCGAGGCCGCAGCGGTATCGTTATCACGCCGGACTGTTGCAACCAGTCACGCTCATAATCCCAGGCATGCCCGCCCCAGCGTTTACCCGCCTCGTTGGAGAACCCCAGGGTCATGAGCTGAAAGTTGTAATCGGCCTGCCCACGCAGCCAATCGAGCAATACCAGCACATTGAAGCCGGTGGTCGGGCCGACATAACGCTTGCCGTCCGGACGATCGACCGGGTAGTTCCACAGGGCCGGCAGCGGGATTCGCTCCCAGTAGAGCGCGACCTGCGGCAATGGGCACATCTGCCCCGTACACCCCACCAGCATGGTGAAGCAGCGCGCATCCGCGTGATTGAGCAGGCGTTGCACGCCCGGCCCGTAGGGAAGGCCGAAAAAATACGCATCCGGCGCATTGAAACCGTGGACGAACAGATTGACGCTCTGCGGTGTCAGCAGCGACGCCACGACGCATTTGTTGAAGCTGACGACGACGTCGTCGGCGCCGATGTCCAGCGCCTGGAAATCTTCCCGAGTGATGGCGGGGTTGTTGGCGACCAGCACCACTCGCCTCGCCTTGCGCAGGCATTCTTTCAGAGCCTGCGGCAGAGCGTCGGGAATGGACTGGTAACCGCCGGGCAACGCATCCAGCGCCAGGCACTCTTCGGTGTGTGGTGGTCGAGGCCCCGTCACTGCTCCGGGACCTGCATGCCGTACCGCAGCTTGACCCACCAGCGAGTGAGCAGCGAAGGCGGTTGCCAGGGGCGCATTTCACGCTGGATCTCGACAGCGAGCGCACGCCCGACACGGGCAAAGGAGTACTGGCTTTCGGCGAACGCCTGACCGTTACTGGCGATACGCGCCGTCAGTTCCGGATCACTTTGCAGCAACTGGAGTTTTTCCACGGCTTCCTCTTCGGAGCGGTAGAACACCGTGTTGTGCATATCCTCAAAACCCAAAAGCTCATCTTCTTCGCCTTGGCTCCAGGCCAGCAGCACACAGCCACACGCCATTGCTTCAAAGTTCTTGATCATGAACTCATTCATGCCGATATCGGCACTGACGAAGATCTTGATGCGATTGAGCATTTCCAGGTATTCGGTGCCCGACTTGGTGCGTGTCACCAACATGCCGGTGCGTTGTGCGAGAGCTTCAAGCAATGCCTTGCGCTGCGAGTACTCGGTACTTTTCAGGCTGCCCAGAAAGCCCGCCGGAATATCCCGCACACCGCCGGTATTGTGCAGCATCTGTTCGTCATATCCCTTTGAAACGAACACGGCGTCAATGTTTTCGGACTTCATCCGCCGCGCCACCACCGCGCCGGAAATCAGCGCACGGGAACTTGGCAAACGGCTGTACAGGCGCGAATAAACCCTTTGGTATTTACTCTCGGGCATGTAGTTCTGATAAGCGTCATGCTCGAGGAAAATCAGGCCAGGGATGCACTTCAAGACTCTGAGTTGAGGCACCAGACGTTTGACCCGCGAGAAAATCACGACCCGGTCGAAAGTCTGGTAATTGACTGAAGCGAGAAACGGCCCCAGGTTCATCTGCTGCTTTTTACTCAGGCGATAGACGATGCACTCGTCGCAGTTCTGCTGCACGATTTCATACAGACGATCCAGAATCACACGCTGTTCGTCCATCACCAGAAGCATTACTTTCATCAATCTTTTACCACTAGATAAAAGCGGGTGAGAGTATTGTGCCAAAACCGCCCGATATTATCGGAGCGGTCATGTTCTCACGGTAAAACCCGCTCACCCCCTGGATGAAACAGGCGTCGTCAAATACATTCAATGGTTGCGAATCTTCTCGACAATCGCCGTCGTCGAGCTGTTTTCCACCAGACCCAGCACTTTCACGGTTCCCCCGTAGGCCGTCACGATGTCCGCGCCAACCACCTGGTCGATCCCGTAATCGCCGCCCTTGACCAGCACGTCCGGCTTGACCTCGCGCAGCAGGTTCTCGGGCGTGCCTTCGGAAAAGCTGATCACCCAGTCTACCGCACCCAGCCCTGCCAGCACGGCCATGCGCCGGTCGACACTGTTGATCGGGCGGCCAGGCCCCTTCAGGCGGCTGACCGACGCGTCGTCGTTGACGGCGACGATCAAACGATCGCCTTGGGCCCGTGCCTGTTCCAGGTACGTGACATGACCGGCATGCAGAATATCGAAGCAACCGTTGGTAAAGACGATCCTCTCGTTGTGCGCACGCGCATCGTCGACCGCCAGGCGTAGTTGCTCCAGGCCCAGCACGCCGCGTTCGGAGCCTTCCTCACGCTGGATGGCGCGACGCAGTTCCGGGGCGCTGATGGCCGCCGTACCGAGCTTGCCGACCACGATGCCGGCGGCCAGGTTGGCCAGTGCCACCGCGTGCGGCAACTCCTCGCCAGCGGCGATTGCAGCGGCCAGGGTGGAAATCACGGTATCGCCGGCACCGGTCACGTCGAATACCTCTCGCGCACGTGCCGGCAGGTGCAGCGCCGGGTGGTCCGGGCGCAGCAGGGTCATGCCGTGCTCACCGCGGGTGACCAGCAAGGCCCCCAGGTCGAGGTCATGCATCAACTGCGCGCCCTTGCTCACCAGGTCATGCTCGTCGACACAACCGCCGACGATCGCTTCGAACTCGCTGAGGTTGGGAGTAATCAGGCTCGCGCCCCGGTAGATCGAGAAATCCTTGCCCTTGGGGTCGGCAAGCACCGGAATGCCACGGGCGCGGGCCGCCTGGATCAGCACCTGGTGATTCTTCAGCGCGCCTTTGCCGTAATCGGACAGCACCAGCACCTTGGTGCCGTCGAGCAGTTCGTCGACCTGCGTACCCAGCGCGAGGGCATCGGTGGCGAAGCGCTCTTCGAAGTCGATGCGCAGCAGTTGCTGGTGACGACTCATGACCCGCAGCTTGACGATGGTCGGCTGGTGCGCAATACGCTGAAACAATGCCCGCACACCCGCCCCCTTGAGGCTGTTGGCCAGGCTGTCGGCTGCTTCGTCGTCACCGGTGACGCCGACCAGCGAGGCCGGCGCACCGAGCGCGGCAATGTTCAGCGCAACGTTGGCGGCACCGCCCGGGCGGTCTTCGATCTGCTCGACCTTGACCACCGGTACCGGCGCCTCAGGGGAAATCCGTGAGGTACCGCCATGCCAGTAGCGGTCGAGCATGACATCGCCGACCACCAATACAGGGGCTTGATCGAATCGCGGCATGGACAACTTCATGGAGCATCCCACATACAAAATGAACAAGGGCGGGATATTAGCACAGGGTTGGCGCGGGTCTTGCGCATGGCATGAATGTGACAGGCAAAATCAGGAAATCGCAGCCTGTTCAGGTCGGAAAACCTCAGGCTGCGACCTTTGTTGGCCATCGGCATGGATGACCGCAGGGGCTCAGGCGATGTCTTCGGCCGGGGCATCGAGCCCCATGGCGTTCAGACGTGCGTAGTAACCGTTTTGTGCCAGCAACTGGCTGTGCGTGCCGCGTTCGACGATCCGCCCCTGATCCATGACCAGAATCAGATCGGCTTTCTCGATGGTCGACAGGCGGTGGGCGATGACCAGCGTGGTACGGCCTTTCATCACCTGGTCCAGCGCGGCCTGGATGTGCCGCTCCGACTCGGTGTCGAGGGCCGAGGTGGCCTCGTCGAGGATCAGCAGCGGCGCGTTCTTCAACAGCGCCCGGGCGATTGCCAGTCGCTGGCGCTGGCCACCGGACAGCAGCACGCCGTTCTCACCGACCTGGGTGTCCAGGCCGTTGGGCAGTTGCGCGATGAAGTCCATGGCATAGGCATCCCGGGCCGCCTTTTCGATGTCTTCACGGGGTGCGCCCGCCAGATCGCCGTAGGCAATGTTATTGGCCACGGTATCGCTGAACAGGGTGACGTGCTGCGTCACCTGGGCGATGTGCCGGCGCAGGTTCAACAGCTTGTATTGCTCGACTTCGACGCCGTCGATCAGGATTTCGCCCTTGTCGTGGTGGTAGAACCGCGGAATCAGGTTGGCCAGGGTCGACTTGCCACTGCCCGAGCGCCCGACCAGCGCCACCATTTGTCCCGGCTCGACCGAAAAGTTGATGTCGTCGAGTACCTGGCGGTCGGTGCCTGGGTAAGTGAAGCTCAGGTTGCGTACGTCCAGGCGACCGTTCACGACGTCGCGCTCGACGGTGCCGGTATCGACTTCCGGCTCGACGTCCAGCTGCTCGAAGATACTCTCGGCACCGGCCACGCCTTTCTGGATGGTCGAGCTGACTTCGGACAACTGGCGGATCGGCTTGGGCAGCAGGCCCGCCAGTGTGATGTAGGCAACCATGTCACCGGCAGAGGCATCGCCACGCAGGAACAGCACCAGGAACATCAGCACGGCCATGGCGCTGTAGATCACCAATTGCAGCAATGGCGTGTAAATGGCGCCGGTACGGGTCATGCGCAATTGTTTGTCGGTGTTGCCCTGGCTCGCATTGAAGAAACGCTTTTCTTCGTAGGCCTCGCCGCCGAAGCTGCGCACCACGCGATAGCCCTGGATGGTTTCCGACGCCACGTGCGTCACATCACCCATGGCCGCCTGGATTTTCTTGCTCTGCTTGCGGAATTTCTTGCTCGCGGTACCCACCATGAATGCGATCAACGGCAGGATCGCAACCATGACCAGCGTCAGCTTCCAGTTCATGAACAACAACGAGGCGAACAGGAAGATAACCGTCATACCCTCACGAATTACGACCTTGATCGCATCTGTTGCCGCCCCCGTCACCATTGTGACGTTAAAGGTGATGCGGGAAATCAGATGACCCGAGTTATGCTTGTCGAAGTATCGGTTAGGCAGCACCAGAAGGTTATTGAACAACTGCACCCGCAAGTCATGTACCAGCCCGAGGGAAACCTTGGCCAGGAAGTAGTTGCCCAGATAAGATCCCAGCCCCTGCCAGGCAGCGATCAGGATGATCAGCAACGGCACGGCTTGCAGCAGTTGCAGGTCGCGCAGGTAAGGCACGCTGGGGAACAACACCGCTTCGGGATTGGACAGGCCATCGACGAAGTACTTGAGGATGTAGCCGAGCATTGGCTGCGTCGAGGCGAAAATCAGAAAACCGACGATGCTGATCAGGAACAGGCTGATGTAGGGCCGAACGTAACCCAGCAGACGGAAATAGATTTTCAAGCTCGAAGGGCTTGCGGAGAGACTGGAGTCGGTCATATCACGCGAATGTCGATAAAAAGGACGCTGACTTTAGCACAGCTTCCTCAGGGTTCTGGCAATCCCCTAAAGGCTGTTATTGTTAGACGGCACAAACAGTATCACAAGGCCACCATCGGAATGGCCGATCAACTTCAGGATTGAATTTCCCAGCATGCAATTCAGCGGTCTAAACAGTACCCCCCATCGAATTTTCGATTTCATTTGCCTCTGGATGCTTCCCGCTGGCTATTTCCTGCTCCTGTGCTCGCTGTTCTTCCTGCCGGATCGCAGCCTGCTTCATAAGCTGTATTACGGCCTGTTCAGTATTCCGACGCTGATTGCTTTGCTCATGCGCCCTCGGGCTTTCAAGGAGCTGCTGCGCGAGCCGATCTTCGTCGCACTGCTGCTGTTTGCCGGCTGGGCGCTGCTGAGCCTGCTCTGGAGCCCGGGCGATGACGGCTTTGCCAGCAAGCTCAAGCCGCCGCTGCATTTGCTGATGCTGTTCGTCGGGTGCTACCTGCTGGTTCGCTATCGTAGCGAGAGCATCCAGCCGCTGCTGTTCAGCGCGGCCGTCGTCGCCTTGATCGCGACGATCTACTATCTGTATCTGTTCGCCGGCATCTATGAGCCAGGTACACGACTGATCGGGGGCGGCGCGTTCGACAACCCCTTGTTGAGCTCGCACCTGTTCGGCTTTTTCTGTGCCTACTGGCTCAGCCTGAGCATGACCTGTAAACGTCCGCAGATACTCTGGCTGAGTCTTCCAGCCATGGTGATCATGTTCGCGGCGGTCATCGCCACCGGCTCGCGTACACCATTGGTCGCCCTGACACTGGCGGCCTTGTGGCTGAGCTTCATCTGCTGGAATCGCCGCTCCGTTCTGCTGCTGGGCATCATGGCGGCCGGTGGCGTAGCGGTGCTCATGCTGTTTTCCAACATGCTCTTCGATCGCGGCAACTCCTACCGTTTCGAAATCTGGCAGTTCGTCCTGCAAAAAATCGCCGAGCGCCCGTGGCTCGGCCACGGATATGACGCCGACCTTACTGTTGATGTCGGCATGGGCTACACACTGGCAGAGCCGCACAACTTCGCCCTGGGCGTTCTTTATTACGTCGGCATCATCGGCCTGATCCCCTGGCTGTTCTTCCAGGCCTGGGCCCTGTTGAGCAGCTGGCGCCAGCGCGTGCAACCGCTGTTGATCATCGCCTCGACCTGGCTGGTGTTCGGGATTGGCGGCGGCCTGACCGAGGGCGGCGGCATCCTTTCGCGTCCCAAGGAGCACTGGTTCCTGCTGTGGATCCCCCTGGCACTGATCGCCGCCTTGAGCATCAACCAGCGTGCGGGCCGCCTGCTGGCGCTTTCCGTGAAACGCCTGACTGCGCCTGCCCTGCAAGCGATGAGCACTGACGCCCGGATCATCGAAGAGGATGGCCTGGGGCCGAAAGTGCTGCGCCTGGTCGATGGCAGCTTCCTCAAGCTGTTCCGGCCGCGTCGCTGGTACACCTCGGGGAGCTTCAACGCCTATTCCGAACGCTTTGCCGTCAACAGCGAGCGCCTGCGCAACATGGGCCTGCCAACGCCGCAGATCCTCGCGCTGTATCGTCTGGATGATGGCAGCAGCGCCGTGCACTACACGCCGCTGCCGGGGCATACCCTGCGCCAGGTCCTGCAAGGGATCACCGCTCCGGAAGTGCGTCAGGCGCTGGTGGAGCGCTTCGGCAAATTCATGGCGCAGTTGCACGAACGCGGCGTGTATTTCCGCTCTCTGCACCTGGGTAATGTGCTGGTACTGGAAGATGGTGAGTTCGGCCTGATCGACGTCGCCGACCTGC
This sequence comes from Pseudomonas sp. MYb118, assembly GCF_040947875.1. NCBI lineage: Bacteria > Pseudomonadati > Pseudomonadota > Gammaproteobacteria > Pseudomonadales > Pseudomonadaceae > Pseudomonas > Pseudomonas sp. MYb118. Next base: position 2,245,967 of record NZ_JBFRXN010000002.1, on the reverse strand, counting down.
GTATCTATCCGTCGTCACTGAGCCTGTCGCTGCGCCAGCGCAACCTGCGCCACATGCAGCGCTACACCGTTGATCGACGCTGGTTGTTCGAGGATCATTTCCAGGCGTTGCTGCAGGGCTATGCCGTGACGGCCTCGCAAACGGCAGTGGACACACTCAACAAACAAGTGCTGGCCACCCGCTCACCTGCGCACTGAACAATTCTCGCCCCCTGATGGTCGTCAACGATGACGCGGGAAGGCGGATGTCCCGCAGTGCCAGGCCCAACATCGCGAGCAAGCTCGCTCCTACAGGGTCCTTGATCGTCTGTAGGAGCGAGCTTGCTCGCGATGGTCGTCAACGATGACGCGGGCAGGCAGATGCCCTGCGGTGCCTGACACAGCATCGCGAGCGAGCTCGCTCCTACAGGGTCTTTGATCGTCTGTAGGAGCGAGCTTGCTCGCGATGGTCGTCAACGATGACGTGGGAAGACAGATGTGCCGCGGTGCCTGACCCGACATCGCGAGCAAGCTCGCTCCTACAGGGGTCGTGTGCCAGCGAGCAATGGGCTCAGTCTTTCTCCAGCGGCGAGAAGTACAGGCGCCCCAACCCCCGCCAGGTTTTCTTGTTCCACGCCTTGAACGGAATCTGCGCCAGCAGCTCTCGCGCCAGTTTGCGGTCGCGATTGGCGGTCTTGAGGAACATCGAGCTGAGGAACCGGTAGCGCACGAATTCGTACATCGGGTGATCGCTGAACAGGGCGTAGGTGCGCAGGATGTTGTCGATCATGAAACGGTGGTTCTTGTAGGAGTTGGTGGCGTGCTTGCGATAGCGCGCCATCAGCACGCTCAGGCCATCAATGAAGTAACCGGCATGGGTCACTTTCAATTCGATCAGCAGGTCCTCCAGGCGGATCGTCGGGTCGAAGCCTCCGACCTTGTCCAGCGCCTCGCGGCGGATCATCAGGGTTGGCGCCGGCGGATAAGGCTTGCGCTCAAGGAACATGTCGTCGAAGTCCAGGCGGCGGAACGGCACATCGCGACGCTGGCGCGACTCCGGGTACGGGACCCCGTCGGCATCCATCAGCTCGATGTTGCCTGCGCAGATACCCACCTCCGGCTTGCCGTCCATGTGCGCCACCTGGATGGCGATGCGCTCGGGCAGCATGATGTCATCGGAGCCGAAGGGTACGATCAGACTGCCCTTCGCCCGTGCAATGGCGCCATTGAGGGTGTTGGTCAGCCCCTGGTTCTGCTGCACACGGAAATCGAAGCCATGTTGCGCCTGCAACGCCTCGATGCGCACGACGCTGTCATCGCTGGAGCCATCATCCACCACCAGCAACTCGATATTCGCGTAGGTCTGGTTGAGGACGCTGAGAATGCTTTCCTCGATGTAGCGACCATGGTTATACGACGCGATGATGACCGTGACGATGGGTTGTGCGTCGCTCATGCTTGCTCCTTGCGCGCCTGGCTCAGGCCAGAGTCGATCAACTCCAGGTATTCCTGGCGGAACACCTCGATGTCGTGCTGTTCCTGAAGATAACGATAGGCCTGTTCGCCCTTGGCCTTGAGATCGTCGTCCGACAGCCCGAGGTAGTCATCCAGCGCCGCGACCAGGCTCGGCACGTCCTTTGGCGTGATCGCCCGGCCGCCTGCGCCCTGGATCAGTGGCAGCATGGCCGGCACGTCCGAAGCGATCACCGGCAGATGGCCGCTCATGCCTTCCAGCAGCGCCAGCCCGAGGCCTTCGGCCAGCGATGGCATGGTCCAGATGTCGAACGCGCGTACGTATTGCAGGGCGTTTTCCTTGAAACCCAGCAAATGCGCACGCCCGGCCAGCCCCAGCCGTTCGATCTCGGCCGCCAGGCGCGACTCTTCGCGACCGGCCCCGATAATTGCCAACTGACTGTTGGGGTACTTGTCCTTGAGTGTGGCAAACGCCTGCAACAGGTAGGTGTGCCCCTTGACCGGCACCAGGCGACCCAGCGCGCCAATCAGGCGTACCGAAGGGTCGATACCGAGCATTTCCCGGGCGCGCTCGCGGCTGTGCTGCAAACCTTCGGCCTGCTCGATGTCGATGGCGTTGGTGATGGCCCAGGTGTTTTCGTCGGTAAACCCGCAGTCGCAGTCCAGCAGGTACTGTTTGACCGCTGGCGATACACCGACGAAACGCCAGTGACGATCAATCAGACGCTGGGTCTGGCGGCGTCGGTAGAAGCGATCGTACTCACCAAAACCGTGGGAGATACCGATGCACAGCGGCACCTTCAGCCAGCGGTTGAGCGCGAGCATCATGTTCACCGGTTTGAAGCGGTTGCAGATCACCACATCGAATTTTTCTTTGCGGCAAAACTGATACAGCCGCCACATGGCACGCAGGCGCATGCCCTTGAGCGATTTGTCGGAGAACTCGAAATACACCGAGCGCACAGCCCGGCTCACGGCTTCGCCGGGCCCAGGCTTGCCACGCAGGAACGCAGCGGTCACTTCATAGCGATCGGTGGGCAAGGCCTTGACGATCTGCTCTGCCAGGTCGGCAAAGTCATGGGCTTTGACATTGTAGTCAGGCTGCAACTGCAGCACCTTCAACCGCTGGCTCATAACGCTCCCCGGTGAAAACCCGTCTCATCAATGATCCAGTCAGGCTCGGCGGCCAGGCGCTTGATCTCTGCCGGGTCGGGTTGCGGCAGTTGCGACCACTCGTTGCGCTTCCAGCAGACGAAGTGGAAATACGGAAACTCGCGCTCGCCATCCCGATCATTGGTGACCGTGCCATCGCGCCAGAACCACCGGTGCGGAAAGTTTTCCGTACCGTCATGCCACTTGATGCAGCCACCCGGCGTGCTGAATGCCTCGGTGAATTCACTGCGTCGGCGCCACGGGTTGAACTTGCCCACCAGTTTGAACAATGGCTCGGGGAAGTTCTTGCGCCAGAGGAAGATCCGGCTGAAGGCACCTTCATCCAGGGCATGGTGCTTCTCGTCCGTGAACCGCGCTTCCCAGTCCTTGATCTTGCGAAACAGCTGACGCTTGCGCTCGGTATTTCTGATCAGGCAAAGATGCCCTGCCACGCGCCGCTCATGGGTCGAGTACAGGTCGTAGGAGGCGAGTCGGTCCGCGGTGAAGTATTTGCGCAGATCGCCGTACACCAGATCAATGTCGCCGAACCCCCAGAAATCATAGCCTTCCAGGCGATCGGCGTGGATGAGACCGAACGCCGGCCGGATATCGCACAGCTTGTAGGCCTGGGTCGGCGCGAAGTCGATGTCCAGCCGTTGGGAGACCACGCCACAGTAGTCGCTGAACGTCATGCACTCGATGGTCACGTTGGGCGGCAGATTCTCCGGCACCCCGCAATCGGTGAACATCAGCCAGTCGATGTCGGGATTACGCCGGCAACTCTCCAGGAAAAACGGCATCCAGAAGGGCCAGCGGCCGAAGTAGGGCATCAGGAACAAAATACGGGGGCATGGATTGATCACGAAAAACTCACTGTAAATGCTGGGAACCCTGGCCGATCGGGCAGGGTTGTCGTTCAGTTCTGCGGTCCGGATGACTCACCATGCTTGAGTATCCAGAACAGCTCCTGGCGGCGGACCGCCTTGCGGAAGAACTCATTCTCTCCATAGACAGGCGGCACTCTTCTGGCCAGCAACCATTGCAGCAATCGCCGCAGTCGCCGCTTGAACGGCATGCGCGGTTGCAAGTCGTGCATCATCCCCAGCGCCATGGCTTTATCCCGCTGCAGTGGCAGGGGAACCGGCAGGCAATAGGGTTGCATCGGCACCGTCGGGTCGAACGCCGGCGGCAGCGCAATGCCATGGCCGGCATCGCCCATGGGCCAGCGATCATTGTCGTGCAGGTGGTTGGCATACCCGAGCAAGGTGGTCGGTTGCCATTCCAGGCCTTGCAGCGCCTCGAGGACCGCCTGCTGCGCACAAATGTGGTCCGGGTGCGGGTCGAGCGTCGGGTGCGGCAACACGATGACTTCAGGGCGCGCCCGCAGCAGCAGTTCGCGCAGGTCCGCCACCAGGTTGTTCCAGGTCGGCGCGCCATCGGCGTCCCCCGGCAAGGCGAACGGGTTCAACTGGCGGAACAGCCGCGTGTCCTCCATCTGCGCTTCGCGGGAGCCCACCGGCCGCGATGGTGCCGCCTGCATCGCCGCCAGTTGCAGGCAGAAATAGCCCAGTTGCACGCAACGGGCTTGCGCAACTCCGGCCCAACGCGGCACGGCAATGCTGTCCCAGGCCCGCAAGCGCCCTTTCAGCCGCGCGGCCTCGACCGGGTCCAGACCCATCTGCTGATAATGCTGCGCTTCGATCTCACCGGCGGTGAGGGTGACGATCCAGGCCTCGTCGGCCTGACTGTACAAACCATAAGCCGCCAGCTCGGCATCGTCGGCGTGGGGCGCGATCACCATCACCCGCTGACGGCGATAATCCGGCTGTTCGAAGGCCCAGAGTACCGGCTCGCCGGACACCCGGCAGAAACGTCCGCGCAATCTCAACTCGCCACGCGAGAGCACCTGCGCCTGGCCACTGAGGTTCAGATAACGCAGCCCGTTGGCACCCCGTTCGAAGGTTTGCCAATCGGGATGATCGCCCCCGGACAGCTCCACCGCCGGGTCGAAAAAGCGCCCCAGCCAGGTGCTTTTGATCCGCACCGCCAGTATCAGCGTCGCGTCGTCCACCAGCATGACGCCTTCATCCAGGCGCAAGCGCTCGCCGTCCAGATGAACCCGGGGCTGCGGCGTGTAGGGCGGGAAGCTGTAGGCGTAATCATCCCTGGGCGAATAGAACAGATGGTCGGCGAACCAGGCTTCGTGGGCGATCCAGCCCAGCACCGCCAACACCAGCGGCAGCCACCAGGCCACCAGCACGCCAAGAACGATCAGCACCGCCAGCGCGATCAGCAGAGCGATGCGCTTGTTGCGTCGGTGGCGCTTGAGCAGTTGTTGTTTACGACTCATGGGCGGGCTCATACGGTGAAAACCGGCACAGGATTACACCAGCGGTCCTTGTATTCACGGTCGGCGCGACCAAAGGAAAAGCGCAGTGGCTTGTCCAGCGCCCGCGCATGTTCCCAGGCGCTCTGGGTATTGAGAAAGCTCAACACGCTGCCGGGGCTGAATTCGCGGGTTTCGGGGTCGACGCCACCATTGATGTATTCGACGCTGATCCATTGCGGCGCTTCGACGCGATAAACCAGTTGGATCGCGATGGGCGCGTCCTTGAGGAAAATCACCGAGCCGATCAACAGGTCGCGCAGCAACTCGATCACCTCGGCCATGCGCTCGGCACCGGTCGCCGGGAAGCCCCAGCGGCGCTGGAACAGGTCGCAGTAGATCGCCGCCAGCTCGGCGCTGGAAAACTCGCCGACCGGCCGCACCACGCCGCCCGCCTCTTCCAGCAGACGCAACTCGCGACGCTGGTTATAGCGGAACTTCTTCGACAGTTCTTCCGGCGTGCGGGCCATGGCCAACTGCTCTGCCTGCAGCTTGATGCCGCTGAAGCGACCTTCATTCAAGGCCGAGAGATAACGCGCGCGATGGCGCAGAGGGACCTGGCTGTCAGCCGCTGCCGGCAGGATGATTTCGGCATTGCCGAGGTCGAACAAACCCTTCTTGCCGTGGCGTTTGAGCACATCCTTGGACAGGGCGAGGTCGCGCCCCCAGGTGGCAATCGCAGCCTGCACATCGCCGTTCGGCGCCCAGGCCAGATAACGCACCGGGATGTTGGCCAACTGTGCCAGGCGCTCGACCACCATGGGATGCGTGGCGACGCTGCCGCCATATCGCTGCCAGGTGTCGGCATAGGTCGGGGCGTCGATCACCGCCCAGCCACGTTCGCGCCATCCTTGAAATCGGTTGAGCATCAACCCCTCGCCGCCAGTTCGGTGACGTTGGGCAAATGCCAGAAAGCATCGCGCACCGCGCGGTCAGAGAAGCGTTCACGCAGGCGCTCGAGCATCAGCTCGGCACATTGGCGACGCTGTTGCTCATCCATCGCCGCCAGGTGTTGCAGCCCCTGGGCCAGGCGCTCGGCATCGCCCAGGGGGAAGAGAATGCCCACCCCTTCGACGACTTCCTTCGCCCCACCGCAAGCAGTCGCCAGCAGTGGCACACCGGCCGCCATGGCTTCCAGCAACACCATGCCGAACGGCTCGTGATCGGAGGTCAGGGCAAATACATCGAAGGCGCGGAAATAGCGACGGGCTTCAGGCACCTGGCCAAGAAACAGCACACGGTCACCGATCCCCAGCTCCCGGGCCATGGCCTTGAGCTCCTGCTCCAATCGGCCGATACCGAGAATCACCAGTTGACTGTTGGCTGGCAACCCCGGCAATGCGGCGGCGAAGCCGTGCAGCAAGGTGGTCTGATCCTTGTCCGGATGCAAACGGCCAACATTGCCGATGATCCATGCATCCATGGAAAGCCCCAGGGTTTCCCGGGCCTCACGGACGGTGGCATGGTCGTCCTGCAGATTTTGCACATCAATGCGGTTGTACAGCGTCTGAATCCGGTTCGCCGGCCATTTCGGCAGGCAACGGCGGATGTCATCGCGCACCGCATCGGAGACCCCAAGCAGGCTCAGGCGCTTGCGGAAAAAATTGGCGAAGAACCGACGCCCGCCGCGCTCGTAATCGTCAAAGGCGTGGTGAACACCGATGACCGGCAACGACGTGCCCAACAAGGCAATGTAGATCGGCTTGAACCGGTGAGCGATGCAGAAACTGAAGTTGCGCGATGCGGCGATCTTGCGCAGATCGCTGATGGCGCCCAGTTTCAGGCCACGAATGGCCCGGGAACTGTATTCCATGAACAACACTTCGTCCGACGCGCAGCTCGCGGCGACCTGAGCATCGGCAACCCCGGTCAGAAAAACCGTCGTCACACGATAACCGGTCCCCGCGAACAGGCTGGCGTACTGCCGGGCACAGTCCAGAAACGGACCGTCATAGCCGTGACAGAACTGCAGCACATGGCGTTCAGCCGAGCGTGTCATAGGCGTCCGCACCCTCTTTGACCACGAGAATGTCTTCCATGATCAGATACTGTAGGTCGGAACCGAAGAACATGTTCAGTGCATCCGTCGGCGAGCAGATCATCGGCTCGCCACGGCGGTTGAGCGAAGTGTTCAGCGACACGCCGTTACCGGTCAGGTCTTCCAGCGCCTTCATCATGTCGTAGTAGCGCGGGTTGTATTCGCGCTTGAGTACCTGGGCCCGGGAAGTGCCATCTTCATGGACAACTTCCGGTACGCGGGTCTTCCACTCTTCAGCCACTTCGAAGGTGAAGGTCATGAACGGCGCGGGGTGATCGACCTTGATCATCTGCGGCGCGACAGTGTCGAGCATCGACGGGCAGAAAGGCCTCCAGCGCTCGCGGAACTTGATCTGGTGGTTGATGCGGTCAGCCACGCCCGCCACGCTCGGGCAACCGATGATCGAACGTCCGCCCAGGGCACGGGGACCGAACTCCATGCGGCCCTGGAACCAGGCCACCGGGTTGCCGTCGACCATGATTTTGGCGATCTGCTGCGGCATGTTGTCGAGCTTGCGCCACTTCGGCTTGTCGGCATGGCGGGCACAGGCGGCGATCACGTCTTCGTTGCTGTAGGACGGGCCGAGGTAGACGTGTTCCATCTTCTCGACCGGCACGCCACGGGCGTGGGATACGTAGGCCGCAGCGCCAACCGCGGTGCCGGCATCGCCGGACGCTGGCTGCACGAACAGCTCCTTGACGTCATCGCGGGCGATGATTTTCTGGTTCAGCTTGACGTTCAACGCACAGCCACCGGCGAAGGCCAGCTTGCCGGTTTCCTTGAGCACGTCGCCCAGGTAGTAGTCGATCATCTGCAGCGCGATCTTTTCGAACAGCGCCTGCATGCTGGCGGCGTAGTGGATGTACGGCTCGTCGGCGATGTCGCCTTCGCGCTTCGGACCCAGCCACTCGATCAGCTTCGGCGAGAAGTAGAAACCCTTGCCCTTCTCTTTATAGCGACGCAGGCCGATGACGTTGGCGTAGTCGGTATTGATCACCAGCTCGCCGTTTTCGAACGAGGCCAGGCGCGAGAAATCGTATTTGCTGGCGTCGCCGTACGGCGCCATGCCCATGACCTTGAACTCGCCATCGAGCATTTCGAAACCGAGGAACTCGGTGATCGCGCCATACAGGCCACCGAGGGAGTCCGGATCGAAGAATTCCTTGATCTTGTGGATCTTGCCGTTTTCGCCATAACCGAAGAAGGTCGTGGCGTACTCACCCTTGCCGTCGATCCCGAGGATCGCGGTTTTCTCCTTGAAGCCGGAGCAGTGGTAAGCGCTGGAGGCGTGAGCCAGGTGGTGTTCGACCGGCTCGATCTTGATCTTTTTCGGATCAAAGCCCAATTGCTCGAGGCACCAGACGATTTTGTTGCGATAGCGCTTGTAGCGACGGTTGCCCATCAGAATCGCGTCAAGGGCGCGATCCGGGGCGTACCAGTAACGCTTGGCATAGTGCCAGCGGGCCTTGCCGAACAGGCTGATCGGTGCGAACGGGATCGCCACCACGTCAACGTCGGATGGCTTGATGCCGGCCTGTTCCAGACAGAACTTCGCCGACTCGTAAGGCATGCGGTTCTTTGCATGTTTATCGCGTACGAAGCGTTCTTCCTCTGCCGCCGCGACCAGTTTGCCGTCGATGTACAAGGCTGCGGAAGGATCATGGCTAAGGGCGCCGGACAGGCCAAGAATCGTCAATGCCACAGGGGTCTAGCCTCTCAAGTCTGCGTGCAGGCGCAAGGCGCCTCAAAATGGATGTGCCCTCGCAAAGGGCGAGAGACAGCTAAAGGGCGGGATTATAGCGTAAAGATGGCAGGAATGACCCACCGGGTTGTCAGCGCAACGCAGATGTTCATCAACGGGGTGCGCTTCGCCAATGGATGCGCATGCTGCCGTCGGTTGCCTGGCGGTAGATCGTGTAAGGCAGCACGACCGTATCGAGGACGCCCGAGAGGGTGAGGTCCAGCACGACGAACGAAGCGAGGTAGCCACCGGGTTCCGGCGGCGCATTCAACACACAGAAATCATAGGCCAGCCCGCTGTAGACGCGCGGGATCGACTGACAGTAAGTCTTGTGTTTGCGCAGGCCGCTGACGGCATCTTCTTCACCCTGCAAAACCGTGAGAGCGGTCCCGCAGCCCGATAGCGCCAACGAGCAGGCGCCCAGTACAACAGCCATTTTAATCGTCAAGAATTGCCCTCCATGAACGTCAGGCAAACTAGCACCCTGGCCATGGAGAGCCCAGTTCATGGGGGCTACAGATTGCGTAGGAGAGTTCAGATGAGCTTGTCTCCTGACCTCTGCAGTTCAGGAGGAAGCCATCGCGGGCAAGCCCGCTCCTACAGGAAATCGACGTATTCCTGTGGGAACGGGCTTGCCCGCGATGGATTCTCAACTGGCGCTGGAGATGTCCCTGGGCAGCCGCTGATCAATGACCTGATACAACGCACTCTGCTCAGGCCAGTTGCGCATGAACCTCGCCCTGTCCCGCGCATAGGCCGGGGCGAAGCTGCTCAGTGAAGCGTGCTGGCACATCGCATCCAGGTCGATCAGCGCCCAGCGATCCTCCTGCCAGAACAGGTTGTGCCCCTTGAAGTCGCCGTGGCTGATTCGCGCGCCAATCAGCTCGGCGAACAGGTGATCCAGCGCCGCCAGCTCAGCCTCCGGTGCTTCACCATTTTCAACGTAGGGCGCAAAGCGCTCGATGATGTCCGGCCCCGGCAGGTGCTCGGTCACCAGGTAAGCCCGGCTGCGCAGCCAGAAGAAGCGTTTTTCCAGGACCGCCAGCGGCTTGGGTGTGGCAATGCCCAGAAACGCCAGGCGATTGCCTTCGCGCCAGGAGTGCCAGGCACGGCTTGGACGCCAGAAGCGCTTGAGCCAGTGGGCAAAGTTCTTGATGTTGTAACGCTTGATCACCAGCGTACGCCCGGCTGCGTCGACCTTGCCGACACTGGCCGCACCGCCGGTCTTGTACAGATGGCCCTGATCGAGCAGTGCATCCGCCTGTTCCAGCACGGGCAGCATGGCCGTTTCCTCTTCGCGGCGGATCGCCCGCAAGCCGAACGCCCCACGCTGCACACTGAACAGTGTGCATTCGCGGCCGACCTTGATGAGAAAGTCCTTCAGGCGCCAGCTGCGCACCTTGTCGATCTGCTTCTGCAAGGCTTCCATCGGCAGGGCATGCTCGCCGTTGCTCAGCAGGTAATACACCAGCAGCTCTTCGGTGAACGGCTCCAGCGACTTGGGCAACTGAGCGAAAAACACCCCGAGGTTTTCCAGGACTTTCTGTCGCGACAGCGGCTGGCCAGGGGTTTCACTGCGAATGCCGGCGCCATCGATCAGATACAACCGACCACGCTGACGCAGCAGGTTGTCCAGATGCAGATCCTCCTGCCACAACCCCTTGCGGTGCATTTGCCCGATCGCGCCCAGCGCTTCGGCCAGCACCGCCGTCTGCTCATCGGCCAGGGCCGGCAGGTGCTCGACCTGCTGCCAGGCATCGCCCAGGCTGTCGGCACCTTCGAGGAAGTCGAACAACAGCCAACCGCCCTCGCCTTCCTTCAGGCCATCGACCAGCAACTGTGGCGTGGTCAGCCCTTGCGCAGCGAGCAGATGCACACCGTCGCGCTCACGCTGAAAATGCCGGGCCGCCTTGCTACCCACCAGCAGCTTGGCCAGCACCGGCCGACCGCGCCAGACTCCGGCACCGACGTAGCGCTGCCCCGGCAACACCCGCAACAGGCTCAACAGCTGCAACTCAGCCGGGCCGGCGGCATCCGCCAGGGTCAGGCTCAGGGGCAGGCTCGGCTGGCGACCGGCCGCCTTCAGTTCAGACAAACGCATCAGCCCGCCCTCTTGTAGCTGCGCCGAGCGGTCAAGCGCGTCAGCCAGTTGTCGATCAGCGAGCTGTCTTGCGGTTGATCCAGGTAGGCCGCCAACAATTCGCGCAAGTTGGCTTCATTCCACTCCCGCGCTCGCCGTGTAAGCGGCTCCAGGTCCTTGACCCGGTCACGCTGACCGAACAGCAACGGACGGGTTTTCTCCAGGTCGATCAACTGGGCGCCGTAACCGTCGCCAGTGGCCTGGAGAAAAATATGTTTGGGGTAAAAACAACCATGCACCTGACGTGCCCCGTGCAGGCGCCTCGCCAGTTGCCCACAGGCCTTGAGAATGGCCGAATGCTGCGCCGGGCTCAGGTCCGACCAGCGCTGCAACAGCGAATCCAGATCATCCCAGCCATCCAGCGCACGGGTCAGCAGGATCGCCCGAACATCACCATCGACTTTGCGCTCGCCGAAGAACGACGCCTTCAGTGCCGGAATGCCGAGCTGCTCATAACGGCTGATGTTGCGAAACTCCCGGGCGAAGCTCGGTTCGCCGAACGGCGCATGCAAGGTGTACATCTGATAATTGCTTTGGCGCTTGAGGTAAAAGCCGCGCCCCTCGAGATCCAGGCGAAACACGCTGCTCCAGCCACCGCGCGCGGTGTTGGGTTCGTCCACGGCTTCAAGCTGCTTGGCCCACAAGGCATCGAAGGTGCCGAGACCATGACGCTCCAGGAGCGCACGGTCTTCAGCGGCCAGAAAATCAGTCATTCGCGTCCCTCGAAAAATCTCACCACGTGCCGGATACGCTTTTTATCCGCGTCATTCAGGCGCGCGCGCTGGCGGTATTGCAGGTAGAAGCGCAGGCGCTGGGTGGCCGACAGATGATACTTGGCGACCTTGTCGAGACACGCCAGATCCTTGGAAATCCGGTATTTGAGCCAGAAACCACGCCAGAAATCGCCGTTGGGGCAGTCAATGAGGAACAGCCTCGACTCATCATCGACCAGCAGGTTGCGCCACTTCAAATCGTTATGGGTGAAGCGGTTGTCGTGCATGATCCGCGTGTAAGCGGCCAATTGCCGGCTGATGTGATCGACCCAGGCGCGATCCTTGAGCTTGGGATCATTGCGCTCGGCCAAGGCATTGAGGTCTTCGGTGCGTGGCAGCTCACGGGTGATCATCGCCCCGCGGTCATAGGCCGCACCGCGCCGCTCCAGGCCCCAGGCCACGACCTCGGCCGTGGGGATACCCCACTTGGCGAAGCGCTTGAGGTTCTGCCACTCCATTTTGACCCGTGGCTTGCCCAGGTAACGACGCAGGCCCTTGCCGGCGCCCACGTAGCGCTTGACGTAATAGTTCACGCCCTTGAGCTGGACACGAACGACCTCGGACAGCGGATCGCGGGTCAACTGCTCGCCCTTAAGGGCAAACACGGCCTCAAGGCTGCCGAAATCGTCAGCCAGATCGCTGTAGGCAGGTTCCAGATTCCAGCCCGACATCAGAGCGCATCCCCGTATCGCTGCTTGCGTTCGTAAAGCTTGTTGGCCTTGCCGTCGAGCCAGGCGAGCAAAGCCGCTTCCTCTGCCAGGATCTGGCGCAGCGGCTGCTGGAAGTAGCCCTTGAGGAAACGCAGCTTGTCGCGACGGGTCAGGCCGATGTCCAGGGCCGAAAAGTACAACGCCGCCAGATCCTTGTTGCGCCAGCGCTGGGTAATCGCCGGGCGGGTCTGGGCACGGTGCAGGTCGATCACCGAAAGCTTGAAGTCTTCATGCGTCACCGGTTTGTCGGTGTGCAGCAGGAAGTGGCAGATGTAGCAGTCGCGGTGATTGACCCCGGCGCGGTGCATCATGCCGGTCATGCGTGCGACCTCGGCGATCAGCGCGCGCTTGAGCCTGGGCTCCGGCGGCTGCTTGACCCAGTCGATGCTGAAGTCTTCGAGGCTGATGGTCGGGGCCAGCTCTTCGGTGACGATGAACGAGTGCTGGTCCGCCGGGTTGCTGCCCCTTTCGCCATAGGCCACGGCGGTCATGGTCGGCACGCCGACTTCCTGCAGGCGCTGGATCGCCTGCCACTCCTGGCCGGCGCCCAGCACCGGCAGCTTGGCGGTCAGCAGGTTCTTGAAGATCTCGCCCCAGCCAATGCCGCGGTGGATCTTCACGAAAAACCCGTTGCCATCCACTTCGGTGCGCAATGTGCGCCGCGCTTCAAGCTCGCGGTACACCTCGCCCTTGAGCCCTTCGACCTCGGCGAACGGGTCGCGTCCGGCCCACAGGCTCTTGAACGGTTCAGCCAGCATCAACTTCATTAAGCGTGCTCCGCCAGAATCACATCGGCCGCGTGCTGCGGCATGCTGTAGAGGTCGGCCGTCTCGGCGAAGGCCAGACCGTTGCGGCGCCAGGCCGCCCGCGCAGGTGCATCGTTCAACATCGCCGTCAGGTATTGCGTCAGTTGTTCCTGCTCGAACGGCTCATCCAGCACCCGGCCGGCATCGGCTTCGGCAATGTAATGGGCATAGCCACACACCGCGCTGACCAGCACCGGCAAACCGGCCACCAGGGCTTCGAGCAGGACGGTCCCGGTGTTTTCGTTGTACGCCGGGTGAATCAACAGATCGGCACCGAGCAGGAAACGCGGGATATCACTGCGGCCCTTGAGGAACGTGACGTTGTCGCCAAGCCCCAGCGTGGCACTCTGCATCTGGAACAATTTGGGGTCATCCTGGCCAATTACAAACAGCCGGGTGCGTTTCTTCAGGTCGGCGGGCAACGCGGCCAGCGCCTTGAGGCTGCGGTCCACGCCCTTGGTCTTGAACCCGGAGCCGATCTGCACCAGCAACAGGTCATCGTCCTCGAGGCTGAATTCACGACGGAAATCGGCACGGATCTCGGCGGCGTTCGGCGGTGCGCGGCGATCCTGGGAAATACCCGGCGGCAACAGATGGAAACGCTCCAGCGGCGTGTCGTAATGCTTGATGAAGAGCGGTTGCTGAACCTCGGAAATCATCAGCACTTCGGTCTTGGCATCCTTGGCAAACACCGCTCGCTCGTACTCGGCGAAGTGCCGGTAGCGGCCCCAACGACGGTACAGCGAGTTGCGCAGGTTCTGTGCCTTGTCTTCGAAACAGCCGTCGGCGGCATAGTAGACGTCCAGGCCCGGCATCTTGTTGAAGCCGATCAGACGATCCACCGGGCGCTTGGCCAGGTCGGCCTCCATCCACTCAGTGAGCTTTTCGTTGCGCCGATGGTTGAAGAACGCCTTGACCGGTGCCACCAGCACTTCGAAACCAGGGGGAACATCGCCCTCCCAGATCAGCGTGTAGACACGGATCTGGTGACCACGCTGCTGGCACTCCAGGGCGATGCGCATGAAATCGCGCTGCAAACCGCCGAATGGAAAATACTTGTACAAGACAAATGCCAATTGCATCAGCGCAGCTCCTCAGCCAGTAACAACGTGCTCAGTCGGGTCGCGACACGCTCGGGATTCAGGCGTGTGAAGCACAATGGCCACTCGCGCTTGAGGTCGAACCGGCGGGCATCTTCGGCCGTCGGTTGATAAGTGCATTTCTTTGACAGGCACGGCGCGCAGGGGAAGTCACTGGCAATGTGAATCTGCGATTTGCCATAGGCGCCGGTCAATCCGGGGTTGGTCGGACCGAACAGCGACAGCGTCGGCACATCGAGCGCAGCGGCCAGATGCCCAAGGCCCGTGTCCACCGCCACGCAGGCCTGCGCGCCGGCCAGAACCTTGCCGACACCTGCCAGATTCAGCCGGGGCAGCACTTCGACATGGCGCATGTCCTTGGCGATCCGCTCGGCGCGGGCCTTTTCCGCCGGGTTGCCCCAGGCCAGCTTCACGCCGACACCCAGGTAGCCAACCCGCTCGGCCAGTTCGCGCCAGTAGGCTTCGGGCCAGTGTTTGGTGTCCCAGGTGGTGCCATGCAGGAACAGCACGTAGGGGTTCTTGCGCGGCAATTCCACCAGACGCTCGACGCTCAGGCCGTAATCCCCCAACCCCTTGGGCAGGTCGTAACCCAGCGCAATGGCAAACAACTGACGCACGCGCTCCACGGCATGCTGGCCGCGCGCAACCGACAGGCGCCGGTCGTAAAAACGCGCCGCGATCGGCTCCCGGGCGGAGTTTTTATCCAGGCCCGCCACCGGCGCCTTGATGTAACGGGTGAGCCAGGCGCTCTTCAACAGGCCCTGAGCATCAATCACCAGGTCATATTTGGTGGCACGAACACTTTGCTTGAAGCGCTTCCACTCGCCACTCTTGATGGTCTGCCAGAGGTTTTTGCGCCAGCGGCGAATCGCCACCGGAATGACCTTGCCCACGGCAGGGTGCCAGGTCGGGATCTCGGCGAAGCCTTCTTCCACCACCCAGTCGAACGTGATGCCGGGAATCGCCCGGGCCGCGTCGGTCAACGCCGGCAACGCGTGAATCACGTCGCCCAGCGAAGAAGTCTTGATCAGCAGAACCCGCAAACTATTGGACCTCGACCGCTGTGCCCTGCAACTTCTGCAAGGCTTCGTTCACCGCTTGCGGCATCAGTTGGCGCAGGCAGTTGTAATGACCGAAACGGCACGTGCGATCAAAGCACGGGCTGCATTCGATGCCCAGGCGCACGATCTCCACGTGCTCGGCCAGTGGCGGGGTGAAGCCCGGCGATGTCGAGCCATAGACCGCCACCAGCGGACGGTTCAGCGCCGCCGCGACGTGCATCAGGCCCGAGTCGTTGGACACCACCGAGTCGGCGCAGGACAACAGGTCGATGGCTTCGGCCAGGGACGTGCCGCCACTGAGGTTGACCGACTCCTCGCGCAGGCCGGGGATCAGCCGCGCGCGGATGTCTTCGCCCACCCCATGGTCGTTTTTCGAACCGAACAACCAGACTTGCCAGCCCTCACGGATCTTCGCCTCGGCGACCTTGGCGTAATGCTCGGATGGCCAGCGCTTGGATTCGCCGAACTCGGCGCCAGGACACAGCGCCAGCACCGGACGGTCGAGGGTCAGGCCGAATTTCGCCAGCGCCGCTTCACGGGTGACCGGGTCGATCTGCAGGGACGGCCTTGGATAGGGCTTGGGCAGTTCAAGACCGGGCTCGTAGGCCAGGGCCATGAAACGCTCGATCATCAGCGGGTAACGCTCTTTGTCCAGCGTGCGCACATCATTGAGCAAGCCGTAGCGGAACTCGCCACGCCAGCCGGTGCGCTTGGGAATGCCGGCAAAAAACGGCACCAGTGCGGACTTCAGGGAATTGGGCAGCAGGATCGCCTGGTCGTACTGACCGGCCAGGGATTTGCCGATGCGCCGGCGAGTCGCCAGCTCCAGCACGCCGTGGCCGAGCGGGAAGCTCAAGGCCTGGCGAACTTCGGGCATGCGTTCGAGAATCGGCCGGCTCCACTCGGGGGCCAGGACATTGATCTCGCATTGCGGGTGGCGCTGCTTGAGACACTGGAACAGTGTCTGCGCCATCACCATGTCACCGACCCAACTGGGCCCAACGATCAGAATTTTCATGTGGTTTCCAAAAACGAACCGGGGAGGCATACGCCTCCCCGCCTCGAGAATTCTACAAAACACTGCATTGCAACTGTAGGAGCGAGCTTGTCGAGGCGTCGAACCGTCGCGATGGCGGTGTCTCAGTCAACACATGGGTTGAATGTGCTGGCGCCATCGCGAGCAAGCTCGCTCCTACAGTGGCCTGGGCGAGGCCTTCAGCTTAGCCCCAGTTCACGCCAAATCCGCATCACCTGCCGCCGTTCGTCCACGAACTGGTCGCCCGGTATTACCCCCGGATCCTTCTGCAAGGCCTGCCGGTGAGCGGCGGAGCGGTAGGCTTTATAGGCCTCGCGCAACAGGCTGGCGTCTTCGGCAGGCATCAGCCCTTCGTGTTCCAGCTCTTCCAGAATGCGGATATTGTCCGTCCAGCGCAGCAATGGCGGGTGTGTTTCGGACCACGCCAGGGCGGCGTATTGCACCATAAATTCAATATCGACGATACCTCCGGCGTCCTGCTTGAGGTCGAATGGCGCCGTGGCCTCAAAGGCATTCGCCGCCGTGCCGGCCCCGGTGCTCTTGCTGCCCAGGTTATCGCGCATCTTGGCGCGCATCTCGCTGACCTCCTGGCGCAGCTTCGCCAGGTCACGGGTTTTGCCCAAGATGGCGGCGCGCACTTTCTCGAACGCCTCGCCGACATCCTGGCTACCCACCAGCACCCGCGCCCGCACCAGAGCCTGATGCTCCCAGGTCCAGGCTTCGTTTTCCTGGTAGCGGGCAAACGCCCCCAGCGAACTGACCAGCAGCCCCGACGCCCCGGAGGGTCGCAGACGCATGTCCACTTCGTACAACTGGCCGGAGTTGGTCTGGGCCGTGAGCAAGTGGATGATCCGCTGCCCCAGCCGGGTAAAGAACTGCGCACCGTCGATGGATTTCGGCCCGTCGGTTTCCGCCTGCGGATCGCCGTCGTGGATGAACACCAGGTCCAGGTCGGAACCATGGCCCAGTTCCAGGCCGCCGACCTTGCCATAACCGACGATGATGAAGCCCGGATCGCACAACGTGCCGTCGTTGCGCAACGGTGTGCCGTACTTGGCCACGGTCTGGCGCCAGGCCAGGGCCAGCACCTGCTCGAGAATCGCTTCGGCCAGCCAGGTCAGGTAATCGCTGACCTTCATCAACGGCAGGTGTCCGGCGATTTCCGAGGCGGCGACGCGCAGGCGGTGTGCCAGCTTGAAATGGCGCAGGGCTTCCATTTGCTGCTCGAGGTCGTCCTCGGGGATGCGCGTCAGGCGCTCGCGCAATTCGGCCGCCAGCTCCGGCGCCAGCGGTGGCTTGAACAACCGGCCTTCGTTGAGCAGTTCATCGAGCAACAGCGGGAAGCGGGTGATCTGCTCGGCGATCCACGGACTGGCGGCGCACAAGGTCAGCAGGCGGCGCAAGGCTCCGGGGTTTTCGGTCAGCAGCACCAGATAGGCGGACCGCCGGGCCACGGCTTCCACCAATGGCAGTACACGCTCGAGCACCAGGTCGGGATTGCTGTGCTCGACAGCCTGGGCCAGCAGCCTTGGAATAAAGGCATCCAGGCGCTCGCGGCCCAAACGCTGCATCGCCCGCAACTGCGGGCTGCTGCGCAGACCAGCCAAGGCTTTCAGGGCTTTGCCGGCATCGCTGAAACCGCCCTCTTGCAACTGACGGCATGCCGCTTCTTCGTCCTGCGCTTCTTCCCACAGCGGCAGCCATTCGCCGCCGACCACCACTTCGCTTTCGGCGCCCGCCTCTTCATCGGGATCAGCGATCACCTGGCCAAAGTGCCAGGCCACTCGATCACGCCAGAACATCAACCGTTCATGGAAGGCCGCCCAGTCATCAAAACCCAGCATAAAGGCAATCCGCGCCTGATCCTGTGCGCCGTCCGGCAGCATCTGGGTCTGGCGATCGGCAATCGCCTGGATCGCGTGCTCGGTGTAGCGCAGGAACTCGTAGCCTTCGCGCAACTCGCTGACCACCGCGGGCGGCAGGTAGCCCTGGCCTTCGAGTGTGCCCAGTACCTTTAATAGAGGGCGCTGCTGCAGGCTCAGGTCGCGCCCGCCGTGGATCAACTGGAACGCCTGGGCGATGAACTCCACTTCGCGAATGCCGCCGGAGCCGAGCTTGATGTTATCGGCCATGCCCTTGCGCCGCACTTCCTGCTGGATCAGCTGCTTCATGGTGCGCAGCGCTTCGATGGCCGAGAAGTCCAGGTAACGCCGGTACACGAACGGCCGCAGCATTTCCTGCAATTGCGCGCCGCTGACCTGGTCGCCCGCCACCACCCGCGACTTGATCATCGCGTAGCGTTCCCAGTCGCGGCCCTGGTCCTGGTAATACTGCTCCAGTGCATTGAAGCTGAGCACCAGTGCACCGGACGAGCCATACGGACGCAGGCGCATGTCGACGCGGAAGACGAACCCGTCGACGGTCATCGGGTCCAGTGCCTTGATCAGGCGCTGGCCAAGGCGGATGAAGAATTCCTGGTTATCCAGCGAGCGCTTCACCCCGACGGTTTCGCCGCCTTCGGGGTAGGCGAAGATCAGGTCGATGTCCGAGGACAGGTTCAGCTCGACCGCCCCCAGCTTGCCCATGCCGAGGATGACCATCTGCTGCGGCTCGCCGCTGCGCCGGCCGGTCGGCACGCCGAACTGCTCGCAATGACGCTTGTACAACCACTGATAGGCCTGGTCGATGCTGGCATCGGCCATGTCCGAGAGGTCGCGGCAGGTCTGCACCAGATCGGCCTGGCGGGTCAGGTCACGCCAGATGATCCGCACCTGATGGCGGGTACGCTGGCGACGCAGGGCGCGGCCGAGTTCGTCCTCGGTCTGCGCCTCATTGACCGCTGCGGCGATTTGTCCGCACAACTCGCCCGGCGCGAAGGGACGATCCAGTTCGCCGGACTGCACCAGCGCGAGCAACATCAAAGGGTCACGAACACTCTGTTCAATGACGAAGTCGCTGGCCGCAGTGACGCGGGCAAACTGTGCCCAGCGTTCAGTGGTCCAGCTGGCCAGGCCATGGTCACCCCCGAGTGCCTCCACAGCCGCACGGAACGACTGCTCGGCGCGGGTGACCAACGGCAGGAGGATGCCGGGAAGTTCGGCAAGCGAAGGCAGGCTCATGGTCTATCCTTGATCGGCGTGTGGAGGGCTGCATGTAGTGTTTTTTCAGTTCGCACTACCTGATCGACTGTCGAACAAAGGTTAGAAATAGCTGAAAAATCTTCATTTTTGGCAGTCAGCATCAAGCTTTCACCTTTTATGGTTGGCAAAAGACCAACCTTAACGATTATTCTCACAACGCAGCTGGAGGCCATAAGCCGCTCACCTGTAGTTTTACTACTCGTATATACATTCGGATAGCTGAAATGCCCGATGATTTGTAGTAAAACTACACGCCGCCGGAACCTACCTCTCGGCAATCCAAGAATTCATAACGTCTGCCCACAAGGCCAGTCGCTCACTCAGGCAACCGATTCTGGTAGCCTTTCCGCCCTGGAGCAAGCCATGCAAGACCTCGATCCCGTCGAAACCCAGGAATGGCTGGACGCCCTGGAATCGGTTCTCGACAAAGAAGGCGAAGACCGTGCTCACTATCTGATGACCCGTATGGGCGAACTCGCAACCCGCAGCGGTTCGCAATTGCCTTACGCCATCACCACGCCATACCGCAACACCATTCCCGTTACCCACGAAGCACGCATGCCTGGCGACCTGTTCATGGAACGCCGCATTCGCTCGCTGGTACGCTGGAACGCGATGGCCATGGTGATGCGTACGAACCTGAAAGATTCTGACCTGGGCGGTCACATCTCCAGCTTCGCCTCCAGCGCCACCCTGTACGACATCGGCTTCAACTATTTCTTCCAGGCCCCGACCGACGAACACGGCGGCGACCTGATCTACTTCCAGGGCCACACCTCGCCAGGCGTCTACGCCCGCGCATTCATGGAAGGCCGCATCAGCGAAGAACAGATGAACAACTTCCGCCAGGAAGTCGACGGTCAGGGCCTGTCGTCCTACCCGCACCCTTGGCTGATGCCTGACTTCTGGCAGTTCCCGACCGTATCCATGGGTCTGGGCCCGATCCAGGCGATCTACCAGGCGCGTTTCATGAAGTACCTGGAAGCCCGTGGCTTCATTCCTGCCGGCAAGCAGAAGATCTGGTGCTTCCTGGGCGACGGCGAGTGCGACGAGCCGGAATCCCTGGGCGCGATCTCGCTGGCTGGCCGCGAGAAGCTCGACAACCTGATCTTCGTCATCAACTGCAACCTGCAGCGCCTCGACGGCCCGGTTCGCGGCAACGGCAAGATCATCCAGGAACTCGAAGGCGTGTTCCGTGGTGCGCAGTGGAACGTATCGAAAGTCATCTGGGGCCGTTTCTGGGACCCACTGCTGGCCAAGGACGTCGACGGCATCCTGCAACGCCGCATGGACGAAGTCATCGACGGCGAGTACCAGAACTACAAAGCCAAAGACGGCGCATTCGTGCGTGAGCACTTCTTCAACTCGCCAGAACTCAAGGCGATGGTTGCCGATCTGTCCGACGACGAGATCTGGAAGCTCAACCGTGGCGGCCACGACCCGTACAAGGTCTACGCGGCGTACCACCAGGCGGTCAACCACAAGGACCAGCCTACCGTCATCCTGGCCAAGACCATCAAGGGTTATGGCACCGGTGCCGGCGAAGCGAAAAACACCGCGCACAACACCAAGAAAGTCGACGTCGACAGCCTGAAGCTGTTCCGCGACCGCTTCGACATCCCGGTCCGGGACGAAGAGCTGGAAAACCTGCCGTTCTTCAAGCCTGAGCCAAACAGCGCCGAAGCCCGCTACCTGAGCGAGCGTCGTGCCGCACTGGGTGGTTTCGTGCCACAGCGTCGCGCGCAGAGCTTCAGCGTACCGACCCCGTCGCTGGACACCCTCAAGGCGATCCTCGACGGCTCGGGCGACCGTGAAATCTCCACCACCATGGCTTTCGTGCGCATCCTTGCGCAGCTGGTCAAGGACAAGGAAATCGGCCCGCGCATCGTCCCGATCATCCCGGACGAAGCCCGTACCTTCGGTATGGAAGGCATGTTCCGTCAGTTGGGCATCTACTCGTCCGTCGGCCAGCTCTACGAGCCAGTCGATAAAGACCAGGTGATGTTCTACAAGGAAGACAAGAAGGGCCAGATCCTCGAAGAAGGCATCAACGAAGCGGGCGCCATGAGCTCCTTCATCGCTGCCGGTACTTCGTACTCCAGCCACAACCAGCCGATGCTGCCGTTCTACATCTTCTACTCGATGTTCGGCTTCCAGCGTATCGGTGACCTGGCCTGGGCCGCTGGCGACAGCCGTACCCGTGGCTTCCTGATCGGCGGCACCGCCGGCCGTACCACCCTCAACGGTGAAGGCCTGCAGCACGAAGACGGTCACAGCCACCTGCTGGCTGCCACCATCCCGAACTGCCGCACCTATGATCCAACCTACGGCTACGAGCTGGCGGTGATCATCCAGGACGGCATGAAGAAGATGACCGAAGAGCAACAGGACGTCTTCTACTACATCACCGTGATGAACGAGTCCTACCAGCAGCCAGCCATGCCTGCCGGTGCCGAAGAAGGCATCAAGAAAGGCATGTACCTGCTCGAGGAAGACACCCGCGAAGCGGCGCATCACGTTCAGCTGATGGGCTCCGGCACCATCCTGCGTGAAGTGCGTGAAGCGGCGAAGATCCTGCGTGAAGAGTTCAACGTCGGCGCCGACGTCTGGAGCGTCACCAGCTTCAACGAACTGCGTCGCGATGGCCTGGCCGTCGAGCGCACCAACCGCCTGCACCCTGGCCAGAAGCCTAAGCGCAGCTACGTTGAAGAGTGCCTGACTGGCCGTAAGGGTCCGGTCATCGCTTCGACCGACTACATGAAACTGTTCGCCGAGCAGATCCGTCAGTGGGTACCGTCCAAGGAATTCAAAGTCCTGGGCACCGACGGTTTCGGCCGCAGCGACAGCCGCAAGAAACTGCGTCATTTCTTCGAAGTCGACCGTCATTTCGTGGTGTTGGCAGCCCTTGAAGCACTGGCTGACCGTGGCGATATCGAACCCAAGGTGGTGTCTGAAGCCATCGCCAAGTTCGGGATCGACCCGGAAAAACGCAACCCACTGGACTGCTGAGGAGAGATTCCGTGAGCGAACTCATTCGCGTACCTGACATCGGCAGCGGTGAAGGTGAAGTAATTGAACTGTTTGTGAAGGTCGGCGACCGTATCGAAGCCGACCAGAGCATCCTGACGCTGGAATCGGACAAGGCGAGCATGGAAGTGCCTGCGCCGAAGGCCGGTATCATCAAGAGCCTGAAAGTGAAGCTGGGCGATCGCCTGAAAGAAGGCGACGAACTGCTCGAGCTGGAAGTCGAGGGCGCCGCTGCTGCGGCCCCTGCGCCGGCTGCTGCGCCTGCGGAAAAAGCGGCTCCGGCCGCCGCCCCTGCTGCTGCACCCGCCGCTGCTCCTGCCGCCCCTGCTGCCGCTTCGGTCCAGCAGGTGCACGTGCCGGACATCGGTTCGGCCGGCAAGGCACAGATCATCGAGATCCAGGTCAAGGTCGGCGACACCGTCGAGGCTGACCAGTCGCTGATCACCCTGGAATCCGACAAGGCGAGCATGGAAATCCCATCGCCTGCCGCTGGCGTGATCAAGGCCATCAGCGTCAAGCTCAACGATGAAGTCGGCACCGGCGACCTGATCCTGGACCTGGAAGTGGTGGGTGCTGCGGCGCCTGCTGCTGCCGCTCCAGCCCAGGCTGCTGCTCCGGCCGCTGCTGCGCCAGCCCCTGCCGCTGCCGCACCGGCAGCCCCGGTTGCCGACAGCGTCCAGGACATCCACGTTCCGGACATCGGTTCGGCGGGCAAGGCCAAGATCATCGAAGTGCTGGTCAAGGCCGGCGACAGCGTCGAAGCCGACCAGTCGCTGATCACCCTGGAATCCGACAAGGCGAGCATGGAAATTCCATCGCCTGCCGCTGGCGTGGTGGAAAGCGTCTCCGTGAAGCTCGACGATGAAGTCGGCACTGGCGACCTGATCCTCAAGCTCAAAGTCAAAGGCGCCGCTCCGGCTGCCGCGGCACCTGCCGCCGCCGCTCCAAGCGCTCCTGCCCCAGCTGCCGCTCCGGCCGCTGCACCGGCTGCGTCGGCTCCTGCTGCTGCGCCAGTCGCTGCACCGGCCAAGCCGGGCGCCAAGGTTCACGCCGGCCCAGCCGTGCGTCAACTGGCCCGCGAGTTCGGCGTCGAGCTGAGCGCTGTCGGCGCCAGCGGTCCGCACGGTCGCATCCTCAAAGAAGACGTGCAGGCGTACGTCAAGGCCATGATGCAGAAGGCCACCCAGGCCCCGGCCGCTGCTGCCGGCGCCACCGGTGGTGCAGGCATCCCGCCGATTCCGGAAGTCGACTTCAGCCGCTTCGGTGAAATCGAAGAAGTGCCGATGACCCGCCTGATGCAGGTCGGCGCCGCCAACCTGCACCGCAGCTGGCTGAACGTGCCACACGTGACGCAATTCGACTCGGCGGATATCACCGAGCTCGAAGCGTTCCGCGTTGCACAGAAAGCCGTCGCAGAGAAGGCCGGCGTCAAGCTGACCATCCTGCCGTTGCTGCTCAAGTCCTGCGCGCACCTGCTCAAGGAACTGCCGGACTTCAACAGCTCGCTGGCGCCAAGCGGCAAGGCGATCATCCGCAAGAAATACGTGAACGTGGGCTTCGCCGTCGACACTCCGGATGGCCTGCTGGTACCGGTCATCAAGAACGTCGACCAGAAGAGCCTGCTGCAACTGGCCGCCGAGGCCGCTTCCCTGGCTGAAAAAGCCCGGACCAAGAAGCTCTCGTCGGACGAGATGCAGGGCGCCTGCTTCACCATTTCCAGCCTCGGCCACATTGGCGGCACCGGCTTCACGCCGATCGTCAACGCGCCGGAAGTGGCGATCCTCGGTGTTTCCAAGGCAACCATCCAGCCGGTCTGGGACGGCAAGGCCTTCCAGCCTAAGCTGATGCTGCCTCTGTCGCTGTCCTACGATCACCGTGTGATCAACGGCGCCGCTGCGGCACGCTTCACCAAGCGTCTGAGCGATTTGCTGGCGGACATTCGCACCATTCTGCTGTAACAACCGATTGGCCCTCCCTCACCGGAGGGCCGACCGCGTTCGCTGTTTTTCGAGCGCCACGCTCGTACCTCAACCCCGTCAATTTGGCGGGGCTTTTTTTTGCCTGCGGTTTTTCAATGGCCCTGCCCCCCCTGTGGGAGCGAGCCTGCTCGCGATGGCGGCCTGACGGGTGTACATATCCATTGCTGCGGTCACGCCTGCTATTGGTTCCGCCCTTACGGCGGGTGACTTTGACTCTCTGTAGGAGCGAGCTTGCTCGCGATGGCGTCTTTAGGGGTGTACATATCCGTTTCTGCGGTCACGGCCGCTTAAGGTTCCGCCCTTACGGCGGGTTACTTTGTCGCGCCAAAGTAACCAAAACGCCCCGCCCCTGACGTACGGCCCTTCGCTGGCGCTCCGGGTTCCCTCGCTCCGGTCCTGCTCCGTGGGCCCGCCGCCATCGGCCATCCTTGGCCGAGGGCGGCTAACCCGGCATCCATGCCGGGTTGCCCACTGCGCAGAACCTCCACTCGGCCTTCCGACGGGGCAATCTGTGGCGCCTGTGGGATCGTGGCTCTGTTTCAGTTTTTTGTGGGAGCGAGCCTGTCGAGGCGTCGAACCGTCGCGATGGTCGTTAACGATGACGTGGGCTGCCTGAATGCTTGCGGTATCTGGGCCGCCATCGCGAGTGAACTCGCTCCTACAGGTACGGTGGGGTTCCTGTGGGAGCGGGCTTGCCCGCGATGGCGGCCTTACGGTGTACATATCTGTTTCTGTGGTAACGGCCGCTTAAGGTTCCGCCCTTACGGCGGGGCAATCTGCGGCGCCTGTGGGATCGTGGGATCGTGGGTCGCGAGGGTCGTTAAGGATGACGCGGGCTGTCTGAATGTCTGCGGTGTCTGGGCTTTCATCGTGAAGCCTCGACAAATTTGTTCCTACAGATAGGGCTGACAGATCTTACGTACGCCATCCACTTCACCCCGGTATTTTTCCCCCGCCGATCTCTAGGCTGTGGCCAACAATCCATTGGCCAGGCAAGTACCCCTTCGAATGCAATTCAAGATGCTTATCCCCACTGTTGGCCCGATCGTTGGTCACACGACCTCCCGTCACGCGCGGATTTTCCTGCGTGGGGACGTTCAGGTAGGTGCCATGGTATTTGCCGGCCTGCGTTTTCGACGTGCGGGCGAGTCTGACTGGTCCAGCCCCGCGTTCATTCAGCTGACAGAAGCGCGGGATATGTGCGAGGTGGTGACCCTGACCCCGCTCGCGGCCAACACCGAATATGAGTACCAGGCAGGCTGGCTGCCGGCGCCTGGCTTGGAGGCGCTTGAGCAATGGTTGCTGCACTGGCCTGGCAAGGTCTATCGCTTTACCACGCCGTCAGACCGTTCTGCGCTGCCGAGGGGGTACATTGTCGGGTCCTGTCGATACCTGCGCATGACCGCCGGCCTGCCTTCGCTGCCCCAGCTGGGTGACCGGATCTTCGCTTCGATCCACCACCTGGCGCAGCGCAGCGAAGCCGCCGTCAACGCGTTGCTGATGATCGGCGACCAGGTCTATATCGACGATTTGAACATCATCGCACCTGACCGCGAATACAAGGCCATCCTGCACAAGTACCGCACAGCCTTCTCCCAACCGCACATTGCCAACCTGATGGCCAGTCTGCCGACGTACATGATCCTCGACGACCACGAGATCGAAGACAACTGGCCGGCCAACAGAAGTCCCCAGGACGATGTGCTCTACAACAATACGATGGCGGCGTACGAGCTGTACCAGGCCAGCCACGGCCCGGCCCTCGAACGGCGTGGCGATGGCACGGTCGAGGATCTCCCGCGGCGTTACTGGTACCCGATCACCCACGGCGATATCGAATGGTTCGTCACCGACAGCCGCAGCCGGCGCAATCTGTCCGCCGACAATCGCCGCATGCTTGACGAAGAACAGGAGGAGGCTTTGTGCAACTGGCTGATCCAGAGCCCCGCACGGGTCAAATTCGTGGTCACCAGCGTGATGTTCTATCCGGACGGCAAAAGCCCCGGCGGCGATGCCTGGAAGGCGTTTCCAGAGCAACGGCTACGCCTGCTGGAGACTATTCGCACACAGCGGATCAAAAACGTCTTCTTCGTCTGTGGCGATGTCCACGGTTCGCTGACCAGTCGACTGAGCCACAGCGAAGACCCCGACTTCGAAGTCCACACCATTGTCTCCTCACCGCTGTGCAACAGCCTGTTTCTGCCTTACGCCAAGGCCTCGACCTTCATCCTCGATCAACCGCTGGCCCGCACAGAGGCCGGCGAGTATCGCCACCAACTGACCAGTGCGGTGATCAGCCAGGACAATTTCGCCCACCTGCTGGTGGAAGCAGAGCAGTTGCGCGTCAGTTACTACGACAGGTACGGCAAGTGGCTGCAATCGCTGAACTTCACGTTGCGTTAATGCCCAGAGGGTCTGATACAGCAGTTTTCGCCCTAAACTGAAGAAATCTTCGCCTCTGCCGACATATTCTTATAGCACTTGGCCTTCATGTCTCTTGTCAGTCGGTGTCGCAATGATGCAACCTTGCCGCACGCAACAGTAAAGAGGGCGTGAGCCCGGCGCGATCAGCACTTTCGAAGCGAGTTTCCTTCCATGAAAAGCCAACCCGATGCCGCCAGCCGTATGGTGGCCGAGGTAGTGACGCAATTGCCGGTGCCCTCGCGCCTCGGCATGCTGCGTTTCGAAAGGCTGAATGAACCGAGCTGGGCCCTGCTGTTTCTCGATCCCAATTGCGAGCGACAGTTCGGCCTCCCGGCGGTGGAACTGTGCGCGCTGGTTGGCTCGCCCTACGCCAGCCTGATGGAACCGGAAGCGCGCTATCAGTTGCATGACGCCATTCAGCAGCAACTGGCCAACAATCCGCATTACCTGATCCGCTATACCCTGCACACTGCCGCTGGCACCTTGAGCCTGCTGGAACTGGGCGAAGCCTACAAACAACACAACAGACACCTGCTGCGCGGCTACCTGATGGTGGTCGACGGCGTCTTCGAGGGCGAGCCGCTGATGCCGGCGCTGGATCTGGAAACCCAGAACAGCCGCCTGCAAATCGCCCTGGAACTCAATCAGCGCGCCCAGCAGGAACAACTCCTGCACCTGGACCGGGTTCGCGCCCAGCAGGACCTGATCCTGCTGCTGACGCGCCAGCGCTACAGCACCGGCAACTCCCTGCAGGAGGCCGCCGAGCTGATTACCCGCAGCGCCTGTGACATCTACCAGATCGACTGCGCCAGCCTGTGGAACCTGGAAGGCTCGATGCTGGTGCCGATTTCGGCGTATCACCGTGGCACCCAGGCTTATGAGCTGCCCGAGCCGATCAACATCAGTGGCTTCCCCGATTACATGGAAGCGCTGCATGGCAGCCGTGCGATTGATGCGCACAACGCCAATATCGACCCTCGCACCCGGGACATGGCCGAAAGCCTGCGACCGCGGGATGTGAACGCAATGCTCGACGCCAGCATCCGCGTCGACGGCCAGGTGGTTGGCGTGCTGTGCCTTGAGCAGTCCGGGGAAACCCGTGCCTGGCAATCGGATGAAATCGCCTTCGCCGGCGAGCTGGCCGATCAGTTCGCCCAGGTCATCAACAACCACAACCGGCGCACCGCCACCAGCGCTTTGCACCTGTTCCAGCGCGCGGTCGAGCAAAGCGCCAACGCCTTCTTGCTGGTCAATTGCGACGGCGTGGTGGAGTACGTCAACCCAAGCTTTACCGCGATCACCCAATACAGCACCGAAGAAGTCCACGGCCAGCGGCTGGCCGAGTTGCCGGCCCTGGAGAACCTCAGCGAGCTGCTGTTCGATGCCCCTTCGTCGCTGGCCAAGAGCAACAGCTGGCAAGGCGAGTTCAAGAGCCGGCGGAAAAACCTCGAGCCCTACTGGGGCCAGTTGTCGATTTCCAAGGTGTATGGCGACAACCGCGAGCTGACGCACTACATCGGCATCTACGAAGACATCACCCAGACCAAGCTCGCCCAGCAGCGCATCGAGCGTCTGGCCTACACCGACAACCTGACCAACCTGGGCAATCGCCCGGCCTTCATCCGCAACCTCGATGAACGCTTCGCCCGAGACAGCGATACCCCGATCAGCCTGTTGCTGGTGGACATCGACAACTTCAAGCGGATCAACGACAGCCTCGGTCACCAGACTGGCGACAAACTGCTGATCAGCCTGGCGCGCCGCCTGCGCAACAGCCTGTCGCCGAGTGGCAGCCTGGCGCGCTTCGCCAGTAACGAGTTCGCCGTGCTGCTGGACAACACCGACCTGACCTCGGGCCAGCAGGTTGCCAACCAGTTGCTGGCAACCCTCGACAAGCCGATGTTCGTCGACAACCAGTTGATCAGCGTTACCGGCTCCGTGGGCCTTGCCTGCGCGCCACTGCATGGCCGCGATCCGCAAACCCTGATGCGCAACGCCGGCCTGGCGCTGCACAAGGCCAAGGCCAACGGCAAGCATCAGGTGCAGGTGTTCACCGAAGCGCTCAACGCCGAAGCCAGCTACAAGCTGTTCGTCGAGAACAACCTGCGACGGGCCCTGACCCAAAATGAACTGGACGTGTTCTACCAACCCAAGCTGTGCCTGCGCTCGGGTCGCCTGCTGGGTATGGAAGCGCTCCTGCGCTGGAACCACCCGGAAAAAGGCATGATCCGCCCGGACCAGTTCATCAGTGTGGCGGAAGAGACCGGCCTGATCATCCCGATTGGTAAATGGATCGCGCGCCAGGCGTGCCGCATGAGCAAACAGCTGACGGCCGCCGGCCTGGGCAACCTGCAAGTGGCGATCAACCTGTCACCCAAGCAGTTCTCCGACCCGGACCTGGTGTCCTCGATCGCCAATATCCTCAAGGAAGAAGCACTGCCACCGAACCTGCTGGAGCTGGAACTGACCGAAGGGCTGCTGCTGGAAGCCACCGAGGACACCCACCTGCAGCTCGACCAACTCAAGCGCCTGGGCCTGACCCTGGCCATGGACGACTTCGGTACCGGTTACTCGTCACTTAGTTACCTGAAAAAATTCCCCATCGACATCATCAAGATCGACCGCAGCTTCATTCACGAAATCCCGGACAATCAGGACGACATGGAAATCACTTCCGCAGTGGTGGCCATGGCGCACAACCTGAAACTCAAGGTCGTGGCCGAAGGCATCGAGACCGCCGAGCAGTTGGCGTTCCTGCGCCGTCATCGTTGCGACGTCGGCCAGGGCTACCTGTTCGACCGCCCCATTCCCGGCTCCGAGCTGATCGACAAGCTCAAACGCTACCCGCGCGGCCCAATCGCCTGACAGCGGCGTAACACTCGGGCACACTGGCGGTCTGATCAATCACATCTCAATCTGACTGAG
This sequence comes from Pseudomonas sp. MYb118, assembly GCF_040947875.1. Classification (NCBI taxonomy): domain Bacteria; kingdom Pseudomonadati; phylum Pseudomonadota; class Gammaproteobacteria; order Pseudomonadales; family Pseudomonadaceae; genus Pseudomonas; species Pseudomonas sp. MYb118. The sequence goes on along the minus strand of NZ_JBFRXN010000002.1, from coordinate 2,216,078 downwards.
GGGACTGCTTATGGTCTTGCGCTCGGAAATTCTGGTGAACAAAAACGTGCTACCTACCCAAGAACAAGCTTTGCCCGGCCGCGAAACCCCAATGACCCTGCCGGAAACCCATTTCGTCAACGGCACGCCGTTGCTCGGCCCATTTGCCGCCAACGTGGATTTTGCGATCTTCGGCCTGGGCTGCTTCTGGGGCGCGGAACGCCGTTTCTGGCAGCGCGAAGGCGTGGTCAGCACCGCCGTGGGTTACGCAGGCGGCTTCACGCCGAACCCGACGTACGAGGAAGTGTGCTCGGGCCTGACCGGTCACAGCGAAGTCGTACTGGTGGTCTACGAGCCGGAAAAAGTCAGCTACGACGAGCTGCTGAAAATGTTCTGGGAACTGCACAACCCGACCCAGGGCATGCGTCAGGGTAACGACATCGGCACTCAATACCGTTCGGTAATCTACGCCACCAGCCCCGAGCAACTGGCCGCCGCCGAACGCAGCAAGGCGGTATTCCAGGCGGAGCTGTCAAAAGCCGGCCAGGGCACCATCACCACCGAAATCGACCAGGCGCCAACGGTGTACTTCGCCGAGGCGTATCACCAGCAGTACCTGGCCAAGAACCCTGAAGGCTACTGCGGGATTGGCGGCACTGGCGTGACTTGCCCGATCTGATTCTTACCGTCCTGTAGGAGCGAGCTTGCTCGCGATAGCGATCTGTCAGTCGGAATCAACGTAAACTGATACACCGCCATCGCGAGCAAGCTCGCTCCTACAGGTAATTGCTACTCAGCGATCAACCAGTCCATCTTCCAGCCGCCCTGGGTCTGTCCCAGTTTCTCGGCCAGCCACGGCAGCAGCTCGCGCAGTTCCTCTTCCAGGCCCCACGGCGGATTGGCAATCGCCAGCCCGGAGCCATTCAGGCTGTTGGGCGTTTCCAGCGGATGCACCAGCAACTCCACGCGCAGCAGCTTGGGCGCGCCCGTGCCGGCCAGGTCCTGATAAAAACGACGCAACATGCGTTGGTCCTTCACCGGGTACCAGATCGCCGCCACCGTCTGGCGCATGCGCCCCACCGCTTCTTTCAGCGAGGCGGCACAACGTTGCATCTCATCGAGCTGCTCGAACGGCGGGTCGATCAACATCACCGCGCGCTTTTCCTGCACCGGCAACATGGCCCGAGCCACGTGCCAGCCTTCGCCCAGGTGCACTTTCACACGACGATCGCCGGCCATGTTGTCCTTGAGCAGCACGCCGTCTTCGGGGTGTTTCTCGTTGAGCATCACCCGGTCCTGCTGGCGCGTCAGCCGGCGCGCTAGCTCCGGCGAGCCAGGGTAATAGCGCAACTGGCCATCCGGGTTCATGTCGTGCAGCACTTTCATGTAGTCGGCGGTCAGCGCCGGCAGGTCCGGCTGATCCCACAAGCGCGCGATGCCTTCCAGGTACTCGCCGGTACGGTTCGCCTGATCGCCTTGCAGGTCATACAGACCAATGCCGGCGTGGGTGTCGAGATAGGCGAACGGCTGCTCCTTGCGCGACATCAGGGCGATGAGGCGGGTCAAGGTCAGGTGTTTGAACACATCGGCGTGATTGCCGGCATGGAAGGCGTGACGATAATTCATGATTGCTCCTGCGCAGGCCCGCCAGTTTACCTTGTGTGCCGGTGTACGTCCGCCCCCCTGCTTGCTCGCGATGATCGTTAACGATAACGATGGCTGCCTGAAGCACTGCGGTGCCGGAGCCACCATCGCGAGCAAGCTCGCTCCTACAGAGGGGTGAGTTCGGTCTTGAGGTATTGCACCAAGGCCATAGGCGACGGCTCCGGGGCCTCAAGGAAAACAGACACCTTGCGCTGCAGAACGCTGTCGGAGAAGGCTTCGAACAGATCGGGGTGGTGCTCGCTCAGCCAATTGAGCAGGTTGCTCACCTGCGTCACCGTCGAATGCCCGGCAAGTTGATCCAGCAGCGCTTCGGGCACTTGCCACCATGGGAAATCCCGCGACGCCCCCAGCACGGGCGCATGGATCTCGAACGATTGACCGTTGATCAGGCAACGCCGTGCAAATGGCAGCAACCGCGTGGCATCGACCTGCGGACACTGAAGGATCGGCTGCAGAAAACGCCCGTCCCAGAAGCGGAAAAATACCGCACTACCATCGGGCAATCGCACCTGCGTCAGGCCGCGCAGGTGTTCGACCAGCAGGTCCGGCGGCGCGGCTGAAACCACCAGCCATCCCCAGTCGCAGGCCTCGGTCGTCGCGACCCACTGCAAAAACTCGCTGCCGACAGCAACGATGGCGACGTAAGGCATCACCGCTTCCCATTCGGCGTAAACGGTGTCGGCCCAGATCGGTGCTGCCGGGTGCTCCGGGCTGGAGCTGCGCCAGGCTTGCAACGGTTCGGCGTCGCTGGCGTTGGCGAGAATCACGAACAACCGCTCGTCCGATTTCAGCGGCTGCCGGGTCAGCCAATCATGGGGAGACAGGCGCTCAGGCTGCACAGGCACCTCCCTTGCAGCGTTCACATTCCTCACAGAAGGGTGCGGCGCTTTTCAGGCTCAGTACCTGCGCGGCACTCAGCGGCGCCAGTACGCGCTGCACGGGCGAAGCGCCGATTGCCGGCATCGGCGCCCCACCCACCTGAATCGGTACGCTGCTGAAGATCCCGGCCGGGCCGATGTTGATCCAGTGCCCACCCGCCTGAATCGTCGCGCTTGCCCCACCATCAATCACCACTTGCTGCGCGGCACCGACATGGAATTGCCCGCTGGCCTTGACCGTCTGACTGGCGACCCGGATGTGCCGGTCGCCGTGAACCTGCAGCTCATCGTTTGCCCCGATAACCGTGCGGCGCTGACCGTCGGCCTGGACGTGCAGATCGTTCAGCACATGCTGAGTCCAGTTTCGCTGGGCGCGCAGGTAGATTTCCTCGGCACCGGCACGGTCCTCGATGCGGATTTCGTTGCTGCCACGACCACCCGGACTGCTTTGGCTGCGGAAAATGCTGCGAGTGCTGTCAGCGGGCAGCCCCAGGGGTGGCCGATTGGAACCATTGGCCACACAGCCCATGACCACCGGCTTGTCGACATCGCCATCGACGAACCCCACCAGCACTTCCATGCCAACCCTGGGCGTCAGGACGATGCCATAGCCGTCATGGGCCCACCCCGTCGCAACGCGCAACCAGCAACTGGTATGCCCGTCGCGCTGCCCTTCTCGATCCCAGGCGAGCTGGACCTTGACCCGCCCATACTCGTCGCAATGGATGTCGCTGCCGGATGGACCGGTGACGACCGCCGATTGATAACCAGCGACCAGCGGCTTGGCCAGCGCTGGCGCGCGAAAGAACACATCCCACGGCGTCGCCAGAAAAGTATTGCGGTAGCCCTGGAAGTCGTCCGCCTCGACACCGCCGGCCAACTCTTCCAGCACTTGCACCTGACGCCCGTGGTGCTCGATGCTCGTGACCAGCCACAGATCGTTCCAGGCCTGGCGCGGATGCTCGGTCAGTTGCAGGAAATGCCCGCTGACCAGGCAGGCCTCATCACTGATCCCTTGGGCCTGGCGGTAATCCACGTTGTGCCGCTCCAGGGTTCGTCGTGCCAGGTCATTGCCCTGTTCGCGATCAGTGAACCGCCCTGGAAAACCATAGCTTTCCAGCACCGGCACCTGCTGGTTGTCGATGCGGCTTTCAAGTTGCAGGCGTGGCTTGTGGAAGTCGTAATCGCGCAAGGTGACCGCCGTCGTACGGGTTTCCAGGCGCACGCTGAAACGCTTGATCGCCGGCCTTTGCGCAACCATCCCGCTACCGGGGTGGTAGGGCGTCGGCGAAGGCAAACGCGGGAAGAACGTCTGGCCGTCGGCAAACACCAGCAGATGTCCGCCGGGGCTGTGCTGAAAATGGTAGTGAATGCCGACTTCTGCGCACAGTCGCTGAATGAACGCGAGGTCACTTTCCGCGTATTGCACGCAATACTCGCGAACGGCGTAATCACTGCCGAGCTGGAACGCGAAGGCATCGCTCAGGATGCCGTGATCCTCGAGGATCTGCGTGATGATCGCCGGCACGCTTTTATGCTGGAAGATCCGCTGATTGGTCCGCTGGTCGAGGTAAGCCAGGCGCGGGACCAGGCTGATCTGATAGCGCGTCAGGCGCCCCGTGCTATCCCCCTGGCCCACGCGAAAAATCTGACCATGCACACCGCTGCCTTGTGCATCGAACTGTAGAAACGCCTGACGGTGCAGCAGGCTTTCCAGTTCAATGTCCGGCCTTGCGCTGACCAGCTCCAGGTCGAAACGGAAAGGCTGGCTGATAGCGTCCTTGCCGGTGAACTCGAGCACCTTGAGATCATGCCGGCTGCCATCCACGGTCAGCGTGAAACGCGATTGATCAGCGAGAGCGAACATCCGATGTGTCTCTGCAAAATGAAAGCGACCGATTCTGCATGAGCAGGTACGGCGATTCGTGCTGAGACAGGAAAAACAGATCGGTCCGTATTTTTTAGAGATTTTTCCTTCAAGACTCGACAGGACAAACTACAGACAACCCTAAAAAATGCCTTCACAAAAAAAACGGCCCGCCTCCAATCAGGAAGCGGGCCGTTTGTTGTTCAGCGAAAGGTCGGAGCCGCCGCTCCCCCTGTCACTTGTTCAGGCGGTAATCAGCCTCGGCAGCTGCGAAACGCTGGAGCATGCCGTGAGTCGGCGCGCCCAGCTTGCTGACGATGTAGATCGCCAGGCTGGCGAAGATGAAGCCCGGGATGATTTCGTACAGGCCCAGCAGCTCGAAGTGCTTCCACACGATCACGGTGATCGCACCGACCAGGATGCCGGCCAGTGCGCCGTTGCGGGTCATGTCTTTCCAGATTACCGAAATCAGCACCACCGGACCGAAGGCGGCACCGAAGCCGGCCCAGGCGTAGCTCACCAGGCCCAGTACGCGGTTTTCCGGGTTGGCGGCCATGGCGATGGCCACCAGTGCAACCAGCAGCACCATGGCACGACCGACCCAGACCAGTTCCAGCTGGGAAGCCGATTTACGCAGGAAAGTCTTGTAGAAGTCTTCGGTCAGGGCGCTCGAGCACACCAGCAACTGGCAGCTCAGGGTGCTCATCACGGCAGCCAGGATGGCCGACAGCAGCACACCGGCAAGCCATGGGTTGAACAGGATCTTGGCCAGCTCGATGAACACGCGCTCGTGGTTCTCGGTCACGGGACCAGCCACATCAGGGTTGGCCGAGAAGTAGGCGATACCGAAGAAGCCCACGGCTACGGTGCCACCCAGGCACAGGATCATCCAGGTCATGGAGATGCGGCGGGCGTTGGCGATCGACTTGACCGAATCCGCCGCCATGAAACGCGCGAGGATGTGCGGCTGGCCGAAGTAGCCCAGGCCCCAGCCCATCAGCGAGATGATGCCGATGAAGGTGGTGTTGCGCAGCATGTCGAAGTTGCTTGGGTTTTGCGCTTCGATGGCCAGGAAGGTGGTGTCGACGCCACCGGTGGCCAGCAGCACGATGATCGGCGTCAGCAGCAGCGCGAAGATCATCAGCGTGGCCTGTACGGTGTCCGTCCAGCTGACCGCCAGGAAACCACCGACGAAGGTGTAGGCAATGGTCGCCGCAGCGCCGGCCCACAGCGCCGTCTCGTAGGACATGCCGAAGGTGCTTTCGAACAGACGGGCACCGGCCACGATGCCGGAGGCGCAGTAGATGGTGAAGAACACCAGGATCACGATGGCAGAGATGATCCGCAGCAGGCCGCTCTTGTCTTCGAAACGGCTGGAGAAGTAGTCCGGCAGGGTCAGCGCATCGCCGTTGTGCTCGGTCTGCACGCGCAGACGGCCGGCCACGAACAGCCAGTTGAGGTAAGCGCCGACGATCAGGCCGATGGCGATCCAGCTTTCGGACAGGCCGGACATGTAGATGGCGCCCGGCAGGCCCATCAGCAACCAGCCGCTCATGTCGGAGGCACCGGCAGACAGGGCCGTGACGACGCTACCGAGGCTGCGGCCGCCCAGAATGTAATCGGAAAGGTTGTTGGTGGAGCGATAGGCCATGAAGCCGATCAGTACCATTGCTGCGATGTAGATCACGAACGTGATCAGGGTTGGATTGCTCATTAAGTGACGCCCTGGCTTTGTTTTTATGTAGCAGCGGCGAGTGAACCGCGCGCAAACGATGACGTTTGACAGACGATTCGGGATGCCGTGCATTTATGACTGATGTTTCCCCAGGAAAGCCATCAGCCGGTACACCTGCCCTTCAACAGGTTGCACCTTGGGGCCCGAATCCTATGCAACAAAGCAAATAAGGTGCAACCCATTTCTTGAGAATTAGTTGCACCTAGTCGGATTACCTTCGTAAACAGCGGTTTTTGCTCCTTTTTGGCTCAGTGACAACACTTTGCTAGAAGTAAAAGCACCAAGCAGGAGCGGGACTTTCGTCCCAAAATCCATTTCCTGACGAGTTGCGCCGCCTTCCAGCAAAAAAAGGGTTGCACCCGGTTGCACCTGTTTCGGCGCACGGCTAATCTTGCGGCCAGCTGATGCCACGCCGTCGTGGCAAACATGAGGATAAAAACATGGCTACCACCACCCTTGGCGTCAAACTTGACGACCCGACCCGCGAGCGCCTGAAGGCCGCCGCGACCTCGATTGATCGCACTCCGCACTGGCTGATCAAGCAGGCAATTTTCAATTACCTGGAAAAACTCGAGGGTGGTGCAACCCTGACCGAGCTGAACGGCCTGGCCGCGGCAACCACGGACGACGCCGGCGAGCTGAATGTCGACCACGCTCACCAGTGCTTCCTCGAATTCGCTGAAAGCATCCTGCCGCAATCGGTGCTGCGTGCCTCGATCACCGCCGCCTACCGCCGCCCCGAGCCGGAAGTGGTACCGATGCTGATCGAGCAGGCTCGCCTGCCGGCACCGATGGCCGACGCCACCAACAAGCTGGCGGCCTCGATTGCCGAAAAACTGCGCAACCAGAAAAGCGCCGGCGGCCGTGCTGGGATCGTTCAGGGCCTGTTGCAGGAATTTTCCCTGTCGTCCCAGGAAGGCGTCGCCCTGATGTGCCTGGCCGAAGCGCTGTTGCGCATCCCGGACAAAGGCACCCGTGACGCGCTGATCCGCGACAAGATCAGCACCGGCAACTGGCAGCCACACCTGGGCAACAGCCCGTCGCTGTTCGTCAACGCCGCCACCTGGGGCCTGTTGCTGACCGGCAAGCTGGTCTCCACGCACAACGAAGCCGGCCTGACTTCGTCGCTGAGCCGCATCATCGGCAAGAGCGGCGAGCCGATGATCCGCAAGGGCGTCGACATGGCCATGCGCCTGATGGGCGAGCAGTTCGTCACTGGCGAAACCATCGCCGAAGCCCTGGCCAACGCCAGCAAGTTCGAATCCAAGGGTTTCCGTTACTCCTACGACATGCTGGGTGAGGCCGCCCTCACCGAGCATGATGCGCAGAAGTACCTGGCCTCGTACGAACAAGCCATTCACTCGATCGGCAAGGCGTCTCACGGTCGTGGGATTTATGAAGGCCCGGGCATTTCCATCAAGCTGTCCGCCCTGCACCCGCGCTACAGCCGCGCCCAGTACGAGCGCGTGATGGATGAGCTGTACCCGCGCCTGCTGTCGCTGACCCTGCTGGCCAAGCAGTACGACATCGGCCTGAACATCGACGCCGAGGAAGCCGACCGCCTCGAACTGTCGCTGGATCTGCTCGAGCGCCTGTGCTTCGAACCGCAACTGACCGGCTGGAACGGTATCGGCTTCGTTATCCAGGCGTACCAGAAGCGTTGCCCGTATGTGATCGACTATGTGATCGACCTGGCTCGCCGCAGCCGTCATCGCCTGATGATCCGCCTGGTGAAAGGTGCGTACTGGGACAGCGAAATCAAGCGCGCCCAGGTCGAAGGCCTGGAAGGCTACCCGGTCTACACCCGCAAGGTGTACACCGACGTGTCCTACATCGCCTGCGCACGCAAACTGCTGTCGGTGCCGGAAGTCATCTACCCGCAGTTCGCCACGCACAACGCCCACACCCTGTCGGCCATTTATCACATCGCCGGTCAAAACTATTACCCGGGCCAGTACGAGTTCCAATGCCTGCACGGCATGGGTGAACCGCTGTACGAACAAGTGGTAGGCAAGGTTTCCGAAGGCAAGCTGAACCGTCCGTGCCGCGTGTACGCTCCGGTTGGTACCCACGAAACCCTGCTGGCTTACCTGGTGCGTCGCCTGCTGGAAAACGGCGCGAACACCTCGTTCGTCAACCGTATCGCCGACCAGTCGATTTCGATCCAGGAACTGGTGGCCGATCCGGTCGCCAGCATCGAGAAAATGGCCACGGCCGAAGGCGGCTTCGGCCTGCCGCACCCGCGCATTCCGCTGCCGCGTGACCTGTATGGCGCCGAACGCGCCAACTCCGCCGGCATCGACATGGCCAACGAACATCGCCTGGCGTCGCTGTCCTGCGCCTTGCTGGCCACCGCCCACAACAACTGGAAAGCCGCGCCGATGCTCGGTTGCGCGTCCAGCACCGAAGCCCCTGCACCGGTCCTCAACCCGTCGGATCTGCGTGACGTGGTCGGCCATGTGCAGGAAGCCACCGTCGAAGACGTCGACAACGCCATCCAGTGCGCCCTCAACGCCGCGCCGATCTGGCAGGCCACCCCGCCGGCCGAACGCGCCGCGATCCTGGAACGCGCCGCCGACCTGATGGAAGCCGAGATCCAGCCGCTGATGGGCCTTCTGGCCCGCGAAGCCGGCAAGACCTACGCCAACGCCATCGCCGAAGTGCGTGAAGCCGTGGACTTCCTGCGTTACTACGCGGTGCAGGCCCGCAACGATTTCAGCAACGACGCCCACCGCCCGCTGGGCCCGGTGGTGTGCATCAGCCCGTGGAACTTCCCGCTGGCGATCTTCAGCGGCCAGGTGGCTGCCGCCCTCGCCGCCGGTAACCCGGTCCTGGCCAAGCCCGCCGAGCAAACCCCGCTGGTGGCGGCCCAGGCCGTACGCCTGCTGCTCGAAGCCGGTATTCCTGAAGGCGTGCTGCAACTGCTGCCGGGCCGCGGCGAAACCGTGGGTGCCGGCCTGGTCGGCGACGAGCGCGTCAAGGGCGTGATGTTCACCGGTTCCACCGAAGTGGCGCGCCTGCTGCAACGCAACATCGCCGGTCGCCTGGACAACCAGGGCCGTCCGATTCCGCTGATCGCCGAAACCGGTGGCCAAAACGCGATGATCGTCGACTCCTCGGCACTGACTGAACAAGTGGTAATCGACGTCGTGTCCTCGGCATTCGACAGCGCCGGCCAGCGTTGCTCGGCACTGCGCGTGCTGTGCTTGCAGGAAGATTCCGCCGACCGCGTCATCGAAATGCTCAAGGGCGCGATGGCTGAAAGCCGTCTCGGCAACCCGGAGCGCCTGAGCGTGGACATCGGCCCGGTGATCGACGCCGAAGCCAAGGCTGGCATCGAGAAGCACATCCAGGCCATGCGTGACAAAGGTCGCAACGTCTACCAGGTTGCCATCGCCGATGCCGAGGAAGTCAAGCGCGGCACCTTCGTGATGCCAACGCTGATCGAACTGGAAAGCTTCGACGAACTGCAACGGGAGATCTTCGGCCCGGTGCTGCACGTGGTTCGCTACAAGCGCAAGGACATCGACCAGTTGATCGGCCAGATCAACGCATCCGGCTACGGCCTGACACTGGGCGTGCATACCCGCATCGACGAGACCATCGCCAAGGTGATCGACACCGTCAATGCCGGTAACGTCTACGTCAACCGCAATATCGTCGGTGCCGTGGTCGGCGTGCAGCCGTTCGGTGGCGAAGGCCTGTCGGGCACCGGCCCGAAAGCCGGTGGTCCGCTGTACCTGTACCGCCTGCTGTCGACCCGTCCTGCCGATGCGATTGAGCAATCCTTCGCTCGCGGTGATGCCATTGCCGCACCGGATGTTCGCCTGCGCGATGCCATGAGCCAGCCGCTGACCGCCCTCAAGGCCTGGGCCGACAGCCAGCAGCTCACTGACCTGAGCGCCCTGTGCACGCAGTTCGCCGGCCAGTCGCAAAGCGGCATCACCCGCGTCCTGGCCGGCCCGACCGGCGAGCGCAACAGCTATGCGATCCTGCCGCGCGAGCACGTGCTGTGCCTGGCGGACATCGAAGGCGACCTGTTGACCCAACTGGCCGCCGTGCTGGCGGTGGGCGGTTCGGCGGTATGGCCGGAAACCGACGTGAGCAAGGCACTGTTCGCAAGCCTACCGAAGGACATTCAGGCGCGCATCAAGCGCGTGGCCGACTGGCACAAGGACGAAGTGGTGTTCGATGCCGTCCTGCATCATGGCCATTCCGACCAGTTGCGTGCGGTCTGCCAGCAGGTGGCCAAGCGTGCCGGCGCCATCGTCGGCGTGCAGGGTCTGTCCCAGGGCGAGTCCAACATTGCCCTGGAACGCCTGGTGATCGAGCGGGCGTTGAGCGTCAACACCGCGGCGGCGGGTGGTAATGCCAGCTTGATGACCATCGGTTAATCCAGGAAAGCCGGGCACTTACCCCCTGTGGGAGCGAGCCTGCTCGCGATAGCGGTCTACCAGTCAACAACCCTGTTGAATGGAAGATCGTCATCGCGAGCAGGCTCGCTCCCACAGTTGTTTTTGTAACACCTGCAAAGTGGGTGCAGGGCTCCAACATCACGCCAATCAATCATCCTATACCTCCCCCATTCCCCCACCTTAGACTCGGCCCATTCCAAAAAAAGGTAGGCCGCCATGTCCGAGACGTTGCTCAGTTCCCGCAATCTGGCTTTCGAGCTGTATGAAGTCCTCGACGCCGAAGGCCTGACCCAGCGTGAGCGTTTCGCCGAGCACAACCGCGAAACCTTCGATGCCGCCCTCGGCACTGCCCGCAACATCGCCGAGAAGTTCTTCGCCCCGCACAACCGCAAGGGCGACGAGAACGAGCCTCGCTACGAGGACGGCCAGGCGATTCTGATTCCGGAAGTCAAACCGGCGGTGGATGCGTTCCTCGAAGCCGGCTTCCTCAATGCCGCACGCAGCTTCGAGGCCGGTGGCATGCAGTTGCCGACGCTGTTGTCGCAGGCCTGCTTCGCCCACTTCCAGTCGGCCAACGCGGCATCGACCTCGTACCCGTTCCTGACCATGGGCGCGGCGAACCTGATCGAGAGTTTCGGCACCGACGAGCAGAAGCGGCGCTTCCTGCAACCGATGATCGACGGCCGCTTCTTCGGCACCATGGCGTTGACCGAGCCCCATGCCGGCTCTTCGCTGTCGGATATTCGTACACGCGCCGAACCTGCGCCTGACGGCACCTATCGCCTCAAGGGCAACAAGATCTTCATCTCCGGCGGCGATCACCCGCTGTCGGAAAACATCGTGCATATGGTGCTGGCCAAGTTGCCGGATGCACCGGCCGGGGTGAAGGGCATCTCGCTGTTCATCGTGCCCAAGTTCCTGGTCAACGATGACGGCAGCCTCGGCCCGCGCAACGACGTGCTGCTGGCCGGGTTGTTCCACAAGATGGGCTGGCGCGGCACCACGTCCACGGCGCTGAACTTCGGCGATAACGGCGAGTGTGTCGGCTATCTGGTGGGCAAGCCGCACCACGGCCTGAGCTACATGTTCCAGATGATGAACGAGGCGCGGATCGGCGTCGGTATGGGTGCGGTGATGCTCGGCTATGCCGGCTACCTGTACTCGCTGGAATACGCCCGCGAACGCCCGCAGGGCCGGGTGCCGGACAGCAAGGACCCGACCACCGCGCCGGTGGCGATCATCGCCCACGCCGACGTCAAGCGCATGCTGCTGACGCAAAAGGCCTACGTCGAAGGCTCGTTCGACCTGGGCTTGTATGCCGCGCGGCTGTTCGATGACACCACCACGCTGGAAACCGAGGCCGAGCGCAAGCAGGCCCATGAGCTGCTGGACCTGCTGACCCCGATCGTCAAATCCTGGCCGTCGGAGTTCTGTCTCAAGGCCAACGAGCTGGCGATCCAGATCCTTGGCGGCCACGGCTACACCCGCGAGTACCCGGTGGAGCAGTACTACCGCGACAACCGCCTGAACCCGATCCACGAAGGCACCCACGGCATCCAGTCACTGGACCTGCTCGGACGCAAACTGGCGCAGAACGGTGGTGCCGGGCTCAAGCAACTGATCCGCCTGATCGCCGACACAGCCGAGCGGGCACAGGCCTTCGAATCGCTGACGCCACTGCGTGAACCGCTGGAGAAGCTGGTGGCACGACTGCAAGGCGTGACCATCGGCCTGCTGACGGACCTCGCCCAGGGCAAGGTCAACAGCAGCCTGGCGAATTCGGCGCTGTACCTGAAAGTGTTCGGGCATACGGTGATCGGCTGGCGCTGGCTGGAGCAGGCCATCCGCGCCGAACAGGGCCTGGCCAAGGGCAATGCGGCGGATGTGAGCTTCTATAAAGGCAAGCTGCAGGCGGCGCGCTACTTCCTGACCTGGGAAGTACCGGGTTGCCACCATGAGCTGGCGATTCTTGAGGCTCGGGACGATGTTTGCCTGAACATGCAGGATGAGTGGTTCTGATCCGGGTTTTGTAGCGCGGCTGAAATCCTATCGCGGGCAAGCCCGCTCCTACAGGGGGTTCGGGAAACCTGTGGGAGCGGGCTTGCTCCGGGCGGCGATCCGACGATGGCGTCAGCACAGCCAACGCCTGACTCAACCCTGATTGATCGTCTTGGCGATCACTTCAACCGTGGCGCTGACTTGCTCTTGGTAACGGTCGAGTTCCAGCTTGTGCCGCTTCTGCATTTCGATCTGTTGCGAGCACAGATTCATCGCGGCCAGCACCAGCAGCCGGTCACCGATCAGCGTCGGGTACTTGCGCTTGGTCTCGGCCAGGGCCGCCTTGAGCATCATCGCCGCATCGAGCAGGGTCTGTTCTTCCCCGGCCGGTGCCTTGATCGAATAGTCCTCCCCCAGGATCGAGACGACTTTCACCCCCGCGCCAGCGACACTCATGCGCTGACCGGACCGGCGCTGACACGTTCAACCAGGGCCTGGATGCGAGCGGCAGTGGCACCGTGTTTCTCTTCCTGCTCCATCAGGTTCAGTTGCAGGCTTTCGTTTTCATCCTTGAGCCCGGCCAGTTCCGCGCTCAGGGCCTGATTGGTGCCAAGCAGGCTCTGATTCTGTTGCACGAGGTCGCTGACCAGTTGTTCCAATTGGCTGAGGGATGCTTCCAACATTTTGATTTTCCAGGCATTTTCAAAGGGCGCGTACGATAAAGAAAAGTCACCACGGATGCCAGGGCTGCAACGGCGCAAGCCCTTGATTTTCCTGGCGGGTGCCTTCCTCGGCGAACCCTAGAGACTCTGATTGGCGGATCTGGTTCCTGCACTTCGTCGCCACGGATGATCTGCAATATAAAGGTGCCACCCTCAAGACTTTAGTCGTATGACCGATAAGTCACGCAGACCTCAGTTTCAGCGCCGCACGGGCGCGCTCATTTTCGGTACCCACCATGTCCCTTCGTAATACGAATATCGCCCCGCGGGCGTTCCTCAGCTTTGCCCTGATTGGCGGTTTGATGATGATCCTCGGCGTGTTCGCCTTGAATCAGATGAGCAAGATTCGCGGCGCCGCCGAGGACATTGCCAGCAACAGCGTGCCCAGCATCAAGGCGCTCGACGAGTTCACCCAACTGACCCTGCGCCTGCGCGTGCTCTCCTACCGCCTGCTGGTGAACCGCGAGGCGGACGTCCAGCAGAAGACCATGGACCTGCTGGACATGCGCAACCAACAGATCCGCACCGCCCAGGCCATTTACGAAAAACTGATCGCCAGCCCGCAAGAGCGCGCCGCCTACGATCAATACGTGCAGCTGCTGGGGCAATACCGCCAGATCGAAGACCGGATGAAGACCCTGTCGCGCAGCAATCAGGTCGATGACCTGCGCAACCTGCTCAACACTGACCTGTTGAGCAACTCCGAGGCCATCAACACCGTGCTGGCCAAGCTGCTGGAGATCAACACCCAGCAAACCCTCGACACCAACCAGCAATCCGCCGACCAGTACGATACGGCGTTCAATCTGGTCGTGCTCCTGCTGGTCATCGCGACCGCCCTGACCTTCCTGTTTGCCTGGTTGCTGACCAACAGCATCACCAAGCCCATCGCCAACGCCCTGAGCGCCGCCGAAACGATCGCCGAGGGCAACCTGACGCGCCCGATCACCGTCGATGGCCAGGACGAAGCCGGCCGCCTGCTGGCCGCCATGGCCAAGATGCAGGACAAGCTGCGCGACACCCTGCAACGTATTTCCGGTTCGGCCACGCAACTGGCGTCCGCCGCCGAAGAGCTCAACAGCGTCACCGACGAGAGCGCCCGTGGCCTGACTCAGCAGAACAACGAAATCGAACAGGCCGCCACTGCCGTCAACGAGATGACCAGTGCCGTGGAAGAAGTGGCCCGCAACGCGGTGAGCACCTCCGAAGCGTCGAAGAACGCCACCACGTCGGCGGGTGACGGCCGTGATCTGGTGCAGGAAACCGTCAGCGCCATTGAGCGCATGAGCACCGACGTACAGAGCACCGCCACCCTGATTGGCGAGCTGGCCAACGAATCCCGCGACATCGGCAAGGTGCTGGATGTGATCCGTGGCCTGGCGGACCAGACCAACCTGCTGGCCCTGAACGCCGCCATCGAAGCGGCCCGTGCCGGTGAAGCCGGTCGCGGCTTTGCCGTGGTGGCCGATGAAGTGCGCGCGCTGGCTCATCGCACCCAGCAGTCGACCAGCGAAATCGAACGCATGATCGGCAGCATCCAAAACGGCACCGAACAGGCCGTGGACTCGATGCGCAACAGCACCGAGCGCGCCGAGTCGACCTTGAACATCGCCCGCGGCGCCGGCCTGTCGCTGGACACCATCAATAGCGCCATCGTCGAGATCAACGAACGCAACCTGGTCATCGCCAGCGCCGCCGAAGAACAGGCGCAGGTGGCCCGTGAAGTGGATCGCAACCTGGTGAACATTCGTGACCTGTCGGTGCAATCGGCCACCGGCGCCAACCAGACCAGTGCGGCCAGCAACGAGCTGTCGCGCCTGGCGGTGGATCTGAATACGATGGTGGGGCGGTTCAGCCTTTAACCATTCGGCCTGACGTTTGATCGTTCCCATGCTCAGCGTGGGAATGCCTCCATGGACGCTCCGCGTTCGGCTGTCGGGACGCAGAGCGTCCCGGGCTGCGTTCCTTTGCTGCACGTGGGAACGATCAGTGTTCAAACCCGTTTGACAGCATCACATTTCAACAGGTTAGAATCGCTGGCACGCAGACTACATGGTCAGTTTGTGCCCGCCTTTTCAGCTTTCTGGAGTACTGCCCTTGAATGCGACAACCATCAACAGCCTGTTCTTGATCGGCGCGTTGCTGGTAGGTGCAAGCATTCTGGTGAGCTCACTGTCCTCGCGCCTCGGCATCCCGATCCTGGTGATCATCCTGGCCGTGGGCATGACCGCCGGCGTCGATGGCGGCGGCATCA
Source organism: Pseudomonas sp. MYb118 (assembly GCF_040947875.1). NCBI lineage: Bacteria > Pseudomonadati > Pseudomonadota > Gammaproteobacteria > Pseudomonadales > Pseudomonadaceae > Pseudomonas > Pseudomonas sp. MYb118. The sequence continues at coordinate 2,200,565 of NZ_JBFRXN010000002.1, read as the reverse complement.
TTTTCGACAACTACCCGACGGCCTACCTGGTCGGCAACCTCGCGCTGGCAGTCATCCTGCTCGACGGTGGCTTGCGCACCCGGGTCTCGAGTTTCCGCGTGGCGCTCTGGCCGGCCTTGTCGCTGGCCACGGTCGGGGTGTTGATCACCACCGGGCTGACCGGCATGGTCGCCGCCTGGTTGTTCGACCTGAACCTGATCCAGGGCCTGCTGATCGGCGCCATCGTCGGCTCAACGGACGCCGCGGCGGTGTTCTCGCTGCTGGGCGGCAAGGGCCTGAACGAACGGGTGACCGCCAGCCTGGAGATCGAATCGGGCAGCAACGACCCGATGGCGGTGTTCCTCACCGTGACCCTGATCGACATGCTCGCCAGCGGCCAGACCGGTTTGCACTGGGACCTGTTGCTGCACCTGGTGCGCGAATTCGGTATCGGTGGCGTGATCGGGCTGGGTGGCGGCTGGTTGATGCTGCAACTGGTCAACCGGATCAACCTGGCCACCGGCCTGTATCCGATCCTGGTCATCGCCGGCGGCCTGGTGGTATTCGCCCTGACCAACGCCCTGCACGGCAGCGGCTTCCTGGCGGTCTATCTGTGCGGCCTGGTGATCGGCAACCGTCCTGTGCGCAGCCGTCATGGCATTTTGCACATGCTCGACGGCATGGCCTGGCTGGCGCAGATCGGCATGTTCCTGGTGCTGGGCCTGCTGGTCACGCCACATGACCTGCTGCCTATCGCCCTGCCCGCCCTGGGCCTGGCCCTGTGGATGATCCTGGTGGCACGCCCGTTGTCGGTCATCGCCGGCCTGCTGCCGTTCAAGGCGTTCCATGGTCGCGAGAAGGCCTTCATTTCCTGGGTCGGCCTGCGCGGTGCGGTGCCGATCATTCTGGCGGTGTTCCCGCTGATGGCGGGGCTGCCCAATGCCCAGCTGTACTTCAACCTGGCGTTCTTCATCGTGCTGGTCTCGCTGCTGGTGCAGGGCACCAGCCTGCCGTGGGTGGCCAAGCTGCTGAAGGTGACCGTTCCACCCGAGCCGGCGCCGATCTCCCGCGCCGCCCTGGAAGTGCACGTCACCAGCGAGTGGGAGTTGTTCGTTTATCGCCTCGGCGCCGAGAAATGGTGCATCGGTTCACCCCTTCGCGAGCTGAAAATGCCCGAAGGCACCCGGATCGCAGCCCTGTTTCGTGGTCAACAATTGCTCCATCCGTCGGGTAGTACGGTGCTGGAAGTCGATGATTTGCTGTGTGTAATCGGCCATGAACACAACCTGCCGGCCCTCGGAAAACTGTTCAGCCAGGCACCGCAACGGGGTCTGGATTTGCGCTTCTTCGGCGACTTCGTACTCGAAGGAGACGCCCAGCTGGCCGCGGTTGCTGCCCTGTACGGGTTGAAGGTCGAAGGCATCGACCCGGACATGTCCCTGGGTCGCTTCATTGCACAGAAAGTCGGGGGTGCACCGGTGGTCGGCGACCAGGTGGACTGGAACAACACCCTGTGGACCGTCGCGGTCATGGACGGGAACAAGATCGGCAAAGTGGGCGTCAGATTCCCCGAAGGAAGTCGCCCGGGTCCCGGACTCTTCCTCTAAACTCCACACTTCGCCTTTTGTTCCCGATCGAAATCTATGTCGACCCTGCGTACCTTTTTCATCTCGGCCCTGCTGGGCCTGAGCCTTATCGTCGGCTCTGTGCAAGCGGCCGAACCGCCGTCCCGCGAAACCGTACAGGCCAGCCTGGACAAGATCGCCGATCGCAAATTGCCGGAAGCCGATCAGAAAGCCTTGCAGACCATTCTGCAAAACACCCTGACCCAGCTTGGCAATCAGCGTGACTACGAGCAGAAGCTGGCCGACATCAAGCAGCAACTGGCCACCGCTCCCAAGCAGACCATCGAGAACCAGCGCGAGCTGACCCGGCTCAAGGCCACCAGCGTGCCACCGGTGGCCCAGCGCTTCACCAAAGAGTCCATTTCCCAGCTGGAACAGATGCTCACCGAGCGTTCGACCCAGCAAAGCGACATGCAAAAGGCCCTGGCGGATGCCAACAGCCTGGTCATCACCGCCCAGACCCGTCCCGAGCGCGCCCAGGCGGAAATTTCCAGCAGCCAGACGCGCATCCAGCAGATCAACAACATCCTCAAGGCCGGTAAAGATGCCGGCAAGACCTTGAGCGGCGAGCAGCGCGACTTGCTCAACGCCGAGTTGGCGGCCCTCAATGCCTTGATCCCGCTGCGCCGCCAGGAACTGGCCGGCAACAGTCAGTTGCAGGACCTGGGTAACAGCCAGCATGACCTGCTCACGGAAAAATCCGACCGCCTGGACCGGGAAATCCAGGAACTGCAAACCCTGATCAACCAGAAGCGCCTGGCCCAGTCCCAGGAAACCGTGACGCAGCAGTCCATCGAAGCGCAGAAGTCCGGCGGCAGCGCCCTGCTGGCCAGCGAGAGCGCGGCCAACCTCAAGCTGTCCGACTACCTGCTCAAGAGCACCGACCGCCTGAACGTCGTCACCCAGCAGAACCTGCAAACCAAGCAGTTGCTGGACAACGTGACCCAGAGCGACGCGGCCCTGGACGAGCAGATCAACGTACTCAAGGGCAGCCTGCTGCTGTCGAAGATTCTCTACAAGCAGAAGCAGGGCCTGCCGCGCCTCAAGGTCGATCGTGACCTCGCCGACCAGATCGCCGACATTCGCCTGTATCAGTTCGAAGTGAGCCAGCAGCGCGAATTGCTCAGCAACCCGGCCACCTATGTCGATAACCTGCTGTCGACCCAGCCGCCCGAGCAGGTCACCCAGCAATTGCGCAAGAGCCTGCTGGAACTGGCCACCACCCGCGCCGACCTGCTCGAACGCCTGAACCGCGAACTCAGCGCGGTGCTCAACGAATCCATCACCCTGCAACTCAACCAGAAACAACTGCTGAGCACCGCGCAAAGCCTGCGCGCGACACTCGACGAGCAAATGTTCTGGATCCCGAGCAACAAGCCGCTGGACCCGGAATGGATGCGCGGCGTGCCCGAGCGCCTGCAACGCCAGATCGCCACCCTGCCGCTAGCCTCCAGCGTCAGCGAGTTGAGCGACGGCCTGACGCAGCGGCCGCTGCTGTTCCTGCCGCTGGTGCTGCTGATCGGCGCCCTGCTGTGGCGGCGCAAAAGCCTGTACGCACGCCTGAACAAGGTCCACCAGGACATCGGCCACTTCAAGCGTGACAGCCAGTTGCACACGCCCCAGGCGATCCTGATCAATATCCTGCTGGCGCTGCCCGTCGCCCTGGGCCTGGCCCTGTGTGGCCTGGCGCTGCAAATCGACGCGCGCGGGCAGAACGCCAACATGGGCGCGGCGCTGCTGCAAATGGCCATGGCCTGGCTGGTGTTCTACACCGCCTACCGGATCCTCGCCCCGGGTGGCGTCGCCGAACTGCACTTCCGCTGGGAAAAGCCCCAGGTCGAATTCCTGCAAGCCTGGGTTCGCCGGCTCGGCCTGGTGGTCATGGCCCTGGTGGCGGTGGTCGCGGTGGCGGAACTGCAACCGGCGGCACTGGCCGACGACGTGCTCGGCATGCCGGTGGTGCTGACCTGCTACGCGCTGATGGCACTGCTGCTCAGCCGCCTGCTGATCAGCAGCCCGACCCACAAGAACGCCTCGCTGTTCCGCAAGGCGGTCGGGGTCATGTTCACGGCCCTGCCGATCGCGCTGTTCGTGGCGGTGTGCTTCGGCTACTACTACACCGCGCTGAAGCTCAGCGACCGTTTGATCAATACCCTGTACCTGCTGATGTTCTGGCTGGTGATCGAAGCCACCTTCGTGCGCGGGCTCAGCGTCGCGGCACGGCGCCTCGCCTACCAGCGCGCCCTGGCCAAGCGTCAGGCAGCCAAAGAAGCCGGCGACGGCGAGGCGGTGATCGAAGAGCCGACCCTGGACATCGAAAAGGTCAACGAACAGTCCCTGCGCCTGATTCGCCTGGCCCTGCTGGGCGGCTTCATCGCGGCGCTGTACTGGGTCTGGTCGGACCTGATCTCGGTGTTCTCGTACCTGGACAACGTCACCCTCTACGAATACACCAGCGGCACCGGCGCCAACATGAGCATGGTGCCGATCAGCATCGGCGACATGCTGGGTGCGCTGATCATCATCGGCATCACCTTCGCCCTGGCGCGCAACCTGCCGGGCCTGCTGGAAGTGTTCGTGCTGTCCAAGCTCGACCTCGCCCAGGGCAGTGCCTACGCGACCACCACGCTGCTGTCCTACGTGATCGCCGGTGTCGGTTTCGTCTCGACCCTGTCGACCCTCGGCGTCAGCTGGGACAAGTTGCAGTGGCTGGTGGCCGCGCTGTCGGTGGGCCTGGGCTTCGGCATGCAGGAGATCTTCGCCAACTTCATTTCCGGGATCATGATCCTGTTCGAGCGCCCGGTGCGGATCGGTGACACCATCACCATCGGCAACCTGTCGGGCACGGTCAGCAAGATCCGCATCCGCGCCACGACCATCACCGACTTCGACCGCAAGGACATCATTGTCCCGAACAAGACGTTCATTACCGGGCAACTGATCAACTGGTCGCTGACCGATACCATCACCCGGGTGACGCTCAAACTCGGGGTCGACTACGGTTCCGACCTGGACCTGGTGAAAGAACTGCTGCTCAAGGCCGCACGGGAAAACCCGCGGGTGCTCAAGGAACCGGAGCCGCACGTGTACTTCCTCAACTTCGGCGAAAGCACCCTCGACCACGAGCTGCGCATGCACGTGCGCGACCTCGGCGACCGCAACCCCGTGCTCGACGAGGTCAACCGCTTCATCAACCGCGAGTTCAAGAAACAGCACATCAACATTTCGTTCCGGCAGATGGAGGTTTACCTCAAAAACACCCACGGCCAGGAATACAAAATGGTGCCGATCGAACCGGAAGCCAAAACCATCGTGCCGCTGCCAGGCAACAAACCGCTGCAAGAGCCACCACCGGCCAAGCTCGACTAACGCCCCTATCCCTAGCAGAATGCTCGGACATTCTGCTGGAGATGGCCGGTGAAAGCCCTCGACGAACTGACTTTCGATAACCGCTTCGACCGCCTGGGCGACGCGTTTTCCGCCCACGTGCTGCCCGAGCCCATCGACAATCCGCGACTGGTGGTCGCCAGTCCGGCGGCCATGGCGCTGCTCGACCTTGACCCGGCCGAAGCACAAACGCCGGAATTTGCCGAGCTGTTCAGCGGCCACAAGCTCTGGGCCGACGCAGTGCCACGGGCGATGGTCTACTCCGGGCATCAGTTCGGTTCCTACAACCCGCAACTGGGCGACGGCCGCGGCCTGTTGCTGGGCGAGGTGTACAACCAGGCCGGCGAGCACTGGGACCTGCACCTCAAGGGTGCCGGCCAGACGCCGTTTTCGCGCATGGGCGACGGCCGCGCGGTGCTACGTTCGTCGATCCGCGAATTTCTCGCCTCCGAAGCGCTCCACGCATTGAACATCCCGACCACCCGCGCACTGTGCGTGATCGGCTCCGACACGCCGGTGTGGCGCGAGAAACAGGAGCGCGCCGCCATGGTGCTGCGCCTGGCGCCGAGCCATGTGCGCTTTGGCCACTTCGAGTACTTCTACTACACCAAGCGCCCCGAGCAGCAAAAAGCCCTCGGCGAGCACGTGCTGGCGATGCACTTCCCACAATGCCTTGAACAGCCGGAACCGTACCTGGCGATGTTCCGCGAAGTCGTCGAGCGCAATGCCGAGCTGATCGCCAAGTGGCAGGCCTACGGCTTCTGCCACGGGGTGATGAACACCGACAACATGTCGATCCTGGGCATCACCTTCGACTTCGGCCCGTTCGCCTTCCTCGATGACTTCGACGCCAACTTCATCTGCAACCACTCCGACGACCAGGGCCGCTACTCGTTCAGCAACCAGGTGCCGATCGGCCAGTGGAACCTCAGCGCCCTGGCCCAGGCCCTGACGCCGTTCATCAGCGTCGAGGCGCTGCGCGAAACCCAGGGCCTGTACCTGCCGCTGTACCAGGCCCACTACCTGGACCTGATGCGCCGCCGCCTGGGCCTGACCACTGGCGAAGACGACGACCAGCAACTGGTGGAGCAACTGCTGCAACTGATGCAGAACAGCGGCGTCGACTACACCCTGTTCTTCCGCCGCCTGGGCGAAGAAGCCCCGGAGCAGGCGGTGGCGCGCTTGCGCGATGACTTCGTCGACCTCAAGGGCTTCGATGCCTGGGCCCAAGGCTACGTCGCCCGGGCAGGCCGCGACGGCGAACCGAACCAGACCCAACGCCGCCAGCGCATGCACGCGGTCAACCCGCTCTACATCCTGCGCAACTACCTGGCGCAGAACGCCATCGACGCAGCGGAAAAAGGCGACTACTCAGAAGTACGAAGACTGCACACGGTGCTGAGCAAGCCGTTCGAAGAACAGCCGGGGATGGACAACTACGCCAAACGGCCACCGGAATGGGGCAAGCATCTGGAGATCAGTTGTTCGTCGTGAGGAGGTCAATTTAGATAGGGAGCTCGCGCCCCGTCGAGTTCCCATTACAGGCAGAAGCGGTCTGCGCATTCAGGCCGGCCAACTCCTCGGCACCTTCCAAGAGCTGCGCAACGCTGTAACGGGTTTTGATCTCGGGACGCGCCAGTGACTCTTCCTGAACATCCGGCTCCATTTGCTTCATCACATCCAAATCCATGGGACAACTCCGAACTCTCGATTAGGGCATCAAAGTAGCACGCGAAAAAGTGCTTGATAATGCTCATCAGAGACTCCAGATAACCGGCATGAACCGCCCACAGCAAAGAGCCCGATCATGACCGACCCACTCCTCATTCCCTGCCCGCACTGCAACGGCCTCAACCGCATTCCCGCCGATCGCCTGGGCGATCAGCCCAAGTGCGGTCGCTGCAAGGCCGAAGTGCTGCTGAGCAAGCCTTTCGAACTCAAGCAAGGTGACTACGCCAGCCAGATCAAGGGCGACCTGCCGCTGCTGGTGGATGTGTGGGCGGACTGGTGCGGGCCCTGCAAGTCGTTTGCCCCAGTGTTCGAGCAAGCGGCCGCACAATTGGCGGGCAAGTGCCGGCTGGCCAAGCTGGACAGTGAAGCCAACCAGCAACTGTCGGCGCAGCTGGGGATCCGCTCGATTCCGAGCCTCATCCTGTTCAAAAATGGCCGGGAAGTGGCGCGCCAGAGCGGAGCGTTTCCGTTGCCGCAATTGATGAATTGGCTGCGCAGCCAGGGGATTTAGACTGCCTTTATAACGCGGGCTGCCTGAAAGCCCGCTGCGCCTGATCCACCATCGCGAGCATGCTCGCTCCTACAGAAAGCAAAACCACGATTCCACAGGCGACGCAGATTGCCCCGTCGGAAGGCCGAGTGGAGGTTCTGCGCAGTGGGCAACCCGGCATGGATGCCGGGTTAGCCGCCCTCGGCCAAGGATGGCCGATGGCGGCGGGCCCACGGAGCAGGACCGGAGCGAGGGAACCCTGAGCGTCAGCGAAGGGCCGTACGTCAGGGGCCAGGCGTTTTGGTTACTTTGGCGCGACAAAGTAACCCGCCGTAAGGGCGGAACCAATAGCAGGCGTGACCGCAGCAATGGATATGTACACCCGTCAGGCCGCCATCGCGAGCAAGCCCGCTCCCACAGGGGCGAAACCTGAAGCGGCCAGCAACAACGGATATGTACACCAGAAGGCCGCCATCGCGGGCAAGCCCGCTCCCACAGGGGCGGAACCTGAAGCGGCCGGCGGCAATGGATATGTACACCGGAAGGCCGCCATCGCGAGCAAGCTCGCTCCTACAGGGGCCGGTGGGTTCAGGCGCTTTCCAGAAGATTGTGCAACTCAAGAAACTGCTGGGTCAGCTTGTGTCGCGGGTCAAGATGAATCAGCGGCGTGCTGGCCTGATGCGACTCCCGCATACGCACCGACGAATTCAGATACACCGGCAACACCGGCAAACCCTCGGCGATCAACTCGTCGAGCATCTGCTGGGGCAGGCTGGCGCGGGCCTGGAACTGGTTGACGACGATCCCTTCGACTTCCAGCCCCTCGTTGTGATCCTCTTTCAATTCCTCGATTTCCGACAGCAGGCCATACAGCGCCTGACGGGAAAAACTGTCGCAATCAAAAGGGATCAGCACGCGATCAGCGGCAATCAGCGCCGAAACCGCGTAAAAATTCAGTGCCGGCGGCGTATCCAGGTAGATTCGGTCGTATTCCCCGTCCAGGTCTTCGAGCAATTTACGCAGCTTGTTGATCTTGTGCTTGGCCTCAAGCTTGGGCTGCAAGTCGGCCAATTCGGCGGTGGCGGTGATGACATGGAGGTTATCGAACGGAGTTTCGTAGATATCGACCCGGTTTTTCTTCGAAAAAGGCCCCGAAGACAGCGTCTGCTTGAAGAAGTCGGCAATGCCCATGGGGATGTCTTCACCCGTGAGGCCGGTGAGGTATTGAGTCGAATTGGCCTGGGCATCGAGATCCACCAGCAGGGTGCGATAACCCTCGCTGGCGCTGACCGCCGCCAGGTTGCAGGCAATGCTGGATTTGCCCACGCCACCTTTCTGATTGAACACCACGCGCCGCATGTCAAAACCTCCGTGTATCTAAAGAATGACCGAGTGTAGTAGTCCACGGCGCCGCTTTGCTACCTCCCTGGCAGAAGGACTACATCGTTCGGTACGCCCCCTCACCGCAAAAGCCGAAATCTCGCCCGCAAAACGCTCTCAAGGCTGATAGAAACAGCCAATGCAACATGGATAATCGGCGTACCACAGCAACGCACTCACCAGACGGTAAACTTCGTTGAGCAAAATGTAACCAGCATTTGCTACGTGCTCGCCGCACCGGGATAATGCGCGCCACTCTGCGCGCAGCGTCACGTCAGGTGAACCGCTGTTTTTCGACTCGCCGCGTCAAGAAAGCCCGCAGGGGCGGGATGAATGCCTGTGATCAACTTCAACATCGCCCAATGGCGCGCCTGGGCTCCCGGGTTCGAAAGTGCCGAAGACTGGCAGGCCTGGAGCCAACACCCGATCACGCCGCAAGGCAGCGACGCCGCCCCCGACGTTTCCTTTCTGCCGGCCATGCAACGGCGCAGGCTCAGCCGCCTCGCCCGAATGGCGTTCAGCGTCGGCTGGCCATTGGCCGATGGTCGGTCCGATTTACCGTTGGTCTTTATTTCCCGGCACGGCGAAACCCCACGCACCTTCGACATTCTCAGCGACCTGGCGGCCGAGCAGCCACTGTCGCCCACCCAGTTCAGCCTTTCGGTGCATAACGCGGTCATTGGCCTGTGGTCGATCATGCGTGGCGAGACCAGCGAAATGACAGCCCTGGCCGCCGCTGGCGACGGTCTGGAACACGGCATGCTGGAGGCTGCCGCACTGCTGGCGGAGGGAGCCCCCGCCGTGCTGCTGATCATTACCGAAGAACAGCCGCCCGAGGCCTATGGCAACTGGATCGACGATGTCCCGTTTCCTTACGCGGTCGGTTTGTTGCTGACACCCGGCAACGACTGGCAGCTGTCCCTGAACAGCACCCCGGATACGTTGTCCAAAGCCCACTGGCCGCATGCCCTGAATCTCTTGCCTGCCCTGCTCGGCCAGCACACTACCTGCCAACATGCCTGGAAAAATCGCGTATGGACCTGGCAACGCAACCTGTGAGCGAAAAAAACCGCGACGCCTATTACTGGCGTTGGCTGGCGACTGCCGCAAGCTTTGCCCTGTTCGGGATCGCCGGCCTGTGCCTGCGCCTGGTGATTTTCCCGCTTCTGGCCTGCCTGCCCGGCAATGCGGAAACCCATCGGCTGCGCGCACGCAAGACCGTCAGCCGCTGTTTCTGGCTGTTCGTGCGGATCATGGCGCGCAGCGGCGTGCTGACCTACGACATCCGCGGTGCGGAAAACCTCGGTCGCCCGGGACAGATGATCATCGCCAATCACCCGTCGCTGATCGACGTGGTTTTCCTGATCGGCCTGGTGCGCCATGCCAACTGCGTGGTCAAGAGCAGCCTGTGGGAAAACCCCTTCACCCGTGGTCCGCTGCGGCGCACCCAATACATCAGCAACGATGGCAGCATGGACATGCTCGACGCCGCCGCCGACGCCTTGAAAAGTGGCCAGACCCTGATCATCTTTCCCGAGGGCACGCGCACCCAGCCTGGACAAGCACCGGCCTTTCATCGGGGTGCCGCAGCGATCGCCCTGCGCGGTGCGAAAATCCTCACCCCGGTGGTGATCAAGGTCAATCCGACCACCCTGACCAAGGCCGACCCCTGGTATCGAATTCCCAAACGGCGCGTGCACTTCAGTTTCTGCGTGGGCGCCGATATAGACCCACAGGCCTTCGCTGCGCAAGGACCGGCGCCTCAAGCCTCGCGCAAGCTCAACGATTACCTGCATCACTACTTTACTCAGGAGCTCGCCGAAGATGAGCGATCTACACCGTGAAATCAAAGAACTGATCATTGATGCCCTGGGCCTTGAAGACATCAGTGTCCAGGACATCGGCGACGATCAGACACTGTTCGGCGAAGGCCTGGGCCTGGATTCCGTCGACGCCCTGGAGCTGGGCCTGGCGATCCAGAAAAAGTACGGCATCAAGATCGACGCCGACGCCAAGGACACCCGTAACCATTTCAGCAACGTGGCAAGCCTTGCGGCGTTCGTCACTGCAAAACAGGCAGCTTGAGACCGGAACATGCAAACTCGTGAAGACATTTTCAACACCCTGCGCGATGCCCTGGTCGAACTCTTCGAGCTGGACCGTGAACGTGTGAGCCTCGATTCCAACCTGTACCAGGACCTGGAAATCGACAGCATCGACGCCGTCGACCTGATCGACCACATCAAGCGTCAGACCGGCAAGAAAATCGCCGCCGAAGAATTCAAGTCGGTGCGCACCGTCAACGATGTGGTCGAGGCGGTCTACCGTCTGGTGCAACCAGCCGCATGAGGCGACTGATCGGCCTCGGCCTGCTGCTGGCGGGCCTGCTGTACCCCTTCGCGGTGTATTTCGGCATGGAGCATTTCGCGCCCTGGCAGTTCGGCCTGTTGCTGGGCAGCCTGTGGCTGGCGCGGGCGCTGACCGGGGTACGCAAGCCCGGCAGCCTGTGGATGGCCAGCGTCGCCATCGTGTTCTGCCTGCTGCTGGCGCTGTTCGACAGCCCTGCCATGCTGCGCTGGTACCCGGTGCTGATCAGCGGCTTCATGCTGGTGCTGTTCGGGTTGAGCCTGAAATACGGCCCACCGATGATCGAGCGCGTGGCGCGGTTGCGTGAGCCCGACTTGCCGGCCAAGGGCGTTCGCTACACCCGGCAGGTCACCATCGCCTGGTGCGTGTTTTTCTTCTGCAACGGATTATGCGCGGCCGCCCTGACCGTCTGGGCGCCGTTGAGTTGGTGGATGTTGTACACCGGCCTGATTTCCTACGGGTTGATCGGCCTGATGTTTGCCATTGAATGGCTCATACGACAACGGGTACGAGGCCGCCCATGAATTGGATAAAACTTGAGCAGCTGTTGCTCAAGGCACAACCACAACGCACCGTGACGGCCGCGCCGTCGCTGGATCACGCGCAACTGTGCGAACAGGCCCTGGGCCTGGCTGCCGCGTTGCAGGCCCAGGGCGTGCGGCGCATCGCCGTGCACCTGGAAGACGCCGCCGACCTGGCCATTGCCCTGCTTGGCGCGTGGCGTGCCGGGGTCAGCGTGCTGCTGCCGGCCGACCTGCAGCCGCAGACCCGCCAGCGCTGGGCGAACGACGTCGATCTGTGGCTGACCGACCAGGTCGATGATGCGCACCTGGACGATTATCGCCAGGCGCCAGCGACTCCCGCTGCCCTCGACCTCGATCACTGCACGTTGAGCCTGTGCACCTCCGGCTCCAGCGGTGAGCCCAAGCGCATCGACAAGACCCTGCGCCAGCTGGCCAACGAAGTCGAGGCCCTGGAGCAACTGTGGGGCGCTGACCTGGCGGATGCCTGGGTAATTGGCAGCGTCGCCACCCAACATATTTACGGCCTGCTGTTCCGTGTGTTGTGGCCGTTGTGCGCCGGCCGGCCATTCGTGCGCAAACAACTGGCCTTCCCCGAAGACTTGCAGCGTGCCAGCCGCGAGCATCCGGCATTTGCCTGGGTCGCCAGCCCGGCATTGCTCAAGCGCATGGGCGACAACCTCGACTGGCCAGCCTTGAGCGCGGTACGCCGGGTGTTTTCCTCGGGCGGCGCCTTGCCCGCCGAGGCAGCGCAGAGCCTGCAGCAACGCCTGCAACAATGGCCGACGGAAATCCTCGGCAGCTCGGAAACCGGCGGTATCGCCTGGCGCCAGGGCGATGCGCTGTGGCAAGCCTTTGCCGGTGTCGAATTGAGCCAGGACAGTGACGGCGCGCTGCTGATCGCCTCGCCGTACCTGCCATCCGGTCACATCGAGCACACCGCCGATGCGGCGCGAATCGCCGCCGATGGTCGTTTCGAACTGCTGGGTCGCCTGGACCGGATCGTCAAACTGGAAGAAAAACGCATTTCCCTGCCGATGCTGGAACAGGCACTCATGGACCATGAATGGGTCGCCGAGGCGCGTCTGGGCGTGGTCCAGGAAAATCGTGCTTCGCTGGGTGCGCTGCTGGTCCTCAGCGAAACGGGTTTGCATGCCCTGCGCAACCTGGGGCGGCGCGCGCTTACCCAGGCGCTGCGCCAGCACCTGAGCCAGCATTGCGAAGCCCTTGCCCTGCCGCGCCGCTGGCGCCTGCTGCGGCAGTTGCCGTTGAACACTCAGGGCAAGCTGCCCCAGGCTGACGTGGAAGCGCTGCTGATGGCGCCGCGTCCCAAGGCACCGGAAGTTCTCGAGCAGAGCGAAACCGAAGGCGAGTGGAGCCTGCAGCTGGCGGTGCCGCCGGACCTGGCCTATTTCAGCGGCCATTTCCCCCAGGCCCCGGTCTTGCCCGGCGTGGTGCAGGTGGAATGGGCGCTGCAACTGGGCCAGCAGTTGATGGACCTGCCGCCGAAATTCGCCGGCATGGAAGTGCTGAAATTCCAGCAACTGGTGCGTCCGGGGGATGAAATTCAGTTGCACCTGCGTTACGACCCGGCTCGCGGCAAGGTGTATTTCGCTTATCGCAATGAGACGGCGACGTGTTCCAGTGGGCGGATATTGCTGGAGGCCTTGGATGTTTAAGGTTTTTGGCGAGTGCTGTGCACTCGATCGCGAGCAAGCTCGCTCCTACAGGGGGGCGCGTTGTCCATTGTGGGAGCGGGCTTGCTCGCGATGCAGTCACCTCGGTTTAGCTGAGGTACACGGACATGCATAGCCCCTGCGCCATCATCCCGGTCTACAACCACGAAACCGCCATCACCACCGTGGTCGATGCACTGATCGACTGCGGCCTGCCGTGCATTCTGGTCGACGACGCCAGCGACAAACCTTGCGCGGCGGTGCTGGATCGGCTGGCACAGCGCGAAATGGTCTACCTGATTCGCCTCGCCGCCAACCAGGGCAAGGGTGGTGCGGTCATGACCGGCCTGCGCGAAGCTTCGCGCCTGGGCTTCAGCCACGCCTTGCAAGTGGATGCCGACGGCCAGCACGACTTGCAGGACGTGAAGGTGTTCATCGCGCAATCACGGGCCCACCCCCGCGCGCTGATCTGTGGTTACCCGCAGTATGACGACAGCGTGCCCAAAGGTCGCCTGTACGCGCGCTACCTGACCCACGTGATGGTGTGGATCAACACCCTGTCGCTGCAGATCCGCGATTCCATGTGCGGCTTTCGGGTCTACCCGCTACCGCCGGTGCTGGCGCTGATCGACTCGGCGCGGATCGGCAAGCGCATGGACTTCGATTCGGACATCCTGGTGCGCCTGGCCTGGCGCAACCAGCCGATGCGCTGGCTGCCCACCAAGGTGCATTACCCGCTGGATGGCGTCTCGCACTTTCGCATGTTCCACGACAACGTACTGATTTCGAGCATGCACACCCGGCTGTTTTTCGGCATGTTGCTGCGTGCTCCGGTGATCCTCTGGCGGCGGTGGCGCGCATGAGCGACGAAGTCGACAAGCAACACTGGGCCGACCGCCAGGAGCGCGGCAGCTTCTGGCTGATGAAATTCACCGCGTTCGCCGCCAAAGTGCTCGGCCGTCGCCTGCTCAGCCCGTTGCTGTACGGCATCGTCCTGTACTTTTTCCTATTCGGCCGCAGCGCCCGCCACAGCGCCTGGCAGTACCAGCAGCGCCTGGCCGACTGGAGCGGTCGCGCCCAATTGCGCCCCAGCCACTGGCGGGTGTTCGGCCAGTTCATGGCCTTCGCCGATTCGATGCTCGACAAGCTCGACGTGTGGAACGGCAAGCTGAGCATCGACCAGATCGAAATCATCGACCCGGCCCTGCTGCGCAATCAGTTGCGCGGCAGCCGCGGGCAATTGCTGGTGGGCGCCCACTTGGGCAACCTCGAAGTCTGCCGGGCGCTGGCGGAAATCGGCGAAAAGGTCACGATGAACGTGCTGGTGCACACCAAGCACGCCGAGCAGTTCAACCGCCTGCTCGGTGAAGCCGGCGCGACCAACCTGCGGCTGATCCAGGTCAGCGAGTTGGACCCGGTGATCATGCTGCAACTGCACGAACGCCTGGAGCGCGGCGAGTGGCTGGCGATTGCCGGTGATCGCGTGCCGCTGCATGGCGCACGCACGGTGACCGTGGACTTCCTCGGCCATCCAGCCAGGTTCCCGCAAGGGCCGTGGCTGCTGGCCGGATTGCTGAAGTGCCCGGTCAACCTGTTGCTGTGCCTGAAGAAAGCCGATGGCGATTATCGCCTGACCCTCGAGCCATTCGCCGACGCCATCATCTGGAAACGCAACGAGCGCGAACAGGTCATAGAACAATGGGCGACCCGCTACGCCGAACGCCTGGGCCACTATTGCCTTGAGGCGCCCCAACAATGGTTCAACTTTTACCCTTTCTGGAAGACCGATGACGACGCCAACGCTTGAGCCGGTAACCTTCGGCGAACTCCCTTTGCGCATCGAAGACGTGCGCGCGCTGGCCAGCCGCCAGGTGCCCACGCGATTGCAGGACGACCCGGCCTACCGCGAGCGCATCGCCAAGGGCGCGCGCTTCCTCGATTCGTTGCTGGACAAGGAAGGCGTGATCTATGGCGTGACCACCGGTTATGGCGACTCCTGCGTGGTGGCGGTGCCGTTGCATCACGTCGAGGCGCTGCCGCAGCACCTGTTCACGTTCCACGGTTGCGGGCTGGGCAAGCTGCTGGACGCCCAGGCCACCCGCGCGGTGCTGGCCGCGCGCTTGCAGTCGCTGTGCCACGGCGTGTCCGGGGTGCGCGTCGAGCTGCTGGAGCGCCTGCAAGCCTTCCTCGAACACGACATCCTGCCGCTGATTCCCGAAGAGGGTTCGGTCGGCGCCAGCGGTGACCTGACGCCGCTGTCGTACGTGGCCGCGACCCTGTCCGGCGAACGTGAAGTGATGTATCGCGGCGAACGCCGCCAGGCGGCCGATGTGCACCGCGAACTGGGCTGGCAGCCGCTGGTGTTGCGCCCCAAGGAAGCGCTGGCGCTGATGAACGGCACCGCCGTGATGACCGGCCTGGCCTGCCTGGCCTATGCCCGCGCCGATTACCTGCTGCAACTGGCGACGCGCATCACCGCGTTGAACGTGGTCGCCCTGCAGGGCAACCCGGAACACTTCGACGAGCGCCTGTTCGCCGCCAAACCCCATCCGGGGCAGATGCAGGTTGCCCGATGGCTGCGTCAGGATCTGGCCATCGACGCGCCGACCGCACCGCTGCATCGCCTGCAAGACCGCTATTCCCTGCGCTGCGCGCCCCACGTGCTCGGCGTGCTGGCCGATAGCCTGAACTGGCTGCGCTCGTTCATCGAGACCGAGCTCAACAGCGCCAACGACAACCCGATCATCGACGCCGAAGCCGAACGCGTGCTGCACGGCGGGCACTTCTACGGCGGCCATATCGCGTTCGCCATGGACAGCCTGAAAAACCTGGTGGCCAACGTCGCCGACCTGCTTGATCGCCAGCTCGCGCTGCTGGTTGACGAGCGCTACAACCATGGCCTTCCGAGCAACCTGTCCGGGGCCACGGCGGATCGCGCCATGCTCAACCACGGCTTCAAGGCCGTGCAGATCGGCGCCAGCGCCTGGACCGCCGAAGCCTTGAAAAACACCATGCCGGCCAGCGTGTTCTCGCGCTCCACCGAATGCCACAACCAGGACAAGGTGAGCATGGGCACCATCGCCGCCCGCGATGCGATCCGCGTGCTGGAGCTGACCGAACAGGTCGCCGCCGCGACCTTGCTGGCGGCCAACCAGGGCGTGTGGCTGCGCAGCCAGGCCGAGGACGCGCGGCCCCTGCCACCGGCCCTCGCCGCCATGCACGAAGCGCTGGCCCGCGACTTCGCCCCGGTCATCGAAGACCGCGCGCTGGAAGGCGAATTGCGCCTGTGCCTGCAACGCATTGGCGAACAACACTGGAGGTTGCATGCGTAGCAAGGGCGTTCTGCACACCGATACGCAAATCCTCGTGCCGTTCTTCGACGTCGACAGCATGAACGTCGTCTGGCACGGCCACTACATCAAGTACCTGGAAGTCGCCCGCTGTGCGTTGCTGGACCGGATCGGCCACAACTACAACGCGATGGTCGAGTCGGGTTACGCATGGCCGGTGATCGACCTGCAATTGCGTTACGTGCGCGCCGCCGTGTTCGGCCAGACGCTCAACGTGCGGGCCAACCTGGTGGAATGGGAAAACCGCCTGAAGATCAGCTACCTGATCAGCGACGTAGAGACCGGCGAGCGCCTGACCCGTGCCAGCTCGGTGCAGGTGGCGGTCGACATGCGCAACCGGGAGATGCAACTGGCGTCGCCCAAGGTGTTCACCGATGCCGTTGAAAGGGTCCTGGCATGAACCTGTTCGAACGCTTATTCGCCGCACTGGCGCTGTTGTGCCTGTCCTCGATTGCCCATGCATTCGACCTGCAACAGCTCAGCGATCAATTGGCCAGGCCCGAGGTGATCCACGGCCAGTTCACCCAGGAAAAACACCTGCGTGCCCTGCCCCAGCCACTGACCAGCCAGGGCACCTTCGTTCTGGCGAAAAACCACGGACTGCTGTGGCTGCTCAAGACCCCGCTGCAACAGGATTACCGCATCACCGCCAAGGGCATCGCCCGGCGTGACGCCGGTGGTTGGCAAATGCTGCCGGGCAAGAGCGCCGGCGCCGAGCAGAACCGTTTGTTCCTCGCCGTTTTGCAAGGCGACAGCAGCGGCCTGCAACGGGACTTCGAACTGTCCCTGAGCGGTGATGCGCAAAATTGGACCCTGGCGCTGGTCCCACGCTCGCTGCTGCTCAAGCAAGTGTTCAATCAGATCAACATCACCGGCGGTGAACTGGTGAACAGCATCGAACTGCTGGAAACCCAGGGCGATCGCACGCTATTGCGCATGCGCGACAGCACCAGCACCCTGCCCTTGAGCGATGCGGAGCAAACCGACTTTGCCGAGTGAACGCGCGTTGCCACGCCTGTTTCTGCTCCTGCTGCTGGCAGTGCTCGCGCTCGCCGGCTGGCAATGGCGCGACGGTGCGCCGCTGTCGGCCAATCTGATGGAGCTGGTGCCAGGCACCGCGCCGGATGCCCTGGAACTGCGCGCCGAACAGCGCATGCAGGAGCCGCTGAACCGCGAAATGCTGGTGCTGGTCGGTCATGCCGATCGCCAGCAAGCCGTCGCCATGGCGCAACGGTTGGGCGAGCAATGGCAGGCCAGCGGTTTGTTCGAAAAGGTCCAGTGGACCCTGCAGGCCGACCTGCCGGCACTGCGTACGCAACTGCTGCAAGGTCGTTTGGCGATGCTTTCGGAAACCGATCGCCAGCAACTGATCGAACACCCCGACGCCTTTATCCAGCAGCGCGTGCAAGCGTTGTTCGACCCCTTCACCGGGTTCAGCCTGGTGCCGAGCCAGGATGACTGGCTGGGCCTGACCGGGCGCATCCAGAACAGCCAGCCGCAGCATGGCTCGGTGCAACTGGACATCGGCAGCGGCGCGCTGGTGGCCGATGCCGATGGCAAGAGCTGGGTGTTGCTGCGGGCACGCACCACCGGCAACGCCTTTGATATGAACCTGCCGCTGCAAGTGGCCGAGCTGCTCCAGCACAGCCGTGAACAGGCGGCCCGTGCCGACGTGCAACTGCTGGCGGCCAGCGGCCTGCTCTACGCCGCCAACGGCCAGCAGCAGGCCACGCGCGAAATCACCTGGGTCGGCGGCGGCGCCACCGTCGGCATTCTGCTGTTGCTGTTGCTGGCCTTCCGGCGCTGGCGGGTGTTGCTGGCCTTCGTTCCGGTACTGGTGGGCATGCTGTTCGGTGCGGTGGCCTGCGTGGCGCTGTTCGGGCGCATGCACGTGATGACGCTGGTGCTCGGCTCCAGCCTGATCGGCGTCGCGGTGGACTACCCGCTGCACTACCTGTCCAAGAGCTGGAGCCTGCGTCCCTGGCACAGTTGGCCGGCGTTGCGCCTGACCCTGTCCGGCCTGACGCTGAGCCTGATCACCAGTTGCATCGGTTACCTGGCGCTGGCCTGGACGCCGTTCCCGGCCCTGACCCAGATCGCCGTGTTCTCCGCCGCCGGTCTGGTTGGCGCCTACCTGTCGGCGGTGTGCCTGCTGCCTGCGCTGCTCAAGGGTGCGGATCTGCGCCCGGCGCAGTGGCCGTTGCGGGTCTGCGAATTTCTCCTGGCGCGACGCGAAGCGCTGCTGAAGGTCCTGCGGACGCCAGTGCTGCTGGCGTTGCTGATTGCCTTCTGTGTGGGCGGCCTGCTGCAACTCGAGAGCAAAAACGACATCCGCCAATGGATCGGCGCACCGGCGCAATTGACCGACGAAGCCAGGGCCATCGCCCGCATCACCGGCTATCAACCCACCAGTCAGTTCTTCCTGGTGCGGGCCGCTGATCAACAACAATTGCTCGAACGCCAGACCGCCCTGAGCGAGCGCCTGGATCAGTTGGTCAACCTGGACAAACTCAACGGTTACCTGGCGCTCAATCAACTGGTCAGCCCACCCAGTGAACAGCGTCAGGTGCGCGAGGCCCTGAGCCAGCTACCCCGCCACTGGCAACCGCTGCTGGCCGTGGGCGTTCCCCTCGACGCGCTGAAAGCCGAACTGACGACGTTGCAGGCATTGCCCACCACAGACATCGACAGCGCGTTGACCGGGCCGTTGGCCGAACCCTACCGGCCCTTGTGGCTGGGTGCGACCGACGACGGCGTGGCCGCCATGGTCAGCCTGCAAGGCCTCAACGACTCCACGCTGTTACGGGTGCAGGTCCAGGACCTGCCGGGTGTGCAACTGGTGGATCGCCTCGGTGACCTGAACAAGGTCTTCGCCCAGACGCAGATCAGTGCCGCCGAACTGAAACTCGCCTCCTGCGCGCTGATCGTGCTGGTGCTGATGCTGCCGTTCGGTCTTGGTGGTGCGTTGCGTATCGTCGCCCTGCCGCTGCTGGCGGCGTTGTGCAGCCTCGCCAGCCTCGGCTGGCTCGGTCAGCCGTTGACCCTGTTCAGCCTGTTCGGCCTGCTGCTGGTCACCGCGATCAGCGTCGACTACGCGATCCTCATGCGCGAGCAGGTCGGTGGTGCCGCCGTCAGCCTGCTCGGCACCCTGCTGGCCGCACTGACCACCTGGCTGTCGTTCGGCCTGTTGGCGGTGTCCAGCACGCCGGCGGTGAGCAACTTTGGCCTGTCGGTGAGCCTGGGCCTGGCATTCAGCTTCCTGCTCGCGCCATGGGCCGGTCGCCAGGCGCATGCCGCCACCGTCGCGGAGCCCGCAGCATGATGATCGTGTTGTTCTGGGCCATGGCCCTGGCGTTGTTCGCCGTGGCCACGCGGCTGGGCCGGCACTTCGGCCTGATCCCGATCGTCAGTCAATTGCTGTTGGCCACCATCGGCCTGCCGCTGCTGATGTACTTCTGGATCGAGCCGCACTGGCAGTTGAGCGGCGCGGCGCTGGTGGCGCCGGGCTGGCTGAAAAACCTCTACAGTCTGAGCTTCGCCCTGTTGCTGGGGTTTATCCTCAGTGACGTGATCGACCTGCGACTCGATCGCCAGAGCCTGAAAATCGCCCTGCCGAGCTTTTGCGTGCCGTTCGCCTGCGGGCTGGCGACGGCTATCTGGCTATTGCCGGCACAACCCTGGATCAGCTCGCTGGCGGTCGGCTTGCTGTTCGCCATTACCGCGATCCCGGTGTTGTATCTGTACCTGCGCCATATCGGTTACCCAAGCGCAGCCACCCGCCGACTGGTACAGACCGCTATCCTGATCGACCTCACTTGCTGGACGGTTTTCGCCATTGCCCAGGGCAGCCTGCACTTGAGCAGTCTGTTGCTGCCACTAGCCTGCGCCGGTGTGCCATTGCTGCTGCGCGGCGTAGGTCTGCGCCAGCCAAAGCTGTACAGCATCGGCTTCTTCGCGCTGCTGGTGATGGCCGAGCACTACAAGCTCAATGCATTGATTGTTGGCATCGGTTATCTGCTGTGCATGGCCGCGCTGAAAGTACCGCTGGTACTGCCGCTGCCGGCGCACTGGATCACGCGTTTGCAGACCTGGGTCGCGATCCCGCTGATCCTCACCTTCGGTATCGTGCAGATCAACGTCCACAGCGCCATGGACAGCCTGAGCGGGTTGCAGCTGTGCGCGCTGCTGCTGTTTCCGGTGGTCAGTAAACTGCTCGGCAACTGGCTGGGCCTGGGCTGGGCCGGCGCCTCGTTCTCCGGTGCCAGCCGCTGGCGCGAAAGTGTGCTGCTGAACATTCGCGGTTTGAGCGAGATCGTCTTTCTCAACCTGCTGCTGCAACAACAGCTCATCAGCCCGCCGCTGTATTTCGCGCTGATGCTGATGGGCCTGATCGCGACGCTGATGCCGGCCTTGGTCGGCATGCATCGAATGCCCTTGAACGCTGCCGAATCGCAAAGGAGTCCGCATGCCAACCGTTGAAATGGAACGTCGCCAGGTCGTGATCATCGGTGCCGGCCCTTCGGGCGCCATCGCCGCCGCCCTGCTCAAGCGCAAGGGGCATGACGTGCTGGTGATCGAGCGCCAGCACTTTCCACGGTTTTCCATCGGTGAAAGCCTGCTGTCCCATTGCCTGGACTTCGTCGAAGAGGCCGGCATGCTCGATGCCGTCAACGCCGCCGGCTTCCAACTGAAAACCGGTGCGGCGTTCGCCTGGGGCGAGCAAACCAGCCAATTCGACTTCGGCGACACCTTCAGCGGCGGCAAACCGACCACCTTCCAGGTCCTGCGCGCCGATTTCGACAAGCTGCTGGCCGATCAGGCAGCGCTGCAAGGCGTGGACATTCGCTACGGCGAAACCATCGTCAGCGTCGATATCGAGCGGGCAAAACCGCTGTTGGGCGTACAGCGCGAGGACGGCAGCGCGTACCAGATCGAAGCGGATTTCATGCTCGATGCCAGCGGCTACGGTCGTGTACTGCCACGCTTGCTGGACCTCGAGGCGCCGTCGAACTTCCCGGTGCGCCAGGCGGTGTTCACCCACATCGAGGACAACATCGACCATCCGGGCTTCGACCGCACGAAAATCCTCATCACCACCCACCCGACCCAGCGCGACATCTGGTTCTGGACCATCCCGTTCAGCAATGGCCGCTGCTCGCTGGGCGTGGTCGCGGCGGCGGAGCACTTCGCTGCGCGCCCGCAGGACCTGGACGACTGCCTGCGCCAGTTCATCGCCGAGACGCCCAGCCTGGCCGGCATACTCGGCAAGGCCGTGTGGGACACCCCGGCACGCGCCATCGGCGGCTATTCGGCCAACGTCAAGGCGCTGCACGGGCCGGGCTTTGCGTTGCTGGGGAATGCCGCGGAGTTCCTCGATCCGGTATTCTCCTCCGGCGTGACCATCGCCATGCGCTCGGCAAGCATGGCCGTCGCCGTCCTGCACCGCCAGTTGCAAGGCGAAAGCGTCGACTGGCAGAGCGAGTTCGCCGAGCCGCTCAAGCGTGGCGTCGACACGTTCCGCTGCTACGTCGAAGGCTGGTACGCCGGCACCTTCCAGGATGTGATTTATCATCCCGGCAGCTCACCCGATATCCGCCGCATGATCAGCTCGATACTGGCCGGTTACGCCTGGGACGAACGCAACCCGTTTGTCGCCGAACCCAAACGCCGACTGCGGATGCTGTCAGAACTCTGTGCAAGGGACGCAACATGAATTACTTGAGCGACAACTACGTCGAAGAAACCCGCTTTGGCCTCTGGTTCCTGCGCAGCCACACCTGGCAGCACCACGTGCTGCGCGTCGCGATCAATGACCTGCGCAGCCTGTTCAGCGAACCGTTGCCCGACCAGCCGGTGCTGCTCGATGCCGGTTGCGGCCAGGGCAAATCGTTCCAGCACCTGCACCAGACGTTCGCGCCCAAGCGCCTGATCGGGGTCGATGCCGACCCACACAGCCTTGAGGTCAGCAGCGCCGAGGCGGCCCGCCTGGGCATGCCGGTGGAGCTGATCGGCAGCGACTGCGCCACCCTGTCGGTGCCGGACGCCAGCGTCGACCTGCTGTTCTGTCACCAGACCTTCCATCACCTGGTCGAGCAGGAAAAGGCCCTGGCCGAGTTCTACCGTGTGCTCAAGCCGGGCGGTTACCTGCTGTTCGCCGAATCCACCGAGGCCTACATCGACACCTGGGTCATCCGCTGGCTGTTCCGCCACCCCATGCACGTGCAGAAGAGCGCCGCGCAATACCTGCAGATGATTGCCCACCAGGGCTTTGAGTTCACCCCGCAGAATGTGTCCTACCCCTACTTGTGGTGGAGCCGCTCCACGGATTTCGGCCTGCTCGAACGCTTCGGCCTGCGCCAGCCAAAACCCTTCGGACAACGGGAAGAAACTCTGGTCAACGTGGTGGCGCGCAAGCCGCTGGAAAGGGTTGCCTGATGTTCACCTCAAGCCGCATGAAACACCCTACCTGTAGGAGCGAGCTTGTCTCCGGGCGGCGTTCCGACGATGGCGGCGTGTCAGTCAGCAAATTATTCGGATGGGCGATCGCCATCGCGAGCAAGCTCGCTCCTACAGGGATCCTTGCTGCGCTCCTGTTGCTCAGCGCCTGCACCAGCCGCGCGCCGATGCCCGAACTGGCGCCCAACCTGCCGCTGCCCCAGCAACTGCACATCCAGCGCCAGGAGGACGGTCAGCGCCAGGACTGGGTGCTGGTGATCGCCCGTGAAGGCCAGGGCATTCGCTGGTCGATGATGGACCTGCTGGGCATTCCGCAGGCCCGCCAGAAACTGATCGACGGCCGATGGCAGGCCGACGGTTTGCTGCCTCCCAACCCCGAGGCGCGCGAGCTGTTTGCCGCACTGGTGTTCGCCCTGACGCCCGGCGATGAACTGCCGGCCAACTACCCCGATGCCTGGCAACATGGCGCCCAACGTTCCCTGCCCGAATACTGGGACGTGCGCTACACGCAACCCCTGAACTTTGAACTGAAACTGCCCAAGGGGCCGACCTATCAGGTCACGCCGCTGACCGGTGAGACGCCATGACCGCCTACCTCAACGCCCTCGGGGTGATCTGCGCCCTGGGCCGGGACAAACAGCAGGTCGCCCGCAACCTGTTCGCCGGCGATTGCTCCGGCATGCGCAGCGAGGCCGGCTGGGTGCCGGAGCATTCGATACCGGTGGCCGCCGTGCAAGGAGCATTGGCAGCGATCCCGCCTGAAATGGCATGGCAAGCCAGCCGCAACAATCAACTGCTGCTGGAAGCGGCGTTGCAGATCCAGGGCGACATCGACCGCGCCATCCACACCTATGGCCGCGAGCGCATCGGTGTGGTCCTGGGCACCAGCACCTCGGGCATCGACGAAGCCAGCCGTGGCCTGGCCCATTACATCGGCGAGCAGCAATTTCCGGCCGACTACGATTATCAGCAACAGGAACTGGGGGCGCCGGCGAATTTCCTCGCCGACTGGCTGCAATTGAGCGGCCCGGCCTACGTGATTTCCACCGCCTGCACTTCCAGCGCCCGGGCATTGATGAGCGCTCAGCGCCTGCTGGACCTGGGTGTATGCGATGCGGTGCTGTGCGGCGGTGTCGATACCCTGTGCAAACTGACTCTCAACGGCTTCTCGGCGCTGGAAGCGGTCTCGGCGCAGCGCTGCAACCCGTTCTCGGTGAATCGCAACGGCATCAACATCGGTGAAGCCGCGGCGCTGTTCCTGATGACCCGGCAGGCCAACGACACACCGTCGATCGCCCTGCTCGGCAGTGGCGCCAGCTCCGACGCCCACCATATTTCCGCACCGGAACCGACCGGCCGTGGCGCCCTGCAAGCCATGCGCAAGGCCCTGGCCCGGGCGCACCTGCAACCCGAACAGATCAGCTACCTGAACCTGCACGGCACCGCGACCCCTCACAATGACGCCATGGAAAGCCAGGCGGTGACCACCCTGTTCACCCAGGGCGTGCCGTGCTCCTCGACCAAACCGATGACCGGCCACACCCTGGGCGCGGCGGGTGCGCTGGAAGCGGCGTTCTGCTGGCTGAGCCTGTGCGCGGACAACCATCGGCAAGCGCTGCCACCCCATGTCTGGGACGGCCAGCAGGACCCGGAACTGCCCGCCTTGAAGTGGGTGACCCCGACCGATCAACTGACGTCCATTGCACCTCGCTACCTGATGAGCAACTCCTTTGCCTTCGGTGGCAATAACGTCAGCCTGATTATCGGAGACGCCCCATGATTGACTGGCCGCTCGCCGAGCTGCTGCCCCACGCGGGCGACATGATTCTCATCGATCAGGTCCTGGCGTTCGATGCCGAGCAGATCCACACGCGCCTCACTGTCAAACCCGGCCTGTTCAGTCGCCCGGACGGCGGGCTGCCGGCATGGGTGGGCATCGAGCTGATGGCCCAGAGCGTCGCCGCCTTCGCCGGTTGCCATGCCCGCCAACGCGGCGATGCCGTGGAGTTGGGCTTCCTGCTGGGCTCGCGCAAATTCGAATGCAACGTCGATCATTTCCCTGCCGGCACCGAACTGACCATCCACGGGATTCGTTCGCTGGAAGACGACAACGGCATGGGCGTGTTCGAATGCCACATCAACGCCCCCGGCATTCACGCCACCGCTCGTCTGAATGTGTTCCGTCCACCCCAGGCCGAGCAATATCTGCATGAAACACCTCAAAGCTCTTCACAAGGAACCTCGTCATGACTGAATCCGTACTGGTCACCGGTTCCAGCCGTGGCATCGGCCGCGCCATCGCCTTGCGCCTGGCCCAGGCTGGCCATGACATCGTGCTGCACTGCCGCAGCGGCCTGGCAGAGGCCGAGGCGGTGAAGGCGGAGATCGAAGCCCTCGGCCGCCAGGCCCGCGTCCTGCAATTCGACGTATCCGACCGTGCCACGTGCAAGGCCATCCTGGAAGCCGATGTCGAGGCCCACGGCGCCTACTACGGCGTGGTGCTCAATGCCGGCCTGACGCGTGACGGTGCATTTCCGGCGCTGAGCGAGGATGATTGGGATCAGGTGATGCGCACCAACCTCGACGGTTTCTACAACGTGCTGCACCCGGTGATGATGCCGATGATCCGTCGTCGCGCCGCCGGGCGAATCGTGTGCATTACCTCAGTGTCCGGTTTGATCGGCAATCGCGGCCAGGTCAACTACAGCGCCTCCAAGGCCGGCCTGATTGGCGCCGCCAAGGCACTGGCGATCGAGCTGGGCAAACGCAAGATCACCGTCAACTGTGTCGCCCCCGGCCTGATCGACACAGCCATGCTCGACGAGAACGTGCCGGTGGAAGAACTGATGAAAATGATTCCCGCACAGCGCATGGGCACCCCCGAAGAGGTGGCCGGCGCGGTGAACTTCCTGATGTCGGCGGAAGCGTCCTACATCACCCGCCAGGTGCTGGCCGTCAACGGAGGCCTGTGCTGATGAAACGCGTGGTCGTCACCGGCATGGCCGGCATCACTTCGCTGGGCAGCGACTGGGCCACCATTGCCGCCAACTTCGCGAGTAACCGCAGCGGCATCCGCCGGATGGATGAGTGGGACCGCTTCACCGAACTCAACACGCGCCTGGCCGGGCCGGTCGATGATTTCAAGGTGCCGGGGCACTGGACCCGCAAGCAGCTACGCAGCATGGGCCGGGTTTCGCGCCTGGCCGTCGGCGCGGCGGAACAGGCATTGGCCGACGCTGGCTTGCTGGGTGACGAGTCGATCAAGGACGGACGCATGGGCGTGGCCTGCGGTTCGTCCACGGGCAGCACCGACGAGATCAAGGCGTTCGGCAACATGCTGCTCAACTCCGTCGCCGAAGGCCTCAACGCCAACTCCTACGTGCGCATGATGCCGCACACCACGGCAGCCAATATCAGCATCTTCTTTGGCCTCACCGGCCGGCTTATCCCGACTTCCAGCGCCTGCACCAGTGGCAGCCAGGGCATCGGCTACGCCTATGAAGCGATCAAGTTCGGACGCCTGCCACTGATGCTCGCCGGCGGCGCCGAAGAGTTGTGCCCCACCGAAGCCATGGTGTTCGATGCGCTCTACGCCACCAGCCTGAAAAACGACGCCCCGCAGACCTCGCCGCGCCCTTATGACAGCGGCCGCGATGGCCTGGTGATCGGTGAAGGCGGCGGCATGCTGGTGCTCGAAGAACTGGAACACGCCCTGGCGCGCGGCGCGCATATCCACGCCGAACTCGTCGGTTTCGGCAGCAACGCCGACGGCCAGCACACCACCCGCCCGGAACAGGCGACCATGCGCCGGGCCATGGAGCTGGCCCTGGAAGATGCCGGTCTGCCGCCGTCGGCCATCGGCTACGTCAACGGCCACGGCACTGCCACCGAACAGGGCGACATCGCCGAAACCCTCGCCACCAGCAGCCTGTTCGGCGAGCACATGCCGATCAGCTCGCAGAAGAGCTTCCTCGGCCACACCCTCGGCGCCTGCGGCGCGCTGGAATCGTGGTTCAGCATCGAAATGATGAACCGCGACCTGTACGCCCACACCCTCAACCTCGACGAAGTAGACCCGCACTGCGGCAAGCTCGACTACCTGCGCGGCGAGTTCCGCCAGATGCACAACGAATACGTGATGAACAACAACTTCGCCTTCGGCGGAGTCAACACCTCGCTCATCTTCCGCCGCTGGCCCTTGTAGGAGCGAGCTTGCTCGCGATGGCGGCCCGAACACCGCGGGGTATCAGACTGCCCGCGTCATCGTTGACGACCATCGCGAGCATGCTCGCTCCTACAGGGTCTGCTGCATGGCCAAATACGCGGTGCACACCGTAACTGTGGGAGCGGGCCTGCCCGCGATGGCGGTGTCCGGGCCGCCATCGCGAGCAAGCTCGCTCCTACAGAAACAGAACCACGATCTCACAGGCGACGCAGATTGCCCCGTCGGAAGGCCGAGTGGAGGTTCTGCGCAGTGGGCAACCCGGCATGGATGCCGGGTTAGCCGCCCTCGGCCAAGGATGGCCGATGGCGGCGCGCCCACGGAGCAGGACCGGAGCGAGGGAACCCGGAGCGCCAGCGAAGGGCCGTACGTCAGGGGCCGGGCGTTTTGGTGACTTTGGCGCCCCAAAGTCACCCGCCGTAAGGGCGGAACCAAAAGCAGGCGCACCCGCAAAAACAGATATGTACACCCGTCAGGCCGCCATCGCGAGCAAGCTCGCTCCTACAGGACTTCAAAGTCACCCGCAGTAAGGGCGGAATCAAAAGCAGCCGCGCCAGCAGCAACGGATATGTACACCGGAAGGCCGCCATCGCGAGCAAGCTCGCTCCTACAGGACTTCAAAGTCACCCGCAGTAAGGGCGGAACCAAAAGCAGCCGCGCCATCAGCAACGGATATGTACACCGGAAGGCCGCCATCGCGAGCAAGCTCGCTCCTACAGGGGATATTACTCAGGGCTTGAGCGGTTCGACCTTGGTCAGCAATTCGACAAACGCTGTCGCCATCGGCGAAACCTGCCCCTTGCGCTGGGCCAGCCACACCGCCGACATCGCCCCGGGGTCGAGCAACGACCGATACACCACGCCATCGATACGCATGCGCTGAAAAGACGCCGGCAGCACCGACACGCCGAGGCCGGCGGCCACCAGCCCGATGATGGTCATCGCCTCACCAGCCTCCTGGGCAAAGTTCGGGCTGAATCCCGCCTCCCGCGCCAGGCTCAACAACTGCGCGTACAAGCCGCTGCCATAACTGCGAGGGAAAAACACAAAGGGCTCGTGCGCCAGGGCAGACAGAAACAGGCCGTCTTCACTGCCGAGCGCCAGCGGATCCTTGGAACTGAGCACCGCCACCAGGGGTTCGCGCGTCAGTTCGACGACGCTGAGCGAATCGGGCAAGCCGAGCGGGCGCATGATGCCGATCTCGATCGAGCCATCCACCAACGCTTCGGCCACCTGGGTACTGCTCATTTCCCGCAGGGTCAAATGCACCGAAGGAAATTGCTGGCGGAAGGTGAAAATCGCCTGGGGAATGGTCGAGTTGAACGGTGCCGACGAGGTGAAACCGATCTTCAGTTCTCCCAACTCACCCAACTGCGCCCGCCGCGCCACATCGGCGGCTTTATCGACCTGCGCCAGCACCAGCCGCGCTTCGTCCAGGAAAAGCCGGCCGGCTTCGCTCAGCTCGACCCGACGATTGGTGCGTTCGAACAGGCGCGCACCGATGTCCTGTTCCAATGCCTGGATCTGCTGACTCAGCGGTGGCTGCGAGATGCCCAGCATCTGTGCCGCGCGGCCGAAATGCAGTTCTTCGGCAACGGCGATGAAATAGCGCAGGTGGCGCAGTTCCATGAAAGCTCCAATAGGTCGTAAAAGCTCTTAAACAGGTCGAACAATATATTGGATTGAATCATTAGCCGGCTATATGCTTTTTTCATTGCCTGACCGGCTGTGCCCCCCAAGAGGTCTGAAGTGAAAACTGCTGTCGCTCCACTCGCCCATGAAGTGCCTCCCGCCCCTACCGGCGATGCCGTCGCCGAGCTCAAGGAAATCTACATCGAAAAAGGCACACCGATGTTCATGCGCACGGTGTTGGCGTTGTTTTGCGGCGGCTTTGCCACCTTCGCGCTGCTGTACTGCGTGCAGCCGATGATGCCGCTGCTGTCCCACGAGTACGCCATCAATGCGGCGCAAAGCAGCCTGATCCTGTCGGTGGCCACCGGCATGCTTGCCATCGGCCTGCTGATCACCGGGCCGATCTCTGACCGGGTCGGGCGCAAGCCGGTGATGGTCACCGCCCTGACCGCCGCCGCGCTGTGCACCATTGCCAGCGCGATGATGCCGAGCTGGCACGGCGTGCTGCTGATGCGCGCATTGATCGGGCTGTCGCTGAGCGGTCTGGCGGCGGTCGCCATGACTTACTTGAGCGAAGAGATTCACCCCAAGCACATCGGCCTGGCGATGGGTCTGTACATCGGCGGCAACGCCATTGGCGGGATGAGCGGGCGCCTGATCACCGGGGTGTTGATCGACTTCGTCAGCTGGCACACGGCGATGCTGGTGGTCGGTGGCCTGGCGCTGATCCTGGCGGCGGTGTTCTGGAAAATCCTCCCCGAGTCGCGCAACTTCCGCGCCCGCTCGCTGCACCCGCGCAGCCTGCTGGACGGGTTCACCATGCACTTCAAGGATGCCGGCCTGCCGCTGTTGTTCCTCGAAGCCTTTGTGCTGATGGGTGCGTTCGTCACTCTGTTCAATTACATCGGCTATCGCCTGCTGGCCGAGCCGTATCACATGGACCAGGCGTACGTCGGGCTGCTGTCGGTGGTGTACCTGTCGGGCATCTACAGCTCGGCAAAAATCGGCGCCCTGGCCGACAAGCTGGGCCGTCGCCAGGTGCTCTGGGCCACCATCGCACTGATGTTCGTCGGTCTTGCCCTGACCCTGTTCACCCCGGTGCCGGTGGTCATCATCGGCATGCTGATCTTCACCTTCGGCTTCTTCGGCGCCCACTCGGTGGCCAGCAGCTGGATCGGCCGCCGCGCCATCAAGGCCAAGGGTCAGGCCTCGTCGCTGTACCTGTTCAGCTACTACGCTGGCTCGAGCATTGCCGGGACCGCCGGCGGCGTGTTCTGGCACCTCGGCGGCTGGAACGGCATCGGCCTGTTCATCGGCGCGCTGCTGGTGGTGGCACTGCTGGTCGCGCTGAAGCTGGCCAAACTGCCGCCATTGCCGGGCACCACCCTTTAGCCCGAGTTATCGTTGGCGACGGTTCGACACTCGCTATTTGAGCACTGCCCGCGCCTCCAGCAGCGTGTCGCGCTTTTCCAGGGTCAGCGATTGCAAGGCCGCGCCCTCGCGCTCGGCACGGTCCAGCCATTGCAACAGCGTTTTCGCGTCACCGCTGACGGTCAGGCGCAGCAGGTCGTTGTCGCTGTCCATCTGGTGCAGTTCGAGCCCGGCCGTGCTGGCGCTTTCGCTGACGCGCAACGACAGCGGCTGATCGGTGGCGGGGGCAACCGCTGGGCTTTGTGCCTGTGCGCGTTGCAGCTGCGTCGCCACGGTCAGTTGCCGTTGGTACTGGCGCTCGGCACCCTCCAGGCGCTGGCGGGTCGGTTGCCAGATCAGGCTGTACGCCGCGATGACCAGCAACAAGGCGCCCGTCACCAGCAGCAGGCGTTGCTCTCGAATGGCCAGGCGTTGCCAGGCAGCCTTCATGGTGTGTCCTCCACGGTCAGCGTCGCCTGCACGCGGTTGCCCTCCTTGTTCGCACTGTCGAGCCTGACCGGCATGCCTTGCTGGCGCCCGCGCTCGCGCAATTGTTCCAGCTCGGCAAAGCTGTTGGCGGTCAGTTGGAGTCTCCAACCGTCGCCTGCCCGGTACTCGATACGCCGGACTTCGACCGGACTCGCCCCCACCACTTGCTCGATCAGATTCGACAACCCGTCGATACGCGTTTTCTGTGGTTCAGCAGCCTGGCTTTGCAGCACTTTGAGCTGTGTCACCAGATCAACGATGCGAGTCTGATCCGGGTAAAGCGTGGTAAATCGCTGTTCGTTCTGGCTGGCGAGCCGCCGGGTTTCGCCGTCGAGAAACTCGATCCGCGAGGCGCTGGCACCCCAGGTCAGCAACAGGATCGTCAACAGCGCCAGCGCACCAAGGCGCCACGACAAGTGCTGGCGGCGCGCCGCGAAAGGACCTTGCAGCAGGTTGATCGCCTGCGGGTGATCGAGGGTCAGGCACGGGTCGATGTCGACCGCATCGTGGCGCTCGTCGATCCACCGGGTATCCGCAGGCAGCAACGGTCGGAGCACCGCCAGGCCCGCGTCCTCCATCGCTACGCGGGCCGACGCCCCCGCGCCCACCAGCCACCGACCGAACCAGCGCACCACCACCGGCCCGGTGCCGGGCAGGACATCAGCGTCGACAAACACCGAGCGCACTTCGATACCCGAGTCCTCCAGCAAGGCGAGCACCTCGGCAAAACGTACTCGATTGATCACCATCACCGGATAACGCCCTTCACGGTCACGAGCCCCGATCCCCAGATGCAGGTTCTCGATGGCGTCGGCCAGTTGGTTTTCCACGGCAAAGGCAATGGCTTGCGCACCGGGATGACGTTTGGTCGGCCACGGCTCCGTGCATACCCAACTGCACAGTTCCATGGGCAGCAGCAGATCGACGGCCTGCCCATCGAGCGCCTGCGCGGCCTCGCTCAACGACATGGGCCGGCGTTGTCCGGCGGGCGACCACAGGCAGCAGGGCCATTGAGTCGAGGGACTGACCAGGCCTTCGGCGGTCAGGTAAAGCCAAGTGTTCATTGCGGCATCTCATGGACAATCGGAGGAAGAAGACGACGTTGCAGGACGCGGTATTGGTGCGTGTCGGGATCGCGCTCGACATCGGTGGCCAGGCGCAGCCGGTTTTGTCCCTGCACGACCTGCACGGTGATGCGCAACCAGCGACTGCCGACGCCCAGACCCTGGCTGCTCAGGCCGACACCGGCGAGCAAAGGGTCCTGAGTGAAGGCCCGGGGCGTGGCCCAGGCCGTGGTTGAACGCTGCAGGACCAGCGCCTCGGCAGTCGCCGCATCGACGTCACCCAACACCCTCAACAGCAGCGCTGGAGCGGTGTTGACGTTAAGAACGGCGTCGCTGGGCAACAACGCGACCCAGGGCTCCAGTTGACGCAAGACTTGCCCGTCAACGCCCGGCAAAAGTCGCAACTGGCTCAGTTCCTTCAAGGCGCCCACCTGACTCAATTGCAGCGGTGCCAGCTCAAGCCGCTCAAGCAAACGGTCCCAGCGAGCGCGAGTGACCTGATCGACTCGCCCCGGTCTTAACAGGGCATTGAGATTGAACCGCCCGGCAAGGTCTTCGATCTCGACCCGCAGTTGCACACCTTCGATGTCGGGGGCGGCGGTCATGCGCGACCAGGGCTGAGTCAGGTCGATGGTTTTTGCCGCTAACCCGGCGGTCTCGCGCAATTGCAGCAACGCCCAGCTTTCGCCGGACAGCGCGAGTTGGCGCAAGTGCACCTGCTGCACGGTCTGGCCGCTGCTTTGCAGCGCCAGGCGATGACTGCGCAGCAAGCCACTGGTGATCAGCAACGCCAGACTCATGACCAGCAACACACTGATCAATGCGATACCTCGCTGACGCCTGTTCATGGCGACGCCCCAGGCAACAGCAACACCCGCCGGATCCTGTCGAAACGGCCCACCGACAGTTGTAGTTCCAGGGCCAGTGGCGGGTTCGCATCGTCAGCGGCCGTCCCATCACCCCGCCAACCGACGCGTTGATCGAACAGACGCCAGCTCAGCCCCGTGACATTCTCGAGCAGTTTTTGCCGCTGCACGACCGACGTGCCCTCACCCAGGCTTTCACGCCACAACACACCGTTGTCGAGTCGATAGGTCAGCGTTTGTCGCTCGCTGCGCGGCTGGTCCAGGGGGTTACGCCAATGACTGCGCTGCATGCGCAGTTGCCGCGCCTGGATAACCACCGGCGGCTCGCTGACGTGCATCACATCGCGCTCGATCACCGCCAACGCGCGTTGCAGGCGGCGGAACGCCTGCTCATGGGCCGTGGTGCCTTGCTGCACACGCACGACACCGTCGAACAATCCCCAACTGGCCAGCCCGAGCAAAGCGAATATCGCCATGGCGATCACCAGTTCCAGCAAGGTGAACCCGGCTTGCCTATTCATGGCGCGTGGGCATCCAGGCACTGGCGCGGTACAGGGTCGATTCGCCAGCGGACAGCCTGACCTCGATATCGACTTTCAACAATCGCGGGTCCGGCGATGCGCTGATCTGCTGGCGCAGCAGCCAGTCGCGGCGATCCATGTGCAGCACGCGTTGCTGCTGGCCCGGCGCCAACGAAGATTGCAGGCGCAGCTCGTTCAGTTGGTTGTCCGCCAGCCAGGCGGCGAAGAGTCGCGCTTCGACCGTGGTGGTTTGCCTTGCCACGTATTGGCTGGCCGAGAGCACGGCCGCCGCCAGTGTCGAGAAGACCATCAGGGCGACCATGATTTCCAACAGGGTAAAACCGCGTCGGTGCGCCCACGACAGCCCCTCAACCATCGACCAGCGCCTCGCCCAGGCCATCGCTCGACAGCCTCAGCAGCATGCGACCGGCGACCATGAAAGTCAGCGTGAAGGCACTGCTTTCATCGCTGCTGAGCATGAGCAATTGCGGCAACCCTTCGTCGTCCCCCAGGGGCAGGGCCTGCCCTTCCTGTTCGAAGGACAAGCGCAGATTGTCCGGCCATGGATAGAACCCGGCCGTCGGTTCCCACACCTGCGCCTGGAGCTGCATCACGCGATAACCGACGTCACTGAGGCGAATGCCATATTCCTCGCCATTGAGCACGGCGCGCTCACGCAGCCGCTGGATCATGCCGGCCAACTCCTGCGCTTCTTGTCGGGCCTGGCGCAATGGGTTGGGCGCGGCCACCAGGCTCATCATGCCCAGCAGCACGCCGATGATCACGATCACGATCATCAACTCGAGCAAGGTGAAACCCCGGCAGCGCTGGCGCATCAATCAACCGCCCCAATTGCCGATATCCGCCGCATGCCCTTCACCGCCGACCGCGCCATCGGACCCCAGGGAATACAGGTCGAAGCTGCCGTCGATCGACTGCACGCCGGGGTTGAGAAACTGATAAGGCGTCCCCCACGGGTCCACCGGCAGGCTCTTCAGGTAGCCCTGGGGGTTCCAGTTCCTCGCTGCCGGCAGCCCCGACGGCCGTTTGCTCAGGGCCTCCAGCCCCTGTTGCGTCGAGGGGTAGTGGAAGTTGTCGAGGCGGTACATTTCCAGCGCAGTGGCAATCGCCTGGAGATCGACTTTCGCCGCGGTGACCTTGGCCTGATCCGGCCGACTCATGAACTGCGGCACCACGATGGCGCCCAGCACACCGATGATCACGACCACCACCATGATTTCAATCAGGGTGAAGCCACCTTGCCGGCGAGACGGGTTGTTGCTTGGAGACTGCATGGTTCAATTCACCAATTGGTTGAGGCTGAGAATCGGAAGCAGGATGGCCATGACGATCAGCAGCACGACGCCACCCATCAGCACCAGCATGGCCGGCTCGAAAAGACTCACGACCAGTGCAATACGCGCCGCCAGGCTGCTCTCCTGTTGCTCGGCAGCCCGCACCAGCATGTGGTCGAGTTCGCCGGCGCGTTCGCCGCTGGCGATCATGTGCAGCATCATCGGCGGTATGTCGCCGCTGAGTTCCAGGCCCCGGGTCAGCGTTCCGCCTTCGCGCACGGAACGGGCGACATCGACCATGCGCGCGCGGATGGTCAGGTTGCCGATGACCGCGGCGGCAATTTCCAGTGCGTCCACCAGCGGTACCGCACTTTTGCCGAGAATCGCCAGGGTGCTGGCGAACCGCGCGGCTTCCATCGCCCGCAGCACTTCGCCCACGATCGGCAACCGCAATGTCAGGCGATGCCAGCGCAGGCGCCACACCGGTTGGCGCAGACTCCAGCGGCAGCCGCCGATGAGTACCGCCAGCACGCCCATCAACGCCAGGAAGTGTTCGCGCAGCCCCTCGCTCAGGCCGATCAGCGCCTGCGTCAGCCAGGGCAGTGGCTGACCGCTGTCGATGAAGATCTTCACCACATCGGGCACCACGTAGCCGAGCAGGAAACCCACGATTGCCACGCTGGCGAACATCAGGATCAGCGGGTACACCAGCGCCATCTGGATTTTCTGCCGCGAAGCCTGGCGAGCCTGGGTGTACGCCGCCAATTGCTCCAGCACCTGGCCCAGGTGCCCGGAGCGTTCGCCGGCGGCAACGGTGGCGCGAAACAGCTCGGGAAACGCCCTGGGAAACTGGCCCAATGCGCTCGACAGTGCATGCCCTTCCATCACCCGGCCGCGGATCGCCGACAGCAGGCCCGCCACCTTGCGCCTGGCGCTCTGCCGGGCCACCGCGTCCAGCGCTTCCTCCAGAGGCAGGCCGGCTTGCACCAGCGTGGAGAGCTGCAACGTCAACAGCGCCAGTTGCGCCGCCCCCAGGCGTGCGCCGCGCGGTCGCGTGGCGCTGCCGGTGCGCACCTCGTGCAACTCCAGCGGCCACAGACCGCGCTCGCGCATCAATTGCCTGGCATGGCGCGGGCTGTCGGCATCCAGTCGCCCCTTGCAGCGTCGTCCCTGGCCGTCGTCGGCGTGATAATCGAACGTCGGCACCGGCTACTCCTCCCGGGTCACACGCAACAATTCGTCGAGGCTGGTCACGCCATCCAGGACCCGCTGGCGACCGTCCTGGAACAGACTGCGCGACACCTGCCGCGCCTCATCCACCAGCGCCTGCTCACTGGCCCCCTGATGAATCAGCGCCGCCAGGGCCGGCGTGACACTGATCAACTCGTAGATGCCGACGCGGCCGCGATAACCGTGCTGGCACTGATCGCAGCCCACGGCGCTGAACAGTTGCGTCCCCCCGTCCACGCCCAGACGCTGGCAGGTCGCTGCGTCAGCCTGATAAGGGGCCTTGCAGTGCGGGCACAACGTACGCAGCAGGCGCTGAGCGAGAATGCCTACCAGCGATGACGCCAGCAGGTAGGCATCGACACCCATCTCCA
This sequence comes from Pseudomonas sp. MYb118, assembly GCF_040947875.1. Classification (NCBI taxonomy): domain Bacteria; kingdom Pseudomonadati; phylum Pseudomonadota; class Gammaproteobacteria; order Pseudomonadales; family Pseudomonadaceae; genus Pseudomonas; species Pseudomonas sp. MYb118. The sequence continues at coordinate 2,164,503 of NZ_JBFRXN010000002.1, read as the reverse complement.
CCAGCCGTGTCACCGCACCGGCGGCACTGTTGGTGTGCAGGGTCGACAGCACCAGATGCCCAGTCAGCGAGGCCTGGACAGCGATCTGCGCAGTTTCGCGGTCGCGGATTTCACCGACCATCACCACGTCCGGATCCTGGCGCAGAATCGCGCGCAAGCCACGGGCGAAGGTCATGTCCACTTTCGGATTGACTGGCATCTGGCCGATACCCGGCAGGTGGTATTCGATGGGGTCTTCGACCGTGAGAATGTTGCGCGTCTGGTCGTTCAGACTGCTCAGTGCCGCGTACAGGCTGGTGGTTTTGCCGGAGCCGGTAGGGCCGGTCACCAGCAGAATGCCGTGGGGCCTGGCCAGTAAATGCTGCAGAGTCGCGAGGCTGTCTTGCGGCAGGCCCAGGCGCTGCAAATCCAGGCGCCCGGCCTGTTTATCCAGCAGACGCAGCACCACCCGCTCGCCATGGGCCGAGGGCAGGGTCGACACCCGCACGTCGACTTCATGCCCGGCCAGGCGCAACGCTATCCGGCCATCCTGCGGAATGCGCTTTTCGGCGATGTCCAGGCGCGCCATGACTTTGATCCGCGACACCAGCAACGTCGCCAGCTCCCGCCTGGGCCTGAGCATTTCGCGCAATTGCCCGTCGACGCGCATGCGCACCGACAGGGAATGTTCGAAGGTTTCCAGGTGGACGTCGGACGCCTGTTCGCGCACGGCTTCGCTGAGCAACGCGTTGATCAACCGGATGATCGGCGCATCGCCCTGCTGCTCCAGAAGGTCAGCGGTCTGCGGCACCTGATCCACCAGGCTGAGCAGGTCGAGTTCGTCGTCGAGCCCCTGGGCAACCTGCTCCGCCGCGCTCTGGCCGTCACGGTACGCCGTGGCCAGGCAGGCGGCGAACGCGTCGTCATCCAACACTTGCAGCGGCAATTTCCGCCCGCACAGGCGATAGGCTTCCGACAACGCCGTCAGCGGCGTATCGGCTCGCAGCACCAGGTTTGGCCCGCTGTCCCCGAGCACCAGCAGCACGCCCGAGCGCCGGGCAAAACCGAAGGGTAATTGATCGACCGGTTCGCTCATGGCGCCGCCCCTGTGGGGGTGCGTAAATCGAACACCGGTTCATCGACGGGCTGGTCGAACAACTGCCGCGCCTGCGCCGGCAACAGCAACGAGTTGTTTTCGTTCGCGCCGGGCTGGCTCAGGTTACGCAGGGCGTTGTAGCGCTGCTGGCTGACGTCGGCCAGGTCTTCCTTGCTGCGCACGATGGTCGGCCGCAGGAACACCATCAGGTTGCTTTTGGTTTGCGTGTCGCGACTCCAGCGAAACAGCGCGCCCAGGTAGGGAATATCGCGCAGCAACGGCACGCCGCTGCGCTGGGTCCGCACGCTGTCGCGGATCAGCCCGCCGATGACGATGATCTCTCCGTCGTCGGCGAGGATGGTGCTCTTGAGTGCGCGCTTGTTGGTGATCAGGTCGGAGGAATCAATGCCGCTCACCGAGGGGGCAATGTCCGAGACCTCCTGCTCGACTTCCAGTCGCAGGGTCGAACCCTCGTTGATGTACGGTTTGATCTTCAGGCTGATGCCGACGTCCTTGCGCTCGACCGTGGTGAACGGGTTGTCCGCACCGTTGTTGCTGGTGGCATAGGAGCCGGTCTTGAACGGCACGTTTTGCCCGACGATGATTTCCGCCTGCTGGTTGTCCAGGGTCAGCAGGCTCGGCGTGGACAGCAAGTTGCTGTGGGTATTGCTGGCCAGCGCCGAGATCAAGGCGCCGAAACGGTCAGTGCCCAGTTTCAGGATCGCACCTTCCGGGGCAACTCTTTTGCCGTCGAAGGTCAGCCCACCGACGATCGGTACGTCAGTGCCGGGGAAGTTGATGAAACCCTTGATGTCGCCGGTGCTCAAGCCCCATTGGACGCCGACGGTTTCTGCGATATCGCCGGAAATCTCGACGATGGCGGCATGGATCAGTACTTGCGAACGCGGCTGGTCCAACTGACGCACGATGTTTTCCAGGGTGCGCACTTGCGCCGGCTCGGCGATCACCACCAGCGCGTTCTGGCTTTCGTCCGCCTTGACCATGAACGCAGCACCGGAAAGGTTATCCCGGGCACTGCCCAGGGCCGACGCCTGCTTTCGGCCCTGCCCCATCACTTCCAGAATCTCGGCCAGTTGCCTGGCGTCGCTGTGGCGCAAACGAATGACCCGGGCATTGTCGACGGACGCGGTGGCCGGTGTGTCCAGGCCACGCGCCAGGTCGATCAGACGCTGGCGGACCGCAGGCGGGCCGATGAAGATCAAGCGGTTGGTACGGCTGTCGGCCAGTACCTGGATCGCTGAATCGGCGTTGCGCTTGCCCAGGGTGGACTCAATGATCGTGACGACGTCCACGGCCTGGGCATGTTGCAGTGGCATCACCGAGTGCAGGTTGTTCTGCCCCGAATCCAGTTGGCGCACGACGCTGGCGATGCGCTGCACATTGGCCGACGTATCGGTGACCACCAGCGCATTGGCCGACACCGACGGGCCGACATAACCGTTGACCGAGACCAGCGGACGCACCAGCCCGGCGAGGTCGGCGGCGTTGCTGGTGTTGAGTGCGATGACCTGCGTGACGAACTGCGAGGCCGTGGTGGTTTTTGCCGTGCCAAGGCCGGCACGGGTTTTCGCTTCCGTGACCGGGGTGATGAGAATCCGGTCGCCTTCGTCGATCACGGTGAAATTGTGTGCATCGAGCACCGAGTAAAACAGACGACGTACGCCCTCACGGTCGAGGGCCTGGCGCGACATCACGGTAATGCGCCCCGACACCCGTGGATCGAGCACCACGGTCGTGCCGAGAATGTCTGACATTTCTTCGACGATGTCCCGCAACTCGGCGTTGTTCATCGCCAGTTGCCATTGTTCTTCCTGGGCCTGCGCCTCACCGGGAAACAACACAGTCGTCAACGCCGCAAGAAAAAGGAGGGCACGCAAAAGCTGCGTGCCGTTGAAGCTGTTCATCGGTGTAATCACTCTGACGGCCCGTCATGCGGGCGTAGATAACGCGTGGAAATGCCGGGTGTCGGTACCTGGGTCGCGGCGTCGAGGCGATTGAGCAGGCGCACAGCCGACATCTGCAGTGTCAGCACCTCTTCGCGCCCCTTGTTCCACAGCACCGCCTGATTGGCCTCGACACGCCGCAGGGTGCTGCCGCCCGGCAACTGATCGCCCACCTGATAAATGCGCGCGCCCTGCGCGTCGGCCAGCAACGCCTTCGACAAGCCGCTGCCGACGACAAAACTGGCCAGCAACGTCAGGGGTTCGGCACTGCGTTGCAACGCCGTTTCAGCCGTCAGCCCGAGCACGGTGACGATGGCCGTGGGATCGAGTGGCCTGGATGGCTCAAGTGTCGGCACTGACGCGGCCTCGAGTCGCGGCGCGGCCAGGCCTGCGCGAAAGTCGCGCTCCTGCCACAGCAGAAACCCCGTGTAGAGCACGCAGATCAACAACAGGCACACGGTGCAAAGTCGCCCAATCATCGAGACCGTCCTGCAAACTTTTCCATGAATCTGGAAACCCCGAACTTCAGGCGATCCGTGGGTGGACCGCCTGAAGCACTACATGACGGGCTTAGCGTTTTTCCCAAGCCATGTGCCAGTGCGCACCCACACCCGGCTCAAAGCCATTGGCGCTTGGCGAGTACTGCTTGCAGTAGCCGGATTCCGGGAATGGCTTGCATTCGAAGACCTCGTTGGTCTTGGGTTGCAGCACCTTGGTGCCCGCGGTGTACTCGGCAAGCCCATCGGGGAACACGAAGTCATGCTCGACGCCCATGCCCTCGCCCGTCATGAGTGTCGGCCGGGTATCCTGGCGCGTGGTGCGGCCATCCAGCGTGGTGCCCACCAGGGTCAGGGTGTGCTTGCCCGGGTTGCTGCGCACATCCATGATCAGGTTGGTCGCACCGCTGTCGACCTTGGCCGAGACGTTGCCGACCGGCTTGTTGTTTTCGTCGAACAGGGTCGCTTCGACGTTCATCTTGCGGTTGGCGATGATGCCGAAGTCAACCTTGGCCAGACCTTTGTCCAGCACGTACTCAGGCCGCTGGGACGCCACCGACATACGCGCTGCGGCGTCTTCTTTCATGTCCAGCTGGACTTCGTAGCGGGTGACACCACTGTCTTTCTGCGCGTACAGGGTGTTGTTGCCACGCACAGGTTCGATGTTGCCGTTTTCGTCACGGATGCCGGCGCGGATCAGCGTGTGAGTGCTGTTGATCTTCTCGGCCAGTTTGTAAGACCAGTTGTTCGGCGTCCCGTCTTCGGCCTTGTCGATGGCGATTTCCACGCTGTAGTCCGGGCTCTCGCCGTTGGCGGAGAAGGCACGGGCCTTGACCTTGTCGCCCACCAGCAAAGGCGTCGACGGTGCGATGCCGCCCACCGACGACCAACCGCCCGGCAATTCCGGTTCGGCGATGATGTTCACGTCGGTTGCGTTGTAGAACGCCGCGTCGGTATCGCCGACGGTCCAGACGGCCAGAATCACATGCTGGCCGGACTTGTCGGTCGGGATCGTGCAGTTGTGTTTGGCGCCCGAGACAGGCAACTGGTGCGCGCCATCGACGCTGCAGAACGGGGTACTTTCGAAGGACGCGCGCTTGAGCGGCTCGTTCGGGTTCCAGCCGTTACGCGTGATGAAATATTCATGCTTGGTGGCTGGGTGGGCGGCGGTATAGCGCCATTGGAAATCAATGTTGCGATCCTTGATTTCGGTGAGGTGCCACCGGGTAGCCGATTGGGCATCCAGTGCGGAGAACAGCGGGATGCCGCCGCTGGCGATCTTGCCATCGACCGGTCCCTGGCCAGGCGCGCCACCCACACCGGCCGGGAAACCCTTGAAGGTTTCGCCGACGCTTTGCGGTTCGTACTGCGCACCACCACAGTTGGTGTTCACGCCTTTCTGGCACAGCAGTGCACGCGAAGGCGGCACTTCAAGATAGCCATGGGCGGAAGCGGTTTGAGAGGCCAGCATTGCCGATAACAGGATCATCGAGGAGGTGCAGGCCGTCAGCGCACCGCCTTTGTATAGCGTTCTTTTCATGGTTTTTGTTCCAGACTACTTATTCATAATCGAGACGCCTTGTGGGCGTCGCTGCTCGTCGTTCGTTCGATTGCGCACTGAACGAAGGTCTGGAACCTTACCGAGGTGACGGCAACTTCTATGTAGGAGAAGTCTCTGCTTGCATGGGGATTGATCTCTCTCTGCACGGGTCCGAACGAGAGGCGAGATTAGTCCTACAGACAAAGACACACCTCAACCCCCACCCCCTGTAGGAGCGAGCTTGCTCGCGATGACCTCGAAAGCGCCTGAGGACGTGATTGATCCACCGCATCTTCAACAGGCAAAAAAAAACCTGTCCGGCGCGAGCCAGGACAGGTTTTTCATTACGGGTAAAAACTTACTCGTGATACTGCGCCGACAACTCATGTACCGCGCGCAGGAAAGCACCGGCGTGCTCCGGATCGACTTCCGGGGTGATGCCATGGCCGAGGTTGAACACATGGCCGCTGCCCTTGCCGTAGCTGGCGAGGATACGCCCGACTTCAGTGCGGATCGCTTCCGGCTTGGCGTAGAGCACGGTCGGGTCCATGTTGCCTTGCAGGGCGACCTTGTCCCCCACACGGGCGCGCGCGTTGCCGATGTCGCAGGTCCAGTCCAGGCCCAATGCGTCGGCGCCGGCGTCGGCGATGCTTTCCAGCCACAGGCCGCCGTTCTTGGTGAACAGGATCACCGGCACCTGGCGGCCTTCGTGCTCGCGGATCAGGCCGCTGACAATTTTCTTCATGTAGGCCAGGGAGAATTCCTGGTACGCCGCCGCCGACAGGTTGCCGCCCCAGGTGTCGAAGATCTGCACCGCTTGCGCACCGGCCTTGATCTGGCCGTTGAGGTAGCTGGTGACCGACTGCGCGAGCTTGTCCAGCAGCAGGTGCATGGCTTGCGGGTTGTCGTAGAGCATGGCCTTGGTCTTGCGGAAGTCTTTCGACGAACCGCCTTCGACCATGTAGGTGGCCAGGGTCCATGGGCTGCCGGAGAAGCCGATCAGCGGTACGCGACCGTTGAGCTCGCGACGGATGGTGCTGACCGCGTCCATGACGTAGCCGAGGTCTTTGTGCGGATCGGGGATCGGCAAGGCTTCGATGTCGGCCAGGGTGCTGACGACTTTCTTGAAGCGCGGACCTTCGCCGGTTTCGAAATACAGGCCCTGGCCCATGGCATCCGGGATGGTCAGGATGTCGGAGAACAGGATCGCCGCGTCCAGTTGCGGGTAGCGGTCGAGCGGTTGCAGCGTGACTTCGCAAGCGAACGCCGGGTTCATGCACAGGCTCATGAAGTCGCCGGCCTTGGCACGGCTGGCGCGGTATTCAGGCAGGTAGCGGCCGGCCTGACGCATCATCCACACGGGCGTGACGTCTACGGGTTGCTTGAGCAGGGCGCGAAGGAAACGGTCGTTCTTCAGGGCAGTCATGTCGGCATCCGGAAAAAAAGTGCGGGCATTTTCTCAGAGCGCGAGAGAAAAGGCACGGCAAGAGCGGAGCCTTTTGTCTATAGGGTCAATTTGTCGCGGTTTCGATCCGCAAAAACAACTGTAGGAGTGAGCTTGCTCGCGATGAGGGTGTGTCAGTCAGTACATCAGTGACTGTTACACCCTATCGCGAGCAAGCTCGCTCCTACAGGGGGGGGCGTTTGCGTCGAGGATCAGACGCCCAGGTAATCCAGAATCCCCTCAGCCGCATTGCGGCCTTCGAAGATCGCCGTTACCACCAGGTCGGAACCGCGCACCATGTCGCCACCGGCGAAGATTTTCGGGTTGCTGGTCTGGTGCTTGTACTGGCCCTGTTCCGGAGCCACCACGCGGCCCTGGCTGTCGGTCTGGATGCTGAACTGTTCGAACCACGGCGCCGGGCTTGGGCGGAAGCCGAAGGCGATGACCACGGCGTCGGCCGGGATGATCTCTTCGGAACCCGGGATCGGCTCGGGGCTGCGACGGCCACGGGCGTCCGGCTCGCCGAGACGGGTCTCGACCACCTTCACACCCTCGACCTTGTCTTCGCCGACGATGGCGATTGGCTGGCGGTTGTAGAGGAACTTCACGCCTTCTTCCTTGGCGTTCTTCACCTCTTTGCGCGAGCCCGGCATGTTCGCTTCGTCACGACGATAGGCGCAGGTCACCGACTTGGCGCCCTGTCGGATCGAGGTACGGTTGCAGTCCATCGCCGTGTCACCACCACCGAGCACCACGACCTTCTTGCCTTTCATGTCGACGAAATCTTCCGGCGACTTTTCAAAGCCCAGGTTGCGGTTGACGTTGGCGATCAGGAAGTCCAGTGCGTCGTACACGCCCGGCAGGTCCTCACCGGCAAAGCCGCCCTTCATGTAGGTGTAGGTGCCCATGCCCATGAACACGGCATCGTATTCGGCGAGCAGTTGCTCCATGGTCACGTCCTTGCCCACCTCGGTGTTGAGGCGGAACTCGATGCCCATGCCGCTGAAGACTTCGCGACGATTGCTCAGCACGGTCTTTTCCAGCTTGAACTCGGGGATGCCGAAGGTCAGCAGACCGCCGATTTCCGGGTTCTTGTCGAACACCACCGGGGTCACGCCACCACGCACCAGCACGTCGGCACAGCCCAGGCCCGCCGGGCCCGCACCGATGATCGCGACACGCTTGCCGGTCGGCTTGACCTTGGACATGTCCGGGCGCCAGCCCATGGCGAACGCGGTGTCGGTGATGTACTTCTCGACCGAACCGATAGTCACCGCACCAAAACCGTCGTTGAGGGTGCAGGCACCCTCGCACAGGCGGTCTTGCGGGCACACCCGGCCGCAGACTTCCGGCAGGGTGTTGGTCTGGTGCGACAGCTCGGCGGCCTGGAGGATGTTGCCCTCGGCCACCAGTTTCAGCCAGTTCGGAATGAAGTTGTGCACCGGGCACTTCCATTCGCAATACGGGTTACCGCAACCCAGGCAGCGGTGGGCCTGGTCGGCCGACTGCTGGGGTTTGAAGGGTTCGTAGATTTCCACAAACTCTTTCTTGCGTTGACGCAACAGTTTCTTCTTCGGATCTTTGCGCCCGACGTCGATGAACTGGAAGTCGTTATTCAGACGTTCAGCCATTGTTAAAACCTCATCAAACTCTTCAGGCGCATATCACTGCGGGTTGGCACGGGTGCTGGAAAGCAACGATTTCAGGTTGGCAGCCTTGGGCTTGACCAGCCAGAAACGACGCACGTAATCATCGAGGTTTTCGGCGAGTTCACGACCCCACTCGCTGTCGGTTTCCTCGACGTACTCGTTCAGCACACGTTGCAGGTGGCTGCGATAGGCTTCCATCGCTTCACCGCTGATCCGCTGGATTTCCACCAGTTCGTGGTTGACCCGGTCAACGAAGGTGTTGTCCTGGTCGAGCACGTAGGCGAAACCACCGGTCATGCCAGAACCAAAGTTGTAACCGGTCTTGCCCAGGACGCAGACGAAACCACCGGTCATGTATTCGCAGCAGTGATCGCCAGTGCCTTCGACCACGGTGTGGGCACCGGAGTTACGCACGGCGAAACGCTCACCCGCGGTACCGGCGGCGAACAGCTTGCCGCCCGTGGCGCCGTACAGGCAGGTGTTGCCGACGATGGCACTGTCCTGGGTCTTGTAGGCGCTGCCCTTCGGCGGAACGATGACCAGTTTGCCGCCGGTCATGCCCTTGCCGACGTAGTCGTTGGCGTCGCCTTGCAGGTACAGGTTCAGGCCACCGGCGTTCCACACGCCGAAGCTCTGGCCCGCGGTACCGTTGAAGCGGAAGGTGATTGGCGCGCTGGCCATGCCCTGGTTGCCGTATTTACGTGCGATTTCACCGGAGATCCGCGCACCGATCGAACGGTCGCAGTTGCAGATGTCCAGTTCGAACTCGGCACCGCTCATGTCGTTGATGGCAGACGTCGCCATTTCGACCATCTTCTCGGCCAGCAGGCCCTTGTCGAACGGCGGGTTGCGCTCCACACCGCAGAACTGCGGTTTGTCCGCCGGGACATGGTCGCTGCCCAGCAACGGGGTCAGGTCCAGGTGATGCTGCTTGGCGGTCTGGCCTTCGAGCACTTCCAGCAGATCGGTACGGCCGATCAGCTCTTCGAGGGAGCGCACGCCCAGCTTGGCCAGCCACTCACGGGTTTCCTCGGCGACGTAGGTGAAGAAGTTCACCACCATGTCGACGGTACCGATGTAGTGGTCCTTGCGCAGCTTCTCGTTCTGGGTCGCCACGCCGGTGGCGCAGTTGTTCAGGTGGCAGATACGCAGGTATTTGCAGCCCAGCGCGATCATTGGCGCCGTACCGAAGCCGAAGCTTTCCGCGCCGAGGATGGCGGCCTTGATCACGTCGAGGCCGGTTTTCAGGCCGCCGTCGGTCTGCACCCGGACCTTGCCGCGCAGGTCGTTGCCGCGCAGGGTCTGGTGAGTTTCGGCCAGGCCGAGTTCCCACGGAGCGCCCGCGTACTTGATCGAGGTCAGTGGCGAGGCACCGGTGCCGCCGTCGTAGCCGGAGATGGTGATCAGGTCCGCGTAGGCCTTGGCCACACCGGCCGCGATGGTGCCGACGCCCGCTTCTGCTACCAGCTTCACCGAGACCAGCGCCTGCGGGTTGACCTGCTTGAGGTCGAAAATCAGCTGCGACAAGTCTTCGATGGAATAGATGTCGTGGTGCGGCGGAGGCGAAATCAGGGTTACGCCCGGTACCGCATAGCGCAGCTTGGCGATCAGGCCGTTGACCTTGCCGCCTGGCAGTTGACCGCCTTCACCGGGCTTGGCGCCCTGGGCGACCTTGATCTGCAGCACTTCGGCGTTGACCAGGTATTCCGGGGTCACACCAAAACGGCCGGTGGCGACCTGCTTGATCTTCGAGCTCTTGATGGTGCCGTAGCGCGACGGGTCTTCGCCGCCTTCGCCGGAGTTGGAACGCGCACCCAGGCGGTTCATCGCTTCGGCCAGGGCTTCGTGGGCTTCCGGCGACAGGGCACCGAGGGAGATACCGGCGGAGTCGAAGCGCTTGAGCACCGATTCCAGCGGTTCGATCTCGCTGATGTCCAGCGGCGTGGCCAGGGTCTTGACCTGCAACAGGTCGCGGATCATCGACACCGGACGGTTGTCCACCAGCGCCGTGTATTCCTTGAACTTGCTGTAGTCGCCCTGCTGCACAGCGGCTTGCAGGGTGTTGACCACGTCCGGGTTGTACGCGTGGTATTCGCCACCGTGGACGAACTTCAGCAGGCCGCCTTGCTGGATCGGCTTGCGCGGGCTCCAGGCTTCAACGGCCAGGGCTTTCTGCTCGGCTTCGATATCGACGAAACGTGCGCCCTTGATGCGGCTCGGCACACCACGGAAGCTCAGTTCGCAAACTTCTTCGGACAGGCCGATGGCTTCGAACAGTTGCGCGCCACGGTAGGAGGCGATGGTGGAGATGCCCATCTTCGACAGGATCTTCAGCAGGCCCTTGGTGATGCCGCGGCGGTAGTTCTTGAACACCTCGTAGAGGTCGCCCAGCACTTCACCGGTACGGATCAGGTCGCCCAGCACTTCGTAGGCCAGGAACGGATAGACCGCCGAGGCGCCGAAGCCGATCAGCACGGCAAAGTGATGCGGGTCGCGCGCGGTCGCGGTTTCCACGAGGATGTTGGAGTCGCAACGCAGGCCTTTTTCGGTCAGGCGGTGGTGCACCGCACCGGTCGCCAGGGACGCGTGGATCGGCAACTTGCCCGGGGCGATATGACGGTCGCTCAGGACGATCTGGGTGCGACCGGCACGCACGGCTTCTTCAGCCTGGTCGGCGACGTTGCGCACGGCCGCTTCGAGGCCGACGCTCTCGTCATAGTTGAGGTCGATGATCTGGCGTTCGAAGCCAGGACGATCGAGGTTCATCAGCGAGCGCCACTTGGCCGGGGAAATGACCGGCGAGCTGAGGATCACGCGCGAAGCGTGTTCCGGCGACTCCTGGAAGATGTTGCGCTCGGCGCCGAGGCAGATCTCCAGCGACATGACGATGGCTTCACGCAGCGGGTCGATCGGCGGGTTGGTGACCTGCGCGAACTGCTGGCGGAAATAGTCGTACGGCGTGCGCACGCGCTGGGACAGCACGGCCATCGGCGTATCGTCGCCCATCGAGCCCACGGCTTCGTAGCCTTGCTCGCCGAGCGGACGCAGCACCTGGTCGCGCTCTTCGAACGTGACCTGGTACATCTTCATGTATTGCTTGAGCTGATCGACGTCGTAGAAAGCCGAGCCGTGGTCGTTGTCTTCCATGGTCGCCTGGATGCGCAGGGCGTTCTTGCGCAGCCATTGCTTGTACGGATGACGGGACTTCAAGCGGTTGTCGATGGCGTCGGTGTCGAGGATCTGCCCGGTCTCGGTGTCCACGGCGAAGATCTGGCCAGGGCCCACGCGGCCTTTGGCGATCACGTCTTCAGGCTGGTAGTTCCACACGCCGATTTCCGACGCGAGGGTGATGAAACCGTTTTTGGTAGTAACCCAGCGCGCCGGACGCAGACCGTTACGGTCGAGCAGGCACACCGCGTAGCGACCGTCGGTCATGACCACACCGGCCGGGCCGTCCCACGGTTCCATGTGCATCGAGTTGTATTCGTAGAACGCGCGCAGGTCCGGGTCCATGGTCTCGACGTTCTGCCAGGCTGGCGGAATGATCATCCGCACGCCACGGAACAGGTCGATGCCACCGGTGACCATCAGTTCGAGCATGTTGTCCATGCTCGAGGAGTCGGAACCGACACGGTTGACCAGCGGGCCGAGTTCCTCCAGATCCATCAGATCGTTGGTGAACTTGGTGCGACGGGCCTGGGCCCAGTTGCGGTTGCCGGTGATGGTGTTGATCTCGCCGTTGTGGGCGAGGAAGCGGAATGGCTGGGCCAGCGGCCATTTCGGCAGGGTGTTGGTGGAGAAGCGCTGGTGGAACACGCAGATCGAAGTCTGCAGGCGCTGGTCACCCAGGTCCGGATAGAAGGCGGACAGGTCCGCCGGCATCATCAGGCCTTTATAGATGATGGTCTTGTGGGAAAAGCTGCAGATGTAGTGATCGACGTCGGCGGCGTTGGCCACGGACGAACGACGACGGGCGCTGAACAGCTTGACCGCCATGTCCTGGTCGCTCAGGCCTTCGCCACCGATGAACACCTGCTCGATCTGCGGCAGACGCTCAAGGGCCAGGCGGCCGAGGACGCTGGTGTCGATCGGCACTTTGCGCCAGCCGACCAGGTTCAGGCCTTCGGCCAGGATCTCGCGGTTCATGTTCTCGCGAGCGGCTTCGGCTTTAGCCGGATCCTGGTTGAAGAAGACCATGCCCACCGCATATTGCTTGGGCAGTTCGACGCCGAAGGTTTCCTGGGCGATCGCACGCAGGAACACATCCGGCTTCTGAATGAGCAGACCGCAACCGTCACCGGTCTTGCCGTCGGCGTTGATCCCACCGCGGTGGGTCATGCAGGTCAGGGCCTCGATGGCCGTTTGCAAAAGGGTATGACTGGGCTCGCCCTGCATATGGGCTATCAGGCCGAAACCGCAGTTATCCTTGAATTCATCTGGTTGGTACAGACCTGCTTTCATAGACACTTTCTCACCAGGCTGCCTCTTATCGAGGCAAATTTCTTTTCAATTCAACCACTTGCCGTCCACGCCGAACGTACGCCAGCTTTGCAGGGGCAAAAGGGAGGTCATTGTACACACCGACACGAAGCCTCACAAATTTGACGACGAAATGTCGCAAATCCATGTCGCATTTGTGAAAGGTTTAAAGCGATCTGCTGTGCTAGTCAAAACTTTTTTAATTCTGACCGCTACGACTCAAAGACTACTGTGACGCAGACACCACAACGCACGCGGCCCGAAGGCCGCATGCGTTGCAGAAATTTTGAGGTGCCGGGAGAGGCGGCCTGGGTAAGGCCGCCGAATCTTCAGCGAGTTGCTGCCAGTTCCTGTTGGACGCTGGCGACAGTGCGAGGCCAAGGTTTACCAGCCTGAACCTTCGCTGGCAAGGCCTTGATGGCAGATACCGCCGCATCGCGGCTGGAGAAGTTACCGTAAGTGATCACGTAAAGCGGCTTGCCGTTGAGCACTTTCTTGAAATAACGGTACTCGCCGCCCTGCTCCTTGACGAAGTTTTGCGCAGTGGCTTCGGAGCTGGTGCCGAGGATCTGCACCACGTAATTGCTGGTCGGCTGACCGGCGTACCAGGTGCCGCCAGCGGCCTTGGTCGCGGCAACCGGCTTCTCGGCAGGCTTGGCCGTCGCGACAGCGGCCGGTTTTGCCGGGGCCGGGGCGGGTTTGGCGGCCGGTGCGGCAGGCGCGGTCGGCGCAGGCTTGGCCGTGGCCACTTGAGTCGGTACCGGCAGCGGCTTGGCGGTCGGTGTTGGAGCAGGACCCGCCGGGACGCCTTCAGGTGGCGCGGTGGTGGTCACGGTCGGCGGCGTATTGCTGGAACCTTCGACAGGTACGCCATCGTCGCCTTCGGTGATACCACCGGCCGCCTCAGCGAGCGGGCCGCGCATGACCGGTTGCGAATTGCCGACCAACGGCAATGGCATCGGTTGCGAGTTACCGGCGAATTCCACGGCGGGCGCACCACCGTTGGGTTGCGGCGTGCCCTGGCCAAGCGGCAACTGCGCCTGCTCGTTGGCCGGTGCACCGGTGGTCGGCGCCTTGCTGCGACCCGGCATCAACCAGGCCGCGGCTACCGCGACCACGACGACGGCAGAAATCGCCAATACGTGTTTCTTCGGCATGTTGAACCCCATACTTGGACGCTTGACCGCTGAGCGGCTGGCAATCATGGCTTCGATCATTGCATCGCGGGCGACCTGGTTGATGTTGCCAGGCCAACCGTCGGAGCTTTCGTGAATATCAGAGATCTGATCAGCGGTGAAAAGTTCGATACCGCGCCCCGCTCCTTCGAGCCGCTGCTCCAGGTATTCGCGGGTCTCTTCTTCGGTGTAAGGCTGCAATTCGATGACGTGGAAACGCTCTTCCTCGAGGCTCAACGCCTCGAGCTGGGCAATCAGCGAGGACTCGCCGAACAGGAACACGTGCGGTCGGCCTTCCGGCGCGCCGGCAGCCAGTTCCATCAGGACTTCCAGCGCCGACTCGTCGAGTTGTTCGGCATCATCGACCAGCAGGTAGACTTCCTGCCCGGTCAGCGCAAGCTGCACGACCTGAGCCAGGATCGGAGCGATTTCCGCCTGCTCGACATTCAGCGCCTGCGCCACCTGACGCAGCACACCCGCCGCATCGCCGGCGCCACGGGCGGAAACCACCACGCTCTGTACCGATTGCTTGTTGGTACTGGCCACCAGTGCCTGGCGCAACAGGGTCTTGCCGCTGCCCTGCGGGCCGGTGACCACCAGCAACAACTGACTGTAACGGGCCAGGTGATGCAACTGTCCCAGCACCGGTTTGCGCTGGGCGGGGAAAAATTTGAAGCCCGGCACCCTTGGAGCGAACGGGTCGTGACTTAACTGGTAATGGCCGAGGAAAGCCTCGTCGGCATGCAAACTGGTCATCGTGATCTTATTAACCTTTAAGCTGAGCCAGGGCGCGGTAGTCCGCTCCCAGCGTGGCCTGTAGAACCTCTTTCGGATAATCGTCGGTCACCACCGCTTCGCCCATGTGGCGCAGCAGCACCAGGCGCAAACGACCGTCGATCACTTTCTTGTCAACTGCCATGTGTTCGAGAAAATCGGCTGGGGTCATCTCTTCAGGCGGAATGACCGGCAGACCGGCGCGCTGGAACAGACGGATGCCGCGATCACGCTCCTGCTCGCTGATCCAGCCCAGGCGTGCGGACATCTCCAGAGCCATTACGGTGCCAGCAGCGACCGCCTCGCCATGCAGCCACACACCATAGCCCATGTGGGTTTCGATGGCGTGGCCGAAGGTATGGCCGAGGTTCAAGGTGGCGCGAACACCGGTTTCCTTCTCGTCGGCGCCGACCACGGCCGCCTTGGCCGCACAGGAGCGCTCGATCGCATACGTCAGCGCGGCCTGATCGAGGGCGCGCAGGCGATCGACGTTTTCTTCCAGCCAGGTGAGGAACGGCTCGTCGCAGATCAACCCGTATTTGATGACTTCCGCCAACCCGGCGGACAATTCGCGGGCCGGCAAGGTATTGAGGGAGGCGGTATCAATCAGCACCACGTTCGGCTGATAGAAGGCGCCAATCATGTTCTTGCCCAGCGGATGGTTGATCCCGGTCTTGCCACCCACCGAAGAGTCGACCTGCGACAGCAGCGTGGTCGGGATCTGGATGAAGTCGACGCCACGCTGGTAGCAGGCGGCCGCAAAACCGGCCATGTCGCCAATCACGCCACCGCCGAGGGCGATGACCGTGGTGCGGCGATCATGGCGTGCGGTCAGCAGGCCGTCGAAAATCAGTTGCAGGGTTTCCCAGTTCTTGAAGGCTTCGCCGTCGGGCAGTACCACGGACACCACCGAGAACTGCGCGAGGCTGCGGGTCAGACGTTCGAGATAGAGCGGCGCGACCGTTGCATTGGAGACGATCGCCACTTGCCGTCCGCGAATGTGCGGGGCCAGCAGCTCAGGTTGATCCAACAAACCTTCGCCAATATGAATCGGGTAGCTGCGCTCGCCTAGATCGACCTTGAGTGTCTGCATGTGTCCCCACAGTGAAGATGGAATCAGGCGTCCCGCCTAAAATTATCGTATGTCCACGGCATCTGCTGGTGTGACGCCGCTCGGTAGCCATCCGCCACAACCTGGGCAGTTTTGGCAGGACGCCGAGGATAGCGCATTTCGCGCCGTGCTTTAACGGGGAGGCAGCTGGTTCAGGCGTTCGAGAATGTCGAGCACGACCATTCGCGGCGGTCGCTCGTCGGTTTCCACCACCAGGTCAGCAATTTCCCGATAGAGCGGATCGCGCAGCTCCAGCAGATCCCGCAGGGTCTTGGCCGGATCGGCGGTGCGCAACAGCGGACGGTTGCGATCACGGGCGGTACGGCCCACCTGTTGCTCGACGGACGCATGGAGATAAACCACCCGACCACCGGCGTGCAATGCCCGACGATTGGCTTCGCGCATGACCGCCCCGCCCCCCGTCGCCAGCACCACGCCGTCGCAGCCGCACAGCTCGGCGATCATCGCCTGCTCGCGGTCGCGAAAGCCCGGTTCGCCTTCCTTGTCGAAAATCCATGGGATATTCGCACCCGTGCGCAATTCAATTTCCTTATCGGAATCTTTGAACGGCAGGCGCAGCTCTTTGGCCAGCAACCGACCGATGGTGCTTTTTCCAGCCCCCATCGGTCCAACAAGAATCAAATTTCGCACAGAATCAATGACTCACAGCAATCGCCTGGTTGTTCATGATACGCGGAGTGAGAAATACCAGCAGCTCGGATTTTTTCTCCGAAACCACGTCACGCCGGAAAAGGCGGCCAAGATACGGCACATCGCCAAGAAATGGCACCTTATCTACAACCTTGCTCTGAGTATTTGAGAAAACGCCACCGATCACGATGGTCTCGCCGTCGTTGACCAGGACCTTGGCGTTGACCTCGTTTTTCTTGATGGGCGGTACATCCTGCACTTTGTTGAGGTAGTCCGGTTCGTCCTTGGTGACCTTGACCTCCATGATGATCCGGTTGTCCGGGGTGATCTGCGGCGTCACTTCCAGCGACAGCGAAGCCTCCTTGAACGAGACCGACGTCGCGCCGCTGGAGGCGGCTTCCTGGTAAGGAATCTCGGTGCCCTTGAGGATTTTCGCGGTTTCCTTGTCGGACGTGACCACCTTGGGCTGCGAGACGATTTCGCCGTTGCCGGTCTTCTCCATGGCGGTCAGCTCAAGGTCCAGCAGCACATTGTCAGTGATAAAGGCGATGCCGATGCCCGACGTGTTGGCGGTGGTGCCCATGTCGACGAACGGTGCGTTGGTGCTGGTGCTGCCCGGCGTGCCGATGGTCGAAGAGGCATTGGCGCCATTGCTGACCCCGGAAGTGTTCCAGTTGCCCTTGTTCTGAATCGAACCACCCCAGCGCACACCCAGGCTCTTGTCGTAATCGACGTTGGCTTCGACGATCCGCGCCTCGATCATCACCTGTCGCACCGGGATATCCAGCTGCGCGACGATCCGGCGGAGTTCGTCGAGGCGGTCCTGGGTCTGGTAGGCAATGATGTTGTTGGTCCGCTCATCGACGGTGATCGACCCACGTTCGTCGACTTTCGCTTCAGCGCTGGTCACCGACTGGAACAACTTGGCGATGTCGGCCGCCTTGGCGTAGTTCACCTGCAACAATTCGCGGCGCAGCGGTGCCAGCTCGGCGATCTGTTTCTGCGATTCCAGTTCCTGACGTTCACGGGCGGCGATTTCATCGGCCGGCGCCACCAGCAACACATTGCCGATCTTGCGCTTGTCCAGCCCCTTGGTCTTGAGCACCAGGTCGAGCGCCTGGTCCCATGGCACGTTTTGCAGGCGCAGGGTGATACCGCCCTGCACCGTGTCGCTGGCCACCAGGTTGAGGTTGGTGAAGTCGGCGATCAGTTGCAGCACCGAACGCACGTCGATGTCCTGGAAGTTCAGCGAGAGCTTTTCACCGCTATAGGCAAAACGCTCGGCGTTGCGCTTTTGCAGGTCATCGACGGTCATCGGGCGGATGCTGACGGTCAGCTTGTTGTCGGTCTGATAGGTGGAATAGTCGAACGCACCGCTGGGCTCGATGACAATGGTTGCCCGGTCGCCCATGGCGCTGGCGTTGATGAACTGCACTGGCGTGGCGAAATCCTTGACGTCCAGGCGCACCCGCAACGGTTCCGGCAGTTGCGTCCTGGCGAAACCGAGGACGATTTTGCCCTCGCGATCCTGAATGTCGGGGGCGATGGAAGGATCGGACAGGTCAATGACCACATTGCCCTCGCCCTGGGTTCCGCGCTGGAAATCCACGCCACGAATCGCCTTGTTCACCGGCGCATAGTTTTTGCTTGGCGCCGCCGTCGCGGTGGCGGCACGCGTTGTCTTCGGGGCGGACCCGGCTGCCTGGCTGCTGGCGCCCCGTCCTACCACGACCAATATCTGGTTGCCTTCGACCCTGGCAGCGTAGGGCGTCAACTGAGTCAGGTTGATGATCACCCGGGTGCGCCCCTTGGCTTCCACCACCGTGGCGCTACGGGCGTTGCCACCACCGAGATCGCGGGTTTTGCTGGCCAACTGATTGACGACACCTGGCAGGTCCAGCGCGATCCGTGCGGGCTGTTCCGTCGTGTAGCCCTGGGGCTGCGGAGGCACACCATCGAACGACAATTTCAACTCGACGCGGTCACCCGGCAACGCCGCGACATCCAGCGCCTTGAGGTTCGCCGCTTGTACCATCGGTGACATCAACGCTATCCATAGCGAAATTCCGAAGGTTGCGAAAATCCTGTTCATTATTCGAGTTCCACTATGAGTGCTCTTTCAAAGGGATGGTCCGCGGCCGTTCCAGCCAGGCGCCCTGGCCATCGGGAACGATTTCGACCACATCGACTTGCGAGCCGCTGATGGCGACGATCCGCCCATCGTTACGCCCCAGGTAATCACCGACTTTCAACCGATGCACGCCGCCCGCCCCGCGCAGAAGCGCGAACGAGCCAGCCGCATTGGAAATGGTGCCGACCATTTCAAACTGCTCGATGTTGAAACCTTCAAGGTATTGCTTCACCCGATTGGGGTCGGGTTTGACGTTGCGCGAGCCATGCTTCTGCCCCGCAAGATCGACCCGCAGTTGCCGGGAGAACGGGCTGCGCAGGTTCGCCGCGTTGTAGGTGAAGGTGGGATAGGAGCGGAAAGTCGGCGTGGGCTCGATCTTGCCGGGCGGACGCAGACGCATTTCATTCATGTAGGCGTCCAGGTCATGGAAATCATTGCCGTTGCCACATCCGCCGATGACAAGCAGCACGGCCATCATTACCGCAATCCGGATCGGGCTCATTTTTGCAGCCCCTTGTCGTTGTAGCGGTAGGTTTTGGCCAGGATGCTCATGCGCAATTTCGGGCCACTTTCCGGATTGACCGGCGCGATATCGAAGTCATGCAGGGTCACTATGCGTGGTAATCCGGCCACGCCGCTGACGAATGTCGCCAGGTCGTGATAGGCACCGGTGACGGTGATCTGGATGGGTAACTCGATGTAGAACTGCTGGGCGACCTCGGGCAGCAGCTTGATTTCCTCGAACTCAAGGCCACTGCCCAGCCCAGTGCGGGTGATGTCTTCGAGCAGCCCCGGCACTTCGGTATCACTAGGCAACTGGCGTAGCAACACGCCAAAGGAATTCTCCATTTCCTTCATTTGCTCGATATAGAGTTCCAGGTTCGCGGACATGTGCACTTTGGTGGCGAATTGCTCCTTGAGTGTCGACTCTTCGGTACGCTTGGCCTGGAGCTCACTTTCCATCTCGCTGATGGAAAAGTTGTAGCCCAGTGCCAACACCAGAGCCGCCAGCAAAACACCCGCCAACACCTTGATGGCGGCAGGCCAGGAGCCCATGTTGCTGGTGTCCAGGTCATTGATATCAATCTTGCGCAGGCCTTCGATCCATTCGGCCGGTTTCATTGAACGGCCTCCGCGGCGGCAGGCTGGGTCTGACGAACGGTCAACTGAAAGACGTTGGCCTGGTCCAACTGACCCGCCGTCGTCGCCTTGACCTCCGTCAGCGTGGGGGCGTCGAACCAGTCCGACGCATCGAGGTTACGCATCAGGTCCGAAACCCGGTTGTTAGACTCGGCCGCACCGACGATGGACAAGGTCTTGCCTTCCATTTTCACCTCTGTGAAATACACGCCGTCCGGCAGTGTGCGTGCCAACTGGTCGAAGATCCGCCCACTGATCGGGCGATTGCCTTGCAGGTCCTGGATGATCCGCATGCGCTCGAGCAACTGCTGGCGCCGGGCTTTCAGGTCGCTGATCTGCTTGATCCGCTCATCGACACCGACAATTTGCTGGCTGATGTAGTCGTTGCGGGCCACCTGCCGATCAATGGCGCCGGTGATGGCCTGGCAGGCAATCAACACCGCCCCGATCGACCCCACCAGGACACCGGCCAACGCCAGCAGAAAGCGTTTGCGGCGGTGATCGCGCAGCTCTTCGCGCCAGGGTAAAAGGTTGATCCGTGCCATCAGTTGAAACTCCTGAGGGCGAGTCCACAGGCGATCATCAGCGCCGGTGCGTCGCTGGCCAGCGCACCGGCGTTGACCTTGCTGCTCAGGGCCATGTCAGAGAAGGGGTTGGCTACTTGCGTCGGTGTGCCGAGGCGCTGCTCGATCAGGCGGTCCAGCCCCGGCACCGAGGCGGTACCACCGGCCAGCAGAATGTGATCGACCGCGTTGTACTGGCCGGAGGCGAAGAAAAACTGCAACGAGCGCGACACTTGCTGTACCAGGGCGTCACGGAACGGTTGCAGGACCTCGCTGACGTAATCGTCCGGCAATCCGCCCTGCTTCTTGGCCAGCCCCGCCTGCTCGAACGTCAGGCCATAACGGCGCTGGATTTCTTCGGTCAACTGGCGCCCGCCGAACAATTGCTCGCGGGTGTAGATGATGCGGCCGTTGTGCAACACGCTGAGGGTGGTCATGGTGGCGCCGATATCGACCACCGCCACCGTCAGTTGCTCCTGGGAGGCCGCCAGGTGCCCGGTCATCAAACCGAAAGAGCGCTCCAGCGCGTACGCTTCGACATCGACCACGCGAGCCGTCAGGCCGGCCAGCGCCAGGGCCGCTTCGCGTACTTCGACATTTTCCTTGCGGCAGGCGGCCAGCAGCACGTTGACCCGCTCCGGGTTGCGCGCCGACGTGCCCTGGACTTCGAAGTCGATGGCCACTTCGTCCAGTGGATAGGGAATGTACTGGTCAGCCTCGATCTTCAGCTGGTTTTCCATCTCGTCATCGGAAAGACCGGCGTCCATCTCGATGGTCTTGGTGATCACCGCCGAGCCGGCAACCGCCACCGCGACGTTCTTGAGGCCGGTCCTGGCCTTGACCAATACGCGTGTGAGCGCCTGCCCCACGCCTTCGAGCTCGGCGATGTTCTTCTCGACCACTGCGCTGGCGGGCAGCGGCTCTACCGCATAGGCTTCCACCCGGTACCGGTCGCCCTGGCGGCTCAGCTCCAGGAGCTTGACCGACGTGGAGCTGATGTCGATCCCCAACAGCAGGTTGGCCTTTTTATTGAAGAGTCCCAGCACTACCAATTCCCTATGACTATCCGAGAGTTACGGACTCTGTAATGTCCATTGCGTTCCATCCATCTGTCTTGACAGCAGTGCAAATGACGCCCGGGTTGGAAAAATGCTTATAATGCCCAGCGATTTTTTCTGCTTTTTTCGTCAAGCCCGGGTCGTTCTCCTCGTTATCTGAACCCTGATGCCTAACTCATTCTTTGCCCTGGATATCCCAAAGCCTTGATTCGTCTGCTGAAATTTTTCGGTTGGTCCATCGTCGCCGTTTTCTGCGGACTGCTTCTGGGTCTGAGCGGCGCGTTTCTTTACCTTAGCCCCGGATTGCCGTCCGTGGAGGCTTTGAGAAGCATTCAGTTGCAGATTCCTCTGCGGGTTTACAGCAGCGATAACAAGTTGATCGCAGAATTTGGCGAAATGCGCCGTACACCGATCCGTTTCGCCGACATTCCCCCCAACTTCATCAATGCGCTTTTAAGTGCAGAAGATGACAATTTTGCCAACCACTACGGTGTCGATCCGAGCAGCCTGATGCGTGCGGCGACCCAATTGGTCAAAAGCGGCCACATTCAATCCGGCGGCAGCACCATCACCATGCAGGTGGCGAAGAACTTCTTCCTGACCAGCGAGCGCAGCTTTTCTCGTAAAACCACGGAAATTCTCCTGGCGCTGCAAATCGAGCGGCAGCTGACCAAGGACGAAATTCTCGAGCTGTACGTCAACAAGATCTACCTGGGTAACCGCGCCTACGGCATCGAGGCGGCGGCACAGGTGTATTACGGCAAGTCGATTCGTGACATCAGCCTGGCGCAGATGGCGATGATTGCCGGCCTGCCAAAGGCCCCGTCGCGCTTCAACCCGCTGGCCAACCCGGCGCGCAGCAAGGAGCGTCGCGACTGGATCCTGGGGCGCATGTACAAGCTCGGCAAGATCAGCGAAAGCGACTACACCGCCGCGATCAACGAGCCGCTCAACGCCAGCTATCACGTGCCGACGCCGGAAGTGAACGCTCCGTACATCGCCGAAATGGCCCGCGCCGAAATGGTCGGTCGTTACGGCAGCGACGCCTACACCGAAGGTTTCCGCGTCACCACCACCGTTCCCAGCAACCTGCAGGAAATGGCCAACACCGCGCTGCATGAAGGCCTGATGACCTATGACCAGCGTCACGGTTATCGCGGCCCCGAATCGCGCCTGCCCGGCAAGACCCGTGAAGCCTGGGCCCTGGAGCTGACCAAGCAGCGCACGATCAGCAGCCTGGAACCGGCCATCGTGACCCAGGTCGACAAGACCGGCCTGCAGGTCCTGACCCGCACCGGCAGCGAGCACGTGGGCTGGGACAGCATGAAGTGGGCGCGGCCATTCCTGAACACCAACAGCATGGGCGCCACGCCCAAGCAGCCAGCGGACGTGGCCCAGGTCGGCGACCTGATCCGCGTACAGCGCCAGCCGGACAACTCGCTGAAATTCAGCCAGATCCCGCAGGCACAAGGCGCGCTGGTGTCGCTCGACCCGCAGAACGGTGCCATTCGCTCGCTGGTCGGTGGCTTCGCCTTCGAACAGAGCAATTACAACCGCGCCATGCAGGCCAAGCGTCAGCCCGGCTCGAGCTTCAAGCCTTTCGTCTATAGCGCGGCACTGGATAACGGCTACACCGCCGCCAGCCTGGTGAACGATGCGCCGATTGTGTTCGTCGACGAATACCTGGACAAGGTCTGGCGCCCGAAGAACGACACCAACACCTTCCTCGGCCCGATCCGCCTGCGTGAGGCGCTGTACAAGTCGCGCAACCTGGTGTCGATCCGCCTGTTGCAGGCCCTGGGCGTCGATCGCACCATCGACTACATCAGCAAGTTCGGCTTCAACAAGCAGGACCTGCCGCGCAACCTGTCCCTGGCCCTGGGCACCGCCACCCTGACGCCGATGGAAATCGCCACCGGCTGGAGCACCTTTGCCAACGGCGGCTACAAGATCACGCCGTTCATCATCGACAAGATCGAAAGCCGCAATGGCGACACGCTGTTCGTCGCCAATCCGCAGAGCGTACCGAAAGGCGAGGTGGCTTCCGACGGCATTGCCGCACCGCAGGCGCAGGCCTTCACCGTCGACGCGACGCCAGGCGAAGCCATGGCCGAGCCGGCTCCGCAGGTGCCCGCCGTAGCCGAACGCATCGTCGATGGCCGCACCACGTTCATCCTCAACAGCATGCTCGAGGACGTGATCAAGCTGGGTACCGGCCGCCGCGCACTGGCCATGGGTCGCTCCGACATCGCGGGCAAGACCGGTACCACCAACGAATCCAAGGACGCCTGGTTCTCGGGTTACAACGCCGATTACGTGACCACCGTCTGGACCGGTTTCGACCAGCCGGAGAGCCTCGGCAAGCGTGAATTCGGCGGCACCGTCGCCCTGCCGATCTGGATGAACTACATGTCCGCCGCGCTCAAGGACAAGCCGCCGCACACCCAGGCCGAGCCGGAAGGCATCCTCAGCCTGCGGGTAGACCCGATCAGCGGCCGTGCGGCCACGCCAAGTACGCCAGGGGCGTATTTCGAGCTGTTCAAGGCCGAAGACACGCCGCCGTCGGTCAACGAGCTGGGTAACGGCGTTGCGCCGGGCAGCCCGCTGCCAGCGGATGAGGCGGCGCCGATCGACTTGTTCTGATCCTGGTGGCAGCAAAAAGCCCTGGCTCGTGAGAGTTGGGGCTTTTTTATGCCTGGGGATTTGTGCTGGATTGACTGGCCTCATCGCGGGCAAGCCCGCTCCTACAGTGGTTCGGCGCATGCAGATCAATTGTAGGAGCGGCGGTGCGACGATTCGACTTGCCCGCGATGGGGCCGGCCAATCCAATGTAAACCTATCAGACATAAAAAAGCCCCGACTCGTGCGAGCCAGGGCTTTCGCTGAAGCGCTACAACGACTTAGCCGTTGAACACGTCATCCACGCTCTTGAGCGGGTAGTTCTTCGGATACGGCAGGGTCGCCACGCCGGTCTCGATCGCGGCCTTGGCCACGGCGTCGGAGATCACGGTGATCAGGCGGGCATCCATTGGTTTCGGGATGATGTACTCACGACCGAATTCCAGCTTGATACCACCGTAGGCGTCGCACACTTCCTGAGGCACTGGTAGCTTGGCCAGTTCACGCAGGGCGTTGGCCGCCGCGACTTTCATTTCTTCGTTGATGCGCTTGGCGCGAACGTCCAGGGCACCACGGAAGATGAACGGGAAGCCCAGTACGTTGTTGACCTGATTCGGGTAGTCGGAACGACCGGTAGCCATGATCACGTCGCTGCGAGTGGCGTGGGCCAGCTCAGGGGAGATTTCCGGATCAGGGTTCGAGCACGCGAACACGATCGGGTTGGCCGCCATGGAGTTCAGGCCTTCAGCGCTCAGCAGGTTCGGACCGGACAGGCCGACGAACACGTCTGCGCCTTGCAGGGCGTCAGCCAGGGTGCGCTTGTCGGTGGCGTGGGCGAAGACCGCCTTGTACTGGTTCAGGTCGTCACGGCCGGAGTGGATCACGCCGGTACGGTCAACCATGTAGATGTTTTCGATGTTGGCGCCCATGCTCACCAGCAGTTTCATGCAGGAGATGGCGGCCGCACCGGCACCCAGGCAGACGATCTTGGCGTCAGGCAGGGTTTTGCCAGCGATTTCCAGGGCGTTGATCATGCCGGCGGCGGTTACGATCGCGGTGCCGTGCTGGTCATCGTGGAATACCGGGATGTCGCACTGCTCGATCAGAGCGCGCTCGATCTCAAAGCACTCTGGCGCCTTGATGTCTTCCAGGTTGATGCCACCGAAGGTGATGGAGATGCGCTTGACGGTGTCGATGAAGGCTTGCGGGCTTTCGGAATCGACTTCGATGTCGAACACGTCGATGCCGGCGAAGCGCTTGAACAGCACGCCTTTACCTTCCATCACTGGCTTGGAAGCCAATGGGCCGAGGTTACCCAGGCCGAGAATCGCGGTGCCATCGGAAATGACTGCAACCAGGTTGCCTTTACCGGTGTACTTGTAGGCCAGTTCAGGGTCGCGACCAATTTCGCGCACTGGCTCGGCTACGCCGGGGCTGTAGGCCAGCGACAGGTCGCGGGCGGTAGCGGTGGGCTTGGTGAGCTCGACGCTCAGCTTTCCTGGACGAGGATTGGCGTGATACTCGAGAGCGGCAGTTTTCAAATCAGACATGTGGGCATTCCGCTTTTACTGTTGGACAGACTGGTCAGCGAGGATACGCGCCTCGCAAAGTCCCCACAAGACTGACCGGTCACCCCTGTCAAGCGCCCTGCTCTACGACTTTGGGCCAAGAGCCACGGAACACAAGGGGTGCACTGTTCACAATCAGCTTTAAAAATGTCTACAACTTTTCAGCCGGAGACCACTTCGATCATCGCCGGATCGGTCAATGGCAGCATCCAGCGTGCCTGACCTTGTTTGAGCCCACCGCGCCGGGAGCGGTCCAGCACCCAGCCACGCGCCTCGATTTGCTTGCCTTCCAGGCTTTTCAGCGAATCCGCATCGAAGCGCTCCAGCAGATTGGGTGCAACACGCAACACAACCGAATTCTGTAATTCGATCCAAATTCCGCCACGATTGCGCTGAACCTTGCTCACACGCCCACTGAGCACCGCAAAACCGGATGCGCTGATCTGATCCGCTTTCAGTACAGGCGACTGCCGCCATATGCCGAGCCCGGCCTGGCGCGCACTGCGTTCCGCAGCGCGCTGACAATCGACAAAATTTACATTCGGTGCGACGGCCACCACAAAACCCAGGCCTTCGGCGAGCATTCTGGCTTCAAGGTTGCTGCCGTCGGCCGCGAAGACATGGGCGAGGGTCCGCCCGTAATGGTCTTTGCTCTCTTTACCGGGCAGCAGACCGACCCGCCCGTCGCTGGCGGCCACCAGCGCTTCGAGTCGTTTGCGCGCCGCAACGGCGAAGGGCTCGTCGGAGCGGCCCTTCTTGCCCAGTTCCGGCGTGTTCAAGCCGATCATGCGCACACTGCGACCATCTTGCAGGCGCAGCGTGTCGCCATCCACCACCCGCTGTACAACGACAGGCTCCAGGCCGCCTGGTGCCGGGCAGAAGGCCTGGGCCGTCGACAACCAAATCGCGGACACAAAAAAGGCGCCCACGAGGGACGCCTTCTTTATCAGCATGGAAAAACCGTAGCGGCTTCCCAAGTTGACAGGCCTTAGGCCTTTTTCGCGCCGAAAGCACCGAAACGGTCGGCGAAGCGCTGTACGCGGCCGCCAGTGTCCAGAGTCTTTTGCTTACCGGTGTAGAACGGGTGGCATTCGTTGCAAACGTCGATCGCCAGGGCTTTGCCGAAGGTCGAACGGGTTTCGAACTTGTTGCCGCAGCTGCAGGTAACAGCAACTGCTGGGTATTCTGGATGGATATCAGCTTTCATGGTGTTTTCCTCAGGCTAGCGTGCCGCCACCCAACACTATTGTTGAATACCGCACGTAATTAGGCCGCGGATTCTACCAGACAATGTCATTCGCGCAAGCTGTCCCTTCTACCGACCGTCTGCTAGGCTCCCGGCCCAAAGCACCCCAGACTCCTGTAGGAGCGGGCTTGCCCGCGAAGAGGCCGGAACATTCAACATCTGGGTTGATTGACCCGACGCCATCGCGAGCAAGCTCGCTCCTACAGGATCAGGTCGCGCCCAACTTCACCTGCTTATCGAGAACCCGCGTGCCCGACGCCATTTTGCGCCTCGCCCTGCCATCGCCGCTGCGCCGCCTGTTCGACTACCGCGCCCCGGCCGGGGTCCCGCGTGCCCGGTTGCAGCCGGGCATGCGCCTGCGGGTGCCGTTCGGCCGGCGGGAAATGATCGGGATCCTGGTGGAGGTCACCGACACCAGCGAAGTGCCGGCCGAAAAGCTCAAGCCGGCCCTGGCCCTGCTGGACGCCACCTCACCCCTGCCGCCCGCGCTGTTCAAGCTGTGCCTGTGGACCGCCCAGTACTACCAACACAGCCTGGGCGATACCTTGAGCTGGGCCTTGCCGGTGTTGCTGCGCCAGGGCGAGCTGGCCGAGGCGCGCCAGGAGCGTTTCTGGTCGGCAGCCCCCGGTGCCAGCCAGGATGACCCGCGCATCGCCCGCGCGCCGCGTCAGCGCGAGGCACTGGCCACCCTGGCCCAGCACCCCCACGGCGTCGCCCACGCACTGCTGAGCAAATTGATGCTGAGCAAGGACAGCCTCGACCTGTTGCTGGCCAAGGGCCTGGTACAGGTCGAAGTCCGCCGCCATGCGCCCGGCGTGCGCCACGAGCATTGGCTGGCGCAACCGGAGCTGCCGCTCAATACCGAACAACGGGCGGCCTATGAGGCCATTCGCGCGGGCTTCGACAGTTATCACGCGTTCCTGCTGGCCGGCGTCACCGGCAGCGGCAAGACCGAAGTCTATTTGCAGTTGATCCGCGAGACCCTGGAGGCCGGCAAGCAGGCCCTGGTGCTGATCCCGGAAATCAACCTCGGCCCGCAAACCCTGGCGCGCTTCGAGCAGCGCTTCAATGCGCGCATCGCGTTGCTGCACTCGGCGGTCAATGACCGCGAACGGCTCGACGCCTGGCTGGCCGCCCGCGACGGCGAGGCCGACATCATTATCGGCACCCGTTCGGCGCTGTTCACGCCGATGAAGAACCCCGGCCTGATCATCATCGACGAAGAGCACGACGGCTCCTACAAACAGCAGGAAGGCCTGCGCTATCACGCCCGCGACCTGGCACTGGTCCGCGCGCGCCAGGAAAACATCCCCATCGTGCTCGGCTCCGCCACGCCGTCGCTGGAGAGCCTGCACAACGCCTACACCGGTCGTTACGGCCTGCTGCGCCTCAACGAGCGTGCAGGCGGCGCCAAGCAACCGCGCTTCCTGCGCCTGGATGTGAAGAGCCGGCCGCTGGACAGCGGCATTTCCGGACCCATGCAGCAAGCCATCGGCCAGACGTTGGCCGCCGGGCAACAGGTGCTGGTGTTCCTCAATCGTCGCGGGTTCGCCCCCACCCTGCTGTGCCACGACTGCGGCTGGATGTCCGAATGCCAGCGCTGCGATGCGCGCATGACCGTGCACCAGCGTTACGGCGAACTGCGCTGCCACCATTGCGGTTATGTCGAGCGCACGCCCCGCCAGTGCCCGAAATGCAACAAGGTGGATCTGCGCCCGGTGGGTGCCGGCACCGAACGCGCCGAAGAGCGCCTGGCCATCCTGTTTCCCGATTACCCGGTGCTGCGCGTCGACCGTGACAGCACGTCGCGCAAGGACGCGATGAACCAGCTGTTCGCCACCATCCAGAAAGGCCAGCCGTGCATCCTGGTCGGCACGCAGATGCTGGCCAAGGGTCACCACTTCCCACGGGTGACCCTGGTGTCGATCCTCGATGCCGACGGCGGGCTGTTTTCCGGCGACTTCCGCGCCAGCGAACGCATGGCGCAACTGATCGTCCAGGTGGCGGGCCGTGCTGGCCGGGCCGAAGAGCCGGGCCGGGTGATCATCCAGACCCACCTCGCCGACCATCCGCTGCTGGTACAACTGACCGAGCAGGGTTACTTCGCCTTCGCCGAACAGGCCTTGAGCGAACGCCGCGCCGCCGGCCTGCCGCCGTTCGCGCACCTGGCGCTGCTGCGTGCCGAGGCGCACAAGCCGGGGCAGGCCGAAGGCTTCCTCGACGAAGCCTGCGGCGAGGCCGAGCGCCTGCTCGCCGAACAGAACCTGACGGGCATAGAGCTGCTGGGGCCGGTGCCGGCGCCAATGGAACGCCGCGCCGGCCGTTTCCGTGCGCAATTGTTGCTGCAAGCTACGGCCCGGGCGCCCCTGCATCGGTTGCTGGCCAGCTGGCTGCTGGTGCTGGAACAGATGCCGAGCGGGCGGGCGGTGCGGTGGTCCCTGGATGTCGATCCTGTGGATTTGTATTGATTTGAAGGGAGTCATCGCGGGCAAGCCCGCTCCTACAGGGGCACCACCGTACCTGTAGGAGCGGGCTTGCCCGCGATTTGGGTCGAATAGTCACCACACATCCACAACCCACCTGCTAAGGTTGGCAAGCCCGCCTCGGCAACGGATAATGCCCAGTTTTTCCACCAGCGCACGATGCGCCGCCGCGCCTGCGGTCGAAAGAGAAGACCATGAAAGACACCATTCGCCAGCTGATCCAACAAGCCATCACCCAACTCGTCAACGAAGGTGTGTTGCCTGAAGGCCTGTCGCCGGCGATCCAGGTGGAAAACTCGCGCGACAAGAAAAACGGCGATTTCGCCAGCAACATCGCCATGATGCTGGCCAAGCCGGCCGGCATGAAGCCGCGCGACCTGGCCGAGAAAATCATCGCCGCGCTGCCCGCCGACGAAAACGTGGCCAAGGCCGAAATCGCCGGCCCAGGCTTCCTCAACTTCTTCCAGAACACCCAGGCCCTGGCTGC
Source organism: Pseudomonas sp. MYb118 (assembly GCF_040947875.1). NCBI lineage: Bacteria > Pseudomonadati > Pseudomonadota > Gammaproteobacteria > Pseudomonadales > Pseudomonadaceae > Pseudomonas > Pseudomonas sp. MYb118. The sequence continues at coordinate 2,134,849 of NZ_JBFRXN010000002.1, read as the reverse complement.
CCGCCTGGACGCCGCCCTGGCCGACGAACGCATTGGCGTGCGCAAGGCCGGCCCTGCCCAGCGCACCGTGGTTGACCTGTCGGCGCCGAACCTGGCGAAGGAAATGCACGTCGGCCACTTGCGCTCGACCATCATTGGTGACGGCGTGGCTCGCGTGCTGGAATTCCTCGGCGACGAGGTAATCCGCCAGAACCACGTCGGCGACTGGGGCACGCAGTTCGGCATGCTGATGGCCTATCTGCAGGAAAACCCGATCACCAGCAACGAGCTGTCGGACCTGGAGAACTTCTACCGCGCCGCCAAGCAGCGTTTCGACGAGTCGGCCGAATTCGCCGACCGCGCCCGTGGCCTGGTGGTCAAGCTGCAGGCCGGCGACGCCGAGTGCCTGGCGCTGTGGACCCGGTTCAAGGACATCTCGCTGTCCCACTGCCAGAAGATCTACGAACTGCTCAACGTCAAGCTGACCATGGCCGACGTGATGGGCGAAAGCGCCTACAACGATGACCTGATCAACGTGGTCAACGACCTCAAGGCCGCCGGCATGCTGGTCGAAAGCAACGGCGCGCAGTGCGTGTTCCTCGATGAATTCAAGAATGCCGACGGCGACCCGCTGCCGGTGATCATCGTCAAGGCCGACGGCGGCTACCTCTATGCCACCACCGACCTGGCGGCCGTGCGTTATCGCAGCGGCAAGCTCAAGGCCGATCGCGCCCTGTACTTCGTCGACCAGCGCCAGGCCCTGCACTTCCAGCAAGTGTTCGCCGTGGCGCGCAAGGCCGGCTTCGTGACTCACCCGATGGAAATGGAACACATGGGCTTCGGCACCATGAACGGTTCCGACGGCCGTCCGTTCAAGACCCGTGACGGCGGCACCGTGAAGCTGATCGACCTGCTGACCGAAGCCCAGGAGCGCGCCTACACCCTGGTCAAGGACAAGAACCCGGAACTGGCCGAGGCCGACCTGCGCAGCATCGCCAAGGTGGTGGGCATCGACGCGGTGAAATACGCCGACCTGTCGAAACACCGCACCAGCGACTACAGCTTCAACTTCGACCTGATGCTCAACTTCGAAGGCAATACCGCGCCGTACCTGCTGTACGCCTACACCCGTGTGGCCGGTGTCTTCCGCAAGCTCGGCAAGACCTTCAGCGAAGTCGAAGGCCAGATCGTCCTCGAAGCCGACCAGGAACTGGAATTGGCCGCCCGCCTGGCGCAGTTTGGCGAAATCCTCAACAACGTCGCCGAGAAGGGCACGCCACACACCCTGTGCGCTTACCTGTACGACGTTGCCGGTCTGTTCTCCAGCTTCTACGAGAACTGCCCGATTCTCGCTGCCGACACTCCGGCACAGATGCAAAGCCGCCTGCGCCTGGCCGCACTGACCGGTCGCACTCTCAAGCAAGGCCTGGAACTCTTGGGTCTGGAAACTCTGGAGCGTATGTAAGTTGGCTGCCAAGAAAAAACCTGCACCCAAGCGTGGCGCCAGCCGTTACCAAGCTCCAGCGAAGCAACCGATCCCGGGTTGGCTGTGGATGGCCATCGGCCTGACGGTCGGCGCGTTCATCGTGTTCCTGATGAAGCTGGAGCCAGGCAAGGGCAGCGACAGCGTCAAGCGCGAGAAGATCGAGCAGCAGAAAGCCACCAAGATCGCCGAAGCCAACAAGACCCCGCCGAGCCCGACGCAACCGGTCAAGCCCAAGTACGACTTCTACACCCTGCTGCCGGAATCGGAAGTCATCGTGCCGCCGGATGCCGTGCCGGAGAAAACCCCGCCGACGCCAGCCGTGCCGACCACCCCGGTGACGCCAGCGGAAGCGGCGAAGATCGACACCGCACGCGCCCAGGCGGCGCTGGCCGGCATCACGCCACCGCCAGCCCCGCCGGTGGCCAAGGCGGCACCGGTGACCAAGTACTTCCTGCAAGCGGGCTCGTTCCGCAAGGAAACCGACGCCGACAAGGTGCGCGCGCAGATCATCCTGCTCGGCCAGGCCGTGGCGGTGGAGTCCGGTACGGTCAAGGACGAGACCTGGTATCGGGTACTGGTCGGGCCGTTCAGCAACCGCGAACAGCTGACCACGGCGCAGAAGCAATTGGCGGGAGCCGGGTTTAGCAACCTGTTGTTACAACAACGCCAGAGCCGCTGATTCTTCCTGCTCGACCGCGTTATCGTTCATCGCGAGCAGGCTCGCTCCCACAGGGTATGGCGTAAAGCATCAATCACTGTGGGAGCGAGCCTGCTCGCGATGGCGCCAGCCCAGACAACACAACTTTCCCGCGCACACCACTCGTCCCCTCCCCCACCCCGCAGTTGAAATCCCCCGCACCACCCCCATATGAGTTGGCAGAAGGCATTTTCGCCCCGCTGCGTGGAGACTCTCCCTTGACCACCATCGTTTCAGTTCGCCGCCACGGCAAAGTCGTCATGGGCGGCGACGGCCAGGTTTCTCTCGGCAATACCGTGATGAAAGGCAACGCGAAAAAAGTTCGCCGCCTGTACCACGGCCAGGTCATTGCCGGGTTTGCCGGCGCCACCGCTGACGCCTTTACCCTCTTCGAACGTTTCGAAGGCCAGCTCGAGAAACATCAGGGTCACCTGATTCGCGCCGCCGTCGAACTGGCCAAGGAATGGCGCACCGACCGCTCCCTGAGCCGCCTCGAAGCGATGCTCGCGGTCGCCAACAAGGATGCTTCCCTGATCATCACCGGCAACGGCGACGTGGTCGAACCCGAAGACGGCCTGATCGCCATGGGGTCCGGCGGTGCTTATGCACAGGCTGCCGCCAGCGCCCTGCTGAAAAAGACCGACCTGTCGGCCCGTGAAATCGTCGAGACCGCCCTTGGTATCGCCGGCGACATCTGTGTATTCACCAACCACACCCAGACCATTGAGGAGCAGGATCTCGCTGAGTAAGCCTGTTGCGGCCCGTGTGCCACGGCTTGTTCCTGCTTGAGGACCGTCAATTACCATGTCAATGACTCCCCGCGAAATCGTCCACGAACTCAATCGCCATATCATCGGCCAGGACGATGCCAAGCGCGCCGTCGCCATTGCCCTGCGCAACCGCTGGCGTCGGATGCAGCTGCCTGAAGAGCTGCGCGTTGAAGTAACGCCCAAGAACATCCTGATGATCGGCCCGACCGGTGTCGGTAAAACCGAGATCGCCCGTCGTCTGGCCAAGCTGGCCAACGCGCCGTTCATCAAGGTCGAAGCGACCAAGTTCACCGAAGTCGGTTATGTCGGCCGTGATGTCGAGTCGATCATCCGTGACCTCGCCGACGCCGCGATCAAGCTGCTGCGCGAACAGGAAATGACCAAGGTTCGCCATCGCGCCGAAGACGCCGCCGAAGAGCGCATCCTCGACGCCCTGCTGCCGCCGGCCCGCAGCTTCAACGAGGAAGCCGCGCCGTCGGCCGATTCCAACACCCGCCAGCTGTTCCGCAAGCGCCTGCGCGAAGGCCAGCTGGATGACAAGGAGATCGAAATCGAAGTCGCCGAAAACTCCGGCGTCGATATCTCCGCGCCACCGGGCATGGAAGAAATGACCAACCAGTTGCAGAGCCTGTTCGCCAACATGGGCAAGGGCAAGCGCAAGAGCCGCAAGCTCAAGGTCAAGGAAGCGCTGAAGATGGTCCGCGACGAAGAAGCGAGCCGTCTGGTCAACGACGAAGAGCTCAAGGCCAAGGCCCTGGAAGCGGTCGAGCAGCACGGCATCGTGTTCATCGACGAAATCGACAAGGTCGCCAAGCGCGGTAACGCAGGCGGCGTCGACGTGTCCCGCGAAGGCGTACAGCGCGACTTGCTGCCTCTGATCGAAGGCTGCACGGTCAACACCAAGCTGGGCATGGTCAAGACCGACCACATCCTGTTCATTGCCTCCGGTGCGTTCCACCTGAGCAAGCCGAGCGATCTGGTGCCCGAGCTGCAAGGCCGCCTGCCGATCCGTGTAGAACTCAAGGCGCTGACGCCGGAAGACTTCGAACGCATCCTCAGCGAGCCGCATGCCTCGCTCACCGAGCAATATTGCGCGCTGCTGAAAACCGAAGGCCTGGGCGTCGAGTTCCAGCCGGACGGCATCAAGCGCATCGCCGAGATCGCCTGGCAGGTCAACGAGAAAACCGAGAACATCGGTGCGCGTCGCCTACACACGCTGCTCGAACGCCTGCTCGAGGAAGTGTCGTTCAGCGCCGGCGACCTGGCTAGCGCCCATGACGGCAAGGTGATCCAGATCGACGCCGACTACGTCAACAGCCACTTGGGCGAATTGGCGCAGAACGAAGACCTGTCCCGTTATATCCTGTAGGCCACGCTTACTGTGGGAGCGGGCTTGCCCGCGATGGCGGAGTGTCAGTCACGTTGATATCAACTGACACACCGCTTCGCGAGCAAGCTCGCTCCTACAGGGGGCACTGCACACCGACGGATACCTGCCCATGCTCCCCACCGACATCAAGCTGCACAAAGCCTCGAAAACCCTGTCGCTCAAATACGCCTCGGGCGAGGAACATCACCTGCCCGCCGAATTCCTGCGCGTGCACTCTCCTTCCGCCGAGGTCCAGGGCCACGGCAAGCCCATCCTGCAATTTGGCAAGATCGGCGTAGGTCTGACCAAGGTCGAACCGGCCGGCCAGTACGCACTGAAACTGACCTTCGACGACGGCCACGACAGCGGCCTGTTCACCTGGGACTACCTGTACCAGTTGGGCGTTCGTCAGGAAGATTTGTGGAACGATTATCTGGCCGAGTTGAAAGCGGCCGGTAAAAGTCGCGACCCGAACGAGTCCATCGTCAAGCTGATGCTCTAGCCCGCAGCTCTCGTTCATTAGAGGGCATTTTCTAATTTCATTTGTTTGAATGTTTGGCCGCCAGGCCACGCATTGGCCTGCTTGCGAAAAAAATTAAACTCGGGTAACCAATGGAGCTGGCAAGTTCCCTGCAGTGCGCTCTGATGTGCAAGCGCAGAATCAACGGTCAACCCGAGCAGTAGTACCAGGCATTCGCTGTGTGACTACACAGCAGGACCGGGTACTCGTCTCAGGACAATGGAGCGTCGTAGATGAGTAAACAGAATAACGATGACTTGAAGTTTCAGGCCTCGGAAAACACCTTGGGGTTGAATCCTGTCGTTGGGCTGCGTGGAAAGGATCTACTGGCTTCTGCTCGAATGGTACTCAGGCAAGCGATCAAGCAACCGATCCACAGCGCCAAGCATGTCGCGCATTTCGGCCTTGAACTCAAGAACGTCCTGCTCGGCAAGTCCGAGCTGCAACCGGCAGGCGATGACCGTCGCTTCGTCGACCCGGCCTGGAGCCAGAACCCGCTCTACAAACGTTATCTGCAAACTTACCTGGCGTGGCGCAAGGAGCTCCACGACTGGATCGACGACAGCAGCCTGTCGCCCAACGATGCCAGCCGCGGCCACTTCGTGATCAATCTCATGACCGAAGCCATGGCACCGACCAACAGCGCAGCCAACCCGGCGGCGGTCAAGCGCTTCTTCGAAACCGGCGGCAAGAGCCTGCTCGACGGTCTTTCCAACCTCGCCAAAGACTTGGTGCACAACAACGGCATGCCCAGCCAGGTCAACATGGGCGCCTTCGAGGTCGGCAAGACCCTGGGCGTGACCGAGGGCGCGGTGGTGTTCCGCAATGACGTGCTGGAGCTGATCCAGTACAAGCCCATCACCGAGCAGGTGCACGAGCGCCCATTGCTGGTGGTGCCGCCGCAGATCAACAAATTCTACGTCTTCGATCTGAGCCCGGAAAAAAGCCTGGCGCGCTTCTGCCTGCGCAGCAATGTGCAGACCTTCATCGTCAGCTGGCGCAACCCGACCAAGGAGCAGCGCGAGTGGGGACTGTCGACCTACATCGAGGCGCTCAAGGAAGCGGTCGATGTGGTTACGGCCATCACCGGCAGCAAGGACGTGAACATGCTCGGCGCCTGCTCCGGCGGCATCACCTGCACCGCACTGCTGGGCCACTACGCCGCGATCGGCGAGAACAAGGTCAACGCCCTGACCCTACTGGTGAGCGTGCTCGACACCACCCTGGACACCGACGTCGCCCTGTTCGTCAACGAACAGACCCTGGAAGCCGCCAAGCGCCACTCCTACCAGGCCGGCGTGCTGGAAGGCAAAGACATGGCGAAAGTCTTCGCCTGGATGCGCCCCAACGACCTGATCTGGAACTACTGGGTCAACAACTACCTGCTGGGCAACGAACCGCCGGTGTTCGACATCCTGTTCTGGAACAACGACACCACGCGCCTGCCGGCGGCGTTCCACGGCGACCTGATCGAAATGTTCAAGAGCAACCCGTTGATCCGCCCCAATGCCCTGGAAGTGTGCGGCACGCCAATCGACCTCAAGCAGGTCAAGGCCGACATCTTTTCCCTGGCTGGCACCACCGATCACATCACGCCGTGGAAGTGCTGCTACAAGTCGGCGCAGCTGTTTGGCGGCAACGTCGAGTTCGTGCTGTCCAGCAGCGGGCACATCCAGAGCATCCTCAACCCGCCGGGCAACCCGAAGTCGCGCTACATGACCAACAGCGAAACCACGACCTCGGCCGAAGAGTGGCAGGAAAACTCGACCAAGCACACGGACTCCTGGTGGCTGCACTGGCAGGCCTGGCAGGCCGCGCGCTCGGGTGAAATGAAAAAGGCCCCGGCGAAGCTGGGCAACAAGGCGTATCCGGCGGGCGAAGCTGCGCCGGGGACTTACGTACACGAACGATAGGGACACCCCACTCCCCTGTGGGAACGGGCTTGCCCGTGATGACGGCGCCAGCTTCGATGAATGTGTCGGCTGACACGGCGCCATCGCGAGCAAGCTCGCTCCTACAGGGGATGCGGTCGTACACAGGGCCTGAGCATGCCGCAACCGTACATTTTTCGTACCGTCGACCTGGATGGCCAGACCCTCCGGACGGCAGTGCGCCCCGGCAAGTCTCACATGACGCCCTTGCTGATTTTCAACGGCATCGGTGCCAACCTCGAGCTGGTGTTTCCGTTCGTCGCGGCGCTGGACCCGGACCTCGAAGTGATCGCCTTCGACGTCCCGGGCGTCGGCGGCTCATCGACGCCGAACAAGCCGTACCGTTTTCCGGGACTGGCCAAGCTGACGGCGCGGATGCTCGACTACCTCGACTACGGCCAGGTCAACGTGATTGGAGTGTCTTGGGGTGGCGCCCTCGCCCAGCAGTTCGCCCACGACTACCCGGAACGCTGCAAGAAACTGGTGCTGGCCGCCACGGCGGCCGGTGCGGTGATGGTGCCGGGCAAACCGAAAGTGTTGTGGATGATGGCCAGTCCACGGCGCTACATCCAGCCGTCCCACGTGATCCGGATTGCGCCGATGATCTACGGCGGCTCGTTCCGTCGCGACCCGACGCTCGCCGCCAGCCATGCGGCAAAAGTGCGTTCGGCGGGCAAGCTCGGTTACTACTGGCAACTGTTCGCCGGCCTCGGCTGGACCAGCATCCACTGGCTGCACAAGATCCATCAGCCGACCCTGGTGCTGGCCGGCGACGACGACCCGCTGATCCCGCTGATCAACATGCGCATGCTGGCCTGGCGCATTCCCAATACCCAGTTGCACATCATCGACGACGGCCATCTGTTCCTGATTACCCGCGCCGAAGCCGTGGCGCCGATCATCATGAAATTCCTCCAGGAAGAACGGCAACGCGCCGTGATGCACCCCCATCCGGCGCCACTGGGCAGTTAGTCATCCCCGGATCGGTTGGCAGGAGGCCACACCGCGCAACAACCCGTTACAGCGTCTATGGTGTTCTGGTTCGGTGTTTGTTTTGGGCTGAAGACGAAGGAGTGTTGAGTCATGCGCGACAAGCCAGCAAGGGAGGTTTTGCCGACTCCCGCCGCGTTCATCAACGCACAGAGTGCCATCACCGGCCTGCGTGGCCGGGATCTGGTTTCAACCCTGCGCAGTGTGGCCGCCCACGGCTTGCGCAATCCGTTGCACAGTGCCAAGCATGCCCTGAAGCTGGGCGGGCAACTGGGCCGGGTACTGCTGGGCGAAACCCTGCACCCGACCAATCCGCGGGACAGTCGCTTCAGCGACCCGGCCTGGAGCCTCAATCCGTTTTATCGACGCAGCCTGCAGGCGTACCTGAGCTGGCAGAAACAGGTCACCAGCTGGATCGACGAAAGCGAGATGACCCCGGACGATCGCGTCCGCGCCCACTTCGTGTTCTCGCTGCTCAGCGATGCCGCGTCGCCCTCCAACACCTTGCTCAACCCGCTGGCGGTCAAGGAAATCTTCAACTCCGGCGGCAACAGCCTGGTGCGTGGCATCAGCCATCTGGTCGATGATCTGCTGCACAACGACGCCCTGCCCAGGCAGGTGACCAAACAGGCTTTCGAGGTCGGTAAAACCGTGGCCACCACCGCGGGCGCCGTGGTGTTTCGCAACGAGTTGCTGGAGCTGATCCAGTACAAGCCGATGAGCGAGAAGCAGTATTCCAGGCCACTGCTGGTGGTGCCGCCGCAGATCAACAAGTACTACATTTTCGACCTGAGCCCGGCCAACAGCTTCGTCCAGTACGCCCTGAAAAACGGCTTGCAGACCTTCATGATCAGTTGGCGCAACCCGGATGTGCGTCATCGCGAATGGGGCCTGTCGAGCTATGTCGAGGCCGTGGAAGAAGCGATGAACGTGTGCCGGGCGATCACCGGCGCCCGCGAGGTGAACCTGATGGGCGCCTGCGCTGGCGGACTGACCATCGCCGCGCTGCAAGGTCACCTGCAAGCCAAGCGGCAGATGCGCCGGGTCGCGAGCGCCACTTACCTGGTGAGCCTGCTCGACAGCCAGATGGACAGCCCCGCCACCCTGTTCGCCGACGAGCAGACCCTGGAAGCGTCGAAGCGGCGTTCCTATCAGAAGGGCGTGCTGGACGGCCGCGACATGGCCAAGGTGTTCGCCTGGATGCGCCCCAACGACTTGATCTGGAGCTACTTCGTCAACAACTACCTGCTGGGCAAGGAGCCACCGGCGTTCGACATCCTCTACTGGAACAACGACACCACGCGCTTGCCGGCAGCCCTGCACGGCGACTTGCTGGACTTCTTCAAGCACAACCCGCTGGGCCATCCGGGTGGCCTTGAAGTGTGCGGCACACCGATCGACCTGCAGAAGGTCACCGTCGACAGCTTCAGCGTGGCCGGCATCAACGACCACATCACACCCTGGGACGCGGTGTATCGCTCGACGTTATTGCTGGGCGGCGAGCGCCGCTTCGTGCTGGCCAACAGCGGCCACGTGCAAAGCATCCTCAACCCGCCGTCGAACCCCAAGGCCAACTACATCGAAAGCAGCAAGCTGAGCAGCGACCCGCGTGCCTGGTATTACGACGCCAAGCAGGTCGACGGCAGCTGGTGGCCACAATGGCTGACCTGGATCCAGGAACGTTCCGGTACACAAAAGGAAACCCACATGGCCCTCGGCAACCCGAACTATCCACCGATGGAGGCGGCACCCGGCACCTACGTGCGTGTGCGCTGATGTTCAACACTCCACGGCCGGGATTGGCCGTGGCACGACCTGACATTAAGAAGACTGGATGAAAACCCGCGACCGGATCCTCGAATGTGCCCTGCAACTGTTCAACCAGAAGGGCGAACCGAACGTCTCCACCATGGAAGTTGCCAACGAAATGGGCATCAGCCCCGGCAACCTCTACTACCACTTCCACGGCAAGGAACCGCTGATCCTGGGGCTGTTCGAGCGCTTCCAGGCCGAACTCGCACCGTTGCTCGACCCGCCCGCCGATGTCGAGCTGGCACCGGAAGACTACTGGCTGTTCCTGCACCTGATCGTCGAGCGCCTGTCGCACTACCGGTTTTTGTTTCAGGACCTGTCGAACCTGGCCGGGCGCCTGCCGAAACTGGCCAAGGGCATCCGCAACCTGCTCAACGCCCTCAAGCGTACCCTGGCGTCGCTGCTGGCGCGGTTGAAGGCGCAGGGGCAACTGGTCAGCGACACCCAGGCATTGGGGCAGTTGGTGGAGCAGATCACCATGACGCTGCTGTTCTCGCTGGACTACCAGCGCATCATTGATCGTGAGGGAGAAGTCAGGCTGGTGGTCTACCAGATCATGATGCTGGTGGCCCCGCACCTGCTGCCGCCGGTCAAGGCCGCGACCGAGCAGATGGCGTTGCAGTATCTGGAGGAGCATGAATAACGAGAAAAACCCTGTGGGAGCGAGCCTGCTCGCGATGGTGTATCAGACGCATCGGTGTCGACTGATACACCATCGCGAGCAGGCTCGCTCCCACAGGGGGGGATTCAAGGTACGCGAGACCCCTGCACAAACAAAAACGCCCGACCTTGGCAGGCCGGGCGTTTTCATGAGCCCTGGGATCAGGACTGACTGGTTGGCGTCGATGGAGCTGACGCGGCAGTCGGGGTGACAGCAGGCGTTGGGGCGGCAGCGGAGTTGGTGGTGCTGGCCACTGGCGCCGGAGTTGCCGGTTTGGCGGCAGCCACTGCTGGTTTTGGCGCAGCGGCTTTCGGCGCCGCCGGTTTTTTCACTGCTGGTTTTTTCGCCGCAGCTGGTTTTGCCGCTGGCTTGGCCGCCGGCTTCGCAGCCGCTGGCTTGGCAGCAGGTTTGGCTGCGGCAGGTTTCGCGGCGGGCTTGGCGGCAGCAGGTTTGGCCGCTGCAGTCTTGGCAGCCGGTTTAGCGGCCGGCTTGGCGGCAGGTTTTGCCGCAGGTTTGGCGGCGGCCTTGGCGGCTACCGGTTTGGCAGCTGGCTTGGCTGCTGCCGGTTTGGCCGCAGCGGTTTTTGCTGCTGGCTTGGCGGCGGCAGTTTTCGCAGCAGGCTTGGCAGCAGGTTTGGCAGCCGCTTTCACCAGTGGCTTGGCAGCCGGTTTAGCCGCAGGCTTGGCCGCTGCGGTTTTCGCCGCAACAGGGGCCACCTTGGCGCCGGTGAGTTTTTCGATCTGCTTGGTCAGGGTGTCGACCTTGCTGTGCAGCGCCTTCACCTCATTGCGGCTAGGCACGCCCAGGCGCGAAATGGCGCTGTTGAGGCGCTTGTCGAAAGCACCTTCGAGCTCATCCCACTTGCCCAGCGCACGGTCTTTCACACCGGAAATGCGAGATTTTGCCGAGGACGCGGAGTCCTTGGCGGCATCGACACCTTTGCCGACAGCGCTCTTGGTGAGCTTCTCGGCTTTCTCGCCGTCTTTGACCAATGCATCGAAGAGTTTGCTGCCGTCAGTGTCGATCTTCGAGTACACGCCTAAACCAGCCAGCCAGATCTTGCGGGAGTAGTCTTCGACTTTCCCGATCCACGAGCTGCCTTCTTTATCGGTGTTCTTTTTACCAGCCATCCCGTTCTCCTTAAGATTTACGCGCGACGCGTTCGAGCAAAGCCGTCAGCTCATCGAGCTTGACAGAGAGTGCCTCAACGTCATGTTTAGACGGAATGCCGATACGATTCAAGGCACTTGCGACACGCGAGTCGAAAGCCTTCTCGACTTTATCGAGTTGAACTTCGACCTTGCCTTTGAAAGTGCTGACTTCACTCTTGGCTTCATCAATCTCGGTATTAGCCGCTTCAAGTTTTTCAGCAACTAACTTTTTACCTTTGCTTTCAACAGCTTGACCGGCCTTGATCAACTCCTGGAAGTATTCGCTGCCCTCCTGACCGACCTTGGTGTAGGCGCCCAGGCCTGCCAGCCAGATCTTGCGGGCATAGGATTTGACGTCGCTCAGGGCGGTTGTCGAAGCGTCGATTTTTTTCTTCAAAATTACTTTGGCCATGGTGCACCTCACGCGCAGAAGGTTTGAGGAACTGCCCGGGAAAGTGTCGGGCTCATGCACAACGTAAGGAGAATAATTAGAAACGGCACCCTAACAACTGACATAAAACAATGGACGGGGATGTAGGGAATGATGGTGATCCTGTGGGAGCGGGCTTGCTCGCGAAGGCGGTGTGTCATTAACAGATATTTCGACTGACACACCGCTTTCGCGAGCAAGCCCGCTCCCACATTGGATTCATTTCAATTCACGAGCGGATCAGACCAACGCCTTATCCAGCGCCTTCTCGATTTCCGCCTTGATCATGCCGCTCATGGCCGACATCATCAGGCCCAGCTCCACTTCGACGCGGATCGAATCGTCGGCCACATGGACCGCGCCCTTCACGCCGGAGCGCTTGAGATTGAGGGTGTCGCCGGACCACTGCGGCTCCAGGCCATATTGATCGGACAGCTTCTGCGCCAACTTGTCAGCCTTCTCGCGGGCGGCTTCCTTACCCAGGCCATGGGCACGCTCAACACTAATACGGGCCATCGAATGACTCCTGATTTATGGGTACGTTGCTGGATTATTTTGACCGCCGCTGCGGCAAAAGGTCCCAGTGATCGCCTATCTTACCTGCAGCCTTGCCAAGACAAAGCCGGCCACCGGGATTAGAATGCCCGCATTCTCTTCTGGTGACAGCGATATGACCGATCAGCGCAAAGGCAGCGATGCCGAACCCACCACCCATTTCGGTTTCAAAAACGTTCCGGAAAGCCAAAAGGCGGAAAAAGTCGCCGAGGTGTTCCACTCGGTAGCCGCCAAGTACGACCTGATGAACGACCTGCTGTCGGGCGGCATGCACCGCCTGTGGAAGCGTTTCGCAATCGAACTGTCAGGCGTGCGCAGCGGTAACCGCGTACTCGACATCGCCGGTGGCACCGGTGACCTGACCAAAAAATTCTCTCACTTGGTAGGCCCGACCGGCCAGGTGGTGCTGGCCGACATCAACGAGTCCATGCTCAAGGTCGGTCGTGACCGCCTGCTGGACCTGGGTGTGGCCGGCAACGTCGAATTCGTCCAGGCCGACGCGGAAAAACTGCCGTTCCCGGACAACCATTTCGACTGCGTGACCATCGCCTTCGGCCTGCGCAACGTGACGCACAAGGAAGACGCCCTGCGCTCGATGCTTCGTGTACTCAAGCCCGGCGGTCGCCTGCTGGTGCTGGAATTCTCCAAGCCGACCAATGCGCTGATGTCCAAGGCCTACGACGCCTACTCGTTCGCGTTCATGCCGCTGGTGGGCAAGCTGGTCACCAACGACTCGGAAAGCTACCGCTACCTGGCCGAGTCGATCCGCATGCACCCGAACCAGGAAACCCTGAAGTCGATGATGGTCGAGGCCGGTTTCGACCGCGTGACCTACCACAACATGACCGCAGGCATCGTCGCCCTGCACCGTGGCATCAAGCCCTGATGTTGCTCGCCGGACTGCTCGCCAGCGTTGAACTCGGCCTGAACCGGGTGCTGCGTCTCGACAGCACGGCGCTGCCACGGCTGGCGCATTTGACGGGCAAGGTGATTGCCGTCGAGTGCCGCAGCCCGGCGCTGCATCTGCACATCCTGCCCAGCGACGAGGGCCTGATGCTCGCCTCGCAATGGGAAGGCGGTGCCGACTGCACCTTGCGCGCACCGGCCGCCAGCCTGTTGAAGCTGGCGCTGAGCAAGGACAAGACGGCGGTCCTGCACGGCCCCGAAGTCGAACTCGACGGCGACAGCAGCGTGCTGCTGGAGCTGGCGGCGATCCTCCAGGACCTGGAGCTGGACTGGGAGTATGAACTCTCGCGCTGGCTGGGCCCGGTCGCCACGCAACTGGTCGGTGGTCATCTGCGCAGTCGTGCCCGCTGGTACCAGCAAGGCTTCACCAGCCTGGGCCAGAATCTGGGCGAGTACCTGGCTGAAGAATCGCGTACCCTCGTCGGTCAACGCGAAGCCGAAGCCCGTTTCAGTGAACTGGACCAGATCAAGCTCGATCTGGAACGTCTCGAGGCGCGTTTCGAGCGCCTTTCCCGATCCCTAGACCCAAGCGATAACGCATGAAGCTGCTTGCCGTCCGCCGTCTGTTGCGCATCCAGCGCGTTGTGATTCGTTATCGCCTCGATGACCTGTTGTTCGACCTGCCGTTGCCGTGGTTCCTGCTGGCGCTGCGTTACGTCCTGCCGTGGCGCTGGCTGCCACGCAAACCGCTGGACCTCAGCCGTGGCGCACGCCTGCGCCTGGCCTTGCAGGACCTCGGGCCGATTTTCATCAAGTTCGGGCAGATCCTGTCCACTCGCCGCGACCTCTTGCCCGAAGACATCGCCGACGAGCTGATGAAGCTGCAGGACCGCGTGCCGCCGTTCGATTCCCAGGTGTCGGTCAAGCTGATCGAAGACCAGCTGGGCAAGAAAATCAGTGAAGTGTTCAGCCGCTTCGACGTCGAACCCTTGGCCTCGGCCTCGGTGGCGCAGGTGCACGCCGCGCAGTTGAAGACCGGCGAAGAAGTGGTAGTCAAGGTGATTCGCCCGGGCCTCAAGCCGGTGATCGCCCAGGACCTGGCGTGGCTGTTCATCCTCGCCCGTGCGGCGGAAAAGCTCTCGGCCGATGCGCGCCTGCTGCACCCGGTGGACGTGGTCAGCGACTACGAAAAAACCATCTACGACGAACTCGACCTGCTGCGCGAGGCGGCCAACGCCAGCCAGTTGAAGCGCAACTTCGAAGGCTCGCCGATGCTGTACGTGCCGCAGGTCTACTGGGACTGGTGCCGGCCGAAAGTGCTGGTGATGGAGCGCATCTACGGGATTCAGGTCACCGACCTTGCGACCCTTGCCGATCAACGCACCGACATGAAGATGCTCGCCGAGCGCGGCGTGGAAATCTTCTTCACCCAGGTGTTCCGCGACAGTTTCTTCCACGCCGACATGCACCCGGGCAACATCTTCGTCAGCACCGTCAACCCGTGGAGCCCGCAGTACATCGCGATCGACTGCGGCATCGTCGGCAGCCTGACCCCCGAAGACCAGGACTACCTGGCGCGCAACCTGTTCGCCTTCTTCAAGCGCGACTACCGGCGCGTGGCGCAGTTGCACATCGACTCGGGCTGGGTGCCGGCGGAAACCAAACTCAACGAATTCGAAGCGGCGATTCGGACCGTGTGCGAGCCGATCTTCGAAAAACCGTTAAAAGATATTTCCTTCGGCCAGGTGCTGATGCGTCTGTTCCAGACCGCCCGACGCTTCAACATGGAGGTGCAGCCACAGCTTGTCCTGTTGCAGAAAACTCTGTTGAACATCGAGGGCCTGGGCCGTCAGCTGTATCCGGACCTGGATCTGTGGAACACCGCGCAACCGTTCCTCGAACGCTGGATGCGCGAGCGCGTCAGCCCCAAGGCGCTGCTCGGCAACGTGCAGAGCCAGTTCGAACAGCTACCGCACCTGGCCAACATGGCCCGCGACCTGCTCGAACGCATGTCCCAGCCCCACGCCTACGACCCGCCACCACCCTGGCATCGGCGCCGCGACGACTGGTTCCTGCGCCTGCTCGGCACAGCCCACCTGGCGGGCGGCGCCATCCTGGCCATGGGCGGGCCGTTGAACGATTTGGCTTACTGGCCTGCAGGCATCATGATGGCCGTCGGCTTGTATCTGGTCGTTCGCCGATAGCCAGTTGGGTTGCGCACTGGCACACTGTTTCAACGCTGAAATTCACGTAGGCTTCTTTTCCTGAAGTGTGGCCTGCACCGGAGTCGAAGATGAGTAACTGGCTGGACGAGATCAAGTGGGACGCCGATGGCCTGGTACCGGCCATTGCCCAGGATCACAAGACCGGGCGCGTCCTGATGATGGCCTGGATGAACCGTGAAGCACTGGAGCTGACCGCCGCCGAGAACCGCGCCATCTACTGGTCGCGCTCGCGGGGCAAGCTGTGGCGCAAGGGCGAAGAGTCCGGCCATGTGCAGACCCTGCACGAGATGCGCCTGGACTGCGACGCCGACGTGATCATCCTGATGGTCGAGCAGATCGGCGATATCGCCTGCCATACCGGCCGCCAGAGCTGCTTCTATCGCGTCTTCGAGAACGGCGACTGGAAAACCGTCGACCCGGTCCTCAAGGACCCGCACGCCATCTATAGCGCAGGGCACAAACATGAGTGACACGCTGACCCGCCTGGCCCAGGTGCTGGAAGAACGCAAAGGTGCTGCCGCCGACACTTCGTATGTCGCCAGCCTGTACCACAAGGGCTTGAACAAGATTCTGGAAAAAGTCGGCGAAGAATCGGTCGAGACCATCATTGCTGCCAAGGATGCCGCTGTCAGCGGCGACTGCAGCGACGTGATCTACGAAACCGCCGACCTGTGGTTCCACAGCCTGGTCATGCTTGCCCAACTGGGCCAGCATCCGCAGGCCGTACTCGATGAACTGGACCGTCGCTTCGGTCTGTCCGGACACGCCGAGAAAGCCTCGCGCCCGTCCGCCTGAACAACCTTTTGAGAGGAGCATCAAGATGGGCATTTTTGACTGGAAACACTGGATCGTTATCCTCGTTGTCGTGGTGCTGGTGTTCGGCACCAAGAAGCTGAAAAACCTCGGCACTGACGTGGGCGAGTCGATCAAGGGCTTCCGCAAGGCAATGAACGACGACGAGAAGCCGGCCGATCCGACCGCCACACCCGCGCAGCCGGTGCCACCGGTTCAGCCACAGGCCACCCAGGCCGTGAACCAGCCGCACACCATCGACGTGCAGGCGCAAAAGGTCGAAGAGCCGATCCGCAAAGACGTGTGAGCACTGACTAATGTTTGGTATCAGCTTCTCTGAACTGCTGCTCGTCGGCCTCGTGGCCCTGCTGGTGCTGGGCCCCGAGCGCCTGCCGGGTGCCGCGCGCACCGCCGGCCTGTGGGTCGGCCGCCTGAAGCGCAGCTTCAATGCGATCAAACAGGAAGTTGAGCGGGAAATCGGTGCCGACGAGATTCGCCGGCAGTTACACAACGAGCACATCATGTCGTTGGAGCAGGAGGCGCGGAAGATTTTCACGCCTCCCCAGCAGGAGCCGACACCGGTATCGCCCGAAACGACGCCAACCGTCGCCACGACCGCCGCTGAAACCGCGCCGGTCGAACCTGCGCCGGTGGTTGCCGCCACACCGGTGGAACCTGCGCCAACCGCGGCTACGCCGGTGGCGCCAGCCCCTCAAGACCCTACACAGCCGCCGCGAGCCTCATGAGCGATCTTCCTGAAAACGACCAGCACATGCCGCTGGTTTCGCACCTCACCGAGCTGCGTACCCGCCTGCTGCGCTGTGTAGCGGCGATCTTCATCATCTTTGCCGGGTTGTTCGCCTTCACCCAGCAGATCTACACCTTCGTCTCCACGCCGCTGCGCGAGTACCTGCCGACGGGCGCGACGATGATCGCCACCGACGTCTCGTCGCCGTTCCTGACGCCGCTGAAGCTGACCATGATGGTCTCGCTGTTCCTGGCGATCCCGGTGATCCTGCACCAGATCTGGGGCTTCATCGCGCCGGGCCTGTACAAGCATGAAAAACGCATCGCCGTGCCGCTGCTGGTGTCGAGCATCCTGCTGTTCTATGCCGGCATGGCCTTCGCCTACTTCCTGGTGTTCCCGCTGATCTTCAAGTTCTTCGCCGCCGCCACCCCGGCCGGCGTGGAAATGATGACCGACATCACCAGCTACCTCGATTTCGTCATGACGCTGTTCTTCGCCTTCGGCGTGGCGTTCGAAATCCCGGTGGCCGTGGTGCTGCTGGTGTGGATCGGCGTGGTCGACGTCAAATACCTGAAGAAAATCCGTCCGTACGTGATCATCGGCTGTTTCGTGGTCGGCATGATCCTGACTCCGCCGGACATCTTCTCGCAGACGCTGCTGGCTGTACCGATGTGGCTGCTGTTCGAGATCGGCGTGCTGTTCGGCGGGCTGATCAGCAAGCGCGGCGACCATGCCGACGACCAGCCGGTCGACGATCACAAC
The DNA here is from genome assembly GCF_040947875.1 of Pseudomonas sp. MYb118. Lineage (NCBI taxonomy): Bacteria > Pseudomonadati > Pseudomonadota > Gammaproteobacteria > Pseudomonadales > Pseudomonadaceae > Pseudomonas > Pseudomonas sp. MYb118. Next base: position 2,117,065 of record NZ_JBFRXN010000002.1, on the reverse strand, counting down.
GACCAGCCGCCAGCGACCCAGGCGTGAACCTGCTGCTGCTCGAAGAGGCCGACTTCATCTCGGCCGATCGGGTGATCCTGCGCGATCGCCGGCTGACCCACATGCAGGAAGTCCACCGCTGTGAAGTGGGCGACAGCCTGCGCGTCGGCCGCGTTGGCGGTCTGATGGGCGCCGCCACGGTGCTGCGCCTGGACGCCAACGAAACCGAATTGCAGGTGGTACTCGACCAACCGCCACCGGCCAAGCTGCCGCTGACCCTGGTATTGGCCCTGCCACGCCCCAAGATGCTGCGCAGGGTGTTCCAGACCGTCGCGGCCATGGGTGTGCCACGTGTGGTGCTGGTCAACAGCTACCGCGTCGAGAAGAGCTTCTGGCAAACCCCGTTCCTGGAACCCGAGGCCATCCGCGAGCAGTTGATCCTTGGCCTGGAACAGGCCCGGGACAGCGTCTTGCCCGAGGTGACCATCGAGAAGCGCTTCAAGCCGTTCGTCGAAGACCGCCTGCCGGCCATCAGCCAGGGCACCCTCGGCCTGGTGGGGCATCCCGGTCACTACCCGCCCTGCCCGCGTGGTCTCGACGAACCGGTGACACTGGCCATCGGCCCGGAAGGCGGCTGGATTCCCTATGAAATCGACCTGCTGGGCAAGTCCGGGCTGCAACCGGTACAGCTCGGCGAGCGTATTCTGCGGGTCGAAACGGCCGTCACGGCCCTGCTTTCGCGGCTTTTCTGAAAAAACACATCCCCTACAGAATTGTATCCAGCGGCCGATACAACTCCCATAAAACCAATGAGTGGTCCGGGGAGTTGCAGCATGTACCGATGGCTGGCCGAAAAACTGGGAAACGTTAGCGTCAATCGAAAACTGAGTGCCGGCTTCGGCCTGGTGTTGTTGCTGACGTTGCTGATCACCTTCACCGGCTGGACCGGCCTGAATGACGTGATGAGCCGAGGCGATAAACTCGGCTTCATCGCCAGCCTCAATGACTTGACCAAAGACCTGCGCGTGGCCCGCCTGGACTATGAAATGCGCCGTGGCGAACAAGGCCCGGGCACCGTCAACGATCTGCTCGGCCAACTGGAAACCGGTCTGAAGACCGCGCGCACCCTGATCGAACAGCCCGCCGACGCGGCCATGGTCGACCAGCAGCTGGCCGCCGTCAGCGAATACAAGCAAGCCTTCGCCGCCATGGCTCAGGCCGGTGCCAACCGCGAAGACGCGCGCAGCAAGCTCGGCGCTTCCGCCGACAACGCCGTGGCCCGTGTCGCGGAAATCGAGAAGGCCCTGCTGCAAGGCGACAGCGTTGCCGACTTCAACCTCGTTGTCGAGGCGGGCAAGTTGCTGCAACAGTCGCGCTATCAGGTACGCGGCTACACCTACAGCGGCAAGGCCGACGCCGAGCAACCGGCGCTGGATGCCATTGCCAACGCGCTGACCTATATCGACAGCCTCCCTTCGAAACTGCCGACGCAGTACTCGGCGAACCTGCAACAGGCCAGTGAGTCGTTCAAAGCCTATCGCGCCGCGGTCAGCCAGTTCCGCGACTCGCAGGTGGCCACCGCGGCCGCTCTGGCGCGTATGACAGTGCAGGGCGAGATTCTCGTCGACCTCAGCCAGAAGCTCACTGCCTCGCAGACCATCGTGCGCGATACCGATGCCACGCATGCCAAGAACCTGTTGTTGCTCGCCTCTGCCCTGGCACTGGTGTTCGGGCTGTTCGCGGCGTGGGCCATTACGCGGCAGATCGTCATCCCCCTGAGCCAGACCCTGAAAGTCGCCGAGCGCGTCGCTGCCGGCGATCTGAGCCAGAACCTGGAGTCCTCGCGCCAGGACGAACTCGGCCAGTTGCAGCGCGCCATGCAAAGCATGACCCTCGGCCTGCGCGAGTTGATCGGCGGTATCAGCGACGGCGTGACGCAGATCGCCAGCGCCGCCGAAGAGCTGTCCGCCGTGACCGAGCAGACCAGCGCCGGGGTCAACAGCCAGAAGGTCGAGACCGATCAGGTGGCGACCGCGATGAACGAAATGACCGCCACCGTGCAGGAAGTCGCGCGCAATGCCGAGGAAGCTTCCGAAGCCGCGGTTGCCGCCGATCAGCAGGCCCGCGAGGGTGACAAGGTCGTCGGCGAAGCCATCGCCCAGATCGAACGGCTGGCGCTGGAGGTCGGCAATTCGACCGACGCCATGGGCGATCTCAAGCGCGAAAGCGACAAGATCGGCAGCGTCCTCGATGTGATCAAGTCGGTGGCCCAACAAACCAACCTGCTGGCGCTCAACGCGGCCATCGAAGCCGCCCGTGCCGGTGAGGCCGGGCGCGGGTTTGCCGTGGTCGCCGACGAGGTCCGCAGCCTCGCCCAGCGCACGCAGAAATCCACGGAAGAAATCGAAGAGCTGATCGTCGGCCTGCAAAACGGCACCCAGCAAGTCGCGACCATCATGGACAACAGCCGCACCCTCACCGACAGCAGCGTCGAACTGACCCGTCGTGCCGGTGGCTCACTGGAAAGCATCACCCGCACCGTGTCGGCGATCCAGTCGATGAACCAGCAGATCGCCGCAGCGGCCGAACAGCAAAGCGCGGTGGCCGAGGAGATCAACCGCAGCGTGCTGAACGTGCGCGATGTGTCCGAGCAGACCTCGGCAGCCAGTGAAGAGACCGCGGCTTCCAGCGTCGAGCTGGCGCGGTTGGGGACGCATCTGCAGATGCTGGTGGGCAGGTTCAAGGTTTGAGGTGACTGCCTTGCCTCGGTTCGCTTGGGACCGAGGTGAGGCTATCGCGAGCAGGCTCGCTCCCACAGGGGGTTTCGGTTGAGCACAAGATTTGTGTTCACCCCAAACACTGTGGGAGCGAGCCTGCTCGCGATAGGGCCTAAAGCACCTGGCGCAAGAAGGCCTGAGCCCGCGGATCCTTCGGCGCCTCGAAAAACTCCACCGGCGAGGCATCTTCCAGCAACTTGCCGTGATCGAAGAACAGCACCCGGTCCGCCACTTCCCGCGCAAAGCCCATTTCGTGGGTGACGCAGACCATGGTCATGCCTTCCTGGGCCAGGTTTTTCATGACATCCAGCACCTCGCCGACCATTTCCGGGTCGAGCGCCGAGGTCGGCTCGTCGAACAGCATGACCTTGGGCTCCATCGCCAGCGCCCGGGCAATCGCCACGCGCTGCTGCTGGCCGCCGGACAGGCGCGAGGGAAACTCGTGGGCCTTCTGGGCGATACCGACCTTCTCCAGCAACGCCAGCGCCTTGGCTTCGCGCTCTTTCTTGCCGCGCTTGCGCACGACTTTCTGCGCCAGGCACAGGTTCTCCAGCACGGTCATGTGCGGGAACAGGTTGAAGTGCTGGAACACCATGCCGACTTCGCGGCGATAGGCGTTGATGTCGGTTTTCGGATCGGCCAGTTGCAGGCCGTCGATGCTCACCGAGCCCGAATCGAACTCTTCCAGGCCATTGAGGCAGCGCAGGAAGGTCGACTTGCCGGAACCGGACGGGCCGATCACCACCAGCACCTCACCCTTGGCCACACGGGTCGAGACGTTATCGACGGCGCGAACCACCAGGCCACGGGTGTCGAAGACTTTTACCAGATCGCGGACTTCAATCACTTTGCGCGAGCCTCCGCTCAAGCCGGCTGGCGATTTTCGACAGCGGCAGGTTGATCAACAAGTACAGGCCGGCCACACAGAACAGGATTTCGAACGGCGAGAACGACGTGGTGATGACTTCGCGGCCGCTCTTGAGCAGTTCGGTAATGGCGATCACCGACACCAGCGAGGTGTCTTTGACCAGGCTGATAAATTGCCCCGCCAGCGGTGGCAGCACGCGCTTGAACGCCTGCGGCAGCACCACGTGACGCATCGACTGGCCGGAGCTCAGGCCCAAGGAGCGTGCGGCCTCGTTCTGGCCACGGGCGATCGACTGCACACCGGAGCGGATGATCTCGGCGACGTAGGCGCCGGTGAACAACGACAGCGCGGCGATCCCGGCGAATTCCCGGGACAGGTTCATCACCGTGCCGATGAAGAAATAGAAAATGAAGATCTGCACCAGCAACGGCGTGCCGCGCACCAGCTCGATGTAAATGCTCGACAGGTCGCGCAGGGTCGGGTTGTTCGACAGGCGACACAGGCCCGTCGCCAGGCCGATCAGCAGGCCCAGCACACCCGAGACCACCGACAGCCACAACGTCGTCCACAGCCCCCACAACAGCGGTCCCGCCGCCCAATGACGGGTCACGCCAATCACGTCGCCTTCGGCCACATCATCGCCACGGGCCACTTGCAGGCTGTTGTCGTCGACGATCACGCGCTGCTCGTCACCGGCATCGTTGCGCAGCGTCACTTCGGCCTTGTCGCCGTTACGCACCAGCTCGCTGACGGTGGAGATGTCGGCGGCACGCTGGGACTCTTCGGCGTGGTAGGCGAAGTACTGCGGCACGCGGTTCCAGCGCCACTCGTAGGACATCAGCGAGGTGGCGTAGTACATCGCCGCGGCGAGGCCGACCAGCACCAGCACGGTCAACAGGTGCCAGGGCCATTGGGCTTTTTTCTGTTTCATTGCAGTTCCGGGTTTTGTGTTGCCAGGGAGGGCCTCATCGCGGGCAAGCCCGCTCCTACAGGGGAGCGCGGTGAACTGTAGGAGCGAGCTTGCTCGCGATGCAGGCGACTCGGTCAATCAGACCAGAGCCTTATTCCATGTCCTTGAGCCAATCGGTGTTCTTGAACCACTTGTCATGGATACGATCGTAGGTGCCGTCTTCGTGGATCTGGTGCAGGAAGTTGTTGATGAAGTTGATGCTGTCGTAGTCACCCTTCTTCAGGCCGAAGGCCAGTGGCTCGTAGGTGAACGGCTTGTCGAGGAACACCAGTTTGCCGTTGCCGACCTTGGTCAGCGCCACGACGTTGTACGGGGCGTCGTAGATGAAGGCGTCGGCCTTGCCGTTGACTACGTCGAGTACCGCTTCCTGCTCGTTGTCATAGCCGTGGTACTTGGCCTTGGATATCAGTTTCTTGGCGACCATCTCGCCGGTGGTGCCGAGCTTGGAGGTGATGCGATAGTCAGCGGTGTTCAGGTCCTTGTAGGACTTGATGGTGCCTTCCAGTTCCTTGCGGATCAGCAGGGTCTGGCCCACCACGATGAAGGGTTCGCTGAAGTTCAGGCGCAGGTTGCGTTCCTGGGTCAGGGTCATGCCGCTGCCGATCATGTCGAACTTGTCGGTCAGCAGGGCCGGGATGATGCCGTCGTAACCGGTGGACACCAGCTCCAGCTTGACGCCCATGGCCTTGGTCATGGCCTTGAGGATGTCGACTTCGAAGCCGATGATCTCGCCACGCTTGTTGGTCATTTCGAACGGCATGTAGGTCGGGTCCATGCCGACTTTCAAGGTGCCGCGCTTGACCGCGTCATCAATGGCGCCGGCCTGTGCCGCGCTGACTGCAACCAATGCCGTGACGCCGACCAGCAGCATCGAGAGATACTTCTTCATCATCATGTCCCCAAACCCATTGCGTTATGAGGCGCGCAATCGCCGGTTCCCAGCGGGAAAAACCGTCGATACGGACACAAATTGCCCGGGCGCACCAATTCGGGGACGGATGCTAACGTACTCGCTCGTTTGCACAAGGGTTCAGGCCGTATTTGTTCGCGGATTTCGCCGAAATGGGCGATCGACGGCATAAAAAAACCCGCTTTCGCGGGTTTTTCATCAGGCCAGCTGTGGCTGCGCGCTCAATGGTTGCAGCGGCAACAGCGGCGCGTGGGGATCGGCTTTCACCGATTTGCGCCAGGCGTCCAGCCATCCCGGGTGCGCTTCGCTCCAGATCTGCTCGTGCAGGCGAGCCAATGCCACCGGATCGCTCAGCAGCTGCACACGCTCATTGTTGGTCAGGCCTTCCGGTCCGACTTTCAACGCGTGGCGAACCCGCTCGATGCGCACATACTCGATCGGCTCGGCTTCACGGTGACGCGAAGTCGCCAGCGAGCACGCCAGGGCGTTCTGCTGCGGGTCGACCACCGAGCGGACGAAACCGTCCTTCAGGGCGTGGTAACGATTTTCATGGGTGTACTGGTCAGTGGCCAGCAACGCCTGTGGCGGATTGTATTCCTCAGGAATCAGGAACAGGCTCTCGTCACGGGACTTCAGGCCCAGGCCCACGCGGCTGGAGATCACCGAGACCGGGATCGACAGCATCAGCGAGCCGACAATCGGCACCAGCCACCAGAGGAAGCTCGGGTTCAGCCAGATCACCAGCAAGGCCCACAGGAAGCCCAGCACGGTTTGCGGACCGTGGCGCTTGACCGCCTCGCTCCACGGCGTGGAGTCGTCGTCACGCTGCGGCGAGTTCCAGGTCGCGGCCCAGCCCAGGAACGCGGCGAGGACGAAACGGGTGTGGAAAATCATCCGCACCGGCGCCAGCAGCATGGAGAACAGCATCTCCAGCAGCATCGACATCGTCACCTTGAACTTTCCACCGAACTCTTTCGCGCCCTTGGCCCAGATCAGGATGACGCTCAACAGTTTCGGCAGGAACAACAGCACAACCGTGGTCGAGAACAGCGCAATCGCCTTGTCCGGGTGCCACTGTGGCCACAGCGGGTACAGCTGGCGCGGTTCGAGGAAGTATTGCGGCTCCATCAGCGTGTTGACCGCCAGCAGCGCCGTCGACAACACCAGGAAGAAGAACCACAACGGCGCCGACAGGTACGACATCACGCCGGTGAGGAACACCGCGCGGTGCACCGGGTGCATGCCCTTGACCAGGAACAGGCGGAAGTTCATCAGGTTACCGTGGCACCAGCGACGGTCACGCTTGAGTTCGTCCAGCAGGTTCGGCGGCAGTTCTTCGTAGCTGCCCGGCAAGTCGTAGGCAATCCACACGCCCCAGCCGGCACGGCGCATCAGCGCGGCTTCGACGAAGTCGTGGGAGAGGATCGCACCGGCGAACGCACCTTTACCGGGCAACGGCGCCAGGGCGCAGTGCTCGATGAACGGCTTCATGCGGATGATCGCGTTGTGGCCCCAGTAGTGCGATTCTCCCAACTGCCAGAAGTGCAGGCCGGCGGTGAACAACGGACCATAGACACGGGTGGCGAACTGCTGCATGCGCGCATACAGGGTGTCCATGCCCGAGGCACGCGGCGCGGTCTGGATGATCCCGGCGTCCGGCGTGGCTTCCATCAGGCGCACCAGGCTGGTCAGGCACTCGCCGCTCATGACCGAGTCGGCGTCGAGCACGACCATGTACTTGTAGTCACCGCCCCAGCGACGGCAGAAGTCGTCGAGGTTACCGCTCTTGCGTTTGACGCGACGGCGACGGCGGCGATAGAAGATCTTGCCGAAGCCCTTGGCCTCACGGCAGACGTCCAGCCAGGCCTGCTGTTCGGCGACGCAGATGTCGGCATCGTTACTGTCGCTGAGCACGAAGAAGTCGAAGCGGTCCAGGTCACCGGTGGCTGCCACCGACTCGAAAGTCGCACGCAGGCCGGCGAACACACGCGGCACGTCTTCGTTGCAGATCGGCATCACCAGTGCGGTGCGCGCGTCTTTTGGAATCGGCTCGTTGCCGGCACTTTTACCGGAGATCCGGTATTTATCGTGACCGGTGAGCAGTTCAAGGAAGCCCATCAGGGCGGTCCAGAAACCGGCCGACACCCAGCAGAACAGAATCCCGAACATGATCAGGATGCTGGTTTGCAGCGCATACGGCAGCACTTGCGTCGCCGTTTGCAAGAACGGTTGGTGCAGGACTTCGTTGAGGTCGACGAAGGACCAGCCCTGGTAAGGCATGATGCCTTTCATATACCAACCGGCCACGATGGTCTGGCCCAGCATCAACAGCAGCAGGATGTAGCGACGGATCGAACCCACCGTGCGCCAGCGCGCGGCCGGCAGGACGTTCGCGTCCTTCGGCGGCTTCGGCGGGTTGGTGCGACCGGTCAGGCGACGCCAGCCGCGCACCAGAATGTTGGTGCGCCACGGCTCCGGCACGACTTTGGTCCGGCGAATCGGTGGGGTCGCCTTGAGGCAAACCCGGCCGCTGGCGTCGAGCACCAGCATTTCCGCTTCGCGCAGTTCTTCGGCAGTGCTCAGGGTCAGGCGTTTGCCCACCGACGCCTGGGCGGCGTCGGTGGGCGCGTCGAACGTCGAAGACGAAAGACGTTCATGCAGTTCGCTGAAGGACTGGCAGCCCGCGAGTTCCGCGCGCTGCTGGTCGGTCATCGGTAGATGGGCCAGATACTCCGAGAGCGATTCTGGCTGTACTTGAGGATTACTCATCGGCAGGCAACTGGTAGCTCCAGGTCTCGGTCAGGACTTCTTCAGTCGGTGCCGATTCCGGTGTGGCTGGGGCCGCGTCGGCAGCTGCTGGCTGCTGCGCGTCATTGTTGTTCGCCTTGTCCTTGGCATCGGTGGCTGGCTTGGCGTCGGCCGGTTTGGCTTCGGCAGCCTTCGCATCCTTCTCGGCTTTCTCGACTTTCTCCGCCTGCTTGGCAGCGACCTTGTCAGCCTTGGCCACGGAGGAGTTCGACGCCGGAAGCGAGGTTTTGGCCAGGTCAGGCGTGACGATGCTCTGTACCAGAGCCGCACGCATTTCTGTGGACTTGCCCGGATCCTTGATCTTCAGGCGCAGGGTCAGGCGCCAGCCCTTGGTCTCGGGGTTGTAGCGCACGCTGTTTTCGACCAGTTCGGCGTTGTCGCCGACGCTGACCTGACTGCGCACGTCCGCGTCAGGAGGCAAGGCCGCCAGGGACGGGCCTTCGAAATCCACCAGATAGGCAACGCTGCCGTCTGGCTGGCGGATCAGGTTGGATTGCTTGACGTCACCGGTGGACTTCAGGGTCTGGCTGACCCAGGCGCTGTCCGGCGAGTGCAACGCCGCTTCGTCCATGGTCCAGTGCATGCGGTAGCCGAACTCGAGCGGCTTGCCTGGATCCGGCAGGGTTTCCGGGCTCCAGAAGGCCACGATATTGTCGTTGGTTTCATCCGCGGTCGGAATCTCGACCAGATCGACGGTGCCCTTGCCCCAGTCGCCTTTCGGCTCGATCCAGGCGCTTGGACGCTTGTCGTAGCGGTCGTCGAGGTCTTCGTAGTGGCTGAAGTCGCGGCCACGTTGCAGCAAGCCGAAGCCACGCGGGTTCTCTACCGAGAAGTTGCTTACCGCCAGGTGTTTCGGGTTGTTCAGCGGACGCCAGATCCACTCGCCGTTGCCGGCATGGATCGCCAGGCCGCTGGAATCGTGCAGCTCGCGGCGGTAGTTGAGGACTTTGGACGGCTGGTTGGCGCCGAACAGGAACATGCTGGTCAGCGGGGCGATGCCGAGTTTGCCGACGCGGTCACGCAGGAACACCTGCGCCTTGACGTCGACGATGGTGTCGCTGCCCGGACGCAGGGTCAGGCGGTAGGCACCGGTAGCGCGAGGCGAATCCAGCAGGGCGAAGATCACCAGGTGCTTGTCGCCTGGCTTTGGCTGTTGCACCCAGAACTCGCGGAAACGCGGGAATTCTTCACCGGACGGCAAGGCGGTGTCGATGGCCATGCCGCGAGCGGACAAACCATACACGTGACCCTTGCCGACAACGCGGAAGTAACTCGCGCCGAGCATGGTCATGATTTCGTCTTGCTTGTCGGCCTTGTTGACCGGGTACAGCACACGGAAACCGGCATAGCCGAGTTTTTCAGTGGCCTTGGGGTCGAACTGCAGGTCGCCGAAATCGAAACGACTCGGGTCGTATTTGATCTCTTCGACGGTGTTAGCCGTGATTTCGTTGATTTTCACCGGCGTATCGAAGTGCATACCCTGGTGATAGAACGACAGCTTGAACGGGTTCTTCTGATCGGCCCATTCGGCTTTTTCGGTGCGGAAACGAATCTTCTGGTAATCCGCGAATTTCATTTCGCGGAATTCGTTCGGCAGGTTACTGCGCGGGGCTTCGTATTTCTGTCCGGCCAGCTCTTTTGCCTTGGCCGACACATCATCCAGACTGAATGCCCAAAGCTGGCCGGCGCTGAGCAGGCAAAGCAGGGCAGAACCCGCTACCAGAGCGCTACGCAACCGTTTGGCAGACAATTTTGGTGCAATACACGGACTAACAATCACGAGCAACCCTCGCCGAAAACAGATCAATAAACCAACGGCCAGCTATCTATACGCCAGGTTGGCGAGCATTGTTCCGACTCCTGTGGGGCTAAATGATTCCCCAACAGGTCCTGGACAAGTCTCTACCTAAGTCAAAATGGACCAACGAACGCCGATCCGCGTAGCGCGCGATTATCTAGCAGGCCGCGTTACAACGCATCAGGTGCAACAAAGTATTTATCGCGAAAAAGCCCTGTTTTCAGTCGAAAAGCCCTTAAAAAGATGTTTCAGGCGCTTTCAAGTCTGTAACAGGAAGGTTACCGGGCCATCATTGACCAGGTGCACCTGCATATCCGCGCCGAATCTACCTGATGCCACAGTGCCATGCACCTGTTTCGCGCTCTCCAGCAGATAGTCGAAAAGTTCTTCGCCCAGCGCCGGAGGGGCGGCGGTGGAAAAACTCGGGCGCAACCCGCTTTTGGTGTCCGCGGCCAGGGTGAACTGCGAGACCAGGAGCAACCCGCCACCGACGTCAGCCAGGGACAGGTTCATCTTGCCCTCGGCGTCGCTGAACACCCGATAGTTAAGCAGCTTATGCAGAAGTTTGTCGGCGCTGGCCCGAGTATCCTCGGGCTCCACCGCCACCAGTACCAGCAAACCCTGGTCCACCGCGCCGACTATTTCCCCGGCGACCTCGACGCGCGCGCCCCGCACGCGCTGCAGCAGGCCCTTCATGCTTCTTCGGGAGACAGGTTGAGCAGGCGCCGGGCCATCTGGTCGGCGGCGCGCACCAGTGCATCGGTGATGCCGGGTTCGGACGCCACGTGGCCGGCTTCGCGGATGATCTGCAATTCGCTGTTCGGCCAGCTCTGGTGCAAGGCCCAGGCGTTATCAATCGGGCAGATCGCGTCGTAGCGGCCATGGATGATCACGCCGGGCAAATGGGCGATCTTGTCCATGTCGCGGATCAGTTGGTTGTCTTCGAGGAACGAGTGGTTGACGAAGTAGTGGCATTCGATGCGGGCAATCGACAGCGCACGCTGCGGTTCGGTGAAGCGCTCGACGACCACCGGGTTCGGACGCAGGGTGGCGATCCGGCCTTCCCAGGTGGACCAGGCTTTGGCCGTGTGCATCTGGGCGATCTGATCGTTACCGGTCAGACGCTTGTGGAACGCGTTGAGCAGGTCGCCACGCTCTTCCGGCGGGATCGGTGCGATGTAGTCCTGCCAGTAATCGGGGAACAGGCGGCTGGCGCCCTCCTGGTACATCCAGTGAATATCCTGCTCGCGGGACAGGAAAATCCCACGCAGGATCAGGCCGTGGACGCGCTCGGGATGGGTTTGCGCATACGCCAGCGCCAGGGTCGAACCCCAGGAACCGCCGAACACCACCCATTTGTCGATACCCAGGTGCAGGCGAATCCGCTCCAGGTCAGCCACCAGATCCCAGGTCGTGTTGTTTTCCAGGCTGGCGTGCGGGGTGGAGCGACCGCAACCGCGCTGGTCGAAGGTGACGATGCGGTACAGGTTGGGATCAAAGAAGCAGCGACTCTGTGCATCGCACCCAGAACCTGGGCCGCCATGGAGAAACACCACCGGCAAACCTTCCGGTGAGCCGCTTTCGTCGACGTACAGGGTGTGGGTTTCATCGACAGCCAGATCGTGCCGGGCGTAGGGTTTGATCTGCGGGTACAAAGTCTGCATTGCGCACTCCGTAAGGGGTCGAGGTCATCCCTGGGGGGACTTCTATGATTCTGCCGTCCGGCATCATAAACCCGAATTACGTCAATGAGCATGCCCTTGCTGAGTCAGAGTTCTGTCGTCAGTTTTTTTGCCAGATAACCGAGCAGGGTTTCATACAGCGCGTCGACTTCGGCCACCCTGCCGCGCCCGCGCAGGCAACCGTGCACCAACCCCTCACCGTAATACAGCGTCGTGGCGACACCCGCCGCCGTCAGCCGTTCGGCGTAGTGCACGCCGTCATCGCGCAGGGGATCGAACTGCGCCACGGCAATCAAGGCCGGTGGCAGGCCGCTGAAGTCGTCGGCCAGCAGTGGCATGGCCTGGGCGCAGGGTGCGCGCGCGCCCAGGTACAACGCGTGGTAATCCTCGACATCGCGACTGCTGAGCAACGGCGCGTCGCTGCATTCGCTGCGTGACGGCAGGCGACGATCACCGCCCAGCCCCGGATAGATCAGCACCTGAGCCGCCGGCATTGGCTCGCCGGCAGCGCGCAGGGCCAGGCACAAGGCGGCGGCAAGATTGCCACCGGCACTGTCGCCGGCCACCAGCGTGCGTTCGGGGTCGAGATGGAACGGCCCGGCTCGCAGCGCACGCCAGACACTCAGGCAGTCGTGAAACCCCGCCGGGTAGGGATGCTCCGGCGCCAGTCGGTAATCGACGGCGATCACCAGCGTATTCAGCGTCGACGCCAGTTCGGCACAGATGAAGTCATGGGAATCCAGGTCCCCCACCACCCACCCGCCGCCGTGCAGGTACAACACACAGGGATCACCCTCAGGCGGTGACGACAGCGGCGGCTGATACGCGCGTACCCGCACGCCGGCCAGTTCGAAGTCGACCACGTACAACCCGGCCGGACGCTGCGGGGTAAACGCCCGGCACATCGCGCTGTAGGCCTCGCGCATAGCGGCGAGGCTGGTGTCGGCGCTGTTGAAGCTGAGGGTCTTCTGCACGAACGCCATCATCTGCTCGGAAAGCGGATAACAAGCCATCAGCCGCGAACCTCCGTCGTCAGTTGTTCAAACTGGCCTGAACCGTGGCGACGCCGTCCTTGCCATCGAAACTGCTGACCCCGGCCAGCCAGCGCTGAAGGTCCTCGGGATGCTCACGCAGCCATTTCCTGGCGACATCCTGCGCGGTCTGGCGCTCCATGATCGGCACCATCAACTGGCTTTCCTGGGCGGCGGTGAACGTGAGGTTTTCCAGCAGTCGATTCACGTTCGGGCAACGCTCGGCGTAGTCCGGCGAAGTCACCGTGGATACGGTGGCCGCGCCTTCGTTCGGCCCATAGACATCTTCGCTGCCGGTCAGGTAGGCGATGTTCATGTTGATGTTCATCGGGTGCGGGGTCCAGCCGACGAACACCACGAACTCCTTGCGGTTCACCGCCCGTTGAACGGCGGCGAGCATGCCGGCTTCACCGGACTCGATCAGTTTGAAATCCTTGAGGCCGAAGTGGTTGGTTTCGATCATGGTCTTGATCGTGGTGTTGGCACCACTGCCCGGCTCGATGCCGTAGATTTTGCCGCCGAGCTGATCCTTGAATTTTGCGATGTCGGCAAAGGTCTTCAGGCCCGCAGCCGCCACGTAGTCCGGCACCGCGAGGGTGGCCTGGGCATCGGCCAGGCTCGGCTTGGCCATGACCCGGACCTGCTTGGCTTCGAGGAACGGGGCGATGTTCTTGTCCATCGCCGGTTTCCAGTAACCGAGGAAGATATCGAGACGCTTGTCGCGGATGCCGGCGAAGATGATCTGCTGCACGGCGCTGGTCTGCTTGCTTTCGTAACCCAGGCCATTGAGCAGCACATCGGCCACGCCGCTGGTGGCGATGACATCGGTCCAGTTGACCACACCCATACGCACGGTCTTGCAGGACGCGTCGTCAATGGCCAGGACAGGAGTACTCAACAGAGCGGTACCGCAGAGGATCAGGAGACAGCGGGTAAACAGAGCGTTGATGCTTGTCATGGAGGCGTTCTCGTGCGGCAGAAGATTGTTATGGGCTCGGTGTCTTTGTGCACCGTGCGCAGAACATTACGCAGCAGACGAGAGGTAAAAGTGAACAGTGGCGACCGAGATTTGCACGGTGGCGACTGTTTTTGACTGGAGTGCCATTAGATCGCAATCGCGAGCAGGCTCGCTCCCACAGGGGGGCGGTGTTGCAACACAAATTGTGCAAACACCAGAAATCCCTGTAGGAGCGAGCTTGCTCGCGATGAGGCCGGCACATCCAACATCAACAGTGCCTGCTCGCGATGGGCCAGCCCATCAGGCCCAGGAATCAGGCCTTGTAGTGCTCTTGCCCCCAGGCCAGCAACCCTTGCAACAATTCCTTGAGCACCACCTGGGTCGGTGCCGCCAGGTCCGGGCGGTAGCGGAACGGTTCGAACTCTTCCATGTAGGTGCACTGGCCCAGCTCCAGTTGCACCGCGTGGATGTTGTCCGCCGGGTTGCCGTAATGCCGGGTGATGTGGCCACCCTTGAAGCGGCCGTTGAGCACGTGGGTGTAGTTGGGGTGCCGTGCACAGATCGCTTCCAGTTGCGTCGCCAACTGCGGATCGCAACTGGCGCCGTTGAAGGTGCCGAGGTTGAAGTCCGGCAGCTTGCCGTCGAACAGGTGCGGGATGATCGTGCGGATCGAGTGCGCGTCAAACAGCAGCGCATAGCCGAACTCGGCCTTGAGCCGTGCCAGTTCGTTCTGCAGGGTCTGGTGATACGGCGTCCACACCTGCTCAAGGTACGTCGCGCGCTCGGCCTTCGTAGGCTCCATGCCCTCGCGGAACAGGGCAATACCATCGAACAGAGTCGAGGGGTACAGACCCGTGGTCGCGCCGGCGTACAACGGTTTGTCGTCCGAGGGGCGGTTCAGGTCGATGACAAAGCGCGAATACTCGGCGGCCAGGGTGCTGGCGCCCAGTTCGTTGGCGAAGTCGTACAGGGTCGGGATGTGCCAGTCGGTGTCCGGCAGGCTTTTCGCGTCGGCGATCAGCCCGGCCTCGACCGCCGGGGTCAGGCGTACGCCAGCGTGGGGCATGCTGATCAGCAGCGGCACGCGGCCTTGTTTGAAACTCAGAACCTTATCCACAACTGCTCTCCGAAAAGCGAGTTTCCACGCCGTGACGCACGACGCGTTTTTCCAGGTCACCGCCCAGCCAGTACGACAGGTCGGCGGGACGATCAATTTGCCAGGCGACGAAGTCCGCGACCTTGCCGGTCTCCAGCGAGCCATGGCTGTGGCCCATGCCCAGCGCGGTGGCGGCGTGAATCGTCGCGCCGGCCAGGGCTTCTTCCGGGGTCATACGGAAACAGGTGCAGGCCATGTTCAGCATCAGGCGCAGCGACAGCGCCGGCGAGGTGCCGGGGTTGAGGTCGCTGGCGATGGCGATTTTCACCCCGTGCTTGCGCAGGGCGTCCATCGGCGGCAACTGGGTTTCGCGCAGGAAGTAGAACGCCCCCGGTAGCAACACGGCGACGGTGCCGGAGGCGGCCATGGCGATGGCGTCGTCTTCGTCCATGAACTCCAGGTGATCGGCGGACAGGGCGTGGTAGCGCGCCGCCAGGCTCGAACCGTGCAACGACGACAATTGCTCGGCGTGCAGCTTGACCGGCAAGCCCAGCTCTTGCGCGGTGACGAACACCCGCTCGACCTGCGCCGGGGAAAACGCCAGGTACTCGCAGAAGGCGTCCACGGCATCCACCAGCCCTTCGGCGGCCAGAGCCGGAAGCATTTCAGCGCAGATGTGTTCGATGTAGTCGTCGGCGCGATCCTTGTATCCCGGCGGCAGGGCGTGGGCCGCCAGACAGGTGCTGCGCACGCTGATCGGCAGTTCGGCACCCAGACGTCGGGCGACCCGCAGCATCTTGCGTTCGCTGGCCAGGTCCAGGCCGTAGCCGGACTTGATTTCGATGCTGGTGACGCCGTCGCGCATCAAGCTGTTCAGTCGCTTGGCGGCGCTGGCGAACAGCTCGTCTTCGCTGGCCGCCCGCGTGGCGCGCACCGTGCTGGCGATGCCGCCACCGGCAGCGGCGATCTCGGCGTAGCTGACGCCTTGCAGGCGCTGTTCGAATTCACCGCTGCGGTTACCGCCGAACACCGTGTGGGTGTGGCAGTCGATCAGGCCCGGCGTGACCCAGGCCCCGTTCAAATCGTTGACCGCCGGGTACTCGCCGGACGGCAGTTCGGCGCGTGGGCCGATCCACTCAATGAGCGCACCGGACGTCACGATGGCCGCGTCCTCGATGATCGAGTAGACGCCCTGCGCCATGGTTGCGACGTGGCAGTGTTGCCAGAGCGTTTTCATCCCTTAGTCTCCACAGTATTCAAGAACATCTCGCGAGCAGGCTCGCTCCCACATTGGAATGCATGACCCTGTGGGAGCGAGCCTGCTCGCGATAAGTGCATTACAGACTCGGCAACAACTTGCCCGGCGCCAGATCAGTCAGGCACCGCGAAGCCAGCAGCTCGGTGGCCGCGTTGATGTCCGGGGCAAAGAAGCGGTCCTTCTCGTAGAACGGCACTTCGTTACGCAGGATGGCGCGAGCCTTTTCCAGTTTCGGCGAGGTCTTCAGGCCGTTGCGCAGGTCCAGGCCCTGGGCCGCTGCCAGCCACTCCACGGCGAGAATGCCACGGGTGTTCTCGGCCATTTCCCACAGGCGCTTGCCGGCGGCCGGGGCCATGGACACGTGGTCTTCCTGGTTGGCCGAGGTCGGCAGGCTGTCCACCGAATGCGGATGGGACAACGCCTTGTTGTCGCTGGCCAGGGCCGCCGCCGTCACCTGGGCGATCATGAAGCCGGAGTTCACCCCACCGTTGGCCACCAGGAATGGCGGCAATTGCGACATGTGCTTGTCCATCATCAGCGAGATACGGCGCTCGCTCAGCGAGCCGATTTCGGCGATGGCCAGGGCCATGTTGTCGGCGGCCATGGCGACAGGTTCGGCGTGGAAGTTGCCACCGGAGATCACGTCACCTTCAGCGGCGAACACCAACGGGTTGTCGGAGACGGCGTTGGCTTCGATGGCCAGCACTTCGGCGGCCTGGCGGAACTGGGTGAGGCAGGCGCCCATGACCTGCGGCTGGCAGCGCAGGGAGTACGGGTCCTGGACCTTCTCGCAGTTCTGGTGGGAGTCGGACACTTCGCTGCGCTCACCGAGCAAATCGCGGTAAGCAGCAGCGGCGTCGATCTGGCCTTTCTGGCCACGGGCAGCGTGGATGCGCGCATCGAATGGCGAGCGCGAGCCCAGCACCGCTTCAACAGTCAGCGCGCCCAGGGACAGGGCGCCGGCGAACAGGTCTTCACCTTCGAACAGGCCACGCAAGGCATAGGCGGTGGACACCTGGGTGCCGTTGAGCAGCGCCAGGCCTTCTTTCGCCGCCAAGGTCAGCGGGGTCAGACCTGCGACTTTCAGCGCCTCGGTGGCCGGCAGCCATTCGCCCTTGTAGCGCGCCTTGCCTTCGCCCAGCAGCACCAGCGACATGTGGGCCAGCGGCGCCAGGTCACCGGATGCACCGACCGAGCCTTTCAACGGAATGTGCGGGTAGACCTCGGCGTTGACCAGGGCGATGAGCGCGTCGATCACCACACGGCGAATGCCGGAGAAACCACGGCTCAGGCTGTTGACCTTGAGCACCATGATCAGGCGCACCAGCGCGTCGCTGATCGGCTCGCCGACACCGGCGGCGTGGGACAGCACCAGCGAGCGCTGCAGGTTTTCCAGGTCTTCGCTGGCGATACGGGTCGAGGCCAGCAGGCCGAAGCCGGTGTTGATGCCGTAGGCGGTGCGGTTCTCGGCGAGGATCTGCTCCACGCAGGCGACGCTGGCTTCGATCTGGGCCGAGGCGCTGCTGTCGAGGGTCAGCGTGACCGGTTGCTGATAGACGTCACGCAGTTGGGCCAGGCTCAGTTGGCCGGGAATCAGGTTCAGCGCAGTCATGTTCTTGCTCCTTTTGAGAGTGGTGGTTCACTACCAGACGCTCCGGAGATATCCGTTGTCCGTCGCTTCCCCCTTTTTGAGGGGGCTGGCGCCTTGGCACGCTGGTGGGTATGGAAATCAATGCAAATTCGGCAAGGCCTTTTGCAGCAGGCCCGTGTCTTTCAGCACGCCGGCAGCGGCGGCGATGTCCGGCGCCAGCCAGCGGTCCTGGTCGTAGGCCGGGACCCGCTCGCGCAGCAGGCGCCAGGCGGTATCGGTGCCGGCGCCAAAGCGCTGCTCCTTAAGGAATTCGAAGGCCTGGGCCGCCAGCAGGTACTCGATGGCGAGGATCTGCGTGCAGTTTTCCAGGGCGCGATGCAGCTTCAATGCGGCGTTGGTGCCCATGCTCAGGTGGTCTTCCTGCAGGCCCGAGGTAACGTAGTTGTCGAGTACCGCCGGTTGCGCCAGCTGGCGGTTCTCCGCACACAGCGACGCGGCGACATATTGCACGATCATCATCCCCGAGTTCACCCCCGGGTTGGCCACCAGGAACGCCGGCAGGCCGCTGACGTGCGGGTTGATCAGGCGGTCGAGACGCCGTTCGGCAATCGAGCCGATTTCCGCCATGGCGATGGCCAGCAGATCAGCGGCCATCGCCACCGACTGACCGTGCGGGTTGGCCTGGGACATGATGCGGAAATTATCCGGGGTGCCCAGCAGCAACGGGTTGTCGGTGCAGCCGTTGAGTTCGATTTCAATTTGCTCGATGGCATGCGCCAGTTGATCACGCACGGCGCCGTGGACCTGCGGGATCGAGCGGATGCTCAGCGCGTCCTGGGTGCGGATGCCCTTGCTCGTCGCGATCACTTCGCTGCCGTCGAGCAAGGCGCGCAGGTTGACGCCCACCCGCTGCATGCCCGGGTGCGGTTTGAGCGCGATGATCTCGGCATCGAACGCGGCGATCTGGCCGCGCTGGGCTTCGAAGCTCATGGCACTGATGACATCGGCCCATTGCAGCAGGCGCGTGGCATCGTCGATGGCCAGGGCGCTCAAGCCGGTCATACACGGCGTGCCGTTGACCAGGCACAGACCGTCCTTGGCCCCCAGCTGCACCGGTTGCAGACCCTCTTCGGCCAACGCCTGTTGCGCCGTCACGACCTGCCCGCGGTAGCTGACATTGCCGACGCCGAGCAGCGCGATGCCGATGTGCGCCATGTGGGTCAGGTAACCCACCGAACCCTGAGACGGCACCTGCGGGGTGATGCCGCGATTGAGCAACGCCAGCAGGGCCTCGACCACGCGGCGATGGATACCGGATTTGCCCTGGCTGAAATTGCGGATCGCCGCGCACAGGATGGCGCGGGTCTGCTCATTGGTCAGCACCGGGCCGACGCCGCAGGCGTGGCTGAGCAGGGTGTTGCGCGACAGTTGGCTGAGCTGTTCGTCAGCCAGCGACACGTTGCACAACGCGCCCAGGCCGGTGTTGACGCCATAGGCGCGCTCGCCGCTGGCGACAATGCGCTGGACGATGGCCTGGGCATTCTCGATACGCGCCCAGGCCTGCGGCGCCAGCTCGAGCTGCGCGCCGTGACGGGCTACCGCGACCACATCCTGCCAACGCAACGGGGCATCGGCGATTACGATTTTTTCAGCCTGGGACATCTTTTACCTCTAGCCAATATTGATGCAGCTTCACCGGCCTCATCGTCGGAACGCCGCCCGGGGCAAGCCCGCTCCTACAGGTTTCACACAATCCCTGTGGGAGCGGGCTTGCCCCGGGCGGCGTTCCGACGATAGGGCCCGCCCGACCGCCGCAAAACTCAAATCAAACCACCGCCGCCCGCCGCTGCACGAACCGGTCGACATACTCATCCGCTGGCGAATGCAGGATCTCGCGTGGCGTGCCGACCTGGATCAGGCGGCCGTCCTTGAGGATCGCGATGCGGTTGCCGATGCGCACGGCCTCGTCGAGGTCGTGGGTGATGAAGACGATGGTCTTGTGCAGGGTCTTTTGCAGCTCCAGCAACTGATCCTGCATCTCGGCGCGGATCAATGGGTCAAGGGCGCTGAACGCTTCGTCCATCAGGATGATGTCGGTGTCCGCCGCCAAGGCGCGGGCCAGGCCGACACGCTGGCGCATACCGCCGGAAAGCTGGTGCGGGAACTTGTTTTCGTAGCCCTTCAGGCCCACGGTGTTGATCCAGTGCAGCGCCCGCTCGGAGCACATCTGCTTGCTCTCGCCACGCACTTTCAGGCCGTAGGCGACGTTCTCGACCACGGTCTTGTGCGGCAGCAGGCCGAAGCTCTGGAACACCATGCTGATCTTGCGCCGGCGAAATTCGCGCAGGGCATCCATGTCGTATTGCAGGATGTCTTCGCCGTCCACCAGGATCGCGCCGCTGGTCGGGTCGATCAGGCGGTTGAAGTGGCGCACCAGGGTCGATTTACCAGACCCCGACAAGCCCATGATCACGAAGATCTCACCGCTGCCAATGCTCAGCGACAGGTCGTTGACCCCGACCACGCAGCCGGTTTCGGCCAGCACCTGGTCCTTGCTCTTGCCCTGGCCGATCAGGCCCAGTGCATCCTTGGCACGGTTGCCGAAAATCTTGAAGACGTTCTTGACTTCGATCTTGCTTACGCTTGCGTTGTTCATTTGCTCACCTCATGCCGGGCGCGACCATACGCCTGCGTAATGCGGTCGATCACCACGGCCAGAATCACGATCGCCAGGCCCGCTTCCAGGCCACGGCCGACGTTGAGGGTCTGGATGCCCACCAGCACGTCCTCGCCCAGTCCACGGGCACCGATCATCGAGGCGATCACCACCATCGACAGGGCCATCATGGTGGTCTGGTTGATGCCAGCCATGATGCTCGGCAGGGCCAGCGGCAGTTGCACGCCGAACAGTTGCTGCCAGCGGTTGGCGCCGAAGGCGTTGATCGCTTCCATCACTTCACCATCGACCTGACGAATACCCAGGTCAGTCAGGCGGATCAGCGGCGGCGCGGCGTAGATCACGGTGGCGAAGATCGCTGGCACCTTGCCCAGGCCGAACAGCATCAGCACCGGGATCAGGTACACGAAGCTCGGCATGGTCTGCATGATGTCCAGCAGCGGCATCAGCACCGAACGCAGGCGATTGCTGCGTGCCGAGAGGATGCCCAGCGGCACGCCGATCAGTACCGAAATGATCGTTGCCACCAGCATCAGCGCCAGGGTCTGCATCAGCTTGTCCCACAGGCCAACCGCACCCACCAGGAACAACAGGCCGACGATGACCGCGGTGGTCACCACTTTGCGGGTCGCATGCCAGGCCACGCCGGCGACGATCGCCAGCATCAGCCACCAGGGCGCGGCACGCAGCAGCCCTTCGAGATTGACGATGGCCCACAACAGGGTGTCGGAGATGTGGCGGAACACATCGCCGTAGTTGGTGACCAGCGAATCGACCCAACCGTTGACCCAGTCGGCGATGGAAAAGGTAAAGCTTTCGGGAAACATAAGAGACTCTCAATCAAGGGGTTGCGATCAAGCGTCCGGCTGCCGTTGCCGGCAGCCGGAAATACTCGACCTACAAGGCCGCGTCGATTTTCTTGGCTGCGTCTTCGCTCACCCATGCGTGCCAGACTTCAGGATGTTCCTTGAGGAAGATTTTCGCCAGTTTTGGCGACTCGATACGTTCCTTCGCCATGCGGCCCAGGTTCTGGTTCAGCAGGTCGATCGGCAGGTTGACCTTGGTCAGCACTTCGACCAGTTCCGGCGCTTCGTCGTGGAAGGTCTTGGACAGGCCGACCTTGATGCTCACGGACTTGTCGACACCCGGTTTCTCTTCGAGTTTGACCGCGTCGATCTGGCCCATCAGCGGGGTTGGCGACCAGTAGTAGAACAGGATCGGTTCCTTGCGCTTGTAGCTCGACAGCACCGCCGCATCCAGCGCCGGGCCGGTGCCTGGGCGGAAGTTGGTGTAGGTGCTTTCCAGGCCGTAGCTCTTGAGCATTTCGCTGTTGTCCAGCTCACAGGTCCAACCGGCCGGGCAGTTGTAGAAACGGCCCTTGGACGGCTCTTCCGGGTCCTTGAAGATCGCTGCGTACTTGCCCAGGTCAGCGACGTTTTTCAGGTCCGGCGCCTTGGCTTCGATCTTGCGTTCGGGATCGCCTGTGATCACGTAGCGCGGCACGTACCAGCCTTCGATCGCCCCCACGATCGGCGCACCGACACCGACGACCTTGCCGGCCTTCTCGGCCTTGTTCCAGACCTCACTGCGGCCGACCCACTCTTCGGCAAAGATCTGGATGTCGTTACTGCTCAGGGCGTTTTCCATGGTGATGGAGTTGCCCGGCAGGCTGTCGGTCTTGCAGCCGTAGCCTTTTTCCAGGACCACTTGCAGGACGTCGGTCAGCAGCATGCCGCTTTCCCAGTTCAGGCCGGCGAACTTCACAGGTTTGCCCGACTCGCACCAACCGGCCGCCTGGGTGGCGCCGGCACTGGCCAGCAGGCCCATGGAAAGCAATGTGGTCAGCAGGGTCTTGTTCGATTTCATTGTTGTGACGCTCCTAATCATGAATTGGCTTACGGCAGTCAAGAGGCATCCAGCCCTGTCCACGTCCAATCAGGCCTGCGCCGCAGCGCGACCGTTTCCGCTTGTTTTAGGTTGTACAACACTGCCCTGCTCGACTGGCAGGATCAGTTGATCGGGTACCGAACCGTGCCATTTTTTCGCGCAGATGTAGTACAGCGCAGCAGGCAGAACCAGGCCGATGATCCAGGAGATGTCCACATCGCCCAATGCAGCGACCAACGGGCCGGTATAGAACTTGGTGGAGATGAACGGCAACTGCACCAGCACACCGAACACGTAGATGCTGATACCCAGCAGGTTCCAGCGGCCATAGCGGCCATTGGGATCGGCCAGTGCCGGCACGTCATAGCGTTCGCGGGTAATACAGTAGTAGTCCACCAGGTTGATTGCGCTCCAAGGCGTGAAGAACGCCAGCAGGAACAGGATGAAAGACTTGAACGCACCAAGGAACGAGTGCTGGCCCAGCAGGGCGATCAGGGTCGCCGCGCCGACGATCACCAGCACGAACACCAGGCGTTGCAGGCGCGTCACTTCCAGGCGGCCACGGAAGCCGCTGATGATGGTAGCGATGCACATGAAGCTGCCGTAGGAGTTCAGCGTGGAAATGGTCACCTTGCCGAATGCGATGCTGAAGTACAGCAGCGCAGCGGTGGCACCACTGCCGGCGAAACCGACGATGTACGCCACTTCGTGGCCGGCGTATTGGCCGTTGGCGGAAGCTGCGGCGAACACACCGAGGATCATCGCCACCTGGGCGCCGATGACCGAACCTGCCCCGGCGGCGAAAAAGGTTTTCACCGACGAAGTGCTGCTTGGCAGGTAACGGGAATAGTCAGCCACGTAGGGGCCGAAAGCGATCTGCCAGGAGGCCGCGAGCGACACCGCCAGCAGGAAGCTGCTCCAGCTGAATTGACGGATTTGCAGGAGCGCGCCCACATCCGTCTGGCTCATCAGGCGACTGAACAGGTAAACGAAGGCAATCACGCCGATGATGCTGGCGACACGACCGATGAAATGGATCACCCGGTAGCCCAGCACCGTGACCAGCACGATGACACTGGCGAAGATGAGGATGCCGACGGTGTCGCTGACGCCGAACAACTGCCCCAGGGCCTGGCCGGACAGCACGGTGCCCGTGGCGGTGAACCCCAGGTACATCAGGCACACCAGCACGATCGGGATCGCCGCACCATAGACCCCGAACTGCACGCGGCTGGAGATCATCTGCGGCAAGCCCAGTTTGGGCCCTTGCGCCGCGTGCAACGCCATGACCCCGCCGCCCAGCAGTTGACCGATGAACAAGCCGATCAACGACCAGAACACATCACCGCCCAGCACCACCGCCAATGCACCGGTCACGATCGCGGTGATTTGCAGGTTGGCGCCCATCCACAGGGTGAACTGGCTGAACAGACGACCGTGTCTTTCCGCTTCCGGGATGTAGTCGATCGAGCGTTTTTCGATCAACGGTTTGTTGCCTGCACGTGCGTCTTGGACAGCCATGGTTCAACCTCTGTGGATTGTTCTGGATTTGGGTTGGCTCTGCTTCCGTGGGAGCGAGCCTGCTCGCGATAGCGGTTTGTCAGTCAACGATGCGTTGGATGTGACGCCCTCATCGCGAGCAGGCTCGCTCCCACAAAAAGCATTTACAGCGACTGCTTTTTACTTGCCGGTAATCATCGGCAGGTTCAGCCCTTGTTCCTTGGCGCAGTCGATGGCGATCTGGTAACCGGCATCGGCGTGGCGCATGACACCGGTGGCCGGGTCGTTGTGCAGTACGCGGGCGATACGCTCGGCCGCTTCGTCAGTACCGTCGCAGACGATCACCATGCCCGAGTGCTGGGAGAAGCCCATGCCGACGCCGCCGCCGTGGTGCAGGGAAACCCAGGTTGCGCCGCTCGCAGTGTTGAGCAGGGCGTTGAGCAGTGGCCAGTCGGACACGGCGTCGGAACCGTCCTGCATCGACTCGGTTTCGCGGTTCGGGCTCGATACCGAACCGGAGTCCAGGTGGTCGCGGCCGATGACGATCGGTGCCGACAGCTCGCCGCTGCGTACCATTTCGTTGAACGCCAGGCCGAGCTTGGCGCGCAGGCCCAGGCCAACCCAGCAGATACGCGCCGGCAGACCCTGGAAGTTGATGCGCTCGCGAGCCATGTCCAGCCAGTTGTGCAGGTGGGCGTCGTCCGGGATCAGTTCCTTGACCTTGGCATCGGTCTTGTAGATGTCCTGCGGGTCGCCCGACAGTGCCGCCCAGCGGAACGGGCCGATGCCACGGCAGAACAGTGGACGGATGTAGGCCGGCACGAAACCTGGGAAGTCGAATGCGTTTTCCACGCCTTCTTCCTGGGCCATCTGACGGATGTTGTTGCCGTAGTCGAAGGTCGGCACGCCCATTTTCTGGAAGTCCAGCATGGCTTTGACGTGCACGGCCATCGACTGCTTGGCGGCCTTGACCACGGCAGCCGGCTCGGTCTTGGCGCGAGCGCGGTATTCGTCCCAGGTCCAGCCGGCCGGCAGGTAGCCGTTGAGCGGGTCGTGGGCGCTGGTCTGGTCGGTGACCATGTCCGGGCGCACGCCACGACGGACCAGTTCCGGGAGGATTTCAGCGGCGTTGCCGCACAGGGCGATGGAGATCGCCTTGCCTTCGGCGGTGTACTTGGCGATGCGGGCCAGGGCGTCGTCGAGGTCTTTGGCCTGCTCGTCGACGTAACGGGTCTTCAGACGGAAGTCGATGCTGATCTGCTGGCATTCGATGTTCAGCGAGCAGGCGCCGGCCAGGGTCGCGGCCAGCGGTTGCGCACCGCCCATGCCGCCCAGGCCGGCGGTCAGGACCCACTTGCCGGTCAGGTTGTCGTTGTAGTGCTGGCGACCGGCTTCAACGAAGGTTTCGTAGGTGCCCTGGACGATGCCCTGGCTGCCGATGTAGATCCAGCTGCCGGCGGTCATCTGGCCGTACATGGCCAGGCCTTTGGCGTCGAGCTCGTTGAAGTGTTCCCAGGTGGCCCAGTGAGGCACCAGGTTGGAGTTGGCGATCAGTACGCGCGGGGCGTTGCTGTGGGTCTTGAACACGCCGACCGGCTTGCCGGATTGCACCAGCAGGGTTTCGTCTTCGTTCAGGTTGGTCAGGCTCTCGACGATCTTGTCGTAGCACTCCCAGTTACGCGCCGCACGTCCGATACCGCCGTAGACCACCAGCTCCTTGGGGTTCTCGGCCACTTCCGGATCGAGGTTGTTCATCAGCATGCGCAGCGGCGCTTCAGTCAGCCAGCTCTTGGCGGTCAGCTTGTTGCCGCGGGCGGCGCGAATTTCAACATCCCGGAACTTGGTAATTTTGTCAGTCACGAAAAAGACTCCTCAGCGATCAATCCAAACCAACCCTGGCGGTGGGTAAGCCAGCCTGTGCGCATCGTTGCGCGACAAGCGAATCAGGTGGACGTTGCGGGGAGTCTCGGTCGACTCATACGCATACGTCTTTACTTGTACATACAAGCATATGCAATCAAGCGGCCAACTTGTTGGATGGGCATTCAAGAAAACTTTGGAAACGGCTGGAGAGCGCCTGGATCAAGGGTTGTGGCGAAGATGAAATTTTTCGGCGGGAGTTTGTGCGGCAGGTGGGATTTGTTACGGGAGTGGGGTTTTGCGCTGTGATGGGGCGTTCGGTAACAAAGTGGTGCGCATTCGGGAACGGTTTTCCAGGCGCAAAAAAACATCGCGGGCAAGCCCGCTCCCACAGGATTGCGGCAGACACAAAAAATGTGTTCCACCTCAATCTCTGTGGGAGCGGGCTTGCCCGCGATGAAATTGACTGGGTTTTGAATCAGCGCGCTGTCAGCTCAATCACGCAGCAGGCGCCCTGGCTGGCGATCTCCAGCAACCCACTGTTACCGTCCAGTTGTAGGCAATCATGGCGCGCCAGTTGCGAAGCCGTGTTACCGACCTTCACCTGCAGCGCATCGCTGACGCTGAACACCAAGACGGTGCCCGCCTCGCTGAAAAACCGCTGCTCGCCGTCCAGCCATTGCAGCCGGGTGCGGTAACGTTTTGGCGCATAGATCAGGTTGAAATCGCGGATCGGTCCGCCGATCAGTGTGCAGGACACATGGCTTTCACCACTGAAGGCAAAAGGATCGAGCGGTAACAGCGGCCGGGTGGCCTGGCCGTCCACCGACAGGGTCATGCCGTCGCCCTGCAACACGGTGATGATCCGCTCGTAGCCGGCAAACGTGGAAAATCCGCCCGACTCGCCAATGTCGGCAATCGACAGACGCCAGCCAAAGCCGTCCAGGCCGGTGCCGGCATCCCGGGTAATTTCCTCGGTGCTGCCGCCGCCGTTTTTCCACGGCATGCGCGGGTAGTCCGTGGCGCGTAAAACCTTGAGCTGATTCATTTGTGAAACCGACCTTCCAGACGATGACGGGAACCGGGGTGGATCAAGCGGGCGGCGGTCACCGGCTGACGACCGGACCAGGTGCGCCGGCGAATCAGCAGGCACGGCTCGCCCTTCTCGATCTGCAGCAACTTGCACTCCGACGCCTCGGCCAGGATCGCCTCGACCACGTGTTCGCCCTCGGTCAGCGGCGCCACCTGGCTCAGGTAGGCGTACGGGGTTTGCAGGGTGAAATCCTGCTTGAGGTAATCGGGCGCCACCAGCGCGTTGACGAAACGGTCTTCGATTTGCACCGGAATGTCGTTTTCGTAATGCACGATCAGCGAGTGGAACACCTTCTGTCCTTCGCGCATGTCCAGCGCCACGGCCCGCTCGGAACCGGCCGCCTCTTCTTCAAGGGTGATGACGGTGCAGGTATGGCGATGGCCACGGGAGGCGATTTCGTCGGCGATGTTGTGCACTTCGAACAGCGCGGACTGGCTCTTCGGCTCGGCGACGAACGTGCCGACGCCTTGCATGCGCACCAGCAGGCCGTCGGCGGTCATCTCGCGCAGTGCGCGGTTGATGGTCATGCGGCTGAAGCCAAGCTGGCTGACCAGCTCGCTTTCCGACGGAACGCGGTAATGCGGCGGCCACGCCCCGCTGTCGATTTGCTGGGTGATCATCTGTTTGACGCGAGCGTACAAGGGCGCCGGACTGTCGCCCATGTTCGCGGCCAACGGAGAGACTGGAGGCGGAGTCGGCACGATGGATCCTTGGTCGTCTGGTTGAGATTGCTAGCTTGCCGGAGTTTACCGGGCAGGCAAACGTCTGTATATGTATATACAAATAACACACGATGGGGTGCTGAACCATGTCCGCCTTCTTTGCCGAACGCGCGCTGCTGCCTAGTGGATGGGCCAACAATGTACGTCTTGAGGTCAGCGCCGAGGGCGTACTGACTCATATCCAGGCCGATTCCCACGCAGATGGCGCCGAGCGGCTGAACGGTCCGCTGTTGCCGGGCATGCCCAACCTGCACTCCCACGCGTTCCAGCGGGCGATGGCGGGCCTGGCCGAAGTGGCGGGCAATCCGAACGACAGTTTCTGGACCTGGCGTGACTTGATGTACCGCCTCGTCGGAAAAATCAGCCCCGAGCAACTGGGCGTCATCGCTCGCCAGCTGTACATCGAAATGCTCAAGGCCGGTTACACCTCGGTGGCCGAATTCCACTACGTGCACCACGACACCGACGGCCAACCCTACGCGGACCCGGCCGAACTGGCGCTGCGTATCAGCCAGGCGGCCAGCGCCGCCGGTATCGGCCTGACCCTGCTGCCGGTGCTGTACAGCCACGCCGGCTTCGGTGGCCAGACCCCGAACGAAGGCCAGCGCCGCTTTATCAACAGCACGGAAAACTACCTGAAGCTGCAGTCACGCTTGCAGCCACTGCTGGCGCAACAGAAAGCGCAATCGCTCGGCCTGTGTTTCCACTCGCTGCGCGCGGTCACCCCGCAGCAGATCAGCGAAGTGCTCGCCGCCAGCGACAAGCAGTGCCCGGTGCACATCCACATCGCCGAACAGCAGAAGGAAGTCGACGACTGCCTGAGCTGGAGCGGGCGCCGTCCGCTGCAATGGCTGTATGAAAACGTCGAGGTCGATCAGCGCTGGTGCCTGGTGCATGCCACTCACGCCACGGCGGAAGAAGTCTCGTCCATGGCCAAAAGCCGCGCCATCGCCGGCCTGTGCCTGACCACCGAAGCCAACCTCGGCGACGGGATCTTCCCGGCGGTGGACTTCCTCGCCCAGGGCGGGCGCATGGGCATTGGCTCCGACAGCCATGTGTCGTTGAGCGTGGTGGAAGAATTGCGTTGGCTTGAATACGGACAACGCCTGCGCGACCAGCGGCGTAACCGCCTGTATGGCGCCGATCAGCCGATGGTCGGCCGCACGCTCTACGACGCAGCCCTGGACGGCGGCGCCCAGGCGCTGGGCCAGCCGATTGGTGCACTGGAAGTCGGCAAGCGTGCCGATTGGCTGGTGCTGGACGGCAACGATCCGTACCTGGCGACGGCCAGTGGCGACGGGATTCTCAATCGTTGGCTGTTCGCCGGTGGCGATCGTCAGGTGCGCGACGTGCTGGTCAACGGCCAGTGGGTCGTGCGCGATGGGCGGCATGCGGGGGAAGAGGAAAGTAGCCGGGCGTTTACCCAGGTGTTGCGCGAATTGCTCGGCTGATACAAACCGACTTTTGGAACACAAAAAAACTGTGGGAGCGAGCCTGCTCGCGATGAAGTGTCAGCCGACACCGAGGTCACTGACTGAATCATCGCGAGCAGGCTCGCTCCCACATTTAGGCCGACATAAACAATCAGTTCGACGTCTTCGCCATCTGCGTATCCGTGGCGCGCCAGATCAGTCGGGTGGTGTCGTAGCCCTGCTGGCGGGCCTTGCTCAGCAACTCCTCACGCACCACACCATTGACCGTCGGGGTTCGGGACAGCAGCCACAGGTAGCGGCGGCTCGGGTCGCCGACGATGGCGGTCTTGTAGTCATCGCTGACATACAACACCCAGTACTCGCCCTTCGCCACACCCGGAATCAACCGCGAAAACCAGGTATCGAACTCGACCCACAATTTGTCAGTCTTGCCCGGCACCTGTGGATAAGCCGTGCCCTTGGCCTCTTCCCATTGCCAATCCGCCGTCAGGCAGCGGTTGAGCACCAGGATATTGCCGTCAGGCTTCAACGTGTAATGCGCTTCGGACTGCGCACAATTGCGCTGGAAATACATCGGCAAGCGCGCCAACTCATACCAGGTGCCCTGGTACTTCTTCAGGTTGACGCTGTTGACGGTTTTCGGCGCCAACGGATCTTCGCCAGTCGTAGCGCAGCCAGCCAATACCAGGCTGGCCAGAAGAAGGATCAAAAACTGCTTCATTGTTTTTCTCCCGCGGGCACAACGCCCCGGATTACTTCAGGCCTTGGCCGGAAAACATCATCACTTTGTCACCGGCGTACTGCACGCTGATAAAGCTGTTCTTGTCGCCCCAGGTGCAACTGGACAAGCCAAAGGCGCCCGAGCAGTCGGTAGGCTTGCCCAGCAAGGTTTCGACCTCGGCCTTGGGCATGCCCGTCGACAATTTGGAGTAGTTTTCCTGATTGACCTTGCCGCACGCGACCAACAATACGCAGAACGAAAGCACAGCGATGGAGCGCAGCGACATGGTGAAACTCCTGGAGCGAAGGGGAATGGCAAACTGCCAAGCAGAAGCTTAGAAGTGAAAACCCCTGTCGGGTTCCCTGACCCGTTGCCTATTTCTTGGGCCGCTCGTCTGTCTTTCACCGAAAAATCAGCCACTTTGCAGCGCTGTTGCGCATTTCGTCGGGTTTGGCCAAATGCGCCTAATCTTTGGCGCCGCCCCGTCGACAAAAAAGGCAGCGTAAAGCCCTTTGTGATGGCAAACTGACGCCCTTCTTGACCAGCCCTTTTGCGGTAGTTCATTTAATGACCAGAAACATGAAGTTCAGCCACAAAATTCTGTTGGCTGCCGCCCTCGTGGTGGCCGTTGCATTTGCCTGTTTCATTCTGTTCAACGACTACCGACAGCGTGAATCCCTGCGCAGCAACACCGAATCCTCCATGCAGGAACTCGGCAGCCTGACCACCAGCAACATCCAGACCTGGCTGGAAAGCCGCATTCAATTGCTGCAGTCGATGTCGCAACAGATCTCCGCCGACGGCAGCGCCCTGAGCAGCCTGAAACGCGTGATTGACCTGCCTGCCTACACCGGCAACTTCCAGCTGAGCTATTTCGGCGGCACCGATGGCGTGATGTTCTCGGTTCCGGCGGGCAACCGCGCAGCCGACTACGATCCACGCGCCCGTGGCTGGTACAAGGCGGCCAACAGCGCGCAGCAGACCATCGTCACCGAGCCCTACATCGCGGCGTCATCCGGCAAACTGGTGATCACTGTCGCAACACCGGTGCAGCGCCAGGGCCAGATGATTGGTGTGGCAGGCGCCGACATTGACATGACCAACGTCAGCGCAATCATCAACTCGCTGAACTTCGGCGGCCATGGCCATGCCTTCATCGTCAGTGCCGACGGCAAGATCCTGATCCACCCGGACACCAAGCTGGTGCTCAAGAACCTGGCCGAGGCCTACCCGAACGACACGCCCAAGGTCAGCCCGGGCATGAAAGAAGTCGAGATCGGTGGCAAACGCCAGTTCATCTCCTTCACCCACGTCAACGGCGTGCCATCGGCCGACTGGTACGTGGCGCTGGTGCTCGACCAAGACACCGCGTTCGCAATGCTCAGCGAGTTCCGCACCTCGGCGATCATCGCCATGGTGATTGCCGTGGTGATCATCATCACCCTGCTGGGCATGCTCATCAGCTTCCTGATGCAGCCGCTGCTGACCATGGGCCGTGCCATGCACGACATCGCCGAAGGCGAAGGTGACCTGACCAAGCGCCTGACCATCCACGGCCATGACGAATTCGGTGCGCTGGGGCTGTCGTTCAACCGGTTCGTCGAGCGTATCCACACCTCGATCCGCGAAGTGTCCTCGGCCACCGGCCAGGTCAACGAAGTGGCGCTGCGCGTTGTCGCGGCCTCCAACTCGTCGATGTTCAACTCCGACCAGCAGGCTTCGCGCACCAGCAGCGTCGCCGCAGCGATCAACCAGCTTGGCGCCGCCGCCCAGGAAATCGCCCAGAACGCCGCCCTCGCCTCGCAGCATTCGAGCGATGCCCGCGCACTGGCCGAAGACGGCCAGCAGACCGTGGATAAAACCATCACCGCCATGCATCAGCTGTCGGCGAAAATCAGCGATTCGTGCGGCAACATCGAGACGCTCAACAGCAACACCGTGAACATCGGGCAGATTCTGGAAGTGATCACCAGCATCTCCCAGCAGACCAACCTGCTGGCACTCAACGCCGCCATCGAAGCCGCCCGCGCCGGTGAAGCGGGCCGCGGTTTTGCCGTGGTCGCCGACGAAGTGCGCAACCTGGCGCACCGCACCCAGGATTCGGCGCAGCAAGTGCAGAAGATGATCGAGGAGCTGCAAGTCGGCGCCCGCGAAGCGGTCAGCACCATGACCGACAGCCAGCGCCAGAGCGAAAGCAGCGTCGGCATCGCCAACCAGGCCGGTGAGCGCCTGGGCAGCGTGACCCAGCGCATCGGCGAAATCGACGGGATGAACCAGTCAGTCGCCACTGCCACCGAAGAACAGACCGCCGTGGTGGAGTCGATCAACGTCGACATCAACGAGATCAACACGCTGAACCAGGAAGGTGTGGAGAACTTGCAGGCGACACTGCGTGCGTGTGCGGATCTTGAGCAGCAGGCGGCGCGGTTGAAGCATCTGGTGGGTAGTTTCAGGATCTAAGGGACCCTCACCGGCCCAATCGCGAGCAGGCTCGCTCCCACAGGTTCAGAGTGATCCCTGTGGGAGCGGGCTTGCTCGCGATGAGGCCATCACTGGCGAAAGAGATTCAGAACCTTGAACCAGGCTTACTCAAAAACTCCAGCTCTTCAACGGTAGACTCCCGCCCCAACACCTCATTGCGATGAGGAAACCGCCCAAACTGCGCGATCACCTTCTGATGCTTCTCGGCATAGTCCAGGTAATCGGCAAACAACCCTCGATCACTCTCCGGCTGTTGCTCCAGCAGGTCGATGTAGCGCGAGATGCATTCGTTCTGCACCGCCAGGTGCTCGCAGTGTTCCAGCACGATGTAGATGAACACCCGCTGGATCGGCGGCAATTGCCGGTCGAAATCCGCGGCGATGCCTTGCGCCACCAGGGCCTGGGCCCTGTTGTCACCGGAAAAGGCTTTGGGGGAGTCGCGAAAGAGCATGCGCGGCAGTTGATCGAGCAGCAACACCAGGGCCAGCCAACCTTCGGGGCGTTGCGCCCATTCGGTCAATCCGCCGGCCAGTGCCTGCTCCACCAGGTCCCCGAAACGCTCCCGCGCCTCGAGGTCCTGACTGTCGCGCTTGCCGAACCATAAACCGCCCTTCTGCGCCGCCACTTCCCTGGATGATCCGGCTGTTCCGAACCACCATTCAAGCACCGGCTGCCAGGGCGAGGTCATGGCTTACTCCTTGTGGTAGGCCGTGGCGCGGGCCACTTCTTCTTTCGAGCCCAGGAACACTGCGCAACGCTGGTGCAGGCCTTCAGGCTGGATGTCGAGGATGCGCTGGTGGCCGTTGGTGGATGCGCCACCGGCCTGCTCGACCAGGAACGACATCGGGTTGGCTTCGTACATCAGGCGCAGTTTGCCCGGCTTGGAAGGCTCACGGGCATCGCGTGGGTACATGAACAGGCCACCACGGGTAAGGATGCGGTGCACGTCCGCTACCATCGCGGCAACCCAGCGCATGTTGTAGTTCTTTTTCAGCGGACCTTCGTCACCGGCCAGCAGCTCGCTGACGTAGCGCTGAACCGGGGCTTCCCAGTGGCGCTGGTTGGACATGTTGATCGCGAATTCCTGGGTGGACTCAGGAATGGTGATGTTTTCGTGGGTCAGCACGAAGCTGCCCATTTCGCGGTCCAGGGTG
The DNA here is from genome assembly GCF_040947875.1 of Pseudomonas sp. MYb118. NCBI lineage: Bacteria > Pseudomonadati > Pseudomonadota > Gammaproteobacteria > Pseudomonadales > Pseudomonadaceae > Pseudomonas > Pseudomonas sp. MYb118. The sequence goes on along the minus strand of NZ_JBFRXN010000002.1, from coordinate 2,083,811 downwards.
AAGCCTTTGACGCCATCGCCCAGGGTCAGCACCAGCATGGTCTGTGGGCCGTAGATCGCATAACCGGCGGCCACTTGCTGGGTGCCTGGCTGCAGGAAGGCTTTTTCGTTCAGCGCTTCGTTCTGGCTCAGGTATTCGTTCGGGCAACGCAGCACCGAGAAGATGGTGCCGACCGGGGCGTTGATGTCGATGTTCGACGAACCGTCCAGCGGGTCGAAGACCAGCAGGTAGGCGCCTTTCGGGTATTTGCCCGGGATCTGGTAGGCGTTGTCCATTTCCTCGGACGCCATGCCGGCCAGGTGACCGCCCCATTCGTTGGCTTCGAGCAGGATCTCGTTGGAGATCACGTCGAGTTTCTTCTGCACTTCGCCTTGGACGTTTTCAGTGCCCATGCTGCCCAGAACACCACCCAGGGCGCCTTTGGACACGGCGTGGCTGATCTCCTTGCAGGCACGCGCCACCACTTCGATCAGGAAGCGCAGATCGGCAGGAGTGTTGTTGCTGCGGGTCTGCTCAATCAAATAGCGACTCAGGGTAACGCGGGACATGGACGGCTCCGGTGGAATGGGGGGGCTAAAAACCCGCGCAGTTTAACGCGAGTCGAGGCGCATTTCCTCCTATCAGACGTGATACGCCCAATAGAGTTCATGCGCGGGGTTTAGCGTAGTTCGAAACCGGCATTTTCACTGGCCGATATGCCCTCATCGCGAGCAAGCTCGCTCCTACAGGATTGACGCTGGACCTGTAGGAGCGAGCTTGCTCGCGATCAGGGTGCGCAGCACCCGCCTCAGGTCTTTGCCGGCGGCTTGCGCAACAAGCTGAACGCCATCGCCCCCAGAAACAACACACTGAGCAGCAACACCGCCCACAACCCGAATTTCTTCCAGTCGGTGTCCGAAGTCGCCGCCCCCACCGCCGTCGAGGCTGGCGTGCTCACCACCTCGGCATCCACCGTCGCCCGCCCAAGCGTTGCCCACTTCGCCGCACTGTAGTCGGGAATCAGCGTGGTCAACGGCAGGTTCGCCGCCTTCACCGTCGCATTGCCCAGCGCCAGAGTGTAGGGCCCGGCACCGCGGGCGAGGAACACCAGTTGCGTGGCGCGCACGGCAAACTTCAGGTTCGGCGCCTGTTCACCGAGGCCGCCGCCCCGCTCGTCCACCATCAACTTCAGCTGCTGCACGGTTCGCCCCGGCAGCTGCAATTCGTTCTGCACCACGTCCTGACCGTTCTGGGTCAGGCGATAAAGCAGGCCACCACCCAGCGGTTGCCAGGGCCGCCGACTGTCCAGCCGTCCGGCCAGGGTCACCGGCGCCAGACTGTTTGGCTGTTCCAGTTCGACCTGCAAGCGCTCGACATTCAAGCCCATCGGCAATTGCCAGGTGTATTCGCCGGCCTTCTCGCGGGTGCCCGCCAATGCCTGCGACCACACCAGCGGCAACGGCAGGCTGCGGGCGGTGGCGCTTTGCAGTTGTGCCGAGGTCAGCGTCGGCGCAGACGCAGGTGTGCTCCACAACAGGCGCAGATACCGCGCCGATTGCCCCGGCAAACCGACTTCATGCTGTTCGACCCGCTCGTCGGCGAACGTCAATCGCGCCACCTGGCCATCGCCCCACGACTGCCAATGCTGCAGGTCGTCACTGGCCTCGATGCTGAATCGCTGGAAGCCGTCGCGCTCGCTGGTCCAGTCGAGGATCAGTTGCTGCAACGGCGCCTTGATCGCGCTGGCGTCGAGCAACCAGCCGCGCAGCACCTCTTCACCGGCCTCCAACTGGCTGGAAGGCTGCACTTCCACCAGGGCACCGTTGGCATTGGATTGCACTCGCACACTCGGCGCGCGCTCGTTGTCGTCCGCGTCGTTGTACAACGGAAACCACTTCACGTCGGTCAAGGCGACGTTTTCCCCGGTCTGCACGGTTTCCCGCGCCAGCGCATAGGCCTGTGGCTCGCCGCCAGCGTTGAACACCCGCAGGTCGCTCAGGTCGGTTTGGCTGGCGTTGAGCTGTATGGCCAGGGGCACCTCGAGGCGATACCACGGCCCCTCACCGCTTAGCGTCAGCGGCACTTGCGTGGAGAAGTCCGCCGGTTGTTCCTGCGCGCTGGCCGACAGCGCCATCCCCACGGCAACAGCGCCCAACCAGACCCGGCTCAGCTTCTGACTCAAGACGACACTCCTTCGGTTTGCGGGGCCGGTTTTTCAGAGTCCGGCACGGCGTCGGCACGCTTGGGCGGTAACGGGGCGAAATAGCCCACCACCAACAGCAAGACACCCACGCCGATAAACGAGACGATCCGGGCGAGCCCGCCACGGTTACTCAATTCGACAAAGAACAGTTTCGCCACCACCACGCCGATCAACGCCGCGCCAATCAGCCAGACTTCGCGACGACCGCGCAGATGACCACCGATCATCAGGCCCAGCGCCATCAGGGTCCAGACGATCGACAACCCTGCCTGCACCTGCATCGAGGCAAGCAACGTCTCCAGCTCGAACGGCACGCCGCCCCAATGGTGCGCCGTGCGGTTCACCAGCGCGGTGAAGAAGGCGAACAGCGATACACCGATCACCCCCTGCGTGAGGTAGTCGACGGTGTCCTGGCGCAGCGCAAGAGAGTGCGCCGCGCTGCGGGCCCATACGTATATCCCCAATAGTGCAAACAGCAGGCCCAGTTCCAGCGGGTTGAGCAAGGGCACGTAAGGCAGTGGCTCGGCGGCCCCGCTGCTGAAGCTGTTCGCCAGCCAGAACCAGCCGAGCATCAGCAACGCCAAAGGCGCCGCCGCGTACAGGCGGTACTCACGCGGATAGGCCGACACCGGCCAGGGCCAGGCACGCGGGGCCGCCATCAGCACCAGGTACAGACTCGGCAGGATCGCCCAGCCCAACCAGCGCCAGGCGTTGTATTGCTCGGAGAGCATCAAAAGGACGAAACGCAATTCCAGCGCCAGCACACCGATCAACAGCCAGCAGCCGAGCACATGGGCCACAGCCAGGGCACGCGCCGAGAGCATCGGCGCCAGGCGGCGCAACGAGATGAAATGCACTACGAACAGCACCGTCCAGGCCAACCAGCCAAAACCGGCCGCCGGGTGATAACGCGAGTGCCAGGCCGCCAGCAACACCAGGCCCGCGACGGGCATCAGGGCCGTGCAGACCACGGCCAGTGCCGGCCATTTCAGGCGCAACGCCAACACCGACCACAACGCGACGCTCATTGCGGCGACGACCAGCAACAAAGTCGTCTGCACGTTCACCGGGGCAAAGCGCAGCACTTCGCTGCTCCACGCCAACGCCCACCAGAGCGCGCCCCACACCAGCAGCACATCGGCCAGCCGCTGGTTCAACACGGGCGCCGGGCGTTCCCGCTGCAAGCGCCAGGCGCCGACCAACCCGGCCAGCCCCAACACCAACGGCGCCCAGAAACGTTCATGCGCCAGCGGCTGCAAACCTTCGCGGGCCAGGGTGGCGAGAAAATCCGAGCCGGCCACCAGGAACATCGCACCAGCGAGCAACTGCACGATGAAGCCGCCCAGCACAACAGTGCGTGATGGCAGGCGCGCGCCCACAAACAGCGTCACCAGCCCCGCCAGGGCCCAGGCAATCGCGGTGCCATGGACGAGGAAAAACAACGGCGCCAGCAGATAGAGGAATGCCAGGCCCAGGCCGGCCAGGACCGGTTGGCCACGACGCTCCCAATCGCGAGTCTGCTCAGGCTCGGCCTTGTGCAATTGGTGGAAGCTGAACAGCAGCGCGACGCCAAGCAGCAATGCGCCCAGCGGTGCACCGGCGATCAGGCTGACGTCGCCGGCGCGTAGCTCGCTGGCGAACATCAGCGCCGAGCCCAGTTGCAGCAGCAGGGCAAAGGCACGAGCCATCGGCCGCTGTTGGCGCAGGCCGAGCCAGAAAATCCCTGCACCCTCAACGGCCCAGGCCGCGGTCGTCCAGCGCGCATCCAGCCCCAGCGGAATCGCCAGGCTGGTGAAAATCACGCCCAGGGCCAGGCAGGTTTCCGCCAGCAGCAACGTGCGCCCGGTGAACAGCACACGGGCCAGTCCCATGTACACAATCCCCAGCGCCAGGGCGCTGAACGCCGCGGCGAACTCCAGGTGCTGGACCAGCGCGAATTGCAGACCGAAGCCCACCAGCGGCGGGCCGAACAGCAGCGTGCCGTCAACGTAGTCGCCCTTGCGCGCCGACCATTGCAGCAACGCCTCGCGGTCATCACCTGACGGCGCATCACCCCGCTCCAGCAATTTGCGTCGGGCGAACAACAGGCCGATGGCCAGGTACATGAGGAAAAACAGGATCAGGAACGGTTCGGTGCTCCACAGCAGTTCCGGCGTGTAGGAGCGCAGGCCCCAGGTAAAGCCGATACCGAATGTTCCGACAAAACCGATCACATTGAGGGGGCGCCAGGCCTTGAACCAGGCAATGGCGAGGATGCCCGCGTTGAGCAAGGCGAAATAGCTGAACAGCGCCACATGGCTACCAGCGCCGGTGGACGTGAGGATCGGCGCGGCGAAACCGCCCAATGCGGCGGCGCAGGCCAGCGCCAGGGAGTCCTGGGTGATGGCCAGGATCGCGGAGAACACCGTCACCGCCACCAGCAGCCCGAGCGCGGCAGTCGGATCCAGCAGCGGGTGCAGGCGCATCGCGGCAAACACCGTCAGGTACAACACGCCAATCCCGGTGCCTTGCAGCATCAACGCATAGTTGCGGTTGCGCCCACGCAGCCACCAGCCCAGGCCCAGTAGCGCCATCGCGCTCGCCGCGACCCCGGCATAGCGCAGTTCGAGCGGCACCACCATGCCTTCGGTGGCATAACGCAGCAGGAACGCCAGGCCGAAAAACAGCAGTACCACGCCGACACGCAGTACCGTGTTGCCGCCCAGCAGCCAATTACGCGCAGCGGCGAAGGCGCGCTCGAGCACATTCGGCGCATTGGGCGCGGAGGGTTCGCGGGCGGCGGTCCAGGCATCGTCGGATACGGGGCGACGGGGTTGCGGTGGGGAATCCGGTTCCAGCTCGGGCGGCAGTTCCCACACCAGCTCGGTGGCCGGGGCCGGCACTTCCTCGAGCGTGAAGGCGGGCTCATCGACGCGGGGCTCTTCAACGAACGGCGGCGCTTGGCCGTCAGCCGTTTCCAGTACGGCCAGGCGTTGCTGAACGGCGTTGAGCGTCGCCTGCGCCTGTTCCAGCAACACGCGCTGCTGCGCTGCCTGCGCGTCCAGGCGGCCGATGCGAATGGCCTGGCCGATGCCCAGGCCGAGCAACGCGCCCAGCAGTGCATCGCTGAACGACTCATCGAGCATCCAGCCCAGCACCAGCCCAATCAACATGAACATCCATTGCATGGTCAATATCCCTAAGCGGCCCCTTCTTGGGGCAAATCCGGGCAAAGCAGTATTGGGCTGAGTCTAGTGTGAAACCACACAGTCGCTTGCCCTGCCTGTTGCCCGGTGTAACCGGCGCTGAGTATATCGACCGGACCCGGCAACCACCGGGCCTGGCTCGCAATTATTGCGGAAAGTTACTCCAGGGCCTTCCAGATGTCGGTGGCGTACTCGCGAATGGTCCGGTCGGAAGAGAACCAGCCCATCCGGGCGGTGTTCAATACCGCCGAGCGCCACCAGGCCTCGGAATCGTGCCAATGGGCCTCGACACGCATCTGCGCCTCCCAGTAGGCATCGAAGTCGGCACAGACGAAGAAGCGGTCGTAGTCGATCAACGAGTCGATCAGGCCGGTGTAGCGCGATGGATCATCCGGCGAGAACACCCCGCCGCGGATCGCTTGCAGTACATCCCCCAACCGCCGGGACGCGGCGATGTCCGGCGTCGCATTGAACTCGTGGTTCTGCTTGCGTGCCTCCACCTGTTGCGCGCTCAGGCCGAAGATGAACATGTGCTCGGCACCGATGCGTTCGCACATCTCGACGTTGGCGCCGTCCAGGGTACCGATGGTCAGCGCGCCGTTGAGGCCGAACTTCATGTTGCTGGTGCCCGAGGCCTCGAAGCCCGCAGTGGAAATCTGCTCCGACAAATCCGCCGCCGGGATGATGCTCTCCGCCAGGCTGACGTTGTAGTTGGGCAGGAACACCACCTTGAGCAGGCCACGTACGGTCGGGTCGTTGTTCACCACCCGGGCGATGTCGTTGGTCAGTTTGATGATCAGCTTGGCCTGGTGGTAGCTGGCCGCCGCCTTGCCGGCGAAGATCTTCACCCGCGGCACCCAGTCGATTTCCGGCTCGGCGCGAATGGCCTGGTACAGCGCCACGGTGTGCAGCAGGTTGAGCAACTGGCGTTTGTATTCGTGAATCCGCTTGACCTGCACGTCGAACATCGCCGCCGGGTTGACCGCCACACCCAGGCGCTCGTGAATCAGGTAGGCCAGGGCTTTCTTGCTGTGCAGGCGCTGCTCGGCGAACGCCTTGCGAAATGCCGGTTTCTCGGCGAACGGCTCCAGCTCCTGCAGGCGCTCTTCCGGGTGATCCAGAAGGTCCGGGCCGAGGGCATCGACCAGCATCGAGGTCAGTTCCGAGTTGGCCTGGTACAGCCAGCGGCGGAAGGTAATGCCGTTGGTCTTGTTGTTGATCCGCGTCGGGTAGAGCTTGTGCAGCTCGGAGAACACCGTCTTGCGCATCAGCTGCGTATGCAGCCCCGACACACCGTTGACACTGTGGGAGCCGAGGAAGGCGAGGTTACCCATGCGTACCCGGCGGCCGTTGTCTTCCTCGATCAGCGACACCGCGCGCAGCACGTCGAAATCATGGATGCCCTTGGCCCGCAGCGAGTCGATGTGCTGGGCGTTGATCAGGTAGATGATCTGCATGTGCCGGGGCAGCATGCGCTCCATCAACCCCACCGGCCAGGTTTCCAGCGCCTCGGGCAACAGCGTGTGGTTGGTGTAGGACAGCGTGGCGACGGTCACTTCCCAGGCCGCGCCCCATTCGACGTCATAAACATCGACCAACTGCCGCATCAGCTCGGCCACGGCAATCGAGGGGTGGGTGTCGTTGAGCTGGATCGAGGCATGATCGCCCAGGGTCAGCACCGAGGTGTGCATGTTGCGATGGCGGCGCAGCAAGTCCTGCAGGGACGCGGCGACGAAGAAGTATTCCTGGCGCAGGCGCAGTTCCTGGCCGGCTTCGGTGCTGTCGGCCGGGTAGAGCACGCGGGAAATGCTTTCCGCCCGCGCCACTTCGGCGACCGCGCCCAGGTGGTCACCGGCGTTGAAGCGCTCCAGGTGCAGGTCTTCCATGGCCCGGGCCCGCCACAGGCGCAGAGTGTTGACGCTCGCCCCGCGCCAGCCGACCACCGGGGTGTCGTAGGCAATGGCGCGCACGGTTTCCCCTGGCGACCAGACTTGTTTGGTCTTGCCGTTTTCGTCGGTGACGGTTTCAACGCTGCCACCGAAGCCAATCGGGTACACCACTTCCGGACGCTCGAATTCCCAGGGGTTGCCGAAGTCCAGCCAGTGCTCGGTCTGCTCCTGCTGCCAGCCATCGACGATCGCCTGGCGGAACAGGCCGTGCTCGTAACGAATGCCATAGCCGTGACCGGCAATGCCCAGGCTCGACATACTTTCCATGAAGCAGGCGGCCAGGCGACCGAGACCGCCGTTACCCAGCGCCGCGTCGGGCTCCAGCAGGCGGATGCGCTCCAGGTCGACACCCAGCTCGGTCAGGGCCTCGCGGGCCACATCCAGCAGGCCGAGGTTGCTCAGGCTGTCGTAGAGCAGCCGGCCGATGAGAAATTCCAGGGAGAGGTAATAGACCCGCTTCTGACCCTTGCGGTAGATCTGCCGGGTGTGGTCCATCCAGTGCTCGACCATGTGATCGCGCGCCGCCAGCGCAATGGCTTCGAACCAGTCGTGGTCGAAGGCGTGATCCGGGTCTTTGCCCACCGCGTAGGTGAGTTTGGTCAAGACGGCGTCGCGAAATGCGGCCACCTCTGCTTCGCGAACAAGTGGTTCTTGAGTCATCGAATAGGACCTCGAGCGAGCGGGAATTGTTGAGCCTAGACGGTCTGACAGACGGCAGGGCCTCTGGTTCGTCAGTTTTTCCTGGAAGTGCGAGATAGCGCGGCATTCAATTGTCGTGTGCCTGAATGAATGCAGGGGCCGTGCCGGATAACTCCATTGAAGGGCCCGCAATTAAAAAATCTGGCGAAAGGTTGTTCAAAAATCCACCAGTCCCGGTATGATCGCGCGCCCTGATGCACACGCCTGGTAACAACCGATGATGAAGCCCAACCTGATCGCCGCCGCCGAGATCGATCGCCTCGATACCTGGGCCAAGTACTCCGCCCCGATGTGCGGCTCGTGCGTGTCCAGTTGCTGCACCCTGCCGGTCGAGGTCAAGATCAAGGACCTGATCCGCATTGGCATCGTCGACGAATTCGAACTGGGCGACCCGCCGAAGAACATCGCCAAGCGCCTGCAAAAGGAAGGTCTGGTGGAGCGCTTCAACCAGAAAACCGGCATCTTCACGCTGCAGCGCATGAGCAACAACGATTGCTACTACCTGGATCGTAAGAGCCGCCTGTGCACCATTTATGACAAGCGCCCGGACACCTGCCGCAACCACCCGAAAATCGGCCCGCGGCCAGGGTATTGCGCGTACAAGCCCAAGGAAGTCGAGCGTGAACGCGGTTCGCGCAGCATCGAGCGGTTCTGATCTGCCGATTGCTCTGACAGGGCCAGGGTAACTTGGCCATGGGTTCGCGTCGCCAATTCCTATACGCCGTAAACTCCCGCCCGACAGAACAAACCTCGCCCAGTCATTAGTGTGGAGCATCATTTCTCCAGAGAAGATGCTCATGCGTTATTTAAAGGCAACCGCCCAGGACCGTAGCGGCAATGGCAAGGCCGACGCCGTGCTCCTGCACTTTCACAACGGCCCGGCCAACCAGGTTCACGAAGCCTTTGCCCTGGACATGTCCGCTGATGGCCGGATCGAGTTCGGCTTCGCCGGCGATATCAATTGCGACGGAAAACAGGATTTCCAGGATCAATTGCTGCTGACCCGTTTTGCCGAGGTCTTTTTGCAACTCAACTGGTTCAACAAGGGTGATAACTGGGAGCGATACCTCAAGATCGGTGCCACCGACCACCACAAGGACGGTTCTCCCAACGTTGTCACGCTGCGATTCAGCGAAGACGACGGAACGCCCGGCACTGCCATTCGCATCCGGTCCGCCGCGGCGTACGACGGCGACAATGACGGCGAGCTGGATTCCTTTACCAATGGCGATGTGGATGGCGATGGGGTTGTCAGCAAGGCGGACAAGGTTTTGCTACGGCAGATGGCAGAGGCCTATCTGGCGTTTCGGTGGTTTGATGCCTGACAGCTGATTTTGCGGCGCCTGACCCAACCCATCGCGAGCAGGCTCGCTCCCACATTTTGAGTTGTGAATACAGGACCATTGTGGGAGCGAGCCTGCTCGCGATGAGGCCAGCACAGGCACCAAAAAACCCCAGACAAACAAAAACGCCCCCGGCCTTTCGACCGGGGGCGTTTTCGTTTCAGCCTGGCTTAGTTAGCCTTGGCTTTCTTGGCAGCGCGGGTACGCTCGCTTTCGTCCAGGATCTTCTTGCGAAGACGGATGGACTTAGGAGTGACTTCGCACAGCTCGTCTTCCTGGATGTATTCCAGAGCCTGTTCCAGGGTGAAGCGAACAGGTGGAACCAGGGCGATGGTTTCGTCTTTACCCGAAGCACGCATGTTGTCGAGCTTCTTGCCCTTGGTAGGGTTGACGCCCAGGTCGTTGTCACGGCTGTTCTGACCAACGATTTGACCGTTGTAGATCTCCTGGCCGTGTTCTACGAACAGCTTGCCACGAGCCTGCAGGGTTTCCAGGGAGTAGGTCAGTGCCTTGCCGGTTTCAACCGAAACCAGAACGCCGTTCTGACGGCCGGACATGTGGCCCGACTTCACTGGAGCGTAACGATCGAAGATCGAGGTCAGGATGCCAGCACCGTTGGTCAGGGTCAGGAACTGGTTACGGAAACCGATCAGACCACGAGCAGGGATGTTGTATTCCAGACGCACACGGCCTTTGCCATCCGGCACCATGTTGCTCAGGTCGCCTTTACGCAGACCCATCTCTTCCATCACCTTGCCCTGGGAATCTTCAGGGATGTCGATGGTGACGTTTTCGAACGGCTCTTGCTTGACGCCGTCAACTTCACGAATGATCACTTCAGGACGGCCCAGGGCCAGTTCGAAGCCTTCGCGACGCATGGTTTCGATCAGTACCGAAAGGTGCAGCTCACCACGGCCGGACACCTTGAACTTGTCAGCCGAGTCGCCTTCTTCAACGCGCAGTGCAACGTTGTACAGCAGCTCTTTGTCCAGACGATCCTTGATGTTACGGGAGGTCACGAACTTGCCTTCTTTACCGCAGAATGGCGAGTCGTTTACCTGGAAGGTCATGGAAACGGTTGGCTCGTCAACGGTCAGAGGCTTCATCGCCTCGACAGTGTCCGGATGGCACAGGGTGTCGGAGATGAACAGCTCGTCGAAACCGCTGATGCAGACGATGTCGCCGGCGGCAGCTTCTTCAACGTCGATGCGGTGCAGGCCGTGGTGACCCATCAGCTTCAGGATACGACCGTTGCGCTTCTTGCCGTCGGCGTCGATAGCGACAACCGGAGTGTTCGGTTTGACGCGACCACGAGCGATACGGCCAACACCGATAACGCCCAGGAAGCTGTTGTAGTCCAGTGCCGAGATTTGCATCTGGAAAGGACCGTCACGGTCAACTTTCGGCGCTGGAACGTGGTCGACGACCGCTTGGTACAGCGGGGTCATGTCTTCCGCCATAGCGGTGTGGTCCAGACCGGCAATACCGTTCAGGGCCGAAGCGTAAACAACCTGGAAGTCCAGTTGTTCGTCGGTGGCCCCCAGGTTGTCGAACAGGTCGAAGATCTGGTCCAGAACCCAGTCAGGGCGCGCGCCCGGACGGTCGACCTTGTTGATCACGACGATTGGCTTCAGACCGGCTTCGAAAGCCTTCTTGGTCACGAAACGGGTTTGCGGCATAGGGCCGTCTTGAGCGTCAACCAGCAGCAGAACGGAGTCGACCATCGACATTACGCGCTCTACTTCGCCGCCGAAGTCGGCGTGGCCCGGGGTGTCCACGATGTTGATGTGGTAGCCGTTCCAGTTGATGGCGGTGTTTTTCGCCAGAATGGTAATGCCGCGCTCTTTTTCCTGGTCGTTGGAGTCCATCACGCGCTCGTCGTTGAGCTCGTTGCGCTCCAGGGTGCCGGATTGACGCAGGAGTTTGTCTACCAGGGTGGTTTTACCATGGTCAACGTGGGCGATGATGGCGATGTTGCGTAGATTTTCGATCACTTGTGTATCTCGATCAGAGGATTCGGTGTGCTGACAAGTCTTGGCAGCGATTAACAGTAGCGTCCGTGAAAGCCGTTACAGCTTGACGGTGGCGTCGGGGGGCCGGTGACGCAGGCCACAGGCAAACAGCCCCGGGCACTTAGCTCGGTCGATAAACGCGCACATTGGCATGCCCCTCACTGAGCAGATGGTGGGCATGCAGGCGACTCATCACGCCTTTGTCGCAATACAGCAGGTACTGGCGAGTAGGGTCCAGTTCCTTGAAACGAGCGTTCAGTGCATAAAACGGCATCGTTTGTACCTCGATGCCAGCGAGTTCCAGCGGGTCATCCTCGGCGGCATCCGGGTGGCGGATGTCGATCACGATCTGACCGGCCAGCGCATCGCTGACTTCTTCAATCTGAATGTCCTGGCCCAACTCGTCGATCACTCGGTCGATCGGCACCAGCTTGGCGTTTTCGAGCGCACGCTCGAGCACCGCCATGTCGAATTCTTTCTCTTCGTGCTCGACGCGGTAGCGCTTGGCGGCGGTCTTCGGGTTGACCGAAATGACCCCACAGTACTCCGGCATGTGCCGGGCGAAATCGGCGGTGCCGATTTCATTGGCAGTGTCGATGATGTCCTGCTTGTGACTGGCGATCAGCGGGCGCAGCACCAGCTTGTCGGTCACGCAGTCGATCACGGACAGGTTCGGCAACGTCTGGCTCGACACCTGGGAGATCGCTTCGCCGGTCACCAGCGCGTCGATGTGCAGGCGCTCGGCAATCTGCGAGGAAGCGCGCAACATCATACGCTTCAATACCACGCCCATATGACTGTTATCGACTTTGCCGAGAATTTCGCCCAGCACTTCCTCGAACGGCACACTGACAAATAACACGCGTTGCGAGCTGCCGTACTTCTTCCAGATGAAATGCGCGACTTCCATCACACCCAGTTCGTGGGCACGCCCACCCAGGTTGAAGAAGCAGAAGTGCGCCATCAACCCGCGGCGCATGATCTGGTAGGCCGCCACGGTGGAGTCGAAACCACCGGACATCAGCACCAGCGTCTGCTCCAGGGCACCCAGCGGATAACCACCGATGCCATTGTGCTGGCTGTGGATGACAAACAACCGTTGGTCGCGAACTTCGATACGAACTTCGATTTCCGGCTTTTTCAGGTCGATCCCGGCGGCACCGCACTGACGGCGCAACTGGCTGCCGACGTACTTCTCGATGTCGATCGAGCTGAACGGGTGCTTGCCGGCACGCTTGCAGCGCACCGAGAAGATCTTGCCGGCCAGTGCATCACCGTAGTGCTGCTTGCACTTCTCGACGATGTCGTCGAAATCGCCCAGCGGGTATTCGTCGATCTGCAGGAAATGCGCGATGCCCGGCATGCAGCTCAGGCGCTCGCCCATCTCTTTCAGGGCCTTGGGGTCTTCTACGCGGGTTTCCAGCTCGAGGTTGTCCCACACGCCGTTCACCACCACAGCCGGGTCCAGATCGCGGAGCACGGCACGGATGTTCTTGGCCAGCTGACGGATGAAACGCGTCCGTACCGGGCGGCTCTTGATGGTGATCTCGGGGAAGACTTTTACGATTAGTTTCATGAAAACAGCGCGCGCAGGGCCTGCCGAAAAAGGGGGGCGCGGATTATAGCGGAAATTGCTCAAGGTTTAACCAATTAATGTGCATAAGGTTTTGCGTGCACCAAAACAGGTCATTTATGAATTATGGCGCTACATTGTAGGGCGATAATTTTGCGGTTTTGCGCCTGCAAGCCTTTATAAACGTGATATTGGGGCGAAAAACCCATGCTGGGGCACTGGCATGCAATTTGCTCCCTTGTGAGGCAGGTTGCCTTGGCAGAGTATTCGCGCCGGCATCACAAACATTATGGGCATCCACTACCCGCCCTAAGCCACCCCGGAGGACAGTATGTCGAAGTCGGTTCAACTCATTAAAGATCATGACGTCAAGTGGATTGATCTGCGCTTCACGGACACCCGCGGCACTCAGCACCACGTGACCATGCCGGCTCGCGACGCGCTGGATGACGACTTCTTCGAAGTCGGCAAGATGTTCGACGGTTCCTCCATCGCTGGCTGGAAAGGCATCGAAGCTTCCGACATGATCCTGATGCCGGTAGACGATACCGCCGTCCTGGACCCGTTCACCGAAGAGCCGACCCTGATCCTGGTCTGCGACATCATCGAACCTTCGAGCATGCAGGGCTACGACCGCGACCCACGTGCGATCGCCAAGCGCGCCGAAGAGTACCTGAAGGCCACCGCCATCGGTGACACCGTATTCGCCGGTCCAGAGCCAGAGTTCTTCATCTTCGACCAGGTGAAATTCAAGTCCGACATCTCGGGCTCGATGTTCAAGATCTACTCCGAACAAGGTTCGTGGATGTCCGACCAGGACGTGGAAGGCGGCAACAAGGGCCACCGTCCAGGCGTCAAAGGCGGCTACTTCCCGGTTCCACCGTTCGACCACGACCACGAAATCCGTACCTCCATGTGCAACGCACTGGAAGAAATGGGCCTGACCGTCGAAGTTCACCACCACGAAGTGGCAACTGCCGGCCAGAACGAAATCGGCGTCAAGTTCAACACCCTGGTGAAGAAAGCCGACGAAACCCAAACCCTGAAGTACGTCGTGCACAACGTTGCCGACGCTTACGGCCGCACCGCTACCTTCATGCCTAAGCCGCTGTACGGTGACAACGGTTCGGGTATGCACGTGCACATGTCCATCTGGAAAGATGGCAAGAACACCTTCGCAGGTGAAGGTTATGCCGGCCTGTCCGACACCGCCCTGTACTTCATCGGCGGTATCATCAAGCACGGTAAGGCCCTGAACGGCTTCACCAACCCGGCTACCAACTCCTACAAGCGTCTGGTACCAGGCTTCGAAGCTCCGGTAATGCTGGCCTACTCGGCTCGCAACCGTTCCGCTTCGATCCGTATTCCTTACGTGTCGAGCCCGAAAGCCCGCCGTATCGAAGCACGCTTCCCGGATCCAGCAGCCAACCCGTACCTGGCGTTCGCTGCACTGCTGATGGCTGGCCTGGACGGCATCCAGAACAAGATCCACCCTGGCGATGCTGCTGACAAAAACCTGTACGACCTGCCGCCTGAAGAGGCCAAAGAGATCCCACAAGTTTGCGGCAGCCTGAAAGAAGCCCTGGAAGAGCTGGACAAGGGCCGTGCGTTCCTGACCAAGGGCGGCGTGTTCTCCGACGACTTCATCGACGCTTACATCGCTCTTAAAAGCGAAGAAGAAATCAAGGTCCGTACCTTCGTACACCCGCTGGAATACGACCTGTACTACAGCTGCTGATACCTTGTCGCCTGCGCAAGCGGCGTGACAAAAAGAGAGGCCTCCTTCGGGAGGCCTTTTTTATGCCCGCCATCAAAGCGCCTGTCGGGCTCTCTGTGGGAGCGACGGTGCGACGATTCGACCTGCTCGCGAAAAATGCACAGGCGATGCAAGCCTTCAGGAAGTCCGCGTTATCGTTCATCGCGAGCAGGCTCGCTCCCACAGTTAAGCCTTATGCTGGAGAATTCCCCCAACCCTGACCTATGCTGCAACCCAACGCCTTCATTTCTGGTCGAGTTCATGGGTCGTGGTTTTCTGCTCATCCTGCTGCTGATCGCTCTGCCCGCCGCAGCGCAGATCTACAAGTACACCGACGCTGCCGGCAACACCGCCTACAGCAATCAACCACCGGATGGCGTGCAGGCGCAGCCGGTCGAATTGCCACCACTCAACAGCGTGGAGCGCCAGGCGCCGCCGGCTCCGCCAGCCGAAGCGTCCAGCAGTGAGCGCCCGCGCAGTGCCTACGAGGTGCTGGAGCTGACCAACCTGCCCACCAGCGAAGCCCTGCGCGCCAACAATGGCACCTTCACCGTCACCGTACTGATCAAGCCCAGACTGCAAGGCCCGCATCTGTTGCGCCTGCTGCTGGACGATCAGCCATACGGCCAGCCGAGCAACGTGCCGATCCTGCAACTGGTCAACATTGATCGCGGCACCCACAGCCTGGCGGTGCAGGTGATCGACGGGGAAAACGTCGTCCAGCAGAGCCCCAGCGTGACCTTCACCCTGCAACGGGTGCATAAGCCGTGAGAGTGTGGTTGCTCAGCGCCTGCCTGATCGCGCTGCCCGTATCCGCCGAGGTGTTCACCTACACCGATGCCGAAGGCAATCGGGTGTTTACCGATCAACCGGGGACCAGCAACGCCAAGCGAGTGCCACTGACCAAGAGCAATCGCATGTCTGCCACCCCGACCGCCGCGCCACCGCCGAAAACCGAGAAGAACGCCGCGCCCAAGGCCGTATTCCACTACAACATGCTCAGGGTCCTGATCCCCGAACCCGACGCCACCATCCGCAGCAGCACCGGCGAGCTGATCGTCAGCATCACCAGCGAACCCGGCCTGCAAGCCGGCCATCGCTACCGCCTGCTCCTCGACGGCCAACCCACCGCCGAACCCGGCCCCAGCCCGGTGTTCGCCCTTTCCAACATTGATCGCGGCAGTCATCAACTGTCCATCGAGATTCTCGACGAGCAGGGGCGCACGGTCGAACGCACGGCCAATCAACCCTTCCACATGCAACGCATCTCCCTTGCGCAGAAACGCAAAGTCCAGCCCTGCACGCTGACCGACTACGGCCAGCGACCGGAATGCCCGCTCAAGGACAAACCGGAAGAAGAAAAAAGCACCTTCCTGCCCTTCTTCTGACGCCATCTCGCTTTACGCACTATATTGGTGCAAATGCCTGCACCGCATTCACGTACCAGCCCATTTTGGTTCGAAAACACCCGTAAAAGCTGGCATAACGCCACAACATTGAGCGTCAAACGCCTGTTTCAGGCGCCAAACGCTTCTTTTCGGAGCCTTGGTTTGGTTTTTGCATTTTCCATGCATCAGCGCGGTATCCATGCGCGCGCCCTGCTCCAAAAGAGGTCCAGATGACCATTAGCGACGCACTGCACCGATTGCTACTCGACAACTTGACCACGGCCACCATCCTGCTCGACGACGAACTGCGCCTCGAGTACATGAACCCGGCAGCGGAAATGCTCCTGGCCATCAGCGGCCAGCGCAGCCATGGGCAATTCATCAGCGAGCTGTTCACCGAATCCACCGAAGCGCTGAATTCCCTGCGCCAGGCGGTCGAGCAGGCGCACCCGTTCACCAAGCGCGAAGCGATGCTCACCGCCCTCACCGGCCAGACCCTGACCGTCGACTACGCAGTGACACCGATCCTGGCCAACGGCGCCACCCTGCTGTTGCTGGAAGTCCATCCGCGCGATCGCCTCCTGCGCATCACCAAGGAAGAGGCGCAGCTGTCGAAACAGGAAACCAGCAAGATGCTGGTGCGCGGCCTCGCCCACGAGATCAAGAACCCGCTGGGTGGCATCCGTGGCGCCGCGCAATTGCTGGCCCGCGAGCTGCCCGAAGACAGCCTGCGTGACTACACCAACGTGATCATCGAGGAAGCCGATCGCCTGCGAAACCTGGTCGATCGCATGCTCGGCTCCAACAAGCTGCCGTCACTGGCCATGTGCAACGTTCACGAAGTGCTGGAGCGCGTCAGCCAACTGGTCGAAGCCGAAAGCCAGGGCTGCATCACTCTGGTGCGCGATTACGACCCGAGCATTCCCGACGTGTTGATTGATCGCGAACAGATGATCCAGGCGGTGCTGAACATTGTGCGCAACGCGATGCAGGCCATCAGCAGCCAGAACGAGCTGCGCCTGGGCCGTATCACCCTGCGCACCCGCGCCATGCGCCAGTTCACCATCGGCCACGTGCGCCATCGCCTGGTGACCAAGATCGAGATTATCGACAACGGCCCGGGCATTCCTGCGGAACTCCAGGAAACCATTTTCTTTCCCATGGTCAGCGGTCGTCCGGACGGTACCGGACTCGGCCTGGCCATTACCCAGAACATCATCAGCCAGCACCAGGGCCTGATCGAATGTGACAGCCACCCAGGCCACACCACCTTCTCGATCTTTCTGCCACTGGAACAAGGAGCCACATCGACATGAGCCGTAGTGAAACCGTGTGGATCGTCGATGACGACCGTTCTATCCGCTGGGTCCTGGAAAAAGCCCTGCAACAGGAAGGCATGACCACCCAGAGCTTCGACAGCGCCGATGGCGTGATGAGCCGCCTGGCGCGCCAGCAGCCGGACGTGATCATTTCCGATATCCGCATGCCCGGGGCCAGTGGCCTGGACCTGCTGGCGCGGATTCGCGAGCAACACCCACGGTTGCCGGTGATCATCATGACCGCGCACTCCGACCTGGACAGCGCTGTCGCCTCCTATCAGGGCGGCGCCTTCGAGTACCTGCCCAAGCCGTTCGATGTGGACGAGGCGGTGTCGCTGGTCAAGCGTGCCAACCAGCACGCCCAGGAACAGCAAGGCCTGGAAGTGGTGCCGACCCTGACCCGCACCCCGGAAATCATTGGCGAAGCACCGGCGATGCAGGAAGTGTTTCGCGCCATCGGGCGCTTGAGCCACTCCAACATCACGGTGCTGATCAACGGCGAATCCGGGACCGGTAAAGAGCTGGTCGCCCATGCCCTGCACCGCCACAGCCCACGGGCGGCGTCGCCGTTCATTGCCCTGAACATGGCCGCGATCCCCAAGGACCTGATGGAGTCCGAGCTGTTCGGCCATGAAAAAGGCGCGTTCACCGGCGCGGCCAACCTGCGCCGTGGGCGCTTCGAACAGGCCGACGGTGGCACGCTGTTCCTCGACGAGATCGGCGACATGCCGGCAGACACCCAGACTCGCCTGCTACGCGTGCTGGCCGACGGCGAGTTCTACCGCGTCGGCGGTCATGTGCCGGTGAAGGTCGATGTGCGCATCATCGCCGCGACCCACCAGAACCTGGAAACCCTGGTGCACGCCGGGAAATTCCGCGAAGACCTGTTCCACCGCCTCAACGTGATTCGCATCCACATCCCACGGCTGTCGGACCGTCGCGAAGACATCCCGACCCTCGCCAAGCATTTCCTCAGCCGAGCCGCGCAGGAACTGGCGGTCGAGCCGAAGTTGCTGAAAAGCGAAACCGAGGAATACCTGAAGAACCTGCCGTGGGGCGGCAACGTTCGCCAGTTGGAGAACACCTGCCGCTGGATCACGGTCATGGCTTCCGGTCGCGAGGTGCACATCAGCGACCTGCCGCCTGAACTGCTGAACCTGCCGCAGGACTCGGCGCCGGTGACCAACTGGGAGCAGGCGCTGCGCCAATGGGCTGACCAGGCGCTGGCTCGCGGCCAGTCGAGCCTGCTCGACAGCGCCGTGCCGGCCTTCGAACGGATCATGATCGAGACCGCGCTCAAGCACACCGCTGGCCGTCGTCGTGATGCGGCGGTGTTGCTGGGTTGGGGGCGTAATACCCTGACGCGCAAGATCAAGGAGCTGGGGATGAAGGTCGATGGTGGGGATGATGATGAGGGGGATGAGGGCTGAATAGCCCGAGCTCTTTATTGTCGGTCAGATCCAATCGCGGGCAAGCCCGCTCCTACAGGGTAATGGGGTGTGAACACGATTTGTGGATCACCTGGGCCATTGTGGGAGCGGGCTTGCCCGCGATGCTTTTGGGGGCCGCATGCACCACCGCAAAGCACCCTGACCTGCAATCGCGCATGCCGCCCACCGGCAAAATCCGTGCACAACCCAGCAAAACCCCGCCGCGCAAAAACGCGAAAGCCCCGGTTTACGGGGCTTTCAGCATTTCAAACAGCCTTTGTGTTGCAACCTGTTAAAAACTGGCACGCCCCCTGCAATAGTCCATTCAGTGATTCGATTCACTACCCGGTTTCGGGGACCTTGGTACAGGCAGGCCGGGGATTCCCCTCTTTACATCGGGCTCACACCGCCACCGCGACGAGCCCAACCCTTTTGGGGCCCTTGATACAGGCAGGTCAGGGGTTCCCTCTTTACACCGGGCTCACGATGCAATGCGCGAGCCCTGCCGTTTTGGGGACCTTGGTACAGGCAGGCCGGGGATTCCCTCTTTTATCGCTCCCGGAGATGGATCTCCACGCGCCAGCGGTCATCGACCTCGCTACCGGACCATTCGCCCTGTAGCGGTCGGGCCGCCACCACCGACAGCAGCAAGCCCTCCTTCGTCGACAACACCCGCCAGTTCACGTTTTTGTCGTCGAGCTGCAACTGGCCCTTCTGCGCCCGGCCGCTGGCATCGAACAGCAACGCCAGGCTGCCGTCCACGAACTCGCCATGGGTCTTGGGCTCATTGTTGAACCACACCACCAGCCCGTCGCTCGTCACCTCGACTTTCTGCAATTCGCTGGGGTCGGGCGTCGTCAGGCGGCCGATCATCAGCCCCACCATCACGCCGAAAATTGCCAGCGAACCCATCACCCGCGGGAATAGTTTCGAACGCCGGTCTGCTTGCGGCGTAGAATGCCCGTCATCTTTATCTGCGGAGCCGTGCATGTTTCACGTCATCCTTTTCCAACCAGAAATTCCGCCGAATACCGGCAACGTCATCAGGCTGTGCGCCAACAGCGGCTGCCACCTGCATTTGATCGAACCGCTGGGCTTCGATATGGACGACAAACGCCTGCGTCGGGCCGGTCTCGATTACCACGAGTATGCCACCCTGCAACGCCATGCCGACCTTGCCAGCTGTTTGGAGAGCCTCGGCCATCCGCGCCTGTTCGCTTTTACCACCAAGGGCTCGCGGCCGTTCCACGACGTCAGCTTCGCCCCGGGCGATGCGTTCCTGTTCGGCCCGGAGAGCCGTGGCCTGCCCGCCGAGGTACTCGACGCCCTGCCGGGCGACCAGCGCCTGCGCCTGCCGATGCGCGAAGGCTGCCGCAGCCTGAACCTGTCCAACACCGTGGCGGTGGCGGTTTACGAAGCGTGGCGGCAGAACGGGTTCACCTGACACCCTGAAACAACTGTGGGAGCGAGCCTGCTCGCGATAACGGAGTGTCAGCCAGCTATTGCTTGATTGACACACCGCATTCGCGAGCAGGCTCGCTCCCACAATGTATTGCTTCGTCGCTGGAACGGCTTACTGAACGGTCGGAGTCTCGCCAGCCGCCTGCATGCGTTGCAGTTCCTGGGCGTACAGCGCGTCGAAGTT
Organism: Pseudomonas sp. MYb118; assembly: GCF_040947875.1. NCBI lineage: Bacteria > Pseudomonadati > Pseudomonadota > Gammaproteobacteria > Pseudomonadales > Pseudomonadaceae > Pseudomonas > Pseudomonas sp. MYb118. Next base: position 2,063,330 of record NZ_JBFRXN010000002.1, on the reverse strand, counting down.
CACCGGGGCCAGCATCAGGGCCGGGAACGAACCGCGGGTCACCAGGCTGTCAAGGGTTTCGCGAGCGTACGGGAACAGGATGTTCGGGCAGAACGCACCCAGGGTGTGGCTCATCGAAGCGTCGTCCAGGTTCTTGATCAGGAAGATCCCGGCCTGTTGCACTTCGGCGATGAACGCCACTTCGTCACCGTTTTTCACGGTAACCGACAGGGTCAGCACGACTTCATGGAAGTCCGCTTCCAGTGCCTTCTGGCGGGTGTTCAGATCCAGACCGACGCTCGGCTCCCATTGCTGGCGGAAGATCGCCGGGCTTTTCGGGGCTTCGAAGGACAAGTCACGTACGTAGATGCGCTGCAAGGAGAATTGCGGTGCGCTATCTTCTTCGGCAGCTGCAGTGTTCTGTTGGTCAGTCATCTCAGATCCTTTGTGATCCAGTGGTCTTGTAGGGAAAACATTCAGGCCTTGAGCAGGGCGTCGAGCTTGCCGGCGCGCTCAAGGGCAAACAAATCATCACAGCCACCCACGTGGCGCTCGCCGATCCAGATCTGCGGCACCGAGGTACGGCCGGCCTTCTGGGCCATGGCGGCACGCACCTGTGGCTTGCCATCGACCTTGATCTCTTCGAAGGCCACGCCTTTGTTCTCGAGCAGGTACTTGGCTCGCGAGCAATAAGGGCAGTAATCGCTGGAATAGACGACGACGTGGCTCATATCACTTCACCAGCGGCAGGTTGTCGCCTTTCCAGCTGGAGATACCACCGGCCAGCTTGGCGGCGGTGAAACCGGATTTCATCAGCTCGCGAGCGTGAGTGCCAGCGGTCTGGCCCATGGCATCGACCAGGATGATGGTCTTGGCCTTGTGCTTTTCCAGCTCGCCGATGCGCGCCGCCAGTTTGTCGTGGGGAATATTGAGCGCGCCAACGATGTGGCCGGTGGCGAAATCCTTGGTCGCACGGATGTCGATGACAACGCCGGCGTCCTTGTTGACCAGGCCGGTCAGTTCGCCGGTGCTCAGGCTGCGACCGCCGCCTTGCATCTGATAAGCGATCAGTGCCGCCAGCAGGATGACGAAAAGACCGACGAGCAGAAAGTGGTTAGTGGCAAATTCAATCAGGTGAGCAACCATCGAAGGAGGTTCCAGGGCGTTAAAATGTCGGCCAGTATACACAGCCACTATGGTGGGCCAAACCCCGTCCGGCGGTGACGTGGCCGGAACTAAGCTTTAAACTGCCACTCCCTTTTGCATTGCCCTCTTTATTCAGCCACGAGTCGAATCCATGACTACCACGCCTAAACCTTTGGTCCTGATCATTCTCGACGGCTTCGGTCACAGCGACAGCCCTGATTCCAACGCAGTGTTTGCAGCGAAGAAGCCAGTCCTCGACCGCCTGTGGGCCACGGTACCGAACGGCCTGATCTCGGGCAGCGGCATGGATGTCGGCCTGCCGGATGGCCAGATGGGCAACTCCGAAGTCGGCCACATGAACCTCGGCGCTGGTCGTGTGGTGTATCAGGACTTCACCCGCGTGACCAAGTCGATCCGCGACGGCGGACTACTCGAAAACCCGACCATCTGCGCCGCCGTGGACAAAGCCGTCGCTGCGGGCAAGGCCGTGCACTTCATGGGCCTGCTGTCCGATGGCGGCGTGCACAGCCACCAGGATCACCTGGTCGCCATGGCCGAGCTCGCCTACAAGCGCGGCGCCGAGAAAATCTACCTGCATGCTTTCCTCGACGGTCGCGACACGCCACCGAAAAGCGCCGAGTCGTCCATCGAGCTGCTCGATGCGACCTTCCAGGCCTTGGGCAAAGGCCGCATCGCCAGCATCATCGGCCGCTATTACGCTATGGACCGCGATAACCGCTGGGATCGCGTGTCCCAGGCTTACAACCTGATCGTCGACGGCAACGGCCAGTTCAATGCCGCCACTGCCCAGGAAGGCTTGAAAGCAGCCTACGAGCGTGGCGAAAGCGACGAATTCGTCAAAGCCACCTCCATCGGTGAGCCGGTAAAAGTCGAAGACGGCGACGCCGTGGTGTTCATGAACTTCCGCGCCGACCGCGCCCGCGAACTGACCCGCGTCTTCGTCGAAGACGACTTCAAGGACTTCGAGCGCAGCCGCCAGCCGAAACTGGCCGGCTACGTCATGCTGACCCAGTACGCCGCGAGCATCCCTGCGCCTTCGGCCTTTGCCGCCGGCAGCCTGGACAACGTGCTGGGCGACTACCTGGCGAAGAACGGCAAGACCCAGCTGCGCATTGCCGAAACCGAGAAATACGCCCACGTCACCTTCTTCTTCTCCGGCGGTCGCGAAGAGCCGTTCCCGGGCGAAGAGCGCATCCTGATCCCGTCGCCGAAAGTCGCCACCTACGATTTGCAGCCGGAAATGAGCGCACCTGAAGTCACCGACCGCATTGTCGACGCCATCGACAATCAACGTTACGACGTCATCGTGGTCAACTACGCCAACGGTGACATGGTTGGCCACAGCGGCGTGTTCGAAGCGGCCGTCAAAGCCGTGGAATGCCTGGACCAGTGCGTTGGCCGCATCGTCGACGCCCTGGAGAAAGTCGGCGGCGAAGCGCTGATCACCGCCGACCACGGCAACGTCGAGCAGATGTCCGACGAAAGCACCGGGCAAGCCCACACCGCCCACACCACCGAGCCGGTGCCGTTCATCTATGTCGGCAAGCGCGACCTCAAAGTCCGCGAAGGCGGCGTCCTCGCGGACGTGGCACCGACCATGCTCAAGCTGCTGGGCCTGGAAAAACCAGCGGAAATGACCGGGACTTCGATCCTCGTCTAACCACCTCCCCTTCTGTAGGAGCGAGCTTGCTCGCGATGACGGTGTATCAATCAACGGATCATCCGACTGACACACCGTCATCGCGGGCAAGTCGAATCGTCGCACCGCCGCTCCCACAGTGGTTGTGGTGGTTTTCAGAGAGTTTTTCCGGGTTTTTCGGGCCAGTTATCACACAGCCCCAATTGGGCGTTTTTTTTGCAGCGCATGGCGGGCATACTAAGCCGTCCCTTACCCTGGTGCCGCCTGTCTCTATGCTTCGCGTCCTGATAGCCCTTGCTCTGACTTGCCTGCTCCAACCGGCCTTCGCCGACGAGCGCGCGCAAACCCAACAACAGTTGGACGCCACGCGTCAGGACATCGCCGAGCTGAAAAAACTGCTGGGCAAGCTGCAGGAAGAAAAATCCGGCGTGCAGAAAGACCTCAAGGGCACCGAAACCGAGATGGGCAAGCTCGAAAAGCAGGTCGATACCCTGCAAAAAGAGCTGAAGAAAAGCGAATCCGAATTGCAACGACTCGATGCAGAGAAAAAAAAACTCCAGAGCGCGCGCACTGAACAGCAGCGACTGATCGCCATCCAGGCCCGCGCGGCTTATCAGAATGGCCGCCAGGAGTACCTGAAGCTGCTGCTCAACCAGCAGAATCCGGAAAAATTCGCCCGTACCCTCACCTATTACGATTACCTGAGCCAGGCCCGCCTGGAACAGTTGAAGAACTTCAACGAAACCCTGCGCCAGTTGGCCAATGTCGAAAAAGACATCGGCTTGCAGCAAGCGCAATTGCTGGTGCAAAAGAGCAGTCTCGACACCCAGCGCGATGAACTCGAGAAAGTCCGCAAGGAGCGCCAGCAAGTCCTGGCCAAGCTCAACGACGACGTAAAAGCACGAGACCAGAAACTCGCCGCCCGTGAACAGGATCAGGCAGACCTGTCTAAAGTCCTTAAAACCATCGAGGAAACCCTGGCCCGCCAGGCTCGTGAGGCAGAAGAAGCGCGACAAAAAGCGCTGATCGCCCAGCAGGAAGCCGAAAAAAAGCGTTTACGTGAGGCTCAGGCTGACGCAGATGCCACTGACGCCCCACGTAAAATCAGCAAATCGACTCCCGGCGCACTGGTTTCCAGCGCAGGCGAGACCTTCGGCGGCGCTTTTGCTTCAACTCGCGGCAAACTTCCGTGGCCGGTTGATGGTCGATTGCTGGCACGTTTCGGCGAAACCCGTGGCGACGACTCGCGCACCAAGTGGGATGGCGTGATGATCAGCGCTTCCGCCGGCAGCCAGGTGCATGCCGTGCATGGCGGACGCGTGGTGTTCGCCGACTGGTTGCGCGGCGCCGGCCTGCTGGTGATCCTGGATCACGGCAACGGCTACTTGAGTCTTTACGGTCACAACCAGACGCTGCTCAAGTCTGCCGGTGACGTGGTAAAAGCCGGTGAGTCCATCTCCACTGTCGGTAACAGTGGCGGGCAGGACACGCCGGCGCTGTATTTCGCAATTCGTCAGCAGGGTCACCCCAGTGATCCGGCCCAATGGTGCCGCACGCAAGGATAAGCGTGCCGCCTAATTCAGGAGTTCGTTAGTGATGCTGCATTTGTCCCGCCTTACCTCGCTGGCCCTGACGATCGCACTGGTGATCGGCGCGCCCCTGGCGTTCGCTGCCCAACCGGCACCGACGGTCGCGCCTGCCGGCACGGCTGCAACCACCAAGGCGCCGCTGCCGCTGGACGAGTTGCGCACCTTTGCCGAGGTCATGGACCGGATCAAGGCCGCCTATGTCGAACCGGTGGATGACAAGACCCTGCTGGAAAACGCCATCAAGGGCATGCTCAGCAACCTCGATCCACACTCGGCCTACCTGGGCCCGGAAGACTTCGCTGAACTGCAGGAAAGCACCAGCGGCGAATTCGGCGGCCTGGGCATCGAAGTCGGCTCCGAAGACGGCTTCATCAAGGTGGTCTCGCCCATCGACGATACCCCGGCATCCAAGGCCGGCATCCAGGCGGGTGACTTCATCGTCAAGATCAACGGCCAGCCGACCCGCGGCCAGACCATGACCGAAGCCGTGGACAAGATGCGCGGCAAGATCGGCGAGAAAATCACCTTGACCCTGGTCCGCGATGGCGGCACCCCGTTCGATGTGACCCTGTCCCGCGCGATCATTCAGGTGAAAAGCGTCAAGGCGCAGTTGCTGGAGTCCGGCTACGGCTACATCCGCATCACCCAGTTCCAGGTCAAGACCGGCGAGGAAGTCTCCAAGGCCCTGGCCAAGCTGCGCAAGGACAACGGCAAGAAGCTCAACGGCATCATCCTCGACCTGCGTAACAACCCAGGCGGTGTGTTGCAGGCGGCGGTGGAAGTGGTCGACCACTTCATCACCAAGGGCCTGATCGTCTACACCAAGGGCCGTATCGCCAACTCCGAACTGCGCTTCTCCGCCACCGGCAAGGACGAAAGCGAAGCGGTGCCGATGGTGGTGCTGATCAACGGCGGCAGCGCCTCGGCCTCGGAAATTGTCGCCGGCGCCCTGCAGGACCAGAAACGCGCGGTGGTCATGGGCACCACCAGCTTCGGCAAGGGCTCGGTACAAACCGTGCTGCCGCTGAACAACGACCGCGCGCTGAAGATCACCACGGCGCTGTACTTCACGCCCAATGGTCGCTCGATCCAGGCCCAGGGCATCGTCCCGGACATCGAGGTGCGCAAGGCCAAGATCACCAGCGAGCAGGACAGCGAGTACTTCAAGGAGGCCGACCTGCAAGGTCACCTGGGCAATGGCAACGGCGGCGCCGACAAGCCAAGCGGCTCGGGCGGCAAAGCCAAGGCGATGCCGCAGGACGACGATTACCAGCTGGCCCAGGCCCTGAGCCTGCTCAAAGGGCTGAGCATCACCTCCGGCCGCTGAGATGCGCCTGCGGTTGCTCTTCGGCCTGCTGGCCTGCCTGGCGGGTGTTGCCCACGCAACGCCCGCCACACCAGCGCCCCACAAGGCCTACCTGAGTCTGATCATTGATGACCTGGGGCAGAACCTGCCCCGGGATCGCCGCGTACTGGCGCTGCCCGGCCCGGTGACGGCGGCGATCATGCCCGACACCCCCCACGCCACCGAATTTGCCCGCGAAGCCCATCGCGCCGGCAAGATCGTCATCCTGCACATGCCCATGGACCCGGCCACCGGCCCGTTCGCCTGGCACCCTGAGCTGCCCATCGACGAGCTGGAAAAACGCCTGAACGCCGCATTCAAGGCCGTGCCCTACACCGCCGGCATCAACAACCACATGGGCAGCCGCATGACCGCACAGCCGGCCGCCATGGCCTGGCTGATGGCGGACTTGCAGCGCCGGCACAAGTTCTTCGTCGACAGCCGCACCAGCGCGCAGACCGTCGCCGCAGCCGAGGCGCAGAAGGTCGGCCTGGCGAGCGTTTCACGGGACGTGTTCCTGGATGACGAACGCACCGAAGCGGCGATCTTCACCCAGCTACAAACCGCGATCAGCCTGGCGCGCAAGCAGGGCTCGGCGGTGATGATCGGCCACCCTTATCCGCAGACGCTGGCGGTGCTGGAGCGCGAGCTGCCCAAGCTCAAGGCCCAGGGCATTGACTGGATCGACATCAAGTTGATGATCAGCGTGCGCAGCAACAAGGCGATGGCGGGGCATGGGAAGGATGGGGTTTATCGCTGAGGCTTAAGACGCCATCGCGAGCAGGCTCGCTCCCACAGGGGTTCAGGACATGCAGGGCCATTGTGGGAGCGGCGGTGCGACGACTCGACTTGCTCGCGAAGGCGGCGTGTCAGCTAGCGAATGTGTTGACTGACACACCGCTTTCGCGAGCAAGCCCGCTCCCACATGGGAACAGAGTTAATCAGAGATACCGCGCCATGATCTCGTCGACGCCGCCTTCCTTGCGCAACTGATCGAGCGCTGCCTGCAACTTGGCGACGGTTTCGTCCGGCACGTCTTTGTTCAGCGCCAGGTACAACTCGGCGCTGTTGAAGCGCAGTACCGTCTTGAGCCCGGTCACCCCGTCCTGACGCGCCAGATAGCGGCCCGCCGGGTCACCGGTGGCCCACAGGTCGATCTGGCCGCTGGTGAGCTTCTTCGCGTTGTCCTGGTCGCGCAGCACGACGATCGGTCTCAGCCCCTGCTTGGCCAGCGTCTCGGCAATCGCATCGCCCTTGTAGGCGCCGACCTTGTACTTGCGCGCGTCATCGAGGGTTTCCAGGGTGATCTTGCTGTCGGCCTTGGCCAGCATGATCCAGTCGTCCGGACCAATCGGCCCGACCCATTTGAACAGTCTCTCCCGATCCGGCAGCCGCGCCATCACGAACACGCCGTAACCCGGTTTTTCCAGGGCGAGCTTGTAGATGCGCTCCCAAGGGAATCGCAGAGTGAGGCTGTAGGAAATTTCGGCACGTTTGAAGATCTCGCGGACGATGTCCACGGCGATGCCGTTGATGTTCTCGTCCTGGGCGAAGTTCTTGCCGTTCCTGGCCATGTTGTAAGGCGGAAAATTTTCCGTCAGCAACACCATATCGACATCAGGATTGGTAGCGGCGTGCGCCCCATTGATGAGCAGAGGTGCAACGCTGGCAAGAGCAAGAAGCAGACGTTTGATCATGACGGGCTACCGAAATCCATGGCGTACCCAAGAGTGCCTTGGGCGGGTGACGCTGTCTACTGGCCTTTTGATCTCATTGCGCGGCAAACCCTCGGAACATGGCGCTCCGAGGGCCTGGCAATCAGCGCATGACGATGCCGCGATGGGCCATGTAGGCCTTGGCTTCCTGCACGGTGTATTCGCCGAAGTGGAAAATACTCGCCGCCAATACCGCACTGGCGTGACCTTCGAGAATGCCGTCGGCCAAGTGCTGCAAGTTGCCGACGCCGCCGGATGCGATCACCGGAATGCCCAGCGCATCGCTGATGGCACGGGTCACGCCCAGGTCGAAGCCGTTTTTCATGCCGTCCTGATCCATGCTGGTCAGCAGGATTTCACCGGCGCCCAGGCCTTCCATTTTCTTCGCCCACTCGACAGCGTCGAGGCCGGTCGGCTTGCGTCCGCCGTGGGTGAAGATTTCCCAGCGCGGGGTTTCGCCTGGGCCGGAGACCTTCTTCGCGTCGATGGCGACGACGATGCACTGCGAACCGAAATGCTGCGCAGCCTCGCCGACGAATTCCGGATTGAACACCGCGGCGGTGTTGATCGAGACCTTGTCCGCGCCGGCGTTGAGCAGGTTGCGGATGTCCTGCACGGTGCGTACGCCACCGCCCACGGTCAGCGGGATGAACACCTGGCTGGCCATGCGTTCGACGGTGTGCAACGTGGTATCACGGCCGTCAACGCTGGCGGTGATGTCCAGGAAGGTAATCTCGTCAGCGCCCTGCTCGTCGTAGCGACGGGCGATCTCTACCGGGTCACCGGCATCGCGGATGTTTTCGAACTTCACACCCTTGACGACCCGGCCGTTGTCCACGTCCAGGCAAGGGATGATGCGTTTGGCCAGCGCCATGGTCAGTCCTCAGCCTTTGTACGAGTCGCAGAAAGCTTGCGCTTCGGCGACGTCGAGGGTGCCTTCGTAGATCGCGCGACCGGTGATCGCGCCGATGATGCCCGGTGCGCGGGCATCGAGCAGGGACTTGATGTCACCCAGGTTGTGGATGCCGCCGGAGGCGATCACCGGAATCTTCGTGGCCGCGGCCAGCGCAGCGGTGAACGGCACGTTGCAGCCCTGCATCATGCCGTCTTTGGCGATGTCGGTGTAGACGATGGCAGACACGCCGTCGGCTTCGAACTGCTTGGCCAGGTCGATCACCTGCACGGTGCTGATTTCAGCCCAGCCGTCGGTGGCGACGAAACCGTCCTTGGCGTCGAGACCGACGATCACCTTGCCCGGGAACGCACGGCAGGCTTCGGCCACGAAAGCCGGGTCTTTCACGGCCTTGGTGCCGATAATCACGTAGCTCACGCCAGCCTTGACGTAGTGCTCGATGGTTTCCAGGGAGCGGATGCCGCCACCGATCTGGATCGGCAGGGTCGGGTAGCGCTTGGCGATGGCGGTGACCACTTCGCCGTTGACCGGCTGGCCTTCGAAGGCGCCGTTCAGGTCGACCAGATGCAGACGGCGGCAACCGCCCTCCACCCACTTGGCAGCCATGCTCACCGGGTCATCGGAGAACACCGTGGAATCTTCCATGCGGCCCTGGCGCAGACGAACACAGGCACCGTCTTTAAGATCGATAGCGGGAATAATCAGCATCTGGCAAACCTTCAAATTCGATTGTTCAGCTTGGCTCGGGAATCAGTTTTTCTCGAGCGCCCACAAGTCGCTTTCGATGCTTTCGAACCTCTCTTTGAGGTGCGCCTGCACATCGAAAATCGCCCTGTTGTAATAGTGCGGAGCAATTTCACGGGTAAACAGCTCAAGGATTTCAGCCGCTTCGAACGAACCCAGGTCCAGTTCGAAGCGATCCTCCATGAAGCGCTGGATCTTGTGATTGGCCTCACGCTCCTGTTCGGGCGTGAGGGTCAGGATCGGCGGCTTCTTCTTGACGGCCATTTACCAGCGTCCGTCCCACGCCGCGAAGTTCTGCAGCAATTGCAGGCCATGGGTATGGCTTTTCTCGGGGTGGAACTGCACCGCGAAACGCGAGCCATCGGCCAGCGCCGCGGCGAAGTCGACACCGTAGTGACCGCTGCCCACCACCTGGCGCGCGTTGGCGGCGGCGATGTAATAGCTGTGCACGAAGTAGAAACGGGCCATGTCCGGGATGTCATGCCACAGCGGGTGGTTGACCGTCTGCTTGACCTGGTTCCAGCCCATGTGCGGCACCTTGAGGTGCTCGCCGTCTTCACGCAGGTCCTTGCCGAAGAACTTCACCGCACCCGGAAACAGGCCGATGCAGTCAACGCCGTCGTTCTCTTCGCTGCTGTCGAGCAAGGCTTGCATGCCCACGCAGATGCCCAGGAACGGACGATCCTGGCTGACTTCACGCACCAGCGTGTCGAAGCCCAGGCGACGGATCTCCGCCATGCAATCGCGAATCGCGCCAACGCCGGGGAACACCACCCGGTCGGCTTCGCGAATCACGCTGGCATCGCTGGTGATCAGCACCTTGCCGGCGCCCACATGCTCGAGGGCCTTGGCCACCGAGTGCAGGTTGCCCATGCCGTAGTCGATCACTGCAACCGTCTGCATTACAGGACGCCCTTGGTCGATGGCATCTGCCCGGCCATGCGGTCATCGAGCTCTACCGCCATGCGCAGTGCGCGGCCGAAGGCCTTGAACACGGTTTCGATCTGGTGGTGGGTGTTGTGGCCACGCAGGTTGTCGATGTGCAGGGTGACGTTGGCGTGGTTGACGAAGCCCTGGAAAAATTCCTGGAACAGGTCAACGTCGAAACCGCCGACGGTGGCACGGGTGTACGGGACATGCATCTGCAGGCCAGGACGGCCCGAGAAGTCGATGACTACACGCGACAGCGCTTCATCGAGCGGCACGTAGGCGTGGCCGTAGCGACGAATGCCTTTTTTGTCGCCGATGGCCTGGGTGAACGCCTGGCCCAGGGTGATGCCGACGTCTTCCACGGTGTGGTGGTCGTCGATATGCAGGTCGCCCTTGCTGACGATATCCAGGTCGATCAGCCCGTGACGGGCGATCTGGTCGAGCATGTGCTCAAGAAAAGGAACACCGATGTCAAACCGGGCCTTACCGGTGCCATCCAGGTTGATCGAGGCTTTGATCTGGGTTTCCAGAGTGTCGCGCTCGACAGACGCCTTACGTTCGGCCATCACCAGCTCCGCAAAATCATTGGGCGAAAAAGGCAACCATTATAGGCGTGCGGGCGCGAAACAGATACACGGGAGGTGATATCGCTGACAGATAGGAACCCCGTCGGTCGGGGATGTACATGTGCGTACAAGCTGCGAACCGGGGTTGTGAAAACCACTGTAGGAGCGGGCTTGCCCGCGATAGCGGTGTGTCAGTCAACACTTCTTTGACTGTCAGACCGCTATCGCGGGCAAGCCCGCTCCTACAGGTTTTGGTTCACAGGACTGGCCCGAACCCCGTAAGGCCCGGGCCAAATCTCTTAGTGGAACAGCACCGCCGTTTTCTGCAGGGTCACCCAGATGCCCCATGCCAACGGAATGCCCACCACCAGCCATGCAGCGACCGCCAATGGCTTGGTGCCCGGAGCCGCTTTCCACTCCAGCACGGTGCTGGCATCAGCACCCTTGTCGTGGCCCAGCGCCTGTTCGGCAGCCAGTTCGGCGTCGGTCATGAAGTACTTGTCGGCCACCGGGCGCACCAGCATGTTGCAGATGAAGCCCAGCACCAGCAGACCGGCGAGGATGTACAGGGTGATGTCGTAGGCCGCGGCGCGTTCAACGCCGATGCTCAGCTGATACTCACGCAGGTAGTTCACCAGCACCGGACCCAGCACGCCAGCCGCCGCCCAGGCAGTCAGCAGACGACCGTGGATCGCGCCAACCATTTGCGTACCGAACAGGTCCGCCAGGTAGGCTGGAACGGTGGCGAAACCACCGCCGTACATCGACAGGATGATACAGAATGCCGCCACAAACAGCGCGACGTTGCCCAGGTGGCCGAGGTTCGGAATCAGTGCGTACAGGGCAAAGCCCAGGGCGAAGAACACGAAGTAGGTGTTTTTGCGACCCAGGTAGTCCGAGAACGACGCCCAGAAGAAGCGGCCACCGATGTTGAACAGGCTCAGCAGACCGGTGAAACCGGCAGCGATGGCAGCGATCGAGGCCAGTTGACCGGCGTCCAGTTGACCGAATGGCAGGTCATTGCCCAGCAGCTTGCCGCCAAACACTTCCTGCAGCAGTGGCGAAGCCATGCCGAGGATGCCGATACCCGCCGACACGTTCAGGCACAGCACCAGCCATACCAGACGGAATTGCGGGGTTTTCCAGGCCACGTTCACGTGCACGTGACGGTGGGTGATCATCGCGTTTGAAGCTTTCTTCGCAGGTGCGGTCCAGCCTTCAGGCTTCCAGCCGGTTGGCGGGACGCGGTAGGACAGCGCGCCACCGATCATGAACACGAAGTAGATCGCGGCCATCACCAGGAAGCTTTGCCATACGCCCACGCTGGTTGGCGAAGCGAAGTGGCCCATCAGGGCCGCAGCCAGCGGCGCACCGACCATCGCACCACCGCCGAAGCCCATGATGGCCATGCCGGTCGCCATGCCGCGCTTGTCCGGGAACCACTTGATCAGGGTCGACACCGGCGAGATGTAACCCAGGCCCAGGCCGATACCACCAATGACCCCGGAGCCGATCCACATCAGCCAGATCTGGTGCGTGTACACGCCCAGTGCCGAAATCAGCAGGCCACCACACCAGCACAGAGCGGAAACGACACCCGCCTTGCGTGGTCCGGCGTGTTCCAGCCAGCCACCCCAGATCGCGGCAGAGCAACCCAGGAAGATGAAGAACAGGGTGTAGATCCAGCCGAGCATCGAGATCGGCCAGTCGCATTGCGAGGAAAACACCTGCGCAATGAAGCTCATGTCAGGCTCGCAGGCTACGGCCTTGGTGATGCCCAGGGCTTTGGACAGAGGCAGCCAGAACACCGAAAAGCCATAGGCCATGCCGATGCAAAGGTGGATGGCCAGAGCGGCCGGTGGTACCAGCCAACGGTTGAAACCGGGCTTGGCGATGATGCGCTCCTTGGACAGGAACGAAGGCTGATCGGCGCCGAGGCCGCCAGCCGTAGTGCTTGTGCTCATTAGGTATCCCCCAATTATTAGAATGGTTCGCCAGCCACTCCTCACCCCCAGCCTCTATGCGCACGCATGACTGTTATTTTGCGGGGTGAAGCTCCATTTTGGTGCGACATCGGGTCGCAGAAGGACGGGTGAACGCGCAGAGGGTACCATTTGCGCGTGACAGAAAAAGCAATCTGATATCACTTTTACAAACTCATCTGTTTTCGTACCACTGAAGGAACCGCGATGCCGATCATTGTCGAGCTGCTGAACGAAGCCACCGTTGAGGATCGGCAGGACTTGAAAAAGATCTTCCAGGACGCGCCGCAGTGGCTGTTCAGTCCGTTCGCCGACGCCGGGCAATTGATCGAACGCGGCCTGGCGGACGGTTCGCTGATCGGCGGCCGTTTCAACGACCGTCTGTTGGGCGCGGCCCGTCTGCAAAGGCATCCGGAGGTCTGGCATCTGTCGCAACTTTGCGTGCGAAAAGTCACTCGACGTCGTGGGGTCGCCGAACGGCTGGTGAACCAAGCGCAGAAAATGGCGTCGCAATCGGGTGCGACATTACGACTGCTGGCACCCGCCGGGCACCTTGAAGCCCAGGCCCTGGCAGCCAAACTTAAAGTGCCGCTGGATGTGTCCCCGGATTGATCAATGATCGGTCGTCCACTTCGGAGCGCTATACTCCCCGGCTAAATTCGAATTCGCTAATTACAAGGACTCGCCCATGAAAGCGTTCGGCAAAATCCTGGGTCTGGTACTTCTCGGGCTGTTGCTGATCATTGTGGCGCTGGGCTTTGCCCTGACCCACCTCTTCGATCCCAACGACTATAAAGACGAAATTCGCCAGATTGCCCGCAACAAGGCCCACATCGAGTTGACGCTCAATGGCGACATCGGCTGGAGCCTGTTCCCGTGGCTGGGCCTGGAATTGCACGAAGCCAGTGTCGCGACCCTGGCCAAGCCCACCGAACCTTTCGCCGACCTGCAGATGCTCGGCCTGTCGGTGCGCGTATTGCCGCTGCTGCGCCGTGAAGTACAGATGAGCGACGTACGGGTCGAAGGCCTGAACCTGCGCCTGAACCGCGACAAGGACGGCCACGGCAACTGGGAAGACATCGGCAAGGTCCCCGCCAGCGCCAACTCGACAACGCCGGCCACCCCGGGCGAACCCGCACCTGCGCCACAAACCACCGCCCAGGCGGAAAAACCGGCACAGCCGATTCGCCTGGACATCGACAGCCTGACCGTCAACAACGCCCGCGTCGAATACAACGACGAGCAGACCGGCAAACAGTTCAGCGCCGAGAGCATCCAACTGAGCACCGGCGCGGTCCATGACTCCACTAATATCCCGGTCAAACTCACCGCCTTCCTGGGCAGCAATCAGCCAGTCCTGAGGGTGCGTACCGAGCTGAACGGCGAGCTGCGCTTCGAGCGAGCCTTGCAGCGCTACAAGTTCGAAGACATGAAGTTGTCCGGCGAAGTGGCCGGCGACCCGCTGCAGGGCAAGACCATGACCTTCGCCGCGCAAGGGCAATTGCTGCTGGATAAGGCGGCGAACGTCGCCGAATGGACGGGTATCAAGATCTCCGCCAACCAACTGCGCGCGCTGGGCGAGCTGAAGGTCAACGACCTGGGCAAGACGCCGCAAATCAACGGCGGGATTTCCATCGCGCAACTGGACCTGGCGAAATTTGTCGACAGCATCGGCCAGCAACTCCCGGCCATGGCCGAAGGCAGCCTGAGCAAAGTCGAGCTGGTCAGCCGCGTGGCCGCCACTCCAACCAGCCTGTCGCTGGACAATATCAACCTGAAAATCGACGACAGCACCTTCAGTGGCCGGATCGCCGTCGAGGATTTCGCCAAACAATCGCTGCGCGCCCAGCTCAAGGCCGACACGTTCAACGTCGACCGCTATCTGCCGCCAAAATCCGCCGAGGCCAACAGCGCCAAGCAGGTGCGCCAGGCTGAAGTGGCGAGCACCGAAGCCGACGCCATGGCCGGTGGTGGCAGCACACCGCTGCCGGACAAACCCACCAAGGGCGCATGGAGCACCGAACGCCTGTTGCCGGTGGAGCGCTTGCGCAGCCTCGATGTCGACGCCGACCTGAGCTTCGGCCAACTGACCCTGGAAAAACTGCCGATCCAGAATGCCGTGCTCAAGGCCACCGGCAAACAAGGCTTGCTGACCCTGGAAAACCTGCGTGGTGACCTCTACGACGGTAACTTCGACGCCAAGGGCATCCTCGACGTGCGCCCGGACACGCCGACCCTGAGCCTGCAGACCGGCATCAGCCGAGTGCCCGCGGAAAAAATCCTCGAAAGCCAGGGCAAGAACCCGCCGGTAAAAGGCCTGGTCACGCTCAACAGCAATGTGACCGGCACCGGCAATAGCCAGAAAGCGCTGATCGACACACTCAACGGCAACGCCAGCTTCGTCATCAACAACGGCGTGCTGCTCAATGCCAACCTCGAACAGCAACTGTGCCGGGGCATCGCCACGCTCAACCGCAAGACCCTCAGCGGCGAACCGCGGGGCAAGGACACACCATTCCAGGAGCTCAAGGGCAACCTGACCTTCCGCAACGGTGTGGCCAGCAACCCGGACCTGAAAGTGCGCATCCCCGGCATGACCGTCAACGGCGATGGCGACGTCGACCTGCGCGTCATGGGCATGGATTACCGCGTCGGCATCATCGTAGAAGGCGACACCAGCGCCATGCCGGACCCGGCCTGCCAGGTCGGCGACAAATTTGTCGGCATCGAATGGCCGCTGCGTTGCCGTGGCCCGCTGGAACTGGGTGCCAAGGCCTGCCGCCTCGATAATGAACGCATGGGCCAGGTCGCCAGCAAACTGGCGGGCGACAAGATCAGCGAAAAGATCGACGAAAAACTCGGCGACAAGGTCAGTCCTGAACTGAAAAACGCATTGAAGGGGCTGTTCAAGCGATGAGAGCGGAGCAGTTTTCAACGGCGGTGCTCGATTGGTTCGACCGCCACGGTCGCCATGACCTGCCCTGGCAACAGGGCATCACGCCCTATCGGGTGTGGGTCTCGGAGATCATGTTGCAGCAGACCCAGGTCAGCACCGTGCTCAATTACTTCGACCGCTTCATGGCGTCGTTGCCAACCGTCGAAGCGCTGGCCGCCGCACCGGAAGACGAAGTGCTGCACCTGTGGACCGGCCTGGGTTACTACACCCGCGCGCGCAATTTGCAGAAGACCGCGAAGATCGTCGTCGCCGAGTATGGCGGCGAGTTTCCGCGGGATGTGGAGAAGCTGGTAGAGCTGCCGGGGATCGGCCTGTCGACCGCCGGCGCCATCGCCAGCATCAGCATGGGCCTGCGGGCACCGATCCTCGACGGCAACGTCAAGCGCGTGCTGGCGCGCTTCACCGCGCAGGAAGGCTACCCCGGCGAGCCGAAAGTGGCGAAACAGCTGTGGGCCGCTGCCGAGCGCTTCACGCCCCAGGACCGGGTCAACGCCTATACCCAGGCGATGATGGACCTGGGCGCCACGCTCTGCACCCGCAGCAAGCCGAGCTGCCTGCTGTGCCCCTTGGAAAAGGGCTGCGAAGCGCACATGCTCGGCCTGGAAACCCGCTACCCGATTCCCAAGCCGCGCAAGGCCGTGCCGCAGAAACGCACACTGATGCCGATGCTCGCCAATGACGACGGCGCGATCCTGCTTTATCGCCGGCCTTCCACGGGCTTGTGGGGCGGTCTCTGGAGCCTGCCGGAACTCGACGACCTCGACGACCTGCCGCACCTGGCCTCGCAGCACTCGCTGGAACTGGGCACGCAGCAAGCCCTGCCAGGCCTGGTGCACACGTTCAGCCACTTTCAGCTGTCCATCGAACCCTGGCTGGTCCAGGTCCAGGAGTCCGGCCATCACGTGGCCGAGGCCGACTGGCTCTGGTATAACCTCGCCACCCCGCCGCGCCTGGGCCTCGCCGCCCCGGTCAAGACCTTGCTCGAACGCGCGGCCGCCGTATTGAACGCAGGAGAATCCTCATGACCCGCACCATCATGTGCCGCAAGTACAAAGAAGAATTGCCCGCCCTGGAACGCGCCCCGTTCCCCGGCGCCAAGGGCCAGGACATTTTTGACCACGTTTCGGCCAAGGCCTGGGCCGACTGGCAGAAACACCAGACCCTGCTGATCAACGAAAAGCGCCTGAACATGATGAACGCCGACGACCGCAAATACTTGCAGGGCGAAATGGACAAGTACTTCTCGGGCGAGGATTACGCCAAGGCCGAAGGCTACGTGCCACCGGCGCAATAACACCCTTGCAACCGGGGTCGGAACGTAAGCGACGGTAATAATTAAATTTTTTTTGAAAACTTGCTTGACGACCCCCTGAAAAACCCGTTTAATGCGCCCCGTTGCCCAGATAGCTCAGTCGGTAGAGCAGGGGATTGAAAATCCCCGTGTCGGCGGTTCGATTCCGTCTCTGGGCACCAAATACCGAAAACCCTGAATCGCAAGATTCAGGGTTTTTTTATGCTTGGGATTTATTCACCCTTGCCGCGCCAGGTGAACACCAGCTGCCTGGGCGAGCCACCGGCGACGTCCGCCGTATCGCGCCGCGTCTCACCGTTGCGTGTCGCCACCACGTTGTATTTACCGGGTGGCAGCTGCACATAGACCAACGGGCCGGCCTGGCTCAGCGTCAGCACTGTCGGGCCCTGTGCCTTCTGCACGACCACATCGACGTCAGGCACATACTTGCCCTCGGGCCCGATGGAAAAGGTCATGTGCAGGTTGTAGCCCGTCGCTTGCTGGATGGCCTTCGCCTCGTCCTCGCCGATACCGCCGGACAGATACGCCACTCCGTTTTGCTCCTGCCGCTGGATCTGCACGCCGGAATTGTCGAAAGGCTCGGTGCTGGCGGCCTCCAGCGCCACCGAGAACATCAGCAGGCCAACGGCAGCGAGGGGAAGAATGACTGCAAGGGAACGTTTCATGGGACGACTCCCGGGCTCCACGGAGCCCAACCGTTACCCTCATTGGATTTCCCCCGGCACGCCCAAGTTTTAGATTGATTGGGACTTGGGGTCACTGCGAATTGGACTACGGGTTGTATTAGCTCAGCATCGGACAGCATGGGAGCGATCCAGAGAACAAGTTGCTGAAATCCAATCTGGAACGCACTGCGTTCCAAATTCGTGATGCAGTGCGTCACGAATCAGGCTTAAAGCCGCCTCACGATGGGTGGATTGTTCATCCACCGCTACAAGGCTATCGTGGACAACTCCCCGTAGAGGTCTGCATGTGATGGACTCGCAGGACATTTCACTGGCGCCCACGCAAATCGCCTTGCCGCTGCCCACCTGCGCCTCCCCTGCCCCGTTCAAGGAGCCCGCCGCCGACGGCTTCATCCTCGGTGGCTTCACTTGGCAGCATCCCACCCAAGACACACAACGCCCGGTGGTGATCATCAACGCCGCCACCTCGGTGCGCTGCCGGCATTACTCGCGCTTCGCTGACTACCTGTTCGCCAACGGCTTCAATGTCATCACCTATGACTACCGCGGCATCGGCGAGTCGCGGCCTGAGTCGCTGAGAAGCTTGAAGGCGTCATGGTCGGATTGGGGCGCGCTGGATTTCGAGGCGATGCTCAAGCGCGCCAGACGTGAGTTCCCCGGCCAGCCCATCGATGTCGTCGGCCACAGCTTTGGCGGCTGTGCGGCAGGCCTGGGGGCGTCCGGGCATGTCATCCGGCGCCTGGTGACCGTCGGCGCACAATTCGCCTACTGGCGCGACTACGCGCCCGCTCATCGCTGGCGGATGTTCGGCAAGTGGCATGTGGTGATGCCGCTGATCACCATGCTCTACGGTTTTTTCCCCGGCAAACGCCTGGGTTGGCTCGAGGACACCCCCGCCGGCGTGGTGCGTGACTGGAGCACCCCCACCGGTCGCTATGAAAAGCGCCCCAGCGGACGCGCAATCGTCGCCAGGCAGGGCGCCCTGCCCTTCGCGATGGTGAGTGCAAAAACCCTGGCCATCAGCGTCACAGACGACCCTTACGGCACCATCCCGGCCATCGAGCGCCTGCTCGGCTACTTCACTGGCGGTACGAATACCCACCTGCGCATCGCCCCCGAAGACATCGGCGAACAACAAGTCGGACATTTCGCCTTTTTTCGCAGCGCATACCAAGCCACACTATGGCCCATCGCATTGTCCTGGCTGCAAAGCGGCGAATTGGCCCCCGGTACACCCGGGCGGCTGATGCCACGCAGCGAGCCCTGTTAACGCACTACGGATCGACACCATGGCCTCCGCCAACAAGCAGCAAAAACGCGCCTCCCGCGCCAAAGCCAAGGCCAAGCAGAACCGCACTCAGCGGGCGGCCGCGCCGGTCGAGCTGGACCCGAACGACGACCGCATCGACTTTGAGTCGGTGGATCTGACCGAACTGTTCAAGAAAATGATCGACGCCGAAAAAACCAGCCAGCAGGCCATGTGCACTGCGTTCCTGGAAGACCCGCTGCTGGAGCTGGTTTACGAGCAGGAAGGCGAGGAAGGTGCGATGGACTTCATCCTTGCGGCGCTGATCGAGTACCGCCAATGGTCCACCGAAACCGACGAAGCCGGCGCCCTGGCGTGGATCGAATCCCCGGCCTTCCAGGCCGACTACGTGGCTGCGTCCGACGCGATCGCCGCGCAAACCCAACAGAAACCGAACTGAGTTCCCATGGCCTCCCTGAACAAACAACAGAAACGCGCAAAACGCGCTAAAGCCAAAGCCAAGCAAATCCGCATGGTCGGCCGCAAACCCGCTGCCCTGGACGACGACCTCGGCCACCTCGCCGAACCGATCCCGGAATACACCCTGGCAATGTTCAGCAAAATGCGCGACGCCGAAGCCATTGGCCGCAGCGAAATGCTCTCGGTCCTGCTGAACGACCTCTCGGTGATCATCATCGATCACCCGGAACTGCTGGATCTGGAAAACGCCGAAAACGAAGCCATGGCCGCCACCCACCTGGCCGCCGACATGCTGATCGACTACCGCATGTGGGCCGATGGCATGGACCGCGAAGCCGCCCAGGCAGCCTTGAGCGATGCGCAGTTCATCGCCGATTTTGGCGAGGCGCTGGATATTTACGGTCGATCGCTGGAGGCGTCGGAAAATAAAGCCGAGTAAGCGGCGCGAGTCATACAAAAAAAACGGCCGGAGTCATCACTGACAGCGGCCGTTTTTTTTACGCCCTGAAAAAATCAGGCAGCCACAGCATCCAGACGTGGGATTTCCATCCCGACCTTGGCGCTGGCAAAGCTCAGGTCGCCACTGGCGATGGATTGGGCCTTGTAGCCGGAGCCGATCAGGTCACGCACATACAGTTTGTTGTAGATGAACATGAAAACGATGTTGCTCAGGCCAAACGTGAAGCAGGCCAGCAGGAACATGATGGCGGCCCACTTGATGTCACCACGGAACAACGGCGGGAAGAAACCGAAGAAAAACACGGTCCACGAAAAGCCGATCGGGGCTTCCTTCACTGCGCCAGTGTTAGGGTTTTTGAAAATTACCGATGTAAACGCCATGCGCTCTCCTTGATGCCCCTATGGATTTGCTGACTGGCCGGGCTAGCTCCATGCAGCTGGCTGGTGACTGCCAGGTAAACGGCAGGCGCGAGCAAATGCATCCGCGACAGGCGTCAGACGAGGGAGCAGGCAAGGAAAACTCGGGGGGCTTTGGCCAGAAAGGCCAGGGGCGTCGAACATTCCATGTCCTGAAACTCCATCGCATCTCGCAATAACGAGATACACATTTCGCGCAAAGGCTACTATTTCAATATTACGGTGTCTATCCGGAAACCGGCGGCGCACGTGAAAAATGAAAACGACCGCGATCATTTCTGATCGCGGTCGTTTTTTACCACATCGACAGTTGAGGTGACTCAGCGCGCCATGGCGGCACTCAACTGCTCATTGCGGCGACGGCGCGCCACCAGCAAGCCAGCAGCCACCACCAGCACGCTCAGCAGGCCGGTCGCGAGGATTTCCACGCGGTGGGCGTCCTGGAAGCCCATGATGGTCAGGGCCGCGACGATGAACACGATCACCGCGTAGGTCAGGCCCGGGAACAGCCACATGCTGAAGACGATTTTCTCGCCGCGCGCCATACGCTGCTTGCGCATGCGCAGTTGCGAAATCGCGATCACCAGGTAAACCAGCAGCGCAATGGCGCCCGAGCTGGCCAGCAGGAACTCGAACACGGCAGCCGGCGCCACATAGTTGGCGAAGGTGGCCAGGAAGGCCGCGCCGGTGGACAACATCACAGCCCAGTAAGGCGTGCCGCTCTTGTTGGTACGGGTGGACACGGCCGGTGCATCACCGCGCTTGCCCAGGGAGAACAGCATGCGCGACGAGGTGTACAGCGCCGAGTTCAGGCAGCTGGTCACGGCAACCAGTACGACGATGTCGACGATCATCTTGGCATTCGGGATGCCCATGCGCTCAAGCACGGTCTGGTAGGAACCGACGCTGGCCAGAACCGGGTCGTTCCACGGCACCAGGGCCACAACGATGAAGATCGACACGAGGTAGAACAAACCGATCCGCCAGATCACCGAGTTGGTGGCCTTGGAGATCTGCTTGCCAGGGTTCTTCGATTCGGCGGCCGCAATGGTCACGATCTCGGTACCCATGAAGGAGAACATGGTGGTCAAAATTGCGCCCAGCACTGCGCCCATGCCGTTAGGCAGGAAGCCTTGGGTATCGAACAGGTGCGACACGCCGCTGACCTGGCTGCCTGGCAGGAAACCGAAGATCGCCGCCAACCCGAGAATGATGAAACCGATGATCGCCACCACTTTGAGCAGGGCGAACCAGAATTCGAACTCACCGTAGTTCTTCACGCTGAACAGGTTGGTCACGGTCAGCAACATGGTGATGACCAGGGCGAAGGCCCAGATGTCCACACCCGGGAACCAGGCGTGCAGGATGGTCGCGGCGGCGTTGGCCTCCAGCGGGATCACCAGCACCCAGAACCACCAGTAGAGCCAGCCGATGGTGAAACCGGCCCAGTGACCGATTGCGCGGTCAGCGTAAGTCGAGAAGGAACCGGTGTCCGGCGAGGCAACGGCCATTTCGCCGAGCATGCGCATGACAAGAACAACCAGCATACCGGCGGCGGCGTACGCCAGCAGCACGGCCGGGCCGGCGGCAGCGATGGCGTGGCCGGAACCGACGAACAGGCCGGCACCGATAACCCCGGCGATCGACAGCATGGTCACATGACGCGGTTTGAGCCCCTGTTCGAGGCCGTTGGAGCTTGGGGTACTGCTCATTGAAACTACCTTTGTAAAGGAAAGCGATGTGCTTCTGCCCGGTCTGGTATTCCTTCTCGTAAAAAGAAACCAACAGGGCGTTCCGGATTCTGCACGCAAATATTGCGCCAAAATGTTTCAAAGTCTTCAAGCACGGGGCCTGTAGCGCGACCGGACAGTCACCGCAACCCATTGAGATTAATGGCAATTTGCCAGAACGTTACCCAGCGACTCACTTTCAGAACGAACGAGCGCACCAGAAACACACTGAAAAAACACTGGACGCACAATAAAAGTGCGGATCGACCACGTTTGGCCGGTTAGCGCTTCCAACACCCCGCCAAAGCTGGCAACATCGCGCCCCTTTTGCGAATGCCGCCGGGTTCAAACGGCTGTTCGGTTGATAGCAGCGCGACAGTCTGCTGCGACGATGCGACAACCTGTCGCACACCGCCCATTTACCGCCCGCAGCGCTGTTGGCTGGCATTCAGACGCTATGCTAGGTTGGCCGCCTCGTCAGGAAGGCCCGCCAACAGCAGGAGCGCAACACACTATGAGGAACGCACATGGCTGAGGCCACGCCCGCGCTTGAAATCCGCAACTTGCACAAACGCTACGGACAGCTTGAGGTGCTCAAAGGCATATCGCTGACCGCCCGTGACGGCGATGTGATCTCGATCCTGGGTTCTTCCGGTTCCGGCAAGTCCACCTTCCTGCGCTGCATCAACCTGCTGGAAAACCCGCATCAGGGGCAGATCCTGGTCGCCGGTGAAGAACTCAAGCTCAAGGCCGCCAAGAATGGCGAGCTGCACGCCGCCGACAATAAACAGATCAATCGCCTGCGCAGCGAGATCGGTTTTGTGTTTCAAAACTTTAATCTGTGGCCGCACATGAGTGTGCTCGACAACATCATCGAGGCACCGCGCCGCGTGCTCGGTCAGAGCAAGGCCGAAGCCATCGAAGTCGCCGAAGCCCTGCTGGCCAAGGTCGGCATCGCCGACAAGCGCCATGCCTACCCGGCGCAGCTCTCCGGTGGCCAGCAGCAGCGCGCCGCCATCGCCCGTACATTGGCGATGCAGCCCAAGGTGATCCTGTTCGACGAGCCCACCTCCGCCCTTGACCCGGAAATGGTCCAGGAAGTACTTAATGTCATCCGCGCACTGGCCGAAGAAGGCCGCACCATGTTGCTGGTCACCCACGAAATGAGCTTCGCCCGTCAGGTGTCCAGCGAAGTGGTGTTCCTCCACCAGGGCCTGGTAGAAGAGCAAGGATCGCCACAGCAGGTCTTCGAAAACCCGCTTTCGGCGCGCTGCAAACAATTCATGTCCAGCAACCGCTAACGGAGCTAACCGCATGCAAAACTATAAAAAGGTCTTCCTGGCCGCCGCCGTCACCCTGGCCTTCAGCGCCGGTGCCATGGCCGAAACCTTGAAGATGGGCATCGAAGCGGCCTACCCGCCGTTCAACAACAAGGATGCCAGCGGCAACGTCGTCGGCTTCGACAAGGAAATCGGCGACGCCCTGTGCGCCAAGATGAAAGTCGACTGCACCGTGGTCACTTCGGACTGGGACGGCATCATTCCGGCCCTGAACGCCAAGAAGTTCGACTTCCTGATCTCCTCGATGTCGATCACCGACGAGCGTAAGCAGGCGGTGGACTTCACCGACCCGTACTACTCGAACAAGCTGCAGTTCATCGCGGCGAAAGACAAAGACTTCAAAACCGACGCGGACGCCCTGAAAGGCAAAGTGATCGGCGCACAACGCGCGACCCTGGCCGGTACCTGGATGGAAGACAACCGTTCCGGCGTCGAAACCAAACTCTACGACACCCAGGAAAACGCCTACCTCGACCTGGTCTCCGGTCGCCTGGACGGCATCCTGGCCGACAAATATGTGCAATACGAGTGGCTGAAAAGCGACGCCGGCAAGAACTTTGAATTCAAGGGCGAGCCAGTGGAAGAAAGCGACAAGATCGGTATCGCTGTACGTAAAGGCGACCCGATCCGCGAGAAGCTGAACACCGCACTGAAAGAAATCGTCGCTGACGGCACCTACAAGAAGATCAACGACAAGTACTTCCCGTTCAGCATCTACTGATACTGACCTGCCGGACCGGCGCCGCTTGAAGGCGTCGCCGGTCCCCGGCCTTGCCTGCCGCGATTTGAAAAGAAATAGATGATTATCGACCTCTACGGATTCGGCCCGGCGCTTGCCGCTGGCGCGCTGATGACTGTGAAACTGGCACTCTCGGCCCTGTGCCTGGGGCTGGTGCTCGGTTTGCTCGGCGCCCTGGCCAAGACTTCCCCGTACAAGCCGCTGCAATGGCTTGGCGGCACTTATTCGACATTGGTTCGTGGCGTCCCTGAGCTGCTCTGGGTGCTGCTGATCTACTTCGGCACGGTCAACCTGATGCGTGCCCTGGGCGAGTTCTTCGGCAATCCCGACCTTGAACTCAATGCCTTCGCTGCCGGCGTGATTGCGCTGGGGCTGTGCTTCGGCGCCTACGCCACCGAAGTGTTTCGTGGTGCGATCCTCGCCATTCCCAAGGGCCATCGTGAGGCCGGCGTGGCCCTGGGCCTGTCGAAGTGGCGCATCTTCACCAAGTTGATCATGCCGCAAATGTGGCGCATCGCCCTGCCGGGCCTGGGCAACCTGTTCATGATCCTGATGAAGGACACCGCGTTGGTGTCGGTCATCGGCCTTGAAGAAATCATGCGCCACGCCCAGATCGGCGTGACCGTATCCAAACAGCCCTTCACCTTCTATATGGTGGCCGCGCTCATGTACCTGGGCCTGACCATTCTTGCCATGATCGGCATGCACTTCATGGAAAAACGCGCCGCTCGCGGCTTCGCGAGGAGCAGCCAATGAATTGGGAAGTCATCATCAAGTGGCTGCCGAAACTGGCCCAGGGCGCGACGCTGACCCTGGAACTGGTGGCCATCGCCGTCATCGCCGGCCTGCTGCTGGCCATTCCGCTGGGCATCGCTCGCTCATCGCGCCTGTGGTGGGTGCGGGCATTTCCCTACGGCTACATCTTCTTTTTCCGTGGTACGCCGCTGCTGGTTCAACTGTTCCTGGTCTACTACGGCCTGGCGCAATTCGACGCGGTGCGTAACAGTTCGTTGTGGCCTTACCTGCGTGACCCGTTCTGGTGTGCCACGGCGACCATGACCCTGCACACGGCGGCCTACATTGCAGAGATCCTGCGTGGAGCGATCCAGGCCATTCCGCCGGGCGAGATCGAAGCAGCACGGGCGCTGGGCATGTCGCGCAACAAGGCGTTGTTCTACATCATCCTGCCCCGCGCGGCGCGCATCGGCCTGCCCGCCTACAGCAACGAAGTAATCCTGATGCTCAAGGCCAGTGCCCTGGCCAGCACCGTGACGCTGCTGGAACTCACCGGCATGGCGCGTACCATCATTGCCCGCACGTACCTGCCGGTGGAGATCTTCTTCGCCGCCGGCATGTTCTACCTGCTGATGACCTTTATCCTGGTGCACGGCTTCAAGCTGCTGGAGCGCTGGTTGCGCGTCGATGCCTGCCAGGGGCGTTGAAGACGATGTGCTGACGGGCGAGGCCTTGCTCGCCCGGTTCATGGCACTGGATGCTTTTCTGATCGAGCATCAGTCACTGTGGAAACCCAGGCCATTCACGCATTTGCAGCTTCCTTGGGAAACCTCCCACCCGGAGTTGGCCACCTGGCTACGCGCGAGGTCGCTGGAAGCCGCAGAAAGCGCCCACCACCAACCCGCCCTCTTGGAACATGCACCGGAGCCATTCGCGTCACTGGCGGCACGGGCCCTTTCCCTGAGCGCGGTAGGCCCACTGCCAAACCATGCACTCGAAGCCGCCAGCCACCGATTGAATGTCGATGTGCCGGGGCGTAAGTGGCAGCAGATCGAGGCGTTCGCCAGTCGATTATCCTTCGCCAGGCCAACCAGGCATTGGCTGGACTGGTGTTCAGGCAAGGGCCACCTGGGGCGGCGATTGTTGCAAGCCGATCAGCAACTCACCTGCCTTGAGTACGACCCGGCACTGGTCCTCAGCGGCCAGGCCCTCAGCCAACGCCATCAACTGCCTGCCTTGCATATCGAGCAGGATGTACTCGCTGCCGATACGACGTCATTGCTTGATGCGAGCCATACGCCGGTGGCGCTGCACGCGTGCGGTGACCTGCATGTACGGCTGATCCAGCTCGCCAGCGCCGCCGGGTGCAAACAAATGGCCATCGCACCTTGCTGCTATAACCGGATCGGTCCGACGCACTATCGGCCAGTTTCCTCGACTGCCGGGCAATCAGCACTACAGCTGAATCTCGAAGATCTTTCACTGCCGATGAGTGAAACCGTCACCGCAGGCGCAAGGGTGCGGCGTCAACGCGACACGTCGATGGCCCGACGCCTGGCCTTCGACCTGTTGCAGCGGCAACTGCGAGGCATCGACGAGTACCTGCCCACACCGTCCCTGCCCGTCAGCTGGCTGGACAAACCCTTCGCCGAGTACTGCTATCATTTGGCCGCGCTCAAGGAGTTATCCACAATCGGGACGCAGGACTGGTCAGCCGTCGAAGCGGCCGGTTGGCGGCGACTCGCGCAGGTGCGCAATCTGGAACTGGTGCGCGGGCTCTTCCGACGCCCACTGGAGCTTTGGCTGGTGCTCGACCGAGCACTTTTCCTCACCGAACAGGGTTACACCCTTCGCCTCGGAACGTTCTGCGAAACGCCCCTCACGCCGCGTAATTTCCTGCTGCTCGCCGAGCGTGATTAATACCGTGCAGCCTGTGGATAACTCTGTTGATGAATTATCATGGATCCAATCTCCAGCGCTGTTTCAAGGCTGAAACCAAACTGTTCAATTTTCGTACACGGGTAGAAAAAACCACAAAAACAGGTATTTGCGCTCAAATGAGAACGGATCCACATTTTTGCCCCACGTCAAGTGCATCGAACATTTCGTTGTGCATAAGCGTTAAGCCAAAAGAACATAAACGACCTGGAAATCCTCGACTATCGTTGCCAAGCGTCAGAATTCACTGACGTCCAGGGACAGCAAGGAGCGAGGAAAAAATGAGCACATTGAACAGTGCACAGGAAGCCGTAGACACCGTCGCCAACGAAGCCATTTACGCGGCACTGCAGCAGACTTTCGCGGTAGGCGGCGCCATCATCAACAACGCAACCGGCGAACTCATCGCCGCACTGCACAACAACGTTCTGATGCCCTTTCCGGGCAACACAACCACATGGTTTTTACCCCATGACCCAACCGCCCACGGCGAACGACAACTGGTGGACTGGTACTACCAGAACGCCGCACGCCTGAGCCTGCCACCGCCCAACCAGCTGACCGTCGTCACCACGCTGGACCCGTGCGCCATGTGCGCCGGTTCGTTACTGACCGCAGGCTTCAACGTCGCCGTCAGTGCAATTGATGACTATGCCGGCATCAACTACAACAGCCAGTTCAACTTTCCGACATTACCACCGCAAATACGCCAGCAGGCGCAGAACACCTGGGCCTATTACGCCATTGCGGCGCCGGTCAGCCGGGCTTACCAGGGCTCGAACAGCCCGGTGTTCGGCGGCCAGAGCATCGACTCGGCGGCTTACTTTCTGTGCAGCTCGATCTTCTCCGCGAGCGTCAACACCGTGCGCGATGCCAGCAACAACAGCGGCCTGCCACCGGACCAACTGAAAAACCCCGCCACCCTGCCGGCCAACAGCAAAGTACGCCAGGCACTCACGGCACTCAGCCCGTTTGCGTTGACCGTGAAATCGGCCAACCCTCGCGACCCCGGCGCTGAACTCGCCCCACCACTGCTGAAAACCGCCCAACAGAGCCATGAATTCAACGCCGTCGCGCTGATCGACCCATTCGGCAACCTGCTGGCGTGCCTGGGCGGCGCGGAAAACCAGTCGCCCATTCGTACAGCCTTCATGGAAACCACCCGCAACTACGCGATCATGCGCTGGACCCTGATGAACGACCCCGACCCGGCCGTCCGCGCCGAAGCCGGTCAATACCTGACCCACCCGAAGTACGGCACCTTCGTCTTCCTCTACGCCCCCGACCCGACAACACCGCAAGCCGTCATGACCTTCGGCGCCTACGGCTCCACCATGGAAGGCCCCGTGCCGCAAAGCTATCCGTCCAACCTGCAATACGTGCTGCTGCCAGGTAACACCACGGCCCAGGCACTCTCGACACTGGCCCAGAACCTGCCGCCGTTCTACACCCAAAGCGTACAGGTCGCACCCGCCCAGGTACTGAGCCAGGACCTGATCAACGCCGTCAAAAACGGCGTGTAACCCACCCCACCCGGCCCCGTGGAAGACCCCGCGGGGCCGGCCTGAGACCTGGCTAAAAATAGTCTGAATTCAGGGGTTTACAGAAGCGACCCAATCGCTATAATCGTCGCCCTGACATGCCGGTATAGCTCAGATGGTAGAGCAACTGACTTGTAATCAGTAGGTCCCGGGTTCGATTCCTGGTGCCGGCACCATATAAAACGAGGCCTCGCAGCGATGCGGGGCTTTTGTTTGTCTGCTAAACGTAAAAGCAGGTGTAACAAGCGCCACATACTGTCTAAACAAACAGTATTGACTTTTCGGATGGCGACTCAATTTATAACGTGCTAACGTCACATTGCGGCTCAACAGTTCACCGTTGACAGCTGAAGGGGGACCAAGACCGCCCCCCTTCGTCACAGAGGGTTGAAGGAATCAAACCTCGAGGAGGCACTTATGCACCCATCATTACAAATTGCTAATGAAATCATTCAGCGTGGCGCAGCCAAGAATCCTCCACGCTATTACACCCCTATGCAGCTGCTTAAGCTGGTTTATCTCTGCCATGGCTGGATGCTTGGGCTGTACTCGCGCCCCCTGATCCAAGAACCAGTTCAAGCTTGGAAATACGGCCCGGTAATTCCGGAGCTTTATCAGAGCCTGAAGGTGTATCGCGACGCACCGGTTCCTTGCATTCTCCCAGTTCACCAACCTGTTGAACCGCTCGACGTGTATGAGTCAACAATGGTTGACCAGGTAATGCAAATGTACGGTGACCGGTCAGGGATCGCCCTCTCCCAGATCACGCATGCGCCAAATACACCATGGTCGATGACGTTTAGAGGGGACACACTCGGGTCTATCATCCCTAACGAATTGATCATGGATCATTACCAGCAGCTATACAGGGAACGTACAGCGCATGCAGCAGCCACGAGCTGAAGCCCCTAAAGTTGGGGCTCCAATTATCAATATTCCGAGCCCCATCGGTCCTATAAAGCCTTTACCCGCGGATCATGGCCTTGCTAACGAGGAACGGAAGGCGATCGCAGCTGGCGACCTCGATAAGGAAGCCGCTGTCACCAAGCATGGCAGGGATGAAAAATTCCGTGATCATCTGTCGAACGCCAGGATAGGTATTTTCTGGCTGTTGGTGATCGCATTTATGGGAATGCTCGGCGTCCTGATTTTTCATTGGATCACCCCATGGTGCTTCTTGAGCCCGTCTCAGTTAGACACCATCAAAACTATTATAGGTACCGCCTTAGCTTCGAAAATCTTCGCGGAGCAGTCGAAGCATTTGTAGCGATGCCAATAGGAACACCGGTTTACCCCAGGTAACGTATGACAAGGGCTTGCAGCGATGTAGGCCTTTTTTGCTTACATTTAAAAAGCTCACCCGTAGCAGCCGAGACATAAATCGCGAGCTCTGAAATCCTGGAAAGAGCTTGTGAAGCAGCGAGCATTGCACCATCTATGGTTAGCTCCTTTCCACTAGGTGCTTCGGCTTTTCATGCTGACCCAAGTAGGTTAGAGCGGTTGGCTTTTCTAACCGGCCTGAGAGCCTTGTCTTTCTTGGCTTCTCGTCGATTTCTTGGGTTAGCCAGTACGCATTGTTTTCAATCCTTTGAAAACGAAAAAACCGGCGCTAGGCCGGTTTTTTTCACCCCAACGGCCAGTGAACTGAATCACTGCGTACGGGGCTGAGTAGTGGAGCGATGATAGAAAACTCAGAATCACGATGTCAACGTCAACAAAACCGGGTGGCTAGCCGAAGCGATTCACAATGTTGCTGCAACGCAAATGGAAGTTTTTCACTGCGCGACAAAGCCCCCGTATCACTACGAGGGCTTTGTCATTTCCAGGCTAGGAACAATCAGTGCCCCGCACTCTGCCCACCATCCACGTGCAGGATCTCACCCGTCACGAAGTTGGCCGAATCCAGGTACACAACCGCCTGCGCGATGTCGCTGATCTCGCCCATGTGCCCGACCGGATGCAGTGCGCCCAGTGCCGCGTGGGTTTCCTCGCCATGCATCGGCGTCTTGATGATGCCAGGGCTCACTGCGTTCACCCGAATCCCGCGTTTGGCGTATTCGATGGCCAGGGATTTGGTGGCGGCGTTCAGGCCGCCTTTGGTCAGCGAGGCCAATACCGATGGCACGCCGTCGATGGCATGGTCGACCAGGCTGGTGGTGATGTTCACCACGTGGCCGCTGCCATGTTTTTCCATTTCGGCGATGGCCAGTTGGGTGATGTAGAAGAAGCCGTTGAGGTTCACCGACAGTACGTTGGCGTAGTCTTCAGCGGTGTACTCGGTGAAGGGTTTGGCGACGAAGATCCCGGCGTTGTTGATCAGGGTGTCGACGCGACCGAAACGTTCGACGGCCTCGCGGATGACTTTCTGTGCGACTTCCGGGTTACCGATGTCACCGGCCACGGTGAGGATGTCCGGGTCGGTGGACGGTTTGATCGAGCGCGAGGTGGCGACGACTTTGTAGTCCAGGTCACGGAATGCCTTGACCATGCCTGCGCCGAGACCTTGGGAAGCGCCAGTGATAACGATGACTTTTTTCGAATTGCTCATGATGAACCTCTACAAATGGATAAGGGTCTGGAAAGTAATCAGGCTTCGGCGGGGGCCTTGGCCATTTGTCTCAACATCTGTTCGTAGTACTCGACCGATTGCGAACCCGACACCAGGTGGCGACCGTTGAGGACCATGGCCGGGACCGAGTTGATGCCGCGTTGTTGGTAGAACGCTTGCTGTTCACGCACTTCCTGGGCGAACGCGCCGGAGCTCAGAACTTCCTCCGCCGCTGCTGAATCCAGGCCTGCTTCGGCTGCCAGGCGAACCAGCGTCGGCTGGTCGCTCGGGTTCTGGCCTTCGCTGAAGTAAGCGCGCAGCAGAATCTTCTTCAGTGCTACCTGCCTTCCTTGCTGCAACGCCCAGAACAACAAGCGATGGGCATCGAAGGTGTTGTAGAAATGGCTGCGCTTCTCCAGATCGAACTTGAAACCGATGGCCTCGCCGCGAGCGATTTGCATGGCTTTACCGGCGGCGACGTCTTCAGCGGTGCGCCCGTATTTGCGCATCAAGTGCTCGACAGCCTTCTCGCCTTCAGCCGGCATGTTCGGGTTCAGCTCGAAGGGCTGGTAGGTCAGCTCGACCGATACTTCACCGGCCACATTCGCGATCGCTTGCTCCAGCGCCGTCGCGCCCAAGGCACACCAGGGGCAGACCACGTCCGAGATGAAGTCGATGGAAACCGGCGCCGTCACGACTTGCCCCCCTCTTCTGCCAGCTGTTTTCGATACTGGGTGGTGGTAATCCCGGCGTAGCCCCAGTTATCGGTGTCGACTTCTTCGATCACGATGTGGGTCAGATGCGGGTCTTTTTTAAGCACGCGTTGCAGCGTTTCCGTGATTTCGGCGATCACCTGAGCTTTCTGCTCAGAGGTAACGCCGTCGCGGGTGATACGTACGCTTACGAAAGGCATGAGGAAGATCTCCAGTGACCTGCTCATCGGGATGATGGGTAGGTGTTGGAGCTAAATGTAGGCGTGTGAGGGGTGGGAAAAAAGGTGGGGGCGGGAACATCATTAGTTACGTGGTGTAATCGGTTATCTCCAGCAAGAAAAAATGCGTAGAGAAAAAATGGTCAATCGGCTAGCCTTTGATTTATCTGAAATTTTAGATAAACGTTCAAGGATAAATCATGGCCATTCAATTCTTCGAAAGTCCGTTCCATGTCACCCATGATGATGAGATCGCCAGCAAGATGGCTTTGAAAATGGCGCTGTCGATGTTCATCACTGACTGCCTCAAAACGCTCAACCTCAAACAGAGCGAGGCGGCAGCCCGGTTAGACATCGCTCAATCTCGCGTTTCAGAACTGGCCACCGGGAAGATCGAGAAGTTCACGATTGATGCAATGATGGACATGCTGGATAAACTCGGCTTTCGCAGCACGTTCACTCTGTCGTCCAGCGACACAGGCGGCTTGCCTGGGATCGTCATTTCTCGGGTTCAATCGGCGTAACAATCCGAACCACTTCTTCTTGCGGGATAGCCCTGTCCACGATTGCGCACATCACTCCCTCGCGCTAATTTCAAACCGTCGCTGCCAAATCAGCGACCGGGCATGAGAACTCGAATTTCGATACAGGAACCACTCGGAGTTCTTCTCATGCATGCCCGCAATCTGTTCATGGTCTCAGCCAATACCTGCTCAAGTTTTGCCCACCTCCTAAAAACCGGAGGTGCCCAATGACCTGCCCCAAAGACCTGAAAACCATCGGCTACACCCCCTTCTGCTATCACGCCAACGAACCGCTGTTCCGTGTCTGCCGCGACGTCCCCATCATCAGCGCACTCTCCCATGCTTCAGACCTGCTGCACATTTCCAAACTGCTCGCCTCCGATGCCGCCATGGTTCGCGACAGTGATCGCCATGCCTGGGCCTCGCATTTTTTGCAGGATATGAGCAAGGCGATCATTGATGATGTGGTGAAGGTGCTTGAGGCTCCGATGCATAATCGGAGCGAGTAAAAGCGCTGATCTCTCTGTGGGAGCGAGCCTGCTCGCGATAAGAAGGGCCCATACAACTTGGGCATTCAGACCATCGCGAGCAGGCTCGCTCCCACAAGGTACCTGCGACGATTTCGCGGTATGTGCCTTTTCCCTAGGCGAAAAAAAGCCCCGAACCAGTCGGGGCTTTCTTTAGCGACTCAGCGTCAACCCATCATCAGAAGATGTTGATCGGGTAGTCGACGAACACGCGCAGTTCGTTACCGCTGACGTTGTATTCGCTGGATTTCTGCGACACACGCAGAACCGAGCTACGCAGTTTCACGCTCAGGTCTTTGGCCGGGCCGCTCTGTACGACGTACTTGAACTGGTTGAAGATTTCGCGCTCGGTGCCACCTTCGCTGGTGGAGGTGGTGATGTTGTCACCACGCACGTAGGCGAAGTTGTAGCTCAGGCCAGGTACGCCGAATGCGCTGAAGTCCAGGCCGTAGCCCAGTTGCCAGCTGCGTTCGTCTTCAGCGTTGAAGTCGGACCAGTAGGAGTTCGCCAGGTAGATAGTGTTGCCGCCATCACCCACACGACCTTGATCTTTCTGGTAGCCGCCGTAGGCGTAGCCCAGGTTGCTGTCACCGGTGCTGCGCTGGTGCGCCACGGTGAAGGAGTGCGGGCCGGTGGCGTAGGTGGCTGCCAGGCTCCAGATCTTGTTGTCGTCGCCGGTCACACCGTTTTCGCGGACGTAGGAATTGTCCAGCTTGGTGCGGTAGCCGTTGAAGTCCAGGGTCAGGGACTGTTCCTTGTCGATCGGGAACACGTAGTTGGCGTTGACGTATTGCTTCTTCAGCACGTCTTCAACGTCGGACGCGTACAGCGCCGCCTTGAATTGTTCGGTGAACTGGTAGCTACCGCCCAATACGTTGATCGACTTCAGGCCACCACTGTCACGACCTTCGGCGCTTTTGCGCGATTCAGCAGTGAAGCGACCGGCGTTCAGTTCCAGGCCCTTGATTTCTTTCGAGGTGATCAGGGTACCGGTGTAGCTTTCCGGCAGCAGACGCACGTTGTCGTAGCTCAGCACTGGTAGCGCCGGCATTTGATCGCCGTAGGTCAGCACGGTGTTGGAAATGCGGAATTTGACCGCAGCGCCGCCCTTGGACAGGTCATCGGCCGCGTTGCCGCTGTCGCCCTTCTTGAAGAAGTCGATGCCTTGCGCGCCGGTGCGGCCCTTGCCGCCATCCAGACGCAGCGCGTACAGACCGAATGCGTCCACACCCACACCGACGGTGCCTTGGGTGAAACCGGACGAGAAGGTACCGATGGCGCCTTGGCCCCACTCGGCCTTGTCCGCGCGACCGTCTTTGTAGTCACGATTGATGTAGGCGTTGCGCAGCAGCACTTTCAGGCTGCTGTCTTCAACGAAACCCTTGGATTCGGCCTGGTCGTTAGCCATAGCCGAAGTAGCGCTCAACATCCCCAGAGCGATCAGACTGATCCGCTTATTCAACATTTTGTTTTTTTCCTAATGACGGGTGGATACGCGCTGTGTCGAACGGCTGAATCGGCGCTATCGCACTCTTTTTTCATCCCGAAACAATAAGGCCCGCCCACGTGAAAACGTGGCGGGCCTTGTTATTATTTTTGAGTCATGGCGGTTGGCCACAGGCGCTGGAGGGCATCCTAGTCGTGCCCGGAAGTCTGTGTCAATTTCGTGAATCGTCTGAATATAGGCGCAAAAGCTATAAGCAACGCCGACTGTGGGAGCGGGCTTGCTCGCGAATGCGGTGTGTCAGTGATGGATTAAGTAACTGAGACACCGCATTCGCGAGCAAGCCCGCTCCCACAGGGGAAGGTGCAAGCCAAAAAAAACGCCGCCATCCTGGCAGCGTTTCGATCAATCCGTTGTTTATTCTTTTTCATCCTTCCATCACATCCCACAGCGCATCCAGTTCCGCTTCGCTGAATAAACCAGCGGGGTAGCGCTCGATCATCATCCGGCGCGGATCAGGTTCTCTGATCTGACGCGTTCCGTTGGACTTCAACCAATGCGCCAGGACCTGGAGCGATTCACTGTTTACTGCCAGGGGATGCGGTGCCCGCTCGTTCACCATATTCATTTCAGCGTTCATTTCCGCGCTCTCTCCCGGTTCGTGAGCGGCTAACTTATCCAAGGTTTATGACAGAACATCGAAGCTCTCCCCCTCCCCGTTTCACCTCATGACGGATACAAGAGCTGTGCCAATGTGTCGCGGCGGTGAGTTAACGGATACAAAAAAGCCCGCAGTCCTTGCGGGCTGCGGGCTTCTGGCCGGGTGTCGAGGAAAAACCTCTGCCCGACCGATTTTGTAAGGAACTCAGTCTGTTACAACTGCACTCACTCTTTATGCGGTGCGGGTTGCTGTTGGGTAAGGCAATGGATATTGCCGCCCCCCAGTAACAGTTCACGGCCTGGCACCATGACCACTTCGTGCTGCGGGAACAGGCTCTGCAAAATCTCCTTGGCCGGGCCGTCCAGCGGGTCGTCGAAGCTCGGCGCGATGATGCCGCCGTTGACGATCAGGAAGTTCACGTAGGAACCGGCCAGGCGCACCGATGGATTACGCTCCTGGGTACCATCCACAGGGTCGACACCGGCGCATTCTTCTTCGGTGGCATACAACGGCCCCGGAATCGGCATCTTGTGCACCGTGAACGGGCGCCCTTTGGCGTCGGTGCTGCTTTGCAGGACCTTCATTGCCGCCTGGCAGCGCGGGTAGTTCGGATCCTGCGGATCGTCAGTCCAGGCCAGCAGGACCTCGCCGGGGCGCACGTAGCAGCAGAAGTTATCCACATGACCGTCGGTTTCATCGTTGAACAGACCGTCGGGCAGCCAGATGATTTTATCCACAGCCAGCTGTGCGTTGAGCACTGCTTCGATCTCTTCGCGTTTGAGATGCGGATTGCGATTGCGGTTGAGCAGGCACTCTTCGGTGGTGATCAGAGTACCTTCGCCGTCGACGTGAATCGAACCGCCTTCCAGCACAAAACCTTCGGTGCGATAACGCGGGCTGCGCTCGATTTCGAGGATTTTGCCGCCAACCTGGGAGTCGCGGTTCCACGGCGAATACAGGCCACCGTCAAAACCACCCCAGGAATTGAAGTCCCAGTTCACGCCACGGACTTCGCCGCTGTTGTTGATGACGAAGGTCGGGCCGGTGTCGCGCACCCAGGCATCGTCGCTGGACATCTCCACCACGCGAATATTCGGCACGTCCAGGCGCGCCCGGGCGTTTTCGTATTGGCCGGCGGACACGGCGACGGTCACCGGTTCGAACCGGGCAATGGCCTTGGCCACCGCGACGTGTGCGGCTTGCGCCGGCTTGCCGCCCAGGCGCCAGTTGTCCGGGCGCTCGGGCCAGATCATCCAGGTCTGGGTTTGCGGGGCCCACTCGGCCGGCATGTAGAAGCCGTCGGCGCGGGGTGTGCTGTTTAATGTGGTCATGACGATCAGGACTCCAGGGAACCGTCGAGGGTTTTGAGAGCACCATACAGGTTCGGACGGCGATCACGGAAGGAGCCCCATGCACTGCGGATGTGCTCCAGCTCGTCGAGGTCGAAACGGTGGACCAGGACGCCCTCCTCGGTGCGGTCCAGCTCCTGGACTTTCTCGCCGAACTGGTTGGCGATGAACGAGGAGCCGTAGAAGGTGATGTCGTAGCCGTCCTGTTCTTCGTTGCCGATGCGGTTGCTGGCGACCAGTGGCATCAGGTTGGCGCCGGCATGGCCCTGCTGCACGCGCTGCCAGTGATCGCGGGACGAAATGGTCTTGTCGTGCGGCTCGCTGCCGATGGCGGTCGGGTAGAACAGGATTTCCGCGCCCTGCAACGCCATGCTGCGCGCGCATTCCGGGAACCACTGGTCCCAGCAGATGCCCACACCGATTTTCGCGTAACGGGTATTCCACACCTTGAAGCCAGTATCGCCCGGGTTGAAGTAGTACTTCTCGTGATAGCCAGGCCCGTCCGGGATGTGGCTTTTCCGATAAATCCCGAGGTTGCTGCCGTCGGCGTCGATGATCGCGATGCTGTTGAAGCGCGCACGACCGGCCAGCTCGTAAAAGCTGATCGGCAACACCACTTGCAGCTCCTGGGCGACTTTCTGGAAGTGCTTGATGGCGACGTTGTCTTCGACCGTCGTGGCCAGTTGCAGGTAATCCGGGTTGGGCTTCTGGCAGAAATACGGCGCCTCGAACAGCTCCTGGATGAGGATGATCTGCGCGCCTTTGGCCGCAGCCTCGCGCACCAGTCTCTCGGCGGTTTCCAGGTTGGCTTCCAGGTCCCAGGAACAGGCCATCTGGGTGGCGGCGACGGTAACGATACGGCTCATGAATCATCTCCGGGCAAGTGCGTGACGGTCGGGCATGGTTCATCCACGCCTCGTTGTTGGCGACTTTATATCCGATAAATATCGGCTTTAGAAGAGACTAATACGCCTTTCGTCTTAAATCTTGCGCAAAACACGGATAACAATCGACTTAAGGCTTATCTAGCAACTGTGGGAGCGAGCCTGCTCGCGATAGCGGCAGTTCAGTCACCTCTCCTCTGAACTCCCGATTGCTATCGCGAGCAGGCTCGCTCCCACAACGGCACAGCGTTTTGCTCAAAGCCCCTCACCCAACACTTTCGAGAGCATGTCCACGAAAAAATCCACGCTACGGCGCGAAGTGACCATCGGCGGCTTGATCTTCAGCACGTTGAGGTAATCCCCGGTCGGCTGCATGAAGATCCCCAGCTCACGCAGGCGATCACACAGCGCCATGGTTTCTTCGGTCGCCGGCTCCAGGGTTTCGCGGTTGCGGATCAACTCGACGCCCAGGTAAAAACCGGAGCCGTGCACCGCGCCCACCAGCGGGTGGATTTCGATCAACGCCTCCAGGCGCTCCTTGAAGTACCCGCCGACGACCTGGGCATTTTCCCAGAGTTTTTCCTCTTCCATGACGTCCAGCACCGCCATGCCAACCTGGCAGCTCACCGGGCTGCCACCGGCCGACGAGAAGAAGTAACCCTCGGCTTCCAGCGCTTCGGCGATTTCCCGGCGGGTGATCACCGCGCCCAGCGGCTGACCGTTGCCCATGCCTTTGGCCATGGTGATGATGTCCGGCACCACGCCCTGTTCTTCAAAGCCCCAGAAGAAATGCCCCATGCGCCCGTAACCGACCTGCACTTCGTCGGCGATGCACACGCCGCCCTGGGCGCGTACCCGGCTGTAGACCTGCTTCAGGTAACCTGCTGGCAGCGAGATACCGCCGGCATTGCCGTACACCGGCTCGCAAATGAAACCCGCCAGCGGGCGCCCTTGTGCGGCGATTTTCGCCAGGTTGTGCTCGACGCTGCGCACGTAGTCCGGTGCGCTGTCGGGGCCGCGGAACTCACCGCGATAGGTGTTCGGCGCCGGCACCGGATGCACCCAGTCAGGGCGGCTGCTCAAGGCCTTGGGGTTGTCGGCGATCGAGGTAGATACCGCGTCCGCACCCACGGTCCAGCCGTGGTAGGCCTCCAGCACACTGATGATGTCGCGACCGCCGCTGTAGGCCCAGGCCAGGCGGATCGCCAGGTCATTGGCCTCACTGCCGCTGTTGACCAGGAACACCCGATCCATGGAGTCCGGCGACAGTTTGAGCAAGCGTTCGGAAAACTCGGCCACCGCCGCATAGTTGAACCGCGAGTTGGTGTTGAGCAGCGACCACTGGCGGGCAGCCACCGCGGCCATGCGTGGATGGCCATGGCCGAGCACCGCGACGTTGTTGAGCATGTCGAGGTAGGAGCGGCCCTGCATGTCGATCAAATGGTTGCGCCAGCCACGCTCGATGCGCGGCGGGTCGACGTAATAGTGCTTCTGCG
Organism: Pseudomonas sp. MYb118; assembly: GCF_040947875.1. Classification (NCBI taxonomy): domain Bacteria; kingdom Pseudomonadati; phylum Pseudomonadota; class Gammaproteobacteria; order Pseudomonadales; family Pseudomonadaceae; genus Pseudomonas; species Pseudomonas sp. MYb118. The sequence continues at coordinate 2,024,818 of NZ_JBFRXN010000002.1, read as the reverse complement.
TGCGGGCGAAGCTGGCGTCGCGGCGCGCCAGCAGGGTCTGCGCATCGAGTTCCGCCTCGGCGTCACAGGCCAGTCCCAGCAGCGCCGCCGGTGACGGGCACAATGCTTGCCAGGCAGGTGCACGCGAAGGCGTACAGAACAACGGCGCCTCCAGCGAGGCGCTGCGGCATAACTGTACTCGCAGCGGCCCGCCGACCGTGCCCAGCACCTGGCCTTTGACCAGCGCCGCGCCGCTGTGCAGCGACGGCGTCACGCCCCACAGCCGTACGCTCAGCTGCGGGCCATCGAGCTGCAACATGCCGGGCGCCGGTTGCTGAAGCACCCCGGCAAACGGCGACTCTACGGCGGTGTCGTGGGGCACTCGCAACTCGACATGCAGCGGATAAGTGTCCGGTTCATCGGCGCTGTCCGGGCGCGTACGCGACAACCGATACTGGCCATAGCGACTGACCGCCAGGCCGTGAGCCGTCGCGGCCTCGTCCAGCAGACGCTGATCGACGCCCTCCTGCTCCCAGTTACCCGCCTCGAAATGCGGGCTGAGCACACCCAGGTCGATCAGGGCGAACTCGCGCCCGACCAGGCTCGGCAACAGCGGCGCAAAACCTTCACTGCCGATCTCCGGCAGACGCTGGCCGACACAGCTGAGGATGGCGGCTTCCATCAACGCCAGCGGCAGCGAGGTGGCGACACGGAAAATTTCCCATTCGTGGGTCAGGTTGTCGCGACTGTATTGATTGCCCGGATCGATGCTGACCTGTTGTTCACCACTGAGCACCAACACAGCGGCCCGGGCGACGATCAACGGCCACAGCGCCAGCAACTCTTCGCGTTGCAGCGGGTTGACCGCGTGATAGGCCTGGATCGCCGGCAGGATGTAGAACGGATCGCCATCGGCATGGTGCAGCAGCGCCGCGCAGGTCACCGACAGGTCGGTAATGCGCCAGGTGCGCACCAGGTCGCCGAAGTCGATCACCCCCTGCAGCTGCCATTGGCGCTGCGCATCACGTTGCCAGACCACGTTGTCATCGGTGATGTCCATGTGGATGGCCTGCACCGGCAGCTTGTCCACCAAGGGGCGCAGCGACTGCTCGGCCTGTTCGGCCGCTTGGGCGATCAGGGTGCGTTGCCCGTCATCCTTGATGACCGGCAGCAAGTGGGTGATCAGGGCGCTGGCATGGCGGGCGTCCCATTGCAGGGTGCGCTCCAGGCCGGGATGACTGAAACCGGCCAGTGCAAGGTCCATTTCACCGCACAGCCGGCCGAAACCTTCGACCACGGCTGTGGGCAGATGGTCCAGGTGCGTGAGCGGCTGGCCCTCAATGTACTCGAGCAGTCGGACATGCACCGCCTGGCCCGCCACCTCGAGGGACAGCAGGTCGGCGCCGGTGCGCGAGGCAACCACCCGCGGCACCTGCACGCCGCCGTGCTCGGCCAGGTGCTTGAGCCCGGCGTGTTGGGCTTGCAGCTCCAGCGACGAATAGTCGCCCCGGCAGATTTTCAGGACGAAACGCCCTTCGGCGCTGTCGACGCGATAGTTAAGGTCCTGCTGGCTCCCAAGGGCCTGCAAGCGACCGCTCAGCCCGTAATGCCCCTCGAGCAGCTCCAGCGCTTGCGCCGCAGACACCTGTGGGCTGGGCAAACTGGCGCGATGAATCAACGTGGCGAGCGGCATGGAACGACCCCTGAAATATTATTAGGCGCTTATATCGCCACTGCGCCGGACGATAATCAACCCCCGCTCATGCAGCAAAACCCAAATAGCTGTGACAACGCTATTGCACCACTCGTCTCCTGCCGACAAGCTATGCTCACTTGCTTCAATGGTCTTACAGATAAAGGCTGGCCTACATGCGAATTCTCATCACCGGCGGCGCCGGTTTCATTGGCTCTGCCCTGGTTCGACACCTGATCCGACACACCGAGCATGAAGTGCTCAACCTGGACAAGCTGACCTACGCCGGCAACCTGGAATCGCTGACCAGCATCGCCACCGACACCCGCTACGAATTCGTCCAGGCGGACATCTGCGATCAACCGACGGTGAGCAAGGTGCTGGCCCGTTTCCAGCCACACGCGATCATGCACCTGGCGGCGGAATCTCACGTAGACCGCTCCATCGACGGCCCATCGGACTTCATCCAGACCAACATCGTCGGCACCTACAGCCTGCTGGAGGCGACCCGCGCCTACTGGAATACCCTGGCCGAGCCCGAGAAAAGCGCGTTCCGCTTCCACCACATTTCCACGGACGAGGTCTACGGCGACCTGCACGGCGTCGATGACCTGTTCACCGAAACCACGCCTTATGCGCCCAGCTCGCCGTACTCCGCCAGCAAGGCAGCGTCCGACCATCTGGTGCGTGCCTGGCAGCGCACTTATGGCCTGCCGGTCCTGCTGACCAATTGCTCGAACAACTACGGGCCGTTCCACTTCCCGGAAAAGCTCATCCCGCTGGTGATTCTCAATGCCCTGGCGGGCAAGCCGCTGCCGGTCTATGGCAACGGCCTGCAGGTGCGCGACTGGCTGTTCGTCGAAGACCATGCCCGGGCGCTGTTCAAGGTAGTGAGCGAAGGCGTTGTCGGCGAGACCTACAACATCGGCGGCCACAACGAGCAGAAGAACATCGATGTCGTGCGCGGCATCTGCGCGCTGCTTGAAGAGCTGGCACCGCAAAAACCCGAAGGCGTGGCGAATTTCGCCGATCTGATCACGTTCGTTCAGGATCGCCCGGGGCATGACCTGCGCTACGCCATCGACGCCAGCAAGATTGAACGCGAACTCGGCTGGGTGCCCGAAGAGACCTTCGAAACCGGCCTGCGCAAAACCGTCCAGTGGTACCTGGAAAACCTCGAATGGTGCCGCCGCGTTCAGGACGGCAGCTACCAGGGCGAACGATTGGGCGCCATCAATACCAAGGAGTTGATCGCATGATGAAGGGAATTGTGTTGGCCGGTGGCTCGGGCACGCGTCTGCACCCGATCACGCTGGGCGTGTCCAAGCAACTGTTGCCGATCTACGACAAACCGATGATCTACTACCCGATCTCGGTGCTGATGCTGGCCGGCATCAAGGAAATCCTGCTGATTTCCACCCCCCAGGACCTGCCGCAGTACCGCAACCTGCTGGGTGACGGCAGCCAGTTCGGCGTGCATTTCAGCTACGCCGAGCAGCCTTCGCCGGACGGCCTGGCCCAGGCGTTCCTGATCGGTGAAGAATTCATCGGTGATGACCCGGTGTGCCTGATCCTCGGCGACAACATCTTCCACGGCCAGCACTTTGGCGATCAACTCAAGCAAGCGGTGAACCGCAAGTCCGGCGCCACGGTGTTCGGCTACTGGGTCAAGGATCCGGAGCGCTTCGGCGTGATCGACTTCGACAGTGAAGGCCGCGCCCTGTCCATCGAAGAAAAACCCAAGGCTCCGAAATCCAGCTACGCCGTGACCGGCCTGTATTTCTACGACAATGACGTGATCGAGATCGCCAAGGCCGTGAAGCCTTCGCCCCGTGGCGAACTGGAAATCACCGACGTCAACAATGCCTACCTGCAACGCGGCGACCTGCAGGTCGAGCGCTTCGGCCGCGGCTTCGCCTGGCTGGACACCGGTACCCATGACAGCCTGCTCGATGCCTCGCAGTACGTGCAGACCATCGAACACCGTCAGGGCCTGAAAGTTGCCTGTCTCGAAGAGATCGCCTACGAACATGGCTGGATCACCCGCGAACGCCTGTTGGAACGCGCCAGCTATTTCGGCAAGACCGGGTACGGTCAGTACCTCTTCAAACTGGCCGAGGCCGACAAATGAATGTGATTGAAACCGCCCTGCCCGGGGTGTTGATTCTGGAACCCAAGGTGTTCGGCGACGAGCGCGGCTTCTTCTACGAAAGCTTCAACGCCAAGGCATTTGAACAAGCGACCGGCCTGCAACGGCAGTTCGTGCAGGACAACCATTCCCGCTCGGTGAAAGGCGTGCTGCGTGGCCTGCATTACCAGCTGGAAAATACCCAGGGCAAACTGGTGCGGGTAACCGTGGGTGAAGTGCTCGATGTCGCGGTGGACGTGCGCCGCGGCTCACCGAATTTCGGCCGGTGGGAAGCGGTGCGGCTGTCCGCGCAGAACGCCCGCCAGCTGTGGGTACCGGAAGGGTTTGCCCATGGTTTTGTGGTGTTGAGCGACGTTGCCGAATTCCTCTACAAGACCACGGACTATTACAACCCGTCGGCCGAACGCTGCATCCGCTGGGACGATCCGACGCTTGCCATCGACTGGCAGTTGAGCGAGGCCCCGCAACTGTCAGCCAAAGACCAGCTCGGCAAGACCCTGCAGGAGGTCGACCTGTTTCCATGAGAATTCTTATCAGCGGTCAACATGGGCAGGTTTCAACCGAGCTGCAGGATCACTTGAAAACACTGGGTGAGGTAATCGTTCCGGGACGCGCCCGGTTCGATCTGACCGATGCGCAGCAATTGCGTCAGCAAGTTCGCCAGATTCGCCCCGACCTGATCATCAACGCCGCGGCTTACACCGCGGTCGATCAGGCGGAAAAAGAGCCACCGGTGGCCTTCGCGATCAACGCTGAGGCGCCGGGCGTTCTCGCCGAAGAAGCCGCCGCGTTGGGCATCCCGTTGATCCACTACTCCACGGACTACGTGTTCGATGGCAGCAAAAGCACGCCTTACACCGAAGACGACACGCCGAACCCGCTGGGCGTGTATGGCCAGAGCAAACTGGCCGGTGAACAGGCGATTACGGCGGTGCAGGGCCAGCACCTGATCCTGCGTACCAGTTGGGTTTACTCCAGCCACGGGCGCAATTTCCTGCTGACCATGCAGCGATTGCTGCAAGAGAAACCGGAGTTGCGCGTGGTCGCCGATCAGATCGGTGCGCCAACCTGGGCCGGCACCATCGCCCACAGTACCCGCGCCCTGATCGAACGCTGGCAGGCCGGCGAGGCTGGCGCCTGGGGCACTTATCACCTGACCGCCCAGGGTGAGACATCCTGGTTCGGTTTCGCCCAGGCCATTGGCGAGGCTCTGCGTGCGCAGGGCAAGGCGTGCGCTAGGCTGTTGCCGATCCCGTCCAGTGACTATCCGACCCCGGCCACCCGACCACTGAACTCGCGCCTGGATGGCCAGCGCCTGCAACGTGAGTGGGGCGTCAGCCAACCGGACTGGCAAACCGCGCTGCGCGAGTGTCTTGCCGGACAAGCCTAGGCATAATGCGCCTGTACCCACAGGCGCCCGATGCTCATGACTCCGACCCTTCCCCGCAGACCCCGCTGGCGTAGCCTGGCCCTGCTTGCGCTGTGCCTGGCGCCGTTGTTGTGGCCGCTGGAGCATCTGGCCGAGCGCTATTACCGCAGTGAACTGACCGGCCAGAACCGTCAGACACTCGACCTGTACGTCGCCAACCTGTTGGGCACCCTGCACCGCTACGAGGTGCTGCCGCAGATTCTCGGCGACCTGCCCGCCCTGCGCGCAGACCTGATGGCACCCGACGACGGTGTCATTCAGGGCAATGCCAACCGCCTGCTGAAGAACATCGCCACGCAGACCGGCGCCGAAGTCATGTACCTGATGGACACCCAGGGCAATACGATCGCCGCGTCCAACTGGGACAAACACGACAGTTTCGTCGGCCGCAACTTCGCCTTCCGTCCGTATTTCAGCGAGGCCATGGCCGGGCGCCTGGGGCGATTCTTCGGCCTGGGCACCACGTCGGCCAAACGCGGTTACTTCTTCGCCGCCGCCGTGCGTGACCGCGAAAAAGTCATTGGAGTGCTGGTGGCCAAGGTCGACCTGGACCACACCGAAAGCCTCTGGGGCAAAACCCCTGAGCAGTTGCTGGTCACTGATCACAACGGCGTGGTCATCCTCACCTCGCGGTCGGAGTGGCGGTTTCGCGCGACCCGCCCGTTAAGCGACGCCGAGCGTGATGCGATCATCGCGATCCAGCCCTACCCCACCCGCGAGCCCAAGCCGCTCAATCTCAGCCCCGACGCCTGGTTGACCCAGACCCAGCAGATTGACGAAACCGGCTGGAGCGTCAGCATCCTCGCGCCACGCACGCTGATCGACCGGCCGGTGCGCACCGTGGTCGCGATCGGCGGGGCAACGCTGCTGGTGCTGATGTTGCTGCTGGGCCTGATGATGCAGCGTCGTCGGCACTACATGGAACGGATCGCTTTCGAAGCCAAGGCCCGGCGCGAACTGGAAGGCCGGGTCGCCGAACGTACCAGCGACCTGGAAGGCCTCAACCGCCGGCTGAAACAGGAAGTGCTGGAGCGTGAGCAGGCGCAACAGGAGCTGGTCCGCGCCCAGGACGATCTGGTGCAGGCCGGCAAATTGTCGGCACTGGGGACCATGTCGGCGAGCATCAGCCATGAACTCAATCAGCCGCTGGCGGCGATCCGCAGCTACGCGGAAAACGCCGAAGTGCTGCTCGACCACCAGCGCACCGATGATGCCCGTGGCAATCTCAAGTTAATCAGCGAATTGACCGGGCGCATGGCGTCGATCATTGCGCACCTGCGCGCCTTTGCCCGGCGTGATCGCCATGCGCCGGAAAGCGTGGCGCTGCAACCGGCGCTGGACGACGCGCTGGCGCTGCTGGCCAAGCGCCGACGCAGCATGGAAGTCGAGCTCATTCGCGACCTGCCGGCCGCCACGCTGTGGGTCGAGGCCGGTGAAACCCGCCTGCGCCAGGTGCTCGGCAACCTGCTGGCCAACGCCCTGGACGCCCTGACGGAAAAGGGGCCGCCGCGTAAACTCTGGTTGAGTGCCCAATCCACTGGCGACGGCGTCAACCTGTACATTCGCGACAACGGCCCGGGCTTTTGCATGGAAGCCCTGGGTCGCGCCAGCGAGCCCTTCTACACCACCAAGACCCGCACGCAGGGGCTGGGGTTGGGGTTGGCGATCTGCGAGACGCTGATGCGCGCCTTCGGCGGGGAACTGCTGTTCTCCAACCACAAGGAAGGCGGCGCGCTGATTACCCTGAAACTGCGCGCAGGCGCGCCGGGCGTGAGCCTGCAACCGTCCGAGGACCGAAGTGCATGACCATCGACAACCGCATTCAGGTCGTGCTGATCGACGATGACCCGCATCTGCGCCAGGCCCTGAGCCAGACCCTGGACCTGGCCGGCCTGAAAATCCTTCCCCTGGGTGAAGCCAAGGGCCTGGCCGGGCAACTGGAGCGCGACTGGCCGGGCGTGGTGGTCAGCGACATCCGCATGCCGGGCATGGACGGCCTGGAGCTGCTGAGCGAACTGCACGCGCAGGATCCGGAGCTGCCGGTGTTGCTGATCACCGGCCACGGCGATGTGCCGTTGGCCGTACAGGCCATGCGCTCCGGCGCCTACGATTTCCTCGAAAAGCCCTTTGCCAGCGACGCCCTGCTCGACAGCGTGCGCCGCGCGCTGGCCCTGCGTCGCCTGGTGCTGGACAATCGCAGCCTGCGCCTGGCCCTGAGTGATCGCCATGAACTGAGCGCCCGACTGGTCGGGCAATCGCCCTCCATGCTGCGCTTGCGTGAGCAGATTGGCGCGCTGGCGGCGACCAAGGCCGACGTGCTGATCCTCGGCGAAACCGGTGCCGGCAAGGAAGTGGTGGCGCGGGCGCTGCACGATCTATCGAGCCGACGCAACGGCCCGTTCGTGGCCATCAACGCCGGCGCCCTGGCCGAATCGGTGGTGGAAAGCGAGCTGTTCGGCCACGAACCGGGGGCCTTCACCGGCGCGCAAAAACGCCGCATCGGCAAATTCGAGTTCGCCAACGGCGGCACGCTGTTCCTCGATGAAATCGAAAGCATGAGCCTGGACGTGCAGGTCAAACTGCTGCGTCTGTTGCAGGAGCGCGTGGTTGAGCGCCTGGGCGGCAATCAGCTGATCCCGCTGGACATCCGAATCATCGCCGCGACCAAGGAAGACTTGCGCCAGTCCGCCGACCAGGGCCGCTTCCGCGCCGACTTGTATTACCGCCTCAATGTCGCGCCGCTGCGCATTCCACCGCTGCGCGAGCGTGGCGAAGATGCATTGGTGCTGTTCCAGCACTTCGCCGACGAAGCCAGCGCCCGCCACGGCTTGCCGCCCCATGAGCTGCAACCGGGACAGCGCGCGCTGTTGCTGCGCCACACCTGGCCGGGCAACGTGCGGGAACTGCAAAACGCCGCCGAACGTTTTGCCCTCGGCCTGGAACTGGCCCTGGACAACCCTGCGGATGGCGCGCCCGGCACCACTGTCGAGGTGGTCAGCGGCGGCTTGAGCGAACAGGTGGAGAACTTCGAGAAATCGCTGATTGCCGCCGAACTGGCGCGCTCTCACAGCTCGGTGCGCAGCCTTGCCGAAGCCTTGGGCATACCGCGCAAGACCTTGCACGACAAACTGCGCAAGCATGGGCTGAACTTCGCCGACAGCGGCGCGCAGCACGCGGCCGACGACGCCGAATGACCCCTCAACGCCCAACAAGAGGCCCCGCATGAACCGCGACAGTCATCACCTGGAATCGGTCCTGCACCACGACATCCCCCTGACGCAGGCCATGGGTATCAAGGTGCTCGACTGGCACGACCAGCAACTGCGCCTGCACTTGCCGCTGGAAGCCAACGTCAACCACAAGAGCACCATGTTCGGCGGCAGCCTGTATTGCGGCGCGGTACTGGCCGGCTGGGGCTGGCTGCATTTGCGTTTGCGCGAAGAAGGGATCGACGACGGGCACATCGTGATCCACGAAGGGCAGATCAGCTACCCGCTACCGGTCACCGGCGACGCCACGGCGATTTGCCAGGCGCCGAGCGCGGCGGTGTGGAAGAAGTTTCTGGCGATGTACCAGCGTTATGGCCGGGCACGGCTGACGCTGCATTCGCGGATCGTCAACGTGGGTAGCGATGAGGATGCTGTGACGTTCAGCGGGCAGTACGTCCTGCACCGCTAATCTTCTGTGGGAGCGGGCTTGCTCGCGATGGCAGTGTGTCAGCTTGCACATGTGTCGGCTGACAGTCCGCCATCGCGAGCAAGCTCGCTCCTACAGGGGCCTTAGCTACGCGCCAGTGCCAGCAAGGTTTCGCGCCAGGTTGCCTGCGCCGGCAGCGCCAGGAAGAATTCATTGAGCAGTGACTCACGCGCCGGGTAGCTGAACGTCTCGCCGTTCAGGTCAAGCACCTCGCCACCCGCGCCTTCGAGCACGCCCTGGGCCGCCGCCGTGTCCCATTGGGAAGTCGGTGCCAGGCGCGGGTAACAATCCGCCGCGCCTTCAGCCAGCAGGCAGAATTTCAACGAGCTGCCGATGTTGGCCAATGCCAATTCACCCAGGCCGGCGCTCAATCCCGCCAGCAAGCGCTCCTGCTCGGGGCTCGAATGCCGACGGCTGGCGACCACGGTGAATGGCTGCCCGGCAGCCGGCGCGTGGCGCACCTGAATCGGCCGTGGCTCGCTACCCTGATCACCGCGCCAGGCCCCGAGGCCTGCGCCACCAACGTAAAAGCGCCCATTGGTCGGCATCGACACCACGCCGAATACCACCCGGCCCTGCTCGATCAGGGCGATGTTGACGGTGAACTCTTCACTGCCCGAAATGAACTCCTTGGTGCCGTCCAGCGGATCGACCAGCCACCAGCGCTGCCAGCCGGCACGTACGCCCTGGGGGATGTTGGCGTCCTCTTCGGAGAGCACCGGGATGCTCGGGTCCAGCGCGGTCAGCCCGGCCAGGATCAGGTGATGGGCGGCGAGGTCGGCCGCCGTGACCGGTGAATCATCGGCCTTGGCAGTCACTGCGGTGCCAGTGCGCCAGAACGGCAGGATCGCCTCCCCTGCCTGCAAGGCCAATTCAACGACGGGGGCCATCAACGGGTGTGGAAATTTCATGGCAGGAACACCCCGCGCTGAGTCAGCAGGTCACGGGCCAGGTACAACGCCGCCAAGGCACGGCCCTCGGTGAACTGCGGGTTCTGCGCCAGCGCCGACAACTCGCGCAGATTGACCTTGTCCACGCCCATCGGCTCCGGCTCGTCGCCTTCCAGCCGCTCTTCATAAAGGTCCATCGCCAGTACCACCTGGATTTTCTGGCTCATGTAGCCAGGGGACAGCGACAACTCCGTCAGGTGCATCAACTGTCGCGCGCCATACCCGGCCTCTTCCTTGAGCTCGCGCTCGGCTGCCGCCAACACGTCTTCACCCGGTTCGATCAAGCCCTTGGGCAACGACAGCTCGTACTCGTCAGTACCACCGCAATACTCTTCGACCAGCACGGCGTGCTCCGAGTCGAGCATCGCCACGATCATCACGGCACCATAGCCGGCGCCCTTGCCCACCAGGCGCTCGTACGTGCGTTCCGCACCGTTGGAAAAGCGCAGTTTCAACTCTTCAACGCAGAACAGACGACTGGTGGCGACAATCTCGCGGGCGAGGACGGTGGGTTTCTGGCGCATGAAAAGCTCCTTGGCGTGAACGGGTTACTATACCCGGCCTATCCTGATTGTTGATCCCGGATATCTTTTTTACCGTTGGAGAAGTTTTTTATGTCACTGCTGCCGTGGCGCGACATCGACACCGTTCTGCTGGACATGGACGGCACGTTGTTGGACCTGCACTTCGACAATCATTTCTGGCTCGAACACCTGCCCCAGCGTTACGCCGAGTTGCATGGGGTGAGCCGGGCCATGGCCGAGATGGAGCTGCAACCGCTGTTCGAGCGTAACGCCGGCCAATTGCAGTGGTACTGCCTGGATTTCTGGAGCGCCGAGCTGAAACTGCCGGTGCGCGAACTGAAACTGGAAACCGCCCACCTGATCGCCCTGCGCCAGGATGCCGATACCTTCCTGGCCGCGATCAGGCAGGCCGGCAAGCGCGTGGTGCTGATCACCAACGCGCATCGCGATTCGCTGTCACTGAAACTGGAAAAAGTCGAACTGGCGCCGTATTTCGAGCGGTTGATCAGCTCCCACGACTACGGTTTCCCCAAGGAAAACCGGCAGTTCTGGGATGCCTTGCAGGCCGACATCGGTTTCGACCCGGCGCGCAGCCTGTTCATCGACGACACCTTGCCGATTTTGCGCAGTGCCCGGGATTACGGCGTGGCGCATCTGCTGGCGGTGCGGGAGCCGGACAGCCGCAAGGGGCCCAAGGACACGGCGGAGTTTGCGGCGGTGGGGGATTACCGGGAGTTGATTGCCGGGCTTTGAGACCGAGGTGACCGCATCGCGAGCAGGCTCGCTCCCACAGATACAGTGATGTCCCTGTGGGAGCGAGCCTGCTCGCGATGGCGGTATTGAGGACTACTCAGGAATCCGCAACACCTGCCCCGGATAAATCTTGTCCGGGTGCTTGAGCTGCGGTTTGTTGGCCTCGAAAATCTTTTGATACTTGTTCGGGTCGCCATACACACGCTTGGAAATCGCACTCAGCGTGTCGCCTTTCTCAACCGTGACGAACTTCGCGGCCGTCGCCACTGCGCCGGTCACCGTGATCTGGTCTTCAACACCACTGACACCTGCCACGTTGCCCAGCGCCAGGAGGATTTTTTCCTTCTCCTCCTGACTGCTCGCCTCGCCCGTAGCGATAACTTTGTCGCCTTCGACCTTCACCTGGATTTTCGACGTGTCGATCCCCGTCAGTGCATCCCTCACATGGTTGGTCAGTGCCTCGCTGTTGGCTTCGGCCTTGTCCGGCGTCAGCGCATCGAGGATTTTTTCACCGGCTTCTCTCAGAAAACTGAACAGGCTCATTGTGTGCTCTCCCTGGAATGTAAGTGTCCAGACGCGAAAGCCTAGTCCAGCTTTGCAAAAGACGGATCCAAGCCGACCAATGACGCCACTTGCCCCCAGGCGCTAGAATCCCGGTCTACCCGCGCCCTGGAACGAAGATGGACATCAAGCAGCTGAAATTCCTCATCGCCCTCGACGAAACCCGGCACTTCGGCCAGGCCGCCGCGCGCTGCCACATCACCCAGCCGACCCTGTCCATGCGCCTGCGCAGCCTCGAGGAAGAGCTGGACCTGCCGCTGGTCAAACGCGGCCAACGCTTCGAAGGCTTCACCGCGCCGGGCGAACGGGTGCTGGCCTGGGCCCGCACCGTGCTCGCCGCCTGCGACGGCTTGCAGGCCGAGGCCGCCGCCTGTCGCGGCAACCTGGTGGGTACGTTGCGCCTGGGTGTGGTGCCGCTGTCGAGCTTCGATCCGCTGCCGCTGATGCAACGCCTGCACACGCAACACCCGAGCCTGCGTTTCGAGCTGTCGTCGCTCAGTTCCGAGCAGATCCTCGAACAACTGGCGAACAATCGACTGGACCTGGGCGTGTCCTACCTTGAGCGCCTGGACGCCGAACGTTTCGACTCGCTGACCTTCAGCGAAACCCGCATGGGGTTGCTCTACGACCAGCGCTTCTTCGATTTTGGCGAGGCGCCGCTGAGCTGGGAAGCGCTGATCGAGTTGCCACTGGGCATGCTCACCAGCGGCATGCACTTTCGCCAGTCCATCGACCATAACTTCCACAGCCGCGGCCTGACCCCGCAACCGTTGTTGCAGACCGATGCCGTGCATCAACTGTTGCAAGCGGTGCACGGCGGCCTGTGCTGCGCGGTGATGCCGCTTGAAGGCGGCCTGGAAAACCTCACCGATCACCTGCGTCTGCAACCGATTGAAAACGCGCAAACCCTTGGCCGGCTGGGCTTGATCATGCGACGCAGTGCGCCACGCTCGGCGCTGGCCGAAGCCTGCTTTGCCCTGTATCAGAAATCACCAACCGAATCTTGATCGACGTCATCTATCGGAACATCAGTAATAGCAATTAGACGCGACACATTGTCGCGCTTAGGCTTATCACTGACCAAACCGTCGGTGATGCCCCATGAACGCCAAGCGCCCAGCCTGCGCGGCGCCAGCCCTCGAAACGCCCGCGCCAGCCGCCAGCCAGACATACACCTACAGCGACCTTCAGCACGCTGAATCGGCCAGCACCGCGCTGGCCGAAGAAGTGGCGCTGGCGATTGCCTACAACGGCATCAGCCAGGCGGTCATGCTGGTGACCCCCACCGACCTCGAAGACTTCATCGTCGGTTTCAGCATGGGCAGCGGCATCATCGAAGACGCGTCCGACATCTACGATCTGCAACTGAGCGGTTCAGGCTCGGCGCAATACGCTCAAGTGACCATCGCCAACCGCGCATTCTGGAACCTCAAGCAACAGCGCCGGCAGATGGCCGGAACCAGCGGTTGCGGGCTGTGCGGCGTGGAAGCGGTCGAGCAGGCGTTGCCCGAACTCAAGGTCATGCCCGGTGCACCGCTGCCCCCGATCGAGTGGTTGGACGGCCTGCGCCAACGCATCGGCGCCTTCCAGCCTTTGGGTCAATACAGCGGCGCGGTGCATGCCGCCGTGTTCATGGACGCCACCGGTGAGTTGCGTCTGGGCCGCGAAGACATCGGCCGGCATAACGCCCTCGACAAGCTGATTGGCGGGCTGATCCGCCAGAAGATTCCCACCGCTGGCGGCGTGGCGATCGTCACCAGCCGCTGCAGCCTCGAACTGATCCAGAAAGTTTTGCGCGCAGGCATCCAGACCCTGGTCAGCCTGTCATCGCCCACGGGCCTGGCCGTGCAATGGGCCCGTCGCCACAACCTCAATCTTATCCATTTGCCACAGAAGAACGCCCCACGGGTCTACAGCCCGGCGTTGGAGAGCCAAGCGTGAGTCAACACCGTCAAGCCGATCAGACCCCCGTCCCTCGTTATAAACCCTACAAAGGCCCGGCCGGTGGCTGGGGCGCGCTGATCAGCGTGACCCAGGCCTGGTTGACCAGCGACAACGCGCTGAAAAACCTGCGCATGATGCTCAAGACCAACAAGAACGGCGGTTTCGACTGCCCGGGTTGCGCCTGGGGCGATTCGCTGGAAGGCGGCATGGTGATGTTCTGCGAGAACGGCGCCAAGGCGGTGAACTGGGAAGCGACCAAGCGCCGTGTGGACAGCAAGTTCTTCGCCAAGCACAGCGTGACCGCGCTGCTGGAACAGAGCGATTACTGGCTCGAGTACCAGGGCCGAATCACTGAGCCAATGGTCTACAACGCCGAAACCGACCGGTATCAGCCGATCAGCTGGGACGACGCCTTCGCGCTGATCGCCAAACACCTGCGTGGCCTGTCGAGCCCGGATCAAGCCGAGTTCTACACCTCGGGTCGCGCCAGCAACGAAGCGGCGTTCCTCTATCAGCTGTTCGTGCGCGCCTACGGCACCAACAACTTCCCCGACTGCTCGAACATGTGCCACGAGGCCAGTGGTGTCGCGCTGTCGCAGAGCGTTGGCGTCGGCAAAGGCACCGTGACCTATGACGACTTCGAACACGCCGATGCGATTTTCGTCTGGGGCCAGAACCCCGGCACCAACCACCCGCGGATGCTCGAGCCACTGCGTGAAGCGGTGAAACGCGGCGCTCAGGTGGTGTGCATCAACCCGCTCAAGGAGCGCGGCCTGGAACGCTTCCAGAACCCGCAAAAGCCGATCGAAATGCTCACCAACGGCGACAAGCCGACCAACACCGCCTACTTCCGCCCGGCACTGGGTGGTGACATGGCGGTGATGCGCGGCATGGCCAAGTTCCTTCTGCAATGGGAACGCGACGCACAGAAAGCCGGTGCCCCGGCAGTGTTCGACCACGACTTCCTCAACGAGCACAGCGTCAACGTGCTGGATTACCTGGCCGTGATCAATGACACCCCATGGGAGCAGATCGTCGAACAGTCCGGCCTGACCCTGGTCGAGATCGAACAAGCGGCACGCATGTACGTCAAGGGCAAGAACGTCATCATGTGCTGGGCGATGGGCATCACCCAGCATCGCCACTCGGTAGCGACCATCCAGGAAATCGCCAACCTGATGCTGCTGCGCGGCAACATCGGCAAGCCAGGCGCCGGCCTGTGCCCGGTGCGTGGCCACAGTAACGTGCAGGGCGACCGCACGATGGGTATCAACGAACGCCCACCGGTAGCGTTCCTCGACGCCATCGAGCGCCGCTTCCAGTTCAAGGTACCGCGCGAGAACGGTCACAACGTGGTCGAGGCGATCCACGCCATGGCCGAAGGTCGCGCCAAAGTCTTCATCGGTCTGGGCGGCAACTTCGCCCAGGCGACCCCGGACAGCCCGCGCACGTTCAAGGCCCTGACCAATTGCGACCTGACCGTACAGATCAGCACCAAGCTCAACCGCAGCCACCTGGCCCACGGTAAGGATGCGCTGATCCTGCCGTGCCTGGGTCGTACCGACATCGACATCCAGACCGAAGGCCCGCAGGCGGTCACCGTCGAAGACTCGTTCAGCATGGTGCACGCGTCCAACGGTCAGTTGCAGCCGCTGTCCAACCAGATGCGCTCGGAGCCGGCGATCCTGGCCGGCATCGCTGCAGCCACCCTGGGCAACCACCCGGTGGACTGGAACTGGCTGGTGGCCGACTACAGCCGCATCCGTGACCTGATTGCCGATACCCTGCCGAACTTCAAGGACTTCAACGAGAAGATCAAGAACAAGGGCGGTTTCTACCTCGGCAACACGGCGGGTGCGCGCAAGTGGGCGACCGCCTCTGGCCGTGCCAATTTCCGCGCCAACATGCTGCCTACGGATCTGGTGCACGAACGCACCCGCGCGACCGGCGTACAGCCGGACCTGATCATGCAGTCGATGCGCTCCCACGATCAGTACAACACCACCATCTACGGCCTCAACGACCGTTATCGTGGCGTGAAAGGCCAGCGTGACGTGTTGTTCGCCAACGAGGCGGACATCATTCGCCTGGGCTTCAAGCCTGGCCAGAAGGCCGACATCGTCTCGCTGTGGGACGATGGCCTGGAGCGCCGCGTGAAGGGCTTCACCCTGCTGGCGTTTGACATCCCGGCCGGGCAAGCGGCGGCGTACTATCCGGAAGTGAATCCGCTGGTGCCGCTGGAAAGCGTCGGCGATGGCAGCCATACGCCGACGTCGAAGTTCGTGGCGATCCGCCTCGAAGCGGCGAGTGATAATGGGTTGATCATGGCCAGGTCGGCTTGATTTAACCAGGATCGGTGTTGCGCCTATCGCGAGCAGGCTCGCTCCCACATTTGTTCGGTGTGTACCGTGCCACTGTGGGAGCGAGCCTGCTCGCGATTGACGCCTTCGGACCTGACAACTTCCTCAGGTCCAGGCACTTTTCAAACGCCCACAAAAAAGGCCGTTTTCTCACAAAAACGGCCCTTCCGAAGTAGCTAAAGACCAGCGAAAAACCGTTAAGTTCCGCCTAAAAAACAGTAACTTATAGAAATGTGCTGAAGTCGTGTTACTCGTCGGATTTCGATTGTCACACCTATTGCACAGCCTCAGGATCGCGGCGTCATCCCCTTGAGGTTCCTCCATGAAGTTCTCCTCGATTCTCTTGTTGTCCCTTGGCCTGGTCAGTGGCATTGCCTCTGCCGGCGGCACCACCGAAGCAGGTGTGGGCGGCGCATTGGGCGGGGTTTTAGGCTCGGTCGTCGGTCAGTCGTTAGGCGGCAACACAGGTTCAACCATTGGCGCGGCCCTGGGCGGCGCGGGTGGTAGCGCCGTCGGCGCAGACAAACGCAGCCGTGGCGAAGCGGCCATTGGCGGTGCGTTGGGCGCAGCGGGCGGTAACGTGGTCGGTCGCAGCCTGGGCGGCAGCACCGGCAGCCTGATCGGCTCTGCCGCAGGCGGTGGCGCCGGTGGCGCGCTGGGTAACTACATGGGCAACAAGAGCGACGACGAAGACAATGATCGTCGTGGCGGTCGCTACTACCGTGATGGTCACCATGATCGTGGCCACCACTATGGCCATCGCAAGCACCACAAGAAGTATTACCGTCACCGTCATTGAGACCCCGAGGGTTTCAATGACCGGTCAAAAATCGCAGCCTTCGCGCTGCGATTTTTTTTGCCTGGCCTAAATCACCAGGCGCTCCAGCGCCCCGCGCAGCCCCGCAGGAATCGCCACCGGCTCATTCGACGCCCGATCCACGAACACATGCACGAACCGCCCCGCTGCGCAGGCTTCGTCCTCGCCGGCCTTGAACACCGCCAGCTCGTATTGCACCGAACTGTTGCCCAGCTTGGCGACGCGCAAACCGATTTCGATGCGATCCGGGAAAGCGATGGAGGCGAAGTAGTCGCAAGCCGAACTCACCACGAACCCGACGACTTCACCGTCATGAATGTCCAGGCCACCGACTTCGATCAGGTAGGTGTTCACGGCGGTGTCGAAGAAGCTGTAGTAAGTGACGTTGTTGACGTGGCCGTAGGCGTCGTTGTCGTGCCAGCGAGTGGTGATGGGTTGGAAGTGGGGGTATTCGGTGCGTAGCGGCATCAGTAAGGGTTCCTGGATGGGTTTGCCAGTCTAAGGCGAAATGCGCGTTATCGTTCATCGCGAGCAGGCTCGCTCCCACAATGGCCTGGTGCACACCAAGCAAATGTGGGAGCGGGCTTGCCCGCGATGGCGTCCGCAAAGACGCCACATCAATCACTGCCCGGCAAACCCCTCGCCCGCCGCCGCCAACTCACCGATCAACCGCGCCGGCTGCCAGTGATCGCCCTGTCGGGTTTCCAGCGCCAGCAAGCGCTGATGGATGTCCGCGAGCCCCTGCCGGTCCGCCCAGGCCATCGGGCCGCCCTTGTCCGCCGGGAAACCATAGCCATTGAGGTACACCAGGTCGATGTCATGCGCAGACGCCGCGACGCCTTCCTCGAGGATCTTCGCCCCTTCATTGACCAACGCCAGCAGGCATCGCTCAAGAATCTCCTCGGGCCCGATCTCGCGTCGCTGGTAGCCCAGGCCTTCGCTGACTTCCAGCACCAGCGCATCCACCTCAACATCGTGTTCGGCCTGACGGCTGCCCGGCTCGTAATGGTAATAACCGTTGCCACTCTTCTGGCCGAAGCGCCCCATTTCACACAGGCGGTTATCCACCTGTACCTGCGGCGCATCCTGACCGACGCCCGCCAGTTCCCGGGCACGCCATTGCAGGTCGATGCCGACCACATCGAACATGCGAAACGGCCCCATGGCAAAACCGAAACCCTGCAATACGGCGTCGACCTGATAGGGCAAAGCCCCTTCCAGCAACATCTTGCGGGTTTCCAGCACGTAGGTATTGAGCATGCGGTTGCCGATGAATCCATCGCAGTTGCCGGCCACGACGCTGACCTTGCCCATGCGCTTGCCCAGTTCCAGCACGGCCGCAAGCACCGTCGGCGCGGTCTGTGCGCCCCGCACGATTTCCAGCAACTTCATGATGTGCGCGGGGCTGAAGAAATGCAGGCCCAGGACCTGCTGCGGGCGGCGAGTGACGGCGGCAATCGCGTCGATATCCAGCGCCGAGGTATTGCTCGCCAGGATGGCTTCGGGCTTGAGCAGGCCATCCAGCTCGCGAAAGATCTTCTGCTTGAGTTCGAGGTTCTCGAAGACCGCCTCAATCACCAGATCGACATCCCGGATCGCGACATAGTCCGCCGCCGTGGTGATGCGTGCGATGCGCGCATCCGCCTCGGCCTGATCGATCCGCCTCTGACGCACGTTGTGCGCACAAGTCTCGGCCACGGCAACCAGGGCCTGTTCGAGCATCTGCGGATTGTTGTCGACCCACTGCACGGGGACTCCGGCGTTGGCCAGGCACATGACAATGCCACGGCCCATGGTACCCGCACCGATGACGGCGGCACGCTGAATGTTGAACGGCGTCTGGCTCATTTTTTGTTGTTCTCTTGTTGGTGAAGACAAGGCGGCGGAAGAGGCATCACCTTAAACGTTTCCGGGATTTATGCGTGTGATGGGCGGTATTCAGCCCATGGATGCCCTTGCAGCCCAGCGCCTGAGCTGGCCTCGGCCACAGGTTGAAACACACGGGGCACTTGGCCTCCATGACGGACCCACCCGTTCCAACGGTAAGGTTGAGGTTAATGAAACCTCGCCGCTCGCCGTTTCGAAGCGACGGGCAATCCCGATATTTACGGATGTTCCATGGAGGAACGACCATGCGCCAACGAGCTGTTTTTTCACTCGCCACCGTGATTGCAGCGCCCCTGTTGTTAAGCGGCTGCCTGAGCAACCCGAGCAAACCCCACCTTGATACCACCCCCTTCGAGACGATCGAATACAAGGGTCAGCAGGGACTGGCCGTGATCAAGGCGTCGAGTCTTTATGCCCGTGGCGGTACCGGCCAGGGCAAGACCGTGGCATTGGTGGACTCGGGCCTGAACCAGGAACTGGCGGAATTTCAGGGGCGGATTGCCAATGCCGGTCACGACTTCGTCGAGAACCGCCCCGGCACCACTGACCGGGTCGGTCATGGCACGCAGATGGCTGGCATTCTCGCCGCCAACAAGGATGATCAGGGCATGCACGGCGTTGCGTTCAACGCGCAACTGATCCCCTACCGTTTTGGCGACGACAACGAGCCCTTCTTTTTCGACAGCGAGATCGCGCAATCCTGGCAGGCCGGTTTCAACCAGGGCGCTCTCATCCTCAACAACTCCTGGGCCAATGCCATTCCGGCCACCGAAATCAATGAAGCGCGCTACAACCAAGTGATGCCGGAGTCGCTGAAGGTTGCCCGCAACCTGGTGGACCATGGCGCAGTGTTCGTTTTCCCGACGGGTAATGAACTCAAGCGAGAGCCATTGGCGGAGCCCGGTTTGCCACTCGCGCTGCCCGAGCTCGAGAAGGGCTGGATCGCCGTGGTTGCCTTGAAGGCCGATGGCACGGCCATCAACGCCAAGTCCAACTACTGCGGTGTGGCGGCGGCCTGGTGCATCGCGGTGCCTGGCGGCGATGCCGGTGCGGAACACGGACTGTTGACCACCAGCAAGGACGGCAAATACGTGCACACCGCCGGCACCTCACCTGCCGCGGCCATGGTCAGTGGCGCATTGGCCGCGCTGCACAGCCGCTACCCCGAAATGACCGCTCAACAAGTCCGTGAGCGACTGCTGTCGACAGCGAACCGCACCGGAGTTTACGCCAACAGCGAGGCCTACGGCCGAGGGTTGATGGACTTGGAGGCGGCCTCGCGCCAAGCGCCGGAATCGGCGCTCAACTGAGTCGGCAGAGGTTAGGGTGGCGTGGCGCGGCAGCCCCCGCATCGTCACCCGCGCTTGCTCGTTCAGCGCTGGGTTGTCCTGATTCCCAGTGGGTACGAGCTACCGCTTGAGAAATGCCCTACATGATCTGACGCGCATCCTGCAGAGGTTTCCGGCGACATGCCTGACATACCCGAGGGAAATTTCACATCCAGGGGTTGAGCTGTGGAAAACGGTAATCGCGTGTAGGGCCATTCCGCAAAAAGCAGTAAAACCCCCTACGATCCCTGTCCCTTGCGGCCGTATTGCCGCGGGATGCCCGCCCCTTCATAGTTTTCCTGCGGCTGACAGTGCATCGGCCCACCGGCGAGACTGCCAGACTCTCCAAAGGACTGACTTGATGAACACGCCTGATCCACTTACTGCCCGTTTTCGCCCACTCAAATCCAGCTACAGCGACACCCCGGTGCTGGTCATCGACACCGCAGCCGCCCCCCACGAAATCCTCGACGCTGCCCGTCAACGTATCCGCGCCGCCAGTGACCTGCTCGAAACCCTGCACTGCCTTTGTTTCAAACAGGCGGACGCCAGCGATATTCCCAACATCGTCAGCGCGTTGTACCTGCTGACCCAGGATGGCAATGAGATGCTCGAGGTCGCCCGGCAACAGCTCAAGTCACGCGGATAATGCCTTGGCTGCCGGATACTCTTGTCGTCTGCAGGGCGCTTGCCGCGAACCTCGACAGTTATCGCTATTTCCAGTCCAGCGGCTACGATGTCTATCTGAAACGAAAAGCCAAGGGTCGCGGTGACAAAGTGCCATTGACCGTCGGCATGCTCTATCGGGCGATCAAGGCCCTACACCGGGACACCGAGGCGCTTGAGGGCGTGTAACGATAAGGACATGGTTTGGACGTACTGATGGGGTTGATGGCCGCCTTGCTCTGGGGTGGTACGGACTTTCTGGTGGGGTTGAATGCCCGTGCGGTGGGGGTCAAGCGCGCGGTGTTTTTCGGCCAGGCCCTGGGTTTCAGCATCATGAGCCTGCTGCTGATCGCCTTTCCCGTGTTCATACTCAAGTCGATGTCGGCCCCTCTCGATGTCTGGTTGTGCGGCATCGTCGCGGCTGCGCTGACAGTGTCCGGAGCACTGGCGCTGTCGAAGGCGTTCGCCCTGGGCAAGGCGTCCATTGTCGCGCCGCTGGTGACCTCCTATGGCGTGGTGACCACGCTGCTGTCCTGGGCCGGAGGCGAACAGATCAGCCTGCTCCAGCTGCTGTGCATCGCCCTGTGCGTGCTCGGCGTGGTGCTCTCCAGCATTCATTCCGACGCGAAGATCCCGCACAGCACACAAGCCAGCCGCTCGATTGCCTATGCACTGCTGGCCGCGCTGTTCTACGGCACCAGTTTCTGGCTGCAAGGCCAGTTTGTCCTGCCGGCGCTGGGGCCGGTCATGATGCTGTGGCTGGCGTATCTGATTGGGTTGATGGTGCTGGTGGTCATCGTGCTGAAGCTTGAGGACGGCCTGAAGATTCCCGCGCTGAAAAACTGCCTGACCCTGACTGGCGCCAGCCTGATGAACCTTGGCGGGTTCTCTTCGTTCGCCTGGGGTGCGGTGGCGGGCTCGGTGTCGGTGGTGACCGTGATCAGCACGTTGTCGGGCGGGATTGCGGCGATCCTGGGGTATGTGTTCTTCAAGGAGCGATTGGGGAAGGTGCAGGTGCTGGGCGTGGTTCTGGTGTTGGTGGGGGCGTTTGTCCTGCACCTGAAGACTTGATACCGCACACCCCCTGTAGGAGCGAGCTTGCTCGCGATGGTCGATTGGACACCGCGGGGTTTCAGGTGCCCAGCGTCATCGTTGACGACCATCGCGAGCAAGCTCGCTCCTACAGAGGGCAGGGACAGAGGGTGAAGATGGATGGAGAGAACCCCCAGGCACAAAAAAGCCGCCCCGAGGGGCGGCTTTTTCATTGCAGCAAGTCTTACAACTTCGGACCCGCAGCCTTGATCGCGTCGCTCACGTCGAACTTCTTGAAGTTCTCGATGAACAGGCCGGCCAGGGCCTTGGCCGCTTCGTCGTAGGCAGCCTTGTCAGCCCAGGTGTTGCGTGGGTTCAGCAGGCCAGTCTCAACGCCCGGCACGGCTTTTGGCACGTCGAGGTTGATGGTGTCCAGGTGCTCGGTTTCAGCACCGATCAACGCACCGCTCTGGATCGCGGCGATCACGCCACGGGTGGTCGGGATGTTGAAGCGCTTGCCGACACCGTAGCCACCGCCGGTCCAGCCAGTGTTGACCAGGTAGACCTTGGAGCCGAAGCCATTGATGCGTTTGATCAGCAGCTCGGCGTATTCGCCAGCCGGACGCGGGAAGAACGGTGCGCCGAAGCAGGTGGAGAAGGTCGACTTGATGCCGCCGCCCGAGCCCATTTCGGTCGAACCGACCAGCGCGGTGTAGCCGGACAGGAAGTGGTAGGCCGCCTGCTCGTTGTTCAGGATCGACACTGGCGGCAATACGCCGGTCAGGTCGCAGGTCAGGAAGATCACCGCGTTCGGCTCGCCACCCAGGTTCGCTTCGGAACGCTTGGCAACGTGCTCCAGCGGGTAGGCCGCGCGGCTGTTCTGGGTCAGGCTGACATCGGCGTAGTCGGCGTGCTTGGCGTCGTCGATCACGACGTTTTCCAGCACCGCGCCGTGCTTGATGGCTTTCCAGATGACCGGCTCGTTCTTCTCGGACAAGTCGATGCACTTGGCGTAGCAGCCGCCTTCCATGTTGAAGACAACGCCTTCGCCCCAGCCGTGTTCGTCGTCACCGATCAGGTAACGGCTTTCGTCAGCCGACAGGGTGGTCTTGCCAGTGCCCGACAGACCGAAGAACAGGGTCACGTCGCCCTCTTCACCGATGTTGGCAGCGCAGTGCATCGGCAGCACGTCGGCGGCCGGCAGCAGGAAGTTCTGCACGGAGAACATGGCTTTTTTCATTTCACCGGCGTAACGCATGCCAGCGATCAGCACTTTCTTCTGTGCGAAGTTGAGGATCACGCAGCCATCGGAGTTGGTGCCGTCACGCTCAGGCACGCACTGGAAGTTGGCGACGTTGAGGATTTGCCACTCATCACGGCCAGCCGGGTTGTACTGTTCAGGGTTGATGAACAGGCAACGACCGAACAGGTTCTGCCAGGCAGTCTGGGTGGTCATCTTCACCGCCAGGTAGTGCTCGGAGGCGGCACCTACATGGACGTGGGAAACGAAGTGCTCTTGCGCGTTGTTGAACGCCTCGACGCGAGCCCACAGGGCATCGAACTTGTCGGCCGGGAACTTGCGGTTGATCGGGCCCCAGGCGATGGCGCCTTGAGTGGACGGCTCTTCAACGATGAAACGATCGACTGGCGAACGGCCGGTACGGTGACCGGTGCGAACCACCAGCGCGCCAGTGTCGGCAAGCTCGCCTTCACCGCGGTTCAGGGCTTCTTTAACCAGATCATCGACACTCAGATCGGTGTACACGGCGTTATTGGCTTGCGTCATGAGGTTCCCCGTCGGCCAGTGGCCGAGTGCTCCAAACGTGTTGTAGTAGAAAGTCGTGCACTACTACCGCGAAAAAAGTGGGCCGGATTATGCCAGAAACGCCCAAAAATAGTAGGGCCCTCCCGTCGTAACGGCGTTATTCCGGCACAAACCAGTGAATTTACCTGCGCTGAACCGTTTTAGTGACGGGTATCTGACGGCGTCTCGACACCCGCACCGGCGAATAATTGAGCAACATCGGCAGCATCGAACAGGTAGCGCTGGTTGCAGAACTGGCAATCGACTTCGATGTTGCCGCCGTGTTCGACAACCAGGTCCTGGGCATCTTCCAGACCCAAACTGACCAGTGCATTGGCCGATCGTTCGCGAGAGCAACTGCAACGGAAGCGCAAACGCTGCGCATCGAACAGGCGAACCTGCTCTTCGTGGTACAGACGATGAAGCACGGTTTCGTTGTCCAGGCTGAGCAACTCATCGGCGGTCAGGGTGCTGGCCAATGCCGTGAGGTGCTGCCAGTTGGCCGCGCGCTCTTCTTCGTCTTTCAGTCGGTCCGCAGGCAGCTGTTGCAGCAGCAGACCACGCGCGTGACGGCCATCGGCATACAGCCAGAAACGGGTGCCGACCTGTTGGGACATCACGAAGTAATTGGTGAAGCACTCGGACAAGGTCTCGCCATCGAGATCGACGATGCCCTGATAACGCTGGCCCTGGCGAGGGTCGATGGTCAGCGCGAGGACGCCGCCCGGCATCAGGTCGGCGAGGGTCGCGTCGGGGGCGATCTGGTCCGCCTCATAACGGGCCAGGCCACGGATTTCACGCTCGCTGGAGCACTCGATCATCAGCAACGGGATCGGGCCATCGGAGCGGGCCTGGAGAATCAGCAGGCCGTCGAACTTCAGGGCACCGACCAGCAACGATGCTGCCGCCATCAATTCGCCGAGCAGTTGCGCGACCGGATCCGGATAGGCGTGCTTGGCGAGGACTTCGGCGTAGCTGCGCTCCAACGAAACCAGTTCGCCGCGGGTGTCGCTGTCATCGAAGATGAAGCGTTGGGTGTAGTCGGTATCCGGTAGATCGGTCATAGGTCTGGGTATCTGAATTGATGACAAAATGGTTACAAAGCATGAAGATTGCGCCCCCGCGACACCCTGTCGGTGCGCGCTGTTCCGCCAAGGGAGGCATTTTATGAACAATCCGGGTTTGTTCCAAGCAAGGTGGAACTTGCGCCGGTTGGCGTTCTGCAATCTGGTACCAGTAGCACTACTGGCCTTCTGGTTATGGCCTACGGGCCAGATGTTGTGTGTGCTTTTCGACGAGTGGCTGTTTCACCTGCTCAACGCGCCACTGGCGACTAACCCGATATGGCTCCACGTGTGGGCAATTGCAAGTCTGCGACCCTTCGACGCAGTGGTCGGGGTGATTCTGCTGACGCTGTTGATCACCGGCGGCTGGGTCTTCAAGGCCTCTGACGTACGCCGGGCATTCTTCGGATTCTTTTCCGTCCTGTTATTGCTGCTGTTCATCCGCATGCTGTTTTCCAAGCTGACCGGCTACATGGGCTGGCAGCACAGCAGCCCGTCGATGATGATCGACGGCGCCGTGCGCATGAGCGACTACTTCCCTGGGCTCGAGGCACGCTGGGAGTTGAAAGACCGTTCGACCCAGAGCTTTCCGGGTGACCATGCGTCAGTGCTGCTGATCTGGGCGTTGTTCATGACCGTCTTCAGCCGCACCGCCTGGCAGACCCTCGTGATCTGGGCCCTGGCGCTGCTGTTCATGATGCCGCGCCTGGTGGCCGGCGCGCATTGGGGGCAGGACGATTACATCGGCGGTGTGTTGATGGCGGTGTGGGCGCTGGGTTGGGGTTACTACACGCCGTTTGCCTATCACGGGTCGGAGTTTTTCCTGAAGGTCACGGCGCCGGTGTTCGGGCTGTTGGAGAAATTGCCGGTGGTGTCGCGGATGAGTGTGGTGCGTAGCGTCTGATTGATCTGGCGGTGGCTGGCCGAGTGCTGTGCACTCGGATCGCGGCGGTGCGACGATTCGACAAGTCCGCTCCTACAGGGTTGTGGTGCTCCTCTGTAGGAGCGAGCTTGCTCGCGATGACGGTGTCACTGCCTCACTCGCCCCCACTGCTCCCACGAAACTTGAACAGATCGCGCCGCTGCTTCTTGCTCGGCTTGCCATCAGTGCTCACCCCCAGCGCTCCCGCCTTGCGCAGGGCGGCCGCCGCTTCGCGCTTGGCGATGCTGGCTTCGGTTTCGGTGTAGAGCGTCTGCGCCTCCGGTGCGCCACGGCGTACGATCGACAGCGCCTGAACCACAATCGTGCGCTCATCGAAACCGGTGCGAATCTCGAACTCGTCACCCACCCGCGGCTCCTTGCCCGGCTTGCAGCGCTCGCCCCGCCAATGCACCTTGCCGCTTTCTATCGCGGCCTTGGCCAGTGCGCGGGTTTTGTAAAATCGTGCAGCCCACAACCATTTATCGAGACGGACCTTGTCGTCCTCTTCGCTTTTTTGTGCCACTTGAATTCCTCTTTCCACCAATAGTCAGAACTGTACTACCGTTTCTGTCGGGCGCAAGAACTCGGCTCTCCAGATAGACTGTCGACTAAGCCGAAACCACGGCGTGGAGTGATCGAGTGACCCTATTTCCATCTTCTTTGACATCGTCCCAGGGCGGCTGCCGGGGCTGCCAGCAAAGCGAGCCGCTGGACTTCGACTTCGCCTTTGCCTATCAACCGATCGTCGACCTCAGGGACCAGTCGATCTTCGCTCATGAAGCGCTGGTGCGCGGCGCTGCCGGGGAAGGCGCGATGACCGTTCTCGAACAGGTCACAGACGCGAACCGCTACCGCTTCGACCAACTCTGCCGGACACGCGCCATAGAAGGTGCAGATCGTCTCAACATGTCGACACACTTGTCGATCAACTTCATGCCCAATGCCGTGTACCGTCCTGAACTGTGCATTCGCAGTACCCTGGAAACGGCGAAAAAACACAACTTCCCCCTCGACCGGCTGATTTTTGAAACCCTTGAAAATGAGCACGTAGATAACTATCGCCATTTGACTAATATTCTGCGTGAATACCGCGAATTCGGCTTCAAGACCGCCATCGACGATTTTGGCGCGGGCCATTCGGGGCTCAATCTGCTGGCGGATTTCCAGCCGGACCTGATCAAGCTCGATATGGCGTTGATCCGCGATGTCGACCGCGACCGCGTCCGTCAGGTGATCGTCCGGGGGATTGTCACAATCTGTGCGGAGTTGAACGTTACAGTCATTGCAGAAGGCATCGAAAGCGCCGGGGAACGTGACTTCCTGGCGGACTGTGGAATTTACCTGATGCAGGGCTACTGGTTCGCCAGGCCTGCATTCAAAGCATTGGCTCAGGTATCGCCTGAAGCCTGGAAGCGTTAACCGTCGGTTTTTCCCTATTGAAGACATTTGATCATTTGACCGTCGTCGGTCTGCGCGAGTGGGTGGCGCTCCCGGATTTGGGAGTCGCAGGCCTGCGCGCGAAAATCGACACCGGGGCCAGCACTTCCAGCCTGCACGCCACCGATATCGAGCCGTTCGAGCGCGACGGTGAAAGCTGGGTGCGCTTCACCGCGCACCTGGGCACGGTGGTGCAATTGCGTCACCGGCGTTGCGAAGCGCCTCTGGTAACGATGAAAACCATCAAGAGCTCCAACGGCCATGCGCAGAAGCGTTACGTGGTCAGCACTACCCTGGCTTTGGGCGATCGGGTCTGGCGTGTCGAGTTCACCCTCGCCTGCCGCAAGTCCATGCGTTATCGCCTGCTACTGGGTTCCAAAGCCCTGGTCGACGGCCAGTTGGTGGTCAGTCCGGGCGTCAAATATGTACAAGACAAGCCGGTGTTCCCGGTATCTACCTCCTCCACAGGTGTTGCATGAAGATCGCTGTGCTGTCGCGGAACCCGCGTCTGTATTCCACTCGTAGACTGGTTGAAGCCGGTACCGAGCGAGGGCATGAAATGGTGGTGATCGACACCCTGCGCGCCTATATGAACATTGCCAGCCACAAGCCGCAGATCCATTACCGTGGCAAGCCGCTGGAAGGTTTCGACGCGGTGATCCCACGGATCGGCGCATCGGTGACGTTCTACGGCTGCGCCGTGCTGCGCCAGTTCGAAATGATGGGGGTGTTCCCGCTCAACGAGTCGGTGGCCATCGCCCGCTCACGGGACAAGCTGCGTTCATTGCAATTGCTGTCGCGCCGGGGTATCGGCTTGCCGGTCACCGGGTTCGCCCACTCACCGGATGACATTCCCGACCTGATCGACATGGTCAACGGCGCGCCGCTGGTGATCAAGGTGCTGGAAGGTACCCAGGGTATCGGCGTGGTGCTGTGTGAAACGGCGACCGCAGCGGAATCGGTGATCGAGGCGTTCATGGGCCTCAAGCAGAACATCATGGTTCAGGAGTACATCAAGGAGGCCGGCGGCGCCGACATCCGCTGCTTCGTGGTCGGCGACAAGGTGATCGCGGCGATGAAGCGCCAGGCCAAGCCGGGGGAGTTCCGCTCCAACCTGCACCGCGGCGGCAGCGCCAGCCTGATCAAGATCACGCCGGAGGAACGCATGACCGCGCTGCGTGCGGCGAAGGTGATGGGGCTGACGGTGGCGGGGGTGGATATCCTGCGCTCCAACCACGGGCCGCTGGTGATGGAGGTGAACTCGTCACCGGGGCTGGAAGGGATCGAGACCACCACCGGGAAGAATGTGGCGGGGATCATCATCGAGCATCTGGAGAAGAATGGTGGGCCGAATATGACTCGGACCAAGGGGAAGGGTTAGTCCCAAGGACTTTGGCGGCACGGAGGCCGCCATCGCGAGCAGGCTCGCTCCCACAGGGGTTTGTGGTGTTCACAGAACCCCTGTGGGAGCGAGCCTGCTCGCGATGAGGCCCTTAGGGTTTAAACCGCATCCCTGGGCAACATCAACCCCAACGGCAACCGCACCCGCGCTTCCAGCCCGCCACCGGAGCGGTTGCGCAGTTCGACGTTGCCGCCATGCATCGAAGCGATCCGCTTGACGATCGCCAGCCCCAGGCCCGTGCCCTTCCCGCCCCGGGCACGATCACCGCGGGTGAACGGGTTGAAGATCGCCTCCAGCTCCGACGGGTCGATACCGGCACCACGGTCCATCACGCTCAGCACTACATAGGGCGCATTCACGTCCCCGGACACATGCGCCGCCACTTCCACGCCGCTGCCGGCGTGATGCAGCGCGTTGCCAATCAAGTTGTTCAGCAGGCGCTTCATCGACACCCGACGCAACGGAAACGGCTGGATCGGTTCCAGGCGCAGCCGGACTTTCTCTTCGTTCTGGTTGTAGGGTGCTGCGACTTCGCGCACCAGGTCGGTCAGGTCGACTTCTTCGACCGACTCGTCGCGGCCATCGCGGATGAACGCCAGGAACTGGTCGAGAATCGCGTCCATATCCTCGATATCGCGGACCATGTCGTCGGTCAGGTCGGTGCGGTCGCCCATCAATTCAAGCGACAGGCGCAAGCGAGTCAGCGGGGTGCGCAAGTCATGGGAGACCCCCGCCAGCATCAGCTCGCGCTCGCGCCCTGCCTGTTCGACGTCCTCAGCCATCTGGTTGAAGGCGCGATACACCTCGGTCATCTCGCTGGGCGTGTCGCTGATCGGCAGGCGCACGCTGCGGCCCTGGCCCAGTTGTCGGGCGGCGTAGACCAGGCGCTTGAGCGGTTGGTTGAGCTGGCTGACGAAAATCCATGCCGATGCCGTCGACAAAAGGCCAATGGCCAGGAACCAGCCAAGCACGTTCCAGATTTTCTGGCCGCGCAACGGATGCGGGTACAGCGGCACTTTCAGCCAGGCGTCACCCAGGCTTGGCGCCCGCACCCACAGGGCTGGCGGCGAGTGCATGCGCAAGCGCACCTCGGTGTCGGCGCCCAGTTCGGCCTGCATCTGGCGCTGATAGATCTCGCTGTAGGGCCAGTGTTGCTCGCCTTCCGGCACACCGGCGCCCGTGACCCGGATCAGGGTCGCGGCCTCGGCGATTTTGTCGCGATTGTTTTCGTCGGCCGCCCAATAGGCGCGCAGGGTCAGGGCGACACCGTGGCTGTATTGGCGGTCCACCAGCACGTCCTCGTTCATCAGCAGATAAACCAGGGTCAGCGCCTTGGAAAACAGGACGACGATCAGCACCAGCCACAGGGTGCGGGAGAAGAAACTCTGGGGGAACCACACAGGGGTTTTCATGGATAACCGCTACACACTTGCAGGAGCGAGCGATGCTCGCATATTGCGGATCGCGAGTCTGCGCACAATTGGCTGGTGCGCAGGACCCGCTCCTACAAATCGCCGATCACTTGGTGGCGGCGCCATCCGGAACGAACACGTAACCCACACCCCAGACGGTCTGGATGTAACGCGGCTTGGATGGATCAGGCTCGATCATCCGGCGCAGACGGGAAATCTGCACGTCGATGGAACGCTCCAGCGCATCCCACTCACGGCCACGGGCCAGGTTCATCAGCTTGTCGCGGGTCAATGGCTGACGCGCGTTCATCACCAACGCCTTGAGCACCGCGAATTCGCCGGTGGTGAGCATGTGCACTTCGGCGCCGCGCTTGAGTTCACGGGTGGCCAAGGACAGTTCGTAGTCCCCGAAGGTCACGCTTTCTTCTTCGCTGCCCGGGGCGCCCGGCACCGGCGCCGACTGGCGACGCAGGACGGCCTTGACGCGGGCCATCAGCTCGTCCGGGTTGAACGGCTTGGCCAGGTAATCGTCGGCGCCCAGTTCCAGGCCCTTGATACGGCTCAGCTCGTCGCCCTTGGCGGTCAGCATGATGATCGGAATCTGATTGTTCGCGCTGCGCAGGCGGCGGCAGGCGGTCAGGCCGTCTTCACCGGGCAGCATCAGGTCGAGGACGACCAGGTTGAACACTTCACGCGCCAGCAGGCGGTCCATCTGTTCGGTGTTCGGAACGGCGCGGGCGCGGTAGCCCTTACTGACGAAAAAGCGTTCCAGCAGGCTGCTGAGCCCCGGATCGTCGTCAACGATAAGAATTTTTTCGCCTTCAGCAATGTTTGCAGTGCTGCTCATTGGATGCTCCTTTGATCTCGGCGCGCATTATGGCGTAGCTGCCGTTATACGCACCGTGTGCATTGTTAGCAGATTTTTCCTTCACCGCCAGAAATACGGGCATTGTGCCTACAGCCTGCGATGCCCCCGAATGACAGAACGCTGGTTATAATGCGCGGCCTTTTGTGTCAGGCAACGTCTGATCCTTATCGCCGCGGCCCTCGTCATTTTTTCATGGCCGTCGCAGTAATTATTCGATTTCACGGGTCAACGGGATGCCTGTCGACCCAGGCAGCGGTGCTGGCCAGGCCGCTCAACCAGACTCGCCGAGCCCGATCTACGCGCCTGCGAGCCTGCTTTCACAATTTGTCAGGTGGTTTTATGGACAGCATCAACAGCCGCATCGCCGAGGAACTCGGCGTACGCCCACAACAGGTCGAAGCGGCCGTCGCGCTACTCGATGAAGGTTCTACCGTTCCCTTCATCGCCCGTTACCGGAAAGAAGTGACCGGCAGTCTCGATGACACCCAGCTGCGTCACCTGGAAGAGCGCCTGCGCTACCTGCGAGAACTCGACGAACGGCGCATCAGCATCCTCGCCAGCATCCAGGAACAGGGCAAGCTGACCCCGCAACTGGAACGCGACATCAAGCTCGCCGACACCAAGACCCGTCTCGAAGACTTGTACCTGCCGTACAAGCAGAAGCGCCGCACCAAGGGCCAGATCGCCCTGGAAGCAGGCCTGGGCGAGCTGGCCGATGGCCTGTTCAACGACCCGACGCTCGCCCCGGACAGCGAAGCCGCGCGCTTCGTCAACGCCGAAAAAGGCGTGGCCGACGTCAAGGCCGCCCTCGAAGGCGCCAAATACATCCTCATGGAACGCTTCGCCGAAGACGCCAGCCTGCTGGACAAGCTGCGCAGTTACCTCAAGCAGGAAGCCACCCTCAGTGCCCGCGTGATTGCCGGCAAGGAAGAGGAAGGCGCCAAGTTCCGCGACTACTTCGAGCACGACGAACCGCTCAAGAGCATGCCGTCGCACCGCGCCCTGGCGATTTTCCGTGGCCGCAACGAAGGCATTCTCAGCTCCGCGCTGAAAGTCGGCGAAGAACTGCCCGGCACCCTGCACCCATGCGAAGGCATGATCGGCCAGCACGTCGGCATCCAGAACCAGAACCGTGCCGCCGACAAATGGCTGGGTGAAGTGGTGCGCTGGACCTGGAAGGTCAAGCTCTACACGCACCTGGAAACCGACCTGCTCGGCGAGCTGCGCGATGGCGCGGAAACCGAAGCGATCAACGTGTTCGCCCACAACCTGCACGACCTGCTGCTGTCGGCCCCGGCCGGCCCGCGCGCAACCCTGGGCCTCGACCCTGGCCTGCGCACCGGTTGCAAGGTCGCCGTGGTGGATGCCACCGGCAAGCTGCTGGATCACGCTACCGTTTACCCGCACGTGCCGCACAACAAGTGGGACCAGACCATCGCGATCCTGGCGGCCCTGTGCGCCAAACATTCGGTGGACCTGATCGCCATCGGCAACGGCACCGCCAGCCGCGAAACCGACAAGCTGGCCATCGAGCTGATCAAAAAATACCCAGCCATGAAAATGACCAAGGTCATGGTGTCCGAAGCCGGCGCATCGGTGTACTCGGCATCGGAACTGGCGGCCAAGGAATTCCCGGACCTCGACGTGTCGATCCGTGGCGCGGTGTCGATTGCCCGTCGCCTGCAGGACCCGCTGGCGGAACTGGTGAAAATCGACCCGAAATCCATTGGTGTCGGCCAGTACCAGCATGACGTGTCGCAGCTGAAACTGGCGCGCGGCCTGGACGCCGTGGTCGAAGACTGTGTGAACGCCGTAGGTGTGGATGTGAACACCGCGTCCGTTGCGCTGCTGGCACGTATCTCCGGCCTCAACGCCACCCTGGCGCAGAACATCGTCAGCCACCGCGACGAACACGGTGCGTTCAAGACCCGCGCCGCGCTGAAGAAAGTCGCCCGCCTGGGTGAAAAAACCTTCGAACAGGCCGCCGGCTTCCTGCGCGTGATGAACGGTGACAACCCGCTGGATTCTTCGGCGGTCCACCCGGAAGCCTACCCGCTGGTGCAACGCATCGCCGCTGAAACCGACCGCGACATCCGCTCGCTGATCGGCGACGCCGCCTTCCTCAAGCGCCTGGACCCGAAAAAGTACACCGATGAAACCTTCGGCCTGCCGACCGTCACCGACATCCTGCAAGAGCTGGAAAAACCCGGTCGCGACCCGCGTCCGGAGTTCAAGACGGCCGAGTTCCAGGAAGGCGTCGAAGACCTCAAGGACCTGCAATTGGGCATGATCCTCGAAGGTGTGGTGACCAACGTGACGGCCTTCGGTGCCTTCGTCGACATCGGCGTGCATCAGGACGGTCTGGTGCACATCTCTGCGCTTTCGGAGAAGTTCATCAAGGATCCGCGTGAAGCGGTGAAAGCCGGTGACGTGGTGAAAGTGAAGGTCATGGAAGTCGACATTCCGCGCAAGCGCGTAGGCCTGTCGATGCGCATGAGCGACACCCCTGGCGAGAAAATCGACGGTGCCCGTGGCGCGCGTCCAGGCTCGGCACCGCGCCAGTCGCAGAACAATGCACCGCGCAAGGAAACCACGGCAGCTCCGGCCAATAACGCCATGGCTTCGCTGTTCGCCAACGCCAAGCAATTGAAGAAACGTTGATGGACATCCCTGCCGGGTACACCGAAAGCGCGTTTTTCAAGTTGCTGGGCTGTCGCTTGCACAGCCTGGACACCGGGGTGGCGCAAGTCGTCCTGGTGCTGGAACCCGAGCTGCGTAATCGCGCCGGCAAGCTGCACGGCGGGGCCCTGTTCAGCCTGGTGGACATTGCCATGGGGCTGGCCTGTTCCAGCAGCCACGGCTTTGACCAGCAGAGCGCGACCATCGAATGCAAGATCAACTACATCCGCGCCGTGTCCGACGGCGAGGTGATGTGCACGGCGCGGGTGATCCACCCGGGCCGGCGCACGCTGGTGGTCGAGGCCGACGTGATGCAGGGCGACAAACTCGTCGCAAAAGCACAAGGCACGTTCGCTGTCCTGTAGCTAGTCGCCATCAATTTGAGTTAATTTCGCTACAAAGCCCGTCCCTGTAGGAGCGAGCTTGCTCGCGATAGCGCAGTATCAGACGCCATTGTGCTGACTGACACACCGCATCGCGAGCAAGCTCGCTCCTACAGGGGAGGCTGTGCAAATATTGATCAATCGGCGATAAAAACCAGGCGAAAACGCCAGTTTTAACTTCACCCTTGTAGACCGTCTTGCCCACCCCCATATTGGGGCGACTGACGCGTGAAGGAATCCAACTTGAGCGAACTTCTCAACCGCCGCCTGGCTCTGCTCGGCGAGCGCGCCAACCTCTCTCTGCTCGAACAGTGCCTTCACGGCATCGAACGTGAATGCCTGCGCGTGACCAGCGAAGGTCGCCTGGCGCAAACGCCGCACCCGGAAGAATTGGGTTCCGCGCTGACCAACGAACAGATCACCACCGACTACTCCGAGTCGCTGCTGGAGTTCATCACCCCGGCCCTGCCTGATCCGGCGGACACGCTGGCGAGCCTGGACAAGATTCATCGCTTTGCCTACAGCAAACTCGGCAACGAGTACCTGTGGAGCCCTTCGATGCCGTGCCCGTTGCCGGCCGAGGAAGATATCCCGATCGCCTACTACGGCACGTCCAACATCGGCCAGCTCAAGTACGTCTACCGCAAGGGCTTGGCCCTGCGCTACGGCAAGACCATGCAGTGCATCGCCGGGATTCACTACAACTTTTCCCTGCCGGAAAAGCTCTGGCCACTGCTCAAGGAAGCCGAGGGTTTTGTCGGCACCGATCGCGATTATCAGTCGTCGGCCTACATCGCCCTGATCCGTAACTTCCGTCGCTACAGCTGGCTGCTGATGTACCTGTTCGGTGCCTCGCCTGCGCTGGATGCCGGCTTCCTGCGCGGTCGCTCGCACCAGTTGGAACAACTGGACGCGGACACCCTGTACCTGCCGTACGCCACCAGCCTGCGCATGAGTGACCTGGGTTACCAGAGCAACGCCCAGGCCGGCCTGACGCCGTGCTACAACGACCTGGTGAGCTACACCGACAGCCTGCGCCAGGCTGTCGCCACGCCATACGCGCCCTATGTGGAAATCGGCACCCATCAGGACGGTGAGTGGGTTCAGCTCAACACCAACATCCTGCAGATCGAAAACGAGTACTACTCCAACATCCGCCCGAAACGTGTGACCTACACCGGCGAGCGGCCGATCCAGGCGCTGATGGCCCGCGGCATCCAGTACGTCGAAGTGCGCTGCCTGGACATCAACCCGTTCCTGCCGATGGGCATCGACCTCAACGAGTCGCGCTTCATCGACGCGTTCCTGTTGTACTGCGCGCTGAACGACAGCCCGCTGCTGACCAACAATTCGTGCGGCAACGCGACCTCGAACTTCCTCAGCGTGGTCAAGGAAGGTCGTCGTCCGGGCCTGCAGTTGCAGCGCGACGGCCAGGCGGTCGACTTGAAGGAATGGGCGGGCGAACTGCTCGAGAAGATCGCCCCGCTGGCGGCGTTGCTGGATCAAAGCCAGGGCGGCGATGCCCACAGCAAGGCGCTGGATGCGCAGTTGGCCAAGGTCAACGATGCGTCCCTGACACCTTCGGCCCAGGTGCTTGCGGCGATGGCCGAGCACAAGGAAAGCTTCGCCCAGTTCTCCCTGCGCCAGAGCCAGGCCCACGCCGAGTACTTCCGCAGCGAGCCGTTGAGCCGCGAAGAACAGGCGGCGTTCGAAGAGCGCGCACGAGCCTCGCTGGCCGAGCAGGTGGAGCTGGAACAGAACGAAGTCGGCGATTTCGATGTGTTTGTCGGGTCGTATCAGGCGAGCATTCTGGCGATCAGCAATTAAATCCCGAGAGGTCCTGCGGACCTCATCGCGAGCAAGCTCGCTCCTACAGAAGATCAGTGAACGCCACAAATCCCCTGTAGGAGCGAGCTTGCTCGCGATGGCAACACTGCGGGGTCACGCCTAAAATCCACCAACACTAAGCTAATTCTAAAAAGTTATTTATTTTAGAATTCTTAGATCATTTAGTCTCCTTCTCACGCCGATCCTCGGTCGCCTGACAAGGAGCTTCCCCATGAAACTGCATTTCCCCCTTCGCCTCCTGGCGGCCGCTTCGCTGGCCGCTGCGAGTCTGTTTGCCCAGGCGGCCGACGTCACCGTCGCCTACCAGACCACCGTCGACCCGGCCAAGGTCGCCCAGGCCGACGGCGCCTACGAGAAGGCCACCAAGGCCGACATCAACTGGCGCAAATTCGATAACGGCGCCGACATCATCGCCGCCATCGCCTCGGGCGATGTACAGATCGGCTACCTCGGTTCCAGCCCGTTGACTGCCGCGATCACCCGCAAGGTGCCGGTGCAGACTTTCCTCATCGCCACCCAGATCGGCGCCGCCGAAGCCCTGGTGGCCCGCGACGGTTCCGGGATCAAGACGCCACAGGACCTGGTCGGCAAGAAAATTGCCGTGCCGTTCGTGTCCACCGGGCACTACAGCCTGCTCGCCGCGCTGAAGCACTGGAACATCGACCCGTCGAAAGTCACCGTGCTCAACCTCGCGCCACCGGCCATCATCGCCGCCTGGAAACGCGGTGACATCGACGCCACCTACGTCTGGGACCCGGCGCTTGGCGTGGCCAAGGAAAACGGCAAGGTGCTGATCACCTCCGGTGAGCTGGCCAAGTTCGGCGCACCGACCTTCGACGCCTGGATCGTGCGCAAGGACTTCGCCGAGAAGCACCCGGAAATCGTCACCGCGTTCGCCAAGGTCACCCTCGACGCCTACGCCGAGTACCGCAAGGACCCGCAAGCCTGGCTCGCCAACCAGAGCAACGTCGACAAGCTGGTGAAGCTCTCCGGCGCCAAGGCCAGCGACATTCCGTTGCTGCTGCAAGGCAACGTCTACCCCCTTGCGGCTGACCAGGTGAGCAGCCTCGGCGCCCCGACCACCAAAGCCATCACCGACACCGCCGTGTTCCTCAAGGAGCAAGGCAAGGTCGAAGCCGTGCTGCCGGACTACGCGCCGTACGTCAGCGCCCAGTACATCACCAACTGATCGGGAGCGAATCGCGATGGCCTTGCTACAGCTGGAGCGCATCAGCGCACAGTACCCCGGCAGTGCACAGCCTGTGCTGGCGGATATTTCCCTGACCCTGGGGCCCCGGCAATTGCTGGTCGCCCTGGGCCCGTCCGGCAGTGGCAAGACTTCGCTGTTGAACCTGATTGCCGGCTTCGTCGAACCCAGCGCCGGGCGCATCACCCTCGACGGCGTGCCGGTCAAGGGGCCGAGCGCCGAACGTGGCGTGGTGTTCCAGGACGATGCCCTGCTGCCCTGGCAGGACGTGCTGGCCAACGTCGGCTTCGGCCTGGAGCTGGCCGGTGTCGCCCGAGAGCAGCGCGAGGCCCGCGCCCGGGAAATGCTCGCGCTGGTGGACCTGTCCGGTTTCGAGCATCGGCGCATCTGGCAGCTTTCCGGTGGGCAGAAACAGCGCGTCGGCCTGGCCCGCGCACTCGCCGCCGATCCGCGCGTGCTGCTGATGGATGAACCGTTCGGCGCCCTCGATGCTTTCACCCGCGAACAGATGCAGGAGCTGCTGTTGCAGGTGTGGCAACGCGCTGCCAAACCGGTGTTCCTGATTACCCATGACATCGAAGAAGCGGTGTTCCTCGCCACCGACCTGATTCTGTTGGCGCCGAACCCCGGGCAGATCGTCGAGCGCCTGCACCTGGATTTCGGCCAGCGTTACGCCGCCGGTGAGTCGGCTCGTTCGATCAAGTCCGACCCTCGCTTCATCGAAACCCGCGAGCACGTGCTCGCCAAGGTGTTCTCGCAACGCAGCGCCACTTTGCTGCAGGAGCGCGCATGAGCAGCTATGAGATTCCCGCCGTCGCGGTCAAACCCGGCGCGGCACCTGCCGCGCCTCGTCGGCACTTGAGCACCCGCTGGATCAGCGTGATGACGCTGGTCGCGCTGCTGGCCCTGTGGTGGGCGGTCACGGCTACGGGCTTGATCGAGCCACTGTTCCTTCCACCGCCCGCGGCCGTGCTGCAAAAAGGCTGGCTATTGGCGACCTCCGGCTACATGGATTCCACCTTGTGGCAGCACCTGGGCGCGAGCCTGGGGCGCATTGGCCTGGGCCTGGGTTTCGCGGTGCTGACCGCCGTACCGGTAGGTGTCGCGATTGGCGCCAACCGCATTGCCCGGGGTGTGCTCGACCCCTTGATCGAGTTCTACCGGCCGATCCCGCCGCTGGCTTATTTGCCGTTGATCGTGATCTGGTGCGGCATTGGCGAGCTGTCGAAAGTCCTGCTGATCTACCTGGCGATTTTCGCGCCGATTGCCATCGCCACCGCCACCGGAGTGCGCACCGTCGACCCGGCGAAACTGCGCGCCGCGCAGTCCCTGGGCGCCACCCGCGTGCAGCTGATTCGCCACGTGATCTTGTCCAGTGCCCTGCCGGACATCCTCACTGGCGTGCGCATCGGCCTGGGTGTCGGCTGGTCGACGCTGGTCGCCGCCGAACTGATCGCCGCCACCAGCGGCCTGGGCTTCATGGTGCAGTCGGCCGCGCAGTTCCTGGTCACCGATGTGGTGGTGCTGGGGATCCTGGTAATCGCGCTGATCGCCTTCGCCATGGAAATGGGATTGCGCGCCCTGCAACGCAAACTGGTGCCGTGGCATGGCCAGGCGCATTGAATTGAATGACGAATCATTGTGGGAGCGAGCCTGCTCGCGATAGCGGTGGATCAGTCATGACGTTGCCGTCTGATACATCAGTCGCGAGCAGGCTCGCTCCCACAGAAAAGCAGTGGCCCCCCCGAATTCGAAGAGAACCACCATGAGCAGCCTGAACATCACCCCTTTAAGCGCCGCCCTCGGCGCACAAATCAGCGGCATCGACATCAGCCAGCCGCTGTCCGTGGCCCAGCGCGATGCCATCGAGCAGGCGCTGTTGAAATACCAGGTCCTGTTCTTCCGCAACCAGCCGATCACCCCGCAACAGCAGGCACGTTTTGCCGCCAACTTCGGCGACCTGCACATTCACCCGATCTACCCTAATGTGCCGGAACAACCGGAGGTGCTGATCCTCGACACCGCCGTCACCGACGTGCGCGACAACGCCATCTGGCACACCGACGTGACCTTCCTGCCGACCCCGGCGATGGGCGCGGTGCTGAGCGCCAAACTGCTTCCCGAATATGGCGGCGATACGTTATGGGCCAGCGGCATTGCCGCCTATGAAGCGCTGTCGGCGCCGATGAAAAGCCTGCTCGAAGGACTGACCGCCACCCACGACTTCACCCGTTCCTTTCCGCTCGAACGCTACGGCAATACCCCAGAGGCACTGGCGCAATGGGAAGAAACCCGGCGCAAGAACCCGCCGCTGTCGCACCCGGTGATTCGCACTCACCCGGTGAGCGGACGGCGCTCGCTGTTCGTCAGCGAAGGCTTCACTTCAAGGATCAATGAGCTCTCGGACACCGAGAGCGAGACCATCCTGAAATTCCTGTTCGCCCACGCCACCCGCCCGGAATTCACCATTCGCTGGCGCTGGCAGCAGGACGACATCGCGTTCTGGGATAACCGCGTGACCCAGCATTACGCGGTGGATGACTACCGCCCGGCACGGCGGGTGATGCAGCGGGCGACGGTGTTGGGGGATGTGCCGTTTTTTCGCTGAATTTTTCGCAACCTCTCCGCCCTATCGCGAGCAGGCTCGCTCCCACATTTGAATTGCGCCAGACACAAAACAGTGTGGGAGCGAGCCTGCTCGCGATGGGGCCAGGAATGGCACCGCAGACTCACTCCGCCATCGAAGGCTTCTCCCAAAGATTGATCCCGCCCTCCTGGGCAAACCGATCAATCTCCGCCAGTTCCTCGGCACTGAAACTCAGGTTCTGCAACGCCCCCACGTTCTCGATAATCTGCTCCGGCCGGCTGGCGCCGATCAGCGCCGAGGTCACCCGTGGATCGCGCAGGGTCCAGGCCAGGGCCAGCTGCGCCAGGCTCTGCCCGCGACGCTGAGCGATCTCGTTCAGCGCCCGAACGTGGGCGATGTTGGCGTCGGACAAATGCGAGGCCTGCAACGAACCACCGCCCGGACGATTGACCCGCGCATCCGCCGGCACGCCGTTGAGGTACTTGTCGGTCAGCAACCCCTGCGCCAGCGGCGTGAAGGCGATTACCCCGGTACCCAGTTCGTCGGTCACGTCCAGCAGGTCCTTTTCCACCCAGCGATTGAGCAGGTTGTACGCCGGCTGGTGAATCAGCAGCGGCACTTTCCACTCTTTCAACAGGCCTGCCATCTCACGGGTTTTCACCCCGGAATAGGAAGAGATGCCGATGTACAACGCCTTGCCCTGCTGCACCGCGGTGGCCAATGCGCTGGCGGTTTCTTCCAGCGGGGTGTCCGGGTCGAAACGGTGTGAATAGAAGATATCCACATAGTCCAGGCCCAGGCGCTGCAAGCTCTGGTCGAGGCTGGCCAGCACGTATTTGCGCGACCCACCGCCCTGGCCGTAAGGCCCTGGCCACATGTCCCAACCGGCCTTGCTGGAGATGATCAGCTCATCGCGATACTGCTTGAAGTCTTCACGCAGCAACCGCCCGAAATTGATCTCGGCACTGCCGTACGGCGGGCCGTAGTTGTTGGCCAGGTCGAAGTGGTTGATGCCAAGGTCGAACGCCGTGCGCAACAACGCACGCTGCGTGTCGATCGGCGTGCTGTCGCCGAAGTTGTGCCACAGGCCCAGGGACAACGCCGGCAGCACCAGGCCGCTGCGACCGACGCGGCGATAAGGGATGGAGTCGTAGCGGTTTTCGGCAGCGGTGTAAGTCATCGAATCCTCTCTTGTCTGTCTTGAAGTTGGTATCGACTGCTTCGCAAGTCGCCCAGCATACGCCCAGACAAACACCAAAAACCTTCCGACTCGAATATTTGCTGAAACGTTTCACAAAACGTTCGTCGAATCCCTATGCCGACAGCTCACGCAGCGCTGCTGCCGCCAGAAAACCGGACCTTGAGCGGTAGCGCTGGTCACGCCTGACCGTCTGGTCGATGCGCTCAAGCAGTTGTTCTGGCAGCGTCGCGTTGAAGCGCACCGCCTTGCCGAAGTAAGGCGTGATATCGAACTCCACCACTGCCCAGACGCCCCCGGCGTAATCGGGGTTGGCGATATGTACGTCGATTTCCTGCACCTGCGGCAACGGATCACCGTCTGCCACCAGCCCTTCGTAGTGCAGGGACAACGCTTCTTGCACGCTTTCAAGGGCCTGCGCCACTGTGCTGCCCGCGGAGAAACAACCCGGCACATCCGGGACGATCACTCCGTAGTCCGAGTCGGCATCCTTATGCAGAACGACTGGAAATTTCATGTCGATGAATCCTTCCTGAGAGTTGTCCATGTCGGAGATATTGATACACACCATACACACCGAAAAAGACAATGGTCTCTCGCTCAGACCAACGGCTACCGCGCCGCCGCAAACACCTCCCCCAACCAATCCACAAACACCCGAACCCGAGGCGACATGTGGCGGTTGTGCGGGTACAGCACCGATACCGGCATCGGTGGTGGCGGGGTGTCAGGCAGGACTTCCTGGATCAGGCCCTGGGCGATCTGGGTGTGCATGCGGTATTGCGGGCACTGGATAAGGCCCAGGCCGGCGATGGCCGAGGCGGCGTAGATTTCGGCGCCGAATACCGAGATCGCGCTGGGAATCGGCACTTCCTGCAGTTGGCCATCGACCAGGAATTCGAACGGGAACAACTTGGCGTTGCTGCGCGAAACGTAGTTCACCGCGCGGTGGTGCTTGAGGTCGTCGAGGGTTTTCGGGACGCCGTATTTGCGCAGGTAGGCCGGGCTGGCGCAGGTGATCTGGCGCAGGTTGGCCACGCGCTTGCCGATCAGGGTCGAGTCGGTCAGCGTGCCGGCGCGCAGCACGCAATCGACGCCTTCGCTGATCAGGTCCACCAAGCGGTCGGCCTCGCTGATCGACAGCTCGATGTCGGGGTAACGCGCCATGAATTGCGGCAGCGCCGGAATGACAAAGCTCCTGGCCAGCGTGCCGTGCAAATCCACCCGCAGCAGGCCCTTGGGTGCCACGCCACGAAACGCCAGTTCGGCATCTTCCAGCTCTGCCAGCAGTTGCACACAACGCTGGTAATACGCCTCGCCATCCAGCGTAGGACGAACCCTGCGGGTGCTGCGCTCCAGCAGACGCGTGCCGAGCCAGGCTTCGAACTGATTGAGCGTGTGGGTCAGCGTGGCGCGGGGCAGGTTCAGGTCCTGGGCGGCCAGGGTGAAGCTGCTGCGCTCGTAGATCCGCACGAAAACCTTCATCGCCCTGACTTGATCCACCTTGAACTCCTGAACGCTGATTGTTGGCGATTATTGAACAGTCAAGGCAACTCTCGTGCATTTATCCACCTGAGTAAACATGTGAAATTGGCTGCACTTTCCATCGACAGGAATTTCCACCATGACTGCTCAACACTCGAAAGTTGCCATCATCACCGGCGCCTCCCGCGGTATCGGCGCCGTGATCGCTCAACAACTGGCCAGCGAAGGTTTCGCCGTGGCCATCAATTACGCCAACAGCGCCAGCGAGGCCTCGAAGTTGGTGGTGGAATTGCGTCAGGCCGGCCATCGAGCCATAGCGATCAAGGCAGACGTAGCCAACGCCGACGACGTGCGGCGCATGTTCGACGAAACCGAGGCGCAACTGGGCAAGGTCGATGTGCTGGTCAACAACGCCGGCATCCTCAAGGTCATGCCGCTGGCACAACACAGCGATGAGCTGTTCGAGCAGACCTTCAGCATTCATGCGCGCGGCACCTTCAATACCCTGCGCGAAGCGGCCACGCGCCTGAACGATGGCGGGCGCATCGTCAATTTCTCCAGCAGCACGGTCGGCATGAACCTGCCGGGTTACGCGGTGTACATCGCCAGTAAGGCGGCGGTGGAATCCCTGACCCAGGTGTTCGCCAAGGAAATGCGCGGGCGCCAGATCACGGTGAACGCGGTGGCGCCCGGCCCGGTCGCCACCGATCTGTTCCTGCATGGCAAGAGCGAGGAGCAGATCCAGAACTTCGCCAAGATGGCGCCACTGGAGCGCCTGGGCCAGCCGGAGGATATCGCGCGGGTGGTGTCGTTTTTGGTGGGGCCGGATTCGGCCTGGGTCAACGGGCAGATTTTGCGCGCCAATGGGGGGTTGGTGTGACTAGGGTGACTATGCTCAATCCATAACCGAGGTGAATTCATCGCGAGCAAGCTCGCTCCTACAGGGGTTGGATGTGCGCTCACACACCCTGTAGGAGCGGGCTTGCCCGCGATGAAGGCCCCCATCCAACAGGCCACCCCCCATGCACACCACGATCATCATCACCTTCGGCCTGATCCTCCTGGCGCTGATGCTGTTCATCGGCGAGAGGATCGGCTTCAGCCGCCAGACGCTGACCTACAGCTTCATCGTCCTGTGGCTGGCCCTGACGATGATCAACGGTGCCATCGGCGTGGTCACCGCCGGCCAGTCCGTGACCACCGAAATGGTGGTCGGCAGTGTGGTGTTCGGCATCCCGGTGGCGGCACTGGTGCTGTTCATGGCCTTGACCGCGGAAAGCTAACGCACCAGGTGCAGGAACTGCATGTGCCGCTCGTACTGGTCGAGGATGTCGTTGATCACCTGCTCCTTGGTGTAGCCCACCAGGTCGTAATCCTGGCTGCCCTCGCTCAGGTGCACCTCGGCCCGGTAGTAACGCCGGTTGTTGAGCTGCTTGGAGCCCATGCCGCCACGGGCGAAGGACGGCGTGAAGTAGCCTCGCATCTGCACCTGGTAGATGAACGGGTGCTGCTCGCCGTGGCCGATTTCCAGGCTGACGCTATCGTGGGCCGGGTCCGGCACGGTGACAACGTGCAAGCCCTTCTCGACGAACACCGCCGTGACTTCCTCGATGGCCGGGCGCACGGTGCTTTCCATGAAGCGGTAGACCTCGTCCCGCGAGGGGAAATGCACCGCCTGGCTCAAGCGCTGGCGCCAACCGCCGCGCCGCGCACCGGACACCGGCGCCAGGGAATGCAACTGCGCGATCTGCTTTTGCGACTCCAGGTAGAACGCCTTGTGCAGCCCCCACATCATCGTCAGCAGAATCAAGGAGAACGGCAGCGAGGTCAGCACCACCGCCGACTTCAGCGCATCAATGCTGCCGGAGAACAGCAGCGCGCTGGTCACCAGCGCCGTCATCGCGCCCCAGAACACCCGCAGCCATTTCGGCCCGTCTTCGTCCGGGTTGCCGCCCTTGGCCGACAGCGTCGACAACACCACGGTACCGGAGTCGGCCGAGGTGACGAAGAACACGAAGCTGATGAACACCGTGACCGCGATCACGGTCTTGCTCCACGGGTAGGTTTCCAGCAGCAGGTAAAGGGTCATCGACGGATTGTCGATCGCCGACATC
This sequence comes from Pseudomonas sp. MYb118, assembly GCF_040947875.1. Classification (NCBI taxonomy): domain Bacteria; kingdom Pseudomonadati; phylum Pseudomonadota; class Gammaproteobacteria; order Pseudomonadales; family Pseudomonadaceae; genus Pseudomonas; species Pseudomonas sp. MYb118. Next base: position 1,980,640 of record NZ_JBFRXN010000002.1, on the reverse strand, counting down.
CCCAGCGCCGACATGCCATGGTTGAGCACCTGGTCGATGGCGCTGTTGCCGAAGATCGACATCCACGCCAGGGTGAAACCCAGCGGAATCAGCAGTACGCCAAAGACGAATTCACGGATGGTCCTGCCGCGGGAAATCCGTGCGATGAACAGGCCCACGAACGGCGACCAGGCAATCCACCAGGCCCAGTAGAACACCGTCCAGCCACCCAGCCAGTCGCTGGGTTCGTCGTAGGCGTACAGGTCGAAGCTCTTCATCGGCAAGGCGCCGAGGTAATCGCCCAGGTTCTGGATCAGCGTGTTAAGCAGGTGCTGCGTGGGCCCGGCGAACAGCACGAACAGCAACAGCGCGCAGGCCAGCAGCATGTTGATGTCGGACATCACCCGCACGCCTTTGTCGACACCGGAGACCGCGACGATGATCGCCGCGCCCATCATCAGGGTGATCAGGCCCACCTGGATCCACTGGGTGTGGGCGATGCCGAACAGGTAGTCCAGCCCCGAATTGAGGTGCAGCACACCAAAGCCCATGTCGGCACCCAGGCCGAACACCGTGGCGATGATGCCGAAGCCGTCCACCGCGTAGCCGATGGGGCCGTTGATGCGCTTGCCAATCAGCGGGTAAAGCGCCGAGCGCAGGGCCAGCGGCAGGTTGTGGCGGTAGGCGCAGTAGGCCAGCGCCATGCCGACGAAGGCGAACACGCCCCAGCCGTGCAGGCCCCAATGCAGGAACAGGATCTGCATCGCCTGGCGCGCCGCCTGCGCCGTGCCGGCCTCGCCTTGGGGCGGCTGGAGCATGTGGGTCAGCGGCTCCGACACGCAGAAGAAGAACAGGGTGATGCTGATCCCGGCGGCGAACAGCATGCCGGCCCAGGACAGGTAACTGAATTCGGGTTCGTCGTGGTCGGCACCGAGCTTGATCTTGCCGTAGCCGGACAAGGCGGTGACCACCACGAAGACCAGATACAGGGTCATCGCGAGCAGGTAATACCAGCCGACCGTGTTGGCCGCCCAGTTCTGGGCTTCAAGCAGCCAGGCGCCGGCTTGTTCCGGCAGGCTGATCACTACGACGCCGAAGAGCAGAATGAAGGTGGCCGCGAAATAGAACACGGGCGGGTTCATGCGCACCTGCTCGGTGGCAGGCAGGGACGGTGCACTCATCAGCGGCGCACCTCGAAGCGGTAAAACGTGGCTGTAGAATTCGGACTCAGCAAAGGCAGGCCTCCTGTTGTGAGCGGGCGGCGAACCACCGGTTTAACTTGAATGAACGTTCAATTTAAACATGGATAGGTTGCTAAGGACTAATTGCGGGGCTGGACGGTCGTGTTGGCAAGGCCCTGAACACGGCACAAAACCCTGTGGGAGCGGGCTTGCTCGCGATGGCGTAGTGTCAGTCACCTGAGCTATCGACCGGAACACCGCCATCGCGAGCAGGCTCGCTCCCACCCATCATTTGCCACAATTGATGGGTGGGTCAGCCCTACTTCTGCGTCCCATCATCCAGCTGCAGGCTGGCCTGGGTCAGGTTAGACCCCGCCGGCACGCTGCGGGTCAGCCAGACGTTGCCGCCGATGGTCGAGCCCTTGCCGATGGTGATCCGCCCCAGGATCGTTGCGCCGGCGTAGATCACCACGTCGTCCTCGACGATCGGGTGCCGGGGGTGGCCCTTCTGCAACTGGCCGTCCTCGTCCGCCGGGAAGCGCTTGGCGCCCAGGGTCACGGCCTGATAAATGCGCACGCGCTCGCCGATGATCGCCGTTTCGCCGATCACCACGCCGGTGCCGTGATCGATGAAGAAACTGCGGCCGATCTGCGCGCCGGGGTGAATGTCGATGCCGGTCGCCGAGTGGGCGATTTCCGCGCTGATACGTGCCAGCAAGGGCAGGCCGGCGCGGTACAGATGGTGAGCGAGGCGGTGGTGAATCACCGCCAGGATCCCCGGGTAGCACAGCAACACCTCATCGACGCTGCGCGCCGCCGGGTCACCGTGATAGGCCGCCAGCACATCGGTATCGAGCAGCGTGCGCAAGCCCGGCAGGGCCAGGGCAAACTCCTGGATGATGGCGATGGTGCGGGCTTCCACTTCGCTGTCGGCCTCGGCGTTGTGCCGGGCCACGTAGCGCAACTCAAGCCGCGCCTGGCCGAGCAGCGCGTTGAGCGCAACGTCCAGGGTGTGGCCGACGTAGAAATCTTCGCTCTCTTCGCGCAGGTCCACCGGCCCCAGGCGCATCGGGAACAGCGCGCCGCACAACGCTTCGAGAATATCCGCCATGGCGGCGCGCGACGGCAGCTCACGGCCGCCCTGCTCGCCACTGGCGCGGCCGTTTTGCGTACGCCACTGATCGCGCGCACTGCGCAGTTGGCTGACAATGGTCTGCAATTGCCAATGGCTGGAACGCTCACTCACGGTAAAAACTCCACACGGGCGGCCGGACGGTCTGGCCACGCTGACGGCGATTACTTTACGGCAAGCGCTACGGGGCAAATTAAGAACCGATTATGCTGTGTTCAGCACTTTTGGCTATAAGCGATTGCCGGTTGCCCGCCCCGGGGCCCGTGCTTATAGTCCGGACATTACCCCCCCCGCCAGTACGGACCCATGATCAAACAACAGCTCGCCCGTTTCGACCGCCTCGACTTGCTCAGCCACCCGACCCCTCTGGAAAAACTCGAACGCCTGTCCACCTGGCTGGGCCGCGATGTCTACATCAAGCGCGACGACCTGACGCCGCTGGCGATGGGTGGCAACAAGCTGCGCAAACTCGAATACCTGGGCGCCGACGCCCTGGCCCAGGGCGCCGATACGCTGATCACCGCAGGCGCCCTGCAATCGAACCACGTGCGCCAGACCGCCGCCCTCGCTGCCCGGCTCGGCCTGGGTTGCGTCGCGCTGCTGGAGAATCCGCTGGGCTCTGACGACGCCAATTTCGTCGGCAACGGCAATCGCCTGCTGCTCGACCTGTTCGATGCCAAGGTCGAATTGGTGGACAACCTCGACAACGCCGACGAGCAACTCGAGGCGCTGGCCGCACGCCTGCGCAGCAGCGGCAGGAAGCCTTACCTGGTGCCGATCGGCGGCTCCAACGCGTTGGGCGCGCTGGGTTATGTGCGCGCTGGCCTGGAGCTGGCCGAGCAAATCAAGGACACCGGTCTCGACTTCGCCGCCGTGGTGCTCGCCTCGGGCAGCGCTGGCACCCACAGCGGCCTGGCCCTGGCCTTGAGCGAAACCCTGCCGGGCCTGCCGGTGATTGGCGTCACGGTTTCGCGCAGTGATGAAGCGCAGCGGCCAAAGGTCCAGGGCCTGGCCGAGCGCACGGCAGCGTTGCTGGAAGTGAACCTGCCGGACACGTTCAAGGTCGAGTTGTGGGACGAATATTTCGCACCGCGCTACGGCGAGCCCAACGCGGGGACGCTGGCAGCGGTCAAGCTGCTGGCCAGCCAGGAAGGCGTGCTGCTGGACCCGGTCTACACTGGCAAGGCCATGGCTGGCTTGCTCGACGGCATCGGACGCCAGCGTTTCGACGAAGGTCCGATCATTTTCCTGCACACCGGCGGCTCGCCGGCGTTGTTTGCCTACAAGGATTTTCTGTAACGGCGGATCGCCCGCACACGGAACCCTGTAGGAGCGAGCTTGCTCGCGATGGAGGTCCAGACACCGCGGGCGTTCAGACAGCCCGCGTCATCGTTGACGACCATCGCGACGGTTCGACGCCTCGACATGCTCGCTCCTACAGAAACAGCATTTATTCCTGATTGGAATATTAAAAATAACATTCATTATTTTCCAATCTAAAAAAGCCATCATATAGTCATACTGCAGGCAAATTGCCGAGAGACGCATAAGCTGCTTTAGGGCAGGATATTGCGGTCGATCACGCCAACATTCCAAGAAGCGTCTTCATAAGAAAACACAGGGGCTTGTCATGAATTTTTCCGCACTACGTCGAAATCTGCTGGTCGGTTCGCTGGGCCTGGCGCTGAGCGCCGGTCTGTTGGGGCAAGCGGTTGCCGGTGAGCAACTGCAAAAAATCAAGGATGCAGGCGTGATCAACGTCGGCCTGGAAGGCACCTACCCACCGTTCAGTTTCGTCGACGCCGACGGCAAACTGGCCGGCTTCGAAGTGGAGTTCTCCGAAGCCCTGGCCAAGGAGCTGGGTGTGAAGGTCAAGCTGCAGCCGACCAAATGGGACGGCATCCTCGCCGCCCTGGAGTCCAAGCGCCTGGACGCGGTGATCAACCAGGTGACCATCTCCGAAGAGCGCAAGAAGAAGTATGACTTCTCCGAGCCGTACACCGTTTCCGGCATCCAGGCACTGGTGCTGACCAAGAACAAGGACACCATCAAGACTGCGCAAGACCTGGCTGGCAAGAAGGTCGGCGTGGGTCTGGGCACCAACTACGAGCAGTGGGTGAAAGAGAACGTGCCGAAGGCTGACGTGCGCACCTACGAAGACGATCCGACCAAGTTCCAGGACCTGCGCGTCGGCCGCATCGACGCTATCCTGATCGACCGTCTGGCCGCGCTGGAATACGCCAAGAAGGCCAAGGACACCACCGCCGCCGGCGAAGCGTTCTCCCGTCAGGAAGCCGGTATCGCCCTGCGCAAAGGCGAGCCAGAGCTGCTGGATGCGGTGAACAAGGCCATCGAAAAACTGCGTGCCGACGGCACCCTGGCCAAGCTCTCCGAGAAATACTTCAACGCTGACGTCACCAAGTAATGGAAGAAGCTTTCCAACTCGCACTGGACTCCGCGCCCTTTCTGCTCAAGGGCGCGTACTACACAGTGATTCTGAGCCTGGGCGGCATGTTCTTCGGCCTGCTGATGGGCTTCGGCCTGGCGCTGATGCGCCTGTCGCGCTTCAAACTGGTGAGCTGGATCGCCCGCATCTACGTGTCGTTCTTTCGCGGCACGCCGTTGCTGGTGCAGCTGTTCGTGATCTATTACGGCTTGCCGCAATTGGGCGTCGAACTCGATCCGCTGCCGGCGGCCCTGATCGGCTTCTCGCTGAACATGGCGGCCTATGCCTGCGAAATCCTGCGTGCCGCGATCAGCTCCATCGAGCGCGGCCAGTGGGAAGCGGCGGCCAGTATCGGCATGACCCGCGCGCAGACCCTGCGCCGGGCCATCCTGCCGCAGGCCATGCGCACGGCGTTGCCGCCGCTGGGCAACAGCTTCATTTCGCTGGTCAAGGACACGGCGCTGGCGGCCACCATCCAGGTGCCGGAACTGTTCCGCCAGGCGCAGCTGATCACCGCCCGGACCTTCGAAATCTTCACCATGTATCTGGCCGCCGCGCTGATCTACTGGGTTCTGGCCACGGTGCTTTCGCACCTGCAGAACCAGTTGGAAGCGCGGGTCAATCGGCACGACCAGGAGTCCTGACCCCATGATTGTCGTGGAAAAACTGACAAAGCAGTTCAAGGGTCACGTTGTGCTCAACGGCATCGACCTTGAGGTCAAGGAAGGCGAGGTCGTGGCGATCATCGGGCCCAGCGGCTCGGGCAAGACCACGTTCCTGCGCTGCCTGAACTTCCTCGAAGAACCCAGCAGCGGCCGGATCAAGGTGGGCGACATCGAGATTGATGGCAGCCGCCCGTTGAACCAGCAGCAGGGCCTGGTGCGGCGCTTGCGCCAGCACGTCGGCTTCGTGTTCCAGAACTTCAACCTGTTCCCCCATCGCACGGCACTGGAAAATGTCGTCGAAGGGCCGATCGTGGTGAAGAAGACGCCGCCTGCCGAGGCGATTGCCCTGGGCAAGAAACTCCTGGCCAGGGTCGGCCTGGCGGGCAAGGAAGACGCTTACCCGCGACGCCTCTCCGGTGGTCAGCAACAGCGTGTGGCGATTGCCCGAGCGCTGGCGATGGAGCCGGAAGTGATCCTGTTCGACGAGCCGACCTCGGCTCTCGACCCGGAACTGGTGGGTGAGGTGCTGTCGACCATCCGCAGCCTGGCCGAAGAAAAACGCACCATGGTGATCGTCACCCACGAGATGGGTTTTGCCCGTGACGTGGCCAACCGCGTGGTGTTTTTCGACAAGGGCGTGATCGTTGAACAGGGCGAAGCCAAGGCGCTGTTTGCCAACCCCAAAGAAGAGCGGACCAAACAGTTTCTCAGCAAGTTCCTCAATAACGCCCACAACTAAGCCACCGCTCCAGAATGTTAACTTCCACGGACGGAAGTAACTTCCCCCGCTATTTACACCTCTGCGACATACTGAACAATTTCGCTCCAGCGACACTGTTGCGTGCGGTACATATTTATGTCCCGCAACAAAGTCCGTTCACTTAAAATTGGCAACTCGATCAAACCGCCGCCACCAAGGGCTGCGCGTACGCGTCGCCAATACGGGCGAATTCCGTGGTCAAATTCGACCAATCACTGTGGCTTGTTAACCCGGCATTGTAGGAGCTTTCTGAATAACAGCAGATTGCTTACTTCACCGGCACACTCTATTGACACTTAATCCCGCGCACTTTTATCTAGTCCCCAGCCAACCCGGCCACCCGCATAAATATAACTTTCAGCAAAAGTAACGAGACCTTCGTTACTCGGCAATTCAATTAACTCAGAAACGGACTTCGCTGTTTGACTTCAAGGAGAATCCCATGAAAAGCCCATCGAACAAATCCGAACTCGCCGCCCCGGCACTGACGAAATCCCACAAGAGCGGCATCAACCTGACGTCGGCAGCGCATCTGTTGGTCGAAGTGGCGCCCTACCCGGGCATGGAGGACGGTGACCTGATCGAGCTGTTCTGGGACGACTGCTACGTCGCCTCAAAGGTGTTGAACACCCGCGACGTTGGCACGACAGTCACCCTGCGAGTGCCGGAAAGCTTCATTGCCAATGGTTGTTCACGCATTCACTACCGCCTCATGCAGGTGGGCCAGGGTCCCGCGCTTTCTGCCGCCACCCGCGTGCAAATCAAGCTCGACTGTCCGGGTGGCCAACCGTCGGCGATGTGTGGGGACGAAAACCAGAGCCTGGCACCCGTGAGCATTCCCGAAACCATCCGCCGCCAGGGAGTCAACCCGAACCAGGTCAGGCGTGGCGTTCCCTTGACCATCGAGCCGTACCTGAACATGGCCGTCGATGACGAAATCACCCTGCGCTGGGGCGATGTGCGCATGGACTTGCCTGCCCTCAAGGCCAGCGAGGTCGGCGAGCCGATCCACGTCTGGGTGCCGCCCGCGATCATTCTCGAAGCCGGCGAAGACCTGCGCCTGGAAGTGACCTACTGCATCCTCGACCGGGTCGGCAACAACTCGCGCTGGGCGCCTGCACGCACCCTGAAGATCGGCTGTGCCAGTCCCTGCCTGACGGTCAGGGGCAAGGAAATACAGTGATCGCCTGGCCTGAGTCCATGCCCTCGTCGGCGGATCAACTGTTGCTGCAACAACAAGTGTTGTGCGGCGAACAGTTGGCGAAGACACACTTCTATTCATATTCCAAAAAGCTAGTTTATTTATTATTTATGCGCATTTAGGGTATATGAACCGGACCACCGGACCTTCTTGTTTTGACTTCGCCGCCCTCTGCGGCGACCCATGAGATGTGAGGTAGGTATGGTCCGGAACACAATCACCCCAGTGCAGATCGCCAGGGCATTGCGTGCAGCCAGGGAGCGGCACTGATGTCCAGTCTTGCAGATGCAGTTGTCCACAGCGATTTGGATGTCGCCCCGTTGTTGTTGCCCGCGCAGGTACTGCGCAATGACGCACAAGCCATCAAGGCCGCCCAAGATCTGGCGCAGGTCGCCCGTTTGCAGGCGGCCAAACGCGACCGTCAGCGCAAGTTGCCGTGGTCAGAAATTGAACAGTTCACCCAGAGCGGCCTGGGCAGCATTGCCATCGCCCGCCAATACGGCGGCCCGCAGGTTTCGTTCGTCACCCTGGCCGAAGTGTTCGCGATCATCAGCGCCGCCGACCCGGCGCTGGGGCAGATCCCGCAGAACCAGTTCGGCATTCTCAATCTGATTCAGGGTTGCGCCAGCGAAGCGCAGAAGCAGCAGCTGTTCACCAGCGTGCTCGAAGGCTGGCGCATCGGCAACGCCGGGCCCGAGCGCGGCACCCAAAACACCCTGGAACTCAAGGCCCGGATCACCGCCGACGGCGACGGGTTTGTCATCAACGGCCAGAAGTTCTATTCCACCGGCGCGCTGTTCGCCCACTGGGTCGCGGTCAAGGCGCTGAACGATGAGGGCCGCCAGGTATTGGCCTTCGTTCGTCGTGGCACACCGGGCCTGCGCATCGTCGATGACTGGTCCGGCTTCGGCCAGCGCACCACCGCCAGCGGCACCATCGTGCTCAACAACGTTCGAGTCGACGCCGAGCTGGTGCTGGACAACTGGAAGATCAATGAACAACCGAACATCCAGGGCGCCGTGTCGCAATTGATCCAGGCGGCCATCGACGCCGGCATCGCGCGCGGCGCCGTCGATGACGCCATCGAATTCGTCCGCACCCGCGCCCGCCCGTGGATCGACGCCAACGTCGAACGCGCCAGCGATGACCTGTATGTGATCGCCGACATCGGCAAACTGAAAATCGAACTGCACGCCGCCGAGGCGCTGCTGCGCAAGGCCGGGCAGGTACTCGACCAGGTCAGCGCTGCACCGATCACCGCCGAATCCGCCGCGCGGGCCTCGATTGCCGTGGCTGAAGCCAAGGTGCTGACTACCGAAATCTCTCTGCTGGCCAGCGAAAAACTGTTCGAACTGGCCGGCAGCCGCGCGACCCTCGCCGAATTCAACCTCGACCGCCACTGGCGCAACGCCCGCGTGCACACCCTGCATGACCCGGTGCGCTGGAAGTACTACGCCGTGGGCGCCTATCGCCTGAACGGTAAGTTGCCCGCCCGGCATTCCTGGATCTAACGACCCGTACACTTTTGACCAGATCCCTGGAGAACAACATGTCTCTTTCTCGCCACGTCGCGGTCATCACCAGCGATGAGCAAGCCCTGATCGTCGCCAGTGACCTGGCCGAAGACTTCAAGCGTGACAGCGCCCAGCGTGACCGCGAGCGTCGCCTGCCACACCCGGAGCTGGAAGTGTTTTCCCGCTCCGGGTTGTGGGGCATCAGCGTGCCCAGGGAATACGGCGGCGCCGGTGTCTCCAACGTCACCCTGGCCAAGGTGATCGCCTTGATTGCCCAGGCCGATGGCTCGCTGGGGCAGATCCCGCAAAACCATTTTTATGCCCTGGAAGTGCTGCGCGTGACCGGCAGCGCCGAGCAGAAACAACGCCTTTACGCCGAAGTTTTGGCCGGCCAGCGCTTCGGCAATGCCCTGGCTGAACTCGGCACCAAGACCGCCCACGACCGCACCACACGACTGACCCGCTTTGGCGACGGCTACCGCATCAACGGGCGCAAGTTCTACGCCACCGGCGCCCTCTACGCACAACGCATCCCGACCTCGGTGGTGGATGAAAACGGCGTGCAGCAACTCGCCTTTGTGCCCCATGACAGCCGGGGCCTGACGGTGATCGACGACTGGAGCGGCTTCGGCCAGCGCACCACCGGCAGCGGTTCGGTGGTGTTCGAAGACGTCTTCGTTGCCGCCGAAGACGTGATCCCCTTTCAAGCCGCGTTCGAAACCCCGACCACGGTCGGCCCGCTGGCGCAGATTCTTCACGCCGCCATCGACACCGGCATCGCCCGCGCGGCCTTTGAAGACGCGCTGCATTTCGTGCGCACCAGGACCCGCCCCTGGATCGACGCCACCCATGACAAAGCCAGCGACGACCCGCTGACCCTCAAGAGTTTCGGCCAACTGAGCATTCGCCTGCACGCCGCCGAAGCGTTACTGGAGCGTGCCGGCGAGGTACTCGACAAAGCCCAGGCCGACACCCGTGCCGAGACGGTCGCAGCCGCGTCCATCGCGGTCGCCGAGGCCCGCGCCATCAGCACCGAAATCTCCCTCGCCGCCGGCAGCACCCTGTTCGAACTGGCCGGCAGCCAGGCCACCCTGATCGAGCATGGCCTGGACCGTCACTGGCGCAACGCGCGGGTCCACACGCTGCACGACCCGGTGCGCTGGAAGTACCACGCCGTGGGCAACTACTACCTCAACGAACAGAACCCGCCATTGCGGGGGACCATCTGATGGCCGAAGCGAAAAAGAAGATTCTGCTCAACGCGTTCAACATGAACTGCGTCGGCCACATCAACCACGGCTTGTGGACACACCCACGGGACACCTCGACCCAATACAAGACCCTCGAGTATTGGACTGAGCTGGCGCAACTGCTCGAACGTGGCCTGTTCGACGGCCTGTTCATCGCCGACATCGTCGGCGTGTACGACGTCTACCAGCAGTCGGTGGACGTGCCGTTGAAAGAGTCGATCCAGTTGCCGGTCAACGACCCTTTGCTGCTGGTGTCGGCCATGGCCGCCGTGACGAAAAACCTGGGCTTTGGCCTGACCGCCAACCTGACCTACGAAGCGCCGTACCTGTTCGCCCGGCGCCTGTCGACACTCGATCACCTGAGCCGCGGCCGGGTCGGCTGGAACATCGTCACCGGTTACCTGGACAGTGCCGCCAAAGCCATGGGCCTCAGCGAGCAGGTGGAACACGACCGTCGTTACGACCAGGCCGACGAATACCTGGAGGTGCTCTACAAACTCTGGGAAGGCAGTTGGGAAAACGATGCGGTGCTCAACGACCCGCAGCAGCGGATCTACGCGCAGCCAGGCAAGGTGCACAAGGTCGAGCACCGTGGCGAGTTCTACCAGGTCGAGGGTTATCACCTCTGCGAGCCCTCGCCGCAGCGCACGCCGGTGCTGTTCCAGGCCGGCAGTTCCGAGCGCGGCCTGCTGTTCGCCGGGCGTCACGCCGAGTGCGTGTTCATCAGCGGGCAGAACAAGCCATCGACCAAGGCCCAGGTGGACAAGGTCCGCGCCAGCGCCATCGAGGCCGGACGCAACCCGCAGGACATCAAGGTGTTCATGGGGCTCAACGTGATCGTCGGCGCCACCGAGGAGCAGGCCTGGGCCAAGCACGCCGAGTACTTGAGCTACGCCAGCGCCGAGGCCGGCGTGGCGCATTTCTCGGCCTCGACCGGGATCGACTTTTCCGAGTACGCCATCGACGAGCCGATCCAGTACGTGAAGAGCAACGCCATCCAGTCCGCCACCAAACACCTGCAAAACAACGACTGGACCCGCCGCCGACTGCTCGAACAACACGCCCTCGGTGGTCGCTACATCACCGTGGTCGGCTCGCCCGAACAAGTGGCGGATGAACTGGAAGCGTGGATCGCCGAAACCGGCCTGGACGGCTTCAACCTGACGCGCATCGTCACGCCGGAAAGCTATGTGGATTTCATCGAACTGGTGATCCCCGAGTTGCAGCGGCGGGGGTCCTACAAGACCGCGTATGAGCAGGGCAGCTTGCGGCAGAAGCTGTTTCGCCAGGGGGACTATTTGCCTGGGCGACATACCGGGTCGGCGTTTCGCCGCTGAAAAGCATCGCTGTAGGAGCGGGCTTGCCCGCGATGAGGCCCGAACAAACACCACAAATCTCATGCACTGACTGGAAAAACCACCATGACCCAACACCCCCTCTCCCGCCCAGTCAAAGCACTGGCCCTGGCCCTCGGCCTCTTCAGCTCCATCACCTTCGCCGCCGACGCGCCGCTCAAGGTCGGCACCACCGCCGCCTTCGCCATCCCACTGGAAGCCGCCGTCGAAGAGGCCAGCAAGCAGGGCCTGAAAGTCGAACTGGTGGAATTCACCGACTGGATCGCCCCCAACGTCAGCCTCGCCGCCGGCGACATCGACGTGAACTACTTCCAGCACATCCCCTTCCTGGAAAACGCCAAGGCCGCTTCCGGTTTTGACCTGGTGCCGTTCGCACCGGGCATCATCAACAACGTCGGCCTGTACTCGAAGAAATACAAGAGCTTCGACGAGCTGCCCGAAGGCGCCAGCGTCGCCATCGCCAACGACCCGATCAACAGCGGCCGTGGTTTGCAGTTGCTGGCCAAGGCCGGGCTGATCACCCTCAAGCCTGGCGTGGGCTACAAGGCCACCGAAGAGGACATCGTCGCCAACCCGAAGAAGATCAAAATCCTGCAGGTGGAAGCCGTGCAACTGGTGCGCGCCTATGACGACGCCGACCTGGTGCAGGGCTACCCGGCCTACATCCGTTTGGCGAAGACCTTCGATGCCGGCTCTGCCCTGCTGTTCGACGGCCTCGACCACAAGGAATACGTGATCCAGTTCGTGATCCAACCCGACAGCAAGACCGACCCGCGGCTGATCAAGTTCGTCGACATCTACCAACACTCGCCTGCCGTGCGCGCCGCCCTGGATAAAGCCCACGGCAAGCTCTACCAGGCCGGTTGGGAAAGCTGAAGATGACGGCCGCGACGCAAAGGCGACCGGAGGTTCCGGAGCCGCAGGCATTCGAACACACCGAGCTGCATCCACAGCTCAACCACGCGCACGTGCGCTTCATCGGCCTGGGCAAGACCTACCACGGCCAGCAGGGCCCGGTGGCCGCCTTGCAGGGCATTGACCTGGCGATCCAGCGCGGCGAAGTGTTCGGCATAATCGGCCGCAGCGGCGCCGGCAAGTCGTCGCTGATCCGCACCATCAATCGCCTCGAACAACCGAGCAGCGGCCGGGTGCTGATCGACCAGGTGGACATCGGCGAGTTCGACGAAGACCGCCTGGTGGCGCTGCGCCGACGCATCGGCATGATCTTCCAGCACTTCAACCTGATGTCGGCCAAGACCGTGTGGCAGAACGTCGAGTTGCCGCTGAAAGTGGCCGGCGTGCCCCGGGAACAGCGCGAGCGCAAGGTTGCCGAACTGCTGGAACTGGTGGGCTTGCAGGCGAAACACAAGGCCTATCCAGCGCAGCTCTCCGGCGGGCAGAAACAGCGCGTCGGTATCGCCCGCGCCCTGGTGCATGACCCCGAGATTCTGTTGTGCGATGAAGCGACCTCGGCACTGGACCCGGAAACCACGCAGTCGATCCTCGGCCTGCTGCGCGAGATCAACCAGCGCCTGGGCCTGACCATCGTGCTAATCACCCACGAGATGGCGGTGATCCGCGACATCTGCGACCGCGTGGTGGTGCTGGAACACGGCCGTATCGTCGAGCAGGGACCGGTGTGGCAAGTGTTCGGCAACCCGCAACACGAGGTCAGCAAGACCCTGCTCGCACCGTTGCAGCACGGCTTGCCGGCCGAGTTGCAAAGCCGCCTGCACGCGCTGCCCAGCGCTTCGCACGCCACCGTGGTGCTGCGCTTGCAGTTCACTGGCAGCGCCAGCGATGAGCCGGACCTCGCGGCGCTGTTCGCCGCCCTCGGCGGCCGGGTGCGCTTACTGCAAGGTGGCGTGGAACGCATTCAGGGGCATGCGCTGGGGCAATTGCTGCTGGCGGTGGCCGGCTCGTCGCTCGGCGCCGATGCCTTGCGCCAACGCGCGGAAAACTGGGCACAACAGGTGGAGGTGCTGGGTTATGTGGCTTGATCGTTTACTGCAAGGTTTCATCGACACCTTCCTGATGGTCGGCGTGTCGTCACTGATCGCGTTGCTGGCGGGCATTCCGCTGGCGGTGATCCTGGTCACCAGTGGCAAGGGCGGCATCTATGAAGCCCCGGCGCTGAACCGCGCGCTGGGCGCATTCGTCAACCTGTTCCGCTCGATTCCGTTCCTGATCCTGATGGTCGCACTGATTCCGTTCACCCGCCTGATCGTCGGCACCACCTACGGCGTATGGGCCGCCGTGGTGCCACTGACCATCGCCGCCACGCCATTCTTTGCGCGGATCGCCGAAGTCAGCCTGCGCGAGGTCGACCACGGCCTGATCGAAGCGGCACAAGCCATGGGCTGCCGACGCTGGCACATCGTCTGGCATGTGCTGCTGCCCGAAGCCCTGCCGGGTATCGTCGGCGGCTTCACCATCACCCTGGTGACCATGATCAACTCCTCGGCCATGGCCGGAGCGATCGGCGCCGGTGGGCTGGGGGACATTGCGTATCGGTATGGGTATCAGCGCTTTGATAGCCAGATCATGTTGACGGTGATTGTGTTGCTGGTGGCGTTGGTGGCGGTGATTCAGTTGGGTGGGGATCGGTTGGCTCGGGGGTTGAACAAGCGGTGAGTTTGATGAGGAAAGGCTTTACGGTCTCAAGAGTGAGGCAGTTGTAACGTAGACCTCAAGAGCTCTTTTTCAAACATCTGCCTAAAGGGCGCCGCTTGCGGCCCTAGCGTGTCGCTGAACTCCGCGAGCATCTGCAGCAAAGTTCGCTGAACTTCGATAGGAAGGTTATTAAACCTAGGCGCCACATTCTTGAATTGCGAATGCTCCTCGCGCAATTTATTAATTTCATTGAAATCATCAACGTTACTACCCACAGAAGGATAACGATCAGGAACTTTAAATGATTTATATTCATTCATACTTGTAGACTTTGCCGTAATAGATGAAATCTCACTTTCATCTGCCTCTGACAGTCCACGTATATCTGTAAAAGTGAACCCTATCGTATTTTTCTTGTCCCTTTCAAAGATCTTAACGGCCTGTTCATGGGAAGTGAAAGAGGCGTCATGTACTATCGGATGTCCTTTATCGTGCAAGACGCCGACGAATTTCGTTCGCCCAGTGCCTTTATACTTGTCCGGCTGAGCCAGATTCAATGGGTAAATATCAACAACACCACTGAGCTCCTCATCATGCTCGGAGACATTTATTATCCCTGTGAAACTATTTCCTGGTTTTGACTGGCGAAGGTAGAAACCAAGCTGCGGTCCCGGTCGCATTTTTGGAATTTCGTAATTCACCACAACCTTATATTTATAAACATTGCCATCCACCACTTCGGTATAATTCAAAACAGTCGTACCCTCAGAGTCAATAAATTTTATCGGGTTATTCTTGAAAGCCAGATAGACGTTAGGCCCATCCACCATCCCCAGTGGATCTGCACTCAACCAACGTAATAACCACGGCGCGTAATAACGATGCCCGTAGTAGTACAACCCCGTCGCATCTCGCTCCTTGCCCGAATAACGATTCGTCTTGTAGTTCGCCGCCAACGCCGACTTGCCAGCCCAGCAGGCCGTACCCCCGAACGCGTAGTAATGTTCTTGCGTTAACACGCCCGCTTTTTCATCCAGTTCCAAGGTGCTGGAGCCCAGATGATCGCTGAGGCTGTAGCGCAGTTGATCGGCCTGCGTACCTTGTGGCCAATGCAGTGCCCGAACGCTGCTGCGCCCTGCTTCGACCGAGATGACGTGGTGTTCTTCACCATCGGCCTGGCGGCGAACTTCCAGGTTGGGCAGGTAGCGGACATCTTCGTGCAACGCGCGGCGGTGGTTGTGGCTGACACACACCTTGCGCACCCGGTGGCCAGGACGGTCGTAGGCGTATCGCTCATCATCGCCGGGGTCATCGTTGCGGTTGACCAAGGTCACCCGGCTCAATTGATTGCGTGTGTCCCAGGTCATGACTTGCCCGCGCTGGAGCGCCAGCTGGTTGCCAGCGGCGTCAAAACCCGCCTCGATGTCAGCTTCTCCGGGCAGCGAGCCATCCTTGTGTTGGGGCAGGCTGCGGTTGCTGTGCGCCGAGGTAAACATCGACAAGCTGGGGGAGTTGCTGTGATGGCGGGTGACCAGGTTTCCAGCCTTGTCGTAGTCGAAACGCTGGGTGTAGTTACGGCGTTGGTTGGGGTCCAGCGGAGTGGGGAGCAAGGTGGGTAATGCGGGGCAGTGGCTCGGAGTAACGACTTCCCAACCTGAAGCTTCGACCAACTGATACAGGCTGTCATAACGGTAACGGTTGATCGCTTCGACGCGCTGGTTGTTGAACCAGGTTACCGATTGGGCCTTGTCTTCCAACTCCGTGATGTTGCCCGCCGGATCGTAGGTGTAGTTCAGGTCCTGCAAAGGATTTTTGCCAGCGACCGATGCAACGGAGCGGAGCAAGCGACCATCATCATCGCCGTAGAAGAACTGCGTACGTACGCCGTTGCCAGCGGTTTCGCTTTCGACCTGACCCAGGGCGTTGTAACGAATATCGCTGATCAGACACTGCGGCTGCGTACCTGCCAGCAACAACCAGCTTTCACACCGGCTGCCCGCCACGTCGTAAACGAAACTTCGGACATTGCCCATGGCATCGGTCTGATGTTCAAGGTCCCCTGTGGGAAGGAAGACGTGGCGTGTCACATAGGACTGCTCTTCCAGCCACTGCTCTCGCTCTTCGATGTCGAGAGGCCAGTCGGGTGTTTCCAGCGCTTTGAGAAAGCGCCGACTTTCAACCAACGTGGTACCCAGCAATCCATATTCGTCAATGACGCCCGAGCCTGCGGGATCATCATGACGAATCAACTGACCGCATTGATTGCGCGAGGCCGCCCCATCACCGTACCTGAACCGATCGACAATCTTCGGTGAAGCGTCGCCCATCTGTTCGATAACCGCCAGCGGACGCTGCTGATCGTCATACTCGAATCGCGTCTGGTTACCTCGGCCATCCCACATCGAGTGCAGCGAACTTGCGTGATTCATAAGCTTCAGTTGCCAACCGGCATCCACACTCTCGGTCAGAACAGGCTGGCCGCTCAGTTCATACACTGTCGTTTGATTGGCTTTCGTTGAAAGGCCGAAAAGCCTCGGATCCCAGGACGCGACTGCCCGCCCCACCCCATCGAAAATCTGTCGAGTAACGCGCGATTCAATATCCGCTTCATCAGGCAGGCGACAATACCCGACGCTGCGGACCGCCAGCGAACGCGGATCCACAATCGCCAATGTCGGTGTGTCGCGGTGAGCATTCACAGCATGACAATCCCTCGGCCCGGTCAGCAAAGACTGATCCATTTTCTGCCGGGCCGATACTGTTAGAAATAACAGGTCGATAAAACCATCCGGGGTGTGGACCCGTTATTCCCATGACTTTGTAGTGAGTGCCCTTTTCTCGAACATAAGTCTTTTGGACCCACGCGCCCTGTTGCCGTCAAACCATACAAATCTGCAGACCTCAAACCGCTCCGATAGCGACGGAGAGTGGGCAGCCGCAACAGGAAGGGGTCTCGAACATCAAAATTGAGAAGTTTTTGCCGCTGCGCCTGTTTTTCCGAGAGGCAATTGTAGTTCGGGCCGAAGCAATTCTGCTTCAAAAAGCTCCACGAGTGATGGAGTTTCCTGCTTTAACTCTTTACTCGCCTCAGCAAACATAGTTAAAAGATACCGTTGAACCTCCAGTGGGATAGACCCAAACTGCGCGACCCCAGAGACGTAAGCGTTTGACATTTTAAATGCCTTATTGAAATCCTCGATATTGCTACCAACAGACTCGAAATTATGCGGGACTTTAAATGTCTTTTCTGCATTGGCAGTCGCAGAGTTTCCGGAGATAGCGGGCATTTTGCGATAACCCTCGGGGGTCAACGGTAGCCCCCTTACATCTCTAAAAGTAAACCCTGCCGTGACCTTTAGATCTCGGTCAAATATTTTCAATGCTTGCGCATGTGAGGTCAAATAATTGGCCGAAGCTCGCGCATGTTCAATAGGGCTGCCGTCATTGTGAGTTTTACCGCTGTATTTTGTGCGCCAATTGCTCAAGAGATCCCTTTCATTTACTCGCCAGTCCGGTTCTAGCGGATAAATATCAACAACCCCACTCAGTTCATCATCGGTTTTGGAAACATTAATCAGTCCGGTAAAACTGTTACCAGGCATGGATTGAGCAAGGTAAAAATTGAACTGCGGGCCAGGCCGCATCTCAGGAATCTCATAATTAACAACAACTTTTGTAGTTTCAATGGCATCCGTCCCAGCCAAAATTTTAGAAAAATTCAGCAAAACTGTGCCTTCAGGATCGACAAACTTTACTGGGTTATTTTTGAAAGCCAGATAGACGTTAGGCCCATCCACCATCCCCAGTGGATCCGCACTCAACCAACGTAATAACCACGGCGCGTAATAGCGATGCCCGTAGTAGTACAACCCCGTCCCATCTCGCTCCTTGCCCGAATAACGATTGATCTTGTACTTCGCCACCAACGCCGACTTGCCAGCCCAGCAGGCCGTACCGCCGAACGCGTAGTAATGTTCTTGCGTTAACACGCCCGCTTTTTCATCCAGTTCCAAGGTGCTGGAGCCCAGATGATCGCTGAGGCTGTAGCGCAGTTGATCCGCCCGTGCGCCTTGTGGCCAATGCAGTGCCCGAACGCTGCTGCGCCCCGCTTCGACCGAGATCACGTGATGTTCTTCACCGTCGGCCTGGCGGCGAATTTCCAGGTTGGGCAGGTAGCGGACTTCTTCGTGCAACGCGCGGCGACTGTTGTGGCTCACGCTTACCTTACGCACCCGGTGGCCAGGACGGTCGTAGGCGTATCGCTCATCATCGCCGGGGTCATCGTTGCGGCTGACCAAGGTCACCCGGCTCAATTGATTGCGTATGTCCCATGTCATGATTTGCCCGCGCTGCAATTCCAAGAGATTGCCAGAGGCGTCAAAACCCGCGTCGATATCGGACTCGCCGGGCAGCGATCCGTCCTCGCATTGGGGTAGGCTGCGGTTGCTGTGAGCCGAGGTGAACATCGACAAGCTGGGGGCGTTGCTGTGATGGCGGGTGATCAGGTTTCCAGCCTTGTCGTAGTCGAAACGCTGGGTGTAGTTGCGCCTTTGGTTAGGGTCCAGCGGGATGGGGAGTAAGGCGGGTAATGCAGGGCCGTGGCTCGGAGTAACGACTTCCCAACCTGAAGCTTCGATCAGTTGGTACAGGCTGTCATAACGGTAACGGTTGATCGGTTCGACGCGCTGGTTGTTGAACCAGGTTACCGATTGAGCCTTGTCTTCCAACTCGGTGATGTTGCCCGCCGGATCGTAGGTGTAGTTCAGATCCTGCAAAGGGTTTTCACCAGCGACCGATGCGATTGAGCGCAGCAAGCGACCATCATCGTCGCCGTAGAAGAACTGCGTACGTACGCCGTTGCCCGCGGTTTCGCTTTCGACCTGACCCAGGGCGTTGTAACGAACATCGCTGATCAGGCACTGCGGCTGCTTCCCTGCCAGCAACAACCAACTTTCACGCCTACTGCCCGCCACGTCAAAAACGAAGCTTTGGACGTTACCCATCGCATCGGTCTGATGCTCAACATCTCCCGTAGGTAGAAAAGCGTGGCGTGTCACATAGGACTGCTCTTCCAGCCATTGCTCTCGCTCTTCGAGATCGACAGGCCAGTCAGGCGTTTCCAGCTCTTTGAGAAAGCGCCGACTTTCAACCAACGCAGTACCCAGCAATCCATATTCATCAATGACGCCCGAGCCCGCGGGATCATCGTGACGAATCAACTGGCCGCATTTGTTACGCGAGGCCGTCCCATCACCGTAACTGAACCGATCCACAACTTGCATCTGCTCGATGACCGCCAGCGGACGCTGCTGATCGTCATACTCGAATCGCGTCTGGTTACCTCGGCCATCCCAAACTGAATGCAGCGAACCTGCGTGATTCATCAGCTTCAGTTGCCAACCGGCATCCACGCTTTCGGTCAGAACAGGCTGGCCGCCCAATCCATACACCGTTGTTTGATTGGCTTTCGTTGAAAGGCCGAAAAGCCT
The DNA here is from genome assembly GCF_040947875.1 of Pseudomonas sp. MYb118. Lineage (NCBI taxonomy): Bacteria > Pseudomonadati > Pseudomonadota > Gammaproteobacteria > Pseudomonadales > Pseudomonadaceae > Pseudomonas > Pseudomonas sp. MYb118. Next base: position 1,961,055 of record NZ_JBFRXN010000002.1, on the reverse strand, counting down.
CGGATCCCAAGACGCGACTGCCCGCCCCACCCCATCGAAAATCTGTCGAGTAACGCGCGATTCGATATCAGCCTCATCAGGCAGGCGGCAATACCCGACGCTGCGAACCGCCAGCGAACGCGGATCCACAATCGCCAATGTCGGTGTGTCGCGGTGAGCATTCACAGCATGACAATCCCTCGGCCCGGTCAGCAAAGACTGATCCATTTTCTGCCGGGCCGATACTGTTAGAAGTAACAGGTCGATAACACTATCCGGGATGTGGATCCGTTATTCCCATGACTTTGTAGTGAGAGCCCTTTTTCTGGAACATGAGTCTTTTGGACCCACGCCCCGTGCTGCCGACAAAACCATGCAAATCCGCAGCCCACAGACCGCCCCGATGGCGATGGAGCTTGACCGCGCCAAAACGACGACCGAGCATTTCGTCAAGGGTAGATCTCAATACCGCGCTATTAGGGTCGTTTGCGTTATCTAGAATGTGATCAATCACTGTCGAGTCGATGGTCACTGCTTTTAATTCGGCGCGCACACGGGTTGTATCTGGGGCTTGAGATTGAACCTCGTCCGCAGAAGCCATGTGATGGCTGCCTGATTGGCGGACAATTTCGTCAGTATTGCCTGATCCGAATTGACTCTCGTCTGTCCGCTGCCCAGCAATGGATGAAGAATCCTTCGGAGTATTCCGAATAACCAGTGTGGCGACCTGCAGTCTCTTCAGCTCTCGTGCCGGATTGTTAACGTTGAGGAAAATGTCGTGTGCTCTGAAAATGTTGTCTTGAGGCCCCCCGTACGCGTAGATCCGATCATCTTTCGTCAAGAGTGAAACAGCCACGCGGGTGTCCGGATGAGCCGCACGCAGCCCTGCTTCAAAATTCACGAGACGTCCAGCTTCTTCAGAGGACAGGACAAATAAATCCGCAAGTTTGAGAACACTGGCCTCCCGTCCATCGGCAATTGCCTTCTCCTCGGCAGCGAGTTCCGCAGACACTCTCGCGGCCTCCCGATACTCCAGCCAGCTCCAGGCGGCGTAAGACAACCCCCCTATCAAAGCCCCATAAGACAGACCTAATACAGCGTTTCCAAGTGCCCAGCCGGATGCCATGCCGATCGCACTGGTCATACCCATCTGGGCGAGCCCTACCAATATCTGCTGAAAAGACTCACCTGCAAGGCCGGCCTTATCAACGAAACTCACCGGGTTGTTCCGCACCATTGTGTAACGATTGGGCCCATCCGTCTGGCCTGCCGGATCCGGGCTGATCCAACGCTGTAGCCACGTGGCCAGGTAGCGGAAGCCGTAGTAGTAGAGACCCGTCGCATCGCGCTCCTTGCCTGAATAACGATTGATTTTGTACTTCGCCACCAATTCCGACTTTCCCGCCCAACAGGCCGTACCGCCGAACGCGTAATAATATTCTTGCGTTAACACACCCGCTTTTTCATCCAGTTCCAAGGTGCTGGAACCCAGATGATCGCTGAGGCTGTAGCGCAGTTGATCGGCTTGTGCGCCTTGGGGCCAATGCAGTGCGCGAACGCTGCTGCGCCCCGCTTCGACCGAGATCACGTGGTGTTCTTCACCGTCGGCCTGACGGCGAATTTCCAGGTTGGGCAGGTAGCGGACTTCTTCTTGCAACGCGCGGCGACTGGTGCGGCTGATGTGCAGCTTACGCACCCGGTGACCCGGACGGTCGTAGGCGTAGCTTTCGTCATCACCGGGGTCATCGTTGCGGCTGAGCAAGGTCACCCGGCTCAATTGATTGCGTGTGTCCCAGGTCATGACTTGCCCGCGCTGTAGCGCCAGCTGGTTGCCAGCGGCGTCAAAACCCGCGTCGATATCGGACTCACCGGGCAGCGAGCCATCCTCACGCTGGGACAGGCTGCGGTTGCTGTGCGCCGAGGTAAACATCGACAAGCTGGGGGCGTTGCTGTGATGGCGGGTGATCAGATTTCCAGACTTGTCGTAGTCGAAACGCTGGGTGTAGTTGCGGCGTTGGTTGGGATCCAGCGGAGTGGGGAGCAAGGTGGGTAAGGCGGGACCGTGGCTTGGGGTGCTGACTTCCCAACCTGAAGCTTCGATCAGTTGGTACAGGCTGTCATAACGGTAACGATTGATCGGTTCGACGCGCTGGCTGTTGAACCAAGTTACCGATTGGGCCTTGTCTTCCAACTCGGTGATGTTGCCCACTGGATCGTAGGTGTAGTTCAGATCTTGCAACGGCACCTGTGTGCCCACCGATGCAACAGAGCGCAGCAAGCGACCATCATCGTCGCCGTAGAAGAATTGCGTACGTACGCCGTTGCCCGCGGTCTCGATTTCGACCTGACTCAGCGCGTTGTAGTGAACGTCGTTGATCAGGCACTGCGGCTGCTTCCCTGTCACCACCAACCAGCTTTCACGCCGGCTGCCCGCCACGTCGTAAACGAAGCTTTGGACGTTACCCACAGCATCGGTCTGGTGTTCAACATCTCCCGTGGGTAGAAAAGCGTGGCGTGTCACGTAAGAGTGAGCTTCCAGCCATTGCTCTCGCTCTTCGAGATCCACAGGCCAATCGGGCGTTTCCAGCGCTTTGAGAAAGCGCCGACTTTCAACCAACGCGGTACCGAGCAATCCATAATCGTCAATGACGCCCGAGCCCGCGGGATCATCGTGACGAATCAACTGGCCGCATTTGTTACGCGAGGCCGTCCCATCACCGTAACTGAACCGATCCACAACTTGCATCTGCTCGATGACCGTCAGAGGGCGCTGCTGATCGTCATACTCGAATCGCGTCTGGTTACCTCGGCCATCCCAAACTGAATGCAGCGAACCTGCGTGATTCATCAGATTCAGTTGCCAACCGGCATCCACGCTTTCGGTCAGAACAGGCTGGCCGCTCAGTCCATACACTGTCGTTTGATTGGCTTTCGTTGAAGTGCCGAAAAGCCGCGGATCCCAGGACGCAACCGCCCGCCCCACCCCATCGAAAACCTGCCGAGTAACGCGCGATTCAACATCCACCTCATCGGGCAGGCGGCAATACCCGACGCTGCGAACCGCCAGCGAACGCGGGTCCACAACGGCCAAAGTCGGTGTGTCGCAATGATCATTCACGGCATGACAGTCCCTCGCCCCAGTCGGCACAGACTGAGTCATCGAGCGGCCGGCCGATACTGTTAGAAGTAACAGGTGCGACCAGTGGCATAGCGTATATTGGGTCAACTCCCATTGCCGTGCAGCCGACCATGAAACAGACTCCCGCCGATCTCGACCAGATTACCGCCACCACCCTGGGTCATTACAACTCGGTGGCCGAAGGCTTTCGCGAAGGGACGCGAGATCATGACGTGAGCCAGAACATCGAAGCGCTGTTACGCCACGTTCAGGGCGCGGCGCCCTTCGACATTCTCGATTTCGGCTGCGGCCCTGGGCGTGACCTGCAAGCCTTCACCCGCATGGGCCACCGCGCGGTTGGCCTCGATGGCTCGCAAGAGTTTGCCCGGATGGCGCGCGAAGACAGTGGTTGCGAGGTGTGGCAGCAGGACTTCCTCAAGCTGGACTTGCCTGCCGAACGCTTCGACGGGATTTTTGCCAATGCGGTGCTGTTTCACGTGCCACGCCAGGAACTGCCGCGGGTGCTGCGGCAGTTGCATGGCACATTGAAGCCGGGCGGGGTGTTGTTCAGTTCCAATCCGCGTGGTGAGAATCAGGAGGGCTGGAATGGCTCGCGCTATGGCTCGTACCACGACCTGGCGGCGTGGCAGGGGCTTTTGACCGAGGCGGGGTTTGCGGAGCTGGAGCATTACTACCGGCCGGCGGGATTGCCGCGGGAACAGCAGCCTTGGTTGGCGAGTGTTTGGCGCAAGGTTGTGTGATCCGTGCGGCCGCTATCGCGAGCAGGCTCGCTCCCACAGTGGTTCATTGGTGTTCACATCCGTTGTGCACACAGCAAAAACCTGTGGGAGCGAGCCTGCTCGCGATAGAGCGCAAAGCGCTCTGCTTCTCTATTTCGGCTCCCGAATCTTGTACCAGGCCACATACAGCGCCGGCAAAAACAGCAGCGTCAGCAACGTCGCGATGATGATGCCGCCAATCATCGCGTAGGCCATCGGCCCCCAGAACACTTCCCGGGCAATCGGGATCATCCCCAGGCTCGCGGCTGCGGCGGTCAGCAGGATCGGGCGGCGCCGGTGTTCCGTGGCCTGCACCACTGCGTCCCAAGGCGTGGAGCCGGACTGCTCGTAGGCGTCGATCTGGGTCACCAGGATCACCGAGTTGCGGATGATGATGCCGATCAGCGCCAGGATCCCGAGGATCGCTACGAAGCCCATTGGCGTGCCCGTGGGGATCAGCGCCAGCACCACGCCGATCAGGCCGAGCGGCGCGACGCTGGCCACCAGGAACAGTTTCTGCCCGCTGTGCAACTGGATCATCAGGAACGTCGCCATCAGGAACAGCATCAACGGCACGACCTTGGCGATCGGCCCCTGGGCCTTGCCACTCTCTTCCACGGTACCGCCGGTGGCGACCTTGTAGCCCGGCGGCAACCCGGCCGCGAACTGGTCGATGGTCGGCTTGAGTTGCGTCACCAGGTCGGTTGGCTGGATTTCGTCACGCACAGCGGCCTTGATGGTGATCGTCGGTTTGCGGTCGCGGCGCCACACCAGCGGCTGCTCCAGTTCGTAGCGCAGGGTGGCGAAGGCCAGCAGCGGAATCGAGGTGCCGCTGGGCGTGACGATTTGCAGGTTCTGCAGGGTTTCCGGGGTGCCGCGCTCATCATCGACCGCGCGCCCCACGACATTGATCAGGTAGATGTCGTCATTGACCTGTGTGACCTGCGCCCCGGCAACGATGCTGTTCATCAGGTTGGCCACCTGTTCCGACGACAGCCCCAGTTGCCGCACCTTGTCCTGGGCGATGTCGATGCGCAGGACTTTGCCCGGCTCGTTCCAGTCATAGATGATCTCGCCGATGTGCGAGTTCTTGTCCAGCTCGGTGGCCAGGGCAATCGCGTGCTTGCGCACCTGGTCGATGTCCTTGCCACTGACCCGATACTGGATCGGCCGCCCCACCGGCGGGCCCATTTCCAGCGCCTGCACATAACTGCCGATGCCGACGAACTCCTTGCGCAGTCGCTCGCGCAAGCGCTGGCTCAGGGCCTCGCGCGACTCCAGGCCCTTGCTGACGATGACCATCTGCGCGTAGTACGGGTTCTGCAGTTGCTGGTCCAGCGGCAGGTAGAAACGGATCGCCCCTTCGCCGATGTAGGTGCTCCAGCGGACGATGTCCGGGTCGTCCTTGAGCGTGGCTTCGAGCTTGTCCACCGCCTTGCGCGTCTCGGCAATCGAGGCGTTTTGCGGCAGGTTCAGGTCAACGAGGATTTCCGGGCGGTCCGAGGACGGAAAGAACTGGTTTTGCACGAACTTCATCGCGTACACCGACGCCAGGAACAGGGCGATGGTGATACCGATGGCCCACCAGCGATTGCGCATCGACCAGAGCATGCCGTAGTTGAACGCACGGCCGACGCGCCCGGGCTCGGCGTCATGCGGTTTGACGTTGGCGCTGAGGATGTGCACGCCAATCACCGGGGCGAACAGCACGGCGACGATCCATGACACCAGCATCGCCACGGCGATCACCGCGAACAGGGTGAAGGTGTACTCGCCCGCCGAACTGGCGTTGAGGCCGATGGGCACAAAACCGGCGACCGTCACCAGCGTACCGGTGAGCATCGGGAACGCGGTCGAGGTGTAGGCGAACGTGGCCGCCTGCTCCTTGCTTTCACCCATTTCCAGGCGCGTGACCATCATTTCCACGGTGATCATCGCATCGTCCACCAGCAGGCCCAGTGCAATGATCAACGCGCCGAGGGAAATCCGCTGCATGGTGATGCCGCTGTATTCCATGAATACGAAGACCATGGCCAGCACCAGCGGGATCGAGCAGGCCACCACCAGGCCGGCGCGCACGCCCAGGCTGACGAAGCTGACCAGCATGACGATCACCACCGCTTCGAACAGCGCGCTGGTAAAGCCACCGACGGCCTTCTCCACCACCGCCGCCTGGTCGGAGACGTTGTGCACACCCACGCCCACCGGCAGGTCGGCGGTCAGCTCGGTCATGCGCTGGTGCAGGGCCTTGCCGAACTCCTGGATGTTGCCGCCCTTCTTCATGGCGATGGCGAGACCAATGGCCGGATGGCCGTTGTAGCGAAACTCCGGATTGGCCGGGTCGACATAGCCACGGCTGATGTCGGCAATGTCGGCCAGTCTGTAAAAACGGTCGTTGAGCCGCAGGTTGACGTTGGCCAGGTCCTTTTCCGAGGCGAACTGTCCGGTGGTGCGCACGGAGATGCGCTCCGGCCCGGCCTCGATCACCCCGGCGGGCGTCACCGCGTTCTGCGATTGCAGGCTCGACACCACCTGCCGCTCATCAATACCCAGTGCCGCCAGTTTGCGCGTGGAGAAGTTCAGGTACAGCACTTCGTCCTGTTCGCCGATCATCTCGATCTTGCCGAGCCCCGGCACGTCACGGATTTCGGCGCGCACCTGCTCGACGTAATCGCGCAACTGACGCATCGACAGGCCGTCGGCAGTAAAGGCATACACCGAACCGAACACATCGCCGAATTCGTCGTTGAACGCCGGGCCTTGCAGGCCCTGGGGGAACTGGCCACGGATGTCGTTGATCTTCTTGCGCACCTGGTACCAGATTTCCGGAATGTCCTTGGCACTGGTGGTATCACGCAGGAACACGAACACGGTGGATTCGCCCGGGCGCGTGTAGCTTTTCACGTAGTCGAGGGAGTCGAGCTCTTCGAGTTTTTTCTCGATGCGGTCGGTGACCTGCTTGAGGGTTTCTTCCTGGGTCGCACCGGGCCAGCGGCTCTGGATCACCATGGTCTTGATGGTGAACGAAGGGTCTTCCTCGCGGCCCAGGTTCAGGTAGGAAAATACGCCCATCAGCAGCGCGACCAGCATCAGGTACCAGATGAAGGACTGATGCTTGAGGGCCCATTCGGATAAGTTGAAACTCCCTTTCATCGTGGGCTGTCCTCATCGAGTTTCACTTTCTGCCCAGGTTTCAGGCTGTTCACCCCGGCGCTCACCACTCGCTCACCGGCCTTCACACCGCTGGCCAGGACCATCGTTGAATCGGTACGGCTGACCACGTTGACGTCTCGCGGCGACACCGTCGCATTCTGTTCATCAATGACCCAGATCCGGGTTTTTCCGTCGACGTCCTGCAGGGCGGTCAGCGGCAGCTCGATGCGCGGTTTGATGGCTGAGCTGACGGTGACCGTGATGGCGGTGCCCAGGCGAAACGCCGGCGGCGTCTCGGCCAGCGTCAGGCGCGCGCGACGGGTGCGGGTGGCGCTTTGCGCCTGGGGTTCGATTTCGCGCACGATGGCGGTGGTGCTGATGCTCGGATCCAGTTCCACGGCGACCTTGAACACCACGTCTTCCGGCAATTGATCGACCAGCGTATCCGGCAGGTCGATCACCGCTTCCTTGATATCCGGTTGCGCCAGGGTCACCACTTGCTGGCCGGCGGTGACCACCTGCCCGGCTTCGGCATTCCACGCCGTGACCACCGCTTTGTGATCGGTGCGCAGTTCGACATAACCGAGCGCATCCTTCGCCTGGTCGACAGCCGAGCGGGCCTGGTCGTGGGAAGCCTGAGTGGTTTTCAGATTGGTTTGTGCCGCGTCCAGCTGGGCCTGCGCGCCCACGCCACGATCGAACAACTCCTGCTGACGCCGGGCGTCGGCCTGGGCATTGATCAACTGCGCCTGGACCTGCGCCAGGTCGCCCTGGGCCGCCCGTAGCTGGTTCTGCTGATCGGTGGGGTCGAGCGTGGCGAGCAAGGCGCCCTTCTCCACCTCGGCGCCGACATCGACATTGCGACTGGCGATGCGCCCGCCGATGCGAAAGCCGACATTGGTTTCATAGCGGGCCTGAATGTTGCCGGCAAAACGCCCCAGGGTTTCCTCGCCCTGCGCCTGCACCTGGACCGACAACACCGGGCGCACCGGCTCCGGCGGCGGCTCCTTGTCCGAGCAGGCGACCAGCATCACGGCAGCGAAGGCCAACGACACGCGCTTCATGGCCGGGCTCCTTCAGCCAGATCCTTGTAGGTGTTTTCGGCGACCTCGACCTTGACGCCGGGGTGCAGCAACTGGCCGCCGGCGATGATCACTTTCTCACCCCCATTGAGGCCGTCGCTGATGATGACCTTGCCCGTCAGGTAGCGCCCGACCGTGACCGTGTGCAACTGCGCTGCACCCTGATCATCCACCAGCCACACGGCCGGCTCGCTGAGGTTTTTGGTGAGTGCCGACCACGGCAGCTCGACGGCCGACTTGCCGGGGATTTTCGCCGTGGCACTGACCACCGAACCCAGCTGCATGCCCTCCGGCAGGGCATCGAGGGTCACCTTGACCTGCACCGTGCCGGTCTGTGCAGAAACCGCCGGGGTGATTTCCCGCACCGTGCCGGTGGTCTTGATGGCAGGGTTGTCGAGCAGGCTGACGGTGATGGTCTTGTCGTCCGGCTCCTGCGCCAGCAGCGATTCGTAGATGTTGAACACGGCATCGCGACCACCATCGCGAGCCAGGCTGAAAATCGGCATCGTCGCCTGCACCACCTGCCCGACTTCGGCCTGGCGCGCGGTGATGATCCCCGGCGCGTCGGCGATCAGCGCGGTGTAGCTCAGTTGATCACGGGCATTCGCCAATTGCGCCTGGGCGGCGGTCAGCGCGCTCTGGCTGCTGCGCAGTGCCGCCTGGGCCGAATCGTATTCACTCTGGCTGGTGTAGCCCTTGGGTAACAGTTTTTGCTGGCGCACGAAGGCGGCAGCGCTCTGGGTCACCCGCGCCTGCTCGGCGACCACCTGGGCCTGGGCGGAGTCGACGTTGTTTTGCAGGTCCTTGGGATCGAGCCTGGCCAGCACCTGCTTGGCGGAAATGCGATCACCGACATCGACCGAACGCTCGATGATCTTGCCGCCGACCCGGAACGACAGGTCCGTCTGCACCCGTGCCTGCACGTCGCCTGTGAGGGTCACGGACGCGGCGTATTCCGCCGGCTTGACCACCTGCACGAACACCCGTGGGCGGTCCTTCTCGACCTGAGGTTTTTCCCCGCAGGCGCTCAATAGCAGCAGAAGGCTCAGGCCCACCACTTTTTTCAACCCGGGACCAGCCATGCAGACTCCTTTGCATTGAACGAACGTGCCAATGCGTTACGACTCTGAGCTTAGAACAGGGTTCAAAAGGTGCCTGAGTTGGTTGGAGATATTGCTGCTGGCCCCGGTAAAACCCTGGGGGATAACTGTGGGAGCGAGCCTGCTCGCGATGGGTTTTCAGTGCCATATGTGGCGACTGACACACCATCGCGAGCAGGCTCGCTCCCACAGAAAAACCGCGGCCGCCGAGAGCGTTCAGCGCTGGTTGATCACCCCTGCCACTTACCCCCTTCGACAATCACGCTCTCGGGCTTGGTGTCGTCGCTCAGTTCCTTGCGCACGTACAGGTCGTACAGCTTGAGCAGGTACTTTTCTTCACCCAGCTTGGCCAGCTCGGCATTGACCCAGTCGCGCAGTTCGATGTTGCCCTTCTTCACCGCTGGCGCAATCGGTGCTTCGGCGCCCAGGGTCTGCGGCAGCACGCGGTAGCCGGGGTTCTGTTTGGCCCAGCTGAACAGCACCAGGTTGTCCTGGGCATAGGCGTCGCCACGACCATTGGCCAGGGCTTGCAGGGACTCGGAGTTCTTCTCGAACTTGAGCAGCTTCCAGTCCGGGTGATTCTTGGTCAGCCAGATGTCCGCCGTGGTGCCGGTGGTGACGATGGTGGTGCGGCTCGCCAGGTCATCGAGGGTTTTCACTTCGCTGGCCTGTGGCACCAGCGCCTGCACCGCGACCTTCAGGTTCGGGTTGGTGAATTCCACCGCTTCCTTGCGCTCCGGGGTCACGGTCATGTTGGCCAGGATCAGGTCGACCTTGTCACTTTGCAGGAACGGAATGCGGCTGGCCGGTTCCACCGCGACGAATTCGACCTTGTTTTCATCGCCCAGCAGGTCCTTGGCAAATTGGCGACCGATGTCGGTGTCGAAGCCTACGTAACGCCCGGCTTCGTTGACGAAACCAAACGGCGGCTTGTCGGTGAAGACGCCGACGATCAACTTGTCCCGCGCCTTGATCTTGTCCAGGTAGCCGGCGGGCGCAGCGCTTGCGCTGGCGACCTTGGGTTTGGCAGGTTCTTCGGTTTTGTTGCAGCCGGCCAGCAGTGCAAGGCCCAGCAGTGGCAATAGCAAGAGGGAAGACTTGGCAGTTTTCATGGCAGTTCCAGTTCCTTTGTTTGAGTCGTTTTGGGTAGGGCGGCGACGTAGGAGAATTTCTCCAGGAACTGCTGCGCTCGTGCGGTTTGCGGGTTCGTAAAGAAAGGCTCGGGGGTGTTTTGCTCAAGGATTCGCCCGGCATCCATGAACACGATGCGGTCGGCCACGGCGCGGGCGAAGGCCATTTCGTGGGTGACGATCAACAGTGTCATGCCCTCGCGGGCCAGACCCTGGATGACCTCCAGCACTTCCTTGACCATTTCCGGGTCGAGGGCGGCGGTGACTTCATCGAACAGCATGACCCGCGGGTTCATGCACAACGAGCGGACGATGGCGATCCGTTGCTGCTGACCACCGGACAACTGGCGAGGAAAGGCATCGCGCTTGTCCAAAAGGCCAACGCGGGCCAGCAACGCCTCCGCCTGGGCCTGCGCCTCGCGGCGTTCGCGCTTTTGCACCTTGAGCGGGCCCAGCAGCAGGTTGTCGAGAACGTTCATGTGCGGGAACAGGTGATAGCTCTGGAACACCATGCCGATCTGCTGGCGGATCTCGCGCCAGTCGGTGCCCTTGCCCAGCAGCTCGCGGCCGGCGAAGGTGAGGCTGCCGCCCTGGGCGACTTCCAGCCCGTTGAGGCAGCGCAGCAAGGTGCTCTTGCCGCAACCGCTGGGGCCGAGGATGACGATCACTTCGCCAGGCCGCACCTTCAGGTCGATGCCGTCGAGCACCTGGTGCTGGCCGAAAAACTTGTTGAAACCCTTGAACTCGATCAATGCGCTCATGCTTGCGTCCAGCGCCGCTCCAGCACGCGTGACGCGGCCGACAGCGGGTAGCAGATGAAAAAGAAAAACAGGAACAGGGCGCCGTAGATCAGCACCGATTCGTAGGTGCGCTCGATGATCTGCTGGCCGACCTTGATCACGTCCACCACGCCGATCAGCACCGCCAGCGAACTGGTTTTGATGATCCGCGTGTAGACGTTGATGGTCGGCGGCGTCATGCGTTTGAGCGCCTGGGGCAGCAACACGTAACCATAGAGCTGCGCGCCGCCCAGGCCGATCGACAACCCGGCCTCGCGTTGCCCGCGCGGCAACGACTGCAAGGCACCGCGCACCACCTCGCCGACTTCGCTCGCCCCCCACAACGACAGCACCAGTACCGCGCACCAGAAACTCGGAATACTCAGGCCAAAGAAAATCGGCAGGCCGAAAAACAGCAGGTACAACCAGACCAGCACCGGGATGGCCCGGAACAGTTCCAGGTAGACGCGCAGGATCGCGTTCAGCCATGTCGAGTTGAGCGTGCGCAACACACCGTAAAGCACGCCGCCGGCGGTGCTGAAGGCAATGCTCAACAAGGAAATCGACAGGGTTTGCGCAGCGCCCTTGCCCAGTTGCGGCAACGACACCCACAGCAACTCAAGACCCGAACTGGCCATGCTGGAGCCTCCTTTCCAGACGGCTGAGCAGCAGCGACAGCGGCAAGAACAACAGCACGCAGATCAGCGTCAGCACGGCGAGCATTTCGTAGGTTTTGTAGTAGAGCGCGATGTAGCTTTTGGTGGTGTAGAGAATCTCCGGCACCGCCACCGCCGAGACCACAGTGGTCTCCTTCAGCAGGAAAATGAAATTGGCGAACAGCGAAGGCAGGCTGAGGATGCCGGCTTGCGGCAGGATCACGTAGCGCAGCAATTGCACCTGGGACAAGCCGATGGAACGCCCCGATTCCAGTTGCGCCGCCGGTACGGCCTCGACCCCGGCGCGCAGCACTTCGGTGAGGTAGGCACCGCCCAGGAAGGTCATGGTGATGATCGCCGCGGCAAAACCCGAAACCTTGACGCCCAAAGCCGGCAGCGCGAAGTACACGAAGAACAGCTGGATCAACAGCGGTGTGTTGCGCGCCAGCTCCACGTACAGCCCGACCAGGCGTTGCAGATAAGGCGTGCGAAACACCAGGATCGTCGCGTTGAGCAAGGCCACCAGCAAAGACGTGCCGATGGCGATCAGGCCGACTTGCAAGGTCACGCCCACCGCCTTGAGAAACGCCGGCAGGGTGCTGAGGATAAAAGCGTAATCGAAGTCCATTGAGTGTCCTGGACGCCGCTCGGTAAGCGACGGTGGTGCGGTCCATGGGCAGTGGATAACTGCCCGGCAAGCACCGACTCTAATGGCATAAGAAAAAGAATTTAAATACCGTTAAAGCATATTGATATCACACAAAAACCTATCTGCCGGATTTGCTCGAACCGCGAATCGCGACTACTTTCCTTGGCGCTGTGGCAGGGATCTTTTTGGCGCAATGCCGCTCCAAAAACCCACAGCTTTTGGCCAGGCCGCTGGCCCAAACCTTACAAGGAAGTAGTGATGGCAGACGTGAAAGTACCGCAGAGACTGGACCCGCAAGACATTTTGAAGCTGCTGGTGGCGTTGCGCCGGGCATTGAAGGCCGGGGTGGCCTGAGGCGGGGTGCTCTGAGCGGTGATCGTTCCCACGCTCTGCGTGGGAATGCAGCCCGTGACGCTCCGCGTCACTGAACGCAGAGCGTCCCTGGAGGCGTTCCCACGCAGAGCGTGGGAACGATCATCAGGCAGGGGTCGAGCAGGTTTCGAATCAGAACGCCGGCAGTACCGCGCCGCTGTATTTCTTCTCGATGAACGCTTTCACTTCAGGGCTGGTCAGGGCCTTGGCCAGTTTCTGGATGGCGGCGCTGTCCTTGTTGTCCGGGCGAGCCACCAGGAAGTTCACGTAAGGCGAATCGGCACCTTCGATCACCAGCGCGTCTTTAGCCGGGTTCAGGCCCGCTTCCAGCGCGTAGTTGGTGTTGATCATGTCCAGGTCGACCTGGTCCAGCACACGCGGCAGCATGGCCGATTCCAGTTCCTTGAACTTGAAGTTGTGCGGGTTCTTGGCGATGTCCTTTGGCGTGGCCAGGGCGTTTTTCGGGTCTTTCAACTCGATCAGGCCAGCCTTCTGCAGCAGGATCAGGGCACGGCCGCTGTTGCTACCTTCGTTAGGAATCGCGATGGTTGCGCCGTCTTTCAGCTCAGCCAGGGTTTTGACTTTCTTCGAGTAGCCACCGAACGGTTCGACGTGAACGCCGATCACGGTTTCCAGGTGGGTGCCTTTACCTTCGTTGAAGCTCTTGAGGTAAGGCAGGGTCTGGAAGTAGTTGGCATCCAGGCGCTTCTGGTCAACCTGCACGTTCGGCTGAACGTAATCGGTGAACACTTTGATTTCCAGGTCCACGCCTTCTTTGGCGAGGGTTGGCTTGATCAGCTCGAGAATCTCGGCGTGTGGAATCGGGGTCGCCGCAACCACCAGTTTCTCGCCAGCCTGGGCCAGGCCCGCGGTCAGGGCAGCCGCCAATGCGGTGAACAACAGAACCTTTTTCATGCAGTGTCCTTATCGAAAATCACGGTCGTCATCGACGACGGCTATTAGTACGTGTGCCAGTGAAGTGCTATCGCTGGCGTGGAGCGGACAATACCGGGATTTTTTATTCCTTAACAATATCTTTTATTCACTTTGATATTCCATTTCGCTCATACAGCTCTAAACCAAGGGTTTCTCCACCCCCCTGTAGGAGCGAGCTTGCTCGCGATGGACGTCAACGATGACGCGGGAAGCCTGATACCCCGCGGTGCTCTGGCGTCCATCGCGAGCAAGCTCGCTCCTACAGGTTTGCGGATTCGCGGGATTACGCAATCAGTTTTTGCAGCGCAGCCTGCTCGGCAGGCGTTCCGTGGCGCAGCACGTGCAACAGCTTCTGCTCAAGCGGCGAAAACAGCTCGGGCAGGTTCAGGTGCTCCGGCAGGATCTCGTCGCCGGTGCTCACCAGCAAGGCAAAGTGAATGACGTTTTCCAGCTCGCGGGTGTTGCCTGGCCAGCTGTGGCGTTCCAGCACCCGCTGCGCGGCTTCGCTGATCAGCGGCACCGGCAGATCCAGGCGCTGGCTGTAGATGCCCAGGAAGTACTCGGACAACGACAGGATGTCGCCGACCCGCTCGCGCAGCGCCGGCAGTTCGAGCTGGCCTTCGCTGAGGTAGTGATAGAGCCGTTCGTGGAATTTGCCGGCAGCCACCGCCTGGGCCAGGTCGATGCTGGTGGCGGCCACCAGGCGCACATCCACCGGGCTCGGGTGCGTAGCGCCGACGCGGGTGACTTCGTGGTTCTCCAGGGCCGCGAGCAGCTTGATCTGGATCGGCAGCGGCAAATCGCCGATCTCGTCCAGGTAAAGCGTGCCGCCATTGGCCGAACCAAACCAGCCCGCGCGACTGCTCGCCGAACCGTTGTGGCTGCCGGCCGCATACCCAAACAGTTCCGCATCGGCATACGTGGGGCTGATCGCCCCACAATTGACCGACACGAACAACCCGCCGCGATCACTGGCCCGGTGGATATGCCGGGCCAGCAACTCCTTGCCGCTACCGGTTTCGCCACGGATCAACACCGAGACTTCGCGGGGTGCCAATTGCTCCAGTTCCTCGCGCAACTGGCGCGAGCGCGGATCGACGAACACCAGCGCTTTGGCGCGAATGCTCAGGGGGCTTTTTTCCGCATCGGGAAAGGTCAGCAGTGGCTGGCCGAAGGTTTCAACACTCATGGCAGACTCCCGCCCCAAACCGCCGGGAGACGGGGAGGCGTGCTAAAAAAAAGAAGGACTCAAGCGCGACGCAGCGCGTGATGTTCCATGCGGTTCTGCAGGCGGTAGAGGTAGGCAAACCCCTGCTCCCAACGCTGATGACCGGACTTCACATTGATGTGCCCGGCACCCGACAGGATGCCCGCCTCGGCGCCCCACTGACGGGCCAGTTCCAATGCCCGTGGCGCGCTGACGGCGCTGTCGTTATCGGAGCTGACGACCTGGCTGGGAAACGGCAGGAGGTCGTTCGGGATCGGCGCAAAATTGCGCAAGGCCGGCGCGCAGGCCGGGCGCTCGACGTCCGCCGGGGCGACCAGCAAGGCGCCGCGCACCTGCCGCAGAACATGCAGCGGGGCGGTGGCGGCCCAATGCGCCACCGTGATGCAGCCGAGGCTGTGGGCAATCAGGATCACCGGCGTGCTGTCGGCGGCAATCGCCTCGGCCAGCGCCGCCACCCAGTCTTCGCGACGCGGCGTCAACCAGTCAGCCTGTTCCACCCGCGCACTGTTGGGCAAGCTGTTCTGCCAATGGCTTTGCCAATGATCTTCTGGCGATCCTTGCCAGCCCGGCACAATCAGGTAACGGATGGATTCGTTGCGCATGGGGAACTCTCCTGCGGCGTGTCTGTTGCTGACCGAGTATAGGGAGGAGAGTTATATTCGTTAAGGAATAAGAAGCTATTTATTAAGACTCATCGGACATAAGCAGAGCCCTGTAGGAGCGAGCTTGCTCGCGATAGCGGTGTATCAATCACCGACGATGCCAGCTGACCCAGCGCCATCGCGAGCAAGCTCGCTCCTACAGGGGAAGGGTTTGCAGGTTTATCCAGGGAATAAAAAAGGGACCGCACCCTGCCAAGGAGACGGCCCCAGAAAACTCAAATCTGATGAGGCGATGATTGGCCGAAATGAATATCCGATAAAGGAATATTTAATTACCTGCTTAGGCCAATAACGCATATAGCGTCGAACCACCCGATGACGTTCAAACCTAACGCCCCTTTGGGTCAGATTGATGACGAATGCCTCGTTGAGTTTTCCGGGTTCCGCTCAAGCCTGGGCGGTGCGTGCCTCCTCAGTGGCTGCAGTTTCCTTGCGCACGAAGCGATTGGCTCGGGCGAACGTGCCGAAATCATTGAAGCGTACGCCCATCTCGCGCATGACCTTGTGCGCCACCGGCACGGTCATCTGGCGGATGTAGAACGGCTCCTTCACCACAAAGTGATGAATCCCGTGGCTGCTGCCGAAGTTGAAGCAGAACGCCTGCATCGGCCACAGCCACCAGGGGTTGAGCACCTGGGTTTGCTGGATCACGTTGCCCGGCTCGACGTCACCGTAGTAGTGCATGTTCGAACTGACGAAATGCAGGCAGAAGGTGCGCAACACGTTCGGCCCGATGATCACCACCACCGCGATGTCGATCACCTGCATCACCGCCAGGGTGTCCGCCGACCATTGCACGCTGGTGCCCAGTAAGGTGGCGACGCCATTGGCGGCATGAAAGCCCAGGAACACGTACCACGCGCCCCAGTGCAGCAACGCCAGCGGCGCGTAGACCTTGAACACCCGCTTGAGGATGCTGAGCTTGTGCGCCCAGGTCCTGGCTCGCAGCATGCGGATGAAGGCCGACATCACGTTGTCGCCGACCATCAACAAACGCGCGATGCCCCAGGGCTCGCCATTGGTGATCGCCCGCTCTTCCATGTCGGCTTCGGTGCCGGACATTTTGTGGTGGTTGAGGTGCAGTTGGCGACGGATCCACGGGTTGATCGTGCTCGGGCGCGCCAGCCACACCAGGCCCATCATCAGGTTGTGCGGCACGCGCTGCTTGCGAAAGTACATGCTGTGGATCAGGTCGTGTTCCAGCTCATGGGTCAGCGAAGCGAAAAAAGCATTGAGCAGAAGGCACGCCCACCAGGCCATGTAACCACTGAGATAGAGCGCTGCCGAGCCAATCATGCCTGCCAGCGCAAAGGCCAGGATGCCGGCGCCCAAGGCGTCCTGATGGTTGAGAATCGGGTAGCGCTGGCGCAGTTCCACGCCCTTGGCCAGCACCACTTCACGAATGTGCGCCGAACGCTGGGCTGCATTGTGTCGCTGGGGACTTGCAGAAGTACCTTCCATGCTTCCATCCTCTGGTTATTGATGTCCGCATCCTGCCCTGTGAAGTTTCAACACGTGGTAGCCGTAGACGCCAACCTGTTGACCGGAAGCGCCAATCAGCATGACTGAACCGACCTCCCTCGCCAGCTGGACCCGTGCCCTGCGCAAACAGCTCGATGCGCTGGGCCTGGACAGCACCGACCTGTGCAAGCAGGCGGGGCTCGACCCGCAATGGATGGACGATCCGAACGCCCGTTATCCATTGTCCGGCACCACGCGCCTGTGGGAACTGGCCGTGCAGGTCAGCGGCGACCCGGCGATCGGCCTGCGCGTGTCGCGATTCGTCAGCCCGACCACCTTCCACGCCCTGGGTTATGCCCTGGTGGCCAGCGGCAGCCTGCGTGAGGTGTTCGAGCGCATCGTGCGTTATCACCAGGTGGTCAGCGACGCCCTGGCGCTGGAACTGAGCCGCAGCGAAGATCGCTACCGCTTCCACCTGCGCATTCCGCCCGGCAACCCGGCGCCGGCGTTCGAAGCCATCGACGCCTTCACCGCGATCTACGTGCGCACCTGCCGCAACCGCCTGGGCCGCGACTACGCGCCGCTGGCGGTGTACCTGCGCCGTCCGGAACCGGTCGATGCGCATCAATGGCACAAAGTGTTCCGCGCCCCGGTGCATTTCGGCGCGACCGAGGACTGGCTGGAATTTTCCCTGGTGGATTTCGACAGTCACCTGGACGACGCCAACCCGGAACTGGCCGAGCACAACGAAACCGTGCTCAAGCGCACCCTGGCGCAGCTCAAGCCGCTGACCTGGGAGCGCAAGGTACGCGATGCCATCGAAGAGCAATTGCCCGAAGGCGAGCCCAGCGCCGAACACATCGCCCAGGCCCTGCACCTGAGCCTGCGCAGCCTGCAACGCCACCTGGCGGACGAAGGCTGCCGCTTCGATACGCTGCTCAACGAAAGCCGCGAAAACCTCGCCCTGCTGCACCTGCGCGACCCGCAATGCTCGCTGAGCGAAATCAGCTACCTGCTCGGCTTCGCCGACACCAGCAGCTTCAGCCGCGCGTTCAAGCGGTGGACGGGGATGACGCCGGGGCAGTTTCGGGATGGGTTGCGCTGACTGAAATGGCCCCATCGCGAGCAAGCTCGCTCCTACAGAGGATTTGTGTCGGACACAGAACCCTGTAGGAGCGAGCTTGCTCGCGATAGGGCCAGCCCAGACAACCCTTTAGATCGAAGCCAACCCCCGCAACCGCCCCACATCCAGAATCACGATCTCGCCATACTTGAGGTTGAGGATCCCCTGCCCCTGCAAATCCTTGAGGATCTGGTTGGTGGTCTGGCGCGACAGCGACAGCATCGACGCCAACTGCTCCTGGGGCAGTTGCAGCACCCGGCGCGGCGGGTCGAGCTCGCCGTAGCCTTCGGCGATCAGCAACAGGCGATGGGCCAGGCGTGCCGGGGCCGGCATCAGGCTCAGTTGTTCGAGGTTGATGAAGGTCAGGCGCAGTTTCTGGCTCATCAACAGCGCCAGTTGCCGCCAGTACACCGGGTGCTCGTCGAGCAGGGCCAGCAACGCTGCCTGCGGGATGTGCAACAGCGTGCACGGCCCCATGGCAAAGGCATCGTGGGTGCGTGGCTGGCCGTCGAACAGGCAGATTTCGCCGAACCAGTGCGGCGCCTCCACCAGGCTCAGCAGCGCCTCCTTGCCCTGCTCGCTGACCGTGCCGATGCGGATCGCGCCTTCGAGCACCGCATACAGGCCGCAGGGCGGATCGCCGCGCTGGAACAGGCGCTGCCCCGCCGGCAGGCGCCGCAGCTTGCCGGCGTCCAGCAGACTATTCTGTAAGGGCGCCGGCAGATGACTGAACCATTGACCCGTCATCAGGCGCGCGCGCCAAACCTGCATGTCCATCGAAACTCCTGGAGATTGTCGCCTGGCTGACAGAGCGAACGCCGAACCCGGGGCATGATCGCATCACCCTACAGGAGGAATAACAATGAAAAAAACCCTCGTTGATCAACTCAGCCAATACGCCGCCTATCACCGTGATCCGCGCAACATCGCCAGCCACTTCATCGGCATCCCGCTGATCGTCGTGGCGGTCGCGGTGTTGCTGGCTCGCCCGCAGTGGGCGGGCGGCTGGCTGTCACCGGCGGTGCTGGTGGCCCTGGCCTCGGCCTGGTTCTACCTGCGCCTGGAACTGCGCCTGGGGCTGGTGATGAGTGCGCTGATGGCGCTGGCCGTGTGGGCCGGTCACGTGGTGGCGCAGCAAAGCACCCTGGTCTGGCTGGCCAGCGGCATCGGGCTGTTCGTGGTGGGCTGGGCGATCCAGTTCGTCGGCCATCATTACGAAGGGCGCAAACCGGCGTTCGTCGATGACCTGGTCGGGTTGATCGTCGGGCCGTTGTTCGTGGTGGCGGACCTGGCGTTTTTGCTGGGGATGCGGCAGGCGCTCAAGGAGCAGATCGAGGCGCGGGTGGGTGGGGTGCGGATGAATCCGCATCGCGCGGCGGCATAAGACGCCATCGCGAGCAAGCTCGCTCCTACAGGGTTACCGGTTGATCACAGATTTTGTGTTCACACCGGCCCACTGTGGGAGCGGGCTTGCCCGCGATGCTTTTCGCTTTTACAGATTGGCCACTTTCTGCCAGACCTTCGGCTTGAAGAACAGCGTCTCTCCCTTGGCCAACCCGATCAGGCTGTCGTGGTCCTTGACCACTTCGGCCTCGATCAGATCGCTCTGCCCTTCCACCTTCAGGGTCACCCGGGTGGTGGCGCCCAGTGGGCGGATATCGCGCACTTCGGCGGCGTGGTGGTCGTCCAGTTCATGGCGCGACAGCGACACTTCGTGCGGACGGAACAGCACGTGGTTGTCCTCGCCCAGGTGCAGGCGGTTCGAATCGCCGAGGAAGTGGTAGACGAAATCGCTGGCCGGGTTTTCGTAGACGTCGCCCGGTGAGCCGATCTGCTCGATCACGCCCTTGTTCATCACCACAATGCGGTCGGCGACTTCCATCGCTTCTTCCTGGTCGTGGGTCACGAACACCGAGGTCAGGTTGATGTCTTCGTGCAACCGCGCCAGCCAGCGCCGCAGCTCCTTGCGCACCTTGGCGTCGAGGGCTCCGAACGGTTCGTCGAGCAGTAGCACCTTGGGCTCTACCGCCAGGGCGCGGGCCAGGGCGATACGCTGGCGCTGGCCGCCGGACAGTTGCTCCGGGTAGCGATCCGACAGCCAGTCCAGTTGCACCATGTTCAGCAGCTCATGCACCTTGGTGGCGATCTGGCTTTCGCTCGGGCGCTGGTTTTTCGGCTTCATGCGCAGGCCGAACGCGACGTTGTCGAACACCGTCATGTGGCGGAACAGGGCGTAGTGCTGGAACACGAAACCGACGTTGCGATCACGCACGTCGTGACCGGAAACGTCCTCGCCATGGAACACGATGTTGCCCTGGTCCGGGGTTTCCAGGCCGGCGATGATTCGCAGCAGCGTGGTCTTGCCGCAACCCGACGGGCCGAGCAGCGCCACCAGTTCACCGCTCTGGATGTCCAGGCTGATGTTGTCCAGCGCCTTGAACGCATTGAAGTTCTTGCTGACGTTACGCACTTCGATCGACATGAATTATTCCTCCGCGGCGCTGGCGCGCAGGCGGTTAATACGGTTTTCGCTCCACTGCTTGAGCAGCAAAATGAAGAGCGCCATGATCAGCAACAGGCTCGCGACCGCGAACGCGGCCACGTGGTTGTATTCGTTGTAGAGGATCTCGACGTGCAGGGGCAAGGTGTTGGTCACCCCGCGAATGTGCCCGGAAACCACCGACACCGCACCGAATTCGCCCATGGCCCGAGCGGTACACAGCACCACGCCATAGATCAGGCCCCATTTGATGTTGGGGACGGTAACGTGCCAGAACATCTGCCAGCCATTGGCGCCCAGCAGGCGCGCGGCTTCCTCTTCCTGGGTACCTTGCTCCTGCATCAACGGGATCAACTCGCGCGCCACGAAGGGCACGGTGACGAAGATCGTCGCCAGCACGATGCCCGGCAGGGCGAAGACGATCTGGATGTCATGGTCCTGTAGCCACGGCCCGAACAGGCCCTGTGCGCCGAACATCAGCACATAAACCAGGCCGGCGATCACCGGCGACACCGAGAACGGCAGGTCGATCAGCGTCACCAGGATGCTCTTGCCGCGGAACGAATACTTGCTCACGCACCAGGCGGCGCTGACACCGAACACCACGTTGAGCGGCACGGAAATCAGCACGGCGATCAACGTGAGTTTCAACGCCGACAGCGCATCCGGTTCAAGGATCGCAGTAAAGAACGAACCCAGGCCATTTTTCAGGCCCTGGGACACCACGATCAGTAGCGGCAACAACAGGAACAGGGCAAAGATCAGCCAGCCGAGGCCGATCAGGACGCGCCGCGCCGTGGCACTGCCACGGCGGGCAGCGTTGGCCGAAGAGGCGGCCGCAATAGACGATTGGGACATGGTTCGCGCCTCCTTATGGGGTTTCGATGCGGCGTTGCAGCAGGTTGATCAGCAGCAACAGGACGAAGGAAACCACCAGCATCAGCACGCCGATGGCGGTCGCGCCGGTGTAATCGTACTGGTCGAGTTTGACCATGATCAGCAACGGCAGGATCTCGGTTTTCATCGGCATGTTGCCGGCGATGAAAATCACCGAACCGTACTCGCCGACGCCACGGGCGAAGGCCAGGGCGAAACCGGTCAGCCAGGCGGGCAGCAGCGCGGGCATGAGGACATGGCGGAACACCTGCAGCGGCTTGGCGCCCAGGCAGGCGGCCGCTTCCTCGACCTCACGGGGAATGTCGGCCAGCACCGGTTGCACCGTACGCACGACGAAAGGCAGCGTGACGAAGGTCAGCGCCAGCGTGATGCCCAGCGGGGTGTAGGCGATCTTGAAACCCAGGTCCGTGGCGAACTGCCCGACCAGGCCGGCCGGCGCATACAGCGCGGTCAAGGCGATGCCGGCCACGGCGGTCGGCAGGGCGAACGGCAGGTCGATCATCGCATCGATGACCTTGCGCCCGGGGAAGGTGTAGCGCACCAGCACCCAGGCCAGCAACGTACCGATGATGCCGTTGATGATCGCGGCGTACAGCGCGGTACCGAAGCTCAGCTTCAACGCCGCCAGCACGCGGGGCGCCGAAACGATGGCCCAGAACTGGTCCCAGGTGAGTTGGGCGGCGTGGACGAACATCGCCGCCAGCGGTATGAGCACAATCAGGCTGAGGTACACCAAGGTGTAGCCCAGCGTCAGCCCGAAGCCGGGTATGACGGGGGAGATACGACGCGACATAAAAGTCCTTGGTCAATAAACGCAATCCTGTAGGAGCGAGCTTGCTCGCGATGGGGTCGTGTCAGTCAACCTATGTATAACCTGACCTACCGCTATCGCGAGCAAGCTCGCTCCTACAGGATGTTGTGCCTGAGCATCCAGGCTCGTAATGGGTAGATTACTGCGCCTGATAGATCTGGTCGAACACGCCGCCGTCATTGAAGAACTTCGGCTGTGCGGTTTTCCAGCCGCCGAAATCCTTGTCGATGGTCACCAGTTCCAGTTTCGGGAACTGCTGGATGTATTTGGCGGCCACGTCCTTGTCCCGTGGACGGTAGAAGTTCTTCGCGGCGATTTCCTGGCCGGCCGGGCTGTACAGGTGCTTGAGGTAGGCCTCTGCGATTTGCTCATTGCCTTTTTTCTCGGCGTTCTTGTCGACCACGGCCACTGGTGGCTCGGCGAGGATCGACAGCGAAGGCACGACGATTTCGAACTTGTCGGCGCCGCCATCTTCCTTCAGCGCCAGGAAGGCTTCGTTTTCCCAGGCCAGCAGCACGTCGCCCTGACCGTTGTTGACGAAGGTGATGGTCGAGCCGCGAGCACCGGTGTCCAGCACAGGCACGTGCTTGAACAGGGTCTCGACGTATTGCTTGGCCTTGGCCTCGTCACCGCCGTTGGCTTTCAGACCGTAGGCCCAGGCCGCGAGGAAGTTCCAGCGAGCGCCGCCGGAGGTTTTCGGGTTCGGGGTGATCACCGACACGTCATTCTTGACCAGGTCGCCCCAGTCCTTGATGCCCTTGGGGTTGCCCTTGCGCACCAGGAACACGATGGTCGAAGTGTACGGAGTGCTCGCATCCGGCAGGCGCTTCTGCCAGTCGGCTGGCAGGGTCTTGCCCAGCTTGGCGATTTCGTCGATGTCACCGGCCAGCGCCAGGGTTACCACGTCGGCGCGCAGGCCGTCGATCACCGCACGCCCCTGCTTGCCCGAGCCACCGTGGGACTGCTGGATTTTCACGTTGTCGCCGGGATTGCTTGTCTTCCAGAAATTGACGAATTCGGCGTTGTAGTCCTGGTACAGCTCGCGCGTCGGGTCATACGACACGTTGAGCAGCTCGTAGTCCTTGGCAACCGCGGAACCCGCAAAAAGGGCACTGGCCAGGGCGGCCAAAGCGAAATGACGAATCGACGACATGGTGAAAGCTCCTGGAATTCTAAGTGTGTTGGCTTTTTTTATGTGGGCGGGAATCGGCTTGCCGTTGGCTCAGCTCGGCTTGTGGCTGGGGTTCTGCAAGCGGAATTTTTCCTTGCGCTCGATCTGCACCACCTGGGCGTTGTGCACGGTGATTTCCACGGCGCCGAAGCGCAGGTCGCGCAGGGCGCTCTGGATTTCACGCAGGATGGTGGCTTCGTCTTGACCGTCAACGCTACGCAGGGATGCGCTCATGGTGCTGCTCCTTCGACTGAGGGGGTGCCCTGCAGTCTTCGGGACTGCTTGTGGCTTGGGGCCCATAGTAGTGAGGTGCAGATATTCTTAAAAAGACTATTTAAGAATGTTTATATAACCAAAATTCCAGTACGGGAAATTGGGACGCGGAGCGTCTCGGGAGGCATTCCCACGCGGGAGCGTGGGAACGATCAGTGGTGTGGTTACAGGGCTATGACGGGCGCGCGCGCCCAGTCCAGTTCCTGGGCCGGCATCGGCCGGCCGAACCAGTAGCCCTGGCCGAGATCACCGCCCTGTTCGAGGATGAAAGCCGCCTGCTCGACCTGCTCGATGCCCTCGGCATGCACTTGCATGCCCATGCTCTGCGCCAGGGCGATGATCACCCGCACGATGGCGCCATCGTCTTCGTCCCAGGGCAAGCCGGCGACGAAGCCCTGGTCGATCTTGAGCTTCTGCACCGGCAGGCGCTTGAGGCGCAGCAGCGACGAATAGCCGGTGCCGAAATCATCAATGGCCAGGCGCACACCCAGCTCGCGCAGGCGGTACATCTGCTCCAGCGCCACCTCCGGGTCATCCATGACCGCACTTTCGGTCACTTCCAGCTCCAGCAGCGCCGGGTCCAGGCCGGTGTCGTGCAGTGCCTGCGCCACCTGCTGATACAGCTCATGACGGGCGAACAGCCGCGACGAAACATTCACCGCGACAAACGACAACACCACGCCCGCCTGCTGCCACTGGCACATCTGCTCGCACGCCTGACGCATGACCCAGGCGTCGATCTCGGCGATCAGGCCGGTGCGTTCGGCAATGGGGATGAACTCGGCAGGCGAGACCAGCCCACGTTGCGGATGCTGCCAGCGCACCAGCGCCTCGACGCCGACCAGGCGGCTGGTCTTGAGGTCATGCACGGGTTGGTAATGCACGCGCAGTTCGTTCTGCTCCAGCGCCCGGCGCAACTCGAATGCGGTCTCAACCCGCTGCTGCGCATGGGCGGTCAGCTCTTCGGTGTACAGGGCGTAGCCATCGCGCCCCGCGCTCTTGGTCTTGAACAGCGCGGAGTCGGCGTTACGCAGCAACTGTTCGGCACTCAGCGCATCGCCCGGAAACAGGCTGATACCAATGCTCGCGTTGATGAACAACTGATGGCCGTCGATTGGAAACTGCTCCTTCAAACCATCGAGGATGCGCTGGGCCAGCGCCGCCGCCTGCACCAGCTGCGGGCAGTTCTCTGCGAGTACGGCGAACTCATCGCCGCCCAGTCGGGCCAGGGTGATGCCCGGGCCGAACATCGCCTTCAGGCGCTTGGCCACGGCCTTGAGCAGTTTGTCGCCGACGGTGTGGCCGAGGCTGTCGTTGATCATCTTGAAGTGATCGAGGTCGATCAGCAGCAACGCGCAGCCGCGCTTGTTGATCTGCGCCGAGGCCAGGGCCTGCTGGGCGCGGTCGGTGAACAGCAGGCGATTGGGCAGGTCGGTCAGCGGGTCGTGGTGGGCCAGGTACTTGAGCTCGTGCTCGGAGTCCTTGATCTTGCTGATGTCGGAGAACACCGCGACGTAGTGACTGAGCTGGCCGTGGTCGTCGCGGATCAGGCGGATGGTCTGCCATTGCGGATAGATCTCGCCACTTTTGCGCCGGTTCCAGATCTCGCCGCTCCATTCGCCGCACCGCTGCAGGGTGCTGAACATGGTCTGGTAGAAGGACGCCGGGTGGTGCCCGGATTTGAACATCCGCGGCTCCTGGCCCAGCACTTCCTCACGCTGGTAGCCGGTGATCTGCATGAACGCGCGGTTGACGTGCACGATCACGCCCTCGCGGTTGGTGACCAGTACGCCCTCGCGGGTGCAATCGAACACGGCGGCCGCCTGGCGCAGGCGCTCGCGATCGGCGTGGTGCTCGCGCAGGGTGGCGCCGAATCCCAGGCAACGCAGCAGGCGCGTACGGGCAATGAAGATCAGCCCGGCGCTGAGCAGCACCCAGACATAGCCATTGATCAGTTGCCAACGCAGCTGCTCAGCGGAGCTATCGAAGAAACTGTTCAATAAATAACCACTGAACTGCAGCCAGACGACCGACAGCAGCAGGTAGATCAGTGCCGCACGCAACGCGACGCGATAGGTGGCAGACATTTCGGCTGTCCCTGTCCCTACAAAAGGGTTCGAATTATAAGTGAAGTAACATCCAGAGACTCTTATCTGAAAGGGCGACTGGTTTTATCTGTGTGCTCAGTGATAATGCAACGGCTGTTTTTTTTCTTATTCGAGGGCCCTACAGCCTATGTGGTACCAAGGTTTGCTCGGCTTGTCGCCATGGTCTCTGGTGGCAGTCACCCTTTTGATGACCCATGTCACGATTATCGGCGTTACGGTCTACCTGCATCGTTATTCAGCCCATCGCTCCCTTGAGCTCAATGCCGGCCTGAAACACTTCTTCCGCTTCTGGCTGTGGCTGACCACGGCGCAGAACACCCGCGAGTGGACGGCCATCCACCGCAAGCATCACGCCAAATGCGAAACCGTCGACGACCCGCACAGCCCGGTCATCAAGGGCCTGTCCACGGTGCTGCGCAAAGGCGCCGAGCTGTACCGCGCCGAGGCGGAAAACCCCGAGACCCTGCGCATCTACGGCAAGAACTGCCCCGAGGACTGGATCGAGCGCAACCTCTACAGCCGCTACTCCAAGCTGGGCGTGGCGATCATGGCGGTCATCGACCTGCTGCTGTTCGGCACCATCGGCATCACCATCTGGGCCATCCAGATGATGTGGATTCCGATCTGGGCCGCCGGCGTGGTCAATGGCCTGGGCCATGCCGTCGGTTATCGCAACTTCGAATGCCGCGACGCTGCGACCAACCTGGTGCCGTGGGGCATCCTGATCGGCGGCGAAGAACTGCATAACAACCATCACACCTACCCTAACTCGGCAAAACTGTCGGTGAAGAAGTGGGAGTTCGACCTCGGCTGGGCCTGGATCCAGGTCTTCAGCTTTCTGCGCCTGGCCAAGGTGCAACGGGTCGCGCCGATTGCCCACCGGGTCGAGGGCAAGGGCATCCTGGACATGGACACCGCCATGGCCATCCTCAACAACCGCTTCCAGATCATGGCCCAGTACCGCAAGCTGGTGATCGCGCCGCTGGTCAAGCAGGAGCTGGAAAGGGTCGATCACTCGGTCCGCCACCAGTTCCACCGGGCCAAGCGCCTGTTGTCGCGTGAGACCAGCCTGCTCGATGACAAACACCACGTCCGCATCCAGACCATGCTCGAGCACAGCCAGGCGCTGAAGGTAATTTACGAGAAACGCCTGGCCTTGCAGCAGATCTGGGTCAAGACCAGTGCAAATGGCCACGACATGCTCGCGGCGATCAAGGACTGGGTCCACGAGGCCGAGGCCAGCGGCATCGCGTCCCTGCGCGACTTCGCCGATCAGTTGAAGACCTATTCGCTGCGCCCCGGCGCGACCGCCTGACACCGTTGATCGGGGCGCCTGTTTGCGGGCGCCCCGCTTCGGAACTTCGTTGCAAATCGCCTATCTCAAAGACACTTCGCCACTACGGCGGGTTTAGCTGTGGCCGCTGTCGAATCCGCAGCCTGCCCTTTGAGATTTGTGTCGATGCTCAACAAGAATCTGCAAGACTCATCCCTCCCCGAGTGGCCCGAGGCCGCACAAACCCTGATGGCCTTGATGCATGCCCAGGGCGAAGTCGCCCGCCTGAGCGAACGCGAACAGCTGTTCAGCTCGCTGCTGGTCAGCGTCAACGCGGTGCTGTGGGCCTTCAATTGGGAAACCCGCCAGGTGCTGTACGTCAGCCCGGCCTATGAACGGATTTTCGGCCGCTCCGCCGGCCTGCTGCTGGCCGACTACAACCAGTGGCGCGACAGCATTTACCCGGACGACCTGGAATACGCCGAGCGCAGCCTCGCCGAGGTGTTGGCCAAAGGCGCCGTCGAGGACCGCGAGTACCGCATCATCGCCGCCGATGGCCAGGTGCGCTGGCTCAGTGACAAGTGCTTCATCAACCGCCAGGCCGAACCCGGCCAGCCGGTGATCATCGTCGGCTTTGCGGAAGACATCACCGACAAGAAAAACATGGAAAGCGAGCTGCACCGCCTGGCCACCACTGACGTGCTGACCCAGAGCAGCAATCGCCGGCATTTCTTCGACTGCGCCCACCGCGAGTTCGAGCTGGCTCGCCAACAGGGCGGGCCGTTGGCCTTCCTGTTGCTGGACATCGACGACTTCAAGGTGATCAACGACACCTACGGCCATCCGGAGGGCGACAAGGTGTTGCAACAGATCGCCGAGACCGGGCGCGGGACGCTGCGCCGCGGCGATCTGTTCGGGCGCATTGGCGGTGAGGAGTTTGCCGCGGTGTTCCCCGGCTGCGCCCCGGACATGGCCCTGCAAGTGGCCGAGCGCCTGCAACGGGAGATCCAGCGGCTGAGCTTCAACCATGAGCAGAAGTCGTTCGGCATCACCGTCAGCCAGGGCCTGACCAACCTGACGGCCGAAGACGCCAACATCGAAAGCCTGTTCGCCCGGGCGGATGCGGCAATGTACGAAGCCAAGCGCCAGGGCAAGAACCGGATTATTTCGGGTTAACGGCCTGTACACACCCATCCATGTGGGAGCGAGCCTGCTCGCGATAGCGTCGTGTCAGACGCCACAAGGCAAGCTGACACTCCGTCATCGCGAGCAGGCTCGCTCCCACAGTGGTCAGGGCAGGTCTTATTTCTTGCGCATCCGCACCAACTCCGGCAACCCGATCTTGAGCAACCGCGCCGTCCGGCTCCTGGCCAGCTCCTCAAGCCCCTCGTGCTCGCTCAGGCGTGCCAGTTGCGCCGCCATGTTCATCACCAGCGCCTCGCGCGAGTAAACCCCGCCACCGAGCTGGTACACCGCGGCAATCAGCTCACGTAGCTCCAGGGGCAGGCGCCAGCGGGTGCGCAGGGCCGAACCGTAGGCGGCGCCGAACTCGGCGAGCGCATCGCCGATTTCTTCCCATTCGTCCAGCTCACCGCCGGCCTGCCGCCATTCCTGCAGGCAGCGCAGCAACGCCAGGTCGCCCAGGCGATGCAGCATACCCGCGCAATAGCAGCGCTCCTGATCCAGGTCCAGCAGGCGCGCCAGCGTGCGGGCGTATTCGGCGGTGTGCAGCGACAGGTCCCAATAGCGCTCGGCGTAGTCCGCCAGGATCGGGTCGCTCAGTTGTGCGCTGCGCTTCAAGGCCAGGCCGAGAATCAAATTCATGCTCTGCCCGGTGCCCAGGCGTTGCAACGCCTGGGGCAGCGTCTGCACCGCCGCGCCATGGTGCTGCGCCGCGCTGTTGGCAGCCGCGATCAGCACCGCGGTGATCTGCGGATCGTTGCGGATTTCCTCTTCCAGGCGCTTGAGGTCCAGGCCGCCTGGGTTGAGGCTGCGCTTGACCGCCAGTTGCACGTCGGTCATCAGCGGCGCGCCGTCGGTCAGCTCACGGCGACGCTCGAGAAACACCGCCAGGGTCATGCCTGGTGCCAGCGCCGGAATCTCGCAGAACACTTCTTCGCCGGCATTGAGCAACAAGCCCTGCAAGCGCTGGGTCAGGCTGTCCATGTTCAACGGTTTGGTCAGGTACGCGGTTGGCGCCAGCGGCAAGGCTTCACGCACGCTGGCGCTGTCGTTGCGGTTGCTCATCAGGATGAACGGCAGCGGCGGCTTGCGCTTGCGCTGGCGCACGCCACGCAGCACGTTCAAGCCATCCACGCCCGGCAGTTCCCAATCGGCGATCACCAGGTCGTAGGCATTTTCTGACAGACGCGACAGCGCATCCTTGCCATCGGCGCACAGGTCCAGGCGCGCGTCGCAACGCACTTTCAACAGAACTTCCTTGAGCAGGTCGCGCGACCAGGGGTCCGCCTCGGCAATCAGCACCCGAGGTACGGCAGGTAAATCAACGGCAGTCATGCATAAGCTCCCTCTCGATACATGCACCTTAGACAATGTGCGCGATTCGAAACAGCGCGGGGTGTTGGGCAGGCATGAAAAAACCCGCCGAAGCGGGTTTTTTGTCGATCAGGTCACACAATCATCCAAGCTTGAATCACAGCTCGGCGAAGCACTCTTCGATGATTGCCAGGCCTTTGTCCAGTTGCTCGTCTGGCGAGGTCAGCGGTACCAGCACGCGCAGGACGTTGCCGTAGGTGCCGCAGGACAGCAGGATCAGGCCCTTGTCACGCGCCTTGGCCACTACCGAGGCTACAGCCGCGGCGTTTGGCTTGTGGCTGTCGCCGTTTTCGAACAGCTCGACCGCGATCATCGCGCCCAGGGCACGCACTTCGCCGATCACCGGGTACTTGGCCTGGATGGCTTTCAGGCCGGTGACCAGACGCTCGCCGACGGCCTTGCAGCGGTCCAGCAGGTGCTCTTCCTCGAACACTTCGATCACGGCCAGGGCCGCGGCGCAAGCGATCGGGCTACCGGCGTAGGTGCCGCCCAGGCCGCCTGGAGCGATGGCGTCCATGTATTCGGCCTTGCCGCACACACCGGCCAGCGGGAAGCCGCCAGCGATGGATTTGGCGAAGGTGGTCAGGTCGGCAGCAACGCCCATCTGTTCCATGGCGAAGAAGGTGCCGGTACGGCCAGCGCCGGTCTGCACTTCGTCAGCGATCAGCAGGATGCCGTGCTGGTCGCACAGGGCACGCAGACGCTTCATGAATTCTTTCGGAGCAACGTAGAAACCACCTTCGCCCTGAACCGGCTCGATGATGATCGCAGCGATGTCCTTGGCTTCGGCGTCGTTCTTGAAGATGCGCTCGATGCTGGCGATCGAGTCGTCGATGCTCACACCGTGCAGTTCGTTCGGGTACAGCGCGCGGAAGATGCCGCCTGGCATCAGGCCCATGCCGGCCGAGTAAGGCACGACTTTACCGGTCAGGCCCAGGGTCATCATGGTGCGGCCGTGGTAAGCGCCGGTGAACGCGATCACGCCGGCACGGCCAGTGGCGGCACGGGCGATTTTCACGGCGTTTTCCACAGCTTCCGAACCGGTGGTGACCAGGAGGGTTTTCTTGGCGAAATCACCTGGGACCCGGGCGTTGACTTTTTCGCACAGTTCCACGTACGGCTCGTAGGCCAGCACCTGGAAGCAGGTGTGAGTCAGCTTGTTCAGCTGCTCGGTCACGGCGGCGATGATCTTCGGGTGCACGTGGCCGGTGTTCAGTACAGCGATACCGCCAGCGAAGTCGATGAACTCGCGACCTTCAACGTCGGTCACGGTAGCGTTCTTCGCGGAGTCGGCGAAGATCGGGTGAATCTGGCCAACACCACGTGGTACAGCGGCTACACGGCGGGCCATCAAATCAGCGTTAGTCTTGCTCATTACAGTCCTCATTCGCCGCTCATCGGGCGGCGTGGTTCAAGGATTACGCGGCGGGGATTCAACGGTGGCAGCATGCGATGATCGACTGCCACGGCGTTTCCGGCCGCAAAGAAAATTGCCGGTTGAAGCGGCGCAAAGGGACAGCGCTCTCGTGCCCCTTGCGCTTGAAACAATGCCTTGCCGGGCTTAGATGCCCAGGCAGAGGTATTTGATTTCCAGGTAATCTTCGATGCCGTACTTGGAGCCTTCACGGCCCAGACCCGAGGCCTTGATGCCGCCGAACGGCGCGACTTCGTTGGAGATCAGCCCGGTGTTGACGCCGACCATGCCGTATTCCAGGGCTTCAGCCACACGGAACACACGACCCAGGTCACGCGCATAGAAGTACGAGGCCAGGCCGAACTCGGTGTCGTTGGACATCGCGATCACTTCGGCTTCGTCCTTGAATCGGAACAGCGGCGCCAGCGGGCCGAAGGTTTCTTCCTTGGCCACGGCAGCGTTCTTCGGCACGTTGGTCAGGATGGTCGGCTCGAAGAAGTTGCCTTCGATGGACTTGCCGCCGGACAGCACGGTGGCGCCTTTGGAAACGGCGTCAGCGATGTGTTCCTGGACCTTGGCCACGGCTTTCTCGTCGATCAGCGGGCCAGTGGTGGTGCCTTCTTCCAGGCCGTTGCCGATCTTCAGCTTGGCCACGGCCGCCTTGAGTTTCTCGGCGAATGCGTCGTACACCGAATCCTGGATGTACAGGCGGTTGGCGCAGACGCAGGTCTGGCCGTTGTTGCGGTACTTGGAAATGATCGCGCCTTCGACGGCCTTATCCAGGTCCGCGTCGTCGAACACGATGAACGGCGCGTTGCCGCCCAGCTCCAGGGACACTTTCTTGATGTCCTTGGCGCATTCGGACATCAGTTGACGACCGATTTCGGTCGAACCGGTGAACGACAATTTACGCACGGTCGGGTTGCTGGTCAGCTCGCCGCCGATGTCGCCGGCGCTGCCGGTCACCACGCTGAACACACCGGCCGGGATGCCGGCGCGCTGGGCCAGTTCAGCCAGGGCGAACGCCGAGAACGGGGTTTGCGAAGCAGGCTTGAGCACCATGGTGCAACCGGCGGCCAGGGCCGGGCCGGCTTTACGGGTGATCATCGCAGCCGGGAAGTTCCACGGGGTGATCGCAGCGGTCACGCCGATCGGCTGCTTGATCACGATCAGGCGCTTGTCTGGCTGGTGGCCGGGAATCACGTCACCGTAGATGCGCTTGGATTCTTCGGCGAACCACTCGATGAAGGAAGCGGCGTAAACGATTTCGCCCTTGGCTTCGGCCAATGGCTTGCCTTGCTCGAGAGTCATCAGGCGCGCCAGGTCGTCCTGGTTCTCGATGATCAGCTCGAACCAGCGACGCAGCTTGTTGGCGCGTTCCTTGGCGGTCAGTGCACGCCAGGCCGGCAGCGCCTTGTCGGCGGCTTCGATGGCGCGGCGGGTTTCGGCAGTGCCCATTTTTGGCACGGTGCCCAGGATTTCGCCCGTTGCCGGGTTGTTGACCTTGATCGTCTGACCGCTGTCCGCGTCGACCCAAGCGCCATCAATGAAGGCTTGCTGGCGGAACAACAGGGTGTCTTTAAGCTGCATGTCGGCTTTCCTTAACAGCGCCGCGCGCACGCGGAGCAAATTATGATTGTAGAAAGGCGCCAAAAAGGCGGCCGTCAGGGAAATCATTCACCGGGTGCAAGCACACAAAAAGCGCACGTAGAGGTTTCGTGCGGTTCAGCACCCAGACAAGAGCGTTTGAAATCTCAAACGAATCCTAGGATCAACGGGGGTAAAGGACAATAGCCTGTTCGAAAAAAAGAACGAAAACGCCGCCTTTGCCGCTTTTTTCAGATCAGCGTAGCAAACGTGGGTTACGCTTTGAAAAAGCGCCGTCGAATCAGCAGCATGGACGCCCGCCATGCATATGAGTATCATGCGCCCGCATTGCACCAGTAGCTCAGCTGGATAGAGTACTGCCCTCCGAAGGCAGGGGTCGTGGGTTCGAATCCCGCCTGGTGCGCCATATTTAGCAACGAGAAAGCCTCAGGCCGTAGGGTCTGGGGCTTTTTTGTGGGCGCAATTGCGTCTGTGACGATTTCTCAAAGTGCGGGCAAAAAAAACCCCTGAGCAATTTCAGCACCAAAGCGCTTCAACCGACAGGGGCCGTGTTACGAGAAAGTGTTGAGTTTTGACATCATTCCGTCAAGAGCGGAAAAATCTTGCGGCAGTATTTTCTTCAACGTCACATGCAACGTTGCTCGGAGGCGACGCAATCAATAATGGCTTCCAGCTCTGAAAAAACCGCGTCTGCATCAATGGGCAGACGCGGATCGTTTCGACTGCTGGCGATTGCCTCCCGAAGTTCGTCAGCCTGTAATCTGGCCACTATCGCGGCCATGTCCGACACCAAAGGTATTGGCATTTCAAGCATCGGCGGTGAGATTTTGTTGTTTGGCGAAGATAGCGGCCATTTCCGGGTCGTCCAGATGATCCAGGGCTCGCTCCACCAGCAGGTGGACGCCATCGGCCATGCGGTTTATGGCCAAGGCGATAGAGCGGCGTGAGCCGTCGACTTCGTCGGCGAGATCGGCGGCCAAGGCGCTGATCGCCAGCAGGTCTTCGGAGGCGTTGGAGAGCAGAGCTTCAGTGTGGATGTTGGGGCTTACGGTGAAGAGCGAGGCTTTGCGGGCGGGTTGTTCTGGTTCGGTTTCGGGTGGATCGGGGATGACTTTGGACATGATCTTCAATTCCTTGAATGATGCCCTCACCCTTGCGCGACTAAACGAAGGGGTGGCGGCTGTACGCAGGTTAGTCGGACCGGGGAATTGAAGAAGCCGGCGCACCCGAAGGTGCCCTACGCACAACCACCATCAAAAGCAGGTGTCTGAGACCTGTCTGACGTTGCTCATGCAGCTTCAATTACCGGCGGGCGACTAAACCCGATCACTGACAATCAGTGACGGGAATCAAATTACCGAGCAGTCCGAAAGTGCACAAGCCGGCGGATTCTGGCGTGGGCGTAGGCAACGACGCAAGAATTTGTAGCTTGCAGGAAGTAAAACAGAGGTCTGTTAAACAGCCGCCAAATCACTGGCCTGCGCGGCTTCCCTGCTCGCGATGAGCGAATGAAGTGCACGGCGTACCAGTTTTTTAGCGTTATCGTTGACCTACATCGCGAGCAGGCTCGCTCCCACATGGGGTCATCCCATGCAGGGGATCGTTTCCCACGCTGAGGGTCACTCGGTGGTCCAGTCGAACTCGTCGTAGTCATCGTCGAAGTCGTCCTCATCGAGGATGTCTTCTTCATCCGGCTGTTCCGCCTGCTTGGCCAGCAGAAACTCCTTACGACTCTCGGTAATGGCTCGCCGCAGTTCCTCACCCTTTTCCGGGCAGTTGAGCATTTGGGCGATGCGATCGATTTTTTTTGCCACGGCATCCTCCAACGCATCGGCTATACGCCGATAGTGCGCGTTTTCGCGAGGTGATGCCAAATAGCTGGCCGCGCTGCCCTCATTTTTTCTGCAATTGTTGGAGTCGCGCCTTCAGGTCTTCCCCGGGAAACCGCTTGTGCAACGTCGCCATCAGTTCATCCGCAGCCTGGGTTTGCCCGGCCTCGCGCAGGCGCAGCACTTCGTGCAATTGCTCATCCAGAGGTTTTACTGGCGCAGCAGCGCGCTTGCTGGTTTTGGTGTGCTCGGCCATTTCGGCGTTGATCGACTCGCTCTGCCCGGCGAAATCGGCCATTGGAGCGGCAGGCGCAGGGGCGGCCAGCGAGCGCGCCACCGACGGCGCCGGCGCGGACTCCTTTTGCGCGACCGGGGCCGATGCCTTGGGCGCGAAGTCAAAGCTTTGGGGTTGCTCAGGCGTACGCTGCACCAGCGCGAGCATCAGGGCAACACCCACCAGGCTGGCAAAGGCCACTTGCCAACGCGGTTTCTGGCAGGCCGCGACCCAGCGTTGCCACAGGTTCGGTTGGCGCGCGGGCACTTCACGCTGGGCGGCGGCGAGGATGAACGCGTCCAGATGGGCCGGCGGTTCGCCTGTCGCCTGTTCACGGTAATGCTCAACCACCTGCTCTTCGGGCGTAGGACGGGCGTCAGTCATGTCAGTACCTCCTCGGCCAGCAGCCGACGCAGTTTTTGCTGGGCGTAGCGCAAACGGCTCTTGACCGTTTCCAGCGGTGTTTCGGTGAGGGCGGCGATCTGCGGCAGGTCGAGTTCGCCATGGGCGCGCAGTAAAAACACTTCGCGCTGATCGGCAGGCAGATTTTGCAATGCAGCCTCCAGGCGCTGACCGTCGCGGCTCAAGCTCAACAGTTGCTCGGGATCGCTGGCGTCGTCGATCGGTGCGTGCGTCTGTTCGTCGTAGCGATCATGCAGAGGATTGCGTACGCCGTGTTTGCGCCAGTGATCAATCAGCCGATTGCGGGCGATCTGGTAAAGCCACGTACGAAAACTCGCTCGACCTTGTGGCTGGCTGGTGCTGCGGATCAGGCTCAGCCAGGTTTCCTGGTACACCTCTTCGGCCCATTCCGCCTGACCGCTAAGCCCCAGCAAAAACCGATAGAGGCCTTGCCGGTGGCGGGCGTACAGAATCTCGAACGCCGGCCCGTCGCCTGAGCGATAGCGGGCCAGCAGCATATCGTCACTCAGCTGCGCGGCAGGCATGTCAGTGCACTTCACTGTTGCTGGCCACGGTTGAAGTCTGCAGGCTCTGCGCCAGCTCCACCAGTTGCACGAACTCGACGCGCAGGCCGAAGCGATCCTCGCCGCGTGCGCCCCGCGCCAGGGCCTCGGTGTCCTTGAGGCTGAATTCACCGGTGTAGCGCCCGTCCTTGAGCTGCTGGGCGAACGCCGCCACGGCCGCGGCAAAGCGCAGGTCGTCACTGGCCGGCGACGCAACAGCGCTGATCGGCCGCTCGACCAGGCGACTGGTGCCACCTTCCGGCAACTGATAACGCACACGCAGCATCGCCATTTCTCCCTTGTTGTCGGCCACCGCGGCGCTCGATTTGCCGTAGCGCAGCGGCTCCAGCCAGCCCTTCTCGCCCGTCGGGACAATTTCGTACAACGCCGTCACGGTATGGCCTGCACCGATTTCTCCGGCATCGACCTTGTCGTTGCTGAAATCCTCACGTTTGAGGGCGCGGTTTTCATAACCCAACAGCCGGTATTCGCTGACCTGCGCCGGGTTGAACTCCACCTGCAATTTGACGTTTTTCGCCACCACCGCGAGGGTCGAGCCCAACTGATCCACCAGCACCTTGCGCGCCTCGCGCAGGTTATTGATGTAGGCGTAGTTGCCATCACCGGCATCGGCCAGTTGTTCCATCAGGTGTTCATTGTAGTTATCCACACCGAAACCCAGGGTGGTCAGGGAAACGCCGGTCTTGCGTTTATCCACAGCCATTTGCTTGAGGCTGTCGAAGTCACTGATGCCAACATTGAAGTCGCCATCGGTGGCCAGCAGGATGCGGTTGATGCCCTTGGGGATAAACGCCTGACGAGCCATTTGATAGGCCAGCTCGATGCCCGAGGCCCCAGCGGTGGAGCCGCCTGCGGACAATTGGTCGATGGCGCTGCGAATTTTCGCCTTTTCCCGTCCGGATGTAGGTTCGAGCACCACACGTGACTCGCCGGCATACACCACCAGCGACACGCGATCCTGCTCGCGCAGTTGATCGACCAGCAATTTCAGGGTGCTCTTGACCAGCGGCAGGCCCTCGCGGCGGTCCATCGAACCGGACACATCCACCAGGAACACCAGATTTGCCGGGGCCAGCTCCGCCACTGCGCGGTCCGATGCCTTGATACCGATGCGCAGCAAACGGGTGTGCGGGTTCCACGGTGACGGTGTCAGTTCGGTGGTCACACCAAACGGTGAGCCATCGGTGGGCAACGCATAGTCGTAGGGAAAATAATTGACCATTTCCTCCAGGCGCACCGCGCCTTCGGGTGGCAGGCGGCCTTGATTGAGCAGGCGGCGCACGTTGGCGTAGGCGCCGGTGTCGACGTCGGCGCTGAAAGTGGAAACCGGTGCCTCGGCGACGCTGTGGATCGGGTTGTCCGCCAGGGCCTGATACTGCTCGCGCGGCTCATCGCGATAACCCGGTGGTGCGGACTCGGCAGCGAAACCGGCCAGGGGCGCCGCACGTACGCTGCGTTTGGCCATGGCCGCATCAGCCATGATCGCCTCCTGCATCACGGGCGCAGGCGCAATCGGTGCGGACACAACGGCCTTGTCAGGCGTTGACGAAACACCGCAACCGGCGACCGCCAGCAGCAACCCGGCGGCGAAACCCTGGGCGGCCGGGCGAAGGACATGCAGAGGGAGGAACATGGTGGCTGACCTCAAGAGGAAATTGATCCATTCATCCTCTGAGACGGGCCGTCGCACCGGTTCGGGTTAACCGCGCTGAAAAATCTTCAGCGGTGGTAACGCCGCACCACGCTGCTGTTGCGAAGTACGTGGCCTTTGATTTTTTCCAGCAGTTGCGCGCGGGTCAGGCCTGCTGGCAAAGCATCTGGAGCGAGGTCCAGGGCGTAGAGCTGGACAATGTAGTGGTGGGAACTGTCGCCCACCGGCGGGCATGGCCCGATATAACCGGTGGAGCCTTTGCTGTTGGTGCCTGCCGCCCCCTCGAACGAGGACTTGGTGCCCGCCCCTGGCGGAATCTGCCGGGTACTGGCCTTGATGCCGTAATGAATCCAGTGATCGACGCCCTGCCCTTTCTGGCCATCCGGGTCGTGCATGACGATGGCGTAGCTCTGGGTGCCAGACGGGCCGGCATTCCAGCTCAACGCCGGGGATTGGTTCTTGCCGCCACAGCCGCTGGCATCGCTGGCCGCCACCGAGGTGAACAGACGGTTGTCGGTCACGCCAGGCATGCTGACGGTGAAGCGTTCCTGGGCCTGTGCCGGAACCTGCACGCAAAGGGCGACGGCAAGGGCCGCCAGCCAAGGGTTCAGAGAGGTCAATCGAGTCATACCGGAGCACCTTGTGCGGGTGGGGCCGTGGTCGGCGTGCAAACTATAGCGGACCGTTCGTGCCGTGGCAGCGGGATTTGGCTGAACCTCGCAATATTGGCCAAACTCATAAGTGAAACGCTTGCCTGGAGAACGATCATGGCACTGCACCGCGTTGCCCGTTTGGCCGATATCCCCGAGAACCGAGGCCTGGAAGTCAATGTGGGCGAGAGCAAGATGGTTTTGTTGCGGGCGGGCGAGCAATTGCGCGCCTATCAGGGCGAATGCCCGCATGCCGGAGCACCACTGGCCGAGGGCGCACTGTGCAACGGGCGGCTGATTTGCCCGTGGCACAAGGCGGCCTACCGGATTGAGGACGGCGCCCTGTGCGAACCGCCTTCGCTGGACAGTCTCAAGCGCTACCCCCTTGAGGTGCGCGGTGACGAGGTCTGGGTCGATGATCAGTCGCTGCCCGACCCGCACACCCCGCCAGCCGATGACGAACGGACCTTTGTGATCATCGGCGCGGGCGCCGCAGGTACGGCGGCTGCGGCCGCATTGCGGGAAAAGGGTTTTGGCGGTCGCGTGCTGCTGATCGACCGCGAAACCGGGGCCGGCTATGACCGTACCGTGCTGAGCAAGTTTGTCATCGCCGGCGAGATGCCTGTGGATGAAGTCCCGGCGTTGCGTGACGAGTCGTTCTATCGCGAACAACGAATCGAACGACTCAAGGCCGACGTGGCGAGCCTGGATGCCCAGCGCCGCAGCGTGCGGTTGACTGACGGTCAGACCGTGACCTACGACGCCGCGCTGCTCGCCACCGGAGGCACGCCCAAACCTCTGGAGTTGCCTGGCGCCGACCTGCCACAGGTGTTCCTACTGCGGTCCAAAGCCCACGCTCAAGAAATTCTCGCCTCGACCCAACCCGGCCAGCGCGCCGTGATCATCGGTGACAGCTTCATCGCCATGGAATCCGCCGCCGCCCTGCGAGAACACGGCCTCGAGGTCACGGTGCTGGCCCGCCACGCGGTGCCCTTCGCCAAACAGTTTGGTGAAACCGTCGGCAAGGCGATCCTCGCACACCATGCCGCCCACGGTGTGGCGTTTCACAGCGACAGCGAAGCGGCGCAGATCGAGGGCAGAGGCAAGGTCGAAGCGGTGACGCTGAAAAACGGCCAGCGTCTGCCGGCGGACCTGGTGCTGGTTGGTATCGGCGTCACGCCGGCCACCGATCCGTTTGTCGGGCTGCCCATGGAGAAAGACCTTTCGCTGCGGGTCGACGGCGGCCTGCGCGTGGCTGACGGACTGTGGGCAGCGGGCGACATCGCCACCTTCCCCCTCAACGGCCAGCCGCAGCGGATCGAGCACTGGCGCCTGGCACAACAGCATGCGCGAATTGCAGCGGCGAATATGCTGGGTGGCGACGAACACTATCTGGATGTGCCGTACTTCTGGACCTGGCACTTCGGCCAGAACTACGACTACCTCGGCCACGCCCAGGACTGGGACGAGGTCGAATTCAAGGGAGACCCGAACCACCCACCGTTCATTGGCCTGTTCGGCAAAAACGGCGTGGTGGCCGCCGCCATCGCCTGCGAGGAAGAGCGGGCGATGGCGATGCTGGCCGAGCGGATGAAACAGCCGCTGTCGATCGACGAGGCGTGGCGGCTGATTCGCGACGTGTGAGCGTTACTCGGTGACCTGGACGCCGCCGATCTTGCTCATTACGAAGCCGACAAACTGTTCGACGGTCATCTTCTGGCCGTTGAACTCCACCTCATTGTTGGCGTAGTGCAGCTTGCTGACGACGTTGGTGCCATCGAGCGTGGCGAACTGCGTGCCGACGGCCATGGCGCCGAACATGTCAGCGGTGGCCTTGGCCTGATCGACAATCAGCTTGGCGTCGGTCTGGCCTTCCAGTTGCCCCTGAACGCTGAGTACATCGACCAGCATCGGCTTGGACACCTGAATGTTGATGTCGAGCAGGGCGATCAACTGCTTGATCAACTGGTCGGGCGGCAGGTCCATGGATTTCGGTTTGGTCAGGTCGAGCACCATGTTGGCGTGGCTTTCACCGTTGGCGGTGGTGAACGCCAGTTTCTCCAGCGCCACCTGAGGGCCGGCGGCCAGCAGTTTTTCCAGGTCGGCCTTGACCTGGGTCTCTTCAGCCGGGGTCAGCACCAACTCGGGCGCAGGCTCACCCGCCGCTGCGGCCTTGGCGGCAGCCTCTTCGTAGGGTTGCAGTTTGGTTTGATAAACCTGCATCAACGACATGGTCGCCGGGATGTCGAGGTTCTTCAGGCTCATGGCCAACTGCGCGGAGCCGACTTTTTTATCGTTCAGCGAGACTTCGCCGATCTTGTAATCGGCGCGCCCGGCAGCGTTGGTGCCTGACTCTTCGGTGAGGCTCTTCATTTCGAATTTGTTCAGGCCCAGAACCAATTGCTGCGGACCGAAGGTGGTCTTGCTGTCGGTCAGCTCGACCGTGTTCTCGCCGGTGTAATAGCCGTAGGTGCTCTTGGCCAGGTTGCTGGCCAGGGTCAGGCCTTTCAACTCGATTTTCACCGGAGACTGGCTCTCGTCGACGGTGGTCAAGGTGAAGTTGTCCATGTAACCGTTGGCTTTGACTTTCTGCGCCTGGGCGGTGGCCGAGACTTCGAGGTTCAGGCCGGAGAATTTCAGGTGCGACTTGTCGTCCAGCGCCACATCCAGCGGCAGCAGTTCGAAGGTGCCGTTGGTGGCGTTGTCGTAGCCGATGTTGACCACGCCGGTGAGCGGCGATTTGTCCTTGGCGGCGGCAAACCATTTTTCGGTGACCGGGGTCTTTTCCAGCGCGTAGTGACTGGTGGCCATGACCGGCAGCCACTTCAGCGACACCAGCCGCGAGAACGGCAGCGGACCGTGTTCGATGTTATCGACGAAGAGCAGCTCGACCGGCGTCTCGCCGAACGCTTCGCCCTCGCCCTTGAGGCGGTAGTGCGCGGTGCTGCTGAACAGGTGGCGCTCCAGCGACACCAGCTCCAGCGAAGCGGTGCCCTTGGTGCCGACCAGCGCGGCTTGCAGCTCCTTGTTGGCGTCGGCGATGGAGGTGTTCAATACCCCTTCGAGCCGGGTGCCGGTGTACCAGGCACCGCCAGCGCTGATAGCGCCGATCGCTACGACAATTCCAAGAAGCACGCCTGCGGATTTATTCATGAATGACCCAGTCAATGTCCGTTGTTTGAGTTGTGGTCGTCTTCCCTGAACCCTTGGCGGGTTATGGCTCGACTCCGGCGAAAGTGACATGCAGGTTAGCATCAGGCGCGGGGGGTGGCCCAATGATTAAAGGTGAAAGAGTGTCATTTGGGCGATGGCATGGCCTGGGGATTTTCGGCGGGTTCAAGATCGCCATCGCGGGCAAGTCGAATCGTCGCACCGCCGCTCCTACAGGGGCTACACATCCCACTTGTAGGAGCGAGCTTGCTCGCGATGGCGCCCGCCCAGACACCACAGCACTCAGGAATACTGAACTTCCATCTCATCGAGCTGATGATCGAAGCTTTTCAGCCGCGCCGTCCATGTATACACCAGCACTTCGAAGTCGCGATTGATCACCGCCCCGCCCGTCACATCCGCGCGCGGGTCGCAGAAGTCCAGTTGATAGCGCTCGCGGGCCATGGCCGAGGCGACATCCGAGAGTTCGCGGGCGTTGCTCAGCCAGTGCCGGCCGTCCTCGGCGATTTGCTTGTCCAGGGCCAGGCATTGCTTTTTCAGGGTCTCGAGGCTTTTTTCCAGCGGTGTGCCGGTCAGTTCGCCCATGACTTCCTGGAAGGTGCGCCCGGGTTGCCAGTAACTGCCCCAGAAATAACGGTCGAACACCGTCTCCACCCGACGCAAGGCCACCTTGGTGTCCCAGATCAGCACCAGGGTCTTGCCTTGTTCGAGTTGTCTTTTTTTGATGCGCTGGGCCTGGAGCGAAGCCCAGGCCACGACCACGATGGCCATCACCGCAATCAGCGCGGCCGCGCTGTCGAGAAACACCAGCGCCTGATCGAGCTGATGCGCCAGCATGACGCCGTAGAAATAGGTGGCTGACAGCAAGACCAATGCCGCAATAGCGCACCAGAAGCCGGGAGCATAAGGGTTTTTCATTATTAGAGTCCCCATGACCAACGCTAGCCTTGATTGATGAAATCGCCGCGCGACCTCATCAAGTCAAAGCATAGCAACGGCCTCAGGGTTTGCTGGCGTTCGCACCTTGCGTTCGTCCGCTTTCCCAGCCACCGCCCAGCGCCAGGAACAAGTCGATCTGGCTCAACGCAACCTGGGTGTTGGCGGCGGCCAGTTGCGCCGTGACGTCGGTGTAGGTGCGGGTCGCCTGCAGGTCGGCGAGGAACGACTCGCGGCCGGCCTGGAAGAAGCGGTGCGTCTGGTCGGCCGCCAGCTTCGCCGATTGCTCGGCGTCCGCCAGGGCTTCGCGGCGTTGCAGCAAGGCCGAGTACTGCGCCAGGCTGGTCTGGGTTTCACGGATGGCGTTGAGCACCACGCCGTCGAAGTGCGCCAGGGTCGCCTGGGTCACGGCTTCGGCTTCGCGGATGCGCGCCCGAGCGCCGTTGGTCGGCACGTTCCAGGTCAGCGACGGGCCGAAGCCCCAGCGATTGGTCGACGGCTCGCCGAGGTTTTCCAGGATGCCGACGGTGCCAATGGTCGCGCCGATGCGGATGTCCGGGTACAGCTCGCCGGTGGCGACGCCGATGCCAGCGGTTGCCGCGGCCAATCGGCGTTCGGCCTGGCGGATATCCGGGCGGCGCTTGAGCAGCGAGGCGCCGTCACCCACGGGAATCAATTGGGCAATTTTCGGCAGCTCGGCACAGGTCGCCGTGCCCGCCGGCAACTGATCGACCGGTGTGGCCAGCAGCATCGACAGTCGGTACAGCCCGGCCTGGCGCGCCGCGTCGTAGCGTGGCATCTCGGCACGCAACGACTTGAATTGGGTTTGCGAACGGGTGACCTGGGTTTCGTCACCGCGACCGGCGTCGCGCAGGCGCTGGATCAGCGTGGTGCTTTGCGATTGCAGGTCGAGGGAGTGCTGGGCGATTTCCCGCTCTTCGTTGGCCGCACACACCTGGGTGTAGGCCCGCACGACATCGGCCACCAGGGTGATGCGTGCGGTATCGGCGGCGGCCTGGGTCGCATCGGCATTGGCCTTGGCCGCTTCGATGCCGCGCTTGAGCGTGCCCCACAGGTCGAATTGATAGGACGCGCTGATGCCGATGTCACCGATGTTGGCCACCGGCACTTTCTCCGGCAGCAGGAAGGCTTCACCCGACTCCTGCAAGCGCTGGGCGCCCATCTTGATGCCGCCGCTCCAGCCACCCGCCGCTTCGGCTTCGTCCACCTGGGCGCGAGCGCGCAACAGGCTGGCCGCCGCTACCCGCAGATCGGTGTTGGACGCCAACGCCTGCTGGACCAACTGGTTGAGGCGCGGATCCTGGTACAGGCGCCACCAGTCGGCCGGCACCGGTGCCGACACCACCGGCTTGCC
Organism: Pseudomonas sp. MYb118; assembly: GCF_040947875.1. Classification (NCBI taxonomy): domain Bacteria; kingdom Pseudomonadati; phylum Pseudomonadota; class Gammaproteobacteria; order Pseudomonadales; family Pseudomonadaceae; genus Pseudomonas; species Pseudomonas sp. MYb118. The sequence goes on along the minus strand of NZ_JBFRXN010000002.1, from coordinate 1,917,365 downwards.
ATCGACCGCCAGCTCGCCCTGCAAATCCTCGCGATGCACGGCGGCCTCGTCCGGCAGGTGATAGTCCGGCCCGACCATCTGGCACGCCGACAACAGCAAGCCTAATCCGGCGACCGCCAAACCCCGGGCCTTGCTCATTGCGCCGGCTCCTTGTCGTCAATGATCGACACGGTGGCGGTACGCCCGGCAATCATGCGGAAGTCCGCCGGCACGTCGTCGAAGGCAATCCGCACCGGGATTCGCTGGGCCAGGCGCACCCAGCTGAACGCCGGGTTGACGTTGGGCAGCAGGTTGCTGCCACTGCTGCGGTCACGGTCTTCGATACCGGCGACGATGCTTTCCACGTGGCCGCGCAGGCGAGCGCTGTCGCCGATCACGCGAATGTCGACGCTCTGGCCGACATGGATGCCGTCCAGTTTGGTTTCTTCGAAGTAGCCATCAATGTGGAAGGAATTGCTGTCCACCACCGACAGCACCGGGCGCCCGGCGGTGACGAACTCCTGGGTACGCGGGGCACGGTCGTTGACGTAGCCGTCCACCGGGCTGCGGATGGTCGAGCGGTCGAGGTTGAGCTGGGCGCTGTCCACCGCCACTTGCGCTTCCATCAACGCCACTTCGGCGCGGGCCACTTTCGACTGGCTTTCTTCCAGCTGTTCGCCCGGCACCAGGTTGCCCAGCCCCTTGTTGCGCTTGGCTTCGCGCTGGGCCTGGGCGAGGGTTTCCTGACGGTCGGCCACCGCCGCCTTGGCCTGGCGCAACGCCAGCTTGAAGCGGTCCTGGTCGATGCTGAACAGCACCTGGCCGCGCTTGACCAACTGGTTGTCGCGCACTTCCACCTGCTGGATCAGTCCGGACACGTCTGGTGCGATCTGCACGATGTCGGTACGGATGTGCCCGTCACGGGTCCAGGGCGCGAACATGTAATACATGACCATGCGCCAGACCACGACGACCGCGAAGCTCACGATCAACAGGGTCAGGACCACACGGCCGAGGGTCAAAAAAGGTTTTTTCATGTCATCAGGTATCGGCTGAGTGAATCCACGGCGCCCAGCAGCAAGGCGTACAGAGCCACGTTGAACAATGCCCGGTGCCAGACCAGACGGTAAAAGTGCAGGCGCGTCAGCACGCCGTGCACCAGCAGGTAAAGCAGGTAAGTAATGCCCATCAGCACCAGCAGCGTGGGCAGGAACACCCCGCTGATATCCAGATCACCGATCATAAAGGCGCTCCATCAATGCCATGGGGAAGCGGTTCTTCGGCCTCGCTGCTGCCGACGAATTCAACACCGGGCAACAAGGCCAGGCGCAGGCCGCTCAAGGCATGCAGCAAGTGCAGGCGCGCACCGTCGTCGCATTCGTGATCGAGGGCGCGGCGGGTGCGGTCCATCAACATCAGCAACGCCGCCGGTGCCGGCAGGCGCTCATCGGCCTTGAGGCAAGCCTTGAAGTATTCGCCGACCTCGGCCACCACTTGATGCAACAACACCTGGGGCACGCCAAGCACGCGCGGGGTGTAGGCCAGCAGGTCGAGCAAGTTCAGCGCGACACGCACTTCGCGCAGCGCGATGCCGGTGTCCTGGCCGGTCATGGCCAGCCGCGGCAAATGCTGCATCAGTCGGTCCAGCACCTGCACGCCCAACTGCCGATGTTCGGCCAGGGTTGCAGGCTCGGTCAGGCTGACGATGTCGCGCCAGCTGAAACGGGTCAGGCGCTTGGCGGCCAGCTCCGCGCCGAACGGCCGGGCGATCAACGTCCAGACAAAGGCGAACAGCAAGCCCACCGGCCCCGCCAGGTTGGAGTTGGCGAAGCTGAGGAAGTCGGCGTCGTAGGCGCCCTGGATGCTGATGAACGACGAGGTGTTGACCAGCGTCAGCAGCATGCCCAGGTAGAACTGCGGCTTGACCGTCAGGGTGCCGATGCAGATGAACGGCACGGCGAAGGCCAGCACCAGCATCGGGAAGTCATGCAGGTTGGGCAGCACCAGAAACAGGTAAAGGCTGGCGAACAGCACCGACATCGCCGTCCAGAAAAAGAACCGGTAGATCTGCGGCGCCGGGTCGTCCATCGAGGCGAAGAAACTGCACGCCACCGCCGCCAGAATCACCGCAGCGCCGCCGTCGGTCCAGCCGAGCAGGATCCACAGCACCGAGGCGACGATGATCGCGGTGACCGTGGACGCTGCCGAGTAGAGCATCAGCCCACGGTCGAGAAACGGCGACAGCCGCCCCAGGCGCCAGTGACGATAGACCGCGTGCCAACTGTCCTGGCTTTCGCTCTCGATGGCGTATTGCAGGCTGCGGCAGTCCTGCCACAGATCGACCCACTCGCCGAGGCGATACAGGGCGTTGGAGAACAGCAGTTGCTTGCGATCGTCCAGCGCCTGGGCGGCGGGTTGCAGCGCTTCGATCTGGTCTTTCAGCGCTTGCCAGCGGGTGAGGTCGGCGTCCTTGTGCTCAAGCCATTGGGTGGTGGCCGCGAGCAGCGGCGCGAACCTGTCCACCAGCTCCGGCGTACGCCGTTCGAGGGCGTAGAGCGCGTCGTCGAGATCGTCGATCAGCGGCAGCAGGTGGATCATCCGCCCGCGCAGCTCCTTGGTATTGCGCACGGTCTGCGGACCCGCGCCCTCGTGGGGCAACTGGCCGATCATCAATTCCAGGGTGTTGAACGTCGCCACCATTGATGAGCGCAACGCGCTGATTTCGGCCGGCTGCACGTTTCGGCTGAGAAACCGCAGGCTGTAGGTGGAGGCATCGGCGAACCATTTGTTCACCGAATCGTTGAACACTGGCGCCAGCCGCCGCGGCCAGAACATCGCACCGACCACCGCCGCCACCGCAATGCCGAGAAAAATCTCTTCGGTGCGCGCCTCGGCCACATCCCACACGGCCAGCGGGTTATCCACCACGGGCAGGGCAATCAGCGGCAGGGTATAACCGGCGAGCATCAGCGCGTAGTTGTTGGCGGTGCGCAGGTGCATGGACAAAAACAGCAGGATGCCGGTCCACAGCGCGATGACCAGCACCAGCACGTAGGGGCTCTGCACGAACATCGGCACGAACAGCACCGCCGCCGCCGCGCCGAGGAACGTCCCGATGGCCCGATAGAGCGCCTTGGAACTGGTCGGACCGACGAAGGGGCTGGACACGATGTAGACCGTGGCCATCGCCCAATACGGACGTGGCATCTGCATGAGCAGGGCGATGTACAACGCGATCATCGAGGCGGCGAAAGTCCGCACGCCGTAGAACCAGTCGCGGGCCGGGGGAACGCCGGCGAAGAATCCGCTCAAGGTGTCACCACGGCAGGCGCGTTGGCGGCTTCAAAGGCCTTGAGAACCCGCAATGCGGCTTCCAGATCACTCTGCGGGAGGCCTTCGAGCACTTCATGGCGCAGGCGCACCAGCTCGACTTCCACCGCCTGTACCAGCTCGCGGCCGGTGTCGGTCAGGCTCAAGCATTTGGCGCGACGATCCTGGGCATCGGCGGTGCGACGCACATAGCCGCCATGGCACAACTGGTCGAGCAGACGCACCAGCGACGGGCTTTCCATACCGGCTGCCTGCGCCACGGTCACCTGACGCACGCCCTCACCCAGCCGCCCGATCATCAACAACGGGACGGCGCAGGCTTCGGAAATACCATAGTTGACCAGCGTGGTCTGGCAGATTTTGCGCCAATGCCGCGCGGCCACCACCATGGAGCTGCTGATGTTCATCTGGAGAGCGTCGAGGTTTTTCGGCACGGGATAAAAGACACACTGTTAGTTTGCTAACTATCAATATGACATTGACCGGGAAAGTTGGTCAAGTTTTGAAACAATTCCCCGACGAGAAACCTACTGCCCCCTGCCCTTCCTCAGCAGCACGTTCAACTGATCGACCACCTCCGCCCAATCGGCGTCATCGAGAATCTCGTCACGCAGGAACGCAGCCTGGCTCTGGCTCCAGAAAAACGCGTCGGCCAAATGCAGCTCCGGCTTCAGCGGGGAATGGCTGGTGATGAACTGGTCGATGCTGACCGGATCGTTGGGCAGGCCCAATTGTTTGAAGAGCGAAGGGAGGCTGTGGGTTGGGGATTCCATGGTGGGGTCCTGTGCAAGATTATTGATCGCCATCGCGGGCAAGCCCGCTCCTACAGGTCTTTACGCCCCCCTGTAGGAGCGAGCTTGCTCGCGATGGCGCCTTCACTGACACAAAAAGTCTAGGCCGAACCCCGCTACCGCGAGTGAATTCCGCCCACTGGATACAGTCGACAACTGATCAGAATTCGACCAACCCACAGCTCGACTAAACTCAATACAGGGTCGGCTCTCGCGGAGGGTCAAGTGAACACGCGTTGCTTTACCGTGGCGTTACTGTTGGCCGCCAGCGGATCGGTGCTGGCGGCAGACAGCGCCGTGCTGACGGCCAGCCCGATGGGCATCTGGCTGATCATCTTCGGCGTCGCGTTGCTGGTGGCCGAGGCTGCATTGCCCAATTACGGCGTGATCGGCCTGGGCGGGATCGTCCTGTTCGTCATCGGCGCAATCATCATGACCAACGCCGACGTACCCGAACCCCTGATGATCGGCCTGGGCCTGCTCAGCGCCCTGCTGCTGGCGGTCCTGCTGATCCGTGCGCTGAAGACCCGCCCGCGCCACACCGTCAGTGGCGACGCCGGGCTGGTGGGCAGCGTGACCCCGGTGACCTCGCTGCAAGCGGGCAACGCCTGCCATGGCTGGGTGCATCTGCAAGGCGAGCAGTGGCAGGTGCTCAGCGCCACGCCGTTGCAGGCCGGGCAGACGGTTCGCGTGGTGGCGCGCAAGGGCTTACTGCTGCAAGTGGCCGCGGCTGACGCGGCGCCCGCTGGAGAATGATCATGGGCCTGCAACTGGGTTTTGCCGCGCTGCTGCTGTTGGTCATCGCGCTGGCGGCATCGACCTTTCGCATCCTGCGCGAATACGAGCGCGGCGTGGTGTTCCAGCTCGGGCGCTTCTGGCAGGTCAAGGGCCCCGGCCTGATCCTGCTGATTCCGGTGGTGCAGCAGATGGTCCGCGTCGACCTGCGCACCATCGTGCTCGATGTGCCGGCACAGGACGTGATCACCCGCGACAACGTATCGGTCAAGGTCAACGCGGTGCTGTACTTTCGCGTGCTCGATCCACAGAAGGCGATCATCCAGGTCGAAGACTTCCTCACCGCCACCAGCCAACTGGCGCAGACCACCCTGCGCGCGGTGCTCGGCAAGCACGAGCTCGACGAACTGCTGGCCGAACGCGAACGCCTGAACACCGACATCCAGCAGGTGCTCGATGCCCAGACCGACGCCTGGGGCATCAAGGTGGCCAACGTCGAGATCAAGCACGTCGACCTCAACGAGTCGATGGTGCGCGCCATCGCCAGGCAGGCGGAAGCCGAACGCGAGCGGCGGGCCAAGGTGATCCACGCCGAAGGCGAATTGCAGGCCTCGGAAAAACTCATGCAGGCCGCCGAAATGCTCGGCCGCCAGCCAGGTGCCATGCAATTGCGCTACATGCAGACCCTCAGTTCGATTGCCGGCGACAAGAGCTCGACCATCGTCTTTCCGCTGCCCATCGAACTGCTCAAGGGCATGGCGGACCTGTCGTCGAAACCCTAGAAGTCGAGGGGAAGTGCGCCTGGCGACTTCTCGCTTGCTGCCGCTCGTGATTTACCAGTCGTAAGACAGGCTCGACACCACCGTCCGGCCGTCACCGTAGTAGCAATCCCACTCGCTGACGCAACTGGCGACGTATTCCTTGTCGGCCAGGTTCTTCACGTTCAGCGCCAGCTTCACGCCCTTGAGGCGCAACGCCGACAGGCCCAGGTCGTACGTCAGGCTCGCGTCATACACCGTGTAGGACGGAATCTGGAAGGCGCCATCGTAGTCATCACCATAGCTGCTGCGGGCATACCGCGCGCCCACGCCGGCACCGAGCCCTGCCAGCGGCGTGTCGCCCCGCACCACGTAATTGACCCACATCGCCGCCGTCAGCGGTGGATTGCCTGCCGGATGGCGGCCTTTGCGCCCGTCGTTGTCCTTGGTGTATTTGATGTCGTTGCGCGATGCCGAGGCGATCACGCTCAAGGATTCGGTGACTTCAGCCTTGGCTTCGAATTCGATGCCCTTGGAGCGAATGGCGCCGCTCTGGCCACTGAAACCGGGGTTGGCCAGGTCGGTGGTGAGGATGTTCTGCTGCTCCAGCTCATACGCGGAGATCTGCACGAAACTGTTCTGGCCCGGCGGCTGATATTTCACGCCCGCTTCGTACTGCTTGCCGGTGGACGGGTCGAAGGCACGGCCCTGCACGTCGGTGCCGGTGAGCGGCAGGAACGATTCCGAATAGCTGACAAAGGGTGCGATGCCGTTATCGAACAGGTAGACGATGCCGCCACGACCGGTGAATTTCTCGTCCTTGTTGTTGGTGTGGGTGCCCGCCAGCGGCTGCTTGTTATCGACTTCGGCCCAATCGTAGCGACCGCCGAGCACAAACACCCAGTTGTCGAGCTTGATCTGGTCCTGGGCGTACAAACCGGTCTGGGTGATGGTGTTGTCCCAGCGGTAGTTGTTGCCGAAGTTCAGCGGCTGGCCGTAGACCGGGGTGAACAGGTCGATGATCGGCGGGTTGTAGTCATACAGACCGTCGAACTTCGAATTGAAATGGTAGTAGTCCACGCCGACGATCGCGGTGTGGCTGAACGGGCCGGTGTCGAACTCGGCCTGGGCGATGTTATCCACGCCGAAGACCTTGTTGTCCTGTTGCCAGTTCACGCCGTAGCGGGTTTGGTAGCGCTGGTCGTCCTGCCCGGTGATCGGGTTGGTGACAAATCGGTAGCCGTGCAGTGGCGCGGTGTAGTGGTCGTTGACCCGTGCATAGCGGGCATTCTGCTTCAGCGTCCAGACATCGTTCAGCCGATGGGAAAACTCGTAGCCGAAGGCGTATTGCTCGCGGTGGTAGTCGTTGACCCCAGGCTCCCCCAGGAACAGGTCGCGGTCGATCTTGCCGTTGGGGTTATGGAACAGCGTGCCCACCGCCGGCAGGCCCTGCGCCTCGGGCACACCCTCGTCTTTCTGGTACTGGGCGAACAGGGTCAGGCTGGTGTCGTCGCTGGGACGCCAAGTGAAGCTCGGGGCGATGAACTGGCGCTTGTCCTTGACGTAGTCGATCTCGTCCTGGCTGTCATTGGCCAGGGCGGTCAGGCGATAGAGGTACTTGCCTTCGTCGTCGAGCGGGCCGCCGAGGTCGATGGCGGCGCTCTTGTGATCGTAGCTGCCGGCTTCGAACCTGACCTGATGCAAGGCCTGTTCGGTGGGCCGCTTGCTCACCAGGTTGACGATCCCGCCGGGCTGGTTCTGCCCGTACAACACCGATGCCGGGCCCTTGAGCACCTCGATGCGTTCCAGCGAGTACGGTTCGATCTGCAACGCGCCGCCGGTGCTGCCACCGCCATAGGGCAGGTGCAGGCCGTCGAGGTACAGCGGCGTCGGCGAGAAGCCGCGCGAGGTCGGCTCATCGAAGATCTTCACCCGGTCGGAGAAGCCGCCACCGGTGATCCCCGGCGTGTAGCGCAGGGCTTCGGTGACGCTTTGCGCATTGCGCGAGCTGATTTCGGCGGCGGTGACGACGTTGACGGTCTGCGGGATTTCCACCAGCGCGGCGTCGGTCTTGGTGCCGGTGGCGCTGCGCTTGGCGACGATGCCCTCGACCGGGCCCCAGGCATTTTCCCGGGCTTCGGGGGCGCTGACGCGGGTGGCACCCAATTGCAGTGGGCCGTCTTGTGCAACCGGCTGCAACGACCAGCCGCCCTGGGCGTAAACGGCCTGCAAGCCGCTGCCGGCGAGCAACCGCTCAAGGCCCTGGGTCACATCAAAACGCCCCTGGAGCCCGGCACTGCGTTTGCCTTCGGTCAGTTGCGCATCCACCGACAGCAGAATGCCCGCCTCGCTGGCAAACCGATTGAGCACCTGATCGAGGTTGCCCGCGCCGATGCTGTACTGGCGAGCCTGACTGACGGCGCTGTCCTCGGCCCAGGCCAGGTGTGGCGCCAGCGGTGTGGTGGCCAGCAAGGTGGCGAATACGCCGCGGCGCAACACGCCATCGAGGGCAAAAGTCTTCTGTGTCGGACGTTGTGGCATTCTGGAACTCCCCGTGAGAATGCTTCTTGATTTGCTTTCAAGAGGTATCCCGAACGGGGCAAGAAAACCGACAAGCACTTGTGGAAATTTTTTTCCGGGCCGTCAGGCGCGGCGTTTGACCGTCACCCAGTAGCGGGTCACCGACTCGACCTGCACCGGCAAGGTCCGTTCGAGCGCGGCGAGCACCGCGTCGGTGTTGTCCAGGGGAAACACCCCGGTCAACAGCAGCGACGAGACCGATTCATCGCAGCGAATCCAGCCCGGTCGATAACGCGCCAGCTCCGCCAGGAAACGCCCGAGCGGCTGACGCTCGGCAATCAGGCGGCCCTGGCTCCAACTGCTGGCATTGACGTTGGCCGTTTGCAAAGGACCCACACCACTGGCGCTGAACCACAACGCGTGCCCCGCCTCCATGAGCACCGGCGCGCCCTGCCTGGGGCTGATGCGCAACTGCCCTTCATACAGCTCGACACGGGCGCCATCGTCCATTTCCCGCACGGAAAACCGCGTGCCCAACGCCTGTACATCGCCGCTGGCGGTTTCCACGATCAACGGCCGCACCGGGTCGTGACCGCTGGTGAGCAGCACCTCGCCGCGGAGCAACTTGATCCGCCGTTCCTGCGCGGTGAAACGCAGGTCGACCGCGCTGTCGCTGTTGAGGTCGAGCCGGGTGCCATCGCTCAGGGTCAGGTGGCGGATCTCACCGGTGGCGGTGCGGTGCTCGGCGAAGGTGGCGCGCCAGGTCACCTGGTCTTGCAGCAGATAGCCGCTGCCGCCAGCGACCAGCAACAGGCCGAGCATTTTCAGGGCGGCACGGCGCTGCGGGTCGGGGCTGTCGCGCAACACCGCGCGGGCGCATCCGGCCGGCACCGAGCCGAAGGTCTGTTGCAGTTGTTGCAGGCGCTGCCAGGCCCGCTGATGCTCCGGATGCGCCTGCTGCCACTGTACGAAAGCCTGGCGCTGCGGCGCGTCGAGGTCACCGCCCCAGTGCAGCATCAGCCACTCGCTGGCCTGCTCGACGATCGCCGGGTCGATGGGTGCGTCGTGGGCGCGGCTCATGATTCGTAGACCAGTTGATAACAGGCGAGAATTGCCCGGGTCATGTACTTCTGCACCGAACTGACCGTCACCCCGAGCCGCTCGGCAATCTGCGCATAGCTCAGGCCTTCGAACTGCGACAGCAAGAACGCCTGGCGCACATTGTCCGGCATGCGGTCGAGCATCGCGTCGATCTGCATCAGGGTTTCGAGGATCAGGGCGCGGGTTTCCAGGGACGGTGATTCCGGCTCCGGCAGGTGCGCGATGCTGTCCAGGTAGGCGCGCTCGATGCGCAAGCGGCGCCATTGGTCGATCACCAGGTTGCGAGCGATCTGCGTCAGATAGCTGCGGCTTTCCTGCGGGCCGGGCATGCGCCCCGAGACCAGCAGGCGCAGGAAGGTATCCTGCGCCACGTCCGCCGCGTGTTCGCGGTCGCCCAGGCGTTTGCGTAACCAGCCTTGCAACCAGCCATGGTTCTCGCGGTAAAGACGATGAAGGGAGTCGTTGCCGCCAGTGGCTGCGTCCATGGGGTGGTTCTACGCGCGTGATTGATAGCAATTATCATTACACTTAACGCAGCCACTTGGCAAAACGATTAGCGTTGCGCCGCCAGCGGGTACACCGACTCCCAGCCGCCGCCCAAGGCCTTGTACAAGCCGATCATCGCCAGCGATACGCCGGTCGAGCTTTCCACCCATTGCTGCTGAGTCGCGAGCAAATCGGCCTGTACGGTGAGTACGTTGACGAAGTCCACCACCCCTTCCACGTATTGCTGCTTGGCGGTGCTCAAAGCGATCTGGTTCTGCCGCACCGCTTCGGCGAGGCTGTCGCGGCGCAACTGGCTGGCGTTGTAGGCCGTCAGTTGGTCGTCGATTTCATGCCAGGCACGCAGCACGGTCTGCTGGTAGGCGATCGCGGCTTCCTGTTGCTGGGCTTCGCGCAAATTCAGCACACCGCGCAGGCGCCCACCGTCGAACAGCGGCAGGCTCATTTGCGGGCCGATGCCGAACGAGCGCGAGCTCCATGAGCCGAAATCACTCAGTTGCATCGCTTGCGAACCGAGGTTGCCCGACAGTGTAATGCGCGGATAGAAATCTGCTTTGGCCACGCCGATGTTCGCCGTGGCGGCGTGCAGGCGCGCCTCGGCCTGGCGAATGTCCGGGCGGCGCTCGGCCAATTGCGACGGCAGGCCGATAGCGACCTGGCGCGGCGTTTGCGGCACGGGCGCGTCAGCCGACAACTCGGCCTGCAACGCCTGCGGTGGCTCGCCCATCAACAGGCTCAAGGCGTTGATCAATTGCGCCTGGCGCGCCTCGAGTGCCGGCAGGCGCGACTCGATGGCGGCGACTTGCGCGGCCGCTTCGGCGACATCCAGGTCGGTGGCGACACCGTCTGCCAGGCGCAGTTGCGACAGCTTCAAACTGTGCCGCGCGACGTCGAGGTTCTGCTCGGTGACCGCCCGGGTGTTCTGCACGCCGCGCAGTTGGATGTAGTCCTGCGCCGTCTCCGCGAGCACCGACAGCAGCACGCCGCGCTGGTCGTTCTCGGCGACTTCCAGGGTCGCGTCAGCCGCTTCGGTTTCCCGGCGCACACGGCCCCAGAAATCCAGCTCCCAGGAGGCCGAGAAGCCGGCGTCCCACAGGTTGAAGGCCGACCGCCCCTGATTGCCTGAAGGGTCGCTCAAGCCTTCAGCGCTGTTGCGCTTGCGCCCGTAGCTGGCGGTGGCCGCCGTGTTGGGGTAACGCTCGGCGGTGACCACCTGGCGCACCGCGCGGCTCTGTTCCAGGCGGCTGCTGGCGAGTTTCAGGTCGAGGTTACTGGTGAGTGCACGTTGCGCCAGGGCCGACAGCTTGGCGTCCTGGAACACTTCCCACCAACGTTCGCTCATGGTCTCGGCTACGGCCTGGCTGGCGGCTGCCTGGTTGGGTTTTGACCATTCGGCGATGGGCTGGGTTTGTGGCTTCTGGAAGTCCGGGCCGAGGGTGCAGGCTGAGAGGCTCAGGGCCAGCAAGGCACTGATGATGAGTTGGGGCTGATGAACTGATCGCGAGCAGGCTCGCTCCCACAAGCGCACCACTGAACCTGTGGGAGCGAGCCTGCTCGCGATGAGGCCAGAGCGGCCAGCAAAAATCTTCATCGCTGCACAACCTCGCGCGCCCCGCCCCCAGCGGTATCAATACTGGCCTCCACCGACATCCCCACGCGCAACCGCTCAGCCAGCGGCTGCCCCGGTTCCAGCACGATCTTCACCGGAATGCGCTGTACCACCTTGGTGAAGTTGCCCGTGGCGTTGTCAGGCTTGATCGAGGCGAAGGTCACCCCGGTGGCCGGCGCAATGCTCTCGACACGACCGGACAGCGCTTCACCACCCAGGCTGTCGACGCGCACCTGCACGTCCTGCCCCGGTTGCACGTCGGTCAATTGGGTTTCCTGGAAGTTGGCCACCACATACGCCTGGGTCAGCGGCACCACCGCCAGCAGCTTGCTGCCCGGCGTGACGTACGCGCCGACGCGCACTGCCCGCTCGCCGACCATGCCGTCCTGCGGCGCGACGATGCGGGTGTAGGACAGCTCGAAACTGGCAATCTCCAATGCCGCCTGCGCACGCTTCAGCCCCCCTTCGGCGGCATCACGCTGCGCGGTGAGGATTTCCACTTGCTTGCGCTCTGCCGCCAGTACCGCGGTGGTGTTGGTCAACCTGGCGCTGGCCTGCTCGATGCGCGTGCTGGCTTGCTGGGCGTTCTGCACCGTGCCCGCGCCCACACCGGCCAGGTGGTTGTAGCGTTTCAGTTCATGTTCGGCGAACGCCATTTCCGCCTTGGCCGACGCCACCGAGGCTTGTGCCTGGGCGATCACCGACACCTGGCGTTCGAGGGTCGCCCGGGCATTTTGCAGTTGCGCCCGTGCCACCAGCGTCTCGGCATCGGCAGCCTGGGCAGCGGCGCGCAGGTCGCGATCGTCGATCAGCGCCAGCAATTGGCCGGCCTTGACCTGCTGGTTGTCCTCGACATACACCTCTTTGATGAACCCGGCGACACGCGGCACCACCAGGGTGAAGTCGGCGCTGACAAACGCATCGTTGGTCACCTGCTGAGTGCGCTTGCCGAACAGCCCCGGCGCCAGCAGGTAAGCCAGCACGCCCACCGCCACCACGGCGGCGATGGCCACGGCCACTTTTTGCTTTGATTGAGTCGTCATAAAAACCTTCAGTTTCAGTGGAGCATTCAAGTCGGCGCGCGCGGTGGATAGATCCGCGTCGGCAGCCAGAAAATCAACAGGATCAGCACCAGGGCGACGCCGGTCATGCACAGGTAAAGGTCCGACGCCGTCAGCACCACCGCCTGCTCGTGCAAACGATGGGCGAGGCCGGCGCTGTCGCCATCGACCAGCGGCGAGTTGCCGAGGCGGTCCACCAACATGGTCGAATGAAAGTGCAACCGCGAGGTGGTCAGCGTCTCGATCACGCCCGTGGCGATCACCGCCGCCAGCCCTTTCACGGTGTTGAACCAGGAGGAGGCGAACGGGCCTTCCATCGGCGTGATGCTGCCGGTGGAAAGCATCAGCAAAGGCAACACCGCCATGGGTTGGCCAAAGATCTGCAACAGTTGCAGTACGTAGAAGTCGTCGCGAATCCATTGCGAGGTCAGCTGCGAGCCCCCCAGGCACGACACCGCCAGCATGCTCAGGCCGATCCCCAGCACCCAGCGGCAATCCACCCAGCGCAGGTTGCACAGCGCCGCCACCAGCGGCAGCGCGATCAGTTGCGGCAGCGCCGCGATCAACATGATCGGCGCGGTCTGCACCGGGCGATAACCCTGCACCTGCGCCAGGTAACTGGACGGCAGGATGATCACCGACAGCAGGATCACCAGCACACCGGCCAGTGTCAGCAGTGCGAACGACAGGTTGCGGATGCCGAGCATCTGCAACTTGAAAAATGGAATCGGCTGCGACCATTCGTTGATCAGAAACAGCACCAGCAACACCAGGCCACCGGTGAGCAAACCCGTGATCAGGCTCGACTCGAACCAGTCCAGGCGATTGCCTTGCAGGATGCCGATCACCAACATGCAGATCGCCGGAAAACCCAGCAGCACGCCGCGCCAGTTGAATTGCTTGAAACGCTCCAGGCGGACCGGGTCCTGAGGCAAGCCGTAGGCGACCGCCACCATGGCGATCAGGCATGGCGCGATGATCTGCCAGAAGGTCCATTGCCAGCCGACATGCTCGGTCCAAAGCCCCGCCAGCGGCGTACCGAGCCCAGGGCCGAACGTGGCGGTCAGGGCATATCCGGCCAGGCCGTAGAGCTTCACGTTGGCCGGCAGGAAACGCAGGGCCACGGTCATCAGCATCGGCGGCAACGCACCGCCCGCCAGGCCTTGCAGGGTGCGCATCAGCAACAGGCTTTCGTAGTTCGGGGCGAAGGGGCACAGCACGCCCAGCAAGGTGAACAGGCCGATGGCGCAGAGGGTAAAACGCCGCAACGAGAACGTCACCGCACACCAGGGGGCGAATGCCATCGCCGCCACCGAGGTCGCGGTGTAGCTGGCGACCAGCCAGGTGCCTTCGTCATAGCCGATGGCCAGGGCGCCGCGGATGTCGGCGAGGGCCACCTTGGTCACCATCTCATTGAGGCCCGACACCAGCACCGCCAGTAACACGCCCACCAGGCCAATGATGATCCGCAGGCCAAATTGCGTCGGCGCGGCGGCCGGCGCAGGGGCAGCCAACGACGCCGATGCCGTCAGGGAGGTCATCGGTAGACTCCAAAATGAATAGGCTGGCAGTTTAAGGACGCTGATCGCTGACGAAAATTGACTTATTGGCAATGTATAAGTGCATCAGACGCAGCTATCGAATGACAAGGTGCCGCCTCGCAACGCTGAAAAAACTAACACCGGCCTCACAGGTGCAACACCATCCATAGGTATGAATGGCCTGTGCCGTCATCAGGCCTGGGCGGCCAGCCAGGTTTCGTCGCAGCGGTTCTTCACCGTTTCGCGCAGCCAGCGATGCACCGGATCGTTGTCGAAGCGCGGGTGCCAGGCTTGCGTCAGCACGATGGTCGGCAGCGCCACCGGCAGGGTGAACGAGCACAACTTCAGGCCCAGGCGGCGCACGCTCAACAGCGTTTCCCGGGGCACCGGCAGAATCAGGTCGGAATCAGGCAAGGCGAACATCGCGGCATGGAAGCTCGGCGCGATTACCGCCACCCGTCGCTCCAGCCCCAGGGCGTTGAGCGCGGTGTCGATCGGCCCGCGAGCGATACCGCGACGGGACATGCTGATGTGGGAAAACCCGGCGAAGCGTTCAGGGGTGATTTCTTCGTCCAGCAACGGATGGCCTTCGCGCACCAGGCCGACGAACTGCGTGGAAAACAGGTTCTGCACCTTTACTTCCGGCATCAGCGGACGACTGTTGCTGACATTCAGGTCGATGCGCCCTTCGCGCAGCGCCTCGTCATCGCCATCGCCTTCCGGAACGAAGCGCAGCTCACAATGTGGCGCCTGGCGCTCCATGGTGTCGAACAGCTTGCCGCCGTAGATGCCAACGAAAAAGTCGTTGGCCCGGATGCTGAAGCGCCGGCGCAAACTGCCCAGGTCCAGCACCCGCGCCGAATGAAACAACTGCGCCGCCTGCTCCACCAGGTCGCGCACCTGCTCGCGCAGCTCCAGCGCCTTGGGCGTCGGCACCAGGCCACGGCCGGCCCGCACCAGAATCGGATCGCCAATGGCCTCGCGAATGCGCGTGAGCGTGCGGCTCATGGCTGCCGGGCTGAGGTTCATCCGCCGCGCCGCGCCCACCACACTGCCCTCGTCGAGCAGAGCGTCGAGGGCGACCAGAAGGTTCATGTCCGGGAGTTGCATGCTGAGCACTCATTGGCCGTGGGGATTGATTCGAGCGCAATGCTAGCAAACATCTTTGGTTGATGTGGTGGTCGGTAGGGCCCCATCGCGGGCAAGCCCGCTCCTACAGTGGATCGGTGTACGCAGATCCATTGTGGGAGCGGGCTTGCTCGCGAAGGGGCCAGTCCTGACACCCATTACCTCTGCATCCCCCACCGCTTCACCGTCACCCGCTCCAGCGAATCGAACACCAGGTTCTCCACCAGCAACCCGATCAGGATCACCACCGCCAATCCGGCAAACACCTTGTCGGTGTACAGCTCATTGCGATTCTGGAAGATGTACCAGCCCAACCCGCCCTTGCCACTGGTCGCGCCAAACACCAGTTCCGCCGCTATCAACGTGCGCCAGGCAAATGCCCAGCCGATTTTCAATCCGGCGAGAATCGACGGCAGCGCCGCCGGAATCAGGATGAACAGCACGAAACGCATGCCCTTCAGGCCATAGTTGCGCCCCGCCATGCGCAGGGTTTCCGAGACGCCGAGGAAGCCGGCATAGGTGTTGAGCGCCAACGCCCACAACACCGAATGCACCAGCACGAAAATCAGGCTGTTCTGCCCCAGGCCGAACCACAGCAGCGCCAGCGGCAACAGGGCAATGGCCGGCAACGGGTTGAACATCGAGGTCAGCGTACTCAGCAGGTCGCGTCCCAACTGGGTCGACACCGCCAGGGTGGTCAGGGCAAACGCCAGAACGATGCCGATCAGATAGCCCTTGACCAGCACCACCAGGGAAATCCACACCTTGCCCAACAGCTCGCCACTGACCAGCCCGCCATACAGCGCCTGGGCGGTCTGCACGAAGCTGGGCAGCAGCAGGTCGTTGTTCTGGTAACGGGCGATGGCTTCCCAGAGCAGCGCCAGCAGGATCAGGATCAGGCCTTTGCGAATCCAGCCCTGTTGCCACAGGCGCTGGCCCAGCGGCAGCTCACGCTCCAGCGACACGTTGGCAAGCGGCGGCAGAACGTTTTCGAATTCTTCACGCGGGGATGATAAATGGCTCATCGGGCCCTCCTCTCAACTGGCTCAATAAGCGATGCGGATATCGGTGAAATCCAGTTCGCGCTCGGTTTGCTCTGACGGGCCTTCATCGAACAACAGCCGATGAATACGCCGCGCCGATTCCTGAAACGCCGCGCCACCCAGGCTATGCAGATCGTACTGATGGCTGTGGACTTCCGCCCGCACGCGGCCCGGATGCGGCGACAGCAACAGGATGCGATTGCCCACCACCAGCGCCTCTTCGATGGAGTGGGTGACGAACAGCAAGGTGAAGCGCACCTCCTCCCAGAGGAGCAGCAACTCTTCCTGCATCTTGCGCCGGGTCAGCGCGTCGAGGGCGGCGAAAGGTTCGTCCATCAACAGGATCTTCGGCTGCATGGCCAGCGCGCGGGCAATGGCCACACGCGCTTTCATGCCACCCGAAAGCGTGTGCGGATAGGCATCGGCGAACGCCGCCAGCCCGACCTTTTCCAGATAATCCAGCGCGCGTTCTTCGGCTTCCTTGCGCTTGAGGGTTTTCGACGCCAGCAGCGGAAACATCACGTTCTGTTTGACGGTTTTCCACGGCGGCAGTTGGTCGAACTCCTGGAACACCACGATCCGGTCCGGCCCTGGCGCATCGACGCGCTGGCCTTGCAGGCGGATCTCGCCCTCGACCGGCTGGATGAAGCCGGCGGCGGCCTTGAGCAAGGTCGATTTACCGCAGCCGGAAGGCCCCAGCAGGACAAACCGGTCCGCCGGATCAATCTCGAAACTGACTTGATGGGTCGCCCGAACCACCCGCTGGGGCGTGCGGTATTCGAGGCTGACGTTGTCGACCGCCAACAGCGCCTGGGCGGTGGCGTTCGGTTTGCTGGCCGTGTGGCCTGGCAATGGGGCGTTCATGTCGATCAGCTCCCTTAAAGCGGCTTGGTGCCCTGGATGGTGGTGCGATACAACTTGCGACGCAGATGACCTGGGCATCCGGTGGCGAGGTGGATCAGCGAGCGGTTGTCCCAGAACACCAGGTCATGGGGCTGCCATTGGTGACGGTAGATGTTCTGCGGCAACACGCTGTGGGCGTAGAGTTCATCGAGCAACTGCTTGCTCTCGTCCTCCGGCAAGCCGACGATCCGTGTGGTGAACCCTTCGCTGACGAACAAGGCCTTGCGACCGTTTTCCGGGTGGGTGCGCACGATCGGGTGGATGACTTCGGCGACCTGGGCCAGTTGTTCCGGTGTCAGGGTCGGACGCCAATTGCCTTCGAACTTGGTCTCGCTGTAGCGTGCCGTGTAGGAATGCGCTGCGGACCGTCCTTCGACCGCCTTGCGCAGCGCTTCGGGCAGGTTATCCCAGGCTTTGTGCATGTCGGCGAACAGGGTGTCGCCACCTTCCGATGGCAGTTCCTGGGCGTGCAGCATCGAGCCCAGGCTGGGCAGCTCCTTGTAGGAAAGGTCGGAGTGCCAGAACTTGCCGGCATCGCCCAGGCCGATGGACTGGCCGTTTTCGATGATGTTGGAAACGATGAGGATTTCCGGGTGCCCGGCCAGCAGGAACTGCTTGAGCACATGGATCTGCAACACGCCAAAACGGCGGCTGAAGTCGATCTGTTGCTGGGGGGTAATGCGCTGGTCGCGGAACACCACGACATGGTGGTCCAGGTGCGCACGGTGAATGCGCGCGAAATCATCGTCATTGACCGGCCGGGAGAGGTCCAGGCCAATGATTTCGGCGCCGACCACGCCGTTGAATGGGCGAATCTCGAAGATTTGCGCGGCGATGTTGCGAGTTGCAGAAACGACGGACATAAAATCACTCCCACGCACGGCACGCTCAAGGGCGCGCACGTCGATCAGAAACTCACGGAGGTCCCGTGTTGGTTCGTGTCGTGCGGCGCGCCGATTGGTCGGCAGGTACGCAGGGTGTTAACTTTATAGATATAAGAACTTTATTTTAAATACCGTTAGCGCATAACCATATGGCTGATTTCGCCTATGCTGCTGACAGGATGACGCTGCTCAACTCATGAGGGACGCTCGATGTTCTACGTGCAACGCGATACGGACGGCCAATTGACGCGCGTGGAAGCCGAGGCGTACGCCGGGTCCACTGAAACCTTGCCGGCGGATCATCCTGACCTGCAGGAATGGTTCGCCACTGAACTGGTGGCCACCAGTCAGAAGCAGTTGAAGCAGATCAAACAGCTCAAGCAACTGAAGCAGAGCGACCTGGACATGATCCGGGTCATCGACGACCTGATCCAGGTGCTCACCGACAAAGGCGTGATTCGTGTCACCGACCTGCCGGTCGCCGCCCAGGCCAAGCTCATGGACCGTTCCCAGGCGCGGGAAGCGCTGGGTGGGCTGGAGCATTTGGTGGATGACGATGAGGTGGGGTTGATCTAGTTCTCTCAGGTATTGTGTCGTTATTGAAGGCCCCATCGCGAGCAGGCTCGCTCCCACAGGATTTTCAGTGTGGGAGCGAGCCTGGAGAACAACCCAACGCCAAAGCTCACTCCCAGGGCTTCGGCTCCCCAACCAACTGCCCCTGCACACCAAAAATCTCCATCTCGCGAATCACCGCCAGCTCTCCTTCGGTTTCGACCCGCTCGGCAATCAGCGGCAGGTCGATGCTGTGCGCCGCGCGCTGAATCGCCTCGATGAACAAACGCTTGTCACTCTCCTGATCAATCGCGCGGATGTACACACCATCAATTTTCAGGTACGCCAGCCCCAGCCGCGCCAGGTTGCCGATCATGCTGAAGCGGCCGCCAAAATGTTGCAGGCCCAGGGAGAAGCCAATCTCGCGCAGGCGGCGCATCAGGTCTTCGAGCCGGGCTTGTTCCGGCAGTTGCTCCTCGCCGATTTCCAGGATCAGTCGCGGGCCGAGGTTGGAGTGCGCGCGCAAAATGTCGAAGACCTTGCCCAACGCCTGGGGATGGGTCAGCGTCGCCGAAGACAGGTTCAGCGCCAGCGCGGCTTGATGGCCCGTCATCTGCTCCAGCACCTGTTCCAGCATCAGCCGATCCAGGCGCGCGGCCCAGCCGAAACGCTCCAGCCACGGCAGGAATCGGCCGGCCGGAATCGCCTGGCCCTGGTCGTCGATCAACCGCGACAACACCTTGTAATGCAACACCAGCGAGGTGTCCTGGCTGGCCACCACCGGCTGGAAATACAGCTCGAAACGCCGTTGATTCAGCGCGTTATCGAGCAAGCGGTGCCAGGCATGATGATCGTCGGCGAGCGCCGACGGAGCACTGTGGTCCAGGCAGACCCACCTCGACTCACCCTGGCCTTCTGCCTGGGCGAGGGCCTGATCGGCAAGCCCGAGCACCGCTTGCGGTGAATCACCAAACTTGAAAGGCGCCAGACCGATGTAGGCCACGGCCGCCAGGTCGGTGGCACCCGTCGCGTGCAGACTGGTCAGGGCCAGGTCCAGGTGTTGCGCCAGTTGCAGCGCTTCGGCGTGCATCAACCCCGGCGCCAGCACTGCGAATTCGCCACCGCGGACCCGCGTCACCATGTTCAGCGTCTCCGGATAACGGGCGCACTCACGCAACAGCTGCTGGCCGACCGCCTTGAGCAACTCGTCGGTGTGCTGGCCACCCAGGCGCTGATTCAGCCCGGCCAGGTCCTTGACCCGCAACAGCATCAAGTAACCCGAGCTCGCCTTCTCGGGATTGCTCACCCGCGCATTCAATTGCATCTCGAAGTAACGCCGGTTGGCCAACCCGGTCAATGAATCCTGATAGGACTCGTCGCGCAATTTTTCACTGCGTTCGGCCTGCTCCTGGAACAACGCCTTGAGCTTTTCGACCATCTGGTTCATGGCCTGCACTACGCGACGCAACTCGGGGGTGCGTGGCAGGTCCGGCAGGCTGAGGAATTCGCGACGGGCAATGGCGTGGGATTGCTGGACCATGTAATCCAGCGGCTTCAATTGCCGGCGCAGCAGCAAGGCGCCCAGCGCCGCACTGACCGCACCGCACAGCAGCAACCAGCCGAGGCTGCCCAGGGCGCTCTGCCACAGCTTGGCGATGGCGAACATCGGATGGCTGACCACTTCGACCCGTGCTGCCTGCTCCCAGCCGCGACTGACGATCGCATCGCCCCCCGCCGGATCCAGGCCGATCAGTTTGACGAACCAGTCGGGCACGTTGCTCACCGCCGGGCTGCCGCTGCGTTCGACCAGCGTCTTGTCGTTCGCCAGATCGACCACGCGGATGCTCGCGTAATAACCGCTGTCGAAAATCGAGCTGACCAGCAGCTCGACCATCGCCGGGTCGTCGATGTTCGGCGTCAACGACAGCGCCAGCGCCGTTGCCGCGTCCTGCGCATGGGAGCGCAACTGGTTGACGTACTGGGTGCGCGAGCTTTCGAGGCTGACCATGAAGCTGCCGGTGAAGGCGACCACCAGGAACAGACAGATTGCGATCAACAGCTGTTTGAACAAAGACATCTGAGAGCGTGCTCCTAGTTAGTCGTCTCGACCGGAAATCCTTCGGCCTGCATTTTTTTCAGAACGTCCTGCCAGCGAGACAGGCGTTTGGTGTCGCTGACTCTTTTGTTGCCCTTGTCCCCCGGCAACCACACGCCCTCGGCATTAAAAGCGTAGACGGGCAGCAGGTCGGTTCGTTGGCTGGCGGGTTTGATCGCGTCTATCAGGCTGTCGAGCACCAGCGGCATGGCGTCGGGGCTGGCGTAGTAAGTCAGCACCATGTGCGCGCGGTTCTGGGTCAGGGCCTTGACGTAGGTGATGCGCAACTTGTCGCTGGAAACGCCGAGATGACGCAAGCTGAAATACTTGGCGATGGCGTAGTCTTCGCAATCCCCGGCGCCTTTCCACAAGGCTTCGATGGGCGTTTCCCAGTAATCGACCGTGTGCCACAAGTCGATGTCTTCCTGATAACGCAGTTGCCGGTTGAAGAACAGATTGACGACCTTGAGCTTCTCGAGCTCAGGGAGCTGCTTCTGCGTCGCCAGCAGGTTCTGCCAGGCATTCGATTCGTTGCTGACCTGCGCCCAAAGGTCCGTACAATGCCTGCGCCCGGCGGCTGATCAGGGAGAAATCCCAGTCGGCATGCAGACCGCCCGCCAAGGCACCGGCCAGCAGCAACGCGCAGGATAGCCAGCGCACAGTCCGAGGGATCGCGAAACGTACCGCCAATGCGTGGCATCCATGTAGGCAGGTGGATTCGATGAAGGTGAAGGTTAGCCGGTTACAGGAACAATGGCACGGTGAGATCGCAGGACCGCGCTAAGCTTGATGTACAAGATGTTTAATTTGCCCGTTTGACAACTTCTCAGGCAGTTACTAGTTTCATTTTGGATCCAATCTCTCAGTCATCAGGGTGCGTTGTAGTGACACAAAAACCCAACCCTCTTCACAGCATCAAGGTCAACGGCCCGATTCCCGCCCACGTGGCCCGTTCCGTCATCGAACAGACGTTGCGCGCCGCCATCCTCGACGGCCGTATTCCCTGCGGTACCGCCCTTCGCCAGCAGGACCTGGCCGATCTGTTCGGGGTGAGTCGCATGCCCGTGCGCGAAGCCCTGCGCCAGCTCGAAGCGCAGGCGCTGCTCAATGTGGTCGCCCATAAAGGCGCTGTCGTTGCGCCACTGGTTCAGGGCGATGCCGCCGAAACCTATGCGCTGCGCATTTTGCTGGAGTCAGAAGCGCTGCGTCTGTCGATCCCTCTGCTCACTGCCGAGGATTTCGAGCACGCCGCCCAGTACATCGAAGCACTGGAAACCGAGCACGACTACAGCGAAATCGGTCGACTCAACCGTCTGTTTCACATGTCGCTCTACGGCAAGGCCCCCAACCATCGGTTGTTGAAACTGATCGAAGAGGGCCTGAACGAAGAAGAACGCTTCCTGCGGTTCAACCTGGAAGCCATGGGCCTGGGCAAACTGTCCCAGGACGATCACCGCGCCTTGCTGCACGCGGCGCAAGCTCGCGACATCGAAGCTACGGTGAAGCTGCTTGAGCACCACCTCAATCGCGGCGTCGAGGTCATTACCCGCTACCTCGAAAGCACCGAAGCCAAAAGTCGAAAAGCCTAGAAACGAATCGCCGCACCGGACCTGATCGAGCCGCTTCCCTCAGCTCGATCAGGTCTGGCGCAGCTGCGTAACCTCCCTTTTTTTCCTCGAGTTCAAGCGCTGCGCTGACGGCAGGACACGTCAGCGATAGCGGCTGCCTTGATTTACGCTCAGTCTTGGATTGCCAACCAATAACAACGGGCGAAACACCGCACAAGCGGCGTCGCCCACCCTACCCAAGAACCTACGGAAGGAGTCTTGCCACGGGAAAAGGAAGTATTGGCGCCATGGCCATCTTCCCCCTCAGATCACACTAACGATGATCCTTAGAAAGTTGCTCGAGTGAGGCATTCACTCTTTATTCGATTTCTACTTATATAAGTCGGAGGGAGCAACTACGCCAAAATAAAACTTCATACAAAAGTTTTATCGGGGTATCTCGCACCTTAAAAAGTTGAACTTGAAATTAGTATAAAAATTACTTGCCCGACACTTAATTCGTGTATTAATTTTTTCTCTGCCACCCAAGAGCACCGGCCACCAAGCGCTACGCCATTGACCTGCATGTCAGTGACATCGTTCAACGCTTGTTGTACCCGCTCGCCAGAAAGAACTTCATACAACTGTTACCTGTTGATTCCAATCCATTACAGAACACTGACCTATAGGCTCGCCATGAATTCAATAAAAGACCGGCTCGATCAGAAAAAGGCAGAACTGAGTTCGCACCCCATCTTTTCTGAAATACATTCTCTTGCGGTACTTCAACGGTTCATGGAGTGCCATGTATTTGCAGTATGGGACTTCATGTCCCTGACCAAGCGCCTGCAACAGGAACTCACGTGCGTACAACTGCCCTGGCTGCCGCCGAGGGATCCACGCGCGGCGCGACTGATCAACGAAATCGTGCTTGGCGAAGAGTCCGATGATCGTCCCGCCCAGGGTCATTACAGCCATTTCGAGCTGTACCTCGATGCCATGCGCGAGGTGGGCGCCAGCACCGTCGTGGTAGAGCGGTTCGTCGCCCTGCAACAGGAAGGCGTGAGCTATGACGTCGCGCTGCGCAGCGTGGACGTCGACCCGTGCGCCGCGCAATTCGTGCGCCACACCCTGCACACCGCGCTGCACGCGCCCGGCCACAGCGTGGCGGCAGCCTTTCTGCACGGTCGCGAAAGCGTCATTCCGCAGATGTTCCAGCGCATTCTGGACGATTGGGGCATTGGCATCGAACAGGCGCCGACCTTCCGCTATTACCTGGAGCGCCATATCGAAGTCGACTCCGAAGACCATGGCCCGGCCGCTGAACAGCTGCTGGCGCGACTGGTGGATGGCGACCCGCAAAAGGAACGGGACGTCTATGCCAGTGCCCTTGCCGCCGTGGAAAGCCGTATCGCCCTGTGGGATGGCCTGCGCCTGAGCATGCACGAGCCTCTGGCGGAGGTGAACGCATGAACGCCGTCGACTACCAATCCTTCGCCGATGCCTGGGAAAACCGCGCGACCATTCGCACTCGCCCGCGCCGCATGCTGGAGAACGACGACAAGCTGATCTACCCGCTCAGCCGCCAGCAACTGGTGCTGAGCGAAACCTTCCTGCGCGAATGCCCCGAACAGCGGGATTTCGCGCTGGTGCAGACGCTCTACAAATTCATCAACGACGTGGTGATTTTCGAGACCGAGATCGTCGATAAAACCGCCCGCAGCATCGCCAAGAATCGCTTCCCCGTGCCCTTCCCGTTCGCCTGCCGCTACGACGCCATGACCGTGGTGATCGACGAGGATTATCACGCGCTGGTGGCGATGGATTTCATGCAACAGACCGTTGCCCTGACCGGCATCGAGCCCATCGAACTGCCTGACCAGATCGAACTGAGCCGGGCGATTCCGGCGGCCATGGCCCTGGCACCGGATCATTTACGAGCGGCCGTGGAACTGATCTGCGTCGCCATCGCCGAGAACACCGTCACGTGCGATGTCGCAGCGTTCGCCAGGGACGACAGCGTCAAGCATTCGATCAAGGGGCTGATGGCCGATCACTTGCTCGACGAAGGCCGCCATTCGGGCTTCTGGGCCCGGCTGGTACGTATTTACTGGCACACCGCAAGCGACGCTGACCGCCAATGCATCGCACGGATTCTGCCGGTGTTCATCAGTCATTACCTGACCAATGACATCCAGCAAGCCTTCGACCTGCGTCTGATCGGCGCCTTGCGCATCAGCGATGCCGCCCGCGATGCACTCCAGCGCGAGGTGTCCGGCGTGGCCTTCCCGATCAATCGCCATCACCCACTGGTGGCCAACATCGTGCGGTTCTTCCACAGCAGCTCGCTGCTCGATTCACCGTGCGTGCAAACAGCCCTAAGCGATTACCTGGTTTAACGAGGAGCCCCTCATGAGACGTCTCGACATTTTGCTCATTGGCCGCAGCCTGGCGTTGAACGACCTGACATCCGAGCTGGAACAAACCGGCCATTCGCTCACACGTTCAATGGATCCTCACACGCTGCCGCCGGGCAACTTCGATCTGTTGATCGATGATTCCAGCCTGCCGTCGCAGGGACCGGGCAATACCCCACGATTGACGCTGTGCCTGGGCGTCGGCGTGGTAGGTGCGTCCGGCCTGCCACCCCTGGACTTGCTGTGCCTGCTCGGCTCGATGCCGTTTGCACGCATGCCGGTCGCTGACGAACCCTCGGGCAACGGTCAGGCGCTGCGCCTGCGAGCCGTGGCGGAAATCGTTGATCACGTCGCGTTGCTGGTCAGTCGCTTCTCCCGGGACGCGGATTACTTTCTGCGGGCCGAGCCGGCAGGCGTCGCGCATTTTCAGCGAATGGAAAGCTTGCAGTATCTGGAAGGCCTCGCCTTTGTTCATCGGCTCAATGCAACCGCTGACGAGCGCCTGCGGCTGCGCGCCCAGGTGCCCATGATCGAGCGCCTCGAGCAGCGTTTCATCCAGTGCCCCGACAGCCCCGCACTGTGCATCGGTGACAGCATTGTCAGCTATGGGCAATTGCATGCTCACAGCCGCGCCATTGCGCAGCGGCTGCAACCGTTGCTTGACGCTCGGAGCGGGCCGTTGGTGGTGGGTGTTTGCCTGCCGAAATGCAGTGCGCTGTATGCGGGGATTCTGGCGGTTCTCGGCAGCGGCGCGGTGTATCTGCCACTGGAACCGAGCCATCCGTTGCCCCGCCAGCAATACATTCTGTCCGACGCCGGGGCCGTGCTGTTGCTCCATGACGGCAGCCACCCACTCGCCGGGGAGATGCCCAGCCTGGACATCAGCGCCATCGACATTGCCGACGCAGACCCCGATCAGCCACTGATGCATCGCCGCCCCGCTCTCGACTCGCCCTGCATGGCGTTCTACACCTCGGGCACCACCGGTCACCCCAAGGGTGTGTTGCTCAGCCAGGCCAACCTGGCGCACTTCACTGCGTGGTACGCCGACTATGTCCAACTGAGCGAAGGCAGCCGCGCGTTGCAGTTCTCTTCGCTGAGTTTCGACTCGTCGCTGATCGACATCTTTCCGACCTTGCTGCAGGGCGCCCTGTTGGTCGTGCCCAGCGATGATCAGCGTCGTGATCCGCGGCAACTGGTGGAGCTGATCCGCCGACAACGCTTGAGCCACGCGTTTCTGCCGCCGGCGCTGTTGAGCATCCTGCCGCTGGAGCAGTTGCAGGGCCTGGCGCACATCATGACCGGCGGCGATGTGTGCGAGCCTTGTGTCATCGAACAGCTCACCCGTCAGGGCAACCTCTACAACCTCTACGGCCCGACAGAGGCCACGGTATTGATCACCGCCCGGCGATTGCAGGCCGGCGACAGCAACCGCACTCTGGGCGCGCCGATCGCCAACAGCCAGGTGCTGATTCTCGACGAGGATCTTCAACCGGTGCCGCAGAACACCGTCGGCGAGCTGTACATCGTGGGGCCGGGGGTGGGCCTGGCGTACCTGAACAATCCACAGCAGACCGCTGAGCGCTATCTGCAACTCGACGTCCCCCATGGCCAGCCCCTGCGTGCCTATCGTACCGGCGACATGGCGAAGTGGACCGACGCTGGCATCGAGCTGTGCGGGCGGCGGGATAATCAGGTCAAGATCCGCGGTTTTCGGGTCGAGCCGGAAGAGATTGAACGCTGTCTGCGCGACAGCCAACTGTACCGTCAGGTGGCGGTGGTCATCGACAGTCAACGGCGGATCCTGGCGTTCCTCGCCCAGCCGCTGGAGAGTCGACGCGCGACGGCCCGCGATGCACTGCAAGCTCATGCTCGCCAGTTACTACCGGACTACATGCAACCCTGCGCCTGGACCGAACTGGCCAACATGCCATTCGCCAGCAACGGTAAAGTCGATCGCAAGGCGCTGCTGGAGATGCCCGTCAGCCTGAACGAGAGCTCCTCAGTGCGTTTGCCGGCGAGCGCGGATGAAGCGGTGCTGGTGGAGATCTGGGCTGACTTGCTGGAACTGCCCGCGAGCGATATCTCCACGGACGAAAGCTTCTTCAATCTGGGCGGCCACTCAATTCTGCTGTCGCGCATGCTGTTGCGGTTAAGGGAAACGTTCGGGCGCAGTATCTCGATCAACCGCTTCATCGAACTGCCAACCATCGAAAAGCTCGCGACGCTGGTGCGAGGTTCCGGCACCGCAGAAGTGTTGAGCGAGCAGGCACTGGGCGACGCCTTCCGCGAGCTGGATGTACAGCCGTTGCCGGCAGGTCGTATGGGTGATGTGCAGAAAGTGATCGTCACCGGTGCCAACAGTTTTGTCGGCGTGCACATCGTCGAGGCACTGCTGGCCTGGGGTGCCAGCGAAGTGGCCTGCCTGGTCCGCGAGGGCGGCGGGCAATCGGCGTTGCAGCGTTTTACCCAGGCCTTGCAGGAGAACCGCCTGGAGCATCTGGACCTGAGTCGCGTGCGCGTGTATCCGGCCGACATCACCCAGCCGTCGCTGGGGCTCGAGCCGCAGGTGTACGAACGCCTGGATCGCGAGTTCGGCGCGCTGGTGCACAACGCCGCGAACGTCAATCACGTGCTGGATTACGGATCGCTGGTGCAGGACAACGTCGAGCCGATTTTCGAGTGCCTGCGCCTGTGTGAAGGGCGCAGTAAAAAGATTCTCAACTTCGTGTCGACCTTGTCAGCCTCCAGCACGATTTCCGCCGATGGCCGGGTGCTGGAAATGCCGGCCGCGAACACCCCGCCGATCTACATCAAGAACGGTTACAACCTGTCCAAATGGGTCGGCGAACGCATCCTCGAACGGGCGCGCGAGCGTGGCGTCAGGGTCAATATCTATCGCCCAGGCAACATCAGCTTCAACAGCCTGACCGGTGTCTGCCAGCCACATAAAAATCGCCTGATGCTGATGCTCAAGGGTTCGATCCAACTGGGACAGGTCCCGGAGTTCGCCCTGAATTTCGACCTGATGCCGGTGGACTTTCTAGCCCGCTTCATCGCCTTTCATGCCAGCCGCTACTGCGCGGAAAAAGCCGTGTTCAACCTGCACAACCCCGAACCGCTGAGTTGGGACGATTACGTCGCATCCTTCCGCGAAGCCGGCCGGGAATTCGCCATGGTCAGCGTCGCCGACTGGCAGCAGCAACTGGGACGGGTCGATAGCGACAACGCCTTGTTCGGCGTCCTCGGCTTTTACCTGAACGGTTTCGAAGAAGACATCGGCGACATCTCCATGATCGGCCACGACAACGCTCAGGCCGGCGTACGACTGATGGGCGCGCACTACCCGGAAAAGTCCCCGGCGCTGCTGCGACGCGGCTGTGACTACCTCAAGGAAATCAATTTCATCTGATTCATCCAAGCGGAGCTAAACCATGAAAACCCTGCAACCCGATACCCTGATTCAAAACCCTCAAGGCTGCCATGTCGTGTCGTCGGTGGAGGTGCCGGCACAAGCTGAATCCGTCTGGGCGCTGGTCGGCAACTTCGCCGGCTTCGATCAATTCATTCCGGCGTTGTCGCACATCGAGATGACGGGTGAAGGGGTGTCCAGCCTGCGCAAGAAATTCTTCAAGGATGGCAACCTGGTGGTCGAGCAACTCAACTCGCGCGATGAGCAGGAGCGATACATGACCTGGACCACGATCTACAACACCCTGGGCGTGCGTCACCTGTGGGCAGCGATGACCGTTGAATCATTGGGTGAGGATCTGTCACGGGCGACCTGGACCATCAGCGCCGAACCGGCCCAGGGTGGTGCCGAGGCTTTGGCGGGCTTCAGGGACTTCGTCCAGGGGTTTGCCGATGATGCGATGGGCAATGTATTGAAGCGCTTTGCGTAACGCATCACCTGCCGTTGTTTACTGACCCCGGAAAAGACAAAACCCCTGTTTGCGTGAGCAAACAGGGGTTTTGGAATTCAATCTTGACGATGACCTACTCTCACATGGGGAAACCCCACACTACCATCGGCGATGCATCGTTTCACTGCTGAGTTCGGGATGGGATCAGGTGGTTCCAATGCTCTATGGTCGTCAAGAAATTCTGTGACCAGTGCGTTACCAGCGTAACGTCCCGGTGAATTTGGGTGACTTCTACTAAAAACAAAACCCCAACTGCTTTCGCAATTGGGGTTTCGGAATTTAATCTTGACGATGACCTACTCTCACATGGGGAAACCCCACACTACCATCGGCGATGCATCGTTTCACTGCTGAGTTCGGGATGGGATCAGGTGGTTCCAATGCTCTATGGTCGTCAAGAAATTCTTGAGCTGACGTGTCTTTCGACATTCCAGCGAATCGGGTATGTGACGGTGTTTTGTGAGTTGCAAACTTTCGGTTTGTTTCGTCTTCACAACACCGCAATCTGGTCATTCGACTCAAATTGCTTGGGTGTTATATGGTCAAGCCTCACGGGCAATTAGTATTGGTTAGCTCAACGCCTCACAGCGCTTACACACCCAACCTATCAACGTCGTAGTCTTCGACGGCCCTTCAGGGAACTCAAGGTTCCAGTGAGATCTCATCTTGAGGCAAGTTTCCCGCTTAGATGCTTTCAGCGGTTATCTTTTCCGAACATAGCTACCCGGCAATGCCACTGGCGTGACAACCGGAACACCAGAGGTTCGTCCACTCCGGTCCTCTCGTACTAGGAGCAGCCCCTCTCAAATCTCAAACGTCCACGGCAGATAGGGACCGAACTGTCTCACGACGTTCTAAACCCAGCTCGCGTACCACTTTAAATGGCGAACAGCCATACCCTTGGGACCGGCTTCAGCCCCAGGATGTGATGAGCCGACATCGAGGTGCCAAACACCGCCGTCGATATGAACTCTTGGGCGGTATCAGCCTGTTATCCCCGGAGTACCTTTTATCCGTTGAGCGATGGCCCTTCCATACAGAACCACCGGATCACTAAGACCTACTTTCGTACCTGCTCGACGTGTCTGTCTCGCAGTCAAGCGCGCTTTTGCCTTTATACTCTACGACCGATTTCCGACCGGTCTGAGCGCACCTTCGTACTCCTCCGTTACTCTTTAGGAGGAGACCGCCCCAGTCAAACTACCCACCATACACTGTCCTCGATCCGGATAACGGACCTGAGTTAGAACCTCAAAGTTGCCAGGGTGGTATTTCAAGGATGGCTCCACGCAGACTGGCGTCCACGCTTCAAAGCCTCCCACCTATCCTACACAAGCAAATTCAAAGTCCAGTGCAAAGCTATAGTAAAGGTTCACGGGGTCTTTCCGTCTAGCCGCGGATACACTGCATCTTCACAGCGATTTCAATTTCACTGAGTCTCGGGTGGAGACAGCGCCGCCATCGTTACGCCATTCGTGCAGGTCGGAACTTACCCGACAAGGAATTTCGCTACCTTAGGACCGTTATAGTTACGGCCGCCGTTTACCGGGGCTTCGATCAAGAGCTTCGCGTTAGCTAACCCCATCAATTAACCTTCCGGCACCGGGCAGGCGTCACACCCTATACGTCCACTTTCGTGTTTGCAGAGTGCTGTGTTTTTAATAAACAGTCGCAGCGGCCTGGTATCTTCGACCGACGTGGGCTTACGCAGCAAGTGCTTCACCCTCATCGGCGCACCTTCTCCCGAAGTTACGGTGCCATTTTGCCTAGTTCCTTCACCCGAGTTCTCTCAAGCGCCTTGGTATTCTCTACCCAACCACCTGTGTCGGTTTGGGGTACGGTTCCTGGTTATCTGAAGCTTAGAAGCTTTTCTTGGAAGCATGGCATCAACCACTTCGTCACCTGAAAGGTAACTCGTCATCAGCTCTCGGCCTTGAAACCCCGGATTTACCTAAGATTTCAGCCTACCACCTTAAACTTGGACAACCAACGCCAAGCTGGCCTAGCCTTCTCCGTCCCTCCATCGCAATAACCAGAAGTACAGGAATATTAACCTGTTTTCCATCGACTACGCTTTTCAGCCTCGCCTTAGGGACCGACTAACCCTGCGTCGATTAACGTTGCGCAGGAAACCTTGGTCTTTCGGCGTGGGTGTTTTTCACACCCATTGTCGTTACTCATGTCAGCATTCGCACTTCTGATACCTCCAGCAAGCTTCTCAACTCACCTTCACAGGCTTACAGAACGCTCCTCTACCGCATCATCCGAAGATGATACCCGTAGCTTCGGTGTATGGTTTGAGCCCCGTTACATCTTCCGCGCAGGCCGACTCGACTAGTGAGCTATTACGCTTTCTTTAAAGGGTGGCTGCTTCTAAGCCAACCTCCTAGCTGTCTAAGCCTTCCCACATCGTTTCCCACTTAACCATAACTTTGGGACCTTAGCTGACGGTCTGGGTTGTTTCCCTTTTCACGACGGACGTTAGCACCCGCCGTGTGTCTCCCATGCTCGGCACTTGTAGGTATTCGGAGTTTGCATCGGTTTGGTAAGTCGGGATGACCCCCTAGCCGAAACAGTGCTCTACCCCCTACAGTGATACATGAGGCGCTACCTAAATAGCTTTCGAGGAGAACCAGCTATCTCCGAGCTTGATTAGCCTTTCACTCCGATCCACAGGTCATCCGCTAACTTTTCAACGGTAGTCGGTTCGGTCCTCCAGTCAGTGTTACCTAACCTTCAACCTGCCCATGGATAGATCGCCCGGTTTCGGGTCTATACCCAGCGACTAAACGCCCTATTAAGACTCGCTTTCGCTACGCCTCCCCTATTCGGTTAAGCTCGCCACTGAATATAAGTCGCTGACCCATTATACAAAAGGTACGCAGTCACAGAACAAAGTCTGCTCCCACTGCTTGTACGCATACGGTTTCAGGATCTATTTCACTCCCCTCTCCGGGGTTCTTTTCGCCTTTCCCTCACGGTACTAGTTCACTATCGGTCAGTCAGTAGTATTTAGCCTTGGAGGATGGTCCCCCCATATTCAGACAAAGTTTCTCGTGCTCCGTCCTACTCGATTTCATGACTAAGAGACTTTCGCGTACAGGGCTATCACCCACTATGGCCGCACTTTCCAGAGCGTTCCGCTAATCTCAAAGCCACTTAAGGGCTAGTCCCCGTTCGCTCGCCACTACTAAGGGAATCTCGGTTGATTTCTTTTCCTCAGGGTACTTAGATGTTTCAGTTCCCCTGGTTCGCCTCTTAAACCTATGTATTCAGTTTAAGATAACCAGCTTGTGCTGGCTGGGTTCCCCCATTCAGAGATCTCCGGATCAAAGTCTGTTTGCCGACTCCCCGAAGCTTTTCGCAGGCTACCACGTCTTTCATCGCCTCTGACTGCCAAGGCATCCACCGTATGCGCTTCTTCACTTGACCATATAACCCCAAGCAATCTGGTTATACTATGAAGACGACATTCGCCGAAAATTCGCAAAACTCTTAAGAGTCACTCACAAATTTTACCTTAGCCTGATCCGTTACCAGTGAAAGTAACGTTCAGTCTATCTTTCTATCACATACCCAAATTTTTAAAGAACGAACTAGTCAAAGACTAGAAATCAACATTCATCATCGCGGCGATGGAATGCTCATTTCTAAGCTTTACACTTCAGAAGCAGTAGTGGTGGAGCCAAGCGGGATCGAACCGCTGACCTCCTGCGTGCAAGGCAGGCGCTCTCCCAGCTGAGCTATGGCCCCGTATTTCTACAGGCGTTTCCCACACAAAATTGGTGGGTCTGGGCAGATTCGAACTGCCGACCTCACCCTTATCAGGGGTGCGCTCTAACCAACTGAGCTACAGACCCAATTTCGGGCTGCTTCTTTCGTCTTCTTCAATGAATCAAGCAATTCGTGTGGGAGCTCATGGAGCAGCTGCTGTCGTCGATTAAGGAGGTGATCCAGCCGCAGGTTCCCCTACGGCTACCTTGTTACGACTTCACCCCAGTCATGAATCACACCGTGGTAACCGTCCCCCCGAAGGTTAGACTAGCTACTTCTGGTGCAACCCACTCCCATGGTGTGACGGGCGGTGTGTACAAGGCCCGGGAACGTATTCACCGCGACATTCTGATTCGCGATTACTAGCGATTCCGACTTCACGCAGTCGAGTTGCAGACTGCGATCCGGACTACGATCGGTTTTGTGGGATTAGCTCCACCTCGCGGCTTGGCAACCCTCTGTACCGACCATTGTAGCACGTGTGTAGCCCAGGCCGTAAGGGCCATGATGACTTGACGTCATCCCCACCTTCCTCCGGTTTGTCACCGGCAGTCTCCTTAGAGTGCCCACCATAACGTGCTGGTAACTAAGGACAAGGGTTGCGCTCGTTACGGGACTTAACCCAACATCTCACGACACGAGCTGACGACAGCCATGCAGCACCTGTCTCAATGCTCCCGAAGGCACCAATCCATCTCTGGAAAGTTCATTGGATGTCAAGGCCTGGTAAGGTTCTTCGCGTTGCTTCGAATTAAACCACATGCTCCACCGCTTGTGCGGGCCCCCGTCAATTCATTTGAGTTTTAACCTTGCGGCCGTACTCCCCAGGCGGTCAACTTAATGCGTTAGCTGCGCCACTAAAGACTCAAGGTCCCCAACGGCTAGTTGACATCGTTTACGGCGTGGACTACCAGGGTATCTAATCCTGTTTGCTCCCCACGCTTTCGCACCTCAGTGTCAGTATCAGTCCAGGTGGTCGCCTTCGCCACTGGTGTTCCTTCCTATATCTACGCATTTCACCGCTACACAGGAAATTCCACCACCCTCTACCATACTCTAGCTTGTCAGTTTTGAATGCAGTTCCCAGGTTGAGCCCGGGGCTTTCACATCCAACTTAACAAACCACCTACGCGCGCTTTACGCCCAGTAATTCCGATTAACGCTTGCACCCTCTGTATTACCGCGGCTGCTGGCACAGAGTTAGCCGGTGCTTATTCTGTCGGTAACGTCAAAATTGCAGAGTATTAATCTACAACCCTTCCTCCCAACTTAAAGTGCTTTACAATCCGAAGACCTTCTTCACACACGCGGCATGGCTGGATCAGGCTTTCGCCCATTGTCCAATATTCCCCACTGCTGCCTCCCGTAGGAGTCTGGACCGTGTCTCAGTTCCAGTGTGACTGATCATCCTCTCAGACCAGTTACGGATCGTCGCCTTGGTGAGCCATTACCTCACCAACTAGCTAATCCGACCTAGGCTCATCTGATAGCGCAAGGCCCGAAGGTCCCCTGCTTTCTCCCGTAGGACGTATGCGGTATTAGCGTCCGTTTCCGGACGTTATCCCCCACTACCAGGCAGATTCCTAGGCATTACTCACCCGTCCGCCGCTCTCAAGAAAAGCAAGCTTTTCTCTACCGCTCGACTTGCATGTGTTAGGCCTGCCGCCAGCGTTCAATCTGAGCCATGATCAAACTCTTCAGTTCAAACATCTTTGGGTTTTGAGAAAACCCTAAACTTGGCTCAGCAATCGTTGGTTACATCTTTGATTTCTCGCGGAGTAACTTGTGATGCTGATAATCTGTTGACTAGCAGTCTGACTCCACAAGCACCCACACGAATTGCTTGATTCAGTTGTTAAAGAGCGGTTGGTTAAGATCTTTCGTCTCAACCGAGGCGCGCATTCTACAGCGTCCTCTGTGTCTGTCAAGCGGTTATTTTAAGAAGTTTTCAAAGTTTCCTTTGCAACTTCAACCACTTGCGCTTCCGATCTCTCGTTAGCGGGAGGCGAATTCTACAGCGTTGTTCGCTGCTGTCAACACCTCTTTTTCTCCGCTTTCGATCGAGAAGACCGAACCGTCAATCAAGCGACAACTTACTGCCTGACCGACTCCCTCCAGACTTCGATAACTTGAAGCTGAACACTGTCGAAATTCGCGTAACTCGTTGTTTATCAAGGAGTTTTCCGTTTCGACTGCGCCGGAAGTGGGGCGAATTATAGACCTCCAGAATCTGCCGTCAACACCTTTTTTTACATTTCTATCAATAACTTGCAGAAGCCGGAAAAACGCTCGCTTCTCTATATAGAAGGCCCCTCTATATAGAGCGCGCTCTCATAGCACTCCGGCTTCTTTAAAGCCGGCAACCGCGTCCGCATTCAATCCCAACACTCGCTGCAGCACCTCGAGCGTATGCTCACCCAGCAAAGGTGGCGCATGGCGATATTCCACCGGCGTCGCGGACAGACGAATCGGGCTCGCCACCTGCGGCACCTTGCCAGCCAGCGCATGGGGCAATTCAATCGCCAAGCCGCGCGCTTTCACCTGGGGATCGGCGAACACCTGCGCCAGGTCATTGATCGGGCCACACGGCACGCCCGCCTGCTCCAGTTGCGCCACCCACTCGGCCGTGGTCTTGAACACCGTGGCCTGGCGAATCAGCGGAATCAGCACGGCCCGGTTCGCCACGCGCTGCTTGTTACTGGCAAAACGCGGGTCATCGGCCCATTGCGGCTGTCCCGCCACTTCAGCAAATTTGCGGAATTGGCCGTCATTACCCACGGTCAGGATGAAATCGCCGTCTGCCGTAGGAAAATCCTGATAAGGAACGATGTTTGGGTGCGCATTACCCAAACGCTTTGGCGCATTGCCCGTCGCCAGGTAATTCATGGCCTGGTTGGCCAGGCACGCCACCTGAACATCCAGCAAGGCCATGTCGATATGCTGGCCGCTACCGCCTTGATCCCTGCTCGCCAGCGCCGCAAGGATAGCCACGGTCGAATACAGCCCGGTCAGGATGTCCGTCAGCGCGACGCCGACCTTGACCGGCCCAGCCCCCTCCGCCCCTTCGGGTTGCCCGGTCAGGCTCATCAGGCCGCCCAAGCCCTGGATCATGAAGTCATATCCGGCGCGTTTGGCGTAAGGCCCCGTCTGACCGAAGCCGGTGATCGAGCAATAGATCAGCTTCGGGTTGAGCGCTTTCAGCGACTCGTAATCCAGCCCATAAGCCGCCAGACCACCGACCTTGAAGTTCTCGATCAGGATGTCTGACTTGCACGCCAGCTCGCGCACCAGCTTCTGCCCCTCGGGGCGGGTGAAGTCGATGGTCACCGATTGCTTGTTGCGATTGGCCGACAGGTAATAGGCGGCCTCGCTGGTGTTCTCGCCAGAGGCATCCTTGAGGAAAGGAGGCCCCCAGGCGCGCGTATCGTCACCACTGCCAGGGCGCTCGACCTTGATCACCTCGGCGCCAAGGTCCGCCAATATCTGCCCGGACCACGGCCCGGCCAGCACTCGCGACAAATCCAGTACCCGCAGATGCGAAAGCGCGCCCATGGCGTTCTCCTATTAATAGAACGCTTGAAGGCCGGTTTGCGCCCGACCGAGGATCAGCGCGTGGACGTCATGCGTACCTTCATAGGTATTCACCACTTCCAGGTTGACCAGGTGACGGGCCACTCCGAACTCATCGGAGATACCGTTACCACCGAGCATGTCCCGCGCCATCCGGGCGATGTCCAGGGACTTGCCGCAAGAGTTGCGCTTCATCATCGAAGTGATTTCGACCGCTGCCGTGCCTTCGTCCTTCATGCGCCCCAAACGCAGGCAGCCTTGCAGCGCCATGGTGATTTCGGTCTGCATGTCAGCCAGTTTCTTTTGGATCAACTGGGTAGCTGCCAATGGACGACCGAACTGCTGACGGTCCAGGGTGTACTGGCGAGCGGTGTGCCAGCAGAACTCGGCAGCCCCCAGGGCGCCCCAGGAAATACCGTAGCGTGCGGAGTTGAGGCAGGTGAACGGGCCCTTCAAGCCACGGACATCAGGGAAGATGTTCTCTTCAGGGACGAATACGTTGTCCATGACGATCTCACCGGTGATGGATGCCCGCAGGCCGACCTTGCCGTGAATCGCCGGAGCACTCAGGCCTTTCCAGCCCTTCTCCAGGACGAAACCACGGATATCGCCTGCATCGTCCTTGGCCCAGACCACGAACACATCGGCGATCGGGCTGTTGGTGATCCACATCTTGCTGCCGGTCAGGCTGTAGCCGCCTTCCACTTTGCGTGCACGGGTAATCATCGCGCCCGGGTCGGAACCATAGTTGGGCTCGGTCAGACCGAAGCAGCCGATCCACTCACCCGACGCCAGTTTTGGCAGGTACTTCTGCTTCTGCGCTTCAGTGCCGAATTCATTGATCGGCACCATTACCAGCGAAGACTGCACACTCATCATCGAGCGGTAGCCCGAGTCGATGCGCTCGACTTCACGGGCAATCAGGCCGTAGCTGACATAGTTCAGGCCGCTGCCGCCGTACTGCTCAGGAATGGTGGCGCCGAGCAGGCCCACTTCACCCATTTCACGGAAGATCGCCGGGTCGGTCTTCTCATGACGGAAAGCTTCCAGAACACGTGGCGCGAGCTTCTGCTGAGCGAATTGCTCGGCGGTGTCGCGGATCATGCGCTCTTCTTCGGTGAGCTGTTGGTCCAGCAACAGGGGATCGATCCAGTTGAAGCTGACTTTGCCGCCCATGAGTGTTTCCTCTCGATTCGGGTCAAATAACGTGGACTGATCCTAGGCCCGGTTCGGCGAGACCGCAAACGAGGATTTTGCATACTGTTGT
The DNA here is from genome assembly GCF_040947875.1 of Pseudomonas sp. MYb118. NCBI lineage: Bacteria > Pseudomonadati > Pseudomonadota > Gammaproteobacteria > Pseudomonadales > Pseudomonadaceae > Pseudomonas > Pseudomonas sp. MYb118. The sequence goes on along the minus strand of NZ_JBFRXN010000002.1, from coordinate 1,880,333 downwards.
GCTAATTTCTCACTCCGAAACATCGTAGAACCGCCTTTATGCGATGTATTAGTGAGGTAGACGTACATGCGCAGAAAAATCCCCAGCACAGCGGCGCTGATCAGCTTTGAAGCGGCGGCACGCCACGAGAGCTTCACCAAAGCTGCCCAGGAGCTTTCGCTTACCCAGGGTGCCATTTGCCGACAGATCGCCAGCCTCGAGGAGTTCCTCGGTGTGGAACTGTTCCGACGCTCCCGACGCGGGGTCAAACTGACGGAGGCCGGCCTTTCCTACAGCCGCAGGGTCGCCACCCAACTGGATGCGGTCGAACGCGACACCTTGTCGGTGATGGGCCAGCAGGGCACCAATGTGATCGAACTGGCGGTCGTACCGACCTTCGGCACACAGTGGCTGCTGCCAAGACTCAAGGACTTCCAGCAAAAGCATCCAGAGGTGACCGTCAACCTCACGAACCGCACTCGCCCGTTCCTGTTCGCCGACACCGAATTCGATGCGGCGATCTACTTCGGCGATGCGGATTGGTCCGGTACCGAATCCCACCGCCTGATGGGCGAAAACCCCATGCCGGTGTGTAGCCCGGGCCTGCTGGGCAAAAAGTCCAGCCTGACGGTCGCCGACATCGCCGAACTGCCCCTGTTGCAGCAGACCACCCGCCCCTACGCCTGGCGCCAATGGTTCAACTCACAGAACCTGAATGTGCCCCGCGACATGACAGGACCACGCTACGAGCTATTCTCCATGCTTGCCCAGGCCGCCATGCATGACATGGGCATCGCTTTGATTCCGCCGTTCCTGATTCAGCGCGAATTGGCCGAGAAGCGCCTGGTCATTGCCAACCCCCAATCGCTCGCGAGCATCAAGGCGTATTACCTGATGATTCCCGATCGAAAGGTCGAATCAGCCTCCCTGAAGGCATTTCGCGACTGGCTGGTGAACCAGGCACAGAGCTACAACCTAGAAGGGTGAAGGCCTGCAAGGTTTACTGACTTCGTAGTCAGAAAAATCAAAGCCCTACAGATATAAGTATTTGTCGCTAATTTGCAGACTGTATCGGAATCAGTACAAACGTCCCACAAGCGTTATAAAACGTGGCGTTGAGCCGCTATTGGTCAGCAATGCCCGCTCATTCACCCAACCAATGAGTAATTTCTGCAAATTCGGCCAAAATCCTTACAAGGCAAGGCCTGCAAGGGATTGATCCGCCCTGTTGCGACATTCGGTCACAGGGTGACTTGTAGTTAATTTTCCGTCACCCGTCATAATCCCTTGATGGGCACATAGTTCGCCTGCAAAATGCCGCGCCCCGCCCTGATTCGGCGGGATCGTGCTGATCGGCCGCCCCAGTCGCACCATCCGAAGTGCCTGGGTTTACTCAATAAGATCACGCAGGAGATTTGACGTGCACATTGGTGTTCCTCTCGAAACCCAACCGGGTGAAACACGGGTTGCTGCAACCCCGGAAACCATCAAGAAGCTGATCAGCCAGGGCCATAAGGTCACGGTTCAAAGCGGCGCCGGCGTGAAAGCCAGCGTTATCGACAGTGCTTATGAAGCCGCCGGCGCCACCATTGGCAGCGCCGGCGATGCGTTGGGTGCCGAGCTGATTCTCAAGGTGGTTGCCCCCAACGACAGCGAACTCGCCCTGATCAAGAGCGGCACGATCGTGGTGGGCATGCTCAACCCGTTCAGCAATGAAACCATTGCCAAGCTGGCTGAGTGCGGCATTACCGCGTTCGCCCTGGAGGCCGCGCCGCGCACCTCCCGCGCGCAAAGCCTGGACGTGTTGTCCTCCCAGGCCAACATCGCCGGCTATAAGGCCGTGTTGCTGGCTGCGCACCATTACCCGCGCTTCATGCCGATGCTGATGACCGCTGCGGGCACCGTGAAAGCGGCACGCGTGCTGATTCTCGGTGCGGGTGTGGCCGGCCTGCAGGCCATCGCCACGGCGAAACGCCTGGGTGCGGTAATCGAGGCGTCCGACGTGCGCCCGGCCGTGAAAGAACAGATCGAATCCCTCGGCGCCAAGTTCGTCGACGTGCCTTATGAAACCGATGAAGAGCGCGAGTGCGCCGTCGGTGTCGGCGGCTATGCGCGCCCCATGCCGGCGAGCTGGATGCAGCGCCAGGCCCAGGCCGTGCACGAACGCGCCAAGCAGGCTGACATCGTCATCACCACCGCCCTGATCCCGGGCCGCAAGGCACCGACGCTGCTCAGCGCGGACACCGTGGCGCAGATGAAACCGGGTTCGGTGGTCATCGACCTCGCGGCCGCCCAGGGTGGCAACTGCCCGCTGACCGTGGCCGACCAGGTCGTGGTGGCGCATGGCGTGACCATTTGCGGTCCGACCAACCTGGCCGGTGAAGTCGCGGCAGACGCTTCGGCCCTGTATGCGCGCAACCTGCTGGACTTCCTCAAGCTGGTCTTCACCAAGGAAGGCCAGTTCGAGATCAACCTCGAAGACGACATCGTCGCCGCGTGCCTGATGTGCCGCGACGGCCAAGTCATCCGCAAAAACGCCTAAGCAGGGATTCAGACGATGGAAGAGCTCATCTCCCCCGGTATCTACAACCTGATCATCTTCGTGCTGGCGATTTATGTCGGTTATCACGTGGTCTGGAACGTTACACCCGCGCTGCACACGCCACTGATGGCGGTGACCAACGCGATCTCGGCGATCGTGATCGTCGGCGCCATGCTCGCCGCCGCCCTGACCGTCACGCCTCTGGGCAAGACCATGGGCACCCTGGCCGTGGCCCTGGCAGCGGTAAACGTGTTCGGTGGCTTCCTGGTCACCCGCAGAATGCTTGAGATGTTCAAGAAAAAAGCCCCGAAAGCCGCAAAAGAAGAGGCGCCCAAGTAATGAGCATGAACCTCGTAACGACGCTCTACTTGATCGCGTCCGTCTGCTTCATCCAGGCCCTCAAGGGCCTGTCGCACCCGACCACCTCGCGGCGCGGCAACCTGTTCGGCATGCTCGGCATGGCCTTGGCCATCCTGACCACCGTGGGCCTCATCTATAAGCTGGGCGCAGAACTGGCCACGGCTGGCATCGGCTACGTCATCGTCGGCCTGTTGATCGGCGGTACCGCCGGTTCGATCATGGCCAAGCGCGTGGAAATGACCAAGATGCCTGAGCTGGTGGCGTTCATGCACAGCATGATCGGCCTGGCTGCGGTGTTCATTGCCATTGCTGCCGTCGTCGAGCCGCAGTCGCTGGGCATCGTCAAGCAACTGGGCGATTCGATTCCGGCAGGTAACCGCCTGGAGCTGTTCCTCGGCGCAGCCATCGGTGCAATCACCTTCTCCGGCTCGGTCATCGCTTTCGGCAAGCTGTCTGGCAAGTACAAGTTCCGCCTGTTCCAGGGCGCACCGGTACAGTTCGCGGGCCAGCACAAGCTGAACCTGGTGCTGGGCGTGGCGACGCTGGCACTGGGCGTGACCTTCATGCTGACCGGCAACCTCGGCGCCTTCGCGCTGATGCTGATCCTGGCTTTCGTGATGGGCGTGCTGATCATCATCCCGATCGGCGGCGCCGACATGCCGGTGGTGGTGTCGATGCTCAACAGCTATTCGGGCTGGGCAGCGGCCGGTATCGGCTTCTCGCTGAACAACTCGATGCTGATCATCGCCGGCTCGCTGGTAGGTTCGAGCGGCGCGATCCTCTCGTACATCATGTGCAAGGCGATGAACCGTTCCTTCTTTAATGTGCTGCTGGGCGGCTTCGGCAACACGGCCGATGCAGGTCCTGCCGGCGCCAAGGAAGAACGCCCGGTGAAATCCGGCTCGGCTGACGACGCGACCTTCCTGCTGACCAACGCCGACACCGTGATCATCGTTCCGGGCTACGGCCTGGCGGTCGCCCGTGCCCAGCACGCCCTCAAGGAACTGACTGAAAAGCTGACTCACCACGGCGTGACCGTGAAGTACGCGATTCACCCGGTCGCCGGTCGGATGCCAGGCCACATGAACGTACTGCTCGCCGAGGCGGAAGTGCCTTACGACCAGGTGTTCGAGATGGAAGACATCAACTCCGAGTTCGGCCAGGCCGACGTGGTGCTTGTGCTGGGCGCCAACGACGTGGTCAACCCGGCCGCCAAGAACGATCCGAAATCGCCGATTGCCGGCATGCCGATTCTCGAAGCGTTCAAGGCCAAGACGGTCATCGTCAACAAGCGCTCGATGGCCAGCGGTTATGCCGGCCTGGACAACGAACTGTTCTACCTGGACAAAACCATGATGGTGTTCGGCGACGCCAAGAAAGTCATCGAGGACATGGTCAAAGCCGTGGACTAAAACTTGTTCCAGCGCAATACCAAAAACCTCAGCCTTTAGTAGGCTGGGGTTTTTTTATAGCTGTCAGAAACCGACAAAAGGCTCTAAATCAGGGCTCTGCATTCGACCATGGTAGCGCGAGGAATTTTTTTCAAATCACTAGACTGCACACCTTGCTTCCGTTGCCCGAGATAACAATCCATGTACCGTGAACGTATTCGCTTGCCTTCGTTGTTGGAAAAGGTAATGAGCGCAGAAAATGCTGCCGCTCTGATTGAGGACGGCATGACCGTCGGCATGAGTGGTTTCACCCGAGCCGGCGAAGCCAAGGCCGTACCTCATGCATTGGCCGAACGTGCCAAAGTCTCGCCACTGAAAATCACCTTGATGACTGGCGCGAGCCTGGGCAACGACCTCGACAAACAACTGACCGAAGCCGGTGTACTGTCGCGCCGCATGCCGTTTCAGGTCGACAGTACCCTGCGCAAGGCGATCAACGCCGGTGAAGTCATGTTCATCGACCAGCACTTGTCGGAAACCGTCGAGCAACTGCGCAACCAGCAGCTCAAGCTGCCGGATATCGCAGTGATCGAGGCGGTGGCGATTACCGAGCAGGGTCACATCGTGCCGACCACCTCCGTGGGCAACTCGGCGAGCTTCGCGATTTTCGCCAAGCATGTGATCGTCGAGATCAACATGGCGCACAACCCGAACCTCGAAGGCCTGCACGACATTTACATCCCGACCTACCGTCCGACTCGCACGCCGATTCCACTGGTCAAGGTCGATGACCGTATTGGCAGCACTGCCATTCCGATCCCGGCGGAAAAGATCGTCGCCATCGTCATTACCAACCAGGCCGACTCGCCCTCGACCGTGACGCCACCGGACGCCGACACACAAGCCATCGCCGACCACCTGATCGGCTTTCTCAAGCAGGAAGTGGAAGCCGGGCGCATGAGCAACAAGCTCGGTCCATTGCAGGCCGGCATCGGCAACATCGCGAACGCCGTGATGTGCGGGCTGATCGACTCACCGTTCGAAGACCTGAGCATGTACTCCGAAGTGTTGCAGGACTCGACCTTCGACCTGATCGACGCCGGCAAGCTGAGCTTCGCTTCGGGCAGTTCGATCACCCTGTCCAGCCGTCGCAACAGCGATGTGTTCGGTAACCTGGAGCGCTACAAGGACAAGCTGGTCCTGCGTCCACAGGAAATCTCCAACCACCCGGAAGTGGTGCGCCGGCTCGGGATCATCGGCATCAACACCGCGCTGGAATTCGACATCTACGGCAACGTCAACTCCACCCATGTCTGCGGTACGCGGATGATGAACGGCATTGGCGGTTCCGGTGATTTCGCTCGCAACGCCCACCTGGCGATCTTTGTGACCAAGTCGATCGCCAAGGGTGGCGCGATCTCCAGCGTGGTGCCGATGGTCAGCCACGTCGATCACACCGAACACGATGTCGACATCCTGGTGACCGAGATTGGCCTGGCAGACCTGCGCGGCCTGGCACCACGGGAGCGGGCTCGCGCGATCATCGACAATTGCGTGCACCCCGACTATCGCCAGGCCCTCAACGACTACTTCACCACCGCTTGCGCACTGGGTGGTCACACCCCGCATATCCTGCGCGACGCCCTGAGCTGGCACATCAACCTGGAAGAAACCGGGAAAATGCTCGTCCAGTAACGCAAACAGATAGCAGCTGACGCAAACACAGTTTGGTCAGCTGCTTGTCGTTTTGCTCGATTTTGTTTAAAACTGTACTACTGTACCGGCGTTTTCCTACCGTAATGGCCTACCCGTCACGAGCAAATCACTCGAAATGCACCAACAAGGTGCAGATAGGTACAGTTGCCTCAATTTAGACCAGTACACCCCCCTTAAACAGTTAACTGATTGATCACAATACAGGTGAACTGTATCTAGAGAGACTGGCCAAACAGGAGGATCATTGGCATCAGTTAAACCACTACCTAATCCCGCCACAAGCGGAAGGATGTCAACCATGGAACGTACACTCAGTTCCGAGCTGTTTTTCGAAGATACTGCTGCAAAAACCCAGGCTTCCCTGCCTCTTCGCGTTATCGCTAACCTGATGCTGTGGCAGCGCCGCATCGCCAGCCGCCATCAACTGGCTCGTCTGGATTCGCGTCTGCTGGCCGATGCCGGGATCAGCGAAGCACAACGCTACGAAGAACTGGCCAAGCCGTTCTGGCGCTAACTTAGCGCTGCTGGCTCTGATCTTTCGAGATCACTCGCCAGCCCCCGAATTGAACAAACAAGACCCGTCGTGGGAAACCACGACGGGTCTTGTCGTTTCAGGCCCTGGAAAACACCTGGAAAGCTGTCGAGAGGCAGACCGATACAGTTTTACCAATCACAGAATTAACCAGTACAATTATGCCCAGCAAAGAAAACGGCCGAGACACTCTGCAACAGGCGGGGCTGTGCGAACCGGCACCGGCAGGCCTAATATCAAGTCAGAACGTGGCGGTGACTGCGCGACCGGCGTCTGACTCACAGATACCGCGCCACTTCTCAACCCGCTATCCATAGGAGTTACACCATGTCCCGTCTACGCCTGCTCAGTGCCGCAGCCCTGCTTGCCGTGGCTGCCAATTCCCACGCCACCAGCTTCATCGTGACCACCGACGCCGTCGTCGGAGCATTGAAAGCCACGTCTGATGCCACCTCCGACGTGACGTCCTCGTTCCGTGACGACAAGATCGTCCGCGCGGCCCGTGACGATGCCGCCAGCTTTGTCGCCAGCGAAGGCGCCATCCGTGGCGTGAAGCTGGAAAGCGCCCTGGATCACATCCGTCATCAGGTACCTGGCCTAAACGCGACCGACGCGCAACTGGCCCAGGCCATTCTGACCATCTGAATGTCACTCGCGGAGGGGCACGGGCTATCTGCCCCGTCCCCGCGCTGGCTCTAGACCGGGCGTTACGCTAGCCTTGGGGCTCACTTTCGACAGTCGAGTCCCATGATCCTTTCCAAGTACCTGCTGATTTCGCCGTTTCTCGTCGCCTGTTGGGCTGGTTCGGCCCAGGCTTTTGACCTGACCACCCAGGGCGTTGTGGCCTCCGGATACGCCACAAGCATGGTGACCTCCGCGCCGTTCGACCGTAAGCTGCTCGCCGCCCGGGATGACGCTGCGTCATTCATTGCCAGTGACGGCCAATTGCGTGGAGCACACCTGGAGTCCGCCCTGAATTATCTGCACCGGACCCAGCCAAAACTTCATGCAAGCGACCTTGAACTGGCAGAGGCAATTCTCGTCCAATAGTTATTCTTGTTTCTCCGGAGTCGTTCCATGCGTAGCCCGCTGATTATTGCCACCCTTGGCCTGCTGTTGTTGGCCGACGTCACCCAGGCGCATACCCTGGTTGGCACCAGTAACATGCTTCTCAACGCCACTCGGCGCTCCCTGGACTTCACCTCTGACACGACCACTTCCATCCGCGATTCGAAGATCGTTCGTGAAGCCCATGACGATGCCGCCAGCTTCGTCGCCACCGACGGTGATATCCGCGGGGCGAACCTGGAAGCCGCCATCAACGTACTGCGCACCCGCGTACCGGAAGCCCGGGGCGCCAGCGATCAGGAACTCGCCGAAGCCATCCTCGCATTGTGAAACGCCTGAATGCCTGGCTGCTGGCCGGGGTCGTGTTGCTGCTTGGCAATACGGCCCAGGCCGGCCTGCAACTGCGGCTCAAGACCGAAGGCCTGAGCCCCGCCCAACAACAGGCCAGCCAGGCATTGCTGGATGAGGCCATGCAAGCGTTGCCGCCGCGCTTCATCGAGCAACTGGACCGGCGTATCGACGTCGGCTGGACTGATGACATGCCGGGCAATGCCTATGGCCAGGCATCGCTGGTGTCCGAGCTGGACCTCAATCGCAACCTGCTCGCCAGCCTCACCGACGGCAGCGCCGCCCGCAAGAAAACCAATCGCCCCCACGGCACGGTGCGCCGCGAAATGCTGGCCACGGTGCTGCACGAACTGACTCACATCTACGACCGCTCGCGCCTGTGGCCGGCCGCCGAACGCACGCTGATCCAGCGCTGCACCCGGCGCAGCGACAGCTCCGGGTTGATCGGCATCCCCGATGAATGCCGTGGCCAATCCGACCGGCGCTTTACCTTGAGCGATGACCCACGCCTGCTGGACCTTGCCGGCTGGCCGCAATATGTCGGTCGGCGCGGCGAACGCGAACAACACAACCGCCAGATTGCCCGCAGCCCGGACATCTACGAGACGAGCAGCCCCAAGGAGTTCGTCGCGGTGAACATGGAGTATTTCCTCCTCGACCCGAGCTACGCCTGCCGCCGTCCTTCGCTGTACCGTTACTACAAGGAGCATTTCGGCTGGGCCCCGGCCGCCAAGGACACCTGCAGCCAATCCTACGCGTTCCTCAATGCCGGCAACGACTTCGCCAAACAGCCCCTGGGCCAGGTCGACCCGGAGCGGGTGTACGCCGTCGACTACCTGCTGGCCGAAGCCAACCAGAACTGGGTCAGCCGCTGGGGTCACAGCATGTTGCGCCTGGTGATCTGCGCACCGGGCCGGCCACGGGGCCCGGATTGCCGGCTCGACCTGGATCAGCACCTGGTGCTGTCTTACCGCGCCTTCGTCGGCGACGTGCAGCTCTCGAGCTGGGACGGGCTGGTGGGCAAATACCCTTCGCGCCTGTTCGTGCTGCCCCTGGCCCAGGTCATCGACGAGTACACCAAGACCGAACTGCGCAGCCTCGCCTCCGTGCCGCTCAACCTGTCACGCGAGGAAATCGAGGGCGTGGTGGAACACGCCGCGGAAATGCACTGGAGCTACGACGGCAATTACTTCTTCCTGTCCAACAACTGCGCCGTAGAAGGCTTGAAGTTGCTGCGCAGCGGCAGCAACAACGCCAAGTTGGTCGGACTCGACAACATCATGCCCAATGGCTTGCTGGAAGTGCTCAAGGGACGTGGCTTGGCTGACACCAGCGTGCTGGACGATCCGCGCGAGGCCCTGCGCCTGGGCTATCGCTTCGACTCTTTCCGCGACCGCTACCAGGCGATGTTCGAGGTGCTGAAAAAACACCTGCCGATCAAACAGGACAAGGTCGAAGACTGGCTGGCCCTGAAGGCGCAGGAACGCCGCCCATGGATCGAACAGGCCGACCTGCGCACCAGCGCCGCCCTGCTGTTGCTCGAACAGGCGGCCTTCCGCCAGCAATTGGTGCTGGCCCAGGACGAGGTGAAGCAGCGCTACCTCGGCGCCCGGGAATTGAAAAATGGCGGCATGGACAAGGCCAACGCGACCTTGCAGGAGATCCTCGCCAACAGCGGCTTCCTCAGTCGTCCGGCGGAGCTGCTGGATGCCGGCGGTTATGGTTTGCCACAGCCCAGTGAATGGCAGCGGCTGGAATCGGAAAGCAGCCTGCGGCAGAAACAGCTGCAGTTGCTCACCGGCGACCTCGACAAGCAAGTGCGCGAACTGCTCGAACCCAGCCGCGCCGCCGAGATGGCCGACAACGAAGCCAACCTGAAACAGGTGGGTGAACACCTGCGCAAACTGCACAAGGCGGCCGGCGGCCTGGAGCTGCCATGAAAAAAGGCTTCGCGGTCACCCCGCGAAGCCTTTTTTCTACCCGCTGTTTAACTCACAGCACGCCCTGAAGAATCTCATAGACGATCCCGGTGCCCACCGCGATCAGCACAATGTCAGCGCCGGCCCGGCGCCATTCGTACCCTTGGTAGTACGGCAGATGGCTCAGCGCGCGATTGTCCAGGCGCTCGCCGTAATAGCCATGCGGTAACGGCCGGCCGCGCTCCAGGTGAATGCCCGGCGGTGGCGGTGCACCACGCACGAAGTAGCCATGGTTATCGTGGATCACCTGGCGCACCGGGTCGAAGTCCCGTGGCGGAGGGCCGCCGCGATGATTGTCCTGCGGGCCGCGATGGTCATCGCCGCGATTGTCGTAATGGCCTTGCTGCGGACCGCCACGGTCGTGATCGTCGCGCTGATCGGCGCTGGCATTGAGCAACGGCGTGGCGCTAAGCATCAGCACACCCAGGCTCGCAATCAGACGTTTCGGCATTTTCATCGGGTCTTTCCTCACTGCACGGACAGCAAAAAGGGCCTCAGGATGAAGTCCTGAAGCCCTCGATCTTGCTGATTAGTCTGTGTCGCGAGGCGCTAATTCCTCTGTATCAGGAACTTTACTCTCAGCTGACGCGCGCCTTACGTACGCCGTCGGCCAACGCTGCACACAGGCTCAGCACGCCATCCACCGCCTGCGCCGGCGTCGATGCATTGGCGATGTGATCGATCAGCGCCGAACCCACCACCACACCATCGGCCAGGCGTGCGATGGACGCGGCCTGCTCGGGCGTACGAATACCGAAGCCGATGCTGATTGGCAGGTCGGTGTGGCGACGCAGACGCGCTACCGCTTCCTCAACGTGTTCCAGCGTAGCCGCGCCAGCACCGGTGACCCCGGCCACGGACACGTAGTAGACGAAGCCGGAGCTGCCGTTCAATACGGTCGGCAGACGCGCATCGTCGGTGGTCGGAGTGGTCAGGCGGATGAAGTCGATACCGGCAGCCTGGGCCGGGTCGGACAATTCGCCGTTATGCTCTGGCGGCATGTCGACCACGATCAGACCGTCGACGCCCGCCTCTTTGGCGTCGGCGATGAAACGCGGGACACCGTATTTATGAATCGGGTTGAAATAGCCCATCAGCACCAGCGGCGTTTCGTTGTTGTCCTTGCGGAACTCGCGCACCATCTGCAGGGTTTTCGCAAGGTTCTGCTTGGCCTCCAGGGCACGAATGTTCGCCAACTGGATCGCCGGGCCATCGGCCATCGGGTCGGTGAACGGCATGCCCAGCTCGATCACGTCGGCGCCGGCAGCGGGCAAGCCCTTGAGGATCGCCAGGGACGTGTCATAGCCCGGATCGCCAGCAGTGACAAAGGTCACCAGGGCCGCACGGTTCTGTTGCTTGAGTTCGGCAAAACGCGTTTGCAGGCGGCTCATCAGTGTTTCTCCTGCTGGGCTTGGGAGTTTTCCATGTGGTGCATCACGGTCTGCATGTCTTTGTCGCCACGTCCGGACAGGTTCACCACCATCAGGTGATCCTTGGGCAGGGTCGGTGCGCGCTTGAACACTTCGGCCAGGGCGTGGGCGCTTTCCAGTGCAGGAATGATCCCTTCCAGGCGGCAGCATTTGTGGAACGCGTCGAGGGCTTCGTCGTCCGTCACCGAGGTGTACTGGACGCGGCCGATGTCGTGCAACCAGGCGTGTTCCGGACCGATACCCGGGTAGTCCAGCCCCGCGGAAATCGAGTGGGCATCAATGATCTGGCCGTCGTCGTCCTGCAGCAGGAACGTACGGTTGCCGTGCAACACACCCGGCACGCCGCCGTTGAGGCTGGCCGCGTGTTTGCCGGTCTCGATACCGTGGCCGGCCGCTTCGACACCGATGATCTCGACACTCTTGTCGTCGAGGAACGGGTGGAACAGGCCCATGGCGTTGGAACCACCACCGATGCAAGCCACCAGGCTGTCAGGCAGACGGCCTTCCTGGGCTTGCAACTGGTCACGGGTTTCCTTGCCGATGACGGCCTGGAAATCACGCACCATCGCTGGATACGGGTGCGGGCCCGCGACCGTGCCGATCAGGTAGAACGTGCTGTCGACGTTGGTCACCCAGTCCCGCAGCGCTTCGTTCATCGCGTCCTTCAGGGTCCCGGTGCCGGCGACCACCGGAATGACCGTGGCGCCCAGCAATTTCATGCGGAACACGTTGGCCTGCTGACGCTCGATGTCGGTGGTGCCCATGTAGATCACGCACTCCAGGCCGAAGCGCGCCGCCACGGTCGCGGTCGCAACGCCGTGCATGCCGGCGCCGGTCTCGGCGATGATGCGTTTCTTGCCCATGCGTCGCGCCAGCAGGATCTGGCCGATGCAGTTGTTGATCTTGTGCGCGCCGGTGTGGTTCAGCTCTTCACGCTTGAGATAGATTTTTGCGCCGCCGCAGGCTTCGGTCAGGCGCTCGGCGAAATACAGCGGGCTCGGGCGTCCGACGTAGTCGCGCTGGAAGTAGGCCAGTTCTTCGTTGAAGGCCGGATCTTCCTTGGCCGCTTCGTATTCGCGGGCCAGGTCGAGGATCAACGGCATCAGGGTTTCAGCGACGTAGCGGCCGCCGAACGCGCCAAACAGGCCGTTGGCGTCGGGGCCGTTGCGCAGATTAGTCTGGGTCATGGGTCGCTCCGGTTGAATAGGTGAAAAGAAGCTTTTGCATAAAGTGGGCTTCACTCTACCCCTGACGCCCTGCGCTGAAAACCGATAAGATCGCCACAACCTGTCAGGAAAACTCACAGATCAATGAGCCACGACCTTCCACCGCTGAACGCCCTGCGCGCCTTCGAAGCTACTGCTCGCCTCAACAGCGTGAGTGCCGCTGCCGAACAGCTGCACGTGACCCATGGTGCGGTCAGCCGGCAGTTGAAGGTCCTCGAAGAACATTTGGGTGTCAGTCTTTTCGTCAAGGATGGACGCGGCCTTAAACTCACAGATGCCGGCATTCGCCTGCGGGACGCCAGCGGCGAAGCCTTCGAACGTTTGCGCAATGTCTGCGCCGAATTGACCCAAAGCACCGCCGATGCGCCCTTCGTGCTCGGCTGCTCAGGGAGCCTGCTGGCGCGCTGGTTCATTCCGCGCCTGGGGCGGTTGAATGCCGACCTGCCGGACCTGCGCCTGCACCTGTCGGCCGGCGAAGGCGATCTCGATCCCCGTCGCCCCGGGCTGGATGCGCTGCTGCTGTTCGCCGAGCCGCCATGGCCTGCGGACATGCAGGTGTTCGAGCTGGCCAGCGAGCGCATCGGCCCGGTCATGAGCCCGCGGTTCATCGGTTGCGAGCGCCTGGAACGTGCGCCGGCCGGCGCGTTACTGAGCGAGACGCTGCTGCACACCACCTCGCGCCCGCAGGCCTGGCCCAGTTGGGCACAACAAAACGGCCTCGACGCCAAAGCGTTGAAATACGGGCAGGGTTTCGAGCATTTGTATTACTTGCTGGAGGCCGCGGTGGCCGGCCTGGGTGTGGCGATTGCCCCGGAGCCGCTGGTGACCGAGGATTTGAAGGCCGGACGCCTGGTTGCGCCGTGGGGCTTCAGTGAAACCCCGGCGCAACTGGCGTTGTGGCTACCCAAGCGCGCCGCGGACGGGCGCGCCCGGCAACTGGCGCACTGGCTGAAAAACGAGCTGCGCCAGACGGATTAGTCGCGTTTGCACAACAGGTAAGCGGCCAGCAGCCCCAAGGCACCCACCGCCACACCGGCGGTCGTCCAAGGGTGTTCCTGGGCGTAGTCCCGAGTCGCGATCCCGGTTTCACGGGTTTTCACTTTGACTTCTTCATAGGCATCGCTGAGCAGATGGCGCGAGTGTTTCAGCGCGCTCTCGGCGTTGGCTTTCAGGGCCTTGAGGGTTTTACGCGACTCGTCCGAGGCGTCGTCTTTCAGGTTTTCCAAAGACTTCAGCAGACTCTCGATCTCGGCTTCCATGCTTTGCAATGAGGCTTTACGTAAAGAGGTGTTGGCCATGGTGGCTCTCCTGCATTGATGATGAGTGGCGTGTGTTGGTTGGGACTTCAGGGGTTCGAGAAAGTGCAGTAAATCTGAACTTCTGCGTGGGATTGGCCGCCAGAAGTAATACGAAAATCACTGCTAGGCTGTATTCACACCCAAGGAGAACGCCCATGACCGACCATCACACGTACAAGAAAATCGAGCTTGTCGGCTCATCCACCAGCAGCATCGAAGATGCCATCAACAACGCGATAGCCGAGGCTAACAAGAGCGTCAAGCACCTGGAATGGTTTGAAGTGACCGAGACTCGCGGGCACATCAGGGACGGCAAGGCCGCTCACTTCCAGGTGACACTCAAAGTGGGATTCAAGATTGCCAGCAGCTGAGTTTTGGCGAGTCTTCTGAACTTGCGCGCTGGCCGAGTGCCATAGGGAATGGCAAAGCGCTATGTGAGTGCATCCGGCCGATCGCTGGATGCTCCCTTTGATCCGACCAGGGAGTGCGACCGATGAAGCAGTTTATGTTGGCGTTAGGTTTGTTGAGTCTTGCAGGTACAGCGCTGGCTGAAGGCAAACCATGCGAGGAGTTGAAGGCTGAAATCGCGGCCAAGATCGACGCCAAGGGTGCGTCGAACTATTCGCTGGAAATTGTCGATAAAGGCACGGCGGCTGACGGAAAGGTCGTCGGCACCTGTGAAAGCGGTACCAAGGAAATCGTTTACAAGCGTGGTTGAGTGCGCTCAAAAAAAACCGACGCCATTGGCGTCGGTTTTTTTATTCCTGCTTTACCCCTGTAGGAGCGAGCATGCTCGCGATGATCGTGAGCACGCCGCTGGGTACCAGGTATCCCGCGTTATCGTTGACGTACATCGCGAGCAAGCTCGCTCCTACAGGGGGTTAGTGCGATGGCTTAGCCCTTCATCAACTGCGCCAGCAGTTCGTAGGAATGCACGCGGTCGCTGTGTTCATACAGGTCACAGGTGAAGATCAGCTCATCGGCCTGGGTCTGTTCGATCAGCACCTCCAGCTTGGCGCGAATTTTCTGCGGGCTGCCGACCATCGCCAGGCCGAGGAAATCCCCCACCGCTTGCTTCTCATGGGGCAGCCACAGACCGTCCATGGTTTTCACCGGCGGGCGCTGTACCAGGCTTTGCCCACGCATCAGCGCGAGAATGCGCTGATAGACCGACGTCGCCAGGTAATCGGCCTGCTCATCGGTGTCAGCCGCCACCAGCGGAACGCCGAGCATCACGTAGGGCTTGTCCAATACGGCTGAAGGCTTGAAGTGATTGCGGTAGATACGAATCGCTTCGTGCATCAGGCGCGGTGCGAAATGGGAGGCGAAGGCGTAGGGCAAACCACGCTCACCGGCCAATTGCGCGCTGAACAGGCTCGAACCCAGCAACCAGATCGGCACCTGGGTGCCCGTGCCCGGCATCGCGATGATGCGCTGGTCCGGTGTGCGCGGGCCGAGGTAGCGCACCAGCTCCGCGACATCTTCCGGGAAATCGTCGGCGCTGCCGGAGCGCTCGCGGCGCAGGGCCCGGGCCGTCATCTGGTCGGAACCGGGCGCGCGGCCCAGGCCCAGGTCGATTCGACCGGGATAGAGACTTTCCAGGGTACCGAACTGTTCGGCGATCACCAGCGGCGCATGGTTGGGCAGCATCACTCCACCCGAGCCCACCCGAATGGTCGACGTGCCGCCAGCCAGATAACCCAGCAACACCGACGTCGCCGAGCTGGCGATACCATCCATGTTGTGGTGCTCGGCGACCCAGAACCGGGTATAGCCGAATTTTTCGACGTGCTGCGCCAGATCCAGGGAATTGCGCAGCGATTGGGCCGCGCTGCCGTTCTCGCGCACCGGCACCAGATCCAGGGTCGAAAACTTGATATCGGACAGTCGTTTCATAAACCTGCTTCTCCAATTGGGCCGCAGGTTTTTTTGACGAACGAAAACCTGCCGAATGCATAGCGTGTTTCATGCAATGAGGGCATATACCCGAGTTTCAAGAGGCGCGTCGAAATTTCCTACGAAAACGGTAGGAAATATCAGATAGGGTGAACTTTGCATCAGCGGCTATCCTCAGAACCCTGAAAGGCAAACCACGAAGGCGCGGCATTTCGCGTCGGATTCTGAGGAGACAGGCATGGCTATTACCAAGAAAGCATCGGCGCATTGGGAAGGTGATCTGAAAACCGGCATCGGCTCGATTTCCACGGAAACCGGCGTTCTGCGGGAAGCGCCCTACGGCTTCAAGGCCCGTTTCGAAGGCGGCAGAGGCACCAACCCGGAAGAGCTGATCGGCGCGGCCCACGCGGGCTGCTTCTCCATGGCCTTCTCGATGATCCTCGGTGATGCCGGTCTCAAGGCCGACAGTATTGATACCAACGCCGAGGTGGTGCTGGACCAGGTGGACGGCGGCTTTGCGATCACCGCCGTGAAGTTGATCATGAAGGCGAAAATTCCTGGTGCCACCCAGGCGCAATTCGAAGAACTGAGCAATAAAGCCAAGGAAGGTTGCCCGGTGTCCAAAGTGCTGAATGCCAAGATCACTCTGGAAGCCACACTGGTCAGCTGATTCGCCTCGCCGCGACAGACGAATCGCAGCCTGCCACAGGCTGCGATTTTTTTGCGCTGAAACAAAACGCGGCCGGCGCGTTTGTGGTCGAATAAATGACAGCAACGAAAACGCGTGCTGCCTTAAAGGAGCTTCATCGATGAAACGTTTTGCCCTGGCGGTTATCTGCACTGCGCTGGCAACTTCGGCATTGGCCGCGCCCAAGGATTGCGAAGAACTGAAGAACGAGATCGAAGTGAAGATCCAGGCGAATGCCGTGCCTTCCTACACGTTGGAGATCGTGTCCAGGGAAGAGGCCGAGAAGCATGACATCGCCATGGTCGTCGGCACCTGCGACAACGGCACCAAAGCCATCATCTATCAGAAGAACGACCGCTGATCCGCCTCAGATGATGCAGTCGTAATCCCGATCTTCGGCGACGATTTCCCGCTTGGCGTTGTACAGCCGGGCGCTGGGCGTAAACGCCAGGGAGCGGCCTTCCAGCACGTACCGCTGACCCGCTTCGAAATGGTCGTAGCGGATGGTCAGGTAGCACAACCGCTCCACGGGCCCCGTCATCAGGCTGCCACCTCCGCCAAACACCTCGAAATCGAAGCGCACCCGCAACTCATGGCTGCCGGGGGTGACCTGGAAAAAACGCCCGTCGCGCAAGCGCTCGTTGTCCAGGCGTTCGGCCATCAACAACTTGCCACCGGGGGTGGGCGTGGCGAAGTCGACCCAGGCCATCTGTGGATTGGCCGCCGGCAGCGGGCTCTGGCAGCCGGCGAAGGCGCCAGCCGCGAGCAATAACAACAACCTGCGCATGATGAATGTCCCGAGGATTAGACATTCAGCATAGCGCCGATCAGGTCCGTTGGCAGCCCGCCGGGGTGCCCTGGCCTATCACTTTTCGCTGTTGATCATAGAGCTTGGCCCACGGTCGGAAGCCGATATTCCCGGCTTGTAGCTGATATTTCTCACCCGCATTGAAGCCGTTGAATTTCACGTTCAGCTGGCAATCGCGCCATAACGGCTCGGCGTCCGGGCCAATGTTGCCCGGCTCGACCGCGAACTGATAACGCACCTTGAGCTCGTGACTGCCGGGCTGCACCTCGAAGTAGCGTTTGTCCATCGAGTCCTGGTTATCGACCTTGAGCGCTTGCAACGCCGTGTCCTGCTGCGTTGAATCGAGGTCGATCCACGCTTGCGAGGGATCGTGGTGGGGTATTCCGAATCCTGCACAACCTGTCAGCATCAACAGGCTTCCCGTCAGCATCATCTTGCGCATAGCGGAGCTCCAGTCAGGCGGGATAGTCTTGCGGGCAGACTTTCCAGGGATGATTTTATTTTGATCAGGCCGCTTCCAAGCCTCGGGTTACTTGATCGCGTTTTGCGCGTTTTGTTTCCGGGCGCGCTGTTTTTATTGCTCCAGGGATGCAGCAGCGTCAGTTACTACGGCCAATTGGCCAATGGTCAGCTGCAATTGCTGCGGGCCCGGGAACCGGTATCCGAGGTGATCGCCGACCCCACCCGCGACCCCAAGCTGCGCGCCCACCTGGCCCAATCGCAGAAGGCGCGGACCTTCGCCAGCCAACGGCTGCATCTGCCGGATAACCTGAGCTATCGCCTTTACGCCGACATTGGCCGGCCTTTCGTCGTGTGGAACGTGTTCGCCACCCCGGAGTTCTCCCTGTCGCCACAAAACCATTGCTTCCCCATCGCCGGCTGTGTGGCCTACCGCGGTTACTACACCCAGAGTGCGGCCCGGGGCGAAGCGGCGTTGCTGCGAGTGCAAGGTATGGACGTGTCGATCGGCGGCGTCGAGGCCTATTCGACGCTCGGTTGGTTCAACGATCCGATTATCAGCTCGATGATGGGCTGGGGCGATGAACGGCTGGCAACGTTGATCTTTCATGAGCTGGCACACCAGCGGGTCTACGTGAAAGACGACACCGAGTTCAACGAATCCTTCGCCACGTTCGTGGAACAGGAAGGGACCCGGCAATGGCGCGCCTATCGCGGGTTGCCGCCAGACACAGGGCATCAGGCGCAACAACGGGACCAGTTCATCGAGCTGGTCCTGGCGACGCGCTCAAGGCTTGAACAGCTGTACGCGCAGCCGTTGGCAGTCGGGGAGATGCGCCAGCGCAAGGCCGAAGAATTCGAACGGCTGCGCAGCGAGTACCGTGCGTTGCGGGACAGTCAGTGGGCCGGGGATAAACGCTACGATGCGTGGATCAACGCGCCGCTGAACAATGCGCGGTTGTTGCCGTTTGGTTTGTATGACCAGTGGGTGCCGGCGTTTGCCGAGTTGTTCCGGCAACAAAATGGCGATTGGGTGGCTTTCTATGCCGCGGTGGAGAAGTTGGGGGGGATGGCGGTTGAGGAGCGTAAGGTGGCTTTGAAGGCTTTGGCTGGGGCAGACAAATCTGGCGGCTTGTAGGGCCCCATCGCGGGCAAGCCCGCTCCCACAGGGATTTGCATTGTTCACAAAACACATTGTGGGAGCGGGTTTGCCCGCGATAGCTTTCTGGCTAACGCCGCAAAAACGCCTGATGCATCTCCTCGAGCGTCTCAAAATGATAAGCCGGCGCCTCCGCACTCAACTCCTCACGACTGCCAAACCCATACCCCACCGCCGCCGCATCCAGACCGTTGCTACGCGCACCGATCAGGTCGTGTTTGCGGTCGCCGATCATCAGGGTGTCGGCCGGGTCCAGGCCTTCTTCGGCCATCAGGTGGGCGATGAGCTCGACTTTGTTGGTGCGCGTGCCGTCCAGCTCGCTGCCGTAGATCACCTTGAAGTGCCGGGCGAAATCGAAATGCCGGGCAATTTCCCGGGCGAAGACCCACGGCTTGGAAGTGGCGATGTACAACTGCCGGCCTTGCCCGCCCAGGGTTTCCAGCAGCGGCTTGACCCCGTCGAAAACCCGGTTCTCGTACAAGCCGGTGACCTTGAAGCGCTCACGGTAGAAATTCACCGCCTCCCAGGCCTTGGCTTCATCGAAGTCATAGAACTGCATGAACGCCTGCAACAGCGGCGGGCCGATGAAGTGCTCGAGTTTGGTCAGGTCGGGTTCGTCGATCCCCAGTTTGCCCAGGGCGAACTGGATCGAGCGGGTGATGCCCTCGCGCGGGTCGGTCAGGGTGCCATCGAGGTCGAACAAAACGGTCTGGTAATGCATGTTGAATCCTGTTTGGGTGCGCCGGGGTCAAGCCTGGTCGTAGCCTTCGGCCAGATGCAGGTCCTTGAGCTTCACGTAGTTCGCCGCACTGTAGGTGAAAAATGCCTGTTCCTTGTCGGTCAGCGGCCGGACCTGTTTCACCGGGCTGCCCACGTACAGAAAGCCGCTGTCCAGGCGCTTGCCCGGCGGCACCAGGCTGCCAGCGCCGATGATCACGTCATCGCCGACCACCGCACCGTCCATGACGATGCTGCCCATGCCGATCAGCACCCGGTTGCCGATGGTGCAGCCATGCAGCATGACCTTGTGGGCGACGGTCACGTCATCGCCAATCAGGCAGGGAAAGCCGTCGGGGTTGAAGGGCCCGGCGTGGGTGATGTGCAACACGCAGCCGTCCTGCACGCTGGTGCGCGCACCGATGCGGATGCGGTGCATGTCGCCGCGGATCACCGTCAGCGGCCAGACCGAGCTGTCCTCGCCGATTTCAACATCGCCGATCACCACCGCCGAACGGTCGACAAAAGCGCCCTTGCCCAGCAACGGCGTGTGATTCTGGTACTTGCGAAGGTTCACGATAGTGTTTCTCTCTGTCGCTGATAGCTGCGGTGAGCGTCGATTGTAATTAAGATGGCTGCATGTTTCTTCCAGCCAAGGTGTCAACTGTGAGCGTGAACAACCCTCTTTTGCAGTCCTACGACCTGCCGCCGTTCTCCGCGATCCGTGCCGAACACGTGCAACCGGCCATTGAACAGATCCTGGCTGACAACCGCGCCGCAATTATCGAGATTCTCAAAACCCAGGGCAAACAACCGACCTGGGCTGGCCTGGTGCTGGCGATGGACGAACTCAACGATCGCCTGGGCGCCGCCTGGAGCCCGGTGAGCCACCTGAACGCGGTGTGCAACAGCGCCGAACTGCGCGAAGCCTACGAGTCCTGCCTGCCGGCATTGAGCGCCTACTCCACGGAAATGGGCCAGAACCGCGAGCTGTTCCAGGCCTTCGAAGCCCTGGCCAACAGCCCCGAAGCCGCCGGTTTCGACGTTGCGCAAAAAACCATCCTGGAGCACTCGCTGCGTGACTTCCGCCTGTCGGGTATCGACCTGCCGGAAGCCGAGCAGAAGCGTTATGCCGAAGTGCAGAGCAAGCTTTCCGAGCTGGGCAGCCGCTTCTCCAACCAGTTGCTCGACGCTACCCAGGCCTGGACCAAGCACGTCACCGACGAAGCCGCCCTGGCCGGCCTCACCGATTCGGCCAAGGCACAAATGGCTGCCGCGGCCCAGGCCAAGGGCCTGGAAGGCTTTTTGATCACACTGGAATTCCCCAGCTACTACGCGGTGATGACCTACGCCCAGGACCGTGCCCTGCGTGAAGAAGTCTACGCCGCCTACTGCACCCGTGCGTCGGACCAGGGTCCGAATGCCGGCCAGAACGACAACGGCCCGGTCATGGAAGAGATCCTCGACCTGCGCCAGGAACTGGCCAGGCTGCTGGGTTTCGCCAGCTTCTCCGAACTGAGCCTGGCGACCAAGATGGCCGAATCCAGTGACCAGGTGCTCAGCTTCCTGCGCGACCTGGCCAAGCGCAGCAAACCGTTCGCTGCTCAGGACCTGCAACAGCTCAAGGCCTACGCCGCCGAACAGGGCTGCCCGGACTTGCAAAGCTGGGACAGCGGTTTCTACGGTGAAAAACTGCGTGAGCAGCGTTACAGCGTGGCCCAGGAAGCCCTGCGCGCCTACTTCCCGATCGACAAGGTGCTGGGCGGCCTGTTCGCCATCGTGCAACGCCTGTACGGCATCGAAATCACCGAGCAGACCGGCTTCGACACCTGGCACCCGGATGTGCGCCTGTTTGAAATCAAGGAAAACGGCCAGCACGTCGGCCGCTTCTTCTTCGACCTGTACGCCCGCGCCAACAAGCGCGGCGGTGCCTGGATGGACGGCGCCCGCGACCGTCGCCGCACTGCTGGCGGCGTGCTGCAGAGCCCGGTGGCTAACCTGGTGTGCAACTTCACCCCGGCCGACAGCGGCAAGCCTGCGCTGCTGACCCACGATGAAGTCACCACCCTGTTCCACGAATTCGGCCACGGCCTGCACCACCTGCTGACCCGCGTCGAACACGCGGGCGTGTCCGGCATAAATGGCGTGGCATGGGATGCGGTCGAGCTGCCGAGCCAGTTCATGGAAAACTGGTGCTGGGAGCCCGAAGGCCTGGCGCTGATCTCCGGTCACTATGAAACCGGCGAACCGCTGCCACAGGACCTGCTGGGCAAGATGCTCGCGGCGAAGAACTTCCAGTCCGGCCTGATGATGGTGCGCCAGATCGAGTTCTCGCTGTTCGA
Organism: Pseudomonas sp. MYb118; assembly: GCF_040947875.1. NCBI lineage: Bacteria > Pseudomonadati > Pseudomonadota > Gammaproteobacteria > Pseudomonadales > Pseudomonadaceae > Pseudomonas > Pseudomonas sp. MYb118. The sequence goes on along the minus strand of NZ_JBFRXN010000002.1, from coordinate 1,858,395 downwards.
CTTCGAGCTGCACGCCACCCACGGCGATGGCCGCAGCGTGCTGCAAGTGCTCGAAGGCGTGCGCGACGAGGTCTCGGTGATGCGTCCGCCGGCTTACAACCGCTTCCCCAACAGCTTCGCGCACATCTTCGCTGGCGGTTACGCGGCCGGTTACTACAGCTACAAGTGGGCCGAAGTGCTGTCGGCCGACGCCTTCTCCAAGTTCGAAGAAGAAGGCGTGCTCAACGCCGACACCGGTCGCGCATTCCGTGAGGCGATCCTGGCGCGCGGCGGTTCGCAGGAGCCGATGGTGCTGTTCGTCGACTTCCGTGGCCGTGCCCCGTCGATTGACGCACTCTTGCGCCACAGCGGCCTGAGTGAGGACGCAGCAGCATGAGTGAGGTGCCTGTGAAGACGAAAAAACGCTTCATCGCCGGGGCGGTCTGCCCGGCGTGCAGCGAGCCGGACAAACTGGTGATGTGGAGCGAGGACGACACGCCGCATCGCGAATGCGTGGCCTGCGGTTACGCCGATACCCTCAATGAACAAGGGCTTTCGGTGCCCAAGGAATTGGGGACGCGGGTCAACGTGACGGCCCTGAAGGCGCCGGACGCCAAGGTTCAGGCGGTGCAGTTTTTCCCCAATCCCAAGCTCAAGAAAAAGCCTGACGAACAGCACTGAGTGTCGTCATCACCTCCCACGGCGCAAGGCCGTGGGAGGCGCTGTTCACTCGACGTGGGCAGACTTGAACCAGTTCTTCATCGAACACGCGGCGAACGGGCTGGTGCTGCAATCGCCATTGGCCAGTGCCGTGCGTAACTTGTCGACATCGGCCTGCATCATGTAGCGAATGCTGTCCTTGAAGTGCTTGTTGTCGCCAAAGCCGCCCTGGGTCATTTCGCTCAGGGCATCTTCCTTGCTCCAACCCTGCACGACCACTCGATACATGGCAGCCATCAGGCCGGTACGGTCCGAACCATGCTTGCAGTGCATCAGCGCCGGCCCCTTGGTCTCGGCGGTCTGGATGGCGCGCAAAGCCTTGATGACGTCGGCATCGTCCACATGATTGGTCCGGTAAGGCAACTGCACGCGCTCGATGCCGGGCTTTGCCAGCCAATTCGAGTCGGACTCCGGCAAGAAGGTGATCACCGTGGCAATGCCGAGCTTTTCCAGTAACGGGACCGCTGCACCGTCTGGCAATGCGCTGCGGTAGAGGGTCGGGGACATCTGGAAAAGGTTGTAGCGAACCTCGACAGGCTGCGCCCACTCCGAGGGGTGGGACACGTCCGTGTCGTCAGCGAAGGCAGACGTCAGGTTGAACAAGGCAACCAGCGACAGGCACATCGCGGGAATGAAACGTGAAGACATACTGGGCGACCGTAGAGGGATGACGACGCCATATTGAGTCGCGGGCAGTCAAAGGACTGTTAGCGTCCTGTCAAAAGATCGTGAACAGTAAAACGCTGTCGCGCTTACTTGAAAGCGAGCCTGTATAAACTTCATACAGGCCCGCTCAATAACACCATCAAGGGTTGACGATGGCCGAATAAGCCGCCGCCAGGGCCAGCAGCTTTTGCTTGTCGTCATTATCAATGTCGCCGTCACCGTCGACATCACTCTTGAGGGTCTTGATATTGAAGGAACGGCCGCCATCGTCGGAGATCGCCGTCACGTAAACGTTATCTTCGAGCGTCTCCCTGACCTCTTCAGTATCAGGGTTCCAAATGGACTCCTTGCGAGCAAACTGCATGGAAACTTGTGCTTCCAGAGGATTCGTTGCGCTGGGCGCTAATAGTTGTAAAAAGATGCCACGCTGATTAAAGAAAGACATTTTCAAATTCCATTTGATTAGTAAGAACACGGAACTTCGTGCAAGTTGGATACTACTGATCAACCTAACTTTCCAGCTACTCGCTTTATGTTTCCCGCAGTTGCAACGCTGACAACTAACGAGGTCGCTTGACGCTCGGATATCGACCGGAACGCCGAACGGCACTGGCCGATTCACGAAGCCTCCGATACTGTATGCATATACAGATAAGAGTGTTACCCGATGAACACGCCTCTACCTCCCCGCGGTCGCGGCACCGCCACCAGCCCGCATAACCGCTTTGCGCCGAACCGTTCGGTGGCGCAGGACGACGGCTGGTATCAGGAAGCCCCGCTGACCCAGGGCACCGAAGTGCGAATCGAGACGGCAAAAACCATCATCACCCGCAACAATTCCCCTGACCTGCCCTTTGACCGCTCGATCAATCCCTACCGAGGCTGCGAACACGGTTGCATCTATTGCTACGCGCGGCCCAGCCATGCCTATTGGGACCTGTCGCCAGGGCTGGATTTCGAAACGCGACTGATCGCCAAGAGCAACGCCGCCGACGTGCTCGAGGAGCAACTGAGCAAACGCGGTTATCAATGCGCACCGATCAATCTGGGCTCCAACACCGACCCCTATCAGCCGATCGAACGCGAACACCGGATCACCCGCAAGACCCTCGAAGTGCTGCTGCGTTACCGTCACCCGGTGACGATCATCACCAAGGGCTCGTTGATCCTGCGGGACCTGGATCTGCTGGCCGAACTCGCCGAGCAACGCCTGGTGGCGGTGATGATCAGCCTCACCACCCTGGACGATGAACTCAAACGCATCCTTGAACCCCGTGCCGCCGCTCCCAAGGCGCGGCTGCGGGCGATCCGCGTGATGCGCGAGGCCGGCATCCCCGTGGGCGTGCTGTGTTCGCCGATGATCCCAATGATCAACGACTGTGAACTGGAAAGCCTGCTGACCGAAGCCCACGCGGCGGGAGCGCAAAGCGCGGCGTACATGATGTTGCGCCTGCCGCTGGAAGTGGCACCGTTGTTCGAGGAATGGCTGGCAGCCCACTATCCCCAGCGAGCCACCCATGTGTTGAGCCTGATCCGCCAGAGCCGGGGCGGTGAGCTCTACGACAGTCGGTTCGGCAGCCGGATGCGTGGCGAAGGGCCGTTTGCCGACCTGCTGGCACAACGTTTTGCCAAGACCATCAAGCGACTGGGGCTGAACCGGCGGGAGGGGTTCAATCTGGACTGCACGGCCTTTTGTCCGCCGGGTCGCCAGATGTCGCTGATTTGAGGACAATTGGCCTATGGTTTATGAGTGGGAACGCGCGAAAATTTCAGCCCGGTCACCTTTACCGTGATCTGGAACGCACGTTCTAGAGCCCTTGATTCAGTTTGAGTTAAGTTTCGGCGGCTACCTTGTTCATCGAGTGACTGACGGGTCGAGATTTCTCGCCTGGACGTTTTTTAAACAGCCACTGGCTTCACACCGGACAAAACGGGAAAATTCCCTGACTCCGCCAATGAGGAAGACTTCATGAGTGACAAGGATAAACAGCCTCTGGCTGCATCGGCTTCGGCCCCTCCTGAGGCGGAAACCGCCGATGCAGCGCTGCAACATATCGTTGACGGCTTTTTGCATTTTCATCACGAGGTTTTTCCGCAGCAGGAAGAACTGTTCAAGAAACTCGCCACGGCGCAATCACCGCGGGCGATGTTCATCACCTGCGCCGACTCGCGCATCGTGCCCGAGCTCATCACCCACAGCTCGCCGGGCGACCTGTTCGTCACGCGTAACGTCGGCAACGTCGTGCCGCCCTACGGGCAGATGAATGGTGGTGTTTCCACGGCCATCGAATACGCGGTACTGGCGCTGGGCGTGCAGCACATCATCATTTGCGGCCACTCCGATTGCGGTGCCATGCGCGCGGTACTCAACCCCGCCAGCCTGGAAAAGATGCCCACGGTAAAAGCCTGGCTGCAACATGCCGAAGTGGCCAAGACCATGGTGCACGACAACTGCAACTGCACCGACGAAAAAGAGACGATGCATGTCCTCACCGAGGAAAACGTCATCGCCCAACTGCAGCACTTGCGTACCCATCCCTCGGTAGCCTCGCGCATGGCGAACGGTCAACTGTTCATCCATGGCTGGGTCTACGACATCGAAACCAGCAAGATCAAAGCCTACGACGCGGAACAGGGTGACTTCCTGCCGCTCGATGGTAGCCGACCGATTCCGGTGGCGACGCCCAAAGCGCGCTTCTAACGCCTCCTAAAAATCCGTGTGGTTTGACGCCGGCCGCTGTTTCAGCGGTCTGGCCTTGCCACGCCTGAAGAAAACTTCGGGGAGAATCACCATGCGTGCAGCGCAACTCAAAGCTGTTCTGCCACGGGAGCTGTTGGCTTCGGTGGTTGTGTTCCTGGTCGCCCTGCCCCTGTGCATGGGCATCGCCATCGCCTCCGGGCTACCTCCGGCCAAGGGCCTGATCACCGGCATCATCGGCGGGCTGGTGGTGGGTTGGCTCGCCGGTTCACCCTTGCAAGTCAGTGGCCCCGCCGCCGGTTTGGCGGTGCTGGTGTTCGAACTGGTGCGCCAGCACGGTATCGCCATGCTCGGGCCGATTCTGTTGCTGGCTGGCTTTCTGCAACTGGTGGCCGGGCGCCTCAAGCTGGGCTGCTGGTTCCGGGTGACGGCGCCAGCCGTGGTGTACGGCATGCTCGCCGGGATTGGCGTGCTGATCGTGCTGTCGCAGGTGCACGTGATGCTCGATGCCGCGCCGCAAGCGTCCGGGCTGGATAACCTCGCAGCCTTTCCGGGGGCCGTCGTTCAGGCGCTGCCGTCCATGGGCTGGCAGGCCGGTCTGCTCGGGTTGTCGACGATTGCCGTGATGTGGCTGTGGGAGAAATTTCGTCCTCACACCCTGCGTTTCATTCCCGGTGCCTTGCTGGGTGTCGGGTTGGCCACTGCTGCCAGCCTGATCCTCGCCTTGCAGGTCAAGCGGGTGGAAGTCCCGGCCAATCTCGCAGAGGCCATCGACTGGCTGAAGCCTGCGGACCTGCTCAACCTCGCCGACCCGACCCTGCTGGTCGCGGCCCTCGCCGTCGCCTTCATTGCCAGTGCCGAAACCTTGCTGTCCGCCGCCGCAGTGGACCGCATGCACAGCGGCCAGCGCTCGGATTTCGACCGGGAACTGTCGGCCCAGGGTGTCGGCAACATGCTCTGCGGCCTGGTGGGCGCATTGCCCATGACCGGGGTGATCGTACGCAGTTCGGCCAACGTTCAGGCCGGTGCCTCCACCCGGTTTTCGACGATATTCCACGGCCTGTGGCTGCTGGCGTTCGTGTTGCTGCTGTCGAGCCTGCTGCAAAGCATCCCGGTGGCGAGCCTGGCGGGGGTGCTGGTCTACACCGGCTTCAAGCTGGTGGACCTCAAGGTGTTCCGCGGCCTGGGCCGTTATGGGCGGATGCCGATGTTCACCTACGCCGCCACGGCGCTGGCGATCATCTTCACCGACTTGTTGACCGGCGTGTTGATCGGCTTCGGCCTGACCCTGGTGAAACTGGCACTGAGGGCTTCGCGCTTGAAGATCAGCCTGATCGACTTGCCCGGCGACGGTGAAATGGAGTTGCGCCTGGTGGGTGCGGCGACCTTTCTCAAGGTGCCGGCGTTGACGCAGGTGCTGGGCACCATCCCGGCGGGTGCGCGGGTGCATGTGCCGCTCAACAACCTGAGCTACATCGATCACTCGTGCCTGGAGTTGCTGGAAGAATGGGGACGGGCCAATGCGGCCAAGGGGTCGAGGTTGTTGATTGAGTCGCGGGGGTTGAAACGCAGGTTGGAGGGGCGTGTGCGGACTACGGTCGGCGTCGGTTCGGCGGGATAACGACACCCTGTGGTCTCTGTGGGAGCGAGCCTGCTCGCGATGGCGATTGATCATTCAACATTGATGTCGATTGATATGACGCTATCGCGAGCAGGCTCGCTCCCACAGTTTTGTGCGTTTGATCAGACGGCAGTCTGATCCAGCTCAAGCCCCACACCCAAACGGCGCGACATGCACGGCCAGCGCTTCCAGGCGGCGCCGGTGTCCGGGCTGCTGAGTTTTTCACGGTAGGCTTCCACCGACTCCAGCGCGAAGCTTTCGTCGTCGAGCATGTTGTCCACCGCGTGGTGCACCACTTCATCCAGCTGGTTGGCAAATGCCTCACCGATCAATTGGTGGGCGATGAGGTTGGCGACAGTCATGTCCAGGGGGATCAGTGGCTGGCCAAAATGCTTGATGTACAGGTCGTTGACCTCTTCGACGAACCGATGCGCCAGGTAGGCCTCGTCCAGCAGGCTGTCGAGCCCGACGTGGCCCGCCATGATGCCCGGCGGCTGGAGGAAGTACTGTTCGGCGATTTTCAGCACCGGTTTGATCTGCGACTCGATGCCCGCTTCCCTGGCGACTTCATTGGCTGCATCCAGCAGATCAGGCACCTCATCAATGTAGGCGGCGACAAAACGGGTCAGCACGCCCTGGGCATCCGCCTCCGGCAATTGGATCGAGGGATGCAGTTGAGGCAGTTTGCTTTCCAGCTGACGGGTCAGCAGGCCGGTATCGGCTTCGTGTTGTTGGGCTTTTTGGATCTGCTCGCGCAATGCGGCGGTGTTCATGAAAACTCCAGGAAACAAAGGCAATGAAATAGGGAAGACATAACTTAGCTGGCTCACGAAAACGCTTAAGACGCATTTGTCATAATTGTTTCACCCTTGAGACGGCATAGTTATAACCATTTGCCACCACTCGTCTGCATCCTTCTCCATCCGGGACCTTGAACGCAAGTCCCAGCTGTTTCAGATGATTTACGCCCCCACATTGCGAGGTCGCACTCGCTGTCTATACTCGGATTTGAATGGAGTTAGCTGATGACGCCCGACTGCCCACGCAGCAAGGCCCGGCGATTCAAGTTCGTAGTCTGATGCAGCCGCTCCCTTGCCGCAGGTGAAAGCCGGCGGGATAACAAGAACGATAAGGGGAACCCGCAATGATGCGACATCCACAAGTCTGGATGGGCCTCCTGTTGTGGTCGATTTTCAGTCCGGCACACGCCGCCTGGACTGTGAATATGGCGCCTGGAGCGACTGAAATCAGTCACGCTGTGTTTGACCTGCACATGACCATTTTCTGGATTTGTGTAGTGATCGGCATCATCGTCTTCGGCGCCATGTTCTGGTCGATGATCCTCCACCGCCGCTCGACCGGGCAGGTGGCCGCAAAATTCCATGAAAGTACCACCGTCGAAATCCTCTGGACCATCGTGCCGTTCCTGATCCTGGTGGCGATGGCGGTTCCCGCGACGGCCACCCTGATCAAGATGTACGACGCCAGTGAGCCGGATATCGACATCCAGATCACCGGCTATCAGTGGAAGTGGCACTACAAATACCTGGGCCAGGACGTCGAGTTCTTCAGCAACCTGGCCACGCCCGCCGAGCAGATCCACAACAAGGAAGCCAAGGGCGAACACTACCTGCTGGAGGTCGACAAGCCGCTGGTGCTGCCGATTGGCGCCAAGGTGCGCTTCCTCGTTACCTCCGCCGACGTCATCCACTCCTGGTGGGTGCCGGCCTTCGCGGTCAAGCGCGACGCGATCCCCGGTTTCGTCAACGAAGCCTGGACCCGCATCGACAAGCCGGGCATTTACCGTGGCCAGTGCGCCGAGTTGTGCGGCAAGGACCATGGCTTCATGCCGATCGTGGTCGAGGTCAAGGAAAAGGCCGATTACGACAAGTGGCTGGGCGAACGCAAGGCCGAAGCGGCGCAGCTCAAGGAGCTGACCACCAAGGAATGGACCCTCGACGAACTCAAGGAGCGCGGCGACAAGGTCTACCACACCACTTGCGTGGCCTGTCACCAGGCCGAAGGCCAGGGCCTGCCGCCGATGTTCCCGGCACTCAAAGGCTCGAAAATCGCGACCGGACCGAAAGATGCCCATCTGAGCATCGTCTTCCACGGCAAGCCCGGCACCGCAATGGCGGCGTTCGGCAAGCAGCTCTCGGAAGTCGATATCGCGGCGGTGGTGACCTACGAACGTAACGCCTGGGGCAACAACAAGGGCGACATGGTCACTCCCAAGGAAGTGCTGGAGCTGAAACAGGCGGAAAGCAAATGACCCGGTCTATTGCACATCCAGGTAACCGGTCGGGGCAACGCGCCCTGACCTGCCCAGCCCAACTGTTCGCAGGAGACAAGCCATGAGCGCCGTCATCGATGACCATGGTCATGCCGACCACGCCCACGGCCCCGCCAAAGGCCTGATGCGCTGGGTGCTGACCACCAACCACAAGGACATTGGCACCCTGTACCTGTGGTTCGCGTTTTCCATGTTCCTGCTCGGCGGTTCGTTCGCGATGGTGATTCGCGCCGAACTGTTCCAGCCGGGGCTGCAAATCGTCCAGCCGGAATTCTTCAACCAGATGACCACCATGCATGGCCTGGTGATGGTCTTCGGTGCGGTGATGCCGGCCTTCGTCGGCCTGGCCAACTGGATGGTGCCGCTGATGATCGGCGCACCGGACATGGCCCTGCCACGGATGAACAACTTCAGTTTCTGGCTGTTGCCGGCGGCATTCCTGTTGCTGGTGTCGACGCTGTTCATGCCGGGGGGCGGGCCGAATTTCGGCTGGACCTTCTACGCACCGTTGTCGACGACCTACGCGCCGGAAAGCGTGACGTTCTTCATCTTCGCCATCCACCTGATGGGGATCAGTTCGATCATGGGTGCGATCAACGTGATCGCCACCATCCTCAACCTGCGCGCCCCCGGCATGACGCTGATGAAAATGCCGCTGTTCGTCTGGACCTGGCTGATCACCGCGTTCCTGCTGATCGCGGTGATGCCGGTGCTGGCCGGGTGCGTGACGATGATGCTGATGGACATCCACTTCGGCACCAGTTTCTTCAGTGCCGCCGGTGGCGGTGACCCCGTTCTGTTCCAGCATGTGTTCTGGTTCTTCGGTCACCCCGAGGTGTACATCATGATCCTGCCGGCGTTCGGCGCCGTCAGCTCGATCATTCCGACCTTCTCGCGCAAGCCGCTGTTCGGCTACACCTCGATGGTCTACGCGACGGCGAGCATCGCCTTCCTGTCGTTCATCGTCTGGGCGCACCACATGTTCGTGGTCGGCATTCCGCTGGTGGGCGAGTTGTTCTTCATGTACGCCACGTTGCTGATTGCCGTACCGACCGGCGTGAAGGTGTTCAACTGGGCCAGCACCATGTGGCAGGGTTCGCTGACCTTCGAGACACCGATGCTGTTCGCGGTGGCGTTCGTGATCCTGTTCTCCATCGGCGGCTTTTCCGGGCTGATGCTGGCCATCGCCCCCGCCGACTTCCAGTACCAGGACACCTACTTCGTGGTCGCGCACTTCCACTATGTGCTGGTGCCGGGGGCGATCTTCGGGATCTTCGCGTCGGCCTACTACTGGATGCCGAAGTGGACCGGGCACATGTACGACGAAACCCTGGGCAAGCTGCATTTCTGGCTCTCGTTCATCGGCATGAACATGGCGTTCTTCCCGATGCACTTCGTCGGCCTTGCGGGCATGCCGCGGCGGATCCCGGATTACAACCTGCAATTCGCCGACTTCAACATGGTGTCGTCGATCGGTGCGTTCATGTTCGGCACCACGCAGATCTTCTTCCTGTTCATCGTGATCAAGACCATTCGCGGCGGCCCGCCAGCACCGGCCAAACCGTGGGATGGGGCCGAAGGCCTGGAGTGGAACATCCCGTCGCCGGCGCCGTATCACACCTTCACCACGCCGCCGGAAGTGAAATGAACATTGACTGCCTGACATTAACCTCTGTGGGAGCTGGCTTGCCTGCGATGAAGCTGACGCGGTGTGCCAGATACGCCGCCATCGCGGGCAAGCCCGCTCCTACAGGGATTTCTGATCATGGCTGACTCGATTTCGCTGAAAAAACTGGTCACCCGCCTGCTGCTGGTGGTGGTGGCGATGTTTGTCTTCGGGTTTGCCCTGGTGCCGATCTACGACGTGATGTGCAAGGTCTTCGGTATCAACGGCAAAACCGCCGGGCAGTACGAAGGGGAGCAGATCGTCGATGCTTCGCGGCAGGTACGCGTGCAGTTCCTGTCGACCAATTCCGCTGACATGTCCTGGGATTTCTACCCCAAACAGGATGAGCTGACGACCAACCCCGGGGCGGTGAACGAGATGATCTTCATCGCGCACAACCCCACCGACCACCCGATGAGTGCCCAGGCCGTGCCCAGCATCGCGCCGAGCGCCGCGGCGGCGTATTTCCACAAGACCGAATGTTTCTGCTTTACCCAGCAAGTGCTGCAGCCCGGTCAACGGATCGAGATGCCGGTACGTTTCATCGTTGACCGTGACATGCCCAAGGATGTGAAGCACCTGACGCTGTCCTACACGCTGTTCGATATCACCGCCCGACATCCACCGGTAGCCGTAAACACTGGCGGTTGAGCGTGCCCGATAAGGAGAACAATAAATGGCAACTCATGAGCACTATTACGTACCGGCCCAGAGCAAGTGGCCGATCATTGCCACGGTCGGCATGTTCGTCACCGTGTACGGCCTGGCGACCTGGTTCAACGACCTGAAGGCCGCCCGGCCGGAATCCCACGGCCCACTGATCTTTTTCGTCGGTGGCCTGCTGCTCGCCTACATGCTGTTCGGCTGGTTCGGTACGGTGGTGAAGGAAAGTCGCGCGGGCCTGTATAGCGCGCAGATGGATCGCTCATTTCGCTGGGGCATGAGCTGGTTCATTTTCTCCGAAGTCATGTTCTTCATCGCCTTCTTCGGAGCGCTTTTCTATATTCGCCATGTGTCCGGGCCCGCCCTGGGTGGCGAGGGCAGCAAAGGCCTGGCCCATATGCTCTGGCCGGGTTTCGAGTTCACCTGGCCGCTGCTGAACAACCCGGACTCCAAACTGTTTCCGCCGCCCAAGGAAGTCATCAGCCCCTGGGGCCTGCCACTGCTCAATACCGTGCTGCTGGTCAGTTCCAGCATCACGCTGACGATCGCCCACCACGCGTTGAAAAAAGGCCATCGTGGCGCACTGAAACTGTGGCTGGCGATCACCGTGCTGCTCGGCTGCGCATTCCTTGGCTTCCAGGCGGAGGAATACCTGCATGCCTATAACGAACTGGGCCTGACCCTGGGTTCGGGCATCTATGGCGCGACGTTCTTCATGCTCACCGGCTTTCACGGTGCGCACGTGACCATCGGTACCATCATCTTGTTCGTGATGCTGATGCGCATCCTGCGCGGGCACTTCGACAACGAGCATCAGTTCGGTTTCGAGGCGGCGAGCTGGTATTGGCACTTCGTGGACGTGGTGTGGATCGGCCTGTTCGTTTTCGTTTATGTGCTTTGACAGCAGCTGCGAGCTTCGAGCTGCAAGCCTCAAGGTTGAAGCGCTTGCAGCTCGTAGCTCGTAGCTACCACGAAACGTGGGACACCAACTGACCGCTGAAAAAGCCCCAGGCGATCAAGCCGACGGTGATGGCGGCCAGGGCCACACGAACACTCAAGGCAATGACCAGGCGGTGCGAGCTGCTGTCGTCCTTGACCAGAAAAAACAGGCCGCTGAACAGGCTGACAACCGTGGCAATCAGCATCAGGACGATAGCTGCCTTGAGCATGGGGAACCTCCGGGGGGAAAGGCGATGCAGTTGAGTATAGCTATCGCGACCAACGACTTTCTGGCCACGCCATGAAGCGCTTCCGGCCGGGTGTCGTACCGACGGTGGTGGTGGCGCTGCTGTTGCCGCTGCTGGTGTCGCTCGGCTTCTGGCAGCTGAGTCGCGGCGCCGAAAAAACCGCGTTGCTGCACACCTACACCGAGCGTCGCGCCAGCGTCCCGATGGCCAGCGTCGAGCTGCAACACAGTCCCGACCCGGCCTTCCGCCGGGTGCGCCTGCATGGACAATTCGACGCCGCCCACAGCCTGCTGCTGGATAACCGCCAGCGCGATGGCAAGGTCGGCGTGGAAATACTGCAACCCTTCCAGGACCAGGCCACCGGGTTGTGGTTGCTGGTCAATCGTGGCTGGGTGCCGTGGCCGGATCGCCGTACGCCGCCGCAGTTCACCACACCTGCCCAGCCGCAGAACCTCGAGGCCTGGGTCTACGTTCCGCCCGGCGCGGCTTTCCAATTGCACGCCGACCCGACGACCAACACCTGGCCGGAACTGGTGACCGTCGTCGATCCGCCCAAGCTCTGGGCTGCGCTGGACCGTGAAGGGTTCGCCTACGAGTTACGTGAAGAAAGCGGCCCTGCGTCCTACCAGGCCGACTGGCCGGTGATCGCCACCGGCCCGGAGAAACACATCGCCTATGCCGTGCAGTGGTTCGCCATGGCGATCGCCCTGTTCGGCCTCTACATCTACCTCGGCTGGCACAACGCAAAGGAGAAACACCATGGGAGCGGCCATGAATCCACCCAGCATGTCTGAGGCAAAAGGACCGGTGAACCGGCGCAAGGGTCGCGTGCAGTTGTTGTTGATCCTGCTGGGGGTGATCGGGCCGATGATCCTGGCGACCGGCATGTACAAATTGCAGTTCTGGGTGCCAGATGGACGCAGCTATCACGGCGAACTGATCGGCAACGGTCAGACCCGCGCCGACCTCGGAGTGCAGGCGCAGGACGAACGCTGGCAATTGTTGGTGACTGCGCCGAAGGACTGCTCCGTGGACTGCCAGCAACTGGTGTATCTGGCACGGCAGATTCAGATCGGCCTGGGTCGCGACGCCTCGCGCGCCAGCCATGCACTGGCCGCCGCGCAACCGCTCAACAGCGACTATGAGGCCAAGCTCGGCCGCGAATACCCGCAGTTGCAACGCTACCCCATGGACCTGACCACGTTCAGCAAAACCACCGGCGACCAGAGCATGCCGCAACTGTGGATCATCGACCCGCACGGCAACCTGGTGTTGCGCTATGACCCGACGGTGAAAGGCAAGGATCTGCTCAACGACCTGCGCCATCTGCTGAAACTGTCGAACATCGGATAAGGGCATCGTCATGGCCAAACCTGGATTTCGCCTCGCGCTGTTTGCCACCCTGCTGGCGCTGGTCGTGGTGCTGCTCGGCGCCTACACCCGCCTGACCCACGCCGGCCTCGGCTGCCCGGACTGGCCCGGCTGCTATGGCTTTATCAGCGTGCCGAAAAGCGAAGCCCAACTGGCCCACGCCGAGCTGCATTTTCCCGACTCGCCCGTGGAAGCGCACAAGGGCTGGAACGAGATGATTCACCGCTACTTCGCCGGTACGCTGGGGCTGCTGATCTCGGTGCTGGCGGGGCGTGCCTGGGTCAATCGCCGCCATCCGGGACAACCGCTGAAGCTGCCGTTGTTTCTGTTGGCCGTGGTGATTGCCCAGGCCGCGTTCGGCATGTGGACGGTGACGCTCAAGCTGTGGCCGCAGGTGGTCACCGGGCATCTGCTCGGTGGTTTCGCCACGTTGAGCCTGCTCTTTCTGCTGACCTTGCGCCTGTCCGGCGTACTGCCGGCGCTGACCGTGCCCCGGCGCCTGCAATACTGGGCGACCGCCGGGTTGTTGCTGGTGATCCTGCAAATCGCGCTGGGGGGTTGGGTCAGTTCCAATTATGCCGCCGTGGCCTGCATCGACTTTCCCACCTGTCACGGCCAATGGCTGCCACCGGCCGATTTCGCCAACGGTTTCCACCTGACCCAGCACATCGGCCCCAACTACCTGGGCGGGCAACTGGACAGCGACGCACGCACGGCGATTCACCTGACTCACCGCATCGGCGCCTTGCTGGTCACCCTGGTGCTGTTGGGGCTGGCCTGGCAGTTGAAGGTCGTCGGCATGACACGCCTGGCCGCGCTGGTGCTGATCGCGCTGGCCACGCAGATCACCCTGGGCATCAGCAACGTGCTGTTTCACCTGCCGCTGCCGGTGGCCGTCGCCCACAACGCCGGGGGCGCAGCGCTGTTGCTGACCCTGGTGCTGGTCAATTACCACGCGCGCACCAGCCTGGTCCGGGTCAAGCAGCCAGCCTTCGAGCGCTGGCGCTTCAGCCCGCGTAAACACTGCGCCGCGCCCATTACAATAAAAGGAGAGATGCCATGGCGACTCTGACTGGCGCACGACACAGCCAGGCGATCTGGCGTGATTATCTGGAACTGACCAAGCCGAAAGTGGTGGTGCTGATGCTCATCACTTCGCTGGTGGGCATGTTCCTCGCGACCCGCGCCGGGGTGCCATGGACCGTGCTGGTCTTCGGCAACCTGGGCATCGCCCTGTGTGCCGGCGGCGCCGCGGCGGTCAACCATGTGGTGGACCGACGGATCGACGCCGTGATGGCCCGGACCCACAAGCGCCCCTTGGCCGAAGGCCGGGTTTCCCCGACGGCGGCGTTGACCTTCGCGCTGATCCTGGCGTTGTCGGGCCAGGCGTTGCTGCTGGCCTTCACCAACGCGCTCACCGCCTGGCTGACCCTCGCCTCCCTGCTCGGCTACGCGGTGATCTACACCGGTTTTCTGAAGCGTGCGACGCCGCAGAACATCGTCATCGGCGGCCTGGCCGGAGCCGCACCGCCACTGCTGGGCTGGACCGCCGCCACCGGCCACATCAGCGCCGAACCGTTGCTGCTGGTGCTGATCATCTTCGCCTGGACCCCACCGCACTTCTGGGCCCTGGCCATTCACCGCAAGGAGGAATACGCCAAGGCCGACATTCCGATGCTGCCGGTCACCCATGGCGAGCACTACACCAAGATTCACATCCTGCTGTACACCTTCGCCCTGCTGGCGGTCAGCCTGATGCCCTATGTGATCCACATGAGCGGCATGCTCTACCTGATTTGTGCGCTGGGCCTGGGCGCGAGGTTTCTGCAATGGGCCGTCGTGTTGTACCGTGGCACTCGACCGCACGCGGCGATCAACACGTTCAAGTACTCTATTTACTACTTGTTCCTGCTGTTTATCGCGCTACTCGTAGACCACTACCTACTGTTGAACCTATGACTCGAACCCAGAAAACCGTCTTCATCCTCGTCGCCCTGATCGCGCTGGTCATGGGCCTGACCATCAATAAAGTGCTGTCGAGCAAAGGCCAGGGTGACCCCACGGCGTTGATCGACGCCGGGATCATCCTGTTGCCGCAGAGCCGCACCTTGCCTGACGTGACCATGACCGATCAGGACGGCAAACCGGTGGCGGTCAACGAGCTGGAGGGCAAGTGGTCGCTGCTGTTCCTGGGTTACACCTTCTGCCCGGACATCTGCCCGACCACCCTCGCGCAACTGCGCCAGATCAAGAGCGAATTACCACCAGAGGCAGTGAGCAAACTGCAGATCATCCTGGTCAGCGTCGACCCCAACCGTGACACGCCCAAGCAGCTCAAGCAGTACCTGGGCTACTTCGACCCGCAGTTCCAGGGCCTGACCCCGGCCTCGGTGGACGACATCCAGAAACTGGCCAACGCCGTGAGCATCCCGTTCATTCCAGCCGACACCAGCAAGCCGAACTACACCGTGGACCACAGCGGCAATCTCGCGGTGATCGGCCCGGACGGCAAGCAACGCGGCTTCATCCGCGCCCCGCTGAACAACCAGAAGCTGGTGGCGCAGTTGCCGGTGATGTTGGAGCGTAAGTAAGCAATACATCTCCCCCTGTAGGAGCGAGCACGCTCGCGATGGACTTCAGAACACCGCTGGGCATCAGACCTCCAGCGTCATCGTTCACGTCCATCGCGAGCATGCTCGCTCCTACAGGAGGTCTGTATTGCAGGCACAAAAAAGGGGCGCATTCAATGCGCCCCTTTTTTGTTACGGCTCGGCAATCAGAACGCAGGCACCACGGCACCCTTGTACTTCTCGACGATGAAGGCTTTCACTTCCGGGCTGTGCAGCGCGGCGACCAGCTTCTTCATGTCTTCGCTGTCCTTGTCGTCAGGACGGGCGACCAGGATGTTCACGTACGGCGAGTCGCTGCCTTCGATGACCAGCGCGTCCTTGGACGGATCGAGCTTGGCTTCCAGCGCGTAGTTGGTGTTGATCAGCGCCAGGTCGACCTGGGTCAGCACGCGCGGGATGGTCGCGGCTTCCAGCTCACGGAACTTGAGGTTCTTCGGGTTCTCGGTGATGTCCTTGACGGTCGACAGGATGTTGTTCGAGTCCTTCAGGGTGATCACGCCAGCCTTGGCCAGCAGCAACAGCGCACGGCCGCCGTTGGTGGCGTCGTTGGGAATGACCACGGTCGCAGTGCTTGGCAGTTCATCGAGCTTCTTGTACTTGCTGGAGTACGCGCCCAGCGGCTCCAGGTGCACGCCGGCCACGGACACCAGGTTGGTGCCCTTGGCTTTGTTGAACTCATCGAGGTACGGCTGGTGCTGGAAGAAGTTGGCGTCCAGGCGTTTCTCGGCCACCTGCACGTTCGGCTGAATGTAGTCGGTGAAGACTTTGACCTTCAGGTCCACGCCTTCCTTGGCCAGGGCTGGCTTGACGAATTCGAGGATCTCCGCGTGCGGCACCGGGGTGGCCGCCACGGTCAGGGTGTCGGCGTGGGCGGAAAAGGCTGCAACGGCAGCGAACGCGACGAGTAGTTTTTTCATTCAGCTAACTCCTTGAGTACCCGCTTACTTGCGGGAGAAATGCACGACCAACTTATCGCCAACCGTTTGCAACACTTGAACCAGTACCAGCAACAACACCACGGTGACCACCATCACGTCGGTCTGGAAGCGCTGGTAACCGAAGCGGATCGCCAGGTCGCCGAGGCCGCCCGCGCCCACCACGCCGGCCATCGCCGTGTAGGAAACCAGTGTAATCGCTGTCACCGTAATTGCCGCGAAGATGCCCGGACGGGCTTCCGGCAGCAAGGCATTGGTGATGATCTGACGGGTCGTCGCGCCCATGGACTGGGTCGCTTCGATGATGCCGCGGTCCACTTCACGCAGGGCGGTTTCCACCAGGCGCGCGAAGAACGGCGTGGCCCCCACCACCAGCGGCGGAATCGCACCGGCGACACCCAGCGAGGTGCCGGTGATCAACACGGTGAACGGGATCATCACGATCAACAGGATGATGAAGGGCAGCGAACGCAGGATGTTCACCACCAGCGACAACATCGCGTAAATGCCTTTGGCTTCGAGCAATTGGCGCGGGCTGCACAGGAACAGCAGCACGCCCAACGGCAGGCCCAGCAGTACGGTGAACAGCAGCGAACCGCCGAGCATCAGCAGGGTGTCGCCGGTGGCCAGCCAGATTTCGAACCAGTCGATATTGGCGAAGAAACTTGTCAGGGCTTCCATCAGCGCAGCACCTCCATGTGGACGTCAGCCGCGGTGAAGCGGGCAAACGCCGCCTCCATGTCGCCGCCGGTGACCGCCAGGGTCAGTTGCCCGTAAGGGATGTCTTTGATGCGGTCGATACGACCGGCCAGGATGCTGTAGTCCACGCCGGTTTCCCGCGCGACGGTACCCAGCAACGGCGCGTAGGTCGCTTCGCCCTGGAAGGTCAGGCGTACGATGCGACCCGGCACATGAGCGAAATCGTCGCGCTGCTCGCCTTCGTCGATCTGCTCGTCTTCCTGGACAAAACGCTTGGTGGTCGGGTGCTTGGGATGCAGGAACACTTCGGCCACCGAACCCTGCTCGACGATCACGCCGGCGTCCATCACCCCCACCTGGTCGCAGACGCGACGGATCACGTCCATTTCGTGGGTGATCAGCACGATGGTCAGCTTCAGCTCACGGTTGATCTCGGCCAGCAATTGCAGGACGGATGCGGTGGTCTGCGGGTCGAGGGCGCTGGTGGCCTCATCGCACAGCAGGATCTTCGGCTTGGTTGCCAGGGCGCGGGCGATGCCGACACGCTGCTTCTGGCCACCGGACAACTGCGCCGGGTATTTCTTCGCATGGTCGGACAGCCCCACCCGCGCCAGCAACTCGGCCACGCGCTGGTCGATCTCGCTGCGCGACAGCTCGCCGGCCAGGGTCAGCGGCAACGCGACGTTGTCGGCCACGGTCTTGGAAGCCAGCAGGTTGAAGTGCTGGAAAATCATCCCGACCTGCTGACGGAAACGGCGCAGGCCATTGGCGTCGAGCGCGGTGATTTCTTCGCCGTCGACGATGATCTTGCCGCCAGTGGAATTCTCCAGGCGATTGATCAAACGCAGCAGGGTACTTTTCCCCGCACCGGAATGACCGATCAGGCCGAAGACCTGACCGTTCTCAATCGTCAGACTGGTCGGGTGCAGGGCGGGAATATCCTTACCGGCGACGCGGTAGGTTTTATGGACGTTTTGAAACTCGATCACGTAGCGAACCTTGTGGGGCGCGTTGGAATGGGATCAGCGGTTAGCCGGGCGCGCATTTTAGCCTGTCCGTATAGAGGTTATTAGCATTTATTCCGCATTCAACCTTCGATTTGGCAATAACACGACCGGAAGTCATAAAAAAGGAACGGCTAAAACCCTCATCAGTCACTGATTAACAACTCGATAAATGCCAGGTGCCGTGCCTGGACGCATGTTCCCACGTCTGACGAGGAGTTTACGACTGATGACTACCAAGAAACCTGCCGCCCCGAAAAGCGCACTGGCCGGGACCGAAACCCTGGATCGAGGCAACACCAATGCCAAGCTCGAAGCGCTTGAAGAATTCCGCGCCGACGCCACTCGACAGGCCCTGCGCACCAACCAGGGCGTGAAGATCGCAGACAACCAGAACAGCCTGAAAGCCGGCGCTCGTGGGCCGTCGCTGCTGGAAGACTTCATCATGCGTGAAAAGATCACGCACTTTGACCACGAACGCATTCCCGAGCGCATCGTTCATGCTCGCGGCACCGGCGCCCACGGTTTCTTCCAGACTTACGAGAACCATTCGGCGCTGACCAAGGCCGGTTTCCTGCAGGATCCCGGTAAAAAAACCCCGGTGTTCGTGCGTTTTTCCACGGTACAAGGCCCACGCGGATCCGGCGACACGGTGCGTGACGTGCGGGGTTTTGCCGTGAAGTTCTACACCGACGAGGGCAACTTCGACCTGGTGGGCAATAACATGCCGGTATTCTTCATCCAGGACGCGATCAAGTTTCCGGACTTCGTGCATGCGGTCAAACCCGAGCCGCACAACGAAATCCCTACGGGCGGCTCGGCCCATGACACCTTCTGGGATTTTGTCTCGCTGGTACCCGAAACCGCGCACATGGTCATCTGGGCCATGTCCGACCGCGCCATTCCGAAAAGCCTGCGCAGCATGCAGGGCTTCGGTGTGCACACCTTCCGGCTGATCAACGCCGAAGGCAAATCACGCTTCGTCAAATTCCACTGGCGCCCCACCGCCGGTACGTGTTCGCTGGTGTGGGATGAAGCACAGAAGCTCGCCGGCAAGGACACTGACTACCATCGCCGCGACCTCTGGGAAGCCATCGAGATGGGCGACTACCCGGAATGGGAGTTGGGCGTGCAGGTGGTCGAAGAGGAAAACGAGCACGCCTTCGAGTTCGATATTCTCGACCCGACCAAAATCATTCCCGAGGAAATCGTGCCGATCGTGCCGCTGGGCAAGATGACCCTCAACCGCAACCCGGACAATTTCTTCGCCGAAGTCGAGCAAGTCGCCTTTTGCCCGGGCCATATCGTGCCGGGGATCGACTTTTCCAACGATCCGCTGCTGCAAGGTCGGCTGTTCTCCTACACCGATACGCAAATCAGCCGACTCGGTGGGCCGAACTTTCACGAGGTCCCGATCAACCGTCCGCTGGCACCGTTTCATAATGGCCAACGCGACGCCCAGCATCGCAGCACCATCGACAAGGGCCGTACCTCCTACGAACCGAACTCCATCGACGGTGGCTGGCCGAAAGAAACACCGCCTGCGCCACAGGACGGTGGCTTCGAGTCTTACCCGGAACGCATCGACGCCGCGAAGATCCGTCAGCGCAGCGAGTCGTTCAGCGACCACTTCTCCCAGGCCCGCCTGTTCTTCCACAGCATGAGCCCGCACGAACAGGAGCACATCATCGCGGCCTACAGCTTTGAGCTGGGCAAGGTCGAACGCGAGTTCATCCGCGCGCGGGAAGTGAACGAGATTCTCGCCAACATCGACCTGGAACTGGCCAGACGTGTGGCCGAGAACCTCGGCTTGCCAGCACCAAAGGCCGGAACGGTGGATGTCCCGGCATCGTCCCTGGAGCGTTCGCCAGCGCTCAGCCAGGCCAATCTGCTGCCCGGTGATATCAAGACCCGCAAGGTCGCGATCCTGGCAGCCAACGGCGTCGATGGGGCCGCCATTGATGCGATGAAGAAAGCCCTGAAAGCCGAAGGTGCACACGCCAAGCTGCTGGGGCCGACATCGGCTCCGGTCAAGACGGCCGATGGCAAGGCACTGCCGGTGGATGCGTCGATGGAGGGATTACCGTCGATCGCCTTCGACGCGGTGTTCGTGCCGGGTGGCGCGGCGTCGATCAAGGTATTGAGCGGGGATGGCGTGGCGTTGCATTACCTGCTTGAGGCCTACAAGCACTTGAAGGCGATTGCCTTGCAGGGCGAGGCGAAGCAGTTGCTGGATGTGTTGAAGCTTGAGGCCGATGCCGGATTGATCGTCGGCGCGGATGCCAAGTTGGCCAAGGCGTTCATTGCGGCGATCGGGCAGCATCGGGTCTGGGAGCGGGAGCCGAAGGCCAAGGGGGTTCCGGCCTAGATTTGTATTGACTCGACTGGCGCTATCGCGGGCAAGCCCGCTCCTACAGCGATCATGAAATCCCTGTAGGAGCGGGCTTGCCCGCGATGCTTTCAGGGTTTACGCGGACTCAGGACAACCTGCGCCGGCACGCTGCGCAAAATTTGCTTCTGCAGGTTCAGGTCAAAATCCGCATCCAGCTTCTTCACCCGCTTGGTCAGCAAGGTCGCCAGCCACGGGTAGTCATCGGTGCGCGGCGCCTGGATGCTCACGTCACAGTCATAATTCACCACATCGGCGGCGATGGCGTCCAGTTGACGGCGAAGTTTGCTGATATCCGTGAGGTTCAACGCAACAGTGGTGCTTTCGGCCGTCGGATCAATGACTTTCGCCGCCGGCTTGGCTTCGGCCGCCTTGAGCGCTGCTTCGGCCTTGTCCAGCTCGGCCTTGCGCGCATTGACGATGGCGTTGTTAACCCCGCCGGTCAGCGCCGGAGCCTTGGGCATCAGCGCCCGCGCACGGCTCAAGGCGGTAGCGGCGGCATTGACGTCGCCCTTTTGCAGCACGATCTGGCTGCGCCGCAGATAGGCTTCAGCCAACTGCCGCTGGTACTGCTCGAGTGATTGATCGTTGGGGGTTTCGGCCTGCAAGGCCGCCAACTGGCCTTCAGCGGTCGCCAGTTCGCTGCTGGCAAGGCTTTGCTCGAGCTGCACGATGGCCGCAGCCCGCGCATCAGTGGCCTCGGTGGCCGCCGGTGGCGTGCTTTGGCAGGCACCCAGTAGCAGCGAAAACGCGACAAGGAGCAGATAACGGGAGGCGAACGGCTTCATTCCTGCGACTCTCTATTTGCGCAAAAAACGAGCAAGTCTACACCCCTCGACGGGGCAGGACAAAACTCAGCAGAAACAGTGCGGCCGCCGTCACCACGATTGAAGGGCCCGCCGGGGTGTCCTTGAACCAGGACAACGCCAGCCCGCCACACACCGCGAGCATGCCCAGCAGGCTGGCGCCCAGCGCCATCTGCTCGGGGGAACGGGCGTGACGCTGTGCCGCAGCCGCCGGGATGATCAGCAACGACGTAATCAGCAACACACCGACGATTTTCATCGCCACGGCGATCACTACGGCGATCAGCAACATCAGGGTCATGCGCAGCGCCGGCACCGGCAAACCTTCCACCCGTGCCAGTTCCTCATGCACGGTAATGGCCAGCAAGGGCCGCCACAGGGTCACCAGCAACACCAGCACCGCCGCGCTGCCGCCGAGAATCCACGCCAGGTCGGTGGGACTGATCGCCAGCAGGTCGCCGAACAGATACGCCATCAGGTCGATCCGCACTTCGTGCATGAAGCTTAGTACGACCAGGCCAAGTGAGAGCGTGCTCGGTGCGAGAATTCCCAACAGCGTGTCGGACGCCAGCGGTTGGCGCTGCTGCAAGGTCACCAGCAACACCGCCAGCAACAGGCAGCCGACGGTCACCGCCACCGTCGGGCTGACATCCAGCAGGAAACCCAGCGCCACGCCGAGCAATGCCGCGTGGGACAGGGTGTCGCCGAAATACGCCATGCGCCGCCAGACCACGAAGGATCCCAACGGTCCTGCGACCAGCGCCAAAGCCAGACCTGCAAGCAGGGCATACAGCAGAAAATCAGCCATGCTTGCAGCTGTCTCCGTGAACGTGGGGTTTGACCACCGAGCCATGCAAGTCATGGGCGTGGTCGTGGTGGTGGTGATAAATCGCCAGGCTCGGGGCGTTCTTGCCGAACAGCTCGACGAACGCCGGATCGCCACTGACCTGCTCGGGGTGGCCGGAGCAGCAGACGTGGCGGTTGAGGCAGACCACCTGATCGGTGGTGCTCATCACCAGGTGCAAATCGTGCGAGACCATCAACACGCCGCAACCGTGGCGATCGCGCAGACGGGTGATCAGGCTGTACAGCTCGGCTTGCCCGGCGACGTCCACGCCCTGCACCGGCTCATCGAGCACCAGCAGTTCCGGCTCGCGCAACAGCGCCCGGGCCAGCAGCACACGCTGCATTTCCCCGCCGGAAACGCTTTGCACGGGACTGTCGATCACCTGTTCGGCACCGACCTCCTTGAGAGCCGCCAAGGCGCGAGCGCGATCGACACCCGGCACCAGGCGCAGAAAGCGCAGCACCGACAGCGGCAGGGTCGGGTCCACGTGAAGTTTTTGCGGCATGTAGCCGATCCGCAGTTTCGGCTTGCGCCAGACACTGCCGCTGTCCGGCTTCAACAGGCCGAGCACCGCCCGCACCAGGGTGGTTTTACCGGCACCGTTGGGGCCGATCAGGGTCACGATCTGCCTGGGTTCGACGCTCAGTTCGATGTTATCCAGCACGTTTTGCCCGGCAAAGGTGACGGCCACCTGCTCGAGGCGGATCAGCGCGTTGCTCATCAAGCCCCCTGGCAACCCGAGCAGAGGCCGACCACTTCAACGGTCTGGCCTTCCACGACAAACCCGACATCCCTGGCGCTGGCGACAATCGCATCGCTGATGGACTTCTGTTCCAGCTCGATGGCGGCGTGGCATTCCCGGCAGATCAGGAACTGCCCCTGGTGCGCGTGCTCCGGGTGATTGCAGCCGACGAACGCGTTCAACGAGGAGATGCGGTGCACCAGACCGTTTTCCAGCAGGAAATCCAGCGCGCGGTACACGGTCGGCGGCGCCGCGCGACGACCATCCTGATCACTGAGCACTGCCAGGATGTCGTAGGCACCCAATGGCTTGTGGCTTTGCCACACCAGTTCCAGCACCCGCCGCCGCAGCGCGGTCAGGCGCAGGCCCTGGCGCGCGCACAGCGCATCGGCCTCGGACAACGCGCTGTGAACGCAATGAGAGTGGTCGTGGGGGCGGCTGGCAATCGGTGTAATAGGCATGAGCAGAGACGAGTTTTGTGAGAGACGTTATTATGTTACCCGTTCTTTCATCTTTGAGTGGTCATCGTGTCTCGACTTTTTTCCATCTTTGTCGCTTTTGTCGCAAGTTTTCTGTTCATCGGCACCGCCCACGCCGAGGTCAAGGTTCTCACCAGTATCAAGCCGCTACAGCTGATTGCCGCTGCGGTGCAGGACGGCGTGGCCATTCCGGAAGTGCTGCTGCCGCCCGGCGCCTCCCCGCATAACTACGCGTTGCGCCCATCCGACGTACGGAAGGTGCAATCGGTGGATCTGGTTTACTGGATCGGCCCGGATATGGAAGGTTTCCTGCCGCGTGTGCTGAAGGGCCGTACGCTGCCCAGCGTCGCCGTGCAGGAGCTGCCGGGGCTGAAGTTGCGTCATTTCGCCGAGGACAATCATTCCCACGCCGAAGAAGCCGATGAGCATGACCACGACCACCGCCCGGGCAGTCTGGATGCACACCTGTGGTTGTCACCGCTGAATGCACGAGTGATCGCCGCCAGAATGGCCGCCGACCTGAGCGCCGCCGACCCGGCCAATGCGCCGCGCTACCAGAGCAATCTCAAGGCCTTCGAGGAGCGCCTGGATGCGCTGGACCTGCGTCTGAAGGCGCGTCTGGCAGGTGTGGCCGGCAAACCGTACTTCGTGTTCCATGAGGCGTTCGACTACTTCGAAGACGCCTATGGCCTGAAGCACACCGGCGTGTTCAGCGTCGCCGCCGAAGTACAACCCGGTGCCCAGCACGTCGCGGCCATGCGCACGCGATTGCAGGAAGTCGGCAAGACCTGTGTATTCAGCGAACCACCACTGCGCCCGCGCCTGGCGGAAACCCTGGTGGCCGGGTTGCCGGTGAAGCTGGCGGAGCTGGATGCGCTGGGTGGCTACACGCCCGCGACGGCTCAGGGCTATGAGCAGGTGCTGGAAAAACTGGGGAATGACTTGGCAGGGTGCCTGGAGTCGCTCTGACTCGACAATGTCGGGCCCTTCGCGGCCAGGCCCGTATGCAGCGGCCACAAAAAATGGGCACTCAACCCTAGGTTGGCGTGCCCATTTTTCATCCCACTGACCCGTCAGGCGGGCAGTCGGTACGTGTTACGGATTGACGCTGTCTTTCAACGATTTGCCTGGCTTGAAGGCAACGGTGTTGCTGGCTTTGATTTTCACAGGCTCACCGGTTTGCGGGTTTTTGCCGGTGCGCGCGCCGCGGTGGCGTTGCAGGAAGGTGCCGAAGCCGACCAGCGTCACGCTGTCTTTACGGTGCAGGGCGCCGGTGATTTCTTCGAGAACGGCGTTGAGAACGCGGTTGGCCTGTTCTTTGGTGAGATCTGCTTTCTCCGCGATGGCCGCGGCGAGTTCTGGTTTACGCATAAGTGAAGCCCCTTTGACGGTTTTTTGTTGTTATGTCCGTGCTGCTCTCGTTGGAACAGCGCCCAAAGCGCCGCAGGTGCTCTAACCTGCGGCAGACGGGAGTGAGAATGGCACGCGCCGAGAGGCGGCGCCAGCCTGCGCGCGACGTTTGTAACAGGAAAAGAGGGGTGATTCCGACAGAACGCCCGTCATTTACGCCAGCAGCGGCGGAAGCTCTTTGTTCAGCGCCAGTTTTTCCATGACGGCCGTGCCGGTCAGGGCGTAACCGAGTAATTTGCCGGTAGCGTCGCGGCACAGCACCTTGACGTCGCCACCCTGCCCTTCGACCGTCCACACGCCCTCCGAACCCCGTGGCGGCGGCGACACCACCAAGGGGCAGACCGGCGTCTTGACGGTGATCGGCATCGCACCATAGCTCACCGCCGTGGGGTTGCCGGCGAGGGTCTGAGCCAGTGCTCTCGCACAGCTCATGAGGGGCATGACGTACAACAGATTCAGCCCGTCGACTTCGGCGCAGTCGCCCAGGGCGTAGATATTGGCGTGGGACGTCTTCAGGTGGCGGTCGACGACCACGCCGCGATTGACCTGCACCCCGGCCGCAGCCGCCAGGTCGATGCGCGGGCGCAGGCCGACAGCCGAGATCACCACGTCACAGGCAATGACCTGACCATCCGAGAGGTGCGCTTCCAGGCCATCGGCCACACGCTGCAAGCGGTTGATCACGGGCCCGAGGTAGAAGCGTGCACCGAGGCTTTCCAGCCCGGCCTGCACAGCCGCGGCAGCCGCCGGATGCAGCAGCATCGGCATGACTTGTTCGCACGGCGCCACCAACTGCACTTCGTGGCCGCCGACGATCAGGTCGTTGGCAAATTCGCAGCCGATCAGGCCCACGCCCAGTATCAGCACCCGGCGCTTGCCGGCAGCAAAGGCGCGAAAGCGTGCGTAGTCTTCGAGGTCGTTGATCGGGAACACGGCGTCTGCCGCGTCGCCCTCGATGGGCACCCGCACGGTTTCAGCGCCCCACGCCAGTATCAGGTCGCGGTAGTTGACCGCCTCTTCACCGATCCACAGGCGTTTGTGACCAGGGTCGATGCCGCTGATGCGGGTGTGGGTGCGAATTTCGGCCTTTAACTGCTCGGCCATGGCGCCAGGCCCCGCCATGCTCAGGCCATCGGCGTCCTTGTTCTTGCCAAAGCCGGTGGACAGCATTGGCTTGGAGTAGGAACGCCCGTCATCGGCGGTGATCAGCAACAGCGGGGTTTCGCCATCCAGCTTGCGAAACTCGCGGGCCAGGTTATAGCCCGCCAGGCCCGTGCCAACGATCACGACAGGTGCGTTCATGTCCTACTCCTTGTAAGTTCTCAGTTGATTTCGATCATTTCGAAATCCATCTTGCCGACGCCGCAATCCGGGCACAGCCAGTCTTCCGGCACGTCTTGCCACAGGGTGCCCGGCGCAATGCCGTCATCCGGCCAGCCTTCGGCTTCGTTATAGATCAGGCCGCAGACCACACATTGCCACTTTTTCATTCAGCTACTTCCTCAGGTTCAGGCTCATTGCCGGCGCGAACGGTCGATGGTTGCTGCGTTGCCGTCCGGCTCAGGGCGTTTTTGTACTGGTCGTGTCCGGCAGATGCAAGCCTGTTCGACGCACCGGGCCGCCACATCACTCAAAATGATTGGCTGACATGGTAAGCTCGCCGCCTCATTTGCTGCCAATAATGACTCACTGTGCCGCACTCAACGTCCCCCCGCACGGCCCCGCTCTGGCTCTCTCGCAGCCAGCTTGCTCCCCTCCCCGACGCTTCTACGCTGGACTGGCTCTTCGATGAAGGGTCGCTGACCCGCCGGCTGACGCGCCTGTCGAACGACGGCTTCAGTGTCACGCCGCTGTTCGAAGGCTGGCAAACCCTGCGCGCCGACGAATGCGCGGCGCTGGATCTGGCCGAAGGCAGCGAAGGTTGGGTGCGCGAGGTGTATCTGCGCGGCCACGGGCAAGCCTGGGTGTTCGCCCGCAGTGTGGCGGCGCGCAGCGCATTGCAGGGTGACGGCTTGCACATGGATGAGTTGGGCAGCCGCTCGCTGGGCGAGTTGCTGTTTTCCGACAAGGCATTCACGCGGCGCGCCATCGAGGTTTGCCACTATCCTCAGCAATGGCTGCCGCCCGAGTCCAGCGCGCCTGAATTGTGGGGCCGGCGTTCGCGTTTCGACCGGGGCGCCCTGAGCGTGCTGGTGGCCGAA
Source organism: Pseudomonas sp. MYb118 (assembly GCF_040947875.1). NCBI lineage: Bacteria > Pseudomonadati > Pseudomonadota > Gammaproteobacteria > Pseudomonadales > Pseudomonadaceae > Pseudomonas > Pseudomonas sp. MYb118. Next base: position 1,831,389 of record NZ_JBFRXN010000002.1, on the reverse strand, counting down.
ATTTTCCTGCCGACCTTGTGGCGCGCCACCCGCGCCCATCCGGAGAACTGCTGATGTACCAGAGCCTGCTCAAGTCCCTGAATCGCTTGAACCCGCGGGCCTGGGATTTCATTCAACTAACGCGCATGGACAAGCCGATCGGCATTTACCTGCTGCTGTGGCCGACGCTGTGGGCGCTGTGGATTGCCGGCAAAGGTTCGCCGGCACTGGCCAACATCGTGATTTTTGTACTCGGCGTGGTCCTGACCCGCGCCGGCGGTTGCGTGATCAACGACTGGGCCGACCGCAAGGTCGATGGCCATGTGAAGCGCACCGAACAACGGCCACTGGTGAGCGGCAAGATCAGCTCCCGCGAAGCCCTGGTGTTTTTCGCCGTGTTGATGGGCGTGAGTTTCCTGCTGGTGTTGTGCACCAACGCGACGACCGTCTGGCTGTCGTTCGGCGGGCTGGCCCTGGCCTGCACCTATCCGTTCATGAAGCGCTACACCTATTACCCGCAGGTGGTGCTGGGTGCGGCGTTCTCCTGGGGCATGCCGATGGCGTTCACCGCCGAGACGGGTGAGCTGCCGGCGGCGGCCTGGCTGCTGTGGATCGCCAACCTGATGTGGACGGTGGGCTACGACACCTATTACGCAATGACCGACCGCGACGACGATTTGAAGATCGGCGTGAAGTCGACGGCCATCCTGTTCGGCGAAGCGGACCGGGTGATCATCGTGACGCTGCAGGGGCTGGCGCTGGCGTGCCTGCTGCTGGCGGGGTCGAAGTTCGAGCTGGGGGTGTGGTTCCACCTGGGACTGCTGGTGGCGGCGGGCTGTTTTGCCTGGGAGTTCTGGTACACCCGTGGCAAGGACCGCATGCGTTGCTTCAAGGCATTCCTGCACAACCACTGGGCAGGGTTGGCGATATTCGTCGGGATCGTGCTGGACTACGCATTACGTTGAACTCCACAAGCCCCTGTAGGAGCGAGCTTGCTCGCGATGAAGTCAAGGACACCAAGGTACGTCAGATACCCCGCATCATCGTTGACGCCCATCGCGAGCAAGCTCGCTCCCACAGGTTGTTTCTGGTGGACAGTTACATTTTCGGGCCTTGGAGGACGTGCCAGACGTCTTTCATTTTGTCACCGGTCTTGTCTCCCGGTGCCTTGTCCTTCACGAAGTAGTACAGCGGCTTGCCGTCATAGGCCCACTGCTTGCTGCCGTCGTCGCGCGTGATGATCGTCCATTGACCTTCGGCCTTGTCACCAGCCTCTGCCTTGAGCGGCGGCCAGTTTTCTGCGCATTGCCCGGTGCACACCGACTTGCCGCCCGTGTCCTTGTCGAATGTGTAGAGGGTCATGCCCTTGTGGTCTGTCATTACTCCGCCTTGCATCATCGCAGGCTCTGCCGCGAAGGCCATTGCCGGCACAGACAGGGCAGCTGCCAGCATCAGGGCTTTAAGGGATTGCGAGTAGTGAGTCATGGAAACCTTCTCTTGTGGTTGTCAGGATTCGGAATTAGAGAATAGTTCAGGATTGCTACAATCGCCGGGCAGTGAAATGTTGTCACACGACTGCAATAATTCCGTTATCTAATGCGGCGCAAGACAGTTAAATGACAAGAGGGTTATGGGCATGGTTGGCAGGAACATTCTGATCGTCGACGACGAAGCGCCTATCCGCGAGATGATCGCCGTTGCGTTGGAAATGGCCGGCTATGACTGCCTCGAGGCCGAGAACTCGCAGCAGGCCCATGCCATCATCGTCGACCGCAAACCGGACCTGATCCTGCTCGACTGGATGCTGCCCGGCACCTCCGGTATCGAACTGGCCCGCCGCCTCAAGCGCGATGAGCTGACCGGGGACATCCCGATCATCATGCTCACCGCCAAGGGCGAAGAGGACAACAAGATCCAGGGCCTGGAAGTCGGCGCCGACGACTACATCACCAAGCCGTTTTCCCCCCGTGAGCTGGTCGCGCGCCTCAAGGCCGTGCTCCGTCGCGCCGGGCCAACCGATGGCGAGGCACCGATCGAAGTCGGCGGCCTGCTGCTGGACCCGATCAGCCACCGCGTGACCATCGACGGCAAACCGGCCGAGATGGGCCCGACCGAATACCGCCTGCTGCAATTCTTCATGACCCACCAGGAACGCGCCTACACCCGTGGCCAGTTGCTGGATCAAGTCTGGGGCGGCAATGTCTATGTCGAAGAGCGCACCGTGGACGTACACATCCGTCGTTTGCGCAAAGCCCTCGGCGATGCCTACGAAAATCTGGTACAAACCGTGCGCGGCACAGGTTACCGGTTCTCGACCAAAGCCTGATCCGGACCGCCCGACAAGCTGACAAGGACGCGCGTTACCGTGAATCAAAACTGGCATGGCATCCTCATTCGCCACATGCTGCTACTGGTCACCGCCTGCCTGGCGATCGGCCTGATTACCGGTTATTACGGCTGGAGCCTCGCGGCAGGCCTGGGCCTTTACCTGGCCTGGACCCTCAAGCAATTGCTGCGTCTGCACGAGTGGCTGCGCCTGCACAAACCCGATGAAGCACCACCCGACGGCTATGGCCTGTGGGGTGAAGTGTTCGACAGCATCTATCACCTGCAACGCCGCGACCAACGGGTGCGCGGGCGCCTGCAAGCGGTGATCGACCGGGTGCAGGAGTCCACCGCCGCACTGAAAGACGCGGTGATCATGCTCGACACCGACGGCAACCTGGAATGGTGGAACCGCGCCGCCGAAACCCTGCTGGGCCTCAAGACGCCCCAGGACAGCGGCCAGCCGGTGACCAACCTGGTACGCCACCCGCGCTTCAAGGAATACTTCGAGCAGGACAACTACGCAGAACCCCTGGAAATCCCCTCGCCAACCAACGACCGCGTACGCATTCAGCTGTACATCACCCGCTACGGCAACAATGAACACTTGATGCTGGTGCGCGACGTGACGCGTATCCATCAGCTGGAACAGATGCGCAAGGACTTCATCGCCAACGTCTCCCACGAGCTGCGCACGCCGCTGACGGTGATCTGCGGCTACCTGGAAACCCTGCTCGACAACGTCGAAGAAGTGAACCCGCGCTGGAGCCGTGCCCTGCAACAGATGCAGCAGCAAGGCGGGCGCATGCAGACGCTGCTCAATGACCTGTTGCTGCTGGCCAAGCTGGAAGCCACCGATTACCCGTCGGACAACCACCCGGTGGTCATCGACGGTTTGTTGCAGTCGATCAAGAGCGACGCCCAGCAGTTGTCCGGGCAGAAGAACCAGCGCATCACCCTGGAAGCCGACGCGTCGATCAACCTCAAGGGCAGCGAGGCGGAACTGCGCAGCGCGTTTTCCAACCTGGTGTTCAACGCGGTGAAATACACCCCGGCCGAGGGCAACATCCGCATTCGCTGGTGGGGCGATGAACAAGGCGCGCACCTGAGCGTGCAGGATTCCGGCATCGGCATCGACAGCAAACACCTGCCGCGCCTGACCGAACGCTTCTACCGGGTGGACTCCAGCCGCAACTCCAACACCGGTGGCACCGGCCTCGGGCTGGCCATCGTCAAGCACGTGCTGCTGCGCCATCGCGCCCGCATGGAAATCAGCAGCGTGCCGGGCCACGGCAGCACGTTCACTTGCCACTTCGCCCCGGCCCAGGTCAGCAAAAGCCGGGCGATCAGCACCACGGACTGACACCGGCCAGCACGCGCCACTAGGCAATCGCCCGGTCAGCCGCTACATTGGCTGACTTGTGCCTGCCTTTCAGGCGCTGCTTTTTTCCCTTTTCGAATACACGGAAACCGCAAAACTCCATCATGGACCCTTCCCCTGGTTTGACCCTCGCGACACTCTTCGCCGACTTCGGCATGATTCTTTTTGCTTTTCTGCTGGTCCTGCTCAACGGTTTTTTCGTTGCGGCGGAATTTGCCATGGTCAAGCTGCGCTCGACCCGGGTCGAGGCCATCGCCGACAAGAACGGCTGGCGCGGGCACATCCTGCGCACCGTGCACAGTCAGCTCGATGCCTACCTGTCGGCGTGCCAACTGGGTATCACCCTCGCCTCCCTGGGCCTGGGCTGGGTCGGTGAACCGGCCTTCGCGCACATCCTCGAACCACTGCTGGAAGCCGTTGGCGTGCAGTCGGCCGAAGTGATCAAGGCGGTGTCGTTCTTCGCCGCGTTCTTCGTCATTTCGTACCTGCACATCGTGGTCGGCGAACTGGCGCCGAAATCCTGGGCGATCCGCAAACCCGAACTGCTGTCGCTGTGGACGGCCGTGCCGCTGTACCTGTTCTACTGGCTGATGTACCCGGCGATCTACCTGCTCAACGCCAGCGCCAACACCATCCTGCGCATCGCCGGCCAGGGTGAACCCGGCCCGCATCACGAACACCATTACAGCCGCGAAGAACTGAAGCTGATCCTGCACTCCAGCCGTGGCCAGGACCCCAGCGACCAGGGCATGCGCGTGCTGGCCTCGGCGGTGGAAATGGGCGAGCTGGAAGTGGTCGACTGGGCCAACTCCCGCGAAGACCTGGTGACGCTGGAGTCCAACGCGCCGCTCAAGGAAATCCTGGCGATGTTCCGTCGCCACAAGTTCAGCCGCTTTCCGGTGTATGACAGCGACCGCCAGGAGTTCGTCGGCCTGCTGCACATCAAGGACCTGCTGCTGGAACTGGCGGCCCTGGACCACATTCCCGAGTCGTTCAACCTGGCCGAGCTGACCCGCCCGCTCGAGCGCGTGTCGCGGCACATGCCGCTGTCGCAGTTGCTGGAGCAGTTCCGCAAGGGCGGCTCGCACTTCGCCCTGGTCGAGGAAGCCGACGGCAACGTCATCGGCTACCTGACCATGGAAGACGTGCTGGAAGTGCTGGTCGGTGATATCCAGGACGAACACCGCAAGGCCGAACGCGGCATCCTCGCTTACCAGCCGGGCAAGCTGCTGGTGCGCGGCGACACCCCGCTGTTCAAGGTCGAGCGCCTGCTGGGCATCGACCTCGACCACGTCGAAGCCGAGACCCTGGCCGGGCTGGTCTACGAATCGCTCAAGCGCGTGCCGGAAGAGGAAGAAGTGCTGGAGGTCGAGGGCCTGCGCATCATCATCAAGAAGATGAAGGGGCCGAAGATCATTTTGGCCAAGGTGTTGATGATCGATTGAGGGGCGCCCCTGTAGGAGCGAGCTTGCTCGCGATGAGGCCAGAACTGCCACCCCCTATTGTTTGCCCAACGCAAAATTGGGCAACACCCCCATCGGCTGCTTGAACTGATACGGAATCGACACCAGCCCCAGCCCGGTATTGCGCTGCACCACGAAATGCAGGTGCGGCCCGCTGCTGTTGCCGGTGTTGCCCGACAGCGCTAACGGGCTGCCCACCGACACCCGCTGCCCCTCGCGCACGCTCACCGAACCCTGCTTGAGGTGCAGGTACACGCCCATCGTCCCGTCATCGTGCAGCACCCGGACGAAATTGCCCGCCGGGTCATTGCCGCGCCCGTTCTGGGCATTTTCGGTTTTCACCACCACCCCGCCACGCGCCGCGATGATCGGCGTGCCTTCGGGCATGGCGATGTCCATGGCATAGCGGTTCTTCGGGCCGAAATGGCTGTACTGGCCGTTGTTGCCCTGGCTCAGGCGGAACGGGCCACCCCGCCAGGGGTAAGGGTATTGGTAGGCCAGCGCAGCCCCTGAGGGGTCGCCCAGCGAGTATTCGAACTTGGGAACGTAGGCCAGCGGCCTGTCAGCGTTCGCCGCCGTGAGCAACGCCAGGCGAATGCTGCTGCGGGCCGGCATGACCCGGCGAATCGGCCGGCTTGGCGCGCCGTTGACGTTCTGCAGCCCGGAAAAGCTCAGCTCGATTTCGACCGGCGCATACAGGTCGTTGCGCACATAGACGCTGTCGGCACCTTTCTTCTTGGAGATCACCAGATAAACCTGGCGCTCGAGGTGCTCGACCATGCGATCACGAAAGGTGAACACCTGGGCGCCCTTGGACGGGCGGTCGCTGTAGGAGACCACGCCATTGGCGTCGGTGGACTTGTAGATCGTCATGGCCGACGCCTGGGCGCCAGCCAGTAACAGACCGCAGAAAAACATCGAGCGCATGAGCATGGGCAGGATTCTGTCGAGTAATACCTGGGGATGAGCCTAGCAGCTGCAATGGACCAGGGTAGTCGGCAGAGGTTTCAAAGCGGTGTCGGTCGTATCGCGAGCAGGCTCGCTCCCACAGGTTTTTGGGTTCACTGATAACACTGTAGGAGCAAGCTTGCTCGCGATGAGGCCAGCTCAGGCAACGCGAAACTCAAGCACCCGGCACAAAATGCTTCTGCGCCGTACCCCGCGCGATCAGGCGCGACAGGTAATCGAGCTTCTGCGCATCCTTGTCGACGAAGCGGAAGGTCAGTTGCAGCCATTCGCTGTCGGGTTTCTGCTCATGGGCGACGATGGCGTGCAGGTAGCCGTTGAGGCGCGCGACTTCGGCGCTCTCGCCCTGCTCCAGGTCGAGCACGGCGCTGTCGAGCACCTGGGGCAGCGCTTCGGCACGCTTGACCACCAGCAGCGCTTCCTTGAGGCTCAGGGCCTTGATCACGCATTGCTGCACGCCATTGGGCAGACGCAGCTGACCCTGGCCACGACCGCCGGTCGCCGCCGATGCCGCGGGCGTTGGCGCCTTCACCGGCGGGCTGTTGAGCAAGCCACGGGACGGCGCAGCAGCGGGCGCAGGCGCCGCCGGAGCTGGCGCTGTTGCAACGGCCGCCACCGCCGGCTTGCCGCCGGTCAGAGCGCTCAGGGAATCGTTGCCGATGGCTGAATTCATTTTGGTCGGTGCGCTGTTCATCAAGGTGTCGAGTTTGCCGACCTTGTTCAGCGCCTGCTTGACCTTGGTCAACAGTTGTTCGTTGGTGAACGGCTTGCTGACGTAACCGGAAACACCGGCCTGGATCGCCTGGACGACGTTTTCCTTGTCGCCGCGGCTGGTCACCATCACGAACGGCATGGTCTTGAGGTTGTCTTGTTCGCGGCACCAGGTCAGCAGTTCCAGGCCGGACATTTCCGGCATTTCCCAGTCACACAGGACCAGGTCGAACGCTTCGCGCGCCAGCAAGGCCTGGGCCTTTTTGCCGTTAATGGCGTCTTCGATGCGAATGCCCGGGAAGTAGTTGCGCAGGCACTTCTTCACCAGGTCACGAATGAACGACGCATCGTCCACGACCAACACACTGACCTTACTCATCCATCACCCCTTTAAAAAATCCTGGCAAGCATACCGCTTTACTGATGGCACTTCGCCATAAACCTTCAGTCACGCCGGGACTTTTCGTTCGCGGGTGCTGCTGTCCGATCCTGCCCGTAAACAAAAACGCCCGGCCAAAAAGACCGGGCGCTTTACTAGGGCAATCTTATTTATCGTCAGCTTCGCCCGGAACATTAGCGGATTCGCCACTTGTGCCTTCAACTTCTTCCTTCATGCGCTTGAGGCCCATGTGGCGCACATCGGTGCCGCGCACCAGGTAGATCACCAGCTCGGAAATGTTGCGGGCGTGGTCGCCGATGCGCTCCAGCGAACGCAGCACCCAGATGATGCTCAAGACCCGCGAGATAGAGCGCGGGTCTTCCATCATGTAGGTGGCGAGCTCACGCAGGGCGGTCTTGTATTCGCGGTCGATGATCTTGTCGTATTGCGCCACCGACAACGCCAGGTCGGCGTCGAAACGGGCAAAGGCGTCCAACGCATCACGCACCATGTTGCGCACCTGGTCGCCGATGTGGCGCACTTCGACGTAACCACGCGGCGCTTCGCCTTCCTCGCACAGCTGGATGGCGCGGCGGGCGATCTTGGTCGATTCGTCGCCAATGCGCTCCAGGTCGATCACCGACTTGGAAATGCTGATGATCAGACGCAGGTCGGACGCGGCCGGCTGACGACGGGCCAGAATGCGCAGGCACTCTTCGTCGATGTTGCGTTCCATCTGGTTGATCTGTTCGTCGATCTCGCGCACCTGCTGGGCCAGGCCGGAGTCAGCCTCGATCAGCGCGGTGACCGCGTCGTTGACCTGCTTTTCCACCAGCCCGCCCATGGCCAGGAGGTGGCTGCGCACTTCCTCGAGCTCGGCGTTGAATTGCGCGGAAATGTGATGGGTAAGGCCTTCTTTACTAATCATTGTTGGCGTCCTTGGGGCGTCCGGTAAGGTGCGGTGGACCGCAGCGTCAGTTCAGTGAACAACCACGATGGCCTAGCCGTAACGACCGGTGATGTAGTCTTCGGTCTGCTTCTTCGCCGGATTGGTGAACAGGGTATCGGTGTCGCCGAATTCCACCAGTTTGCCCATGTACATGAACGCCGTGTAGTCGGAAACCCGAGCGGCCTGTTGCATGTTGTGCGTCACGATGACGATGGTGAACTTCGATTTCAGCTCGTAGATCAGCTCTTCGACCTTCAGCGTGGAGATCGGGTCGAGTGCCGAGCACGGTTCATCGAGCAGCAGCACTTCCGGTTCCACGGCGATGGTACGGGCGATCACCAGACGTTGTTGCTGACCACCGGACAGGCCCAGTGCCGAATCATGCAGGCGATCCTTGACCTCGTCCCACAACGCCGCGCCTTTCAATGCCCACTCGACGGCTTCGTCGAGCACGCGCTTCTTGTTGATGCCCTGGATGCGCAGGCCGTACACCACGTTCTCGTAGATGGTCTTGGGGAACGGGTTGGGCTTCTGGAACACCATGCCGACGCGACGACGCAGCTCGGCGACGTCTTCACCCTTGCGGTAGATGTTGTTGCCGTAGAGGTTGATTTCACCTTCCACGCGGCAGCCATCGACCAGATCGTTCATGCGGTTGAAGGTGCGCAGCAGCGTGGACTTGCCGCAGCCGGACGGGCCGATGAAGGCGGTCACGCGCTGTTTCGGGATGTTCATGCTGACGTCGAACAGCGCTTGTTTCTCGCCGTAGAACAGGCTCAGGCCCGGTACTTCGATGGCCACGGTTTCCTGTGCCAGGTCCAGGCTCTGCTTGTCGCGACCCAGGGCAGACATGTTGATGCCGTGGGAATGGGTTTCGTGCTGCATGGGAGGCTCCCCTGTGCTGACAAATTCGGTTCGTTTTTTGTGGGAGCGAGCCTGCTCGCGATGGCATCACTGCGGTTTGATGGATAAACCGCGTTGCCGGAAATCGCGAGCAGGCTCGCTCCCACACAGAAATCAGTGCTGCATCAGCTATCCAATGCTTTGTATTTTTCCCGCAGGTGGTTACGGATCCACACGGCCGACAGGTTCAACGTCGCGATCACCAGCACCAGCAGCAGCGCCGTGGCGTACACCAGTGGCCGTGCCGCTTCGACGTTGGGGCTCTGGAAGCCGACGTCATAAATATGGAAGCCCAGGTGCATGATCTTCTGGTCCAGGTGCAGGTACGGGTAGTTGCCGTCCAGCGGCAGCGACGGCGCCAGTTTCACCACGCCCACCAGCATCAACGGCGCTACTTCGCCCGCGGCGCGGGCCACGGCGAGGATCATGCCGGTCATCATCGCCGGGCTGGCCATTGGCAGCACGATCTTCCACAGGGTTTCAGCCTTGGTCGCACCGAGGGCCAGCGAGCCTTCGCGCACGGTCCGCGGAATCCGCGCCAGGCCTTCTTCGGTGGCCACGATCACCACCGGCACCGCCAGCAGCGCCAGGGTCAGGGACGCCCAGAGCAGGCCCGGCGTACCGAAGGTCGGTGCCGGCAGCGCTTCGGGGAAGAACAGACGGTCGACCGAGCCACCCAGCACGTAGACGAAGAAGCCCAGGCCAAACACGCCATAGACGATCGCCGGCACACCGGCCAGGTTGTTCACCGCGATGCGGATCACCCGGGTCAGCGCGTTCTGCTTGGCGTATTCACGCAGGTACACCGCCGCCAGTACGCCGAACGGGGTGACGATCATCGCCATGATCAGGGTCATCATCACGGTGCCGAAGATCGCCGGGAAGATCCCGCCTTCGGTGTTGGCTTCACGCGGATCGTCGCTGAGGAATTCCCAGACCTTGCTGAAGTAGAAACCGACCTTGGTCAGGGTGCCCATGGCGTTCGGCTGATAGGCGTGAACCACCTTGCCCAGGCCGATTTCGATTTCCTTGCCGTTGGCATCACGGGCCGTTAGCGCGTCACGGTTGAACTGCGTGTGCAGATCGCTCAGGCGCGCTTCAATTTCCTGGTAACGGGCATTGAGTTCGGCACGCTCGGATTCCATGTCCGCTTGCGCCGCCGGGCTCAGCTTGCCTTCCAGTTCCAGTTTGCGGCCGTGCAGACGAATGCGCTCCAGGCCCGAGTTGATCGCGCCGATGTCGGACTTCTCGATGGTCTTGAGCTGGGCGGCGAGCTTGTTCACCCGGTCGATCCGCGCTTGCAGCTCCGGCCACGCTGCTTCGCCTTCAGCGACGACCTTGCCGTCCTGCTTGACGTTGACCAGGTAACCGTAGAAGTTGCCCCACTCACGACGCTCGATGGCCATCAGTTCCACAGGCGTGGTCTGGTTGGTCAGCCAGTCGCCGACGATCCAGGTGAAGTCGTTGCCGTTCAGGTCTCGGTTGCCGACCTTGATCAGCTCACGGGTCATGAACTCCGGGCCCTGGTCGGGCACCGGCAGGCCAGCGCTTTTCAGGCGCGCACGCGGCACTTCTTCTTTCTGCACCACTTCGCCGACGACCAGGTGCTGGCCCTGGCCGGGCACGTCGTAGCTGGCGTGAATCAAATCGGCCGGCCAGAAGTGACCCAGACCACGCACGGCAATCACCGCCAGCAGGCCAATGGTCATGATGACCGCGATGGACACCGCGCCACCGCTGATCCAGACACCGGGGGCGCCGCTCTTGAACCATCCTTTCAGGGAGTTCTGTTTCACAGACTTCTACCTTTCTTAAAGCGACGAGTATTTCTTGCGCAGACGCTGACGAATCAGTTCCGCGAGGGTGTTCATGACGAAGGTGAACAGCAGCAGCACCAGCGCCGAGAGGAAGAGCACGCGGTAGTGGCTGCCGCCGACTTCCGACTCGGGCATTTCCACGGCGACGTTGGCCGCCAGGGTGCGCAGGCCTTCGAACAGGTTCATCTCCATCACCGGGGTGTTGCCGGTGGCCATCAGCACGATCATGGTTTCGCCGACCGCACGGCCCATGCCGATCATCAGCGCCGAGAAGATGCCCGGGCTGGCGGTGAGGATCACCACGCGGGTCATGGTCTGCCACGGCGTGGCGCCCAGGGCCAGGGAACCCAGGGTCAGGCCACGCGGTACGCTGAACACGGCGTCTTCGGCGATGGAGTAGATGTTCGGAATGACCGCAAAACCCATGGCCAGGCCGACCACCAGAGCGTTGCGCTGGTCGTAGGTGATGCCCAGGTCGTGGGAGATCCACATGCGCATGTCGCCGCCGAAGAACCAGTTCTCCATGAACGGGCTCATGTACAGCGAGAACCAGCCCACGAACAGGATCACCGGGATCAGCAGGGCACTTTCCCAACCGTCAGGGATTTTCAGGCGTACAGACTCAGGCAGGCGGCTGAACGCAAAACCGGCGATCAGGATGCCGATCGGCAGCAGCATCAACAGGCTGAAGATGCCCGGCAGGTGCCCTTCCACATACGGCGCGAGGAACAGACCGGCGAAGAAGCCGAGGATCACCGTCGGCATCGCTTCCATCAGCTCGATCACCGGCTTGACCTTGCGGCGCATGCCCGGGGCCATGAAGTACGCGGTGTAGATCGCAGCAGCTACGGCCAGCGGTGCGGCCAGCAACATGGCGTAGAACGCAGCTTTCAGGGTACCGAAGGTCAGCGGCGACAGGCTCAGCTTCGGTTCGAAGTCGGTGTTGGCCGCGGTCGATTGCCAGACGTATTTAGGCTCGTCGTAGTTCTCGTACCAGACCTTGCTCCACAGCGCGCTCCAGGAGACTTCCGGGTGCGGGTTGTCGAGCAGCAGCGGCTTGATCTGCCCGCCCGCTTCGACGATCACGCGGTTGGCCCGTGGCGACAGGCCGAACAGGCCCTGGCCGTCCACCACCTGATCCACCAGCAAAGTGCGGTGCGCGGTGCTGTGGAACACGCCGAGCTGGCCGGCGGCGTCCAGGGCGATGAAACCCTTGCGGCGCTCTTCGGCGGTGATTTCGACGATAGGCGTGGTGCCCATCTGGAAGGTGCGGATCTGCTTCAGGCGTTGTTCGCCATCGGTGTCGCGGGCCATGAACCACTGGGCCAGGCCGCCCTTGGAGTCACCGATGATCAGCGAGATACCGCCCACCAGCTGAGTGCTGGCAGTGACTTGCGCTTCGCCGTTTTCCAGCAGCTTGTAACGACCGTTGAGGCTCTTGTCGCGCAGGCTGAACACGTCGGCCTGGGCGCGACCGTTGATCACGTACAGCCACTGCTGACGCGGATCGACGAAGATCTGTTTCACCGGCTCGGTCATTTGCGGCAGCTCGATGCGCTTCTGCTCGTTGGTGACTTCGCCCGTCATCATGTTCTCTTCGCTGGTCAGCGACAGAACATTGAGCTGCGAACCGGTGGAGCCCACCAGCATCAGCGTGGTATCGGTAGCATTGAGACTGACATGCTCCAGCGCCCCGCCCGCCTCGTTCAGCGTGATCGGCGCTTCGCCGTACGGGTACTCGATGGCCGGGGTGATGGTTTTCTTGCCATCGGGGTAGCTGACTTTATACGTGTGGCGGAACACCAGCGCCTGACCATTGGACAGGCCCACGGCCACCAGCGGATGACCTGGCTGATCTTCGCCGATGGAGGCGACGCTGGCGCCGGCTGGAACCGGCAGATCGACGCGCTTGAGCTCAGCGCCACTGTCGATATCGAAGAACAACGCCTGGCCCTTGTCGGAAACCCGCATGGCCACCTGGTTCTGTTCTTCCAGGGAGATCATCAACGGCTTGCCGGCGTCCTGCATCCAGGCGGGGGTAATAGTGTCCTTGGCGGTCAGGCTGGCACCCTGGAACAGGGGCGCGACGACGTAGGCCAGGAAGAAGAAAATCAGGGTGATCGCACCCAGTACGGCGAGGCCGCCAACGAGCACATACCAACGGGTCAGGCGATCTTTCAGCGCACGAATGCGGCGCTTGCGTTGCAACTCAGGCGTATTGAAATCAATCCGCTTGGGGGGATTTGTAGTCATGTTGGAATTGGCCAGATCATTCATGCGCACACCCTAGCGATCCTGTATGACAGAAAGATGACAATGCAGTGACGCGACAAATCCGCCGCAGGCGCTAGCCAGCAGTGGATTGAAATTTGAAGTGTATGGGGGCGGCTATTGCTTACTGCCGCCCCCATTTGAGTCCGGTGGGGTTCACCCCGGACTCAGTTTGTTACTTCTTTGCGACTTCAGCGCCGCCTTCCTGCAGACCCAGGTCAGCCAGTGCTTTGGCAGCAACCTTGGCTGGAAGTGGGATGTAGCCGTCTTTCACAACCACTTCCTGACCTTGCTTGGACAGAACCAGCTTCACGAACTCGGCTTCCAGCGGGGCCAGAGGCTTGTTCGGAGCCTTGTTGACGTAAACGTAGAGGAAGCGGGACAGAGGGTACTTGCCGTTCAGGGCGTTTTCTTCGCTGTCTTCGATGAACTCGGTGCCGCCTTTCTTGGCCAGGGCCACGGTTTTCACGCTGGCGGTTTTGTAACCGATACCCGAGTAACCGATGCCGTTCAGCGAGGAGCTGATCGACTGTACGACCGAAGCCGAACCTGGTTGCTCGTTCACGTTAGCCTTGTAGTCGCCTTTGCACAGGGCTTCTTCCTTGAAGTAGCCGTAGGTGCCGGATACCGAGTTACGGCCGAACAGTTGAACTGGCTTGTTGGCCAGGTCGCCGGTCACACCCAGGTCGCCCCAGGTTTTCACGTCGGCTTTAGCGCCGCACAGACGAGTGGACGAGAAGATCGCGTCGACTTGTTCCATGGTCAGGTGCTGGATCGGGTTGTCCTTGTGGACGAATACAGCCAGGGCGTCCACGGCAACCGGGATAGCGGTTGGCTTGTAACCGTACTTCTGCTCGAAGGCAGCCAGTTCGGTGTCCTTCATCTTGCGGCTCATGGGACCTAAGTTGGAGGTGCCTTCAGTCAGCGCAGGTGGCGCGGTGGCGGAGCCAGCGGCCTGAATCTGGATGTTTACGTTCGGGTATTCTTTCTTGTAGTTCTCAGCCCACAGGGTCATGAGGTTGGCCAGGGTATCGGAGCCGACGCTGGACAGGTTGCCCGACACACCGGTGGTCTTGGTGTAGCTCGGGATAGCAGGGTCAACAGCGGCAACTGCGTTGGCAGTCGCAACGCCAGCAGCGACAAAAGTCATTGCCGCCATCAAACGCTTCAGTTTCATGCCTTACTCCTAGCAGATAGGTGTTTTAAGTCGGGGCCAAGTATCGGCAGGCCATGTGAACACTCTATGGCTGAAATATGACAATTGGATGAAAGGCCACTATGGCTCCGGGCAGGCGGCTCAGCTGATTTGCATCGTCGAAACAGCGCCCGGAGCGTACCCGCGCCTACAGGGCGAAAGGCAGGGGTGTGCTGATCTTCTGCCGCTGTGCCAGGCGCAACTGGAACTCCATCGGATCGTGAATCAACACGTCCTGCCCGGCGAAGGACTCGGCAGCGATCAAGCGCGACAGCCAGAAGCGCACACAGGCTACTCGCAGCATGGTTGGCCACAGCTCCGCTTCGGCGGCGGTGAAGGGCCGCAGCGCCGCGTAGGCACCGAGCAGCGCACGGGCACGCGGGCCGTCGAGCAGGCCGTCGTCGTCCGAGCACCAGTCATTGAGGGCGATCGCCACGTCGTAGAGCATCGGGCCGGAGCAGGCATTGTAGAAGTCGATCAGCCCGGTCAGGTGGGTGCCTTCGAACATTGCGTTGTCGCGGAACAGGTCGGCGTGGATGTTGGCCCGTGGCAGCGCGAGGATTTTCGCTTTCTGCTGGGTGATTTCGTCCAGCGCCCGTTGCAGCAGGTCGCTCTGCTCGGCGTTCAGATGCGACAGCAGTTGGCTGCCCTCTTCCAGCATCCAGTCGAGGCCACGATCGGTCTTGCGCTTGATCATGTTGGCCTGGGTCGCCAGGTGCAGGTGACCGAGCAGCTCGCCGACCTGGGCGCAGTGCTGGGCGTTGGCTTGCTTGACGTGTTTACCGGCCAGGCGCGGTTGCAGCAGCGCAGGCTTGCCGGCCAGCTCGCGCAGGGCGACGCCGTCGGTGGTGCGCAGGGCGTAGGGCACCGGCAAATTGGCTTCGTGCAGCACGTCCAGCAGCTCGATGAAAAACGGCATCTCCTGCACCGGGCCGCGCTCGACCAGGGTCAGGACGAATTCGCCCTGCTCCAGGCTGATGAAGAAGTTGGTGTTTTCGCTACCGGCGGCGATCCCCTGGAAATCAAGCAGGCGGCCGAGCCCGTATGGGGCGAGAAAGGTTTCCAGCTCGGGCCGAGCCAGCGGGGTGAACACAGACATGTTTTAACTGCCAGTACGGGCGCCGCCAGGGGGCGAGCGCCGATTGAAATTAAGAAACTACGTGCGGGAAGCTATTTCCATTCGAAAATCTTCCACGACGGAATCAGCATATCCGGCTGATCCGAGCGGATGAAATTACCGTCCGATCCATCGGCGCGCACCAGAAAATACGGCTTGCCACCTTTCGGTGTGACCTGAATGGCGTACAGGAAGCCATTCTGGCGGTACTCCTTGATCGTATTATCGCCTTCCGTGCGAATGGTGACATCCGGCTCAGGCGACGGCGCATCGTCCGCCGCCATGACGGCGACAGGAGAGATCGCAAACAAGCCAGCCAGCAACAGGCGATTTAGTGTACGCATGATAACCTTGTCCCTTTGTCGTCAACGGTCCCGCTATTCTAGCGCCGGACCCGCCGAAAAGGTTGATCCTGCTCATGAGCCAAGCGCCCCTCGTCCTGGTGGACGGTTCTTCATATTTGTACCGCGCCTTTTTCGCCCTGCCACCTTTAACCACCTCCAAAGGTCTGCCGACCGGTGCGGTCAAAGGTGTGCTGAACATGCTCAAGAGTCTGCGCAAGCAGTACCCGGACAGCCCCTTCGCCGTGGTGTTCGACGCCAAGGGCGGAACCTTCCGCGATGAAATGTACGCCGAGTACAAGGCCAACCGCCCGAGCATGCCCGACGACATGCGCGTGCAGATCCAGCCGCTGCACGACAGCGTCAAGGCCCTGGGCTTTCCGCTGCTGTGCGTCGAAGGCGTCGAAGCCGACGACGTGATCGGCACCCTGGCGCGCAGCAGCGCCGCCGCTGACCGGCCGGTGATCATCTCCACCGGCGACAAGGACATGGCGCAGCTGGTCGATGGCCACATTACCTTGGTCAACACCATGACCGGTAGCGCGCTGGACGTTGAAGGCGTGAAAGAGAAATACGGTGTCGCTCCCGAGCAGATCATCGACTACCTGGCGCTCATGGGCGACTCTTCCGACAACATCCCGGGCGTTCCGGGCATTGGCCCGAAGACCGCTTCCGGCCTGCTGGTGGGCGTCAACGGTGGCCTGACCGAGCTGTATGCGCAGCTCGACATCGTTCCGACCCTGCCGATTCGCGGCGCGAAAACCCTGCCGGCCAAGCTCGAAGAGCACAAGGAAATGGCGTTCCTGTCCTACGCGCTGGCGACCATCAAGGTCGACGTGCCGCTGGACGTCGAGCTCGACGACCTGCAAATGGGCCCGCAAGACCCGGCCAAGCTGACCGAGCTGTATGAGCTGCTCGAATTCAAGAGCTGGCTGAACGACCTGCAACGCGATGCCAAGCGCGTCGAACTGAGCACCGCCGCCGAACCTGAGCCGGTGATCGACCTGTTCACGGCCAGCGAAGGCCTGGCCGATTCGCCACCGCCGGCGCACACCAGCGAAACCCGTTACGAGACCATCGTCGATCAGGCACGCTTCGACGTCTGGTTGCAGAAGCTCAAAAACGCCAAGCTGATCGCTTTTGATACTAGGACCACCAGCGGCGACGCACAACAGGCGCAGCTGGTGGGCGTGTCGTTCGCGGTCCAGACCAACGAAGCGGCCTACGTGCCACTGACCCACTCCTACATTGGCGTGCCAGAGCAGCTGGATCGTGACACGGTACTGAAAGCCCTCAAGCCGCTCCTCGAAGACCCAAGCAAGCTCAAGGTCGGCCAGCACACCAAACTCGACATGAACATCCTGGCCAACTGCGCCATCGGCGGTGATCCGGCAAATGGCATCACCGTGCGTGGCATCGCCTTCGACACCATGCTCGAATCCTACGTGCTCAACTCCACTGCCACTCGCCACGATATGGACAGCCTGGCTCAGAAGTACCTGGATCAAACCACTGTGAGCTTCCAGGACATCGCCGGCAAAGGCGCTAAGCAATTGACGTTCGATCAGATCGCCCTGGAGCAGGCCGGCCCTTATGCCGCCGCAGTGGCCGATATCACCCTGCGCCTGCATGAAGCGCTGTTCGACAAGCTGTCCGCCATCCCGAGCCTGGCCAGCGTACTGACCGACATCGAAATCCCGCTGGTACCGGTGCTGGCGCGCATCGAGCGCCAGGGCGCGTTCGTCGATGCCGCGCTGCTGGGCGTGCAGAGCATCGAACTGGGCGACAAGATGGTCGCGCTGGAGCGTGAAGCCTTCGAGATTGCCGGTGAGGAGTTCAACCTGGGCTCGCCCAAGCAACTGGGGGTAATCCTCTACGAGAAACTCGGCCTGCCGGTGTTGAAGAAGACCGCCACGGGCCAGCCGTCCACCGCCGAAGAGGTGTTGGCCAAACTGGCCGAGGAAGACTACCGGCTGCCCAAGGTGCTGATGGAATACCGTTCCATGAGCAAGCTCAAAAGCACCTACACCGACCGCCTGCCAGAGCAGATCAACCCGCGCACCGGGCGTATCCACACCTCCTATCAACAGGCGGTGGCGTCCACCGGGCGCCTGTCCTCCATTGATCCGAACCTGCAGAACATCCCGGTGCGCACTGCCGAAGGGCGACGTATCCGCCAGGCTTTCGTGGCCCCGACCGGTTATAAGCTGCTGGCGGCCGACTATTCGCAGATCGAGCTGCGAATCATGGCCCACCTGTCGCAGGACGAAGGGTTGATGAATGCCTTTCGCAACAATCTGGACGTGCACACCGCGACGGCCGCCGAGGTATTCAAGGCAGAGCTGGCCGACGTGACCTCCGACCAACGGCGCAGCGCCAAGGCGATCAACTTCGGCCTGATCTACGGCATGGGCGCGCAGAAGCTCGGCAAGGACATCGGTGTCGACACCAAGACCGCCAAGGCCTATATCGACACCTATTTCACCCGCTATCCCGGCGTGCGTCAGTACATGGACCGCACCCGCGCCCAGGGGGCGGAACAGGGTTACGTTGAGACGTTCTTCGGCCGCCGCCTGTACCTGCCGGAAATCAACTCCAACAAGCCGCAGGAGCGTGCCGCCGCCGAGCGCACGGCGATCAACGCGCCGATGCAGGGAACCGCAGCAGACATCATCAAGAAAGCCATGGTGGCTGTGGATAACTGGCTGACCAGCTCGGGGCTGGACGCCAAAGTCATCCTGCAGGTGCACGACGAACTGGTGCTGGAGGTGCGCGAGGATCTGGTCGAGCAGGTGAGTGAGGAAATTCGCCAGCACATGAGCCAGGCGGCGACCCTGGATGTGCCGCTTCTGGTGGAGGTTGGGGTGGGAAACAACTGGGATGAAGCCCACTGATCCCCTTTTTCAGGGAAATTTTGCCGCGGCATAGTGTCGCGGCAGCTCAAGCAGGCACTTATTTCGGAAAACCATCCGCCTTATTACAAATGGTTTTTGAACCTCTGGAACTAAACCTGTGAACCACGACTCAGAGTAACTGAATGGCTGGTGAAGCCGTTCAATGCTCCTATGTTGTGTTAAGTGTTGGCAGATATTCGGACCCCGCCCTAGCGGTCCGGAACTTGAACCCCGGAACTTCCCCCTCCCCATAAGAAGTCCGGGGTTTTTTTTGCCTGCGATTTACTCCTCGACAGGCTCCGCGCCCTTGTCCGCCAGTTCCAGCCAGCCCGCCAGTACAGTGTAGGCCTCTTCCAGGCCCATGCGTTTTGGCGCCGAAAACAGCTGGATGGTGATCGTGTTGCCCCAGCCTTTGCGGATCTCGGACTGCACCTTGAGCAGGGTATTTTTCGCCGCGCCGTAGGTCAGCTTGTCCGCCTTGGTCAGCAGGATGTGCATCGGCATGCCGCTGGCCACGGCCCAGTCGAGCATCAGCAGGTCGAAGTCGGTCATTGGATGACGGATGTCCATCATCAGGATCAGCCCTTTGAGGCTCTCACGCCCACCCAGATAGGCTTCCAGGTGGCGCTGCCAGTGCTGCTTGAGCGGGATCGGCACTTTCGCGTAGCCGTAGCCCGGCAAGTCGACCAGACGGCGATCATCGTCTAGCTTGAAGAAATTGAGCAGTTGCGTGCGACCCGGCGTTTTCGAAGTCCGCGCCAGGCTGGCATGGGTCAGGGTGTTCAGCGCGCTGGATTTACCGGCGTTGGAACGCCCGGCGAAGGCCACTTCGAAGCCTTCGTCGTCCGGGCATTGGTCGACTTTGGCAGCGCTGAGCATGAAGGTGGACTGTTGGCACAGGCCGAGGATGGGGTTTTTGAATTGCATGGGATTTCCGATGTGGGCGGCGTCAGGGAGGGGACGCGGCAGCGTGTCTCTTCCGTTTCAGTAGCGCCAGTATATAATGCCGCAGATTTTGTGTGCGCTTTGTCCCAGCGTAGGATGAAGTTCACGAGAGCGATTGACCTTGATTGCGCATTAGAACGCAGAACGCTCTCAACCCTGAAAAGGTCGTTTTATGACGAAATGGCTGCTGGTCGCCGGAGTACTGATACCGCTTTACAGCGCTCAGGCTACACAGGATCCGGAAGCTGTGTACAACCGTGTTTGTGGTGCCTGTCATTCTGGCCAACTCCCATTGGCGCCTCGCAAGGGCGATCAGGAAGCTTGGACGCCGAGGTTGGCGAAAGGTATGGAGACGCTGGTGCAACACGTGACCCAGGGTTTCAAGGCGATGCCGCCGCGTGGTTTGTGCATGGACTGCAGTGCCGAGGATTACCGAGCCATCATCCAGTGGATGAGCGAGTGATTCCGGTCCATAACTCTTTAACCCTTAGCCGTAGTTGGATTAGCTGATGAACAAATTGATCGTGAGTCTGCTGTTGACCGTGGGGATCTCCGGCATAGCCCATGCTGCAGGTGACGCAACAGCTGGCCAGGCGAAAGCCGCAGTCTGTGGTGCCTGTCATGGCCCGGATGGCAACAGCATGGCGCCTAACTTTCCGAAACTGGCAGGTCAGGGCGAACGTTACCTGACCAAGCAGCTGCACGACATCAAGTCCGGCAAACGCACGGTACTGGAAATGACCGGCCTGCTGACCAACCTGAGCGACCAGGACATGGCCGACATCGCCGCCTACTTCGCCAGCCAGAAAGGTAGCGTGGGCGCCGCCGATCCTAAAATCGTGGCTCGCGGTGAAGCACTGTTCCGTGGTGGTGACCTGGCCAAGGGCCTGCCAGCCTGCACCGGCTGCCACGCTCCCAACGGCGCGGGCAACGCCGCTGCCGGCTTCCCGCACCTGGGTGGCCAGCACGCTCAATACGTTGCCAAACAGCTGACCGATTTCCGCAAGGAAGAAGGCGGTCGTAACAACGACGGCGACGCTAAGCCAATGCAGAGCATTGCCAAGCGCATGAGCGACGAAGACATCGCCGCAGTGTCCAGCTACATTCAGGGCCTGCACTAAGACGGCGAATCGGGCGGCGTGCCGGGCTTACATCTCCGGTTACGTTAACGCTCCATTAATCTGTCGCAACAAGTATAAAAAGGGTGGCTTCGGCCGCCCTTTTTTGTGGCCGCTGCCGTTACACTACAGAACTCGAGCCCGCACAGACCTGTCTGAAAACAGGTCGCGCGAGGCGACCCAAATTCTCCAGGAGTAAAGCATGCGTAATCTGATCATCAGCGCCGCACTCGTCGCTGCCAGCCTGTTCGGCATGACTGCCCAAGCCGCCGAAACCCATCCCGACTCGTACGTTGAACTGGCCAACCCGGTTCCGGTCGCAGTGCCTGGCAAAATCGAAGTGGTGGAGCTGTTCTGGTACGGCTGCCCGCATTGCTACGCCTTTGAGCCGGTGATCAACCCGTGGGTCGAGAAGCTGCCTTCGGACGTCAACTTCGTCCGTATCCCGGCCATGTTCGGCGGCCCATGGGATGCCCACGGCCAGATGTTCCTGACCCTGGAAGCCATGGGCGTGGAGCACAACGTTCACGCGGCGGTGTTCAACGCTATTCAGAAAGAACACAAGAAGCTGGTCGACAAGAACGAAATGGCTGACTTCCTGGCCACCCAGGGCGTAGACAAGGACAAGTTCCTGGCCACCTTCGACTCTTTCGCCATCAAGGGCAAAATCGTTCAGGCCCGTGAGCTGGCCAAGAAGTATCAGATCACCGGCGTTCCCACCATGATCGTCAACGGCAAGTATCGCTTTGACATCGGCTCCGCCGGCGGCGCCGAACAAGCGCTGCAACTGGCCGACCAACTGGTCGATAAGGAACGAGCGGCCAACAAGGCTGCGTCCAACTAAGCGCGGCGACCGCCATGCGCCGCTGGGGAACTGAACGCGTCGTCGGCCTGCATGATCCGCGGGTCAACGACCATCACCTGGAATCCACGGGCCTGCCCGCAGACAGCCGTCTGCGCTTGCTCAGCTTCAACATCCAGGTCGGTATCAGCACCGAGCGGTATCGGCACTACCTGACCCGAGGCTGGCAGCACCTGCTGCCGCACACCGGGCGTGCCGACAATCTGCAAAAGATCGGCAATCTGCTGGGCGACTTCGATCTGGTCGCCTTGCAGGAAGCCGATGGCGGCAGCCTGAGGTCAGGCTACGTCAATCAAGTGGAACACCTGGCCCAACTCGGCGCCTTCCCCTACTGGTACCAGCAACTCAATCGCAACCTCGGTCGCCTCGGCCAGCACAGCAATGGCGTGCTCAGCCGCCTGCGCCCGTGGGCCATCGAAGACCATCCGCTGCCGGGGCCCAAGGGTCGCGGGGCGATCCTCGTGCGTTTCGGCGAAGGTCCCGAAGCCATGGTGGTAGTGATGATGCACCTGGCACTCGGCGCTCGTACCCGCAGCCTGCAACTGGCCTACATTCGCGAGTTGATCGGCGATTACAAACATCAGGTGCTGATGGGTGACATGAACACCCACGCCAATGACCTGCTGCAAAACTCCCCGTTGCGCGATCTCGGCCTGCTGGCACCGCAACTGGAAGCGACGTTCCCCAGCTGGCGCCCACAGCGCTGCCTGGACCACATATTGCTGAGCCCGACGCTGACACTGGAAAAAGTCGAAGTGCTGGCTCAACCCATTTCCGATCACCTGCCGGTCGCGGTAGAGATTCGTCTGCCGGGTTCGCTCACGGCCGATGCATTGCCCGCGTTGAGTCCTGCCCTTCGCGGAACCCATGAATGAGCGACGAAACACAGCGCTGGAAAGAGAAATACCTCAAGAGCATCGAACAACAGGAAAAGCTCGAGCGCCGCTGGGACGCACGGCTCGACCTGTTGCGACGCGGGCTGGTGCGCAGCACCCTGGCGGCAGAAGGCACCGACCGCGCGGTTGACCAGTGCATGAAGGAAATGCGCGACATCATCCGCACCGATGAAATGGACGCGGGCCTGGCGGCATTGCTGCCGCGCCTGGAAAAAGCCGTGCTCGATTCCGAGCAGCGCCGCGAAACCCGGGTCAACCAGACCAGCGCCGCGCTGAATGCGCTGGTGACCCAACTGCAAACCTTGCCGTTGCCCAGGGACGTTGCCCGGCCGCTGAAAAAATTCGCCAAGACCCTCGACTCACGCGTCAGCCAGGCCCGCGAGATGCCACTGCTGCTCGGAGAGCTGAGCGGGTTGCAAGGCAAGGCCTTGAATCAGCTGGAGCATCCGGAAGAGCCAGGGCGGCCGGGGTTGCTGCAACGCCTGTTCGGCCATCGCGAAAATGAGGAAGCCCCCTCGCCGGCCGCCGTTGCCGAAGTGCCCGTGCAAACTGCGGCGCGCGATGCAGAGATCGACGAGCCGCCTGAAGCGCAAGCCCTCGCGCCAGCACCGGCAACGGTCGAGCCCGCGCCGAAGGTCGAAGTCTCTGTCCCGACGCCATCACTCGAACAGCCGGCCGAGACCGCGCCACAAGCCGTGCAAGAGCGCCCCGTAACAGCGCCGCCCGCTGAAGTCGTGGCATTCGTTCCACCGGTGCATGAGCCTGAGCCAGCCCCGCCTGCACCAACGCCGGAGCCGGCGGATGCACAGCTGCCAGAGGCTGTGCCGGCTGAGCCAGTGCCCTCGGCCCCGGTACAGGACAACCCGGACGAACTCACCCCCGAGGTGTTTCTCGACCGCCTGCCGCTGCCGCCGGCCATGGCCCAGGCATTGGCCGCCATCGACCCGGAGCAACCCGAGCACGACATTCTGTACGCGCTGCCCGATTCGCCGGAGCCGTCCTACAGCTCTGTTGCCAAGCACATCGAAGACACCCTGCTCGGCCTGCTGGACGACCTGTCGCTGCCCGAGCGTCATCGGCCGCAAGCCGAGGCCATGCGCGATCGCCTGCAAAACGGCTTGAACTGGTACGAGTTGCTGCCGATTCTCGACGACCTGGCGACGTTGATGCTGGCCATCAACGACAGCGGCCAGCATGAATTCGAAGTCTATCTGCAACAGCTCAACGAGCGGCTCGAGTCGTTCCAGAGCAACCTCAAGGCGGCCAGCGACGGTCACGCCGACAACCTCTCGGCATCCCGGGAAATGGACACGCAGATCCGTGAGCAGGTCGATGGCTTGCAAAGCAGCGTGCAGGAAGCCGCAGACCTCGACGATCTCAAGCACGTGCTGGAGAACCACCTCGAAGGCCTGCTCGGGACCATGGACCAGCACCAGAAGCAACGGGACGAACGCGAGCAGGAAGTCTCCGCCCGCCTCAAGGGCCTGGCCGAACGCGTGGCGCACATGGAACAGGAGGCGATGGGCTACCGCGAGCACCTCGAGGAGCAACGCCAGAAAGCCTTGATCGACCCGCTGACCAGCCTGCCCAACCGAGCGGCCTGGAGCGAACGGCTGGATTACGAAATCGGCCAATGGCAGCAACACGGCAATACCTTGCTGCTGGCGATTCTCGACCTCGATCACTTCAAGCGCATCAACGACAACTACGGGCACCTGGCGGGCGACAAGGTGCTGAAAATCATCGCCAGCGTGTTGCGCAAACGCCTGCGCGGCACCGATTTCATCGCCCGCTTCGGCGGTGAAGAGTTTGTCCTGCTGATGCCGGGCACCGTTGCGGCGGTGGGGGCGAAACTGCTGGAAAAGCTGCGCGCGTCCATCGAAGCCTGCCCGTTCCACTTCAAGGGTGAGCCGGTGACCATTACCGTTTCGATGGGGGTGACGGCCTTCAGGCCGGGTGAGCACAGCGATCTGGTGCTGAAAAGAGCCGATCAGGCGCTGTACCGCGCCAAACATGCCGGTCGCAACCGCGTCGAACTCGGCTGACCGGCCATTTGTCCCATTTTGTTGAAATGGGCCGGGTTCGGCGTCAAAGCGCAATGCAGTACGTTACACTGTTGCATTACTGTCTTTGCGCGTTGTCTTTGCCATGAAATATCTCGCCCTCATTGCTTCGCTGATCCTGCTGTCCGGTTGTGCCAGCGGGCCGAAGTTCGACACCAGCCACCCTTCGGCCAACCACGACAACCGCGTTCAGTTCGTGGTGGTTCACTACACCTCTGCATCACTGCAACGTTCGCTGCAACTGCTGACCCACGGCGAAGTCAGCAGCCATTACCTGATCGGCGACGACAAGGATGCCACCATCTTCAAACTGGTCGATGAAAGCCAGCGTACCTGGCATGCCGGCGAGAGTGAATGGCAAACCCGCACCTGGCTCAACTCCAGCTCCATCGGCATCGAGATCGTCAATCCGGGGTTCAAGGAAACGCCGGACGGCAAACGCTACTGGTACCCCTACAGCGAAGCCCAGGTACAGTCGCTGATCGTCCTGCTCAAGGACATCAGCAAACGCAACAACATCAGCCCACGCAGCATCATCGGGCACAGCGACATCGCCCCGCTGCGCAAGCTCGACCCTGGCCCCCTCTTCCCCTGGAAACGCCTGGCAGCCGAAGGCCTTGGCGTCTGGCCGAATGAGCAGGCCGCGGCCCGCCAGCAGGCGCAGTTCAGCGCGCAATTACCGAGCGTCGGCTGGTTCCAGGAGCAGTTGGCCCGCTTCGGCTACACCACGCCGCAGACCGGTGAACTGGACGTCGCGACGCGCCACGTGATCGCCGCTTTCCAGATGCGCTTCCGCCCTTCGCGCTTCGATGGCCTGCCCGATGCGCAAACGGCAGCGATGCTTCAGGTGTTAAATCAGACAAAATAATGACGGCCGCCCGACGGTCAGCACCTTTTCTCAATCTGCAGCTATAACTCATTGGTAATCCTTCGGATATCCCAATATGCCCGCTGCTCGAGAGACCCTTCGTAGCTGGTTTTATCGCCCCTGGTTTTTGGCGATGCTGGCTGCTGTCTTGAGCACAATATTGCTGATGGCGGGCAGCATGTTCGTCGCGCTGAATCAGATTCAGCAGAACGAAAGCCGGGAGATGAACGCCCAGGGTGAACGCTTCCTGGCGCGCCTCGAGCAACTGTTCGGCCAACTGCGTGAGAGCCTCGACGACCTCGAGGCCCAACCGTTGCGCACCTGCAGCGACGAAATGGTCGCCACCCTGCAGCAGGTCACGTTCAATTATCGTTTCGTGTACGAAGCCGCCTTCATGGACGGTTCGCGCATCTGCTCCAACCGGCCACGCCAGGAAGGCTTGTCGATGATTCGGCCACCGGACATCAAGGACCCGGGCTACAGCTATTGGTTGAACACCTCCACCGAACCCGACGAAAACCGTGCCGCGCTGATGCTCGGCCGCGGCAATTTTCGCGTCGCCACCTCACGCGGACATTTGACCGACATGGTCGATCTGTCGCCCGGCAGCAGCCTGCTGGTCGTGCTCGATCACGGTAAGCGCGCCATTCCGGTGCTGGGCACCGAACAGGCCTGGCCCCCGACCGAGGCCTGGCCTGCGGATCGACGCGATGCCCTGCAAGTCACCCAGACTCGCCTGATTTATCGCATGCCCACCGATAACCCCGAATACCAATGGGTGCTGATCAGCCCGCGCACCGGCCAGCATGTACCCACCGCCTGGTGGTGGCTGGGCCCGGCCAGTGTCATTGCCGGCCTGTTCGTGGGCTTCATGGTGTTTCTGCTGGTGCGCCAGCGCCAGTCGCTGGATGCCGAGTTGGCCGGCGCAATACGCCGCGGGGAATTGCAGGTGCTGTACCAGCCCATCTTCAATCTCGACAACCGCATCTGCGTCGGCGCTGAAGCCCTGCTGCGCTGGCGTCGACCCGACGGAACCCTGACCAGCCCGGACCTGTTCATTCCGATGGCGGAGAACACCGGCCAGATCCGGCAGATGACCGACTTCGTCCTGCAACGCCTGCTCGAACAGCTGGGCCATTTGCTGCGCGCCAACCCGCAACTGTACATCTCCGTCAATCTGGCGGCGTGTGATGTGATGGTGCCGCGCATCGGCCAGGTGATGGCAAGGTTGTTGACCCTGCACCGCGTCGCGGCTCGACAGATCGCGTTCGAAGTCACCGAACGCGGCCTGATTGATGTGGTGGTGGCGCGGGAAAACCTCCAGGCCTTGCGCGATGTCGGGCATCAGGTGTTGATCGACGACTTCGGCACGGGCTATTGCAGCCTCGCCTACCTGCAAACCCTGCCGGTGGATTGCCTGAAAATCGACAAGGCGTTCATCGACGCACTGGGGCACGACGCGGCCAGCAGCGGCGTGGCGCCCCACATCATTCACATGGCCCAGGCGTTGCAACTCAAGGTGATTGCCGAAGGCATCGAGCACGAAGCCCAGGCGGCGTTCCTGAGCAGCGAAGGGGTGAAATTCGGTCAGGGCTGGCTGTTCGCCCATGCGCTGAGCGCCGTGCAGTTCATCGAACTGATCACCCGTGGCCGACGCCTGGCCGCCCGGCGCCTGGATGACGAAGCCTGAGGCGAATCAGACCGCCAGCGCCATGTAGAACTGCGTGCCCTGCCCCGGCCGCGAGTAAACGCCCATCCGCCCGCCGTGCAGTTGCACGATCTCCTTGCACAGTGCCAGGCCCAGGCCTGCGCCGCCCTTCTTGCGTCCCACCTGCACGAACGGCTCGAAGATCCGTCCCTGCTGGCCGTAGGCGATACCTTCGCCATTGTCTTCGACGCTGATGATCACCCGTTCGCCATGGCGCCGGGCCTGCAAGCGGATCTGGCCATCGGCGCCGGTGTGGCGCAAGGCGTTGTCGATCAGGTTGTCCAGCACCCGGTCCAATTGCGGCTGGTCGGCCTGCAACCGTGGCAGCGGCTCCTGCAATTCCACCAGCAAGTCGATGCCTTTGGCTTGCGCTGCTTCGGCGAATCGCAGACGAGCCTGCTCCAGCAAGTCCTCGATGGAGCACGGTGCCAGGGTGAGTTTCTGCAATCCGTTCTGGTAGCGGGAGAAATTCAGCAGGTCGTTGATCAGCTGCATCAGGCGCTGCATTTCTTCGTTGACCGTGTCCAGCAGATCGGCTTCGCGCGAGTCTGCGGCGAACTGCGCGCGTTCACGGAACAGGCCGAACGCCATGTGCATGCCAGTGACAGGCGTGCGCAGTTCATGGGAAGCCCGCAACACGAACTCGCTGCGCACCCGTTCGAAGGCGCGCTGCTCGGTGACGTCGTGCAACACCATCACCGCACCGAGGATATGGCCCTGGGTATGGCTGACCGGCGTCAGGCTGTAGGTGATCAAGCGGGATTCGCCATCGACCTCGACACTCAGGTCCTCGGGCACTCGCTCCAGCGTGCCGCCGCGCAAGACCAGTTGCAGCTGCTGGTCCAGCTCCGGGCGCTCGAGCGCCGAGCCCAGCCCTTTACCGAGAAAGTCGGTGTCCCAGCCCAACTGGCGCTGCGCC
The DNA here is from genome assembly GCF_040947875.1 of Pseudomonas sp. MYb118. Lineage (NCBI taxonomy): Bacteria > Pseudomonadati > Pseudomonadota > Gammaproteobacteria > Pseudomonadales > Pseudomonadaceae > Pseudomonas > Pseudomonas sp. MYb118. Next base: position 1,803,319 of record NZ_JBFRXN010000002.1, on the reverse strand, counting down.
ACCGGGTTGAGGTGTTCCAGGCGCCCATCGCGGTCGATCATCAGCAGGCCGTCGTCGATACTGTCGAGCACGGCCTGCAAGCGTTGCTGGCCGGCCAGCAGCTCATCGACATTGGTGGCCTGATGCTCTCGAAGGGCCTCGGCCATGACGCCGAATCGCTTGGTCAGCTGATTGATTTCCACGGCAGAGGACACCGGCAGCGTCACCTCGAAGTTGCCCTGGCCGATGTTGTCGGCAGCCTTGGCGAGGGCTTCGATCGGTTCACCGAAACGCCGGGCAATCGCCTGTGCAGTGATGAAGCCGATGATCAGCACCGCCAACCCGACCAGACCGATCAGGCCGGCGATCAGCAGCGCCCGCTCCCGGGCCTGGCGCTGCATGTTGCTGATGTTCTCCAACGCATGCTTGTGCTCGCTGATCAGGCCGTTGCGCAATACGTTGAATTTTTCCGTGAGGTCTTCGTTGCCGCTCAACACATGGGTGGGGTCGTCCGACTCATTGAGGGCCTTGAGGAAGTCCTGGTAATCGGTCTTCGCCTGCAGGAAACCGTACTGGCGCCCCTCGCCCTGATCATGGGCGATGCCCTCCTCCAGCAAGGCGAAATAGCGCTGCTTGGACGCCTCGAAGGCCGCCTGGTCGGGCTTGTCACCCATCATCAGAATCAATTGGTCGCCCAGGGTCTGGCGCAACTTGAGGCCCAGGTCGAGGGTGATGAAGTTGTTACGCACCAGCGCTTCCTGGGTCCCGGCCATCTGCATCACGCTGACCATGCCCAGCAACAGGCCCAGCAGCGCAACGGTGATCAGTGCGGAAATACTCAGGAACAGCCGAGTACGCAACTTCATCGCCAGTTTCATCAGGCAGGACTCACAGGTTGTATTGCTTGCGTTTGCGGTACAGCGTTGACGCGTCGATACCCAACGTCTTGGCGGCCTGATCCAGCGTACCGGCGGTGGCCAGCACGGCACCGATGTGAGCTTTCTCCAGTTCATCCAGGCTCAGCGCCGCGCCGATTCGCGGCGCATTGTTGGCGGGGGTTTCGGCCATGCCCAGGTGACTGAGTTCGACACGTTCCTGCGGGCAGATGATGCTTGCCCGCTCCACCACGTTGCGCAATTCGCGGATGTTGCCTGGCCAGCGGTAACTCAGCAGCGCTTCGCGGGCGTCTTCACTGAAGCCGCGCGCCGGGCGGGCGTATTCTTTGACGAAACGCGCCAGGAAGCGGTCTGCCAGGTTCAGAATGTCTTCGCGGCGTTCGCGTAGCGGTGGCAGGTGCAAGGTGATGACGTTCAGGCGATACAGCAAGTCTTCGCGGAAGCGACCGTCGCGCACCATGTCTTCCAGGTTGAGGTTGGTGGCGGCGAGGATACGCACGTCAGCGCGGCGGGTGACCGGGTCGCCGACGCGCTCATATTCCTTGTCCTGAATGAATCGCAGCAACTTTGGCTGCAATGTCAGGGGAAAATCGCCGATCTCGTCGAGAAACAGGGTGCCGCCATCGGCCTGATTGACCCGCCCGAGGGTGCTTTCGCTGGCACCGGTGAACGCGCCACGGCTATGGCCGAACAGTTCGCTCTCCATCAGCTCAGCGGTCAGCGAGGGACAGTTGATAGTGACGCAGGATTTCTTCGCGCGTTTGCTCCAGCCGTGAATGGCCTGGGACAGTTCGCCTTTACCGGTGCCGGACTCACCAAGGATCAGAATGTTGGCATCGGTACTGGCCACCTGACGAGCCGTCTCGAGCACGACTTTCATGGCCGGGCTGTGGGAGTCCAGGCCGTCCTTGGGTTTGCGCACCTCACCTTCCAGCGCCTCCAGCCGCGCCGACAACTGTCGCACTTCCAGCTGCTTGGCGGTCGCCAGGCGCAATTGATCCGGGCTGCATGGCTTGACCAGATAATCCGCGGCCCCCGCCTGAATGGCGTCCACGGCGGTGTCCACGGCCGAGTGCGCGGTGACGATCACCACCCGCATCCACGGCGCCTGGATGCGCATCTGCGCCAGGACGTCGAGGCCGTTGTCTTCACCCAGGCGCAAATCGAGGAAACACAGGTCGAACACCTGACGCTGCAACAACGCATCGGCCTGGGCCGCGCTGTTGGCGGTGGCGACGCTGTAGCCTTCGTCTTCGAGGCAATATCGGAACGTTCGCAGGATGGCAGACTCGTCGTCCACCAGCAGAATGCGGCCCTGATGCTCGGTGGCAGATTCCATTTTCCTACGCTCCTTAAAGAATGATCTTGGTTAGTCCCGGAAAAATCGGGCAAGTTGCATGGTTTATTCTGGTCGATTCCGGCCACGTCCGGATAAATATCTGCGCGAGCCAAATCCAATCGTCTGATTTCGTTATTTTTTTATCGTGCTGGCGATTTTCAGGTCGGCCTGCCTCCCCTTCAGACATCTGCGCCCCCTGCGCAATTCAAAAAATAAGAAAGCTCCTACGAATTTATCGTGCATTTCGCACGACCATCAATGGGCCATCGTGCAGGATGCGTCCGATCTATTTTTCACGACAATTACAACTCATTGATTAATAACGATTTTTTATCGGTAAAAAGCTGGCATGCAGGCTGCAATAGCTCTCTTATCCGGGGCAGAACCTTCGCCCCTCAACAAGAAATCACCACAGTGTGGGAGGAGCTTCAGGATGAATCGCCAACGTGCCGCCCAATTGCGTATCTCGCCACTGCATATCCAGCAGGGCCTGTTCGCGCTCCTGGCGTTGTTGATCACCCTGATCGGCGGCCAGCAATTGCTGAGCTGGCAACTGAGCCAGCAGCCGGAGGCACCGCGCGTGTCCTTCCAGTATCCGACCCAGACCCATTTCAGCGCCGTGCGCGGCACGCCCGCCGATAACAACTCAGCGATGCGCATGGTGGACGTCGACCAGGCACAGCCTCTGGATGAGATGCCACGTCAGGAACGCTGGGTGTTTTGAATAAAAGAACTTGGCGCGCACAGCACGCCGGGACCTGCGCAAGACCTTTAAATAGAAGTAAGGAGAATCACCATGTTGAGCTGGGCAATTACATTCCTGATCATTGCCATCATCGCCGCCGTTCTGGGCTTCGGTGGTATCGCGGGCACCGCCACGGGTATCGCCAAGATTCTGTTCGTGGTGTTTCTGGTGATGTTCATCGCCTCGTTCTTCTTCGGCCGTCGTGGTCGGGGTTGACGATGAACGCTTCATTGAAGGCGCTGGCCGCCGCCCTCCTTCTGGGCGGTAGCGCCATGGCAATGGCGGCCAATGATGGCCAGGCGCGGGTCAATGAGCTGTTGAGCTCCGACCCGCAGTTCCACGACACCTGGCAAGGCGTGGTGAAAAAGGAAGAACGCCTGCCGGAATGGGTGATGAACCTGTCCGGTGACGCCGAGCAAATGAATACGGTGCAGGAAGATGGTGACAACTATCTGGTGGGGCCGCTGTGCGAAAGCCGTGACACGTGCAAAAGCGATCGCCTGATTGTGGCTGTCAGCCTGGACAGGAAGGATGCCTACGCCATGCTGGTCAAAGTGCCTGCGGGATTACCGGCGGACAAGTCGCCAACGCGACATGCCGACTACCGGTTCCTCGGCAAGCCGGACCAGGGCATGCAGGATCTGTTGATGGAACAACTGAAGAAAGATCCGAACTGGTACTGAATCTGTCACATGAAAGAAGCAACATTGCTTCTCTCTGATGCGTCGCCCGAGGAAGGCTGGCGCATGACCAAGGGGTCGGGACGTTCTGCCTGTTTCAGGGGCGGAGTGACCTACGGGTACATGGAGTGCCTGCGAAAGGGCCGGGTCAGGAAAAAGCTGCGACGCAAGTTCGCCGTCCACTGATGGTGCGACGGACTTGCGAAGGGCTTGCACGTTTATCCCCGGGCGACCTGTTCAGGTATCGCCGCACAATCTCCCCCTCCACTCGAAATCTCACCGGCACTCTTCGTCCGGCTGTTTTCCCATGACCGTACATCGAGAAAAAAGCGCTCTATTTCGCGACGTTTTGTCGCTGCTCGCTGTGGGATTTTTCAGAAAAAACGCTGTCGGACAATTGTTCAAAAAATAGCCAACCACCTCGGAGATGGCCGGTTCACGGCACTTCATTCGCCAAAATGTCACCTTCGAACCATTTGCGACGTCGCTTTTAGCTAAGAAACCTCATGCCGATTCGGTATGGGGTAGTCGTTTACGGCATTAGACGCCGCTTCCCCGCATCGGAATAGTTGCGCCTTTTTTCAGCTGCCAGAGAGCCACAAAAACGCTCCGGGGCACCTTATACGGGGGCGGATGCACGCCACTTTTCGCCACAAGCGAGCCGGTTTGCGCATCCAGTCCGAGTCAAACTGAAGTAAGGGTAAAGATATGAAGAAGGCAAAGCTCAGCCTCGCCTGGCAGATCCTCATCGGTCTGGTGTTGGGGATTGCAATCGGTGCGCTGCTCAACCACTTCAGTGCCGAAAAGGCCTGGTGGATCAGCAACGTCCTGCAACCGGCAGGCGATATCTTTATCCGTCTGATCAAGATGATCGTGATCCCGATCGTCATTTCCTCGCTGATCGTCGGCATCGCCGGTGTCGGTGATGCGAAGAAGCTGGGCAGCATCGGCCTGAAAACCATCGTCTACTTCGAGATCGTCACCACCATCGCCATCGTGGTCGGCCTGCTGCTGGCCAACGTGTTCCATCCGGGCGCCGGCATCGACATGAGCACCCTGGGCACCGTCGACATCTCCAAGTACAAGGCCACGGCGGCGGAGGTTCAGCATGAACATGCGTTCATCGAAACCATCCTCAACCTGATCCCGTCCAACATCTTCGCGGCCATGGCCCGCGGTGAAATGCTGCCGATCATCTTCTTCTCGGTGCTGTTCGGCCTGGGCCTGTCGAGCCTCAAGCCCGACTTGCGCGAGCCTCTGGTCAACATGTTCCAGGGCGTGTCGGAAAGCATGTTCAAGGTCACCCACATGATCATGAACTACGCCCCGATCGGCGTTTTCGCCCTGATCGCGGTGACCGTGGCCAACTTCGGCTTCGCCTCCCTGCTGCCGCTGGCGAAACTGGTGATCCTGGTTTACGTCGCCATCGCCTTCTTCGCCTTCGTGGTGCTGGGCCTGATCGCCCGCCTGTTCGGCTTCTCGGTGATCAAGCTGATGCGCATCTTCAAGGATGAGCTGGTGCTGGCCTACTCCACCGCCTCCTCGGAAACCGTGCTGCCACGCGTGATCGAGAAGATGGAAGCCTACGGCGCACCCAAAGCCATCTGCAGCTTCGTGGTGCCGACCGGCTACTCGTTCAACCTCGACGGTTCGACGCTGTACCAGAGCATCGCGGCAATCTTCATTGCCCAGCTCTACGGCATCGACCTGTCGATCAGCCAGCAACTGCTGCTGGTGCTGACCCTGATGGTCACCTCCAAAGGCATCGCCGGCGTGCCGGGCGTGTCCTTCGTGGTGCTGCTGGCCACCCTGGGCAGCGTGGGTATTCCGCTGGAAGGCCTGGCGTTCATCGCCGGTGTGGACCGCATCATGGACATGGCGCGTACCGCCCTGAACGTGATCGGCAACGCCCTGGCCGTGCTGGTTATCGCCCGTTGGGAAGGCATGTACGACGACGCCAAGGGCCAGCGCTACTGGAACTCCCTGCCGCACTGGCGCAGCAAGGAGAAGCTGCCGGTGGGTGAAGTCTCCAACAGCTGATCGCAGATCCCCGATCCCGATCCCCTGTAGGAGCGAGCTTGCTCGCGAAGCGGTGTGTCAGTCGGCATTGATAGAGACTGATACACCGCCATCGCGAGCAAGCTCGCTCCTACAGAGTAATCGCAGCATCCTCCAACAAACCCCGGAACATTCCGGGGTTTGTCGTTTCTGGCCACCCCGCTATCATTCGCGCATCTTCTGGGGGATTTGACTGATGCTTAATGGCCTGTGGCTTGGCTTCTTCATCGTGGCCGCCGTGTCGGCGCTGGCGCAGTGGCTGGTGGGCGGCAACGCGGGGATCTTCGCGGCGATGGTGGAAAGCATCTTCGCCATGGCCAAGTTGTCGGTCGAGGTCATGGTGCTGCTGTTCGGCACCCTCACCCTGTGGCTGGGGTTTCTGCGCATCGCCGAAAAAGCCGGGATCGTCGAATGGCTGGCCAAGGCCCTGGGGCCGCTGTTCCTGCGCCTGATGCCGGAAGTGCCGCCCGGCCACCCCGCCATCGGCCTGATCACCCTGAACTTCGCCGCCAACGGCCTGGGCCTGGACAACGCCGCCACGCCCATCGGCCTCAAGGCCATGAAGGCGCTGCAGGAGCTCAACCCCAGCGACACCATCGCCAGCAACGCGCAGATCCTGTTCCTGGTGCTCAACGCCTCCTCGCTGACCCTGCTGCCAGTGACGATCTTCATGTACCGCGCCCAGCAAGGCGCGCCCGACCCGACGCTGGTGTTCCTGCCGATCCTGCTGGCCACCAGTTGCTCGACCATCGTCGGCTTTCTCGCCGTGGCGTTCATGCAACGCCTGCGGGTCTGGGACCCGGTGGTGCTGGCCTATCTGATTCCCGGCGCGCTGATTCTCGGCGGCTTCATGGCGTTGCTCGGGACGATGTCGTCGGCGGCGCTGGCCGGGCTGTCGTCGATCCTGGGCAACCTCACGCTGTTCGGCCTGATCATGCTGTTCCTGGTGATCGGCGCGCTGCGCAAGGTGAAGGTCTACGAGGCGTTCGTCGAAGGCGCCAAAGAAGGCTTCGACGTGGCCAAGAACCTGTTGCCGTACCTGGTGGCGATGCTCTGCGCGATTGGCGTGCTGCGTGCGTCCGGGGCGCTGGACTTCGGCCTCGACGGCATTCGTCACCTGGTGGAGTGGGCCGGCTGGGACACGCGCTTCGTCGACGCGCTGCCCACGGCGATGGTCAAACCGTTCTCCGGCAGCGCCGCCCGGGCGATGCTGATCGAAACCATGAAGACCTCCGGCGTGGACAGCTTCCCGGCGCTGGTGGCGGCGACGATCCAGGGCAGTACCGAAACCACCTTCTATGTGCTGGCGGTGTACTTCGGTGCCGTGGGCATCCAGCGCGCCCGGCATGCGGTGGGCTGTGCGTTGCTGGCGGAGTTGGCGGGGGTGTTGGGGGCGATTGGGGTTTGTTATTGGTTCTTCGGTTGATCAACGCATTTTGACCATTACCCCCTTACCCCTGTGGGAGCGAGCCTGCTCGCGATAGCGGACGGTCAGCCAACATCAATATTGAAGGGAACCCATCGCGAGCAGGCTCGCTCCCACAGGGATGGGTTCCAACATGGCCTTACGGGCGCGCAGGCGCCACTTTCTGCCCTTGCTCCACCGCCCAGTCCACCACCTGCGCTGTCAGCTGATCACTGGCCCGGCCAAACCCGGTCACCACCGACGGCACCGCAACATCGCTCAAGGGCTGGCGCACTTCGAAGCGGCGGCTGGCGAGGATGCGTTGGTCATAGCCGCGCACCAGCAGCGCATCCAGGCGCACCACCACGCTGGCCGCCGTGCCCTGGTATTCGGTCTGGAAGGCTTGCAGGGTGCCGCCCAGTTCCAGGTCCGCCTGGAAATTGCTGTCGTCGGTGCTCAGCAACGACACCCGGCCGTCATGCTGGAAACCATCGAGCAGGCGGTTGCGCAGCAGCTCCGGCGCCGGGTCGCTCCAGCGTGTGGCTTTGTAGCTGCTGATCAGGTCGCCCTGGGGAATCACCGCGATGTTGCGACTGTTCAACGCCTCGCTGGCCTGCGGCTTGCTCAGGCGCAGCGACCAGGCTTGCGTGTTGCGGTGGCTGGCGGCTGCGCTGGTCTGCGAAGAGGGCAGGCGGTACACATCGGACGGCTCGGCCTTGGGCAGGATCGAGCAGGCGCTGGTCAATGCGAAGGCGCCGAGGAGGGCAATGTGGCCGAGCTTCATGGCGTGAATTCCTTGTTCTTGTCAGTGCCCAGCAGGTAACCGCTGGGGTTGGCTTCCAGGCGCTGGGAGATGGCGCGCAACGACGTCAGGGTGTCGCGCAGCTCCCGCACCGCCGGGGCCAGGCCGTTGAGGCCCTGCATGCCGTTGTTGAGTGAGTCCTGATTGCTGCTGAGCAGCTTGTTGATGGTTGCGCTGCTCTGTTCCAGCGACTTCATCGCCTGCTCGGCGCTGCCGAATGCCTGCTTGCCCTTGTCGTTGAGCAAGCCATTGGCGTTGCGCATCAGGGTCGTGGTCTGTTCCAGCATGGCGCTGGCCTGCTTGCCCACCGACGTCAGTTGCTGCATCGCCAGGCGGATATCGCCGCGTTGCTCGGCAAGGGTCCCGGTGGTTTGTTCCAGGTGCTCCAGGGTCTTGCCGATGCGTTCGACGTTTTCGCTGGAGAGCAGCAGATTGGCGTTGTGCATGAGCATGTTCACGCCGGTCATCAGGTCGTTGCTGTCATTGAGCAGGCGGGCGATGGGCGAGGGCGAGGCGACGATGGTCGGCAGCTCACCGTCCTTGCCCTTGAGCGCCGGGCTCTGCGGGGTGCCGCCGCTGAGCTGGATGATCGACGTGCCGGTGACCCCGGTCAGCGCCAGCTTGGCCTGGGTGTCTTCCTTGATCGGCGTGTCGCCGCCCAGGCGGATGCGCGCCAGCACCCGACGCGGGTCGTTCGGGTCCAGGCGCAAGGTCACCACATCGCCGACCTTGATCCCGCTGTATTGCACCGAACTGCCCTTGGACAGGCCGCTGACCGCCTCGTTGAAGACCACCTCGTAGTCCTTGAACTCGGTGTCGACGCTGGACTTGGCCAGCCACAGGCCGAAGAGCAGGGCGCCGGCGACGACGATCACCGTGAACAGGCCGATCAACACATGATGGGCTCGGGTTTCCATGTCAGACCTCTTTCAACTGTTGGGCAGCGCTCAACGCCGCGCGGCCGCGGGGGCCGTGGAAATATTCGTGAATCCAGGCGTCGTCGGTTTCCGAGACGACATCAATCGGGCCCGCCACCAGCACTTTCTTCTGCGCCAGCACCGCCACGCGATCGGTGATGGTGTAGAGGGTGTCCAGGTCGTGGGTGATCAAAAACACACTGAATCCCAGCGCATCGCGCAGGGTCAGGATCAACTGATCGAAAGCCGCCGCGCCAATCGGGTCGAGGCCGGCGGTGGGTTCGTCGAGAAACAGGATGTCCGGGTCCAGGGCCAGGGCCCGGGCCAGCGCCGCGCGCTTGATCATCCCGCCGGACAGCGAGGCGGGGTACTTGTCGGCGGCGGACAGCGGCAGGCCGGCCAGCGCCAGTTTCACCGCCGCCAGGTGCTCGGCGTCCTCACGGCTCAGGCCCGCATGTTCGATCAGGGGCAGGGCGACGTTTTCGGTCACGGTCAGCGAAGAAAACAGCGCGCCTTTCTGGAACAACACGCCAAAGCGCCGCTCGACCAGCGAGCGCTCATGCTCGGAGAGGGTGGGCAGGTTCTTGCCGAACACCTTGACCATGCCTTCGCTGGGTTGGCGCAAGCCGACAATGCTGCGCAACAGCACCGATTTACCGCTGCCGGAACCGCCGACCACGGCGAGGATCTCGCCCTTGTTCAAATCCAGATCGAGGTTTTCGTGCACGCTCTGGCTGCCAAAGCGATTGCACAGGCCCCGCACTTCGATCACCGCCTCCGAGGGCGCACGCGCTAGACGACTCACCAGCCCATCTCCATGAAAAACAGCGCGGCCACGGCGTCGAGCACGATCACCACGAAGATCGACTGCACCACGCTCGACGTCGTATGGGCGCCAACCGACTCGGCACTGCCGCTGACCTTGAAGCCTTCCAGGCAGCCAATGGCGGCAATGAGGAACGCGAAGATCGGCGCTTTGACGATCCCCACCAGGAAGTGCTGAACGCCGATGTCCGAATGCAGCAGGGACAGGAACATCGCCGGGGAAATATCCAGCGACAGGGCACAGACCACGCCACCGCCAATGATCCCGGAGATCATCGCCAGGAACGTCAGCATCGGCAGCGCCACCAGCAGCGCCAGCACCCGCGGCACCACCAGCAGCTCCATGGGATCGAGGCCGATGGTACGGATGGCGTCGATTTCTTCGTTGGCCTTCATCGAGCCGATCTGCGCGGTGAAGGAGCTGGCCGTACGGCCGGCCATCAGGATCGCCGTGAGCAGCACGGCGAATTCACGCAGGAAGGAGAACGCCACCAGGTCCACGGTGAACACCGTGGCGCCAAAATTGGCCAGCACCGTCGCACCGAGGAAGGCCACCACCGCACCCACCAGGAACGTCAGCAGAGCGACGATGGGCGCGGCGTCCAGGCCGGTCTGCTCGATGTGCGCGACCATCGGTGTGATCCGCCAGCGCCAGGGCCGGAACAACCCGCGAAACAGGGTCTCCAGAATCAGGCCGACAAAACCCAGCAGTTGCAGGGTGTCTTGCCAGACCGCATCCACGGCGCGGCCAATGCGGGTCAACAGTTGGATGCCGACGCTGATCTCCGCTTCCTTGATCGGTACGCAGAAGTCCGTCATCGAGCGGTACACCGTCTGCATCAGCGCTCGGTCGGCGGCGGACAAGGTGCAATCGGGGTGCTCGGCGGATCGGCCGAGGCGTTGCGAGCCGAGCATCTCCACCAGCAACGAAGCACCGGCGGTGTCGAGCGCGCCGAGGCCGTTGAGGTCGATGTGGGTGTTGTCGTCGTACTGACCCCGCAGCTTTTCGCACGCCTGCTTGAGGGTGGCGTAATGGGCGAGCGTCCAGTCGCCCACGACCCGCAGTTGCGCAGGGGTGTGCGAGGCGTCCATCAGGGCACTGCCAGGGGTTGTGCTGCTGGTCATAAGCTCCGTGCTTGTTCGGCTGTTACGCAAAAGCTACGTAATAGCACGAACCACGTTACTTTTCTTTGGTCGGTGTGCTGTCTGTGATGGTAAAACGCAGCACGCCAATCAACTGACCATCCTCGGTCAGCACTCGAACCTGCCAGTCGCCCGCCGGGTTGCCGGGGAAGTTCTGCTTGTGGGTCCAGGCGCGGTAGCCTTCCTTGCGCCCGCCGTGGATGTCGAGGGCGATGCGGTCGACTTCCTTACCGTTGAACTGCCACACGTGATAAATCCGCTCGTCCAGGCCACGGGGGGCGTTGATGGCGGTGTAGGCGTACAGCCCGCCGCCACGAATCTGCTCGGCGCTGACTTCCTTGAGGCTGTCGCCAGGCGTGCGGTCCTGCAGCTGCGTGCTGATCGCCACGCTGGTCATCCAAAGCGTGGCAGGCGGCACCCACGAGCGCAGCACCCAGCCCAGGGCGCCGATGCCCACGGTGATGCACAGAATCGCCAGGGCGTTACGCACGGTGCGGATCGGAAAGATCGACGCCAGGCTGGGGAACGACAGGATCACCGCCGTGCCCAAGGCCAGCTTGAAGCTCTGCGAAGTGGTCAGGTGCAGGATGACGGGCAGGGCGGTCAGCAGCGCGGCGAACAGTGTCAGCGTGTGCAGTGCCAGGAACGCCCAGCGCCGGGGCGCCAGCCATTTGTAATACAGCGGGTCGGTGATCGAGATCAGCGCGGCGAGGCCCAGCAGCCCGGTAAAAAATAACTGGCCGCTGTTCCAGGTGGTGGTGATGAAAAAGAATGGCAGGACGAAAAACAGACTTTCCTGGTGGATCATCTGCGTCGCGTAGCGCAGTAGCGGCTGGGGAATTTCCCGCTTGAACACGCGGGTGAACAGCTGGGTCAGGCTGTTTTCCAGCATCAGCCAGATCCAGCTCAGCACCATGATCACGGTGATCCAGGTGGCCAGGCCCTGCTGGCGATCGACCAGCATGAAACTGGCGACCCCGGAGATGAAACCGCCGAGCGCGATGACCCCAGGGTAGCGCTTCATCAGTTCGAGGATGCGCTGTACGTACAAGGTCAGGGTCGGCATTCGGCGATTCGCATAAGTCGTAGGAAAAAACCCCGACAGGTTACCGCCCGCGGGCCGGCGTGGCGAGCCGATCCTGTCGCGCGGCTACGGCGCTCGCCGCGTTCTGGTGTGCCATTGCCAGCCCAACAGCACCAGTACGATCAGGCCCAGCCCGGCGGCCACCACCATCAGGAACTGATCGTCACTGAGCAGCGGTTTCTCGATGCGCAGGTAACCCGGTTGCATCAGCAGTTCGCGCATGGCCTTGTTCGCCTGCGCCAGCGTCACGCCGGCCAGCTCCCGGGCGGGGTTGGTGAAGCGGCCATCCTCGTAATCGCCCAGGGCGCTCCAGTAGTAATCGGCCAGTGCGCTGTTGCCTTGCACCGCCCAGGCCTGGCGGGCGATGGCCGCCTGTTTGAGGCGGTTGAAGGTGTCGGCGTCGAGGCCGTTCTTGAGCAGCCCGGCCTTCAGTTCGTCGAGTGCCTGGGTGGCCTTGGCCACGTCGTCACGCTCAAGCTCGGCGTTGAGGCTCATGAAGCCCACCCCGCCAAACACCTCGCGTTCGGCCGAAGGGCCGTAGGACAGGCTGTGCGCCAGGCGCAACTGGCGGTAGAGCGCCCAGTCGAGATAGTCCTTGAGCAGGTCGAAGGTGGCGTCGTTGACGTCGTCCAGCACCGGCTCCGGCACCAGCCAGTGCAGCTTGGCCGAATCGCCGACCAGGCTGCGATTGAGGGTGCGCTCATGGGCGGCGCTGGCCAGGATCACCGGCAAAGGCGGGTGCTCGCTCGGCTCCACCGCCTTGAGCGAGCCCCAGGCGCGTTCCAGGTAGGCGGGCAGGAAACGCTCGAGGTCGCCGACCACGATCAGGGTCATGTTGTTCGGCGCGTACCAGGCCTTGCGCACGTCCTCCAGTTGCTCACGGGTCAAGTGATCGACTTCGGCACGCTCCGGGCATCTGAGGCCCAGTTCCACCGCCAGTTGATTGCTGGTGGTGTGGCCCAGGTCCTGGCGGTCCAGCCAGCGTTGCAGGTGCGTGTAATGGCCGCCGTCCTCGCGCTCGACCACCTGCTTGGCGGCGTTGATCGCATCGTCGTCGATGCGCGTCTGGGTCAGCAGCGCCAGCAGCAGGTCGAGGACCTTGCGCTGGTTTTTCGCCGGGGCTTCGATGACGAAGGTGGTGTCGGCGTTGCTGGTGTAGGCATTCCACTCACCGCCCAGCGCCTGCATGCGCTCTTCCAGGCCACCTTCGCCGGTGGCGTCGATGCCGCTGAACAGCAGGTGTTCGAGCAGGTGTGGCAACTCCTTGTCGGCACAACTGAAGTCATCGAGGCCGACACCGACCACCAGCCGAATCGCCACATGCCCGCGCTCGCTGCCGGGCTTGAGCAGCAATTGCAGGCCGTTGCGCAGCGTATAACCCTCGACCTGGAAACGATCCAGGGCGAACGAGGGAAGGGAGCCCAGCAACAGGCAGGCGAACAACAGGCAACGCATAACGAGCTTCCGGGCAGTCAGTCAGAGATCCGTTTCGTCAGTCAGGGCCTCATCGCGGGCAAGCCCGCTCCCACAGGGGTTATCTGGTGTTCACAACACCTGTGGGAGCGGGCTTGCCCGCGATTGGCCTTAAGGCCGAACCCAAGTAACTGACTGATCACTGTGCCAGACGTTCAAGGCGAATGTGTGATGTCAGCCAAATCGTCGACCATGAGTGCGCCGGTGTCGGAGCTTTCCAACACCACGTAGGCACTGGTGCAGAACAGCGAACTCAGGCGCTTCATGTCGGCGATCAGTTCCAGGTGCAGCGAACTGGTCTCGATACTTTGCACGATCTTACGTTGCAAGCGGCTGACGTGGGCATGGGCCAGGCGGCGTTCCTGTGCGCGGAAGCGACGTTTTTCGCGCAGCAGCTGGCGGGCGCTTTCCTTGTCGGCGCTGAGAAACACCGACAGGCCCAGGCGCAGGGTGGCGATCAACTGGCTTTGCAGCCCCGCCAACTCTTCCAGGCCGACCTCGGAAAACGAGCGGCGCTGCGCGGTTTTCTGCTGCTGGACCTTGCGCAGCATGCGTTCGATCAGGTCGCTGGCCAGCTTGAGGTTGATCGCCAGCTCGATGATTTCCGCCCAGCGCCGGCTGTCCTGGTCACTCAAGTCCTCGCGGGGCATCTGCGCCAGGTAGAGTTTGATCGCGCTGTACAGCGCCTCGACATCATCGGTCAGGCGGCGGATTTCCTGGGTCACGGCGGTCTGCTTGCCCTGGAGCACGTCGAGCATGGCTTCGAGCATGTGGTCGATCAGGTCGCCCATGCGCAAGGTTTCCCGGGAGGCATTGGCCAGCGCCAGGCTGGGGGTGACCAACGCGGTCGGGTCCAGGTGCCGGGGTCTGGCCATGCCGTTGGCCTGGGGTTTTTCCGGCAGTACCCAGGCGCAGAACCTGGCCATCGGCGCCACGGTGGGCAACATCAGCAGGCAACGCACCGAGTTGTAGAGCAGGTGGAAGCCGATGACCATTTCCTGCGGGCTGAAATCCAGGCTGTCGATCCAGTGCACCAACGGGTCGAGCACCGGGATGATCAACAGCAGGCCGATCAGTTTGTACAACAGGCTGCCCAGCGCCACCTGGCGCCCGGCGGGGTTCTGCATGCTGGTGCTGAGAAACGCCAGCACGCCACTGCCGATGTTGGCGCCGATCACCAGGCCCAGGGCCACCGGCAGGCTGATCACCTTGGCCCCGGCCAGGGTTGCGGTGAGCAGCACGGCGGCCAGGCTGGAGTAGGAAATCATGGCGAACAGCGCGCCCATCAACGCATCGAGCAGGATGTCGCCGGTCAGCGAGGCGAAGATCACCTTCACGCCCTTGGCGTGGGTGATCGGGTCAGCCGCTTCGACGATCAGTTGCAGCGCCAGGATGATCAGCCCCAGGCCGATGGCCACGCGGCCCATCTGGCCCAGGCGGGTCTGCTTGCGCGACAGGAAGAAAATCACCCCGAGGAAGATCAGCAGCGGCGACAGCCAGGACAGGTCGAAGGTCAGCACCCGGGCCATCAGCGCCGTACCGACATCGGCGCCGAGCATGGTCACCAGGGCCGGGGTCAGCGCCATCAGGCCCTGGCCGACGAAAGAGGTGACCAGCATCGCCGTGGCGTTGCTGCTCTGGACCATGGCCGTCACCGCGATCCCCGACAGGAAGGCCAGCCAGCGCTTGGACATGTTCTGCCCGATGACATGGCGCAGGTTGGAACCGTAGACCCGCAGGATGCCGGTGCGGACGATGTGCGTGCCCCAGATCAGCAAGGCCACGGCGGAAAGCAGATTGAGCAGGGTGAGCATACAGGCCCCCTGTGGTGATCGCGCCCCAAAGGGGCAAGTTGAAAGTACTGCGCGAATTTCTACGTCTTGTACTTAAGCTGTAGTTGCCTAATGGCGTGGGCGCCAGCATGGCATAGCTAAAGAGAGGATTGAAACAAAAGTGTCATGAAAATGACTTGATCTCCTGTAGGAGCGAGCTTGCTCGCGAAGCGGTGTGTCAGTCGGCATCAATATCGCCTGACACACCGCCATCGCGAGCAAGCTCGCTCCTACAGGGGAGTTGCGGTCCGGGTTATTGGCCCGGAATATCCTTGCGCAGCTTCACCGGGTCCTGGTTTTTCTTGCGGGCGATGGCGGTGCGCATCTTGATGTTGATCGCTTCCACGGCCAGCGAGAAGCCCATGGCGAAGTAGACGTAGCCTTTTGGCACATGAACGTCGAAGGCTTCGGCAATCAGCACGGTACCGACCACCAGCAGGAACGACAGCGCCAGCATTTTCAGCGACGGGTGCTTGTCGATGAACTCGCTGATGGTGCCCGAGGCCAGCATCATCACCAGTACGGCAACGATGATCGCTGCGACCATGACCGGCACGTGGGAGACCATGCCGACGGCGGTGATCACCGAGTCCAGCGAGAACACGATGTCGATGATCGCGATCTGGATGATGGTGTAGAGGAAATTGCCGCCCTTGCCACTTGGCTCGTCGCTGCTTTCGTCTTCGCCTTCCAGCGCGTGGTACATCTCCTGGGAGCTTTTCCACAGCAGGAACAGGCCACCGAAGAACAGGATCAGGTCACGCCCGGAAATGCCCTGGCCGAACACTTCGAACAGGTCGGCGGTCAGGCGCATGACCCAGGTGATCGACAGCAGCAACAGGATCCGCGTGACCATGGCCAGTGCCAGGCCGAAGATGCGGGTGCGCGCCTGCATGTGCTTGGGCATGCGGCTGACCAGGATCGAAATCATGATGATGTTATCAATACCCAGGACGATTTCCAGGGCGGTCAGGGTGAAGAAGGCAACCCAGATCTCAGGGTTGGTCAGCCATTCCATGTGTATTCCTTTGAGCGTGTGTTAAACCACGAAAAGTCCGGGCTTCATCATCAAAGCCAGGACTTTTCAGGGCAAGTCTTGGGCTTATAGAGTGCTGAACAGCGGGAAAATCCCCATCAGCAACGCGGCAACCAGTATGCACATGCACACCAGCACTGCCCATTTCAGGGTGAAGCGCTGGTGATCACCGAAGTCGATACCGGCCAGGGCCACCAACAGGTAGGTCGATGGTACCAGCGGGCTCAGCAAGTGGACGGGCTGACCGACGATCGAGGCACGTGCCATTTCCACCGCGCTGATGCCGTAGTGGCTGGCTGCTTCGGCGAGCACCGGCAAGACACCGTAGTAGAACGCGTCGTTCGACATGAAGAACGTGAACGGCATGCTCACCAGCGCGGTGATCACGGCCAGGTACGGGCCGAGGAAATCCGGGATGACCGCCAGCAGGCTCTTGGACATCGCATCGACCATGCCGGTGCCCGTCAGGATACCGGTGAAAATGCCCGCCGCGAAGATCAGGCCGACCACTGCCAGCACACTGCCGGCGTGGGCCGCGACACGATCCTTCTGCTGTTGCAGGCACGGGTAGTTGACGATCATGGCGATACTGAAGGCCACCATGAACAGCACCGGCAGCGGCAACAGGCCGGCGATCAGGGTGCACATCAACGCCAGGGTCAATGCGCCGTTGAACCAGATCAGCTTCGGACGGCGGGCATCGGGGAACTGCGAGACGCTGATTTCGCTGTGGTCGATTTCATCGCCCACCAGGTGCAGCTCACCCAGACGTGCACGTTCACGCTTGCCGTAGAAGTAGGCGATGGCCAGGATCGCCACCACACCGGCAACCATCGCCGGGATCATCGGCACGAAGATCGCCGACGGGTCGACATGCAGCGCACTGGCGGCACGGGCGGTCGGGCCGCCCCAGGGGGTCATGTTCATCACGCCACCGGCGAGGATGATCAGGCCCGCCATGATCCGCGGGCTCATGCCGATGCGGCTGTACAGCGGCAGCATCGCGGCCACGCAGATCATGTAAGTGGTCGCGCCGTCACCATCGAGGGAAACGACGAGCGCCAGGACGGCGGTACCGACCGAAACTTTCAACGGGTCGCCCTTGACCATCTTGAGGATCTTGCGCACGGCCGGGTCGAACAGGCCGGAGTCGATCATCAGGGCGAAATACAGAATGGCGAACATCAGCATCACGCCGGTCGGCGCGAGCTTGGTGATGCCTTCGAGCATCATCGGGCCGATTTTCGGGCCGAAACCACCGAACAGGGCGAAGATGATCGGGATGATGATCAGGGCGATCAGCGCGGACAGGCGCTTGGTCATGATCAGGAACATGAACGTGATGACCATGGCGAAGCCAAGGAAAGTCAGCATGGGAATACTCCAGGCGTAGCGCGGCTAGGGAATGGGCGAACCGGTTGGGTCAGCGCAGAACGGGAAGCGCGAGGCGTACGGGCGGAGTGATGGCGAAGCGGCGGGTAGTAAAGGACATCAGGGTCACCATTGTTGTTGTTTAATGGGCTGTGCGAGTGCTGAAACACTGGCATTGGCCGACCGGTCTGTTGCCGGTAGTGGGGCGATCCTAATCGGGGAAGCTTTCAGCCAGCTTTCGCCTGTGAAAGCGGCGACCGGATGTGTAACCGGTCGTCGGGCAGTGAAATCGCGTCGAGGCCATCGCGAGCAGGCTCGCTCCCACAGGGTTTGCGCCGCATCTGTGGGAGCGAGCCTGCTCGCGATGGATTCACTGAATAACATCTGGAGAAACTAAAATGGCCGACACCCACACCGGCGGCTGCCACTGCGGCCAGCTGCGCTACCAGTTCAGCGGCCCATTACACGACATCGCCCACTGCCACTGCTCGATCTGCCGACGAGTCAGCGGCGGGATCGTCACCACCTGGATCACCGTGCCGGCCTCGGCCTTCGAATGGCTCGCAGGCACACCGGCGCAGTACGACTCTTCCGCCAGTTGCGTCCGCTACTTCTGTCGGAACTGCGGGGCGCAGCTCGCCCTGGTGACCCGGCTCAGCCCGGACAGCATCGACCTGACCATCGCCACCCTCGATCACCCGGAGCTGGCGCCCGCCGAGCGGCATATCTGGACCGACAGCCGCCTGCCCTGGTTGCACCTGGACGAGCACCTGCCGGGGGAAGCCGAAGAAACCCTGTGATCAGAAAATAGACAGGTCCAGCGGGCGGATCGCGCCCATCCAGATCGCATGCTCGGTGTGGTCGAGCAGATCGTTGCCGGTGTCCGGGTGCAGGAATACCACCAGGCCCTTGCGGTTAAGCGCCAGCCACGGCAACACCTCGCCAATCAGGTCCGGGTCGAACGCCAGCTGGCAACTCCAGTCCGGGTGCGGGCCGACCAGGCGTTCGTGCACGCGGCCCATGCGCAGCGGGAACTCGCGAGTAGCTTGTTCACACAGCGCCCGCGCCTGATCGACGGTTTCCGCATCGAAATACACGTGGGCGTGATAGCCCTTGATCTGCTGCATCGCATTCCCTCCAAAACCCGTTCGAACCCTCACCGTTTTTCACATGTCACACGCCATATACGTGGGAAAGTGTGGAGATCAGCCATGAAAAATGCCGAAACCCCGGTGGTAAAAGTGGTGCTCTATGGTGCCATGAGTAGCCTGGGCAGTGCGCTGATGGCTGAAATGCTACGGCGCCAGCATGAAGTGATCGCGATTCTCGATGAACTGACGGCCCTGGCACCGCGCCCCGGCCTGCGCGCCAAGACCGGCGACCTGTTCGACGCCGAACGCGTGAAGCAGAGCGTCGCCGGCTGTTCGGCGGTGATCTGCCTGCTGGATGCACCGGGTCTGCCGTTCAACAGCGAACACGTGGAAAAAACCATCGTGCCCGGGCCGGTCGAGCAGGTGCTGGCGGTGGATGCCTTGATCGACGGTTTGCAAGCGGCGGGCATTGCGCGACTGTTTCTGGTGGGAGATTTCGAGGTGCTGGACGACCCGGAAATCGAGGATCAACTGCAACGCCACGCCGCCGAGGAAATCCGCGAGGCCCTGCAGAGCAGCCCGCTGCAATGGACGCTGATCGACGCCCCCCGTGGCGTCGCCGGGCTGACCATCGAACACTTCAGCCAGGTCAGCAGCAGCCTGGAACCAGGGCTGGCCGAACCGCTGGAGCGCCTGAGCCGGGTCGCCACCGGGATCGCCGACGAACTGCGGCTCAACCTGCATGTGGGCGAGCACATCAGCTTCGTCGGCACCGACCCTACACCGCAATAGACGGCAGCGTCAGGCCTTCGAGCGATTGTGCGCTGCTGGCCTGCTCGGCCATCAACCAGTCAACGAACTGCTGAATCAGCGCACCACGGCGTTTGCGTGGCGGCAGGACCACGTAATAGCCCTGGCGGGACATCACCGTCTCGGCAATCGGCCGACACAACAAGCCCTGCGCCAGCAAGTTATCCACAAGGTGCCGCCAGCCAATCGCTACGCCCTGGCCGCCAATCGCCGCTTGGATCAGCAAGGTGTAATTGTCGAAACGCAACTGCCCGGGCGCCGGCGGCGAACTGATGCCCAACTGGCGGAAGACCCCGCTCCAGTCGAACCATTTGCTTCTGTTTTCACCGCGCAGGTGCAGCAGTGGCAATTCCAGCAAGGCCTGCGCCGGCAAGGGCAGGGTGCGATCCGCCAACAGCTGCGGGCTGCACACCGGGAACACCTCTTCGCTGAACAACCAATGGCTTTCGCCCTGCTTGAAGCGGCCGTCACCGAACAGCACCGCCACGTCGATATCGGTACGCAACATGTTCAGGCTGCGCTCGCTGGTGACCAGGCTGACATCGACATGCGGGTTGGCTGCATGGAAGCGGTGCAGACGCGGCATCAGCCAATAGGCGGCGAAGGCGAAATCGGTGGCGACCTGCAGCACCTCGTGCTGCTTCTGTGCACTGATTGCGCTCAAACCTGCGTCGATATTCTGCAAACCGAGCTGAACCTGCTCGAACAGGATCGCGCCGGCCTCAGTCAGTTCGATACCGCGATAAATGCGGTCGAACAGCCGGGTGGCGAGCTGATCTTCCAGACGCTTGATCTGCTGGCTGATTGCCGGCTGCGTGGTGCCCAGCTCCACCGCGGCGGCGGTAAAGCTGCGCTGGCGGGCCGCGGCCTCGAAAGCGCGCAGCAGGTCCAGAGACAGGTCACCCAGGGCGTCATACATAAGCTGTGCTTATCCTAGTCATTGTCTGGCATGGGCTTTACCACAAACGGCATGGAATCCATCCTCGATTGCAGCACTCTCGCATAAATATTCACTATGGAATGCCGCGATCACATGAAGCGCAAGAACATTCTTTTCATCATGGCCGATCAAATGGCCGCGCCAATGTTGCCGTTCTACGGCCCTTCGCCCATCAAACTGCCCAATCTCAGCCGCCTCGCCGCCGAAGGCGTGGTGTTCGATGCCGCCTACTGCAACAGCCCGCTGTGTGCGCCGTCGCGTTTCACCCTGGTCAGCGGCCAGTTGCCGAGCAAGATCGGCGCCTATGACAACGCCGCCGATTTCCCGGCCGACGTGCCGACCTACGCCCACTACCTGCGCCGTTTGGGCTATCGCACCGCGCTGTCGGGCAAGATGCATTTTTGCGGCCCGGACCAGTTGCACGGCTACGAAGAACGTCTGACCAGCGACATCTACCCGGCCGACTACGGCTGGGCGGTGAACTGGGACGAACCGGACGTGCGCCCGACCTGGTACCACAACATGTCCTCGGTGCTGCAAGCCGGCCCGTGCGTGCGCACCAACCAGCTGGATTTCGACGAAGAGGTGGTGTTCAAGGCCCAGCAGTACCTGTTCGATCACGTCCGCGAGGACGGCGACCAGCCGTTCTGCCTGACCGTTTCGATGACCCACCCGCATGACCCGTACACCATTCCCAAGGCGTTCTGGAACCTGTACGAGGACGCCGAGATCCCGCTGCCGCAGACCCCGGCGCAAACCGACCTCGACCCGCATTCCCAGCGCTTGCTCAAGGTGTATGACCTGTGGGAAAAGCCGCTGCCTGTGGATAAGATTCGTGATGCACGCCGGGCGTACTTCGGTGCTTGCAGCTATATCGACAGCAACGTCGGCAAACTCCTGCAAACCCTCGAGGAAACCGGGCTGATCGACGACACCATCATCGTTTTCTCGGGCGATCATGGCGACATGCTTGGCGAGCGCGGGCTCTGGTACAAGATGCACTGGTTCGAGATGTCCGCCCGCGTGCCGATGCTGATCAGCGCGCCGGGGCAGTTCGGCGCCGGGCGAGTCAGCGCCGCAGTGTCCACCGCCGACCTGCTGCCAACCTTCGTCGAGCTGGCCGGCGGCTCGCTGGAGCCGGGCCTGCCACTCGATGGCCGGTCCCTGGTGCCGCACCTGCAAGGGCAGGGCGGTCATGACGAGGTGTTCGGC
Source organism: Pseudomonas sp. MYb118 (assembly GCF_040947875.1). Classification (NCBI taxonomy): domain Bacteria; kingdom Pseudomonadati; phylum Pseudomonadota; class Gammaproteobacteria; order Pseudomonadales; family Pseudomonadaceae; genus Pseudomonas; species Pseudomonas sp. MYb118. Next base: position 1,781,681 of record NZ_JBFRXN010000002.1, on the reverse strand, counting down.
GAGTACATGGCCGAAGGCACCACCAGCCCGTTGATGATGATTCGCCGCGGCGCCTACAAATTTATCTACAGCGAACAGGACCCTTGCCTACTCTTCGACGTACACAACGATCCGCGTGAGCTGGAAGAACTCAGCCAGTCGCCGCAACATCGCCCGCTGTTCGAGGAATTTCTCGCCGAAGCACGGGCCAAATGGGATATCCCGGCGATCCACCAGCAGGTGCTCGCCAGTCAGCGGCGTCGGCGTTTCGTCGCCCAGGCGCTGACCCTCGGCAAGCTGAAGAGCTGGGATCACCAGCCGCTGGTGGACGCCAGTCAGCAGTACATGCGCAACCATATCGACCTCGACGACCTGGAGCGCAAAGCACGTTATCCACAACCCTGCCAAAACCAATAATGTTAAGGGGAAGTCCATGCAAAAGTTATCCACAGTACTGACGGTCGGTCTGCTGGCTCTGGGCAGTGCGTCGGCGTTTGCCGACGCGAGTAGCTGCCAGACGGTGAAGCTGGCCGACCCTGGCTGGAGCGACATCGCCGCGACCAACGCCATCACCGGGTTTCTGCTGGACGGCATGGGCTACAAGGCCAAGGTCGACACCCTCGCGGTGCCGATCACCTTTGGCGGGTTGAAGGACGGCCAGGTCGACGTATTCCTCGGTAACTGGATGCCGGCACAGCAGGGCTTCTATGACAAGTTCGTGGCCACGGGCGACGTCACGCAACTGGCGAAGAACCTCGACGGCACCGAGTTCACCCTCGCCGTACCGGACTACGTGTGGGACGCGGGTGTGCATAACTTCGCCGACCTGAACAAGTACGCCGACAAGTTCGACAAGAAGATCTACGGCATCGGCTCCGGCGCACCGGCGAACATTTCGCTGCAGGACATGATCAAGAAGAACGACTTCGACATGGGCCAGTGGAAACTGGTGGAGTCCAGCGAGCAGGCGATGCTGGCCGAAGTGTCGCGGGCCGTGAAGAAGCAGAAGTTCGTGACCTTCCTCGGCTGGACCCCGCACCCGATGAACGTGCAACTGAAAATGCATTACCTCAAGGGCGGCGAGAAGTACTTCGGTGACACCGGCACCGTGCACACCCTGACCCGCAAGGGCTACGCCGAGGCCTGTCCGAATGTCGGCAAGCTGCTGACCAACCTGAGTTTCACCCAGGACATGGAAAACAGCATCATGGCCGACGTGGCCAACAAGAAAATGACCAACGCCGATGCGGCCAAGGCCTGGATCAAAGCCAACCCGGCGGTGCTGGACAAGTGGCTCGATGGCGTGAAGACCGTGGATGGCAAGGAGGCGTTGCCGGTGGTCAAGGCCAAGCTTTAACACCGCGAGAAGCTCGCGAGCAGGCTCGCTCCCACACTGGGTCAGTGTCGTACACAAAACCTCTGTGGGAGCGAGCCTGCTCGCGATGGTTTTTACCCTTGCACTGTCGGATTTGACGCACCACCCTGTTGCACTCATGTTCACCGCCGAGAGGACCCATGGCCCTTCCAAGCCGCCATTCACTCTTCCCCTTCCTCAGTTGGTTGCCCCGGCAAACCCGCGCCAGCGTCGGGCGTGACCTGATCGTTGGCTTGAGCGGTGCCATTCTTGCGTTACCGCAGTCGATTGCCTACGCCCTGATCGCCGGTCTCCCACCGGAGTACGGCCTGTATGCCGCGATCATCCCGGTGTTGATCGCCTGCCTCTGGGGTTCGTCGTGGCACCTGATCTGCGGTCCTACGGCGGCCATCTCGATTGTCCTCTACGCCAGCGTCAGCCCCCTGGCCGTGCCGGCGTCCAAGGACTACATCACGCTGATCCTGCTGCTGACCTTCCTCGCCGGGATTTTCCAGTGGCTGCTGGGCTTGCTGCGGTTCGGCGCCCTGGTGAATTTCGTCTCGCACTCGGTGGTGCTGGGCTTCACCCTCGGCGCGGCGATCGTCATCGCCATCGGCCAAATGCCCAACCTGCTGGGGCTGGACCTGCCCAGCCAGGCCACGGCGCTGGGCAGTTTCATGATGCTGTTCCACCACTTGGGCGAGGTCGATCGTCCTTCCCTGGCATTGGGCCTGGCCACGGTGGTGGTCGGTGTGGTGCTGAAGATGCTGTTGCCGCGCTGGCCGACCTTGCTGATCACTCTGGTGCTGGGCGCGCTGGTGGTGTGGCTGTGGCCGTCGATGTTCGGCCATGTCGGCCTGGTCAGTGCCTTCGTCGGTCGGCTGCCACCCTTCAGCCCGTTGCCGCTGGATCTGGACCTGATCCTGCGCCTGTTGCCCAGCGCCGTGGCAGTGGGGATGCTCGGGCTGGTCACCAGTCTGTCGATTGCCCGCTCGTTGTCGACGCGTTCGCAGCAATTGCTCGACGCCAACCAGGAAGTGCGTGCCCAGGGCTTGTCGAACATTGTCGGGGCGTTTTTTTCCGGGTCCTTGTCAGCCGGTTCCTTCACGCGCTCGGGCCTGAGCTTCGAAGCCGGCGCCTGCTCGCCGCTGGCGGGGATTTTTTCGGCGGTGTGGGTGGCGCTGTTCGCCATCTTCGGTGCCCACCTGATTGCGCACATTCCGATTCCGGCCATGGCCGGCAGCATCCTGTTGATCGCCTGGGGGCTGGTGGATCATCGCGGCATCCGCGCTTTGCTGCGGGTCAGCCGCGCCGAATTCGTGGTGATGGCGCTGACCTGCGTCGCCACGCTGTTGCTGGAGCTGCAAACGGCGATCTACGCCGGGGTGCTGGCGTCGCTGTTCTTCTACCTCAAGCGCACCTCGCAACCCCGGGTGCAGCATTGGCGCGACGGCGACGAAGACATTCTGCGGGTCGGTGGCTCGATCTTCTTCGGCGCCAGCCATTACCTGCAAGTGCGCCTGCAACGCATGCACGGCGCGCGCGTGGTGATCGAGGCGCAGCAGATCAACTTCATCGACTATTCAGGGGTGGAGATGCTGCACCAGGAAGCACGCCGGCTGCTGCGCCAGGATCGCAGCCTGACGCTGCGCGGGGCACGGCCGCCGGTGGTGGAGGAGTTGAGGAAGCTGGAGGGGGCGGAGAAGTGTCCGATACGGTTTGAAGACTGACCGTTTACCCTCTGTAGGAGCGAGCTTGCTCGCGATTGCGGTGAATCAGTCAGTACTTTCTTAACTGACCCACCGCGATCGCGAGCAAGCTCGCTCCTACAGGGATTCGGGGAATCCGGTTCAGGCAGCCAACTGCCGCCGCAACTCCGCCAGCACCGGCGCGGTGTCCGGGCGGACGCCGCGCCACAGGAAGAACGCCTCGGCTGCCTGTTCGGCGAGCATGCCCAGGCCATCCATCGACACTCCTGCACCCTGTTGCGTCGCCCAGCGGCAGAACGCGGTCGGCTCCTTGCCGTACATCATGTCGTAGCACAGGGTCTTGCCCGGCTCGATGAGGCTGCCGGCAATCGGCGGTACGTCACCGGACAGGCTGGCCGATGTCGCGTTGATGATCAGGTCCACCGGCTCGCGCAGCCAATCGAAACCACTGGCCGACACCGGCCCCAGGTCGGCGAACAGCTCGGCCAGCAGCTCGGCTTTTTCCACGGTGCGGTTGGCGATGATCACCGAGGCCGGCTGTTCGGCCAGCAGCGGCTCCAGCGCGCCGCGCACCGCGCCACCGGCGCCGAGCAGCAGGATGCGCTTGCCCTTGAGGCTGAACCCGGCATTGACCGTCAGGTCGCGTACCAGCCCGGCGCCGTCGGTGTTGTCGCCCAGCAGGGTGCCGTCGGCGAGCTTGCTCAGGGTGTTGACCGCACCGGCCCGCTGCGCACGGGGGCTCAGGCTGTCGGCCAGGCGAAACGCCTCTTCCTTGAACGGCACGGTCACATTCGCCCCACGCCCTTCAAGGAAAAAATCCCGGGCAAACGCGGAAAAATCATCGAGTGGCGCCAGCGACGTGCTGTAGTCCAGTTGCTGGGCCGTTTGCTCGGCGAACAGACGATGGATCATCGGCGACTTGCTGTGGCCAATCGGGTTACCGAAAACGACGTAGCGGTCCATCAGTGTTCCTCGTTTCAGGCCTCGGCCAACCAATCGCGATCTTGCAGGAAGTACTCGGTCAGGCGCGCTTCTTCGCTGCCTGGCTCGGCTTTCCAGTCATATCCCCAACGCACTTGCGGCGGCAGCGACATGAGGATCGACTCGGTACGCCCGCCCGATTGCAGCCCGAACAGGGTGCCGCGGTCGTACACCAGGTTGAACTCGACGTAGCGGCCGCGACGGAATTCCTGGAACTCGCGCTGCTTGGCGGTGAAGGCGTCGTGCTTGCGGCGTTGCACGATCGGCAGGTAGGCGTCGATGTAGGCGTCACCGATGGCGCGGATGAAGGCGAAGCAGGTGTCGAAATCCCACTCGTTCAGGTCATCGAAGAACAGGCCGCCGATGCCGCGCGGTTCGTGGCGATGCTTGATGTGGAAGTAGCTGTCGCACCAGGCCTTGTAGCGCGCATAGACATCCGGACCGAACGGCGCGCAGGCCTGCTCGGCGACACGGTGCCAGTGCACGCAATCTTCGACATTGCCGTAGTACGGGGTCAGGTCGAAGCCACCGCCGAACCACCAGACCGGTTCTTCGCCTTCTTTTTCCGCGATGAAAAAGCGCACGTTGGCGTGGGAAGTCGGCACCTGTGGGTTGTGCGGGTGGATCACCAGCGACACGCCCAGGGCTTCGAAGCCGCGCCCGGCCAGTTCAGGGCGGTGAGCGCTGGCGGACGGTGGCAGACCGCTGCCGAACACGTGGGAGAAGTTCACGCCACCCTTCTCGATGACGGCGCCGTTCTCGATCACCCGGGTGCGACCGCCGCCACCGGCAGCCCGTGTCCAGGCGTCTTCGACAAACTGGGTCGCGCCGTCTTCGGCTTCAAGCGCGGCACAAATGCGGTCTTGCAGATCGAGCAGGTAGGCTTTTACGGCCTCGGTGCGGGTCGTCATGTCTTCACCTTGAATCAGGGCAAAACTACGCGGCGCTCCTGCAGGGCAGCGGCCGGCGCAAATGGGCGCGTAGCATAACATCGCGCAAGCCTGCGTCGCTGTTGACGAAGATCAAGCATAGGAGTCCGATAGGGGGCTTGGCATTTCAATCCTGGTAATCAAGACCCAAGGAGAGTTCTGATGGCAAAGCGTGTCCAGTTCCGCACCCATGGCGGGCCCGAAGTACTCGAGTACGTGGATTACCAACCGGCCGAGCCCGGCCCGCAGCAGGTGCGCGTGGCCAACAAGGCCATCGGCCTGAATTTCATCGACACCTACTTCCGCAGCGGCCTGTACGCGCCGCCGTCCCTGCCCTCTGGCGTGGGCTCGGAAGGCGCCGGTGTGGTCGAGGCCGTGGGCAGCGCCGTGACCCGCTTCAAGGTCGGCGACCGCGTGGCCTACGGCAGCGGCCCGCTGGGCGCCTACAGTGACCTGCACATTTTGCCGGAGGCCAACCTGGTGCACCTGCCGCAGGCGATCAGCTTCGAGCAGGCGGCCGGGGTCATGCTCAAGGGCCTGACGGTGCAGTACCTGTTGCGCCAGACCTATGAACTCAAGGGCGGCGAAACCATCCTGTTCCACGCCGCGGCCGGTGGTGTAGGTTCCCTGGCCTGCCAATGGGCCAAGGCCCTGGGCGTGAAGCTGATCGGTACGGTCAGCTCGCCGGAAAAAGCCGCGCTGGCCAAAGCCAACGGCGCCTGGGCGACCATCGACTACAGCAAGGAAGACGTCGCCCAGCGGGTACTGGAACTGACTGACGGCAAGAAGGTGCCAGTGGTGTACGACGGCGTCGGCAAGGACACCTGGCTGACCTCACTGGACAGCGTCGCGCCGCGCGGGCTGGTGGTGAGTTTCGGCAACGCTTCCGGGGCCGTGGACGGGGTGAATCTGGGGATCCTGTCGGCCAAGGGCTCGCTGTACGTGACCCGGCCGACGCTGGCGACCTACGCCAACAACGCCGAGAACCTGCAACGCATGGCCGATGAGCTGTTCGAGATGATCATCAGCGGCAAGCTGAAGGTGGACATCAGCCAGAAGTATCCACTGGCGGAGGCGGCGAAGGCGCAGACCGAGTTGTCGGCGCGGCGGACTACCGGGTCGACCATCCTGCTGCCTTGAGGTCCCCATCGCGAGCAAGCTCGCTCCTACAGTTCACAAACCTGTAGGAGCGGGCTTGCCCGCGATGAAGGCACTGCGGTCTCAAGCCGGACGAATCACATTCCCGGTGGCCAGATCACGAATCAGGCTCGGGTTCTTGCGCCCGCCCAGGTTGCCGCCCATCACCCAATCGACCTGCCCACGGAAATACTGCTCGATGCGCAGCCGCGTGCGTGCCGCCGGTTTGCCCTGCGGGTTGGCCGAGGTGGACACCAGCGGCCCGACCAGCGCGCACAGGTCGCGCACCAACGGGTGATCGCTGACCCGCAGCGCCACGGTGTCGTGCACGCCGGTAATCCACTCGGGCAGCAGGTTCTGGTGGGGCACCAGCCAGGTGTTCGGGCCGGGCCAGGTACTGGCCATGCGATCCATCCACAGCTCGGGGAAATCCTCGAAGAGAAAATCGAACTGGCGGATGTTGTCCGCGACCAGGATCAGGCCCTTGTCCACCGAACGGCCCTTGATCAGCAGCAGGCGTTCCACCGCTTCTTCGTCCCACGGGTCGCAACCCAGACCCCAGACCGCCTCGGTTGGGTAGGCAATCACCGCCCCTGCGCGTACGGCTTGCGCGGCTTGTTGCACACGCCAACTGTTGACCATGAATAAACTCTCCGGAATTAGGCTCTGGGCAGTTTACCGATCTTCCCTGTAAAACCTAGCTTACCCGCGCAAACCAGCGGCCATTTTCGCAGATCGCCCGGCCTTCCATTTCCAGTTCGGTCAATGCCGCCAGCACTTTGGACAGGGCCCAGCCGCTGCTGACGGCCAGACCTTCGCTGGTGTGGGGTGCCGCGTGCAACAGCGCCAGCAGCGGATGACTGGCCGGCGGCGCCTGCGTCGCTGACGAGAATCGTTGCCAGCCGCGAAGGGCTTCGAGGATGTGCTCGATGGTTTCCACCAGCATCGCGCCGTCGCGGATCAATTGATGGCAACCCTTGGCGCCGGGGTGATGGATCGACCCCGGAATCGCGTACACCTCTCGACCTTGCTCCGCCGCCAGCCTTGCCGTGATCAATGAACCACTGGCCACACTGGCCTCGACCACCAGTACGCCGAGGGACAGGCCGCTGATGATGCGATTGCGCCGGGGAAAGTTGCTGGCATGGGGGCCGGCATCCAGCGGAAACTCGGAAACCACCGCGCTGCCCGAAGCGATCATCGCGTCCGCCAGCCGACGATTGCGCTGTGGATAAAACTTTTCCAGGCCGGTGCCCAACACGCCGATCGTATGCCCACCGACATCCAATGCGGCCTGGTGCGCCGCCGCGTCGATACCCAACGCCAGGCCACTGGTGATGACAAAACCGGCACTGGCCAGGCTGCGGGAAAACGCGCTGGCGGTGTCCATGCCCGGTCGCGACGCGCGACGACTGCCGACCATCGCCAGTTGCGGTTTTTCCAGGATGGTGGGATCGCCAGCGACAAACAGCAGCGGCGGTGCAGCATCGATTTCCCCCAACAGCGCTGGATAGTCAGGCTGGTCCCACATCAACAAATGCTGGCCCGGACGCTCTAGCCAGCGCAATGCGTGGCTGGCGCCGTCACGCACCTCGGCACTGCGTCGGGCATCCGCGCAGGTGGCAGGCAGGCCCAGCGACCGCCAGGCGCTGGCCGGGGCGCCGATGGCTTTGGAGGCCGAGCCGAAGGCTTCGAGCAGTTTGCGAAATCGCGCCGGGCCGAGTTCCGGCAGACGGTGCAGGCGCAGGCGGGCTTCCAGTTCCGCAGGGGAAACCGGTGTAACGGCAATTTGTGACATGGATCATCCTTGATCGTTGTGAGTCCCTTCGCAGCGGGAACAAGCTGTGGATAACTCTGTTGACAAGTTGTGAAGCTGGCTAAGGATTGCGCACCTTGTCGAGCACCGCCAAAGAGCGCGTCGCGTTGAGCACCAACCCATAACTGAGCTTGTCGTAGGTGCGGAACACCATCAGCAAACCGGCACGCTCATCGGGAATCTTCACCGGCTGGCCGGTGACCCGGTCGCGCACGGTTTCGCCGGTTTTCATCACCACCAGCACATTGCCCTCGGCCAGGCCATCACGCTGGCCCTTGTTCAGCGTGACCACGTCCAGCGCACCGATCTGGGTGACCCCGCGCGGCACGTCAATAATCAGGCCGTTGATCTGGCTGGCCGGCGCACTGGGCATGAATGTCGAGTTGATCGAACGCTCTTCGCTGCTGAACAGGCGATCGCCCAGGCGCACTTCCTGGGTGGTGCGTTGCAGGGCGAGGGTGGCGACATCGCCTTCAGTGGCGACCACCTCGCCACCACCGATGTCATCGGCGTTGATCCCCAAGAACTCCTTGCTCTCGGGGTCGGTGTAGACCTTGCCCTGGCGGAAGATGCCGTAGACCGGGTGCTCCTGGTCGAAATGGCCACGGGCGAAAATGCGGTCACCGGTGCCGCTGAGCACCCGTTCGGCATCGCCGGCGACGATGTAGGGCGCCTTGTCGAAATCCTCGACCTCGTCGACGATGCGGTTGCTCAGCAGGAAACTGTTGATGGCCTGCAGCGGAATGCTCGGGATCGCGTCGGCCACCGGTGAGCTGCGCACCCGCGGCGAGAGCTTGATGGTGCCCCTCGACGCGCCGCGATTGAGGGTCAGGCGCGGCTGGCCATCGACGTAGACCAGCGACAGCACGTCGCCGGGATAGATCAGATTGGGGTTCTGGATCTGCGGGTTGACCTGCCACAGCTCGGGCCACTTCCAGGGCTCGCGCAGGTATTTGCCGGAGATGTCCCAGAGTGTGTCACCGGCCACCACCGTGTATTGCTGTGGAAAACCTTCCCTGAGCTGCACTTGCCCGTGCGCGAAACCGGCCGAGGCCAGGAGGAGCAGGGCGAGTAGTGATTTCCTCATGCGGTGAATCCCTTTATTATGTGCGTTCGCGTGAAACGCCAGAGCCTTCGTGGCCCGCTCCCTGCTCGTTATTGAGACCTTCTCATTACTAAGAAAGGGAGCTACGTTTTACAACGGTAGCCGGCATCTCCAGACCCGCCAGGCCATCGACCCGACTTTACCTCACACGTGCATCAGTTGAGCTTATGGCCATTTTAGACATCCTCGAATTCCCCGACTCGCGCCTGCGCACTATCGCCAAACCTGTGGCCGTAGTGGACGACGAAGTACGTCAGTTGGTCGATGACATGTTTGAAACAATGTATGAAGCGCCAGGCATCGGCCTCGCCGCGACCCAGGTCAACGTGCACAAACGTATCGTCGTCATGGACCTCTCCGAAGACCGCAGCGAGCCGCGGGTGTTCATCAACCCCGAGTTCGAACCCCTGACCGACGAGATGGAGCAATACCAGGAAGGCTGCCTTTCGGTACCTGGCTTCTACGAAAACGTCGATCGCCCGCAGAAGGTCAAGATCAAGGCCCTGGACCGCGACGGCCAGCCCTATGAGCTGATCGCCGAAGGCCTGCTCGCGGTGTGCATCCAGCATGAATGCGACCACCTCAACGGCAAATTGTTCGTTGACTACCTGTCCAGTCTCAAGCGCGACCGGATCAAGAAGAAGCTGGAAAAGATCCATCGCCAGAACGCTTGATGCCCTCCTTTCAAAGGCTTGCTGCGGCAAGCCTTTTTCTTTTGCAATCGCTTTGAAGAGAGTTCCCCATGACTGAGCCACTGCGCATCGTCTTTGCCGGCACCCCGGAATTCGCCGCCGAACACCTCAAGGCCCTGCTCGACAGCCCTTACGAGATCGTCGCCGTCTACACCCAGCCGGACCGCCCGGCAGGCCGCGGGCAAAAGCTGATGCCCAGCCCGGTCAAGCAGTTGGCGCTGGAACACGGCATCCAGGTGTTGCAGCCGCCGACCCTGCGCAACGAAGAAGCCCAGGCGGAACTCGCCGCGCTCAAGCCGGACCTGCTGGTGGTGGTCGCCTACGGCCTGATCCTGCCGCAGGTGGTGCTGGACATCCCGCGCCTGGGCTGCATCAACAGCCATGCTTCGTTGCTGCCGCGCTGGCGTGGCGCTGCGCCGATCCAGCGCGCCGTCGAAGCCGGTGACAGTGAAAGCGGCGTGACGGTAATGCGCATGGAACTGGGATTGGACACCGGGCCGATGCTGCTCAAGGTCGCCACTCCGATCAGCGCCCAGGACACCGGCGGCAGCCTGCACGACCGCCTGGCGCAAATCGGCCCGCCGGCCGTGATCGAGGCCATCGCCGGCCTCGCCGCAGGGACCCTGCAAGGCGAAGTGCAGGACGACAGCCTCGCCACCTATGCGCACAAATTGAACAAGGACGAAGCGCGCATCGACTGGAATCGCCCGGCCATCGAGCTGGAGCGCCTGGTGCGCGCCTTCAACCCATGGCCGATCACCCACAGCACGCTCAACGGCGAAGCGCTGAAAGTGCTGGCCGCCAGCCTCGCGCCAGGCAAGGGCGCGCCAGGGGAAATCATTGCCGCCAGCAAGGACGGGCTGATCGTCGCCTGTGGCGAGCAGGCGCTGTGCCTGACCCGCGTGCAATTGCCCGGGGGCAAGGCGCTGAATTTCAGCGACCTGTTCAACAGCCGCCGTGAGAAATTCGCCGTCGGGACTGTGCTGGGTCAAACGGCGGACGCGCAATGAACCCACGTCTGGCTGCCGCCAAGGCACTGGCTGCCGTGCTCAGCGGCAAAGCCTCGCTCAACAGTTCGCTGCCCACGCAACTGGACAAGGTCGAAGACCGTGATCGCGGTTTCACCCAGGACCTGGCGTTCGGCACCGCCCGCTGGCAGCCCCGCTTGTCGGCACTGGCGGCCAAGCTGTTGCAGAAACCGTTCAAGGCCGCCGACGCCGATGTCGAGGCGCTGCTGCTGGTGGGGCTCTATCAACTGTTCTACAGCCGCGTGCCGGCCCACGCCGCCATCGGCGAAACGGTCGGTTGCGCCGACAAGTTGAAGAAACCCTGGGCCAAGGCCCTGCTCAACGCCGTGCTGCGCCGCGCCCAGCGTGAGGGCGAAGCGCTGCTCGGCGAGCTGGAGCACGACCCGGTGGTGCGCACCGCCCACCCGCGCTGGCTGCAAAAGTCGCTGAAAGCGTTCTGGCCAGAGCAATGGGAAGCCATTTGCGCGGCGAACAATGCCCACCCGCCGATGATCCTGCGGGTCAACCGTCGCCATCACAGCCGCGACGCCTACCTGGCATTACTCAGTGAGGCCGGCCTCGCCGCCACCGCCTGCGTGTTTAGCCGCGACGGCATCCTGCTCGAAGCGGCCACCGATGTGCGCAGCCTGCCGGGCTTCGCCGAAGGCTGGATCAGCGTACAGGACGAAGCGGCGCAACTGGCCGCCGACCTGCTCGACCTCGCCCCCGGCCAGCGCGTGCTCGACGCCTGCTGCGCACCGGGCGGCAAGACCTGCCACATCCTCGAAGCCGAACCGGCACTGGCCGGCGTGGTGGCGGTGGACCTCGAGGAAAAACGTCTGGTGCGGGTGCGGGAAAACCTTGAACGCCTGGGCTTGAGCGCCGACCTGATCGCCGCCGACGGCCGCGACACCGCCACCTGGTGGGATGGCAAACCATTCCAGCGCATCCTGCTCGACGCGCCTTGCTCGGCCACCGGCGTGATCCGCCGCCACCCCGACATTAAGCTGACCCGCCAACCGGAAGACATCGTCGCCCTGGCCCAGCTGCAAGGTGAATTGCTCGACGCCCTGTGGAAAACCCTCGAAGTCGGCGGCATTCTGCTGTACGCCACCTGTTCCACGCTGCCGACCGAGAACACCGAAGTGATCGAAGCCTTCCTCGCCCGCACGCCAGGCGCCCGCGAGCTGGACCTCGCCACCGCCGCCGGCCTCAAGCAACCCCATGGTCGCCAGTTGCTGGCCCAGGAAGGTGGCCACGACGGTTTCTACTACGCCAAGCTGATCAAGATCGCCGCCGCGCGCGGTTAACCGGTTTAAGGGAGTGACTGGATGAAAATCATCATCCTCGGCGCAGGGCAGGTCGGCGGTTCGCTGGCGGAACACTTGGCCAGCGAGGCCAACGACATCACGGTGGTCGACACCGACGGCGATCGCCTGCGCGACCTCGGCGACCGTCTGGACATCCGCACCATCCACGGCCGCGGCTCGTTGCCGACGGTGCTGCGCCAGGCCGGCGCCGACGATGCCGACATGCTGGTGGCGGTGACCAACAGCGACGAGACCAACATGGTCGCCTGCCAGGTCGCCCACACCCTGTACCACACGCCCACCAAGATCGCCCGGGTGCGTGAAGCGTCCTACCTGACCCGTCCCGAACTGTTCGACAACGAAGCGATTCCGGTGGACGTGCTGATCAGCCCGGAGCAGGTGGTCACCAACTACATCAAGCGCCTGATCCAGTACCCCGGCGCGTTGCAGGTGATCGACTTCGCCGAAGGCAAGGCGCAGCTGGTGGCGGTCAAGGCCTACTACGGCGGGCCGCTGGTGGGCCAGCAACTGCGCCAGTTGCGCGAACACATGCCGAACGTCGAGACCCGCGTCGCCGCGATTTTCCGCCGTGACCGGCCGATCCTGCCGCAAGGCGACACGGTGATCGAAGCCGACGACGAAGTCTTTTTCATCGCCGCCAAGGCGAACATTCGCGCGGTGATGAGCGAAATGCGTCGCCTCGACGAGAGCTACAAGCGCATCGTCATCGCCGGTGGCGGACAGATCGGCGAACGCCTGGCCGAAGCCATCGAAAGCCGTTACCAGGTGAAGATCATCGAGATGAGCCCGGGCCGCTGCCGCCATCTCTCCGATACCCTGGACAGTACTGTGGTGCTGCAAGGCAGTGCCTCGGACCGCGACCTGCTGCTGGAAGAGAACATCGCCGACGCCGACCTGTTCCTTGCCCTGACCAACGACGACGAAGCCAACATCATGTCGTCGCTGCTGGCCAAGCGGCTGGGGGCGAAGAAGGTGATGACCATCATCAACAACCCGGCCTACGTCGACCTGATCCAGGGCGGCGACATCGACATCGCCATCAGCCCGCAACTGGCGACCATCGGCACCTTGCTCGCCCACGTGCGACGTGGCGATATTGTCAGCGTGCACTCATTGCGCCGCGGCGCGGCCGAAGCGATCGAGGCCATCGCCCATGGCGATGCGAAGTCGAGCAAGGTGATCGGCAAGGCCATCGAGAACATCGGCCTGCCGCCGGGCACGACCATCGGCGCGATCATTCGCGACGAAGAAGTGCTGATCGCCCACGACGACACGGTGATCGCTGCCGGGGATCATGTGATCCTGTTCCTTGTGGATAAAAAGCACATTCGCGATGTGGAGAAGCTGTTCCATGTGGGGTTGAGCTTCTTCTGACCCGAGTTTTTTGCTGGATCGGCCGGCCTCATCGCGAGCAAGCTCGCTCCTACAGGTACAGCGGTGTCCTTGTAGGAGCGGGCTTGCCCGCGATAGCGGTATCAAAGTCACCGACACAACCAGGAAACCCACCATGATCGAATCACTGGAAAAAATGCTCGCCAAGGGTGTGGACAACGCCCTGCTGCGCTTCGGCCTGGGCAAGGGTTATCTGGATTTGGGTGAGCATGACAAGGCAGCCGAGCACTTCGCCCGCTGCGTGGAGCTGGACTCCAAGTACTCGGCGGCGTGGAAGCTGTTGGGCAAGGCCCGTTTGGGGCAGGAGGATTACCCCGGCGCGCGCCAGGCCTGGGAGCAGGGCCTGGAGGCCGCCCGTGCCCATGGCGACAAGCAGGCGGAAAAGGAAATGACGGTGTTCCTGAAAAAGCTCGAGCGTCAGGCACGCTGATCAGAGGTACCGCAGGCCGATGCCCTCGGCATCCACTTGCACCACTTCCATCTTCACCCGCGGCGCCCCTGTGGGTAAGTCTTGCACCTGGCCGTAGACCACCGCGCCCTTGGCCAGCGTCGACAAGGTCGGGTGCTTGACGTAAACGCCCGTGGTCGAAAGGTTGCGGGTCTGGCCCAGGCATTCGCCGAAGCTTTCATGGCAGATCTTGATGCGAAACGACTTACGGTGTTCGGACATCTATTGCGCCCTTTCCTCAACAGCTGTGGATAAACCTTGACCCAAGGTTATCCACAGATCGTGCCAAATAGACTCAATACCAGCGTGCCTCGCCCGGCGGACGCTTCTTGAAGCGTTTCATGCTCCACATGTACTGGCTCGGATACGCCCGCACATAACGCTCGACCACCTGGCTCATGGCCGCGCAGGACGTCTCGGTATCGGTGCTGTACATGGCTTCGGGCGCAGCTTCAAGGATCACTTTGTAGCCCGAACCGTCCGGCAGGCGCAGTGCATGCAGGAACACGCCGACTGCCTTGCCGCCGGCCAGCATGTTCGGCACGAACTTGCTGGTCAGGGCCTGGGTGGCGAAGAACGGCACGAAGATCCCGGCGGATTCGGCCGGTTCCGGGTCCGCGGGGATGCCCACTGCACCACCTTTGCGCACTTCCTTGATGACACTGAGGATGCCTTCCTTGGTGGAGGCAGCGACCTTGTTGCCCAACTGAACCCGTTGTTTCTGCAGCAATTCGTCCACAGCCTTGAGCTTGGGCGGTCGGTAGAAAATGATCGGCTTGCACTGGCTGCAATAGAAGTGGTTGAGCACTTCCCAGTTGCCCAGGTGGCTGGTGATGCCGACCACGCCCTTGCCGGAGGCGAGGGCGTCCTTGAGGATGTCGAGACCTTCGACTTCGCGCACCAGGTCGATGGAGCGCTGCGCCGGCCAGATCCACGCGCAGGCGCTTTCGGTCAGCGACTTGCCGATGTCCTTCAGGCTCTGGCCGACCAGGCGCTCACGCTCGGCGGGGTCCATCTCGGGAAAACACTTGGCCAGGTTGATCCGCACCACGTCGCGGGAACGGTTCGGGGTTTTCCACATCACCCAGCCGATGGCCGAGCCCACTGCCTGCACGGCCCGCCACGGAAGCAGGGCAAACAGCCGCAGAGCGCCTACCAGCAAGGCGCCTTTAAACTTATCCACAGGTCACTCCATATCTTGTGCTGTGTGCGAGGCGGCCATTCTAACCGGCGTTGGAAAGGATGGCGTAGCGATCGCAATCACGGGTGTGGTCCATGACCATTCCCGAGGCCTGCATCAAGGCATAACAGATGGTCGGGCCGACGAAGGTGAAGCCGGCTTTCTTCAGGCCCTTGCTCATCGCCTGGGCCTCGGGCGTGATCGCCGGCACTTCGCTGCGGTCCTTGAAATGATTGATTCTGGGCACGTTATCGACGAAGGACCAGAGCAACCCCACCGGGTCTTCCAGCGCCAGCCAGGCCTGGGCATTGCGCCGGGCGGCGTTGAGTTTGAGGCGATTGCGGATGATCCCGGGGTCGAGCATCAATTGCTCGATGTAGGCGTCGCTCATCTGCGCCACGCGCTGCGCGTCGAAGCCGAACATCACCTGGCGGTAGTGCTCGCGTTTGCGCAGCACGGTGATCCAGGACAGCCCGGCCTGGAACCCTTCGAGCAAAAGCAACTCGAACAAACCCTGCGCATCCCGCAGCGGCGTGCCCCACTCCTGATCGTGATAAGCCATGTACAGCGGATCTTCGGTACACCAAAAGCAGCGTGGCATAAGGCTCCAGGGGGCGTGCGCAGCCATGAATCGGGTATACTCCCGCTCTTTAAATCGCAGCCCAAGAAACAGGTGAATTTCGTGAGCCAGCCTACGCCAGCCGTGCGTACCTTCCAAGACTTGATCCTCGCCCTCCAGCAATACTGGGCCGAGCAAGGTTGCGTGGTACTTCAGCCCTACGATATGGAAGTAGGCGCCGGGACTTTCCACACCGCCACGTTCCTGCGCGCCATCGGCCCGGAAACCTGGAACGCCGCCTATGTGCAGCCCAGTCGTCGCCCGACTGACGGCCGCTACGGCGAAAACCCGAACCGCCTGCAGCACTACTATCAGTTCCAGGTGGTCCTGAAGCCGAACCCGGACAACTTCCAGGAACTGTACCTGGGCTCCCTCAAGCATGTCGGCCTGGACCCGCTGGTCCACGACATCCGCTTCGTCGAAGACAACTGGGAATCGCCGACCCTGGGCGCCTGGGGCCTGGGCTGGGAAGTCTGGCTCAATGGCATGGAAGTGACGCAGTTCACGTACTTCCAGCAAGCGGGCGGCATCGAGTGCTACCCGGTGACCGGCGAGATCACCTACGGCCTGGAACGCCTGGCCATGTATCTGCAAGGCGTGGACTCGGTCTACGACCTGGTCTGGGCTGACGGTCCGTTCGGCAAGGTCACCTACGGCGACGTGTTCCACCAGAACGAAGTGGAACAGTCGACCTACAACTTCGAACACGCCAACGTCGACAAGCTGTTCGAACTGTTCGACTTCTACGAAAGCGAAGCCAAGCGCCTGATCGAGCTCGACCAGCCGCTGCCGTTGCCGAGCTATGAAATGGTGTTGAAGGCTTCCCATACCTTCAACCTGCTGGATGCGCGCCGGGCGATCTCGGTGACTGCGCGTCAGCAATACATCCTGCGTGTGCGCACCCTGGCGCGTTCCGTTGCGCAAGCCTACCTGCTGGCTCGCGCCAAGCTGGGCTTCCCGATGGCGACCCCTGACCTGCGTGACGAAGTACTGGCCAAGCTGGAGGCTGCACAATGAGTGCTCAAGATTTCCTGGTTGAACTGGGCACCGAAGAACTGCCACCCAAAGCCCTCAATACCCTGGCCGAAGCGTTCCTGGCCGGTATCGACAAAGGCCTGCAGGCTGCCGGCCTGAACTACGAGACCAAGACCGTCTATGCCGCGCCACGTCGCCTGGCGGTGCTGATCACCTCGCTGGCCACCCAGCAGCCTGATCGCAGCATCAATCTGGACGGCCCGCCACGCCAGGCGGCGTTCGATGCCGACGGCAACCCGACCCAGGCCGCCCTGGGCTTTGCCAAGAAGTGTGGCGTCGAGCTAAGCGAAATCGACCAGAGCGGTCCGAAACTGCGCTACAGCCAGAACATCGCTGGCAAGCCGACCGCGAGCCTGCTGCCGACCATCGTCGAAGATTCCCTGAACGACCTGCCGATCCCCAAGCGCATGCGCTGGGGCGCCCGCAAGGAAGAATTCGTTCGTCCGACCCAATGGCTGGTGATGCTGCTCGGTGACCAGGTCATCGACTGCACCATCCTCGCGCAGAAGGCCGGCCGCGACTCCCGTGGCCACCGCTTCCATCACCCGGAAAACGTACGCATCGGTTCGCCGTCCAGCTACCTGGCCGACCTGCGTGGCGCCTACGTGCTGGCCGACGCCAACGAGCGCCGCGAGATCATCAGCAAGCGCACCGAAGAGCTGGCGACCCGCCAGGAAGGCACCGCAATCGTGCCGCCGGCACTGCTCGACGAAGTGACCGCGCTGGTCGAATGGCCGGTGCCGCTGGTGTGCTCGTTCGAGGAACGTTTCCTCGACGTGCCGCAGGAAGCGCTGATCACCACCATGCAGGACAACCAGAAGTACTTCTGCCTGCTGGATGCCGACGGCAAGTTGCTGCCACGTTTCATTACCGTGGCCAACATCGAAAGCAAGGACCCGCAGCAGATCATCGCCGGTAACGAGAAAGTGGTCCGCCCACGCCTGACCGACGCCGAGTTCTTCTTCAAGCAGGACAAGAAGCAGAAGCTGGAAGACTTCAACCAGCGCCTGCAGAACGTGGTGTTCCAGGAAAAACTCGGCAGCGTCTACGACAAGGCCGAGCGCGTTTCCAAACTGGCCGCCTACATCGCCGCGCGCATTGGCGGCAACGCCTCCTGGGCGGCCCGCGCCGGCCTGCTGTCCAAGTGCGACCTGGCGACCGAGATGGTCGGTGAGTTCCCGGAAATGCAGGGTGTTGCCGGCTACTACTACGCCGTCAACGATGGCGAGCCGCAAGACGTTGCCCTGGCACTGAATGAGCAGTACATGCCGCGCGGTGCCGGCGCCGAGCTGCCTGCGACCCTGACCGGTGCCGCCGTGGCCATCGCCGACAAGCTCGACACCCTGGTGGGTATCTTCGGCATCGGCATGCTGCCAACCGGCAGCAAGGACCCGTACGCACTGCGCCGTGCCGCGCTGGGCGTGCTGCGCATCCTGATCGAGAAACAACTGGACCTGGACCTCAACGACGCCGTGGCTTTCGCCGTGAATGCCTTCGGTGCCAAGGTCAAGGCGGCCGGCCTGAACGAGGCGGTGCTGGAGTTCATCTTCGACCGTCTGCGTGCTCGTTATGAAGACGAAGGCGTCGACGTGGCCACCTACCTGTCGGTTCGCGCCCTCAAGCCGGGCTCGGCCCTGGACTTCGACCAGCGTGTGCAAGCGGTGCAGGCGTTCCGCAAATTACCGGAAGCTGCCGCCCTGGCGGCGGTGAACAAGCGGGTGTCGAACCTGTTGAGCAAAGTGGAAGGCTCGGTGCCGACCGTGGTGGAAGCCAAGTACTTCGACAACGCCAACGAGTTCTCCCTGTACTCGGCGATCCAGCAGGCGGACCAGGCTGTGCAGCCAATGGCCGCGGCCCGTCAGTACAGCGAATCGCTGGCACGCCTGGCCGCCTTGCGCGAGCCGGTGGACGCGTTCTTCGAAGCGGTGATGGTCAACGCCGACGACGCCAACGTGCGCGCCAACCGTTACGCCTTGCTGTCGCGCCTGCGTGGGCTGTTCCTTGGCGTTGCCGACATTTCGTTGCTGGGGTAAGTCTGTTTGAAACTGCTGATTCTCGATCGGGACGGGGTGATCAACTACGACTCCGACGCTTACATCAAGTCGGTGGCGGAGTGGATTCCGCTCCCCGGCTCGATCGAAGCCATTGCGCAGTTGAGCAAGGCCGGCTGGACGGTAGCAGTCGCTACCAACCAGTCGGGCATCGCTCGCGGCTATTACGACCTCGCCACCCTGGACGCCATGCACGAGCGCTTGCGCACGCTGGTGGCGCAGCAGGGCGGTGAAGTCGGGCTGATCGTCTACTGCCCGCACGGGCCGGACGAAGGCTGTGATTGCCGCAAACCCAAACCCGGAATGTTGAAAACCATCGCTGCACATTACGACGTGCCGCTGACGAATCTCTGGTTCGTCGGCGACAGTCTCGGTGACCTGGAGGCCGCCAAAGCCGTCGATTCTCAGCCCGTTCTGGTGAAGACCGGAAAAGGCGAGAAGACGCTAGGCAAGACCCTGCCAGTGGGCACCCTGATTTTTGACGATCTTGCGGCGATTGCCGCAGAACTTATCCACAATTAGAGCGCTTTCGAGTTCCTGACCAGGGATTGTTCGGGAGTGCGCTTTATATAGACGGGCAAAGCCCGCACGGTAAACGTCACCATGTCGATACTGCAGGCCATCAGAATCTTTCTCTTTTACCTGCTGCTGGGCACCAGTTCCTTGCTCTGGTGCAGCCTGAGCTTTTTTATCGCGCCGTTTCTGCCATTCAAGGCGCGCTACCGATTCATCAACGTGTACTGGTGCCGCTGCGCCTTGTGGTTGAGCAAGGTGTTCCTGGGCATCAGCTATGAAGTCAAAGGCGCCGAGAATGTGCCCGAGCAGCCCTGCGTGATTCAAGCGAACCACCAGAGCACCTGGGAAACGTTCTTCATCTCGGCCTATTTCGAGCCGTTGAGCCAGGTGCTCAAGCGTTCGCTGCTGTATGTGCCGTTTTTCGGCTGGGCCATGGCCATGCTGCGACCGATCGCCATCGACCGCGACAACCCGAAAGCCGCGCTCAAGCATGTGGCGAAGAAGGGCGACGAACTGCTGAAGGATGGCGTCTGGGTGCTGATCTTTCCGGAAGGCACCCGGGTGCCGTATGGCAGTATTGGCAAGTTCTCCCGTGGCGGCACGGCATTGGCGGTCAATGCCTCCCTTCCGGTGCTGCCGATCGCGCATAACGCCGGCAAGTTCTGGCCGAAAACCGGCTGGGCGAAGAAGCAGGGCGTGATCACCGTGGTCATCGGCGCACCGATGTACGCCGAAGGCAGCGGTCCTCGCGCCATTGCCGACCTCAATGACCGCGTGCAGGCCTGGAACGAGCAAATGCAGCGTGAAATGGGTTCGCTCCCGCCGGCTGCGCATGCCCCTGAAAGCGGCAATCAGCTGCCGGCCTGATATCTGTGGATAACCTGTGCGCCTTTTTCCTGACAAACGCTTTTTCTGCATTCTAACTACATGATTTACATACATATTTTATGAAAGAGCAAAATACCGAAAAACGTGCATAAGTTTTTTTTGGGCGCAAGAAAACCGGCTGATATAGCCGGTTTTTTTATGGCCGATTCATAGCGTCGCGTGAATGTCGCGCGCCTGCGCATGATCTCCGCTTGCAACAAGGCGCCGCTCAGGCAGAGTTCAGCACACAAGCCGCCCTGGGCCAGGTTGTAGAGCCGTAATTTGCAACCAATCTTGCGGCCGATCATCTGCACGATGGCCAACCCCAGACCGGCGCCGCGAAGGCACCTTTCCCATCATCGGCGGCGTCACTCAAGACTTCCTGCTGCAGATGCAGCACGACGGCATCTCATCGACGCTGCACAACCTGGCTTCGCTCACCCCCCGCGAAGACGTGGCCGACCGGCATCCCGAGGAGTTTCAACGCTTGCAGGCGCTGACCCGAGGGCTGCATGAAACCGCGCGACTGATGCTGCATCGCAACGTTCGGGAAGACGGCCATCCCCCCGCAGAGCGATAAAAGCGCGGCAAAAAAAAACCAGCGCAGAGCGCTGGTTTTTTTTTGAGCCTTGGCCCACCGCCAGGGTGGGCTGACTCATTGCTTGGCGAGTCTGTTGCCGGATCAGAAATCCAGGTTGGACACCGCCAGGGCGTTGCTTTCGATGAAGTCACGGCGAGGTTCGACCGCATCACCCATCAGGGTGTTGAAGATCTGGTCAGCGCCAATGGCGTCTTCGATGGTCACTTTGAGCATCCGGCGAACGCTTGGGTCCATGGTGGTTTCCCACAGCTGATCCGGGTTCATTTCACCCAGACCTTTGTAACGCTGGATGGTGTGACGCTTGGTGCTTTCCGCCATCAGCCAGTCCAGGGCTTCCTTGAACTCGGTAACCGACTTGCGACGCTCGCCGCGCTGTACGTACGCGCCTTCGTCCAGCAGAGTGCTCAGTTGTGCGCCCAGCGAGACGACGGTTTTGTAGTCGTTGCTGCCGAAGAAGTCGCGGTTGAAGGTGACGTAGCTCGACAGGCCATGGGAGGTCAGTTCGACTTCCGGCAGCCACACGCCACGCTCACGGTCTTCACGCAGGCTGGCTTTGTAGACCAGGCCCGACTTCTCGGACGTGCGCAGGCGGGTTTCGTATTGGGTCAGCCATTCCTGCATGGCGGCGTGATCGCCGAGTTTTTCCAGGCTCACGGCCGGCAGGTAGATGAAGTGCTCGGTCAGCTCCTGCGGGTACAGGCGCGACAGACGCTTGAGGGTCTTCATCACCATGCGGAAGTCATTCACCAGGCGCTCCAGCGCTTCACCGGAAATGCCAGGAGCATCTTCGTTCAGGTGCAGGCTCGCATCTTCCAGGGCCGACTGCGTCATGTACTCTTCCATGGCGTCGTCGTCTTTGATGTATTGCTCTTGCTTGCCTTTCTTGACCTTGTACAGCGGTGGCTGGGCGATGTAGATGTAGCCACGCTCGATCAGCTCCGGCAACTGACGGAAGAAGAAGGTCAGCAGCAGGGTACGGATGTGCGAACCGTCGACGTCAGCATCGGTCATGATGATGATGTTGTGATAACGCAGCTTGTCGATGTTGTACTCTTCGCGGCCGATACCGCAGCCCAGCGCGGTGATCAAGGTGCCCACTTCCTGGGAAGAGATCATCTTGTCGAAGCGTGCCTTCTCGACGTTGAGGATCTTGCCCTTGAGCGGCAGGATCGCTTGGGTGCGACGGTTACGACCCTGCTTGGCGGAACCGCCAGCAGAGTCACCTTCCACCAGGTACAGTTCGGAGAGGGCAGGGTCCTTTTCCTGGCAGTCAGCCAGTTTTCCCGGCAGGCCGGCGATGTCCAGCGCGCCTTTGCGGCGGGTCATCTCACGGGCCTTACGCGCCGCTTCACGGGCACGCGCCGCGTCGATCATCTTGCCAACGACCAGCTTGGCTTCGTTCGGGTTCTCCAGCAGGAAGTCGGAGAAGTACTTGCCCATTTCCTGTTCGACAGCGGTCTTCACTTCGGAAGACACCAGCTTGTCCTTGGTCTGGGAGCTGAACTTCGGATCCGGCACCTTCACCGAGATGATCGCGGTCAGGCCTTCACGGGCGTCATCACCGGTGGTGGCGACCTTGTGCTTCTTGGCCAGGCCTTCCTGCTCGATGTAGTTGTTCAGGTTACGCGTCAGCGCCGAACGGAAGCCCACCAGGTGAGTACCGCCATCGCGCTGTGGAATGTTGTTGGTGAAGCACAACAGGTTCTCGTTGAAGCTGTCGTTCCACTGCAGGGCGATTTCCACGCCGATGCCATCTTCACGCTGGATGTTGAAGTGGAACACCTGGTTGACCGCAGTCTTGTTGGTGTTCAGGTATTCAACGAACGCACGCAGGCCGCCTTCGTACTTGAACAGCTCTTCCTTGCCGCTGCGCTCGTCCTTGAGGACGATACCGACACCGGAGTTGAGGAAGGACAGTTCACGGATACGCTTGGCCAGGATGTCCCAGCTGAAGTGAATGTTCTTGAAGGTTTCCTGGGAAGCCTTGAAGTGAATCTGGGTACCGGTGGTGTCGCTGTCACCCACGATGGCCATCGGTGCCTGCGGCACGCCGTGGACGTAGGTCTGTTCCCAGATCTTGCCGCTGCGGCGAACGGTGAGCACCAGCTCTTCGGACAGGGCGTTCACTACCGATACACCTACGCCGTGCAGACCGCCGGATACTTTGTAGGAGTTGTCGTCGAACTTACCGCCGGCGTGCAGCACGGTCATGATGACCTCGGCTGCGGAAACGCCTTCTTCTTTGTGCACGTCTACCGGGATGCCACGGCCGTTGTCGCGAACGGTGATGGATTCATCCGGGTGAATGATGATGCTGATGTCGTCACAGTGACCGGCCAACGCTTCGTCGATCGAGTTGTCGACCACCTCGAACACCATGTGGTGAAGACCGCTGCCATCGTCAGTATCACCAATGTACATACCGGGACGTTTGCGCACGGCATCCAGGCCTTTCAGCACTTTAATGCTCGATGAGTCGTACGTGTTTTCTTCGCTCAATGCCTTCACTCCCGATGGTCGTGGGTCTGGGTGATACGGCCCTGTTCCACGTGGAACAGAGCGACTGGCGTTTCCGTCTGCCAGCCGTCCCTCAGTAATTCGTGGTCTACACAGGTGATGAACACCTGGCAGCGTAAGTCTTCCAGCAAGCGGCAGAGCGCGCGGCGATGCTGCTCGTCGAGTTCGGACGGCAAGTCATCCACCAGATAAATACACTGGCCGCGTCGAGCCTGGCTGACTAGATGCCCCTGGGCGATACGCAACGCACAGACCACCAGCTTCTGCTGACCGCGGGACAAGATATCCGCGGCATTGTTTGCCCCCAGTCTGAGGCGCAAATCAGCACGCTGTGGTCCGGCCTGGGTATGACCCATTTGCTGGTCCCGTTGAAGGGACCCGGCGAGCACTGCACTCAACTCGCGGTCTTTGTCCCAGCCTCGGTAATAGCTGAGCGTCAAACCCTCAAGCTCAACCAATTCGCTCAAGGTCTGTTCAAAGACTGGTTTCAAGGCTTTGATATAGGCGCGGCGGTATTCATCTATTTCAGCGCTGGCCTGGCACAGTTCCCTGTCCCAAACCGCTTGCGAAACGGCGTCAAGTGTACCATGTCGCAGCCAAGAGTTTCTCTGGCGCAGGGCCTTCTGCAACCGCTGCCAGGTCGACATGAATCGTGGTTCCACGTGGAACACACCCCAGTCGAGAAACTGCCGGCGGATCTTCGGTGCCCCTTCGAGCAGCCGAAAGCTGTCCGGGTTGATCAGTTGCAGTGGCAGTATTTCCGCCAGTTGCGCCGCGCTACGTGCATTCTGCCCGTCGATGCGAATCTGGAATTCGCCCTGGCGGTCCCGGGAGATCCCCAATGCGCTTTGCCCACCTTCAGCCAATTCGACCTGGCCAAAGACCGTGCAGGCCAACTGTTCGTATTGGATGACCGGCAACAAGCGGGTGCTACGAAACGAACGGGCAAGCCCCAGCAGGTGAATGGCTTCCAGAACACTGGTTTTGCCGCTGCCGTTGGCGCCGTAAAGAATGTTGATTCGGGGGGAGGGGGAGAAGGTCACCGGGTGCAGATTGCGCACCGCGGTGACCGAGACGCGACTTAAGGACATCTCGCTTTGCGCTGATTACAGACGCATCGGCATGACGACGTAGGCCGAATCATCGTTGTCCGATTCCTGCACCAGCGCACTGCTGTTGGAGTCGGACAGGATCAGGCGAACCTGTTCGGTGGTCATCACGCCCAGGACGTCGAGCAGGTAGCTCACGTTGAAGCCGATCTCCAGGTTGCCGCCGTTGTACTCAACGCCAACTTCTTCTTCCGCTTCTTCCTGTTCCGGGTTGTTGGCCTGGATTTTCAACTGACCGTTGGCCAGTTGCAGGCGAATGCCACGGTATTTCTCGTTGGACAGAATCGCGGTACGGCTGAATGCTTCACGCAGCGCCTGGCGATCACCCAGTACCAGTTTGTCGCCGCCCTTGGGCAGGACGCGCTCGTAGTCAGGGAACTTGCCGTCGACCAGTTTCGAGGTGAAGGTGAATTCGCTGGTGGTGGCACGAATGTGGTGCTGGCCCAGTACGATGCTGACATTGCCATCCGGCTCGGTGAGCAGGCGCGCCAGTTCAAGGATACCTTTGCGCGGCACGATCACCTGATGGCGATCCTGCTGGCCGATATCGGCTTGCATCGAGCACATCGCCAGGCGGTGACCATCGGTCGCCACGGCACGGATAACGTCGGTGGAAACTTCCAGCAGCATGCCGTTGAGGTAGTAGCGCACGTCCTGCTGAGCCATGGCGAAGCTGGTGCGCTCGATCAGGCGGCGCAGCTTGCTTTGTTCCAGGCTGGTCGTCAGCGAACCCGGACCTTCTTCAACAGTCGGGAAGTCGTTGGCAGGCAGCGTCGACAGGGTGAAGCGGCTACGGCCGGCCTTGACCACCAGCTTTTGCTCATCGACCTTGATGTCGATCAGCGCGTCGTTCGGCAAGCTCTTGCAGATGTCCATCAGCTTGCGCGCAGGCACGGTGATGGAACCCGGATCGGCCGGCTCTTCGAGCTCTACACGACCGACCAGCTCGACTTCCAGGTCGGTACCGGTCAGCGACAGTTGCTGGCCTTCGACAACCAGCAGCACGTTGGAGAGCACCGGCAAGGTCTGGCGGCGCTCGACGACGCCTGCGACCAGTTGCAGGGGTTTCAACAGGGCTTCGCGTTGAATGGTGAAATGCATGGTCTAGTCCCTTGCCTTAGTTAGCTGCGCTGGAGTTCATCAAGTGGTCAATGTACGCAGCAGGTTCTTGTAGTCCTCGCGGATGTCCGCGTCGGATTCCTTAAGCTCGTTGATCTTGCGACAGGCGTGCAAAACCGTGGTGTGGTCGCGGCCGCCAAACACATCGCCGATTTCCGGCAGGCTGTGGTTAGTCAACTCCTTGGACAACGCCATGGCAACCTGACGCGGACGTGCGACCGAGCGCGAACGGCGCTTGGACAGCAGGTCGGAAATCTTGATCTTGTAGTACTCGGCGACGGTGCGCTGAATGTTATCCACAGAGACCAGTTTATCTTGCAGCGCCAACAGGTCTTTCAGGGATTCGCGGATCAGCTCGATGGTGATGTCGCGGCCCATGAAGTGCGAGTGGGCGATGACACGCTTGAGCGCGCCTTCCAGCTCACGGACGTTGGAGCGAATACGCTGGGCGATAAAGAACGCCGCGTCGTGAGGCAGTTCGACTTTGGCCTGGTCGGCCTTCTTCATCAGGATCGCCACACGGGTTTCCAGCTCCGGCGGCTCGACGGCAACCGTCAGGCCCCAGCCGAAACGGGACTTGAGGCGCTCTTCGAGGCCTTCGATTTCCTTCGGGTAGCGGTCACTGGTGAGAATGACCTGCTGGCCACCTTCAAGCAGGGCGTTGAAGGTGTGGAAAAACTCTTCCTGGGAGCGTTCCTTGCGGGCGAAGAATTGAATGTCATCGATCAGCAACGCGTCCACCGAACGGTAGAAGCGCTTGAACTCGTTGATGGCGTTCAGTTGCAGCGCCTTGACCATGTCGGCCACGAAACGCTCGGAATGCAGGTAAACGACCTTGGCATTCGGATTCTTCTTCAGCAGATGGTTACCCACCGCGTGCATCAAGTGGGTCTTACCCAGGCCGACGCCACCATAAAGGAAGAGCGGGTTGTAACCATGCTTGGGGTTGTCCGCCACCTGCCAGGCCGCAGCCCGGGCCAGTTGGTTGGACTTACCCTCGACGAAGTTCTCGAAGGTGAACGTGCGGTTCAGGTAACTGGTGTGCTTGAGCGCACCTTCAACCTGGACCGTACGCTGTTCGGAACGAACCGGAGCCTGCTGCGAGCTGGCGCCCGCCATGGGATCGAAGCTGTCGCGCGACGGCTCTTCATCTTCCTGCGTCACGCTCTGGCTCGATGCCTTCGGTGCCGCTGCCGGCGCCGAGACGGGTGCCGGTGCGCTGACTGGCGCGTGGGCCGCCTGGGCTTGAGCCTGAGAGGCAGCGGCTGCCGCCAGTGGCGCATTGGGTGCGGCACGTGGGGCAGAGCTGCGCTTGCTGCCTATTAATAAGGAAAGCGCGGGCGCCATGCCGTTGCCATGCTCATCCAGCAGTTCGAGGACACGGCCCAGGT
Source organism: Pseudomonas sp. MYb118 (assembly GCF_040947875.1). Lineage (NCBI taxonomy): Bacteria > Pseudomonadati > Pseudomonadota > Gammaproteobacteria > Pseudomonadales > Pseudomonadaceae > Pseudomonas > Pseudomonas sp. MYb118. The sequence goes on along the minus strand of NZ_JBFRXN010000002.1, from coordinate 1,754,796 downwards.
ACTTTTCGTTGACCCAGTCGAGAACAAAACGGTTCGGTGCGTAGACACGCAACTCGTCGCCTTCGGCTTCGACCTGTAGTGGACGGATCCAAGTGTTGAATTGTTGGGCAGGCAGCTCATCGCGCAAAAGCTCCACGCACTGCTGCCAAAGTTCCACTGACACGGATATCCCCTAAGTTGAAAGCCGGTGCGGCAAAAACAAGCGGCCATTGTAGCGACCAGACGCCGACTTATCCACACGTAGGTGGGTCAGTGACCAAGAAGAATCAACGATTTATACGAAAAAAAGACGACCAGTGGTCTGTGAATAAGCTCTGTGGATAACCATCCTTGAGATCGTTGCACAACTCGAAGGGTAAGTCGGTGGATAACCTGCCTGTGGATAACCGCTCGTTTCACACACAGCTTATCCGCCATCGCAGCACAGGCTGAACACGGTTTTCCACTGTAGTTGTCATTCTCTGTACATCACGTGATAGAAGGCTTCGAGCTGGTTATCCACAGAAGATGGCGGCCTAAGCTTTTACAAGCTTTACAGAAAAGCTTTAAATACTTTCCTTCTTTATTTTTATGTTTAGCCAGGATGACAAGCGTGCCAGGGTCGTCACGGATCTATCTATAAGGAAATGCTGGTTGGAAATTGACCTGCGGGCTTGCTTTCTCTAGAATCCCCGGTCTCTTAAAACGGGGGCCATTCCGGCCCGTTGTGGACGAACCAGGTAACACGACATGAAACGTACTTTCCAACCAAGCACTATCAAACGCGCTCGCACCCACGGTTTCCGTGCTCGCATGGCTACCAAAAACGGTCGTGCCGTCCTGTCGCGTCGTCGCGCCAAAGGTCGTGCGCGTCTGGCAGTTTGATAATCCGGCACTGCAGGTGAGTCAGGACTTCAGTCGGGAAAAGCGTCTGCTTACACCCCGGCATTTCAAGGCAGTCTTTGACTCCCCTACCGGCAAGGTACCGGGGAAAAATCTCCTGCTCCTTGCGCGCAACAACGAACTCGATCACCCCCGTCTCGGGCTGGTTATCGGGAAAAAGAGCGTAAAGCTCTCCGTTGAGCGCAATCGCCTCAAACGTCTTATGCGCGAATCGTTCCGTCTGAACCAGGATTCACTGGTCGGCTGGGACATCGTTATCGTCGCGCGCAAAGGTTTGGGTGATGTAGAAAACCCCGAATTGATTCAGCATTTCGGCAAACTCTGGAAGCGTCTGGCACGCAGCAAGCCAGCACCAGCAGTCAAAACCGAAACTGTAGGGGTAGACAGTCCAGATGCGTAAACTGGCGCTCGTTCCGATCCAGTTTTATCGCTACGCCATTAGCCCACTGATGGCCAGTCACTGTCGTTTCTACCCCAGTTGTTCCTGCTACGCGTTGGAAGCCATCGAAAATCATGGCCTTCTGCGCGGTGGCTGGCTGACCTTTCGTCGTTTAGGTCGCTGTCATCCGTGGAATCCCGGTGGTTATGACCCGGTTCCACCTATCCCTACCTCCCGTTCTTCTTCGATGGCCGAGTAATCATGGATATCAAACGCACGATCCTGATCGTCGCCCTGGCAATCGTGTCCTACGTTTTGGTTCTCAAATGGAACCAGGACTATGGCCAGGCTGCCCTGCCGACTCAGAATGTTGCAGCCAGTACGACCACTGCCGGTCTGCCGGATACGCCAACTGGCAATAATGCTGCTGTCAGTGACGACATTCCGCGCGCCGCAAGCGATACCAGTGCACCGGCTGAAACGCCAGTGGCTGTGAGCAAGGACCTCATCCAGATCAAAACGGATGTGCTCAACCTGGCAGTCGATCCACAGGGTGGCGATGTTGCCCAGTTGACTCTGCCGCTGTATCCGCGTCGCCAGGACCATCCGGAAATTCCGTTCCAGTTGTTCGACAACGGTAACGAGCGTACTTATCTGGCCCAAAGCGGCCTGATCGGTACCAACGGTCCGGATGCAAATCCTGCCGGTCGTCCGGTTTACTCCTCGGAGAAGAAGGTTTATCAGCTGGCTGACGGTCAGGACCAATTGGTCGTGGACCTGAAGTTCAGCAAGGACGGCGTCAACTACATCAAGCGTTTCACCCTGAAGCGTGGCCTGTATGACGTCACCGTCACCTATCTGATCGACAACGAAAGCGCCCAGCCATGGTCGGGTGCAATGTTCGCGCAGTTGAAGCGCGATGCCAGCTCCGATCCGTCTTCCAGCACTGCCACCGGCACCGCGACTTACCTGGGCGCCGCCCTGTGGACAAGTTCCGAGCCGTACAAGAAAGTGTCGATGAAGGACATGGACAAGGCTCAGCTGAAAGAAACCGTCAACGGTGGTTGGGTTGCCTGGCTGCAACACTACTTCGTGACCGCGTGGATTCCGGCTAAAGGCGAAAACAACGTCGTCCAGACCCGTAAAGACAGCAAAGGCAACTACATCATCGGTTACACCGGTCCTTCGCTGACCGTGGCTCCGGGTGCCAAGGCTGAAACCAGCGCCATTCTGTACGCCGGCCCGAAAAGCCAGGCGGTGCTGAAAGAGTTATCCCCAGGCCTGGAACTGACTGTCGACTACGGCATTCTGTGGTTCATCGCTCAACCGATCTTCTGGTTGCTGCAACACATCCACGCAATTGTGGGTAACTGGGGCTGGTCGATCATTTTCCTGACCATGCTGATCAAGGGGATCTTCTTCCCGTTGTCGGCCGCCAGCTACAAATCCATGGCCCGCATGCGCGCTGTAGCCCCGAAACTGGCTGCGCTGAAAGAGCAACATGGCGACGACCGGCAGAAAATGTCGCAAGCCATGATGGAGCTGTACAAGAAAGAGAAGATCAATCCGCTGGGTGGTTGCTTGCCAATCCTCGTGCAGATGCCGGTTTTCCTCTCCTTGTACTGGGTTCTGCTGGAAAGCGTGGAAATGCGTCAGGCGCCGTTCATGCTGTGGATTACTGACCTGTCGATCAAGGATCCGTTCTTCATTCTGCCGATCATCATGGGTGCAACCATGTTCATCCAGCAGCAGTTGAACCCGACTCCTCCGGATCCGATGCAGGCCAAGGTGATGAAAATGATGCCAATCATCTTCACCTTCTTCTTCCTGTGGTTCCCGGCCGGTCTGGTGCTGTACTGGGTAGTGAACAACTGCCTGTCGATCGCCCAACAGTGGTACATCACCCGTAAAATCGAAGCAGCTACCAAAGCGGCTGCCTGATTTACACTGTGGATAACCACTCAAAACGCCCCCTAGTGGGGCGTTTTGCTATCTGTCACTTTTGTCTCTGGATACCGGTTTATGAGCGCTCCCCGTGAAACCATCGCTGCCGTCGCCACGGCTCAAGGTCGTGGCGGTGTCGGCATCGTGCGTATTTCCGGGCCGTTGGCCAGCGTTGCAGCCAAGGCTTTCAGCGGTCGCGAACTTAAAGCCCGCTTCGCTCACTACGGGCCGTTCCTCGGTGCAGACGACGAGGTCCTGGATCAGGGCATCGCGCTGTACTTCCCCGGGCCGAACTCGTTCACCGGCGAAGACGTGCTGGAGTTGCAGGGGCACGGCGGGCCGGTGGTCCTGGATATGCTCCTGCAGCGTTGCCTGGAACTGGGTTGCCGTCTGGCCCGGCCGGGGGAATTCAGCGAACGCGCCTTCCTCAATGACAAGCTCGACCTGGCACAGGCCGAAGCCATCGCCGACTTGATCGAAGCGAGTTCTGCACAGGCCGCGCGCAATGCATTGCGTTCGTTGCAGGGCGCGTTCTCCGCGCGCGTGCATAACTTGACCGAACAGCTGATCGGCCTGCGCATCTATGTTGAGGCAGCGATCGACTTTCCGGAGGAGGAAATCGACTTTCTCGCCGACGGCCATGTGTTGAGCATGCTCGACAAGGTACGTGGAGAGTTATCCACAGTGATGCGTGAAGCCGGGCAGGGCGCCTTGCTCCGTGATGGCATGACCGTGGTGATCGCCGGTCGGCCGAATGCCGGCAAATCCAGCCTGCTCAATGCCCTGGCCGGGCGCGAAGCGGCGATTGTCACCGAGATTGCCGGCACCACCCGTGATGTCCTGCGCGAACATATCCACATCGACGGCATGCCCCTGCACGTGGTGGACACCGCCGGCCTGCGCGATACCGATGACCATGTGGAAAAGATTGGCGTCGAACGGGCACTCAAGGCCATTGGCGAAGCCGATCGCGTGTTGCTGGTGGTCGATGCCACGGCCCCCGAGGCGCTCGATCCGTTTGCGCTGTGGCCGGAATTCCTCGAAAGCCGCCCGGATCCGGCGAAGGTCACGCTGATCCGCAACAAGGCCGACCTGACCGGTGAAGCCGTCGCCCTGGATGTCAGCGACGACGGCCACGTGACGATCAGTCTCAGTGCCAAGTCTGCCGACATGGGACTGGAACTGCTGCGCGATCACCTTAAGGCATGCATGGGTTATGAACAGACGTCGGAAAGCAGTTTCAGCGCACGCCGTCGTCATCTGGAGGCACTGCGCCATGCCAGTGATGCCCTGGAGCACGGCCGTGCCCAGCTGACCTTGGCGGGAGCGGGGGAATTGCTGGCCGAGGACCTGCGCCAGGCCCAGCAATCGCTGGGTGAAATCACCGGCGCGTTCAGCTCCGATGATTTGCTCGGCAGGATCTTCTCCAGTTTCTGCATCGGCAAGTGATGAAAGGCGCTGTGGACAACTTATCCACAGCGCCCTTCAGCCTTACCAGTTGTAAGACACCGTCCCCAGCAAGGTGCGTTCTTCGCCCCAGTAGCAGCGACCGGCGTCGTTACATCCAGACACGTATTCCTTATCGAACAGGTTCTTCGCGTTCAGGTCGACGCTCCAGTGGCTGTCGATCTGGTAGCCGATAGCCGCATCCACCAGAGTGACGTCGCCGGCATCGAGTTTTCCGTACAGGGTGGCCGGGGTGTAGGCGAAGGCACTGTCGAAGTAACGCACGCCACCACCGACATACAGACCTTTGAGGCTGCTTTCGAGAAAGCGGTATTTGGCCCACACCGACGCCTGGTTACGCGGGACGCCAGTCATCTGATGCCCTTCGACCAGCGACGTCGCGGAGTCCTTGGTAATCCGCGCATCGGTGTAGGTGTAGGCCGCCGTCAGGTTGAGGTTGGGCGTCAGGTTGCTGTTCAGCTCCAGTTCCACGCCCTTGGACCGGCTTTCGCCCACCTGGCGATAGGTCGAAGTGGTGGCGTCCAGGTAAGTGTCGTCCTTCTTGCGCAGGTCATACACCGAGGCGGTGAAGGAGGTATCCCAACCCACCGGTTCATATTTCAGGCCCACTTCATACTGGCTGCTGGTGATCGGGTCCAGCGGCCGGCCGGAGTTGGAGATCTGCTGTACCGGGACAAAGGCTGTGGAGTAACTGACGTAGGGCGTCAGGCCATTGTCGAACTGGTACATCACGCCGCCCTGGTAGGTGAACTTCTTATCCACAGAGCTGATGTTGCCGGCGCTGGCCACCTTGTCGCGGAAATCGCTGTCGACCCAGTCCTGACGACCACCCAGCAGGAACAGCCAGTGGTCATACTTACTCTGGATCTGTGCATAAACCCCCTTCATTTCCTGTTCCAGCAAGGTGTTCTGCACGGCAATCGGGGTAGTCGGATCACGCAGGTAAACCGGATTGTAGACGTCAATCGGCCCCACCAGCCCGGCGTTCCAGTCCTGATTGAACGAGGTGCGGTCAAAGCTGCCGCCAAACAGTACGGTGTTTTCCAGGCCACCGACCTGGAATTTGCCTTCCAGCTGGTTATCCAGCGAGTAGACCATCGACTTGTTGAAGCGATCGTAGGCGGTCATGTTCACGCGCGTACCAAACCCGGCGTTGTTCAGGTTGCCCGGCCAGGTTTCATGACGGTTGATGCGCGATTGCATGTAGCGCGAGTTCTGCCGGAACTGCCAGTCATCGTTGAAGCTGTGGCTGAACTCGTAGCCGGCACTCCAGGTTTCCCGTTCGAAGGTGTTCCAGTCCGGATCCCCCAGCATGGTGTCCTTGTCGAGTTTGCCGTTGGGGTTGTTCAACAGGGTGCCGGCGGCGGGCAGGCCAAGTTCCATGTTGGTGTGATCCTTCTGGTAGTTGGCCAGCAGGGTCAGCGTGTTGTAGTCATCGAAATTCAGGGTCAGGGAAGGTGCGATGTAGATCCGGTCGTCCGGCACATGTTTGGTTTGCGTGTCGGAATTGCGTCCCAGCATCACCACCCGGCCCAGCACATTGCCGCTGTCGTTCAACGGGCCGGAGACGTCGATACCCAATTGCCGACGGTTATTGGAACCGTAACCGAGCTGCACTTCGCCTTGCGGCGCGGCGGTCGGACGCTTGCTCACCAGGTTGACCAGGCCGCCCGGCGCGTTTTCGCCATACAGCAATGACGACGGGCCGCGGAATACTTCAACCCGCTCCAGGCCGTAGGGTTCGGTAGTGGTGTCATAGCGGTTGCCTTGCACACGCAGACCGTCGCGCAGCAGACCGTAGCCGTAGTCCGTCGCGTTGAAACCGCGGATGAAGAACAGGTCGCCGGCCAGGCTGTCACCGGCCGCGAACGGCGGGGCGAAGATACCGGGCACATAACCCAGGACCTCGGTCAGGGTCTGGGATTTCTGATCCTTCATGCGCTGGGCGGTGACCACCGAGATCGAGCGCGGGGTTTCCGACAGGGGCGTGCTGGTCTTGCTGCCCACCCGACTGTTGTTGGCCTTGTACCCTGTGTCAGCGGCGTAATCGAGGTTCATCGCGTTCGGCTGCTGGCCGTTGATGTTGGTGGTGCCGAGTACCAGGGGACCGCTGTCGGGGACCGTTTGCAGGATGTAACTGCCTGGCGCCTGGGGCACGGCCTGCAATCCGGAACCTTGCAACAGAATGGAGAAGCCCTGATCCACCGAATAACTGCCGGACAGACCCTGTGTGCGCAGGTTGGCGGTCTGTTGTGGCGAGAACGAAAGAATCACGTTGGCCACCGAGGCGAACTGGCTCAGGGCTTTATCCAGCGGGCCGGCCGCAATGGCGTAACGCTGCGTCGCATCGGCGGCCATCACCTGGGGAGCGAACAGCACGCCAGTGGCGGCGCTGGTCATCAGCAAACTGTAGGCGATGCAGTGGGGAGTAAAACGCTTACGCAAGTGAGGAAGTCGCATGGGTAGTCAAAGCCCTGAAGGTGGCAAATGCCGCGTTGAACCGCGATTACCTGTAGGGCCGTTACAGGGAAAAAAAAGATAACCCCCGACGTGAAAAAGTTTTGATCGGCTCAACCGACCTGCTTGATCGACACCCAATAACGCGTGAAATAACTGACACTGACCGGCAGTGAAGCTTGCAGGTTGGCCAGCACAGCCTCCGTGGAATCCAGGCGGAACGTTCCGGAAACCCGCAGGCGTGCCGCACGCTCATCACAATGCAGGACCCCGGCGCGGTAACGGCCGAGTTCTGCGATCACTTCCCCCAGGGGCGCATCGAGGACGATCAATTGGCCGTTGATCCAGGCCGCTTCGGTCGAGCGATAGGGGTGAATGACCCCTACGCCATGACTGTCGAAGTCCACGCCTTCCCCAGCAACCAGCACCTGGGAATGCCCCGGCTGATCATTCGGCTGCACGCTGACACGGTCCTCGAGCACGCCGATTCGCGATGATCCGGACAACTGCCGCACCGAAAAGCGCGTACCCAGTGCCCTGACCCGGCCTTCGCGGGTTTCGACGAAGAACGGTCGCTGATCGCCGAGTTTGCCGGTGCGGACCAGGATTTCCCCTTCACGCAAGCGGATCAGGCGTTGCTCGCCGTCGAACAGCACATCAATGGCGGTGCCGGTATTGAGGTGAACCTGAGTGCCGTCGGCCAGTTCGATCTTGCGCCGTTGCCCGACCTTGGTCCGGTAGTCCGCCCAGACATTGCCCAAGGGCGTGTGCTGCTGGACATTCCAGCCCAGGTAACCGGTACCGGCCACGATCAGCAACAGCTTGAGCACCTGGCGACGTTGTTGCGTCGAAGACAAGGCCCGCCGCGACACATCCCGGGGCAGCCCGCCCAGATGACGTTGCACCTGTTCCATCTGATTCCACGCCGCCAGATGCGCCGGGCTGCTGTCGACCCAGTGTTGCCAGGCCTGACGTTGGGCAGCCGTCGGCGGCTCGGCCTGAAACTGTACGTACCAGGTGGCGGCGGCTTCGAAGACCTTGCGATCCGGAGTCATCAGAGCGTCGCCATGATCATTGAACATTCGGTGAGGACACGGACCATGTGCTTTTTGACAGTGGTCAGCGACACCTTCATCTGCTCGGCGATCTGTTGATAAGTCAGCCCTTCGATCTGCGACAGCATGAAAATGCGCTGGGCCCGGGCGCCGAGGTTCGCCAGGGCTTTATCCACAGCGACCAGAGTTTCGATGATCAGCGCCTTGTCTTCTTCACTGATCGCGGTCGCTTCAGGCCGTGCGGCCAGGGATTCCAGATAAGCCACTTCGATGGCACGCCGACGATAACGGTCGATCACCAGCCCGCGTGCGACGGTGGCCAGGTAATCCCTGGGCTCGCGAATCTGACTGGCATCCCGTGAGCCGAGAATACGTACGAACGTATCGTGCGCCACGTCGGCCGCATCGCAGGCGTCATGCAGTTTTCCCTTCAACCATCCATACAGCCACGAATGGTGCTGCACGTAGATGCGCTCGATTGCTGCGGTGTGGGGTGGCATGGACATAAAAGGGAGAGGAGGGTGGCTTAATGATAATAGCTATTATTAGCTTTTGTTACACTTCCTCACAATACCCTGCCTTCACCCCTCTGCGATGGATTACGGCTGCCGTTTGTAACGGGAGGTGGTCATGCGTGCCGGATTTTGCCGCCATTGAGCGGTTTTCTGTGGATTAAGCCCTGTGAATAACCGTGCCTGAGGGCCGTTGATAACAGGCCTCGAAAGCTGAACATAACCGCCTCTGTGGATAACCACCACTTTAATCCACAGGCTTAAACCGGTTATCCAAGGGCCTCCTTCACACATGGGCACAGGGTTATAAATCTCTGTACACCTTGATTACAAAGGCCTGTGTCAATCTATCCACAGATTGGAGGGGCACTAAGAATAAACATAAAAACAAAGATTTAATAAATTTCTCTCTTTTTAATTTCTATAACTCCGACTTCTCCACAGCTGGTTAAATTTTGTGCAAAGGGTTCTTTAGAGAAGGCGAAGTCCCTATACTTGTCGACCAGGTCCAAAAACCTGTCCCAAATTTTCCTGAATTACCTACTTAAGCAGGCACGAGGTGCGTGGTGGATTTCCCTTCCCGTTTTGAAGTGATCGTCATCGGCGGCGGTCATGCCGGTACCGAGGCAGCACTGGCCTCAGCACGTATGGGGGTCAAGACCCTGTTGCTGACGCATAACGTGGAAACCCTCGGTGCCATGAGCTGCAACCCCGCCATTGGCGGTATCGGCAAAAGCCATCTGGTCAAGGAAATCGACGCCCTCGGCGGCGCGATGGCCCTGGCTACCGATAAAGGCGGTATCCAGTTCCGCGTGTTGAACAGCCGTAAAGGCCCGGCCGTGCGTGCAACCCGCGCCCAGGCTGACCGCGCGCTCTATAAGGCGGCCATCCGGGAAATCCTGGAAAACCAGCCGAACCTGTGGATATTCCAACAGGCGGCGGATGACCTGATCGTCGAGCAGGACCAGGTGCGCGGTGTCGTCACCCAAATGGGCCTGCGTTTCCTCGCAGATTCGGTGGTTTTGACCACAGGCACCTTCCTTGGTGGACTTATCCACATCGGCATGCAGAATTTTTCCGGCGGTCGTGCCGGTGATCCGCCGTCGATTGCCCTGGCACACCGCTTGCGCGAGTTGCCACTGCGCGTCGGCCGCCTGAAAACCGGTACGCCGCCGCGTATTGACGCCCGATCCGTGGATTTCTCGGTGATGACCGAGCAGGCCGGTGACACACCGATCCCGGTCATGTCGTTCATGGGTTCCAAGGAACTGCATCCACAGCAGATCAGTTGCTGGATTACCCACACCAATGCGCGTACCCACGAAATCATCGCGGCCAATCTCGATCGGTCGCCGATGTATTCCGGGGTGATCGAAGGCATTGGCCCGCGTTATTGCCCGTCGATCGAAGACAAGATCCACCGCTTTGCCGACAAGGAAAGCCACCAGGTGTTCATCGAGCCTGAAGGCCTGACCACCAACGAGCTGTACCCGAACGGGATATCCACATCCCTGCCGTTCGACGTGCAATTGCAGATCGTCCAGTCGATCCGCGGCATGGAAAACGCGCACATCGTGCGTCCGGGTTACGCCATCGAATATGACTACTTCGACCCAAGGGACCTGAAGTACAGCCTGGAAACCAAGGTCATCGGCGGTCTGTTTTTCGCCGGTCAGATCAACGGCACCACCGGTTACGAAGAAGCCGGCGCCCAGGGTTTGCTGGCCGGAACCAACGCCGCGCTGCGTGCCCAGGGCAAAGAAGCCTGGTGCCCGCGTCGCGATGAAGCCTACCTCGGCGTGCTGGTCGACGACCTGATTACCCTGGGTACCCAGGAGCCGTACCGGATGTTCACGTCCCGCGCCGAATACCGCCTGATCCTGCGCGAAGACAACGCCGACCTGCGCCTGACCGAAAAAGGTCGCGAGCTGGGCCTGGTCGATGACGCGCGCTGGGCGGCTTTCTGCACGAAACGCGAAGGCATCGAGCAGGAAGAGCAGCGGCTGAAAAGCACTTGGGTCCGGCCGAACACCGAGCAGGGCGATGCCATTGCCGAAAAATTCGGCACGCCGCTGACCCACGAATACAACCTGCTCAACCTCTTGAGCCGTCCGGAAATCGACTACGCTGGCTTGGTCGCTGTGACCGGTGGCGGGGCAGAAGATCAACAAGTCGCCGAACAGATCGAGATCAAGACCAAGTACGCCGGCTACATCGATCGTCAACAGGACGAAATCGCCCGTCTGCGCGCCAGTGAAGACACCAAACTGCCTGTGGATATCGACTACACGAGCATTTCCGGCCTGTCCAAGGAGATCCAGAGCAAGCTGGGCGCCACCCGTCCGGAAACCCTGGGCCAGGCTTCGCGCATCCCGGGCGTTACGCCGGCGGCGATTTCCCTGTTGATGATTCACTTGAAAAAACGCGGCGCGGGCCGTCAGTTGGAGCAAAGCGCTTGAGTTCGTTGGTCACCTCGAAACACGCCGAAGAGTTATCCACAGGCGCTCGCCAGCTCGGTGTCGCACTGACCGAAACCCAGCACGCGCAGTTGCTGGGTTATCTGGCCCTGTTGATCAAATGGAACAAGGCCTACAACCTGACCGCCGTGCGTGATCCGGACGAAATGGTCTCGCGGCATCTGCTCGACAGTTTGAGCGTGATGTCATTCATCGAAGACGGTCGCTGGCTCGACGTCGGTAGCGGCGGCGGCATGCCGGGTGTGCCGTTGGCCATCCTGTTCCCGCAGGCGCAAGTCACCTGCCTGGACGCCAATGGCAAGAAAACCCGCTTCCTGACCCAGGTCAAACTCGAACTCAAGCTGGATAACCTGCAAGTTATCCACAGTCGTGTCGAAGCCTTCCAGCCTGCCCAGCCGTTCAACGGGATCATTTCCCGGGCCTTCAGCAGCATGGAGAACTTCACCGGCTGGACCCGCCACCTCGGCGATGCCGATACGCGCTGGCTGGCAATGAAGGGCGTTCATCCGGCCGATGAACTGGTAGCATTGCCCGCGGACTTCCACCTCGATAGCGAACACGCCCTGGCCGTACCCGGTTGCCAAGGCCAACGCCATCTGCTGATACTGCGCCGCACGGCATGATTGGGAACACAAGCAAGAATGGCTAAGGTATTCGCGATAGCGAACCAGAAAGGTGGTGTGGGTAAAACCACCACCTGCATCAACCTCGCAGCTTCCCTGGTCGCTACCAAGCGTCGGGTGCTGCTGATCGATCTCGATCCACAGGGCAACGCCACCATGGGTAGCGGTGTGGATAAACACGGCCTGGAAAACTCGGTCTACGACCTGCTGATCGGCGAATGCGACCTGGCGCAAGCCATGCATTTCTCCGAGCACGGTGGCTATCAGCTGCTGCCGGCCAACCGCGACCTGACTGCGGCGGAAGTGGTTCTGCTGGAAATGCAGATGAAGGAAAGCCGCCTGCGCAGCGCATTGGCGCCCGTGCGTGATAACTACGACTACATTTTGATCGACTGCCCGCCGTCGCTGTCGATGCTGACACTGAACGCGCTGGTTGCCGCCGATGGGGTAATTATCCCCATGCAGTGCGAATATTTTGCGCTGGAAGGCTTGAGCGACCTTGTGGATAACATCAAGCGCATCGCCGAGCTGCTCAACCCGGACCTGAAAGTCGAAGGCCTGCTGCGCACCATGTACGACCCGCGACTGAGCCTGATGAACGACGTATCGGCCCAGCTCAAGGAGCATTTCGGCGAGCAGCTGTACGACACGGTCATTCCGCGCAACATCCGCCTGGCGGAAGCACCCAGCTACGGCATGCCGGCGCTGGCGTACGACAAGACATCGCGGGGCGCCATTGCCTATCTGGCGCTGGCGGGCGAGATGGTTCGCCGTCAACGCAAAAATCCACGCACCGCCGCTGCCCAGGCAATTTAAGGAATCCCCATGGCCGTCAAGAAACGAGGTCTCGGACGAGGACTGGATGCACTGCTCAGTGGTCCGACTGTCAGTGCGCTGGAAGAACAGGCGGTACAGGCCGACGAGCGTGAATTGCAACACCTGCCCCTGGACCTGATCCAGCGCGGCAAATACCAGCCGCGTCGGGACATGGACCCGCAGGCGCTGGAAGAGCTGGCGCAGTCGATCCGCACCCAGGGCGTCATGCAGCCGATCGTGGTGCGTTCCATCGGCAGCGGTCGCTTCGAAATCATCGCCGGCGAACGCCGCTGGCGCGCCAGCCAGCAGGCCGGCCAGGAAACCATCCCGGCGATGGTGCGCGATGTACCGGATGAAACCGCGATCGCCATGGCGCTGATCGAGAACATCCAGCGCGAAGACCTCAACCCGATCGAAGAAGCGGTGGCCCTGCAGCGTTTGCAGCAGGAATTCCAGCTGACCCAGCAACAGGTGGCCGAGGCGGTGGGCAAGTCCCGCGTGACCGTGGCCAATCTGCTACGCTTGATCGCGTTGCCGGAAGTCATCAAAACCATGCTGTCTCACGGCGACCTGGAAATGGGTCATGCACGTGCTTTGCTCGGATTGCCGGAAAATCAACAGGTTGAAGGGGCGCGACATGTTGTCGCACGAGGTCTGACGGTACGTCAGACCGAGGCACTGGTTCGCCAGTGGCTCAATGGCAAACAGGAGCCTGCGGAACCTGCCAAACCGGACCCGGATATCGCTCGACTCGAGCAGCGCCTGGCCGAGCGGCTAGGCTCTGCGGTGCAGATTCGCCACGGTAAGAAGGGAAAGGGACAGTTGGTGATCGGGTACAACTCTCTGGATGAACTTCAGGGTGTGCTCGCGCACATTCGCTGAAACATTTCCTCATGTAGCGCGCAGTCGGAAATCACTACCTGACAGTTGAATAGGGGCTGAACCGCCCCTATACTCTGCGCGCATTTTGTCGGCACAAATTATGCCAAGTTATTGATTTCTGGCAGCCGACCATTGGAGAGCAATAGTGATGGAAAGCCGCACGCCAAACCGCTTGCCGTTCCATCGACTGGCAGTTTTTCCGGTGTTGATGGCTCAGTTTGTCGTCCTGCTGATCGCCGCTTTGGCGCTTTGGCAATGGCGCGGAGTCGTTGCCGGATATTCGGGACTTTGCGGAGGCCTGATAGCCTTGCTGCCCAATGTTTACTTCGCTCACAGGGCATTTCGGTTTTCCGGAGCCCGAGCAGCCCAGTCCATCGTCCGGTCTTTTTATGCCGGCGAGGCAGGCAAACTGATTTTGACGGCAGTGCTGTTTGCACTGGTGTTTGCAGGTGTGAAGCCATTGGCGCCGATAGCAGTATTCGGTGCCTTCGTGCTGACCCAGTCGGTCAGCTGGTTCGCTCCCCTGCTGATGAGAACAAGACTTTCGAGACCTTAGGGCGTTTGAGGCAACCATGGCAGAAACAACCGCTTCGGGCTATATCCAGCACCACTTGCAGAACCTGACCTTCGGTCAGCACCCTACCGGCGGCTGGGGCTTTGCTCACACCGCAGCAGAAGCCAAGGAAATGGGCTTCTGGGCTTTCCACGTCGATACACTCGGCTGGTCGGTCGCTTTGGGTCTGATCTTCGTTTTCCTTTTCCGCATGGCGGCGAAGAAAGCGACCTCCGGTCAACCTGGCGCTTTGCAGAACTTCGTTGAAGTCCTGGTCGAATTCGTCGATGGCAGCGTGAAAGACAGCTTCCATGGCCGTAGCCCGGTGATTGCACCGCTGGCACTGACCATCTTCGTCTGGGTGTTCCTGATGAACGCCGTCGACCTGGTACCGGTCGACTGGATTCCTCAACTGGCCATCCTGATCTCCGGCGATGCTCACATTCCATTCCGTGCCGTGTCGACCACCGACCCGAACGCGACCCTGGGTATGGCGTTCTCGGTTTTCGCACTGATCATTTTCTACAGCATCAAGGTCAAGGGCCTCGGCGGCTTCATCGGCGAGCTGACCCTGCACCCGTTCGGCAGCAAGAACATCTTCGTTCAGGCGCTGCTGATCCCGGTGAACTTCCTGCTGGAATTCGTGACCCTGATCGCCAAGCCGATCTCCCTGGCTCTGCGTCTGTTCGGCAACATGTATGCCGGCGAGCTGGTGTTCATCCTGATCGCTGTGATGTTCGGCAGCGGCCTGCTCTGGCTCAGTGGCCTGGGCGTTGTACTGCAGTGGGCGTGGGCGGTGTTCCACATCCTGATCATCACCCTGCAGGCGTTCATCTTCATGATGCTGACCATCGTCTACCTGTCGATGGCGCACGAAGAAAACCATTAAGACCAGTTTCGACTAGTCTGATGTCCCTCTCGGTCAAACGAGAGGGGGTCCTTACGGGGCCACTGAAACGATTTGTTTTACCCGCTTTAAATTAAAAAAACCTAAACCATACGACGTAAAAGTCGGGAGGAAAGATGGAAACTGTAGTTGGTCTAACCGCTATCGCTGTTGCACTGTTGATCGGCCTGGGCGCACTGGGTACCGCAATTGGTTTCGGCCTGCTGGGCGGCAAGTTCCTGGAAGGCGCTGCGCGTCAACCAGAAATGGTTCCAATGCTGCAAGTTAAAATGTTCATCGTTGCCGGTCTGCTCGACGCCGTAACCATGATCGGTGTTGGTATCGCTCTGTTCTTCACCTTTGCGAACCCGTTCGTTGGTCAGATCGCTGGCTAATTACTCGGATCTTCCGGGTAATTTGGTGTGATGGACAACGTAACTGCGAGGTGTTGGCGTGAACATTAATGCGACCCTGATTGGCCAGTCCGTTGCGTTCCTGATTTTTGTTGTTTTCTGCATGAAGTTCGTATGGCCTCCGGTCATCGCGGCTCTGCACGAACGTCAAAAGAAGATCGCTGATGGTCTGGACGCTGCCAGCCGAGCAGCTCGCGACCTGGAGTTGGCCCAAGAGAAAGCGGGTCAGCAACTGCGCGAAGCGAAAGCTCAGGCAGCTGAAATCATCGAGCAAGCCAAGAAACGCGGTACCCAGATTGTCGACGAAGCCCGTGAACAGGCTCGCGTCGAAGCTGACCGTGTGAAGGCTCAGGCTCAGGCCGAGATCGAACAGGAACTGAACAGTGTCAAAGACGCGCTGCGCGCCCAAGTGGGTAGCCTGGCCGTTGGTGGTGCTGCGAAGATCCTGGGTGCCACAATCGATCAAAACGCGCACGCAGAGCTGGTTAACCAACTGGCTGCTGAAATCTAAGCGAGGGCGATCATGGCAGAACTGACCACGTTGGCCCGACCTTACGCTAAGGCGGCCTTCGAGCACGCTCAGGCCCACCAGCAACTGGCCAATTGGTCAGCCATGCTCGGCCTGGCAGCAGCGGTGTCGCAAGACGACACCATGCAGCGCGTGCTCAAGGCCCCGCGACTGACGAGCGCAGAAAAGGCCACCACGTTCATTGACGTGTGTGGCGACAAGTTCGATGCCAAGGCACAGAATTTCATTCACGTCGTTGCCGAAAACGACCGTCTCTCGCTTTTGCCAGAGATCAGCGCTCTGTTCGACCTGTACAAGGCCGAGCAAGAGAAGTCGGTAGACGTTGAAGTGACCAGTGCTTTTGCATTGAACCAAGAACAGCAAGACAAACTCGCCAAGGTTCTCAGTGCACGACTCAACCGGGAAGTGCGCCTGCAAGTCGAGGAAGACAGTACCCTTATTGGTGGTGTTGTCATCCGCGCCGGCGACCTGGTTATCGATGGCTCGATTCGCGGCAAAATCGCGAAACTTGCCGAAGCATTGAAATCTTGAGTTTGAAGGGGCAGCAGAGCAATGCAGCAACTCAATCCTTCCGAAATTAGTGAAATTATCAAGGGCCGCATCGACAAGCTCGATGTGACCTCCCAAGCCCGTAACGAAGGCACTGTCGTCAGCGTATCTGACGGCATCGTGCGGATTCACGGTCTGGCCGACGTCATGTACGGCGAGATGATCGAGTTTCCGGGCGGCGTCTACGGTATGGCCCTCAACCTGGAGCAAGACTCCGTAGGTGCCGTTGTACTGGGCGCATACACCAGTCTGGCTGAAGGCATGAGCGCCAAGTGCACAGGCCGCATCCTGCAGGTTCCGGTTGGTAAGGAACTGCTGGGTCGCGTAGTCGACGCACTGGGTAACCCAGTTGACGGCAAAGGTCCGCTGAACAACACCGAGACCGACGCGGTCGAGAAAGTTGCTCCAGGCGTGATCTGGCGTAAGTCGGTAGACCAGCCTGTACAGACTGGCTACAAGGCTGTCGATGCCATGATCCCTGTCGGCCGTGGCCAGCGTGAGCTGATCATCGGTGACCGTCAGATCGGTAAAACCGCTCTGGCGATCGACGCGATCATCAACCAGAAAGACAGCGGCATTTTCTGCGTCTACGTGGCAATCGGTCAGAAGCAATCGACCATCGCCAACGTGGTTCGCAAGCTGGAAGAAAACGGCGCCCTGGCCAACACGATCATCGTGGCTGCCAGTGCTTCGGAATCTCCTGCACTGCAATACCTGGCACCGTACTCCGGTTGCACCATGGGCGAATACTTCCGCGACCGCGGTGAAGACGCGCTGATCGTTTATGACGATCTGTCCAAGCAAGCAGTGGCTTACCGCCAGATTTCCCTGCTGCTGCGCCGTCCACCAGGACGTGAAGCTTACCCAGGCGACGTGTTCTATCTCCACTCCCGTCTGCTGGAGCGCGCATCCCGCGTTTCGGAAGAGTACGTAGAGAAGTTCACCAACGGCGCAGTGACTGGCAAAACCGGTTCCCTGACCGCACTGCCGATCATCGAAACCCAGGCTGGCGACGTTTCCGCGTTCGTTCCGACCAACGTGATTTCCATCACCGACGGTCAGATCTTCCTGGAATCGGCCATGTTCAACTCGGGCATCCGCCCTGCAGTGAACGCCGGTGTTTCGGTATCCCGTGTGGGTGGTGCCGCTCAGACCAAGATCATCAAGAAGCTGTCCGGTGGTATCCGTACCGCTCTGGCTCAGTACCGTGAACTGGCGGCATTCGCCCAGTTCGCTTCTGACCTGGACGAAGCGACCCGTAAGCAACTTGAGCATGGTCAGCGCGTAACCGAGCTGATGAAGCAGAAGCAATACGCGCCAATGTCGATCGCCGACATGTCGCTGTCGCTGTATGCCGCTGAGCGTGGGTTCCTGACTGACGTTGAAAACGCCAAGGTCGGCAGCTTCGAGCAAGCGCTGATTGCTTACTTCAACCGCGATCACGCCGACTTGATGGCGAAGATCAACGTGAAGGGTGATTTCAACGACGAAATCGACGCTGGCCTCAAAGCCGGTATCGAGAAGTTCAAGGCCACCCAAACCTGGTAAGCCGCAGCGGGGGCCGCGAGGCTCCCGCTTGCTAACCTGATAGGTGTTACATGGCAGGCGCAAAAGAGATTCGCAGTAAGATTGCGAGCATCAAAAGCACGCAAAAAATTACCAGCGCCATGGAAAAAGTGGCGGTCAGCAAAATGCGCAAGGCACAAATGCGCATGGCTGCTAGCCGTCCTTATGCGGAGCGCATCCGCCAGGTTATTGGTCATCTGGCCAACGCTAACCCGGAATATCGCCACCCGTTCATGATCGACCGCGAAGTAAAGCGCGTCGGTTATGTCGTAGTGAGCAGTGACCGTGGTCTGTGTGGTGGCTTGAACACCAACCTGTTCAAGGCTTTGGTCAAGGACATGGCGGTAAACCGCGAAAACGGCGTCGAGATCGACCTGTGTGTCGTTGGTAGCAAGGGTGCGGCATTCTTCCGCAACTTCGGCGGTAACGTCGTTGCAGCTATCAGCCATCTGGGTGAAGAGCCGTCGATCAATGACCTGATCGGCAGCGTCAAGGTGATGCTGGATGCTTATCTGGACGGCCGTATCGATCGCCTGTCCGTGGTATCCAACAAGTTCGTCAACACCATGACGCAATCGCCTACCGTGGAGCAGTTGATTCCACTGGTGGCAACCCCGGATCAGGAACTCAAGCACCACTGGGATTATCTGTACGAACCGGACGCCAAAGAGCTGCTTGACGGCTTGATGGTGCGTTACGTGGAGTCGCAGGTCTACCAGGCGGTGGTCGAGAACAACGCGGCTGAACAAGCTGCGCGGATGATCGCGATGAAGAACGCTACCGACAACGCCGGTGATTTGATCAGCGAATTGCAGCTGGTCTACAACAAGGCGCGTCAGGCTGCGATCACCCAAGAGATCTCGGAAATCGTCGGCGGCGCTGCCGCGGTTTAACGGTTCAAATATTCAGAGGATCCAGCTATGAGTAGCGGACGTATCGTTCAAATCATCGGCGCCGTTATCGACGTGGAATTCCCACGCGACAGCGTACCGAGCATCTACGACGCTTTGAAAGTTCAAGGCGCCGAAACCACTCTGGAAGTTCAGCAGCAGCTGGGCGACGGCGTGGTTCGTACCATTGCGATGGGCTCCACCGAAGGCTTGAAGCGCGGTCTGGACGTCAACAACACTGGCGCAGCCATCTCCGTACCGGTCGGTAAAGCGACTCTGGGCCGGATCATGGACGTACTGGGCAACCCGATCGACGAAGCGGGTCCAATCGACACCGAAGAGCGTTGGGGTATCCACCGCGCCGCTCCTTCCTTCGCAGAACAGGCAGGCGGCAACGACCTGCTGGAAACCGGCATCAAGGTTATCGACCTGGTTTGCCCGTTCGCCAAGGGTGGTAAGGTTGGTCTGTTCGGTGGTGCCGGTGTGGGCAAAACCGTAAACATGATGGAACTGATCCGTAACATCGCCATCGAGCACAGCGGTTATTCCGTGTTCGCCGGTGTGGGTGAGCGTACTCGTGAGGGTAACGACTTCTACCACGAGATGAAGGATTCCAACGTTCTGGACAAAGTGGCGCTGGTTTACGGCCAGATGAACGAGCCGCCGGGAAACCGTCTGCGCGTTGCTCTGACCGGCCTGACCATGGCCGAGAAGTTCCGTGACGAAGGTAACGACGTTCTGCTGTTCGTCGACAACATCTATCGTTACACCCTGGCCGGTACCGAAGTATCCGCACTGCTGGGCCGTATGCCTTCGGCAGTAGGTTACCAGCCGACCCTGGCTGAAGAGATGGGCGTACTGCAAGAGCGCATCACTTCGACCAAGCAAGGTTCGATTACTTCGATCCAGGCCGTATACGTACCAGCGGACGACTTGACCGACCCGTCGCCAGCGACCACCTTCGCCCACTTGGACGCCACCGTCGTACTGTCCCGTGACATCGCTTCCCTGGGTATCTACCCAGCGGTAGACCCACTGGACTCGACTTCGCGTCAGCTGGATCCGAACGTGATCGGCAACGAGCACTACGAAACCGCTCGCGGTGTTCAGTACGTGCTGCAGCGTTACAAGGAACTGAAGGACATCATCGCGATCCTGGGTATGGACGAGCTGTCGGAAGCCGACAAGCAGTTGGTAAACCGTGCTCGTAAGATCCAGCGTTTCTTGTCGCAGCCGTTCTTCGTGGCTGAAGTCTTCACCGGTTCTCCAGGCAAATACGTTTCCCTGAAAGACACCATTGCTGGCTTCAAAGGCATCCTCAACGGTGACTACGACCACCTGCCAGAACAAGCGTTCTACATGGTTGGCGGCATCGAAGAAGCGATCGAGAAAGCCAAGAAACTGTAATCCCGGCGCCCGGCAACGGGCGCTAATTTAGGTTGAGGCAATCAGATGGCTATGACAGTCCATTGCGATATCGTCAGCGCGGAAGGAGAAATCTTTTCCGGTCTGGTCGAGATGGTGATTGCGCACGGTGCACTGGGTGATCTTGGTATCGCCCTGGGTCACGCGCCGCTGATCACTAATCTGAAGCCAGGTCCGATCCGCCTGGTCAAGCAGGGCGGGGAAGAGGAGGTGTATTACATCTCCGGCGGTTTCCTCGAGGTTCAGCCGAACATGGTCAAGGTTCTTGCCGACACCGTGCAACGTGCTGCCGACCTGGACGAAGCCTCCGCTCAGGAAGCCGTCAAGGCTGCCGAGAAAGCCCTGCATGAGCGGGGCGCGGAATTCGATTACGGTTCTGCTTCCGCACGTCTGGCCGAGGCTGCAGCTCAGCTGCGCACCGTCCAGCAGATCCGCAAGAAGTTCGGCCACTAACAGGTCGTCTTGTTGCGCGATTGATTAAAAAGGGTAGCCTCGGCTACCCTTTTTTCTTTTTCGATGTTCATCACTTTGGTCGCAGCCGCTGACCACCCAGGATTGGTAGCCAGTCATGTCTCTTGAAATTGTTATCCTCGCCGCTGGCCAGGGCACTCGTATGCGCTCGGCGCTGCCAAAGGTTCTGCACCCGATTGCCGGCAACTCGATGCTCGGCCATGTTATCCACAGCGCGCGACAGCTCGATCCACAACGTATTCACGTGGTGATCGGTCATGGTGCGGACGCCGTGCGCGAGCGTCTGGCGGCGGATGACCTGAATTTCGTCCTGCAAGACAAACAACTCGGTACTGGCCACGCGGTGGCTCAAGCCGTGCCCTACATCAAGGCCGATACCGTACTGATTCTCTACGGCGATGTGCCGTTGATCGAAGTGGATACCCTGCAACGCCTGCTCGAAAAAGTCGCGCCGCAGCAGCTGGGCCTGCTCACCGTCGAGCTCGACGACCCGACTGGTTACGGCCGTATCGTGCGTGATGCCGCCGGCAAGGTCACCGCCATCGTCGAGCAAAAAGACGCCAACGAAGCGCAGCGGGCGATCACTGAAGGCAATACCGGCATTCTTGCGCTGCCATTCGCGCAGATGAGCGGCTGGATGAGCCGACTCTCCAACAACAATGCCCAGGGCGAGTACTACCTCACCGACGTGATTGCGATGGCCGTCAACGATGGGCTGGTGGTCGCCACCGAACAGCCGCACGACGCCATGGAAGTGCAGGGCGCCAACGATCGCAAGCAACTGGCCGAGCTGGAGCGCCACTATCAGCTGCGCGCCGCCCGCCGTTTGATGGCGCAAGGCGTGACGCTACGCGACCCGGCGCGTTTCGATGTGCGCGGTGAAGTCACCGTTGGCCGCGACGTGCTGATCGACATCAACGTGATCCTCGAAGGCAAGGTGGTCATCGAAGACGACGTGGTGATCGGGCCCAATTGCGTGATCAAGGACAGTACCCTGCGCAAAGGCGTGGTGATCAAGGCCAACAGCCACATCGAAGGTGCGGTGCTCGGCGAAGGCAGCGATGCCGGGCCATTCGCCCGCCTGCGTCCAGGCTCCGTGCTGGAGGCTCGCGCGCATGTGGGTAACTTTGTTGAACTGAAGAATGCCCATCTGGGCGAAGGCGCAAAAGCCGGCCACCTGTCTTACCTCGGCGATGCCGAGATCGGCGCGCGGACCAACATCGGCGCGGGCACCATCACCTGCAACTACGACGGTGTGAACAAGTGGAAAACCGTGCTGGGCGAAGACGTGTTCATCGGTTCCAACAACTCGCTGGTGGCGCCTGTGGATATCTCCAGTGGTGCAACCACTGCAGCGGGCTCGACCATCACCCAGAATGTGGATAAAGCCCAGTTGGCGGTCGGTCGTGCTCGTCAGAAGAACATCGACGGCTGGAAACGGCCGGAGAAGGTCAAGAAAGGCTGAGTTATCCACAATTGAAACAAGTGTGATTCCCGCCCCCCTGTAGGAGCGAGCTTGCTCGCGATGACGGTGTGACAGTTGATATCAATGTGACTGACACACCCTATCGCGAGCAAGCTCGCTCCTACAGGTATCTCCTTTTATCCACAGATGTTTTTTATCGCACCCCGCTTGACGAAATTTCGCCAATAGGTTTTGATTGCTTACGTTATCTTTCGAATCGAAACTTACTAAGCCATGTCGAAACGCAACACCCCCCAACGACGCCACAATATCCTTGCCTTGCTCAATGAGCAGGGTGAAGTCAGCGTGGACGAGTTGGCCAAGCGTTTCGAAACTTCGGAAGTTACGATTCGCAAGGATCTGGCGGCGCTCGAAAGCCATGGCCTGCTGCTACGCCGTTACGGCGGGGCGATCACCATGCCTCAAGAGCTGGTGGCCGATATCGGCCAGCCCGTTTCGACTTATAAACAGGCCATCGCCCGTGCGGCGGTCAAGCGCATTCGCGAACATGCGCGGATCATCATCGACAGCGGCAGTACCACGGCGGCGATGATCCCCGAACTCGGCCAGCAGCCGGGCCTGGTGGTGATGACCAATTCCCTGCACGTCGCCAACGCCTTGAGCGAGCTCGAGCACGAACCGGTGCTGTTGATGACCGGTGGCACCTGGGACCCGCATTCCGAATCCTTCCAGGGCCAGGTCGCCGAACAGGTACTACGCTCCTACGATTTCGACCAGTTGTTCATCGGTGCCGATGGCATCGACCTGGTACGCGGCACCACCACGTTCAATGAACTGCTGGGGCTCAGCCGGGTCATGGCTGATGTCGCCCGCGAAGTGATCGTAATGGTCGAAGCCGACAAGATCGGCCGCAAGATCCCCAACCTGGAACTGCCCTGGAGCAGTGTCCATACCCTAATTACCGATGATCGCCTGCCGCTCGAGGCACGGGATCAGATTCAGGCCCGCGGCATCAACTTGATTTGCGCGGCTGTCAGTCAGGAGAAATAGCATGTGTGGAATTGTCGGCGCAGTTGCAGAACGTAGCATCACCGCCATCCTGCTCGAAGGCCTCAAGCGCCTTGAATACCGCGGTTACGACAGTGCCGGTGTCGCGGTGCTGACCAACGACGCCAAGCTCGAACGCATGCGTCGCCCGGGCAAGGTCAGTGAGCTGGAAGCCGCTCTCGAAGCCGAGCCTCTGGTCGGCCGCCTCGGCATTGCCCACACCCGTTGGGCGACCCACGGTGCGCCGTGCGAACGCAACGCCCACCCGCATTTTTCCGGCGACCTGGCGGTGGTGCACAACGGCATTATCGAGAACCACGAAGTCCTGCGCGAACAGCTCAAAGGCCTGGGTTACGTGTTCACCTCCGACACTGACACCGAAGTGATCGCGCACCTGCTGAACCACAAACTCAAGGACCTGGGTGACCTGACCGTGGCCCTCAAAGCCACCGTCAAAGAGCTGCATGGCGCCTACGGCCTGGCCGTGATCAGCGCTGCGCAACCGGATCGCCTGGTTGCCGCCCGCAGCGGCAGCCCGCTGGTGATCGGTCTGGGCCTGGGGGAAAACTTCCTGGCTTCCGACCAGTTGGCGCTGCGCCAGGTCACTGACCGCTTCATGTACCTGGAGGAGGGCGATATCGCCGAAATCCGCCGTGACAGCGTGCAAATCTGGGACATCAGCGGCAAAGCCGTCGAGCGTGAAACCGTGCAGTATCGCGACGGTGCCGAAGCCGCCGACAAGGGCGAATTCCGCCACTTCATGCTCAAGGAAATCCACGAACAACCGGCCGTCGTGCAGCGCACCCTCGAAGGTCGCCTGAGCCCGACGGGCGTGCTGGTGCAGGCGTTCGGCCCACAGGCCGCCGAGCTGTTCGCCAAAGTGCGCAACGTGCAGATCGTCGCGTGCGGCACCAGCTACCACGCCGGCATGGTTGCCCGTTACTGGCTGGAAGAGCTGGCCGGCATTCCGTGCCAGGTCGAAGTCGCCAGCGAATTCCGCTACCGCAAGGTGGTGGTGCAACCTGACACGCTGTTCGTGACCATCTCCCAGTCCGGCGAAACCGCCGACACCCTGGCCGCGCTGCGCAACGCCAAGGAGCTGGGTTTCCTCGCCAGCCTGGCCATCTGCAACGTCGGCATCAGCTCGCTGGTGCGTGAATCCAACCTGACCCTGTTGACCCAGGCCGGCCGCGAAATCGGCGTCGCCTCGACCAAGGCGTTCACCACCCAACTGGTAGGCCTGCTGTTGCTGACCCTGTCCCTGGGTCAGGTGCGCGGGACGCTGGCCAAAGGCGTGGAAGCCACGCTGGTCGAAGAACTGCGTCGCCTGCCAACCCGCCTGGGCGAAGCCCTGGCCATGGACAGCACCGTCGAGAAAATCGCCGAACTGTTCGCCGAGAAGAACCACACGCTGTTCCTCGGCCGTGGCGCGCAATTCCCGGTGGCCATGGAAGGGGCGCTCAAGCTCAAGGAAATCTCCTACATCCACGCGGAAGCCTACCCGGCCGGTGAACTCAAACACGGTCCGCTGGCCCTTGTGGATAACGACATGCCGGTGGTCACCGTTGCGCCGAACAACGAATTGCTGGAAAAGCTCAAGTCCAACCTGCAGGAAGTCCGCGCCCGTGGCGGCCAGTTGATCGTGTTCGCCGACGAGAAGGCCGGCATGACCAACGGCGAAGGCACCCATGTTGTGCACATGCCGCACATCCACGACATCCTGTCGCCAATCCTCTACACCATTCCGCTGCAACTGCTGTCGTACTACGTCGCCGTGCTCAAGGGCACCGACGTCGACCAGCCGCGCAATCTGGCGAAGTCGGTGACTGTGGAATAAGTTATCCACAGGCTTGCCTGAAACCATCCAATCTCCCACAGGTCTTGCGGTACACGCAGTCACTGTGGGAGCTGGCCTGCCAGCGATAGGGCCCGAACGGTCAACTCACAATCAGAATTTGTAATCCAGGCTCATCAGCACATTGCGTGGGTCGCCATAGAAGTTGTGGTCATAGTCCACCGCCTCGTAGTAGCGCCGGTCGAACACGTTGTTGAGGTTCAGCGCCGCCGTCAGGTGCTCGTCGAAGTCATAGGCCACCCGCGCGTTCCACACGGCGTAACCACCTTGCTCGCGCCCGTAGTAGCCATACCCCGCCGCCCGGCTCTGGGCATTGACCCCGCCACCCACTGACAGCGCCTTCAAGTCGCCCGGCAGGCGGTAGTTGGCCCAGGTGCGCAGGATGTGCTTCGGCGTATCCGTGGTCCCGGTGATGTTCGCTGCGGTGGTCGCCGGTGCTTCGTCCATGTACTTGATCAGGTTCAGGGTATAGGCCGCATACAGTTCCAGGCCCTGCGCCACTTCTCCGCTGATTTCCGCCTCGAAGCCCCGGCTGCGAATGGTTCCCGACGGTACATAGCAGGTTCCGCCACACGTCTCGCCAGTCACTGAAGAATCCACCAGGCCGATATTGTCCTGTTCCATCTGGTACAGGGCGAAGCTGGTGTTGAGGCGTCCATCGGCCAGCTCACCCTTGAGGCCGATCTCGTAGCTGGTACCGGTACGCGGTTCGAGGATCGCCCCGGCGGCGGTGCGCTGGGTCTGCGGCTTGAAGATCTCGGTGTAGCTGGCGTAGGCGTTCCAGTCCTCGTTGAGGGCGTAGACCAGGCCGGCGTACGGCGTCAGCTTGCCGGTCTTGTTCGCTTCGCTGCGGGTGACGCCCCACGGACCGTCCGAGTCGAACACGGTGCGATAGGTGGACAGCCGGCTGCCGAGGATGAACGACAGGCGATCGGTCAACTGGTAGTCGCCCACCGCATAAATGCCTTTCTGGGTCGAGGTATAGCCGTCGTCCCATTTGTTCGCGGCATAGATGGACGCATCACTCGGCTCGGCGACATCCGAATCGAAGTTGAATACATTCAGCGGTCGTACCACGTTGTAGCGCGCGCCCCAGATATCGCGGCTCTTCAACCGCGAATAGTTGCCGCCGACGGTCACCCCCAGACGCCGGTCGAACACCTGCAGATCGCCGGTGACATTGAGGTCGCCGCCCCAGTGCTCGGAGAAGTAGTCGAAGGCGTAGGCATCGCCGGAGAAGCCGGTGGCCGAGTCGATGCGACCGCGTCGTTGCAGGTATTTGAAATCGTTGAACTCGCGAATGTTGACCAGGCTGCCCTTGAGTCTCCAGTTGTCGTCGAGGTGGTGGGTCAGGTCCAGGTAGTAGGTGTCCTGGCGCTTGTCCCAGTTATCCCAATCGGTTCCCAGGTAGGTGGAGCGGCCGAAGCGCGGCATGCTGCCATCGCCGTAGTTGGGCAGGCCCATGGTGTAGGGCGTGGCGTCGGTGCGCTCGTGGCTGTAGCCAAGGCCCAGGGTGGTGGCGTCGCTCAGGTCGAAGTCGAGGGCGGCGTAGTACGTCTGGTTGTCGGCGCCGACTTGATCGACGAAGGAGTTGGTGGTGTCGTAATCCGCCACGAAGCGCCCGCGTACACGCCCTTCGCTGTCCAGCGGCCCGCTGGTGTCCAGTTGCGCACCGTAGTGGTCCCAGGAGCCGGCCTTGGCGCTGAGGTGGGTCTGCGCCTCGGCGGTTGGGCGCTTGCGCACCAGATTGACCGCGCCGGACGGATCGCCGCCGCCTTCGAGCAAACCCTGGGGACCGCGCAACACTTCGACCCGGTCGAAGATCGCGGTCTGCCCGCTGAAGCTCGAACCACGGGCGTACAGCTGACGCTCCAGGGGCACGCCGTCGTACTGGAAGCTGTTGATGAAGAAACCACGGGAATAGAACTGGCTGCCGGTGAACGACGGCACCACGGTGATACCTGGTGTCTGCCCAAGGGCTTCGGTGACCGTGCGCAGGTTCTGTTCATCCATGCGCTCACGGGTGACTACGCTGACTGACTGGGGAATGTCCTTGACCCGCTTGGTGCCCTTGCCGATAGAGGTCACCGGTGAGGTGAAGGAGCCGGTGCCTTCGGTGGTGGCAGGGTCCAGGAGGGCGCCGATGGTGGTTGCCCCCAGTTGCAGGGCCGAGTCGCCTTGAGTGATGGCTTGCAGCAGGTAGCGGTTGTCGCCGAGTGGTTGCGCGCTCAGGCCGCTGCCGGCCAGCAGGATCGCCAGCGCCTGTTGCGGGCTGTGGCTGCCGCGCAGGGCGTTGGCTTGCTTGCCCTCGGTCAGGCGGGTATCGCCGCTGAGGTAGATTCCGGCCTGCTCGGCGAACTGGTTGAGCCGCGCGCTGAGCGGGCCGGCAGGAATGTCGAAGGCGAGTACGCGGGCCTGCTCGGCGGCCAGCACGGCCGCACCGGGCAGCACCATGGCCGGCAGCACAAGGGCCGTGGCCAGGGCAAGCGGGTGGAGACGAAGGCGGGAAAGTGACGACATGCTGGGTTCCTTGAAAAAGTCCTGATGCAGTGGCTATTGGTTGAATCGAGCGAGTCGAAAAAACCGGAAAGCCAAATGCGAATTTTTTCAGGAAGTCATCCGGGCGGCAGTTTCCAGCGGTTCGATGCTGACCCACCAGGACAGGCGGCGATGGACTTTGACCGGCAGCGTTCGCTCCAGCATGTCCAGGGCCTGATCGGTATCGTGCAGGGGGAAGGTGCCCATGATCTTCAGGTGCTTGAGCGCCGGATCGAGGCCCAGGTAACCGCGACGATAGCGGCCCAGCTCGACGACGAAGCGGCTTAGCTCGATATCCTCGGCCAGCAGCAGGCCACGGCTCCAGGCTTCGCGGGCGGGGGAGGCGGGCAGCAGCGGCGCGAACGACTGGCGGTCGAAGCTCACGCCAAAGCCTGCCGCCACTTCCTGTTGCACGGTCGAGCCGGCACAGCGTGCCAGCACCCGGCCCTCGAACACGGCCAGGCGTGTGGCATCGTCTTCCAGCGCCACGTTGAAGCGGGTGCCCAGCGGTTGCAGGCTACCCTGGGCGGTGTGCAGCAATAGCGGGCGAGGGTCGCTGGCGGTGCTGATCAGCACTTCGCCGCGATACAGGTGCAGGGCGCGCTGGTGCGCGTCGAAACGCACGTCCAGTGCCGTGTCGCTGGCCAGCCACAGGCGGGTACCGTCGGCCAGATGGTGTTCGATGATCTCGCCAGTGGCGCTGCGCAGATCGGCCTGCCAGGCCAGCAAGGGCTCGCGCAGCAACGGCCGCCAGGCGAAGGCGCCTAGAAAACCGACCCCGGCGATGGTTGCAATACCGCGCATCAGGCGCCGTCGCTCGATGCCTTGGCGGCGCAGTTGGTCGAGGGTCCGTGCGGCGTTCTGGGCATCGTCGTGCAGCGGTGCGAAGCGCTGGCTGACGCGCTCGACGAACTGCCAGGCCTGGCGATGCTGTTCGTGTTGCGCATGCCATTGTTGCCAGCCCTGGCGCAGCTCGTGGTCATCGGGTTGGCCGGCCAGACGCGCATACCAGTCGGCGGCCTGTTGCAGGATGGCGTGGTCGGGAGTGGAGGTGTTCATGTCAGGGCCGCGTCCAGTTCGGCTTCCAGCAGCATGCACTGAAACATCGCCTTGGCCATGTAGCTGGTCACCGTGCGTTCGCTGACGCCCATGCGCTCGGCGATCGCGCGATAGCCCAGGCCGTGCAATTGGGCGAGGAGAAAGGCTTCGGCCACCGGCGCTGGCAGTTGTTCCAGCATGGCCTGCACCTGGCCCAGCGCCTCGAGGACGATGGCCTGGTGTTCTTCGCTGGGCATGCAGGCTTCGGGACGACAGGCCAGGGTCTCCAGCCAGGCCTGCTCCACCCGCCGGCGGCGCCAGAAATCCACGCAGACATTGCGCGATACCGCGCCCAGCCAGGCCCGGGCGTGAGCCTCGCTGGGAAATTCACGGGGTTGGGCGAGCAGGCGGACGAACACATCATGGGCCAGTTCCGCGGCATCGCTGGCATTGCCCAGCTTACGCTTGAGCAGGGAACGGACCCAGCCGTGGTGTTCCTGGTAGAGCCAGCCGACATCGGAGGGCGAAGGAGATCGAGGCATGGAGGGAAATGCACTTTGATATCAAATGTGAATTATTCTCGATAATACGTTGATATCACCGTGCCGCACAATCGACGGGTGGGGCGATCAGGTGCAAGCGACTGGCAAGGAGCAGAGACCCCCGCATTCGCGGGGGTTGTTGTTTGAGCGACACCTGGGGGTCAAATGCGGAAATGACTGACCATCATCTGCAACTGATTGCCCAGGCGCGCCAGCTCGACGCTGCTCGCTGCCGTTTCTTCACTGGCCGCTGCCGTCTGTTCGGAAATGTCGCGCACGTTGATCACGCTGCGGCTGATCTCTTCGGCCACTGAGCTTTGCTGCTCGGCAGCGGCGGCGATCTGTTGGTTCATCGACTGGATGTTCGACACCGTGCGGGTGATCTTGTCCAGGGAGGCACCGGCCTTGCGGGTCAGTTCGACGCTGCTGTCGGTCAGGGTGCGGCTGTTGTTCATCACGACCGCCACTTGTTGCGTGCCGTTCTGCAAGGCCGCCACCAGACCTTCGATTTCTTCGGTGGATTTCTGTGTGCGCTGTGCCAGCCCGCGAACCTCGTCGGCGACCACGGCAAAACCACGGCCGGCCTCGCCGGCGCGCGCTGCTTCGATGGCGGCGTTGAGCGCCAGCAGGTTGGTCTGTTCGGCTACGGCCTTGATCACGTCCATGACGCTGCCGATCTTGTCGCTTTCCTGCTGCAGTACGGCCATGGCTTGGGTGGAACGTTCCACTTCCAGGGCCAGCCTTTCGATCTGGGCAATGGCTTCGCCCACCACCTTGTCACCCTCGCGGGCATCGCCATCGGCGGAGGCCGCAGCCTGGGACGCTTCCTCGGCGTTGTGCGCAACTTCCTGCACGGTGGCGGTCATTTCATGCATGGCGGTGGCCACCTGATCGGTCTCGACTTTCTGGCTGTTCACACCGGCGCTGGTTTGCTCGGTCACGGCAGACAATTCCTCAGCCGAGCTGGCGATCTGGGTGACGCCGTCGCGGATGCTGCTGATCAGGTCCCGCAGGGTGGCGCCCATTCGCTGGATGCCTTGCTGCACTTCGCCCAGCTCATCGCGGCGAGTCACTGGCGCGTTCAGGGTCAGGTCACCGGAGGCGATTTTTTCTACCACCGCCAGGGTCTCGCGCAGCGGATGGGTGATCTGGCGGGTGATGATCACGGCGGCCAATGCGCCAAAGATCAGCGCCAGCAGCGCACTGATGACTTGCTGGGTGCGAGCGACGCTGCTTTCCTTGTCGCGAAATTCGATCTGCACCTGATAGAGGCGGTCGCTGGTTTTTTCGATGTCGGCGGCTTGCGCTTTCATCGCATCACCGGCTGCATTGACCTGTGCGGTGGCGCCGATGAGTTGGCGCAGGGCGTCGCGGTAGGCGCGCACAGCCTTGTCCAGTGGCTCGGCCTGAGCCGCTGCGCTCGGCAAGCGCTGGGCGAGAGTGGCGATGTCGGCCAGGGCCGTTTCGAACTGCTGCAAGGCGTCGCGCTCGGTTTCCGGCGTGAAGTTGGCCAGGTAGCCTCGGACTTTCAGGCGGATCAGCATCAACTGGTCCTTGGTGCCGGTGGCGGCCTTGAACTGTTCCAGGCGCGAAGCATCGTCACCGGATGCGGCCTGCGCGTCGCGGTTGATGGTGTCGACCAGCTCGATGGCGCGATCGGCTGCCACAGTCATGGCGTCGCGCGCGGCGAGTATGATGCGATAGCTTTCGCGCATCTTGTTCAGTGACGCTTGAAACGCATGGGTCGCCTCGCTCTGCTCCTGGAGCAGCTTGACGTTCTCCGGCGCGGTGGAGACCTTGATCAGCGCTTTCTGCTGCTCGATGAAAGTGTCGAGTTTGTTCTGGACGAGGCTGGCGCTGGCGTCGTTGCCGCTGCTGAGCATGTATTCCAGGCGTGCGGCGCGTAGGGCGGTCAGGTCGTTGTTGAGTTGGGTAATCTCACCCATCCGGTTGCTGCGGTCGATGACACCGCCCAAACTGGTCCAGCCGGTCAGCGCGAGAACGCCCGTGAGCACCAGCACTACGCCGAAACCCAGGCCGAGTTTCACATTCACTTTAAGATTTGCGAACCAACTATTCATGAGTTCTCCAGCCGTGTGTGTATGAACCGCTTGTCGCTGGAGCCTCGAATTTTCGGACCCAACCTCCGTTGGATCGGCAGCCAAGGCTGAAGCTAAAGTGCATTCCAGAGCGGTTGTACGATCTCTTTGGGGGAAATAATCGGTTAAAGCCCGTTTTTCATCCGCTGCCCTGTGGCGGCTTTTTTCAATCTGATCAAGGAACGCCCATTGGACCGATTCCAGGAAATGCAGGTTTTTTCCGTGGTTGCCCAAGAGCAAGGGTTTTCGGCCGCATCGCGACGTCTGGGAATGTCGGCGGCCAGCGTGACCCGCGCGGTGGCGGCGCTGGAAAAACGCATCGGCACCTCGTTGCTGACGCGCACCACCCGCAGCGTGCACCTGAGCGAAGCCGGCCAGCGTTACCTGGATGATTGCCGGCGGATTCTGGCCGAGGTGCAGGAGGCCGAGGACTCGGCGGCGGGTAGCCACGCAGAGCCCCGTGGACAGCTGACGATCACCGCGCCGGTGTTGTTCGGCGAGCTGTTCGTCACGCCGGTGGTCGTGAGTTATCTGGCGCAGTTTCCCGAAGTGATCATCAATGGCCTGATTGTCGATCGTGTGGTGAGCATGGTCGAGGAGGGCGTGGACGTGGCTGTGCGCATCGGTGAGTTGCCGGATAGCAGCCAGCACGCGCTGCGTGTCGGTGAAGTGCGGCGGGTGATCTGTGCATCGCCGCACTTTCTGCAAACGCAGGGGCGGCCCATGCATCCTCAGGATCTGGTCCGTGCGCCGGTGATTGGTACGTCCTCCATTGGCCAGCAGCGCCATTGGCCGTTTCATGAAGCCGGCGAAGTGCTCAGCGTGCGTACGGAACCGCGCCTGGTCGTGACCTCTAATCAGGCTGCAATCCGCGCCGCCAGCCTTGGCTTTGGTTTCACCCGCGTGCTGTCGTATCAGATCGCCAACCAGATCGCTTCGGGGGAGTTGGAGATTGTCCTGGCTGACTTCGAACTACCGCCGTTGCCTATCCATGTCGTCTACCAGGGAGGGCGCAATGCGCCGGCACGGATTCGCAGCTTCGTCGACTTCACGGTCAAGGCGCTGCGCGAACACCCGGCCCTGCAACACTGACGGTTTATTGCGGGAGCTGAAATAATTGATTGCGTTTGCTGGTTATTCTGTTGTTTTGGCTGTGGGGGGAAGATAGCGTCCATCGGTGCTGATCACTCCTGAGCGGCGCCACTCACTAGCGGAGTCGACCATGCAAGCGATCAAACTCTACAACTTCCCCAAGTCCGGCCATGCACACCGCGTGGAACTGATGTTGTCCCTGCTGCAACTGCCGACCGAGCTGATCTTCGTCGATCTGGCCAAAGGCGAACACAAGCAGCCGCAATTCCTCGCGGTCAACCCGTTCGGGCAGGTGCCGGCCATTGATGATCAGGGTGTGGTACTCGCCGACTCCAACGCCATTCTGGTGTACCTCGCCCAGAAATACGGCAAGGGCCGCTGGCTGCCTGCCGATCCGGTTGGTGCCGCCAACGTTCAGCGCTGGTTGTCGGTCGCTGCAGGGCCGATCGCCTTCGGTCCGGGCCGTGCTCGTCTGATTACCGTATTCGGCGCGCCTTACGACGCTGAAGAAACCATCGCTTACGCCCACCTCTGGCTCAAGCTGATCAACGACGAACTGGATAATTCGGCTTATCTGGTTGGCGACGAACCTACCATCGCCGACGTGGCTGCCTACAGCTACATCGCCCATGCACCGGAAGGCAATGTTTCGCTGGATGACTACGCCAACGTGCGTGCCTGGCTGGCGCGGGTCGAAGCCCTGCCTGGTTTCGTCGGCATGCCCCGCACTGTTGCCGGTCTGCAAAAGACCGCCTGATCGCGGTAATCGTCGAAATAAGGCCGCGAGCCCCCACCCGGGCTCGCGGCCTTTGGTGCTTGACCTGTAGCATCTGCCGGACGCTGACTTCAGCCGCTCCAAAGGATGCTTTATGGTTTTTATCGCACGGCTGACGGTCCTGCTGACGTTGCTGGCGCTGCTCACGGGTTGTGAACGGCAGGAGGCGCCGCCGCTCGATCAGCAGCTTTATGTCTGGCAGCGGCAATGGACGCCGTCCCATCAGGCCGCCCTCGACGCCAGTCGGGCAGATTTTTCCACCTTGCGGGTGCTGGCCTTGCAGGCGTTTCCCCGTGCCGGGTGGAGTCGGGCGCGCATTGATGCGGCGCTGCTCAAGCATGATGGTCGACCGCTGATTGCGGTGGTGCGCCTGGATGGTCAGCTGGCGTCGCTGGACCAGGAGCAGATCACTGCGCACATCCTGCAACTGCTCGGCGATTGGCAAGGGCAGGGGCTGGTGCTGGCGGGGGTGGAAGTCGATCACGATGCGGGTATCGCCCGGCTACCGGCCTATCGGAAATTTCTCACGGATTTGCGGGCGACTCTGCCGGCGTCCCTTTCTTTAAGCATTACCGCGTTACCTGCCTGGCTCGACAGCCCTGAACTGCCAGCGTTGTTATCCACAGTCGACAGCAGCGTCCTGCAGGTGCATGCGGTGAGTGATCCACGTCGGGGGCTGTTCGATCCGGACCAGGCGAAAAAATGGGCCAGTGCCTGGGGCCGAATCACCACTCGGGACTTCTATCTGGCGTTGCCGGCCTACGGCGTCGCCCTGTTGCCCCAGACAGGCGGCGTGCCGGTGGTGGAAAGCGAAGTACCCGTTGAAGGCAACGGTGAGCGTCGCGAATTGCTCGCTGACCCACAACAATTGCGTACCCTGGCGCTTGAACTGCGCGACGACCCTCCGGCCCATCTGGCGGGGCTGATCTGGTTTCGCCTGCCGCTGGCCAATGACCGCCGGGCGTGGAGCCTGACGACCCTGGGTGCTGTCGCCCGTGGCGATCGCCTCGACAGTCGGCTGACGCTGCAACTCTCGGCGCAAAACGGCCTCTATGACGTCAGCATCAGCAACCAGGGCAATCTCGACAGTGCCTGGCCCGAGCGCCTGACGCTGGCGGGGCAGGGCTGCGATGGCGCCGATGCCCTGGCCGGTTATGCGTTGCAACAAAGCCCGGATCTGCTTACCTTCACCCGCCTGCGCGATGGGCGCCTGCCGGCTGGCGGGCAGCGGGCCATCGGCTGGGCGCGCTGCACCCACATTGATCAAGGAGGTTCGAATGTTCACCCGTAACTGGCCGCGTCATCTGCTCTGCCTGAGCCTGAGCTTGCCGCTGGGTTCGGCACTGGCCTGCGGGCCGGACTTTCCCATGCGCCTGCTCGATAACCGGAGCCAGTCACTGGCGGAATTGCCGGAAGGCAGTTTCCGCTTCGAGGTCAGCCGCCTGGGGCAGGCAATCGCGGGCCTGAAGAGCGTCAATGACGCCCTGCACAGCGGTGACCCGGCCGAATATGCCGAACAGCGCGAATATGCCGAGCAGGCCGATCTGACCGCCCCGCAGCAGGAACTGGTCAAACGCCTGCGCGGTTTGACCGATGCCCGTCAGGTCGAAGCCGAGGGGGCTGGCCTGCCGAAGGAGCTCTCGTTGTACCTGGCCGGCGCTGTTGCGTTCAACGCGGGTGAGCATGGATTGGCCGCCGATTACTTTCGCCAGGTGCTGGCGCTGCCGGCCGATCAGCGTGGCTTGCGCAGCACCTGGGCCGCCTACTCGCTGGGCCGGGCGCTGTTTGCCCTGAGCGCTGAAGCCGATGCCAGCCCGGACCTGCTGGCGCAAGCGCGCAAGGCTTTTGAACAGGCTCGGCAATTGACCATCGACGGTTTCAGCGATCCGCTGGAACTGGGCGTCGCCAGCCTCGGCGAAGAGGCGCGTGTGGCGCGCACGGCGGGTGACTGGAACAGCGCCATCGAACTCTACGCCGCGCAGAATCGCCACGGTTCGGGCGTCGGCTACACCTCGCTGAAGCTGCTGGTGGCCGATCTGGTGGCGATGCCTGAGGCGCAGCTGAAGCCGCTGCTTGAGGGCAAGGCGGTGCAGCAACTGATCACGGCGTCTTTGATCAGTCGGTTGAACTGGTCATTCGGTGAACAGCCTGAAGTTGAACGAAAAATGATCAAGCTGTTGCAGGCCAGCACGCGTGGCAGCCTGGATAACGCCGATCGGCTGGCGGCGATGAATTATCAACAGGGCGACTACGCCACTGCCAAAACCTTCCTCGAACATGCCGGCGATGGCGGCCTGGCGTGGTGGTTGCGAGCCAAGCTGGCATTGCGCGACGGCGACAAGGCCGCAGCCGTCGCGGCGTATGCCAAGGCTGCGCAGGCGTTCCCGCAGGATGAGTCCTGGGGGGAGCGGCGCACACCGGACTGGGCTTTCGAAACCGTCGAACCCAAATGCCGGGTCGAGGGCGAAAGTGCGATCCTGGCCCTGCAACGGGGCGATTACCTGCAAGCCTTCGACCAGTTGTATCGCAGCAAGGACATCTATTGGTTCGACGCCGCGACCGTTGCCGAACGCGTATTGACCGTCGATGAGCTCAAACAGTACGTCGATACCCAGGTGCCGGCGCCACCGGCGCTGACCCAGCAGGACCGCGACAACTATGTGCCGCTGCCGGTGGCTGCGCAATTACGCAACTTGCTTGGCCGTCGCCTGCTGCGCGAGGAACGTTATGACGAAGCCGTGGCGTACTTCGACAGCGACACGCTGCAAAAGAAGGCCAAGTGGTACGGTGAGTTGCGCCACGACGCCGAGTCGAAATGGTGGCCGAGCAAGCGCGCCTTTGCGTATTTTCACGCGGCGAACCTGGCCCGCTTCGATGGCATGGAGTTGCTGGGGTACGAGATGGCGCCGGACTACGCCACCTTCGGTGGTAATTACAGCCTGGAAAGTACCGAGCTCAAGGTCGGCCCGCTGGTGGCGGACGAAGAGGTCAAGCGCCAGCAAGCCAGCGCTGCGCAACCCGATCAGCGCTATCACTACCGCTATGTCGCCAACGCTCTGGCCAGCCAGGCTGCCGATCATTTGCCACAGACCAGCCAGGCCTTCGCGGCAGTGCTGTGTGCGGCGACGGGCTGGAGCCCCGATCAGCCTGAAAAAACGGCCCTCTATAAACGCTATGTAAAAGAAGGGCCCTACGTGCAGTGGGCCGTCTCATTTGGTGAGCATTGTCCTGAGCCGGACTTCCAGAACGCCGACAAGCGTTATGTCACCCAGGCCCTGAGCCCGCTGCGGGAGACGTTGCGCCCGTATAAACGCTGGCTGGAAATCGGCGCCGGGGTGGTGCTCGCCGCAGTTGTACTGCTGCTGGTCAACCGTCATAGACGTCGGGTGCGCCAGTAATCAGGCCTGTTGGACGAAGGTCAGGCGCACCGCAAAACCGATCAGCAAACTGCCGAACAGCCATTGCTGGAAGCGTTGGGCCGAAGGGCTGCGTTGCAGCCAGCGGCCCAGGGCGGCTCCGGTCAAGGCATAGGCGCAATCGAACAGCAGACCGACACTCACCAGCACCACGCCCAGGGTCGCGAACTGCAAAAGCACCGGGCCGGCGTGCGGGTTGATGAACTGCGGTAGCAGCACCGAGCAGAACAGCAGGGCCTTGGGGTTGAGCAGGTTGGTCAGCAAACCGCGCCGGATTGCCTGGCCCCACCGGGGGTTGGCGCGGGGCGCATCGACGGGGTTCAGATCCGGCAGCATCGTGGTGCGCAGGCACTGCACACCGATCCACAACAGGTAAGCGGCTCCTGCCAGGCGCACCACATCGAAGGTCCAGGGCGCAGCCTTGAATAACGCTGCCAGCCCCAGTGCCGCCAGCGCCACATGACAACCCCGCGCGATGCCCAGCCCCAGCGCCGTGGCGAGCGCCGCGCCTTTGCCCTGACGGGCACCGGTTTGCAGCAGCAGTATCATGTCCGGGCCTGGCAACAGGTAAACCACCGCCAATGCCATGAAAAACAGCCACAGTCCCACCATGTTGCACCCCAATGCGTTGTCGATTCGGTGAGGCCAGTCTAGGGCGGAAGGGCAGGGCAGGTGGTTGCGTAGTTTGCTTCTATGACCTTTCTTATTGGCATAATCTGCTTCATATGAATGCAGCAACCATCGGGATCTGCCAAAAATGAAACTGGATGCCTACGACCGCAAGATTCTCGCGGCCCTGCAACGTGATGGTCGTTTGAGCAATGTGCAATTGGCCGATGAAATCGGCCTGTCCGCGTCTCCGTGCCTGCGGCGTGTGCGGATGCTCGAAGAAGCCGGGGTGATTCGCGGCTACCAGGCCAACCTCGATCGTGATGAGGTCGGGCTGGGGTTGACGGTGTTTGTCGGGGTCAAGGTCGAGCGCCACAATGACGAACAGGCCGAAGCCTTTCGCCTGGCCGTGACGGCGCTACCGGAAGTGATATCGGCGTTTCTGGTGTCCGGGGAATCGGATTTCCTGTTGCAGGTGGTGGTGCCTGACCTGCGGGCCTACGATCGTTTTCTCACCGGGCGCCTGCTGAAATTGCCCGGCGTGAGCGATATCCGCAGCAACTTCGCGATCCATACGGTGAAGACGCCGGGGGCTTTGCCTCTGGGGCATTTGCCCGCCTGAACCGAGGCGCGTCCATCGCGGGCAAGCCCGCTCCTACAATTGATCTGTGGTGTAAACAAATCCCCTGTAGGAGCGGGCTTGCCCGCGATGGGCGCGACTCAATCCCAAGCCCTACATCTGCGTAGCCATTCCCTCGACATCCATCGCCGCCTGGCGCAACGCCTCGGACCGTGTCGGGTGCGGATGACAGGTCAGCGCGATGTCTTCCGCCGAAGCGCTGAACTCCATCGCCACGCAATATTCGCCAATCATCTCGCTGACGCTCGGGCCCACCAGATGCACCCCGAGCACTTCATCGGTGCGTTCATCGGCGAGCACCTTGGCGAAGCCTTCGGTCTCGTGGTTGATCTTCGCCCGGCTGTTGGCGGTGAACGGGAATTTACCGACTTTGTAGGCGCGACCTTCTGCATTGAGCTGTTCTTCGGTCTTGCCGACACTGGCCAGCTCCGGCCGGGTGTAGATGACATTGGGGATCAGCTCGTAATTGACCTCGCCGGCCTTGCCGACGATCTGCTCGACGCAGGCCATGGCCTCATCTTCAGCCTTGTGCGCGAGCATCGGCCCGGACGTGACATCGCCGATCACCCACACCCCTGGCGCTTCGGTGCGATGGCCCCGGTTGGCAAGCATCCCGCGTTTTTCCGTGACGAGGCCGACGTTCTCCAGGCCCAGGCCTTGGGTATAAGGCCGGCGCCCGATGGCCACCAGCACATAGTCGGCTTCCAGTAATTCGGCGGTGCCACCGGCGGCGGGTTCGACGCTGAGCTGGACGCCCTCGGCCGATGAAGCGGCGCGGGTGACCTTGGCGCTCAATTTGAAGCTGATGCCCTGCTTGCTCAACGAACGCTGCAAGGCTTTGCCCGCTTCCGCGTCCACACCAGGACAGATGCGGTCGAGATATTCGACGACGGTCACTTTCGCCCCCAGGCGCCGCCACACCGAACCCAGTTCCAGGCCGATCACACCGGCGCCGATCACCACCAGGTGCCCAGGCACTTCGCTAAGCGACAGAGCGCCGGTGGAGTCGAGGATGCGCTGGTTGTCGATCTCAACACCGGGAAGGGGCGTAGGTTCGGAGCCGGTGGCGATGATGATGTCCTTGGCGGTCAGCTCGGTTTTACCTCCCTCGCTGTCCGTTACCGTCACCTTGCCTGGGCCGTCGATATGGCCCCAGCCCTTGATCCAGTCGACTTTGTTTTTACGGAAAAGAAACTCGATGCCTTTAGTCAGCCCGGTCACGCTTTCATCTTTCTGCTTCATCATCTGCGCAAGATTCAGCGTGGGTTTGACCTCGATGCCCAGGTTGGCGAATTCCGACCCCATGGCCGCGTCGTACAGTTCAGAAGCGTGCAAAAGCGCCTTGGACGGCATGCAGCCGACGTTCAGGCAGGTCCCGCCCAAGGTGGCGCGTCCTTCGACGCAGGCGGCTTTCAAGCCGAGCTGTCCGGCGCGGATCGCTGCGTTGTAACCACCGGGGCCGCCGCCCAGAATCACGACGTCATAGTTGCTCATGGCTGTACTCCTGGATGAGTAAAGGGATTGGTAAACGTAAACTGGAGAAAAATTATGATCGTAATATGTGCGCTTCCCAGGCTTTCGGTCAAGGCTTCAGCAACGCGACAGCTTTGGCGCCTTTAGATAGAAGGTTAGATACGAAATATTCACGTCATTCGTTATATCGTAACGAAATGTGATTCGGGCAAAGATGCCGGGGTATTATGCAAGTTGATCTTGAGAGTGACGGCGCCGCGATCGCCGGGTTGCCACGCTTCCAGCAAGCGGCCTTCCATAGGCGGCGCCTGGGCTGGTGGGTGATCGGCCTTGGCGTGCTGGTGGGCGTGGGGCTGGTGCTGGCTTTTTTCACTGCGCTGTTTGCGCCGCAATCGTTGTGGCCGGCGCTGCTGGTCAATCAGTGCGCCAGCCTACTGGTGCTGATGGCGGGCCTGCAATCGGCGGGGTGGGTGGCGAAGTGGCGCGCCAGGGCGATGAACCCTTTGGAGTCAGTGGCGGACGTCGAGGCCGTTGAGCCCGCAGTGGGTTGGTATGATCGACTGCTGGAGCGCATCAGCCAACGCAGCAAACAACTATTGATCAACATTGGCGCGCCGACGTTGTGGCTGGCTGGTTGGGCCCTGTTGGCACTGCTGAGTATCGAGCAGATCTGGAACCTGTCCCTGCCCGCTGCGGCATTGGGCTTTTCAGCGAATGTCGGCGCAGCAGTGTCGCTGTTGCTGGCGTTCGGCCTGCTGGTGCTGGAGCGTCAATTGGCCCAGCAATCGGCTGCCCAGTGGCCTGAGGCCGGTGCATTGGCGCAACTGGCGCGCGTCGCTATCGTCAGCCTGGTGCTAAGCGCGCTGTGCCTGTTGTTCGCCAGCAGCGAAACGGTGTGGCCGGCACGCCTGGCCGTGTTGATCGGCCTGCTGCCGGGGTTGGTCGCCGCCGAACTGTTGCTGCGCGCCTTGCTGTCCTTGTTCACCCCGCGCCGCGAACAGCTGGAGCCGCCGCTGTTGGCCAGAAGTTTCGCTGCTGATCTGTTGCGCTGGCCGCCGCAACCCTTGCTGGCGTTGCAGCACGAATTGCACAACCGCTTCGGCATCGACCTGCGACAAATCTGGGCATTCAGCTACATGCGCCGCGCCTTGCTACCGGTGCTGGCGGTGGTGGCCGTGGTCGGTTGGGCGCTGACCGGTGTTCATGAAATCGCCTTGCAGGAACGGGGCATCTACGAACGTTTCGGCAAGCCGGTGGCAGTGTTCGGCCCGGGCCTGCATGTCGGTCTGCCCTGGCCGTTGGGCCGCGTGCTGAGTGTCGAGAATGGTGTGGTGCACGAGCTGGCCACCAGTGTCGGTGAAGTAGCGGCGCCGGTTGCCGCGCAGCCGGCAGAAGGCCCGGCACCGGACGTGGCCAACCGCTTGTGGGATGCCAGTCACGTCAACGACAAATCCCAGGTCATCGCCAGCAGTCGTGCCGACAAACAGAGCTTCCAGATCGTCAACATGGACGTGCGGTTCGTCTACCGCATCGGTTTGACCGATCAAGCGGCATTGGCCGCCACGTACAACAGTGCCGATGTGCCGACACTGATCCGCAGCACCGCGAGCCGGATCCTGGTGCACGATTTTGCCTCGCGCACCCTCGACGGTTTGCTGGGAGAGGACAGGGTAGGGCTCGCCGAAGACATTGGCCGGGCCGTGCAAGCGGACCTGACATCGCTCGACAGTGGCGTGGAAATTCTCGCCACGGTAGTGGAGGCCATTCACCCACCGGCGGGTGCGGCCAATGCCTATCACGGTGTGCAAGCGGCGCAGATCGCCGCGCAGGCGCTGATTTCACGCGAGCGCGGAGCGGCGGCGGAAGCGACCAACCAGGCGCAGTTGCGGGCCAGCATCGCCAGCGACCAGGCCAGCGCCAGCGCAAGGGAAACCCATGCAGCGGCGCAGGCGGCGAACCTGAAATTCTCCGCCGAGCAAAAAGCCTATGCCAGCGCCGGTCAGGCGTTCGTGCTGGAGCAGTATCTGAGCCAGCTGTCCCAAGGCCTGGCCAGCGCGAAGCTGCTGGTCATCGATCATCGCCTGGGCGGTAGCGGCAACGCGCCGACCATCGACCTGCGCACGTTCACCTCGCCAGCCGACCCCACGCCCTCGCCTAAAACCGCTCAACCAGGAGCTGCCAATTGAGCCACTCACACACTCACGATAATGATCACGGTCATGGCGGGCATCACCACGGGCACCACCATCATCACCATCACGGCGAGCCGCAAGAGGCTGGCCCCTTTGCCTGGCGACGCATGGGCTGGGCGGCGCTGCTGGTGGCCTTCGCCATCGCGGCGGCGAGCCTGGTGCAGGTGCGTTCCGGCGAGGCGACGGTGATCACCCGTTTTGGCAATCCGTCGCGGGTGCTGCTGGCCCCCGGCTTGAGCTGGCGCTGGCCGGCGCCGTTCGAGGCGGCGATCCCTGTAGATCTGCGGTTGCGCACCACCTCCAGCGGGTTGCAGGACGTCGGTACACGCGATGGCTTGCGCATCATCGTCCAGGCTTATGTGGCGTGGCAGGTCCAGGGGGATCCGGACAATGTGCAGCGTTTCATGCGCGCGGTGCAGAACCAGCCGGACGAAGCCGCGCGGCAGATTCGTACCTTTGTCGGTTCCGCGCTGGAAACCACCGCCAGCAGTTTCGATCTGGCTAACCTGGTCAACACCGATGCCAGCCAGGTGCGCATCGCCGATTTCGAAGCGCAACTGCGCCAGCAAATTGATCAGCAATTGTTGGCCACCTATGGGGTGCGCGTGCTGCAAGTGGGTATCGAACGTTTGACCTTGCCGTCAGTGACGCTGACCGCCACGGTCGATCGCATGCGCGCCGAGCGTGAAACAATCGCCACCGAACGCACGGCCATCGGCAAGCGCGAAGCGGCGCAAATCCGTTCTGCTGCCGAAAGGGATGCGCGGATCGTCCAGGCAGATGCCACCGTGAAAGCGGCCGAGATCGAGGCGCAGTCCCGGGTCGAAGCGGCGCAGATCTACGGGCGCGCCTACGCCGGCTCGCCGCAGTTGTACAACCTGCTGCGTTCGCTGGACACCCTCGGCACTATCGTCGGCCCGGGAACGAAGCTGGTATTGCGCACCGACGCGGCGCCCTTCCGGGTGTTGGTGGACGGCCCCACGAGTCTCGACAACAAACCTGGGTCGCAGCCATGAGTTTGGTTCCACGTGGAACACATGAGTTGAGTAGCCCGTGGATTCAGGCCGGGCGCTTGGCCTTTCTCGCGTTGTATGCGGTGACCGTGCTGGCGGCATTGGCCTGGGCATTTTCCAATGTGCGGCAAATTGATCCGCAGAATCGCGCGGTGGTGTTGCACTTCGGTGCGCTGGATCGCATTCAGAATGCCGGCCTGTTGCTGGCGTGGCCTCGGCCCTTCGAGCAGGTGATTCTGTTGCCGGCGGCGGATCGAGTGATCGAGCGGCGGGTCACCAATCTGTTGCGCAGTGATGCTGCATTACAGGCCGACAGGTCTGCGACCTTCGCCTCGCCGATCAGTGATGCGTTGGCTGGCTCTGGCTATTTGCTCACCGGTGATGCCGGCGTCGTGCAGCTGGATGTGCGGGTGTTCTACAAGGTCACCGAACCATACGCCTTCGTACTTCAAGGTGAACATGTGCT
Organism: Pseudomonas sp. MYb118; assembly: GCF_040947875.1. NCBI lineage: Bacteria > Pseudomonadati > Pseudomonadota > Gammaproteobacteria > Pseudomonadales > Pseudomonadaceae > Pseudomonas > Pseudomonas sp. MYb118. The sequence continues at coordinate 1,711,799 of NZ_JBFRXN010000002.1, read as the reverse complement.
GCCAGCGCTGGATCGCCTGGTAACTCGCAGTTCGGTTGCCCTGACGGCAGCGCGGGACCTGGACACCATCCTGGTCGCACGACCCGAGCTGATCGGGGCCGACAGTCAGGCCGCTGAACGCCGTGAGCGACTGCGCGGCGATCTGGTGCAAGGCATCAATCAGCGCCTGGCTGAACTGGCCGCGACAGGGCAGGGGCTGGGTATCGAAGTGGCGCGGGTGGATGTGCAATCGAGCCTGCCGGATCCGGCGGTCAACGCCTTCAATGCGGTCCTGACGGCCAGCCAGCAGGCTGACAAAGCGGTGGCCAATGCACGCACCGACGCTGAGAAACTCAACCAGACCGCCAACGAACAAGCTGATCGCACCTTGCAGGTCGCCCATGCCCAGGCGAGCGAACGACTGGCCAAGGCCTCCGCCGACACCGCCACGGTGCTGGGCCTGACCAAGGCGCAACAGCAAGGCACCGACCCGCAGATGCTATTGCGCATCTACCGCGAACGCATGCCGAAAATCCTCGGGCAGGCCGGCTCGGTGACAACGGTCAATCCGAAAGACGATTCCCGCCTGATCCTTCAGGGAGCTGCACAATGACTGCTTCTACCGCCGCGGCACCGAGCCTGCTGTCTTCAGCCGAGCAATGCAGCGCCGCCCGTCAACTGACCCTGGCCATGCTCGCCCTGGGGCTGCTGGCGCTCGGATTGATCTGGCGCTGGGTCTCACCGCAGCAGCTCGGCGTCAGTCAATTGCTGCTCGGCGTCGCGTCGATCCTGGTGGCCGTGCCGGTGATGCGCTCGGCGTGGTTCAGCCTGCGCTACCCGAGCCTGCATGGCATTACCGATCAGTTGATTGCCCTGGCCATGCTCGGCGCCTGGGCGACCGGTGATCTGCTGACCGCCGCGTTGTTGCCCATCATCATGATCTTCGGCCACGTGCTGGAAGAGCGCAGCGTGATCGGCTCCCAGGAAGCCATCCATGCGTTGGGCAAACTCACCCGCAGCCAGGCACGCCGGGTGCAGGCTGATGGCTCAATCGTCGAAGTGGATAACGGCACGCTCAAGTCCGGTGATTGCGTGGAGGTTCGCGCCGGTGATCGCGTGCCGGCCGATGGCCGAGTACTGTCCGGCCAGGCCAGCCTCGATACGGCATCAATCACCGGTGAGTCGGTGCCGGTGGAGGCGGGCGTCGGCCAATCGGTGTTTGGCGGGGCGATCAACCTCGATGGCCTGCTGCGCATTGAAGTGACGCGCACGGGCAGCGAATCGACCCTGGGCAAGGTCATCGCGCTGATGCAGAGTGCCGAGCGCTCCAAGCCGCCGATTACCCGGCTGCTTGAACGCTACGCCGGCAGCTACATGGTGCTGGTGTTGCTGCTGGCCGCCGTAACCTGGTTTGTCACCAACGATGCCCAGGCGATGCTCGCGGTGTTGGTGGCGGCGTGCCCGTGTGCGCTGGTGTTGTCGGCGCCGGCCACGGCCATTGCCGGCGTAGCGGTGGCGGCGCGCCACGGCATCCTGATTCGCAGCTCGGCGTTTCTCGAAGAGCTGGCCGACCTCACCTCACTGGTGGTCGACAAGACCGGGACCCTGACCTTCGGCACGCTGCGCCTGCAGTCGATCGACAGCCCGCTGGAGGATCGCAGCCACGTGCTGAGGCTCGCGGCCAGCCTCGGCTCGGCCAGCAGCCACCCGGTCAGCCGCGCACTCGCCGGCCTGGTCAGTCAGGAGGATTGCCTGCAGCTTGAGGACATTCACGAACGCCAGGGTCTGGGTGTGGTGGCCATGACCGAGCAGGGCGAAGCAGCGTTGGGTCGCCCCGAGTTGTTCAGCCAATTGGGGATCGTCACCAGCACCGTGCCTGAACACGATGGTCCGATTGCCGGGCTCGCCCTGGACGGCAGATTTCTCGCCTGGTTGTTGCTGGCCGACAGCGTCAAACCCGAGGCGCGTTTTGCCCTGGGCGAGTTGCGCGAGCTTGGTTTGGGCCGCCAGTTGTTGCTCACCGGCGATCGCCAGAGCGTGGCGCAGACCCTGGCCCACGACGTTGGCTTGCACGACGTCCAGGCCCAGGCCTTGCCCGAAGACAAACTCAATCGGGTACTCCAGGAAATCGACAGTGGCTTTCGACCCATGGTGGTCGGCGACGGCATCAACGATTCGCTGGCCCTCAAGGCCGGGGTGGTGGGGGTGGCCATGGGGGCGGGCGGGGCGGACATCGCCCTGGCGTCGGCCGACATCGTGTTGATTGGCAGCGACTTGCGCCGCCTCGGCACCTGCGTGCGCCTGAGTCGCCAATGCCGCCATACCCTGCAGGTCAACGTGATCATCGGCCTGGGCTGGACCCTGGCGATCGTCGTGTTCGCGGCGTTCGGCTGGCTCGGCGCGGCGGGTGCGATGATCGCTGCCGTGCTGCATAACCTCAGCACTTTGCTGGTGCTGGGCAACGCCGGGCGTCTGCTGCGGTTTCAGGAACCGCTGCTCAAGGTGCAGGACGACGCCTGAGCGCCGCCAGGTTTTGCGAACTGTGCGACAGATTTGCAGTCATCTGAACAAGGGTCATGACTTCTTTGTGTCGACGACAGTGGACAGCGCTGGCGGCCATAGAGAAGGGCTATCAATTCGATAGCCTGCTATTTTTCATGGATGGTCTAACCTCACTCCAGACGTCTGAAACCAGGGGGATATTCCATGCTCGCGCAACTTCCACCGGCCTTACAGAATCTGCAGTTACCGTTACGCCTGAGGCTATGGGACGGCCACGAGTTCAATCTGGGACCGACCCCCAGCGTCACGATTGTGGTCAAGGATCCGCAAGTGGTGACCCAGTTCACTCACCCCAGCCTGGATGCGCTCGGCGCAGCCTTCGTCGAAGGCAAGCTGGAGCTGGAAGGCTCGATGAGCGACGTGATTCGCGTCTGCGATGACCTGAGCCAGGCGCTGCTCGGCGAGGATGACGACAGCAACCCTGTACGCACCTCGCACGACAAGGAAACCGACGCCAAGGCGATTTCCTATCACTACGACCTTTCCAACGAGTTCTATCAGCTGTGGCTCGACAGCGACATGGCGTATTCCTGCGCCTACTTCGAGACCGGTAGCGAAACCCTGGAACAAGCCCAGCAAGCCAAATTCCGCCACCTGTGCCGCAAGCTGCGTTTGCAGCCAGGCGAGTACCTGTTGGACGTCGGTTGCGGTTGGGGCGGGTTGTCACGGTATGCGGCGCGGGAGTTCGGTGTAAAGGTGTTCGGCATCACGCTGAGCAAGGAACAACTGGCGCTGGCCCGTGAGCGGGTGGTCGCTGAAGGCCTGGAAGATCAGGTTGAACTGCAACTGCTCGACTACCGCGATCTGCCTCAGGACGGGCGGTTCGACAAGGTCGTCAGCGTTGGCATGTTCGAGCATGTCGGCCATGCGAACCTGGCCGAGTACTGCAAAACCCTGTTCGGCGCGGTGAAGGAGGGTGGCCTGGTGATGAACCATGGCATCACCGCCAAGCACACCGACGGTCGTCCGGTGGGGCGTGGTGCGGGTGACTTCATCGAGAAGTACGTGTTCCCCAACGGTGAGCTGCCGCACCTGTCGATGATCTCCGCCGAGATCAGCGAGGCCGGTCTGGAAATCGTCGATGTCGAGAGTCTGCGCCTGCACTACGCGCGCACCCTGGATCACTGGAGCGAACGCCTGGAAGACAATCTGGAAACCGCCAGCAAACTGGTGCCGGAACAGGCGCTGCGTATCTGGCGGTTGTACCTGGCGGGATGCGCCTATGCGTTCGCCCGGGGCTGGATCAACCTGCACCAGATCCTGGCGGTTAAAGCCCACCCTGACGGCAGCCACGAACTGCCCTGGACCCGCGACGACATCTACACGCCTTAAAGGATCGGCGAAATGAGCCGGGCGATCCGCATGCCGATCTGTTGCAGGCGGTGGGTCTCCCGGCTTTCTTCTTTGGCGACTTCGTGGGCCTGGGCAAAGTCGTCGTTGAGCATTCGTTCCACCTCTGCGGCAAACGCACTGTCGACGGTTAGCAGCATCGCTTCAAAATTCAGCCGGAACGAGCGGTTGTCCAGATTGGCGCTGCCGATGGCGCTGATTTCGCGGTCGATCAACACCACCTTCTGATGCAAAAAACCGGGTTCATAGCGGAACACCCGCACGCCCGCGCGCACCGCTTCGAACGCGTACAGGCTGGAGGCGGCGTAGACGATCCGGTGATCGGGGCGCGACGGCAGCAGAATCCGCACGTCCACCCCTCGCAGGACGGCCAGGCGTAACGCCGCGAAAACAGCTTCGTCAGGAATGAAATAGGGGCTGGTGATCCACACCCGTTCCGTTGCCGCATGGATGGCTTCGACGAAGAACAGCGAGCAGGTTTCATAAGGATCCGCCGGGCCACTGGCGAGCAACTGACAGAGCACGCCGTCGTCGGGGTACACGTCCGGCAGGATCAACGGCGGCAATGAGCGTGCGGCCCAGAACCAGTCTTCGGCGAAGGACTCCTGCATGCAGGCCACCACAGGGCCACGAACACCGACGTGGGTATCGCGCCACGGGGCCAGGGGTGGCTTCTCGCCCAGGTACTCGTCGCCGACGTTGTGACCGCCCACGAAACCCAACTCCCCATCGACCACCACGATCTTGCGGTGATTGCGGAAATTGACCTGAAAGCGGTTGAGCCAGCCGCTGCGTGTCGCAAAGGCTTTGACCTCGACACCGGCATCGCGCAATGGCTGTACGTAACTGTGGGGCAGAGAGTGGCTGCCGATGCGGTCGTACAGCAGATACACGGCGACGCCTTCCGCTGCTTTTTTCAGCAACAGCGTTTGCAGGCGTTGACCCAGGCGGTCGTCGTGGATGATGAAAAACTGGATCAGCACGGCTTCCCTGGCTTGGCTGATGGCCTCGAAAATCGCTTCGAAGGTGGCGGGCCCATTGATCAACAGGCGCACCTCATTGTTGGCCAGGCACGGCATGCGCCCCAGTTTGGGCATGGCCCGCAGTGTGTCGTAGGCGCTGGATGCCCGGGCGGCGAGTGCTTCCTCGACCCAGGGGCGCCAGTTCAATTCGGCAATGGCCTTGCGCATTTCTTCGTTGGCCTGGCGCCGTGCCTTGATGTAGCCATCGAAGGTGCTGCGGCCGAACACCAGATATGGAATGAGCGTGAGGTAAGGCATGAACAGCAACGACAGGGCCCAGGCAATCGAGCCCTGGGCGGTCCTGACGGTCAGGACGGCATGGATGGCGGCAATCAGCCCCAGTGAATGCAGCAGCGCAATCAGATAACCGAAAACATGCGGTCCGAAGTAATCCATGGGGCGACCTTGCTCCTGAAGATTCAATGCCTAACAGACCATGTTCCGTGCAGAATGTCGCTAATTAATTGGCCCCTGAACCGAAGCCCGTGGCTGACGTCTAACGGCCACTACTATCAGGAGTGACTCGATGAACGTTCGTCTGCTGGGTTTGGCCGTGGCTTTTGGTTTGGCGCTTCCCGTGGCCGCTCAGGCGCAGATGTTGCAGCCGGGGTTGTGGGAGCTGACCTCGAGCAACATGAAAGTGGATGACCAGAACCTGCCGGACCTGAGTTTGATCCTCGGGCAGATTCAGAGCCAGATGACCCCTGAACAGCGCGCGCAATTGGAGAAGCAGGGCATCACCATGGGCGGCAAAGGCATTCGCGCTTGCCTCACGCCGGAGCAGGTCAAGAGTGACAACATCCCGCTGACGGATCCGCAGTCCGGCTGCCGCCAGGAAATCACCGAGCGTACCGGCAACCAGTGGAAATTCCGTTTCAGCTGCCCGAAAGCACAAGGTGCAGGTGTGGCGACGTTCCTCAGTGATCGTGAGTTCACCACCAAGGTCAATGGCACCTTCAATGCCACCGGTATTCAGCAGAAGGGGAGTATGGATACCCGGGCTGTCTGGTTGGGGCAGGATTGTGGGACGGTGAAGCCCCGGGCTTAAAAAGCATCGCGAGCAAGCTCGCTCCTACAGGGGGCGAGCTTCAAACCACTGCAGGCTCAACCGGCCGCAACCACGCACACACCGCTTCAATCGCCATCGTGCCGAAATCCTCGCCGTTCTGGCTGCGCAAGCTGACGAATCCACCTTCCTTTTCCTTCTCGCCGACTACTACCAGGTAGGGCACCAGTTGGCTGTGCTCGCGGATCTTGTGGTGAATCTTCTCGTTACGCAGGTCGGCGCGGGCGCGTACGCCGTGGCGTCGCAGGGCTTCGGTGACCGATTGGGCGTAGTCGGATTGGCGATCATCCATGCTCACAATCATCACGTGCGGCGGCGCCCGCCAGTTTTCCAGTTCTTCCTGGCTCGACCAGCAACTGCCGTAGATGCGTTGTGACGCGGTACCGCTGATGTGGTCGAGGGCGAACGCTTGCAACACCCTTGTTGCCGGGACATGTGGGCCCACCGACAGACACTCGAAATCTCCGAGTACGTAGGGCATCAGCTCGCCGATGGGGATTGACGGCTCACGCCGACGAATCGAATGGTTGGTCGCCGCCAGCGTTTTCATGCGCGCTTCAATGCCCGCCAGATCGACCAGGTTCAGCGGTCGCTCAAAAGCGAACTCGTGGAAGAAGCCGTCACCGAGCACTGATCCATTGAGCAACTGCGCCTTGGGGTAAAGCTGTTTAACGGCCATTGCCAGCATCAGCACACAGGAGCGTCGCAGGATCTCCAGCCCATCGGGCTCGCGCGGCGTGACGATGCTGACGCGCGCGTCGGCCTTGAGCATGAACTCGCAATCCACCAGCACCCCGTCGACCCGACCCGCCACTGCGGCCTTGGCCAGGCCGGCACTGATGCTTGCGGCGAGTTCGTACACCGACAACGGCTGATCGTATTCAAGCAATGAGCCATCGCTGAGGGTGATGTGGATCATGTCGGTGTTCTCGAGTACTAGCGCATAAACCGTAGTGGTAAACCCTGGCAGTTGTCATTAAGACATTTGTCGTGCCATGCGATCTGGCCGGACACCAGCGTCGTGCTGACGCTGTGGCGAAACCGGTGCCGGGCAAATGGCGTCCAGCCACACTGGGAAAGAATCGGCTCCGGGCCGACGGCCACGCCGCCCGGTTCGGGCTTGATCAATACCAGGTCCGCCCAATACCCCTCACGCAGGTAGCCACGGTCGGGAATCGCAAACAGGTCCGCGACACTGTGGCTGGTCTTGGCCACGAGCGTGGTGATCGGGAGCAAGTTATCCGCCACCAGTTCCAGTAACGCGGGGAGGGCGTGTTGCACCAATGGTAGGCCAGATGGCGCGTGTTGGTAGTCGCGTTGTTTTTCAGCCCATGTATGAGGCGCGTGATCGCTGCCGATCACATCCAGTCGATGACTCGACAAGGCTTGGCGCAGTGCGTCGCGATCGGCCTGGGTCTTGATCGCCGGGTTGCACTTGATCTGGTTGCCGAGCGCCGCGTAATCGCGATCGTCGAACAGCAAATGGTGCAGGCACACTTCGGCGGTAATGCGTTTATGCGCCAGCGGTTTATCTTCGAACAGCGCCAGTTCGCGCGCCGTGGTCAGGTGCAGCACGTGCAGTCGTGTGCCGTGACGCCTGGCCAGGTTCACCGCCATGGAGGACGAGTGAAAGCAGGCCTGGGCATCGCGAATCAAAGGATGGTCGGCGGCGCTGATGGCCTCGCCGAACAGGGCGCGGTGTTCGGCCAGGTTGGCTTCGATGCTCGGCGTGTGTTCGCAGTGGGCCAACAGGATTGTCGGCACCTCGGCGAACAACCTTTCGAGCACCTTGGGGTCGTCCACCAGCATGTTGCCGGTGGAGGCGCCCATGAACACTTTCACCCCGGCCACTTCGCTGGGATTGAGCGCGGCGATGGTGTCGAGGTTGTCGTTGCTCACGCCGAAGTGAAAGCCGTAGTTGGCCACGGAGTTGATCGCGGCGCGGCGTTTCTTGTCGGCCAGTGCGGCGAGGGTCAAGGTGGCGGGTTGAGTGTTGGGCATGTCCATGAAACTGGTGATGCCGCCCGCCACCGCCGCCCGCGATTCGGTGTAGATGCTGCCTTTGTCCGGCGCGCCAGGGTCGCGAAAGTGCACTTGGTCGTCGATCATGCCAGGCAGAAGCCACTGCCCGTCGGCATCGATTTCCACGCTGGCATTTTCACCTTCGATGCTGCGGGCGATCTTGACGATCCGCCCGTGGCTGACCAACAGATCACCATCGAACTCACAGCCTTCATTGACCAGCCGCGCATTGCGGATCAGCACGCTGCTCATGGTTCAGAACTCGTTTTGCAGGGCCTTGTAACCCCGTACCAGATCGACGTTGGTGCGCGCCACGTCCTCGGAAAACTCCGAGGCGCTGACGCTCACCGGTGGGTATTTCGACAGGTCGGTGTTCGGCCCGATGCGCGTGGTGGAGGGCACATAGAAACCCTCGGGCAAATCGCGCCCATCGACCACCGAGTTGTGCCGCACCACGCAGCCGTCACCGACGGCGCAGTTGAACAGCACACTGTTGAAGCCGATGAACACCCGGTCGCCCACGACGCAGGGGCCATGCACGATGGAGCGGTGGGCGATCGAACTGAACTCGCCGATGGTCACCGCCGCGCCGGATTTGGAGTGGATTACCACGCCATCCTGGATGTTCGAATTGGCGCCGATGGTGATCGCATCCATCTCGGCAGCCGCGTTCACTTCGTCGGCGCGAATCACCGCATACGGGCCGACGAAGACGTTTTCGCCGATCACCACTTTGCCGCAGATGATGGCGGTTTTATCCACGTACGCGGACTCGGCAATCACCGGCAGATCACCTGAAGGGTTCTTGCGGATCATGGTTTGCCCAGCGCGTTGTACAGGGTGTTGAGGTTGTATTCGAACAGGCCGGTGAAGGTGCTGGCCGGGCCGCTTGCGGCGAGTGCGTCGGAGTACAGGGTGCCGCCGATGTGTGCGCCGCTTTCATCGGCAATCTGCTTGAGCAGGCGTGCGTCCTTGATGTTCTCCATGAACACCGCCTTGACCTTGGCCTGGCGGATCTGGGTGATCAGCGCGGCGACTTCCGCGGCGGTGGGTTCACGTTCGGTGGACAGCCCCTGCGGCGCCATGAAGTCGATGCCGTAGGCCTGGCCGAGGTAACCGAATGCATCATGGGAGGTGACGATCTTGCGGTTGCCCGCGGGCAGCGAGCCGAGTTTGGCCTTGGCTTTGGCGAGCAGTGCGTAGATCTGTTTCAGGTACGCCTGGCTGTTGCGTTCGTAGTCGGCTTTGTTCGCCGGGTCGGCGGCGATCAGCGCCTTGGTGATGTTGCCGACGTACAGCTCGGCGTTCGCTAGGTTGTGCCAGGCGTGGGGGTCGGGAATGGTCTCGCCGTCTTCATCCAGCGAGCGCGGGATGACCCCGTGACTGGCGCTGATCACGGTTGCCTGTGTGTCGGTGCTGGTCACCAGGCGGTCCAGCCAGGGTTCGAAACCCAGGCCGTTCTTGATGATCAGCTTGGCGCCGAGCAGGGCCTTGGCATCGTCCGGCGTGGGCTCGTAGGTATGGGCGTCAGCATCGGGGCCGACCATGTTGGTGATCTGGATATGCTCGCCACCGACCTGATGGGTCATGTCGGCGAGGATGCTGAAGCTGGTCACCACCTGGAGTTTTTCCGCTGCGGACAGCGACATCGAGAGCATCAAACTGAACAACACGAGTAAAGCGCGCATCGGGCAACACCTCATTGGGATGTGAGCAAAGGCGGGCGGCGCAGCAGGCCGTGCACCGGCCCGAACACCACGGACAGCAAGTAGCCGGCACCGGCAATCAGCACGATGGCCGGGCCGCTTGGCAGTGAGAAATGGAAGGACAGCAACAGGCCGAGCCACACCGAGAGGCAGCCGAGCAGGGCGGCGATGGCCATCAACACCGGCAGGCGTCGGCTCCAGAAGCGTGCGGCAGCGGCGGGCAGCATCATCAGGCCGACGACCATCAGCGCGCCGATTGCCTGAAAGCCGATCACCAGATTGAGCACCACCAGGGTCAGGAACACGCCGTGGGCGAGGGGACCCAGGCGGCTGACGGTTCGCAGGAACAGCGGGTCGAGGGTGTCCAGCAACAGCGGCTTGTAGATCAGCGCCAGGGTGATCAGGCTCAAGCCCGAGATCCACAACATGCCGGTCAGGGTCGGGCCATCGACCGCCAGGGCCGAGCCGAACAGCAGGTGCAGCAGGTCCAGGCGTTTCCCGGCGATGCCGAGAATCAGCACACCGGCGGCCAGGGAAATCGGGTAGATCGCCGCCAGGCTGGCGTCCTCGCGCAGGCCGGTGCGGCGGGTGACCCAGGCGGCGAGTCCAGCCATGCACAGGCCGGCACCGAGACCGCCCAGGGTCAATGCCGGCAGGCTCAAGCCCGCGTACCAGAACCCCAATGCCGCACCGGGCAGGATGCCGTGGGCGACGGCGTCACCGATCAGGCTCATGCGCCGCAGGATCAGGAACACGCCCAGCGGTGCAGTGGCGCATGCCAGCACCAGGCCGCCGAGCAACGCACGGCGCATGAACACGAACTCTTGGAAAGGCTGCCAGAGGTGGACGGCCGTGAGCATCAAGCCACCTGTGTGTGCGGTTGTTGGTGAATCAGCTCGGTGCTGGCGCCCAGGACGCAGCCGCTGCTTTTGATCAGCAGGGTGTGCGGGATGTGCTGACGCACAGCGGCGAGGTCATGACAGACCACCAGCAGGGTTCGACCTTGTGCGTGCCACTGATGCAGGTGTTGCCACAACAGCGCTTGCCCCAACTCATCGAGTGCGGCGTGGGGCTCATCGAGAAGCAGCAGCGGTGCATCGGCCAGGCTCAGGCGAGCGAGCAGGGCGCGTTGCAGTTCTCCGCCGGAGAGCGCCATCAAGGGGCGATGTTCCAACCCGGTCAGGCACCAGGCTTCCAGTGCGCTGGCCAGGCGTTGCCGTCGGACCTCAGCCGATTGTGTGCTGCCCCAGAAACCGGCGGCGACCAGCTCTTGCAGACTGATGGGAAATTGCCGATCGAGGTGTTGTTGCTGGGCCAGAAAGGACAGTGCGCCTTTGCGTGGAACATCGACCACCACCTTGCCAGCCAGCGGTTTTTGCAAGCCGGCGATGACTTTCAGCAGGCTGCTTTTGCCTGAGCCGTTGGCGCCGATCACGGCGGTGAAGCTGCCCTTGGGCAGTTCGAAACTCAACGCCGGCGTCAGCGGTTGCCCGGGCGCTCCCCAGCGCAATGCGTCGCAACGGATCATTCGGCCTCCCGGCGCCATCGGCTTTCGGCGACGGCGTCGTGGGCGTGCAGGCTTTCGGCGTGAACCACACGAACCTGCAAGGCGTTGATCCCGGGGCAACGCTGCAAGGCCAGGCTCAAGCGACGCGCAGCGTCTTCACAGAACATCAGGTTCTGCCCGTTGGCCAGGGCGAAGGCTTGTTCGTCGGCGCGCTTTACCGCTGTCTGCACGGCGGTGCCGAGGGCGGCTTCCGCGTCGTTGATCACCGCGAGCAACGGCAGCTCATCGACGAAGTCATCCAGCGTCAGCCGTAATTGCGCCTGACTGCGTTGGCTATGCGGCGTGGCCACGATGCCCTTAGTTGAGCCCAGCCAGGCGAGAACATCGGCGTGTTGCAGCGAGCGGTTGGCGAAGTCGTCGACGAATTGCTGCTGGATCAATTGCCGGGCCAACGCGGCGGAACAAGGACAGGTTGAGGAATAAGACACGTCGATTTTTAGTTCCACGTGGAACATTGCGTTTTTCAGCTGCGCTTCGATGCTCACCGGATAACGCTTCCAACCCGATAACGGGCTGATGAGTGCCGGCCTTTTCAGCAGCAAATCCGCGTCGATTTTCAGGTAGGCGTTGTTCGACAGGCCTTCATGAGAATCGAGGAAATGATGCAGGACTTGCCGGATCAATCGTGGCGTGAGGTTGTCCTGCTCAAGCATTTCCAGGGCGAGATACAGCCGCGACATGTGAATGCCGCGCGCCTCGCCATCGTCGAGGCTGACCCCGGCGTCGGCCTTCGCGCTCAGGCGTTGACCGTCAAACAAAACGGGCAGGGCAATGCCACACATGCCCACCCATTCAAGCGGCAGGGCTTGGCGTGAAGCCTGCGCGGCGATATCCGGCAGAGTCAGCGCATTCATCAGCAGGTCCATCGTGGTAATCGAAATCTAATGTTATGTTATTACATCAAATTCGACTACGTCTTTTTCACGAGCGCTTTTCACCATGCACAGACGTCACCTGCTCAACCTGATCCTGGCCAGCGCAGCCTTCGCTTTGCCCTTTAGCGCCCGCGCCACGCAAATTCGAAACGCGCGGATCTGGCAAACCGAGGGCAAGTTGCGCCTGGTGTTCGACCTGAGTGGGCCGGTGCACTACAAAACGTTTTCATTGAGCGCTCCCGAGCGATTGATCATTGATGTGAGCGATGCTGGCCTCAGCGGCGACTTCCATCAGTTGGCCCTCGGCAACACGGTGATTCGCTCGATCCGCTCCGGGCAGTTCGGCCAGGGCAATACGCGGGTAGTGCTCGACCTCAACAGCCCGGTGCAACTGGATAGCTTTCTGTTGCCGCCACAAGACGGTCAAGGTCATCGGCTGGTGCTCGACTTGAAGACCGCCAGGCCGGCGTCAATCGACCAGCCACACCCCAAGCGCGACATCATCGTGGTCGTCGACCCCGGTCATGGCGGCAAGGACCCGGGCGCCGTCGGCGCCAAGGGCGAGCGCGAGAAAGACGTGGTGCTGTCCATCGCGCAACTGCTGGCCAAGCGGCTGAAGCGCGAGAAGGGCTATGACGTGAAGCTGGTGCGCAACGACGATTTTTTCGTGCCGCTGCGCAAGCGGGTGGAGATCGCGCGCAAGCACAATGCCGACATGTTTATCTCGGTGCATGCCGATGCGGCGCCGCGCCTGACCGCGTCTGGTGCCTCCGTGTATTGCCTGTCCGAGGGAGGCGCAACCTCGGCCACCGCGCGTTTCATGGCGCAGCGTGAGAATGGCGCGGACCTGCTGGGGGCCACCAGCCTGCTCAACCTCAAGGACAAGGACCCCATGCTGGCCGGGGTGATTCTCGACATGTCGATGAACGCGACACTTGCCGCGAGTTTGCAGTTGGGCAGCACGGTGCTAGACAGCCTGGCCGGCATCACCACCTTGCATCAGAAGCGCGTGGAGCAGGCGGGGTTTGCGGTGCTCAAATCGCCCGATGTGCCGTCGATCCTGGTGGAAACCGGCTTCATCTCCAATGTTCGTGACAGCCAGCGGCTGGTCACCGCCAGGCACCAGCAGGCGGTCGCCGACGGTTTGTTCGATGGCCTACAGCGTTACTTTCAGAAGAATCCACCGCTCAATAGTTACGTTGCCTGGCAACAGGCACAGAAAAAAGCGCAGGCCTAACAACCGGCGATCCGGCTGCAGGTGAATTTGCCGCTGCTGCCACCCGAGCTGGAAAAGCGATTGATCGTGGTCCAGCCCACCCGGCGGTTGTAGCCGACCCAGGCTTCACCGTCGGAAGCGATGCCGGTGAAGAAGGTCAGTTGCCCATACCGGCTGTTGGTCTGCGCCCAGTAGCGTTTGCCCTCGCGCTCGAAGCCGCGCAGGTAAATCGTGCTACCGACCGTGTTGACGCTGTAGGCATTGCCCGCGCCATCCACGCAGGCCAGCAGATTGGCGCTGCGCGTGCAGCTGGCCAGGCTCGGGACCTGTGCCTGCGCAGCCCATGCCAGCGAAAGCGAAACGCTCATCAGGGTGAATTTCAAAACAGTGCGCATGGGATTTCTCGCGGTCCGGACGTGCTCAGCATCGTGCCCTTTGTCCTCTGCGACAAGAGGGGGCTGGTCTGATTGTATTGTTATACTGTAACGTAAAAATAAGCCCGACACTGCGACCGGGCATTCCTGTGAGGATTCCCTGATGTCCAATCGTCTCCCCGTCACTGTCCTGTCGGGCTTTCTCGGTGCCGGCAAAAGCACCCTGCTGAACTACGTCTTGCGTAACCGCGAAGACCTGCGAGTCGCGGTGATCGTCAACGATATGAGCGAAATCAACATTGATGGCAGCGAAGTCCAGCGTGATGTCACCCTGAACCGCGCCGAAGAAAAACTCGTGGAAATGAGCAACGGCTGCATCTGCTGCACGTTGCGCGAGGACCTGCTCCAGGAGGTCAGCCAACTGGCCCGGGAAGGGCGTTTCGATTACCTGCTGATCGAGTCCACTGGCATCGCCGAGCCGCTGCCGGTGGCCGAAACCTTCACTTTCCGCGATGAGCAGGGGCGCAGCCTGTCCGACGTGGCGCGGCTGGACACCCTGGTCACCGTGGTCGATGGCGTGAACTTCATGCTCGATTACCAGGCGGCCGAAACCCTTGCGTCCCGTGGCGAAACCCTGGGCGAGGAAGACGAACGGCTGATCACCGAGCTGCTGATCGAGCAGGTCGAATTCGCCGACGTGATCCTGATCAGCAAGATCGACCTGATCAGCAGCAGCGAACGCCAGGAACTGATGGCAATCCTCGAAAGGCTCAACCCGCAGGCCGAGATCCTGCCGATGGTCATGGGCGAAATTCCCCTGGCGAAAATCCTCGACACCGGGCGCTTCGACTTCGAAAAAGCCGCGCAAGCCCCAGGCTGGTTGAAGGAGATGCGCGGCGAACACGTGCCGGAAACCGAGGAATACGGCATCGCCTCCACGGCGTATCGGGCCCGCCGTCCGTTTCATCCCGAGCGCTTCTTCAGCTTCATCGACGGCCAATGGACCAACGGCAAATTGCTGCGCTCCAAGGGCTTTTTCTGGTTGGCCAGCAAGCCAATGGACGCTGGCAGCTGGTCCCAGGCGGGCGGCCTGATGCGTTATGGTTATGCCGGGCGCTGGTGGCGTTCGGTGCCCAAAGAGCAATGGCCGCAGGACGAAGAAAGCACCGCCGCGATCATGGCCAACTGGACCGCCGCCGTGGGTGACTGCCGGCAGGAGCTGGTGTTCATCGGGCAGAACATCGACTTTGCGCAACTCACTGCCGCACTGGACGATTGCCTGCTGACCGATGAGGAAATGGCGCTTGGGACCGAGGGCTGGCAAACCTGGCCCGACCCGTTCGGTCCGTGGTACGAGGAAGTGGCGGCCTGAGACTCAGGGTTTGAGCCACTTGCCCTGGCTCTGGGCCTCGCAGAACGGCTTCAGGTAGGCCGCATCGGTGGCCACGCCGTAATAGTGAATATCCTGCCGGTAAGGCATATTGGCAACTTGCGCGTCGCTGCACACGCCAAAAGCGCCGCTGGGGCAGTGGTCGACGTATTGCACGTCGACTTTCTGCCCGGCCAGGTTCGGCTGACAAAAGCCGTCGGCGAACAATTTTTCCGGGATGCTGCGATTCTCCTGGCAGACTTTCACGTCGAGCCGCTCAGCCGTGCTATGAACCACGCAAGCCTGGGCCAGTGCCTCGCTGCAAACGAGCGTGAGCAGTACCGTCCAGCCAATCAACCGCATCCTCTACCTCCTCAGAAATCCTCACCATGTTGCAGAACATTCCCACGCATGTCATCGCCGGCCCATTGGGGGCGGGCAAGACCAGCCTGATCCGCCACCTGCTGGCCCAGCGGCCGGCGCACGAGCGCTGGGCGGTGCTGATCAACGAGTTCGGGCAGATCGGCATCGACGCCGCGCTGCTGACCCGTGACGTCGATGGTATCGCACTGGGGGAAGTGGCCGGGGGCTGTTTGTGTTGCGTCAATGGCGCGCCGTTCCAGATCGGGCTCGGTCGGTTGCTGCGCAAGGCGCGGCCGGACCGCTTGTTCATCGAGCCTTCCGGGCTCGGTCATCCGGCACAGTTGCTCAAGCAGTTGGGGCAAGCTCCCTGGGTCGGCGTGCTGGCGGTCCAGCCCAGCGTGCTGGTGCTCGATGCCCAGGCCCTCGCCGACGGTAAACCGCTACCGCCTACGCAGCAGGAAGCCTTGAGTCATGCCGGTTTGCTGCTGTTGAACAAATCCGAACACCTCGACGAGCAGGCGCGCCGACGCGTCGCCGCGCAATTACCGGCGCAATCGTTGTACTGGACGCAGCAGGCCGGATTGCCGTTGAGTGAATTGCCGGGGCTCGAGGCGCGAGCGGTGGCGGGTGTGGATAACTTCGTCGCTCCCAGAAGCATGGCGCAGATGCCGGCGGTCTGGGTGGACCCATCGCAGGCGATTTGCCTGAGTCAGCAACAGGACGATGGCTGGAGTATCGGCTGGCGCTGGCATCCGAGCCAGACGTTCGATGCCGAGCGCATTGACCATTGGCTTGCGGGCCTTGCCTGGCGGCGGGCGAAGCTGGTTATCCACAGCCACGAGGGCTGGGTCTCGGCTAACGCCCTGGATAACTCGACGTTGCAGTGGCAGCCCAGCGAATGGCGTCAGGACTCGCGGCTCGAACTGATTTTCAGCGAGCCGCAGCCGGTGGATTCATTGCAATCAGCGCTGGACGATTGTCGATCCCGCTAAGGGCGCCATTTGGTGTGCTCCTGCCGCCATTGGCTAAGCTCAATCACTTCTGCACGGGGCTTGGCCACGTCGGCCACTGGCGGGGTGTCATCGAATGGCATCGGGTAGGGCGCCAGCTCGATCTGTGCGCTGTGGGCGCCGAACTGAGTGATGGTGCCGTTGTGGCGGGTTTCGCCGGTGACCGTGAACTCGAAGTTATACACACGGGCCAGGCGCCGCCGACCGCTGGCATCCTTGATGAACGCGATTTTTTTCAGCGCCACGTTGCCATCCAGCAGCTCGATCCCGAGCTTGGCGCAATGCTGCTTGACCCGCTCCAGCGCGCGTTCGCGCAAGCCATGGTTGTGCCATAGCCACGCGCCGGCGGTGGCGAGCAGCATCAGCACGAAAATGTTTCCAAGGGTCAGCATCAACGGGTGCTCCAACAAGAGGATGTCAGCTTAACTGCGTCGCCGGTCTGTCGTACAGGCTGCGTTTAGTCGCATACTGCGCGGCTCGAATTTCAATCGTTTGACGGAACTCACGGCATGAAACGTACGCCCCATCTGCTCGCCATCCAGTCCCACGTCGTGTTTGGCCACGCCGGCAACAGTGCGGCGGTTTTCCCGATGCAGCGGGTCGGGGTGAATGTCTGGCCGCTCAACACTGTGCAGTTCTCCAATCACACCCAGTACGGGCAGTGGACCGGTGAAGTGCTGTCGCCGCATCAGATTCCCGAGCTGGTGGAAGGCATTGCCGCGATTGGCGAGCTGGGCAATTGCGATGCCGTGCTGTCCGGCTACCTGGGCAGCGCGGCGCAGGGCCGGGCGATCCTCAAGGGGGTCGAGCAAATCAAGGCGATGAACCCCAAGGCACTGTATTTGTGCGACCCGGTGATGGGGCATCCGGAGAAGGGCTGCAGCGTGCCGGCGGAAGTCAGCGATTTCCTGCTGGAAGAAGCGGCCGCCGTGGCGGACTTCATGTGCCCCAATCAACTGGAGCTCGACAGCTTCTCCGGGCGCAAGCCGCAGTCGCTGTTCGACTGCCTGGCCATGGCGCGCGCGCTGCTGGCACGCGGTCCGAAAGCCGTGCTGGTCAAGCATCTGGCGTATCCCGGCAAACCGTCGGACGTGTTCGAGATGCTGCTGGTGACGGCCGAAGCGAGCTGGCACCTGCGTCGTCCGCTGCTGGCGTTTCCGCGTCAGCCGGTGGGCGTGGGTGACCTGACGTCCGGGTTGTTCCTGGCGCGGGTGTTGCTGGGTGACAGCCTGGTGGCCGCATTCGAGTTTGCCGCTTCGGCGGTGCATGAGGTGTTGCTCGAGACCCAGGCCTGCGCCAGCTACGAGCTGGAGCTGGTGCGTGCCCAGGACCGGATTGCGCATCCGCGGGTGCGGTTCGAGGCTACGGCGATCAGCCTCTGAGATTGGGGGGTAACCCATCGCGGGCAAGCCCGCTCCCACAGGTTTGGTGAACACCACAAAACCCTGTGGGAGCGAGCCTGCTCGCGATAGCTATCTAATGCCAGGCACAGGCCTCAGGCATCACCCTTGATTTCCTGATACCGCTTCTCCAGCTCCTGGCGAATCTGCCGGCGCTGCTGGGCCTGCATGAAGCGGCGCTTGCCTTCGCTGTCCTTGGGTTGCAGTGGCGGCACGGGGGCCGGTTTGCGGTTGTCGTCCACCGCCACCATGGTGAAGAAGCAACTGTTGGTGTGGCGCACCGAGCGCTCGCGGATGTTCTCGGTCACCACCTTGATGCCAACTTCCATCGACGTGTTGCCGGTGTAGTTGACCGAGGCCAGGAAGGTCACGAGCTCGCCGACATGCACCGGCTCGCGGAAAATCACCTGGTCCACCGACAAGGTCACCACGTAGCGGCCGGCGTAACGGCTGGCGCAGGCGTAGGCCACTTCGTCGAGGTACTTGAGCAAGGTGCCACCGTGGACATTGCCAGAGAAGTTGGCCATGTCAGGGGTCATCAGTACCGTCATCGACAGCTGGGCGTTTCCGGGTTCCATAGCATTCTCACGGGTCAAGGCTGGTTTCGGAAGGGTGCACCTCTACGGGTGCCTGAGCGGTTTTTCAAACCACCGTTATCGGGACGCCGGGCGGGTGTTCGCCGTCACGCCGAATCTATCTGTTTCCATATATTGCACCGCCATTCTGCCGGAAGTCGCGGTGTTACCCTGCAAAAGCCCGGTCCAAGGGCAATTCCTACGCAAAATGCGGATTATTTTCCTGCTCGGCCAGACCTTTCGCGCGTCTGGTGGTTGAGCAACGTCACCCAAGGAGCCCCACGCCATGCATGCCATCAGTTTTATTCAGGATCTGGCAGTGATCATGCTGGTCGCGGGCGTGGTGACCGTGTTGTTCCATCGGCTCAAGCAGCCGGTGGTATTGGGCTACATCGTCGCGGGTTTCATCATCGGCCCGCATACGCCACCGTTCGGCCTGATCCACGACGAAGAAACCATCAAGACCCTCGCCGAGCTCGGGGTGATCTTCCTGATGTTCTGCCTGGGCCTGGAGTTCAGCCTGCGCAAGCTGTTCAAAGTGGGCGCCACGGCGTTCATCGCGGCGTTCCTGGAAATCGTGCTGATGATCTGGATCGGCTACGAAATCGGCAGCTGGTTCGAATGGAACACCATGGATTCGCTGTTCCTCGGCGCCATCCTGGCGATTTCCTCGACCACCATCATCGTCAAGGCGCTCAACGACCTGAAGATGAAGAACGAGCGCTTTGCGCAGTTGATCTTCGGCGTGCTGATCGTCGAGGACATCCTCGGTATCGGCATCATCGCCCTGTTGTCGAGCATTGCGGTCAGCGGTACGGTCAGCTCCGGCGAGGTGTTCTCCACGGTCGGCAAGTTGTCGCTGTTCATGATCGTCGCCCTGGTGATCGGCATCCTGCTGGTGCCGCGACTGCTGGCCTACGTGGCGAAGTTCGAAAGCAACGAGATGCTGCTGATCACCGTGTTGGGCCTGTGCTTCGGCTTCTGCCTGCTGGTGGTCAAACTCGAGTACAGCATGGTGCTGGGCGCGTTCCTGATTGGCGCGATCATGGCCGAGTCGCGGCAATTGCTGAAGATCGAACGTCTGGTCGAACCGGTCCGCGACCTGTTCAGCGCAATCTTCTTCGTGGCCATCGGCTTGATGCTCGACCCGATGATCCTGCTGCAATATGCGTGGCCGATTGCGGTCATCACCGTGGCCGTGGTGCTCGGCAAGATGCTGTCCTGCGGCCTGGGCTCCTTTATCGCCGGCAATGACGGACGCACCTCGCTGCGGGTAGGGATGGGCCTTTCGCAGATCGGCGAATTCTCCTTCATCATCGCGGCGCTGGGCATGACCTTGCAGGTCACCAGCAACTTCCTCTACCCGGTGGCCGTCGCGGTGTCGGTCATCACCACGCTGCTGACGCCTTACCTGATCCGCGCGGCAGACCCGCTGTCGATCAAGCTGGCGGCGGTGATGCCGCAGCGCATGAGTCGCGTGCTGGGAATGTATGGCGAATGGCTGCGCAACATCCAGCCGCAAGGCGAGGGAGCGCTGCTGGCGTCGATGATCCGGCGGATTCTGTTGCAGGTGGGGGTCAACCTGGCGCTGGTGGTGGCGATCTTCTTCTCGGGTGCCTACTTCGCCACGCGCATCTCCACTTACCTGCAAGACTGGATCAATGACCCGAGCTGGCAGAAGGCGTTGATCTGGGGCGGGGCGTTGCTGCTGTCGCTGCCGTTCCTGATTGCCGCCTATCGCAAGCTCAAGGCGCTGTCGATGCTGCTGGCGGAGATGGGGGTGAAGCCGGAAATGGCCGGGCGCCACACGCAGCGAGTGCGTCGGGTGATCTCCGAGGTGATCCCGATTCTCTCGCTGTTGGTGATCTTCCTGCTGTTGTCGGCCTTGTCGGCCAGTATCCTGCCGACCAACAAGCTGCTGGTGCTGATTGCCGTGGTGGCCGCTGGTGTGGCCGCACTGCTGTGGCGCTGGTTCATCCGCGTGCACACGCGGATGCAGGTGGCGTTGCTCGATACCCTGGACAACCACAAGGACTCATCCGGGCATTGAGCCTGCGGGTAGCGGGGTGTCTCAGCTTTCCAGCCAGACGTCCCGCGCCCAGTGCCACACCGATTCCCAGGTCTCTTCGGTGACCAGTTCTTCTTCGGCGGACCACAGCACCACGGTGCCGTCTTCTTCAACGCAGTAGTAGTCGTCGCCGTCCTGGCAGATCGGGATCATGCTGCGATCGACGCCGGCGTCCCAGGCATTGGCCGCCACGTCAGGCAGGTAAGTGTGCGATTGCGGGTCGGTGACGGTCACCGGCTCCAGGCTGCCGTAGACCACGTCACTGACGGTGAGCAAGAACTCGCGGAAGACAAACGGGATGTCGATGAACAGCTGTTCCTCGATTTCCACCAACAGATCTTCGTCGGGCAACTCCAAGGGGACCGGAACCGGTTCGTTGGCTTCACGCAGTTGTTCGATGATTTCTTCCACGTCCGGGATCCTCTTGCTTGTATGGCGCGGTTTGTATGGGGCGGTTTATACAGTAGCTTGCTATGGATGTAACCGCGAAATAGAAAAACCCGGCCGAGGCCGGGTTTTTTATTAGACAGCGTTGCGTCACATCGAACGCAGGGCGGATCAGCCGTTCTGGCGGATACCGGCCACCAGCCAAGGCTGGTTTTCACCCTGGGCGCGTTCCATGTTCCAGCTTTCGCTGAACACTTCGCCCTGGTCGAAACGCGAGGTCTTCGACACGCCGCTGAAGGTCAGGGTGGCGATAGTCTTGTCGGCGCGGTCATCAACGCCTTCCAGTTGTACATTGAGGTTGTCGATGTAGGTGGACTGGAAGCCATCACCCAGGTCGGCACGCTCGCGCTTGAGGAACTCGAGCAGTTGCGGAGTCACGAACTCGGCAATCTTGTCCATTTCGTTGGCGTCCCAGTGTTGTTGCAGGGACTGGAAGTGGGTACGGGCGGCCTCGATGAAGCTGTGCTCGTTGAACCAGGCTGGCGCATTGATCACCGGGCGAGCGGCAACTGGCGCGGCCGAACCACCGAAGATCGAGCCCATGGATGGCTTCTGCTCGAACACTTCACGCTGCATCGGCGCGCCGGCTGGAGCCAGTTGCTCCTGCTGCTTGCGACGACGGGCGGCGAAGAAGCGGAAGGCCAGGAAGGCAATGACCGCCATGATCAGGATGTCGAAGAACTGCATGCCCTGGAAGCCGTCGCCCATGAACATGGACGCCAACAGGCCACCGGCGGCGATACCGGCCAGAGGGCCGAGCCAGCGAGAGGCACCGCCAGCCTTGGCGGCAGCGCCAGCGGCACCGGCCGCGCCCGCAGTGGCAGCAGCGCCACCTGCAGCAGAAGAAGGAGCCATTTGGCTGGTCTGGTGAGTCGGCGCGGCGCCGGAGCTCTTGCCGCCACCAAAGCGCTTGGCGTTGGCGTCGAGGCTCATCGTCAGGCCGATGCACAACGCCATGGCGATGCTAAGAAAACGTTTCATAAAGGGAATTCCCATTTGTGGATGGCACGCGTCGCCATGTTGCACAGCTGAAGGGTGACTGGCTAGCGGCAGATTGTTTCGGGCTTTTGCCTGACAGGTTGGGTTCAGCTCCAGTCAGCGCAATAAGGCCTGTTAACTTTGGTCAGTAGGATAGGTAGATAAGTTCTGTAGGAAGATGCCTCAGCGTCGTAACGCCAGCATCACCACACCCGCGGTGATCAGACCGATACCGCCCCATTGGCGCAGGTCGAGTTTCTCGTCCAGCAGCATCACGCCGAGCACGGCCACGAGGACCACGCTGAGCTTGTCCACCGGTGCGACCAGCGAGGCCGGACCGACTTTCAGCGCACGGAAGTAGCAGATCCACGAGGCGCCGGTCGCAAGCCCGGACAGCAGCAGGAACAGATAACTTCTCGGCGAGATCGAGCCCAAAGACTGATATTGGCCCGTGGCGTACAAAATCAAGGCCAGGCTGACCAGCACCACCACAGTACGCAGCAGCGTGGCGAAGTCCGAGTTGACGTTTTCCACGCCTATTTTCGCGAAAATGGCGGTCAACGCCGCGAAAGCAGCAGACAACAGCGCCCAGAACGTCCAGGAAGAAAAGAAACCCGAGCCCATGCTTGCTCCTTGTCATGACCGCCCGCTGCGCCACTGTAGGAGCGAGCTTGCTCGCGATTGCGGTGTACCAGCCACATCAGTATTGACTGATCCACGGCTATCGCGAGCAGGCTCGCTCCCACAAGGAAGCGCCAACGGTATCGTCAGATCGCTTCCAGCTTCGCATACCCCAGCATCAGCCACTTGCTGCCTTCGCTGAAGTTCACCTGCACCCGCGCCTGCGCGCCAGCGCCTTCGAAGTTGAGGATCACGCCGTCGCCGAACACCGAGTGGCGCACGGCCTGGCCCAGGGTGAAGCCGGTCTGCGGGATTTCGCTACCGCTGAACAGGCTGGATGTACTTTGCTGCTGGCCGCCACCGAATGGACGGCTGACACTGTTGGACAGCCGCACTTCCTGGACCAGCCCTTTCGGAACCTCGCGTACGAAGCGCGAGACCTTGTTGTAGGTCTCGCTGCCGTACAGGCGGCGGGTCTCCGCGTAGGTCATCACCAGGTTCTGCATGGCGCGGGTGATGCCGACGTAGGCCAGGCGCCGCTCTTCTTCCAGGCGGCCGGGTTCTTCCAGGCTCATCTTGTGCGGGAACAGGCCTTCTTCCATGCCCACCAGGAACACGTACGGGAACTCCAGGCCCTTGGCGCTGTGCAAGGTCATCAACTGGATGCTGTCTTCGTGCTCGTCGGCCTGGGTGTCCCCGGCCTCCAGCGATGCATGGCCGAGGAACGCCGCCAATGGCGTCAGGTCCTCGTCCTCTTCGGTGTTCTCGAAGTTGCGCGCGGCGCTGACCAGTTCCTCAAGGTTTTCCACCCGAGCCTGGCCTTTCTCGCCTTTTTCCGCTTCGTGGTAGGCGATCAGCCCGGACTGCTCGATGACCGTCTGGGTCATCAGGTGCAGCGGCATCTCGATGCACTTGGCAGCGAGGTTTTCGATCAGTTCCATGAACGCGCCCAGGGCGCCGGCAGCACGGCCCGTCACGCCTTTGTTGGCGATCAGCTGGCGCATCGCTTCCCACATGGATACATCGCTGTGGCGTGCGTGTTCGCGAATGGCCTCGACGGTTTTTTCGCCGATGCCGCGGGTCGGTACGTTGATCACCCGTTCCAGCGCGGCATCGTTGCCCCGGCCTTCCAGCAAGCGCAGGTAAGCCATGGCGTTCTTGATTTCAGCTCGTTCGAAGAAGCGCTGGCCGCCGTAGATGCGATATGGAATGCGCTCACGCAGCAAAGCTTCTTCCAAAACGCGCGATTGGGCGTTGGAGCGGTACAGAATCGCGATATCGCTGCGAGCCAGGCCGGTTTTCAGCGCGCTTTCGATGGTTTCCACCACGTAGCGTGCTTCGTCGTGCTCGTTGAAGGCCGCGTACAGGTTGATCGCTTCGCCATCGCCGCCGTCGGTCCACAGCTCCTTGCCCATGCGCCCGGTATTGTTGGCGATCAGGGCGTTGGCGGCCTTGAGGATACCGGCGGTGGAGCGGTAGTTCTGCTCCAGGCGGATGATCTCGGCGTCCGGGAAATCATCGGAGTACTGGTAGATGTTCTCGATTTTCGCGCCACGCCAGCCGTAGATCGACTGATCGTCGTCGCCGACCACCATCAGGCTGTCGCCACCCTTGGCCAGCAGACGCAACCAGGCGTACTGCACGGCGTTGGTGTCCTGGAACTCGTCCACCAGGATGTGGCGGAAGCGCTTCTGGTAATGCGCCAGCAGGCCTGGGTGATCGCGCCACAGGTCCAGGGCGCGCAGCAGCAGCTCGGAGAAGTCGATGACGCCCGCGCGCAGGCACGCGGCCTCGTAGGCTTCGTAGATGCTGCGCATGGTCGCCAGGAACAGATCGCCACTGGCTTGAATGTGTTGCGGGCGCAGACCTTCGTCTTTCTGCCCGTTGATGAACCACTGGGCCTGACGGGCCGGCCAGCGTTGTTCGTCCAGGCCCAGCTCGCGGATCACCCGCTTGACCAGGCGCTGCTGGTCGTCGCTGTCGAGAATCTGGAAGGTCTGGCTCAGGCCGGCTTCCTGCCAGTGCGCCCGCAGCAGGCGGTGCGCCAGGCCGTGGAAGGTGCCGACCCACATGCCGGCCGGGTTGATACCCATCAACTGCTCGATGCGGTGACGCATCTCGGCAGCGGCCTTGTTGGTGAAGGTCACCGACAGGATCGAGTGGGGCGAGGCGTTTTCGACCTGGATCAACCAGGCGATACGGTGCACCAGCACTCGGGTTTTACCGGAGCCAGCACCGGCCAGGACCAACTGACGACCCACGGGGGCGGCTACGGCCTGCCGTTGGGCATCGTTGAGGGAGTTCAGCAGAAGGGAGAGATCATCGCGCATCGGGGCATTCTAGGGGGCCGCGTCACACCGGGCAAACATCGCTTTGCTTTAGCCGATGAAAGAGGCGCGCAGGACGACCGGTCGGTCATCCGCTGCAGTCGTTGGCGGGGCTCGCTTGCAGGGTTCACGGGGGTCGAAGGGCTGAGGACTTTTGTCGAATTTATGATCTGGAGCAGTTTGGTAAGGTCATTGGCTTGTGTATGCTCCGTCCACGTTCGGGCTCAGCTCATCATTATAAGAACAAGAACATTGTCTATGACCCTCAGCTCCGACCTGTCGGGCCCTACTGTGGAGCCCCGGGTTATCCGCAAACAGTACGCCATGCAAATGGCGGTCGAGCGTACGCGCCTGCTGTACCAGGGCTCGCTGTTGCCGACCCTGTTCATGTTGATCAATGGCCTGGTCTGCGCCGGACTGCTCTGGAGTCCGCAGCGCTACTTCGTGATCACCGTCTGGCTGGTGTGGCTGCTGTCGCTGGTGGCGCTGCGGGTGATCCAGGTCGCGGCCTTCGATTCGGCGATTCCCAACCGCCAGGCCCATCCCGTCTGGCGTCGCATGTTCCTGCTCGGTTCGGCCATGACCGGCCTGACCCTGGCCGGTGCCGGCATCGCCCTGGTGCCCGCCGATAACTTCATCCAGCAGGCCTGGGTATTCGGTCTGATCGGCGCGGCGGCGCTCTCGGCCAGCGTGGCCTATGCCGTCAGCCTGCCGGCGTTCCTGTCCTTTACCTTGCCCTGCCTGTTGCCTGCGATCGGCTACCTGTTCTGGGGCGGGGACGAGCAGGGGCAGGGCTGGGGCTGGTTCGGGCTGATCCTGCTGGGTGCGCTGAGCGTGGTGGCCTGGCAGGTCAATCGGCTGATCGACGGCGGCTTGCTGCGGCGTTTCCAGAATCAGGCCCTGATCGAACATTTGCAGCAGGCGCAAACCCGCAGCGATCAGTTGAACCATGAGCTGGCCAAAGAGATCGAGCAGCGCCGCCGTGCCGAAGACGAGCTGCGTGAAATCCAGTCCGGGCTGGAGTCCCGCGTCGTCGAGCGCAGTCTCGAACTGGACGCCGCCAACCAGGCCCTGCGCAAAAGCGAAGCACGGCTGGCCCTGGCGTTGAAAGCCAGTGAGTTAGGGTTGTGGGACTGGAACCTGCAAACCGACGAAGTCCACCACACTCACGTCCAGGAGTTGTTCGGGCTCGATCCGGAGTTCGTCACGGCGATGCTCGGCCATCTCACTCCACGTTTGCATCCCGACGATCTGCCGGCGCTCAAGCGCGCATTGATCGAGCACTTGAAGGGGCGCAGCGAGGACTACCAGATCGAATACCGCGTGCGTCACGGCGCTGGCCACTGGGTCTGGATCGAGGACCGTGGCCGCGCGGTCGAGCGTACGGAGAGCGGCCGGGTGATCCGCATGGTCGGTACCCGCCGCGACATCACCGCCAGCAAAGGGCTGGAGGCGCAACAGCAATTGGCGGCTACGGTGTTTGAAGCCGCCAGTGAAGGCATCATGATTTTCGACCCGAACTACGCCCTCATTGCCGTCAACCAGGCTTTCAGCCAATTAACGGGCTATGACCTGGACGACATGATCGGGCGTAACGTCGTCGAACTGCCCTGCAGTCGGGACGCCCGCCGTCACTACGGGGCGATCCATCAGGCGCTGGAGCAACACGGCAGCTGGCAGGGCGAGCTGGTGGAAACGCGCAAGAACGGCGAGCTCTACCCACAATGGCTGCAATTGAACACCGTGCGCGATACACGGGGAAACATCAGTCATATCGTAGGCTTCTTCGCCGATCTGTCGGCGCGCCGCGAATCCGAAGAGCGCATGCGCTACCTGACCCACTACGACGAACTGACCGGGCTGGCCAACCGCTCGCTGTTCCGCGAACGCTTGCGCGAGGCCCATCAGCGGGTGCGCCAGGGTGGTCGCAGCCTGGCGCTTTTGCACATCAACCTGGACCGTTTCAAGCTGCTCAATGACAGCCTGGGCCATGAAGTTGCCGACCAGCTGTTGCAGAAAATGGCCCGGCGCCTGGTCAATGCGTTGCCGGAGGCGGACACCATCGCGCGGCTGTCCGGTGATGAATTCGCGGTGCTGTTCGACGCCTACGGCACGCTGTCGAGCCTGGCGCGGGTCGCGACGCGACTGTCGACCAAACTGCGCGTGCCGGTGACGGTCGATGGGCACGAGCTGGTGGTCAGCGCGTCCATGGGCATCAGCATGCTGCCGGACAACGCGCGGGAAATTTCCGCGCTGGTGAGCCAGTCGAACATGGCCATGCAGCACGCCAAGCACTTGGGCGGTAACAATTTCCAGTTCTACACCGACAGCCTGCAAGCCAGCACCCTTGAGCGCCTGCAACTGGAAAACCGCTTGCGCAAGGCCATCGAAGAAAAACAGCTGAGCGTGTTCTACCAACCCAAGTTGTGCCTCGCTACTGGCCGGCTGAATGCTGCTGAAGCGCTGGTGCGGTGGGACCATCCGATATTGGGCAATGTCCCGCCGGGAGACTTCATCGGCCTGGCCGAAGAAACCGGGCTGATCGGCCCCATCGGCGAATTCGTGCTGCGTCAGGCCTGCTGGCAGGCGTGCGAATGGCAACGCCAGGGCCTGGAGCCGATCCGGGTGTCGGTCAACCTGTCGGTGCACCAGCTGCGCCAGGGCAAGTTGGTCAGCCTGGTGCGTCAGGTGCTGGAAGAAACCGGCCTGGCGCCGCACTACCTGGAACTGGAACTCACTGAAAGCCACCTGCTGGACAGCGTCGAACACATCATCGCGACCTTCCAGCAACTGCGTGATCTGGGGGTCAAGCTGGCCATCGACGACTTCGGTACCGGCTATTCGTCGCTGAGCTACCTCAAGCGCATTCCGGTGGACTACGTGAAGATTGATCAGGCGTTCATTCGGGGCCTGGGGGAGGGCACGGTGGATGCGGCGATCACGCGGGCGATCATCGCTATGGCCCACGGCTTGTCGCTGAAGGTGGTGGCCGAAGGGGTGGAACTGGCTGAGCAGCTCGAATTTTTGCAGGGCGAGCGTTGTGATGAGGTGCAGGGCTACCTGATCAGCCGGCCTATCGAGGCGCAGGCGTTGGCCGTGCTGTTGCGAGCGCAGGGCGAATAGTCCCGCCATAACCGCTACATCTGGCCTTCCTTGCCAAAACCAAGCCGTCAGGCGCTATTTGGTTACGCATTTGAGCAGGCAGAAAGCCGATTCATGTAGTATAACTACAAGCTTGCTACATCTCCGGCACCTGCCCATAACAAAGAGTCCAGGCCCTTGAATCTGCTGCAACACATCGCCCAGTCACGTCACCTGTTACGCAAGTCGGAGCTCAAGGTCGCCGACCACGTGCTGCTTGACCCCGCGGCGGTGATGCACAGTTCCATGGCCGATCTGGCCCACAGCGTGGGCATCAGCGAGCCGACCATCGTGCGTTTCTGCCGGGCCATCGGCTGTTCCGGGTTCCAGGACCTCAAGCTCAAGCTGGCGCAGAGCCTGGCGGCGGGGGCGAGTTTTGGCCAGTTCGCCATCCATGAAGACGACTCGGTCGCTGACTACAGCCTGAAAATTTTCGACACCACCCTGCACACCCTGATGGAGGTTCGTGAGAAGCTCGATCCGGTGGAATTGCAGCGGGCGGTGTCGCTGATGTCCCAGGCCCAGCGCGTCGAGTTCTACGGCTTCGGGGCCTCGGGCGCGGTGGCGGCGGATGCCCAGCACAAGTTCTTCCGCCTGCTGCTGACGGCGGCTGCCTACTCCGACCCGCACATGCAGGCGATGTCGGCGGTGACGCTCAAGCCCAGCGACGTGGCGATCTGCATTTCCCAGTCGGGGCGCTCCAAGGACCTGTTGATCACGGCGAACCTGGTGCGCGAAAGCGGCGCCTCGCTGATCACCCTGTGCCCGAGCCAGACGCCGCTCGCCGAGCTGTCGACCGTCAACCTGGCCATCGACGTGCACGAAGACACCGAGATTTATACGCCTTTGACCTCGCGCATTGCCCACCTGGTGGTGATCGACGTGCTGGCGATGGGCGTGGCCATGGCGCGCGGGCCGAGCCTGGTCAACCACCTCAAGAGCGTCAAGCGCAGCCTGCGCAGCTTGCGCTTGTCGCCCAAGGCGGTGAAAGCGCTGGATGATTGATGACTGGCGTCATCGCAAGGTCGTATCGACCTTGATCGCGAGCAGGCTCGCTCCCACAATGGATCGGTGTTCACAAGGCAAGCTGTGGGAGCGAGCCTGCTCGCGATAAGGCCCTCCGGATCAACAACTTTCACGAGCCTGTAACCCACCCGCCGCCAAACCGTCATCCCCCGCGCCCATCCTGTAACTCCCGTACTCGCCTTGGGAGACTCGAAATGGCCCAGCCCTACGAAGAACGCAACAGCGCTGTCAGAACCCGTCGTCAACAGGAAGACCAGCGCCGCATGGAGTTTCGCCGCGCCATCGAAGATCGCTGCGAGCGCCGCCAGTTGATGGCCGAGATCGGTGACTTCCCGGAGCTGGAACTCAATTTCTGGCAGGCATCGCCCGCAGCTTCCCGTCGAAACGCTCAACCAGGCCACTGATCTGCACCCGTTCGCTGCGGATGAACGCAAGGAATGCGTGGGCCACCGGCGACAGCCGCTTGGCCTTGGCCTGGACCAGGCACCAACTGCGAAACAGCGGCAGCTCCTCGACCGGTAGCTCGACCAGGCCGCCGGTCGCCAATTCCAGGTTCAGGGCGTGGCGCGTCATCAGCGCGACGCCCAGACCCGCCAGTACACATTCACGCTGGGCTTCGGCCGACGAGACTTCCTGGGTCTGGTTGAAGTGCACGCGCTTCTCCTTGAAATACTCCTCGCACGCCATGCGCGTACCCGAGCCAGGCTCGCGCAGCAGCAGGGTGTAGGGTTCAAGGTCCTGCAAGCGCAGCGGGCCCATGTGGCACAAGGGATGATCGGGCGGCGCGACGGCCACGATCGGGTTGTTGAGGAAGGGCAGGAACTCCAGGCCCATGTCCTGCGGCACCATGGACATGATCACCAGGTCATCGCGGTTGTCGGAGAGGCGACGGATCACCTGGCCGCGGTTGACCACCGTCAGTTGCAGGTTGACCTCCGGGTGCTGGCGCTTGAACGCGGCAAACAGGTGCGGCACGAAATACTTGGCGCTGGATTCGATGGCCAGTTTCAGTTGGCCCTGCAACGAACCCTGCATGTCCGACAGCTGCATATCGAGGTTTTCCAGGCGGCCGAAAATGTCCCGGCTCGCCCGCTGAAGCGCTTCAGCGGCTTCGGTCATATAGAGCTTTTTGCCGACATAATCGAACAAAGGTTGACCAATCAGCTCTTCGAGCTGGCGAATCTGCAGGCTGACGGCGGGTTGCGTCAGCGACATTTCGTCGGCAGCGCGGCTGTAGGAGCGCAGATCACAGACTTCATTGAAAATCTGCAATTGACGCAATGTCATACGCATCAATGACTTACGCATTATTCGAACGCTCCCGCCGCAGGCTCATGGCATAACTATAAGTCTTTACTTATGCATGACCCAATTATTAATCATTTTTGTTAATCCATTGCGCGGGCTAGTGTGGAGCTGCGACCAAATTGAAACATTTGGTCACGCGTCGACCTGGTCTAGCAGGTCGTGGGTACCAGCGGCTCAAGGGAAACTCCAAGTGATAACAAAGATCCTGATCGCCAACCGTGGTGAGATTGCCGTACGAATCGTACGAGCCTGCGCCGAAATGGGCATCCGCTCGGTGGCGATTTTTTCCGATGCCGATCGCCACGCCCTGCATGTGAAGCGTGCGGACGAGGCCCACAGCATTGGTGCCGAGCCACTGGCCGGTTACCTGAACCCGCGCAAGCTGGTGAACCTGGCAGTGGAAACCGGCTGCGATGCCTTGCACCCAGGTTACGGTTTCCTCTCGGAAAACGCGGAACTGGCAGAAATTTGCGCCGAACGTGGGATCAAGTTCATCGGCCCGGCCGCAGAAGTCATCCGCCGCATGGGCGACAAGACCGAAGCGCGCCGCAGCATGATCAAGGCGGGCGTGCCCGTCACCCCAGGCACCGAAGGCAACGTCTCGGGCATCGAAGAAGCCCTGACCGAAGGTGACCGCATCGGCTACCCGGTGATGCTCAAGGCCACCTCCGGTGGTGGCGGCCGTGGTATCCGTCGCTGCAACAGCCGCGAAGAACTCGAACAGGCCTTCCCCCGGGTCATTTCCGAGGCCACCAAGGCATTCGGTTCGGCGGAAGTGTTTCTGGAAAAATGCATCGTAAACCCCAAACACATCGAAGCGCAGATTCTGGGCGACAGCTTCGGCAACGTGGTGCACCTGTTCGAGCGTGACTGCTCGATCCAGCGGCGCAACCAGAAGCTGATCGAAATCGCCCCGAGCCCGCAACTGACCCCGGAACAGCGCGCCTACATCGGCGACCTGTCGGTGCGTGCCGCCAAGGCCGTGGGCTACGAGAACGCCGGTACCGTGGAGTTCCTGCTCGCCGAAGGCGAGGTGTACTTCATGGAGATGAACACCCGGGTGCAGGTGGAACACACCATCACCGAGGAAATCACCGGCAT
Organism: Pseudomonas sp. MYb118; assembly: GCF_040947875.1. Taxonomy (NCBI): domain Bacteria; kingdom Pseudomonadati; phylum Pseudomonadota; class Gammaproteobacteria; order Pseudomonadales; family Pseudomonadaceae; genus Pseudomonas; species Pseudomonas sp. MYb118. The sequence continues at coordinate 1,680,326 of NZ_JBFRXN010000002.1, read as the reverse complement.
CGATATCGTCCGTGAGCAGATTCGCATCGCCTCCGGCCTGCCGCTTTCGGTGAAACAGGAAGACATCCAGCACCGTGGCTTCGCGCTGCAGTTCCGGATCAACGCCGAAGACCCGAAAAACAACTTCCTGCCCAGTTTCGGCAAGATCACCCGCTACTACGCCCCCGGCGGCCCCGGCGTGCGGACCGACACGGCGATCTATACCGGCTACACCATTCCGCCGTTCTACGACTCCATGTGCCTGAAACTGGTGGTCTGGGCGCTGACCTGGGAAGAAGCCATGGACCGTGGCTTGCGCGCCCTCGACGACATGCGTCTGCAAGGGGTCAAGACCACCGCCGCGTATTACCAGGAAATCCTGCGCAACCCGGAATTCCGTAGCGGCCAGTTCAATACCAGCTTCGTGGAAAGCCACCCTGAACTGACCAACTACTCGATCAAGCGCAAACCCGAAGAGCTGGCCCTGGCCATCGCCGCCGCCATCGCCGCCCACGCAGGCCTGTGAGGAATAAAACAATGTCCAAGAAGATTCACGTAACCGACACCATCCTGCGCGACGCCCACCAATCGCTGCTCGCGACCCGCATGCGCACCGAAGACATGCTGCCGATCTGCGACAAGCTCGACAAGGTCGGCTACTGGTCGCTGGAATGCTGGGGCGGCGCCACGTTCGACGCCTGCGTACGCTTCCTCAAGGAAGACCCATGGGAGCGCCTGCGCCAGCTGCGCGCCGCGCTGCCCAACACCCGCCTGCAAATGCTCCTGCGCGGCCAGAACCTGCTGGGCTACCGCCATTACAGCGACGACGTGGTCAAGGCCTTCGTTGCCAAGGCGGCGGTCAACGGCATCGACGTGTTCCGCATCTTCGACGCGATGAACGACGTGCGTAACCTTCGCGTGGCCATCGAAGCGGTGAAAGCGGCGGGCAAACACGCCCAGGGCACCATCGCCTACACCACCAGCCCGGTGCACACCATCGAGGCCTTCGTTAACCAGGCCAAGCAAATGGAAGCCATGGGTTGCGACTCGGTGGCGATCAAGGACATGGCTGGCCTGCTGACCCCATTCGCCACCGGCGAGCTGGTCAAGGCGCTGAAAGCCGAGCAGTCGTTGCCGGTGTTCGTCCACTCCCACGACACCGCCGGCCTGGCCGCGATGTGCCAGCTCAAGGCCATCGAAAACGGTGCCGACCACATTGACACCGCGATCTCCAGCTTCGCCTGGGGCACCAGCCACCCAGGGACCGAGTCGATGGTCGCCGCCCTCAAGGGCAGTGAGTTCGACACCGGCCTGAACCTGGAATTGCTGCAGGAGATCGGCCTGTACTTCTACGCCGTGCGCAAGAAGTACCACCAGTTCGAAAGCGAATTCACTGCGGTCGATACCCGCGTACAGGTCAACCAGGTTCCAGGCGGGATGATTTCCAACCTGGCCAACCAGCTCAAGGAGCAGGGCGCCCTGAATCGCATGGGCGAAGTGCTGGCGGAAATCCCGCGGGTTCGTGAAGACCTCGGCTTCCCGCCGCTGGTGACCCCGACGTCGCAGATCGTCGGCACCCAGGCGTTCTTCAACGTGCTGGCCGGCGAGCGCTACAAGACCATCACCAACGAAGTGAAGCTCTACCTGCAAGGTGGCTACGGCAAGGCGCCAGGCACCGTGAACGAGAAGCTGCGTCGCCAGGCCATCGGCAGCGAAGACGTCATCGACGTGCGTCCCGCCGACCTGCTCAAGCCGGAAATGGCCAAGCTGCGTGAAGACATTGGCGCATTGGCCAAGTCCGAAGAAGACGTGCTGACCTTCGCCATGTTCCCGGACATCGGGCGCAAGTTCCTCGAAGAGCGTGCTGCCGGCACCCTGACCCCGGAAGTGCTGTTGCCGATTCCGGAAGCCGGCAAGGTCGCTGCCGCTGGTGGCGAAGGCGTACCGACCGAGTTCGTCATCGACGTCCACGGCGAAACCTACCGCGTCGACATCACCGGTGTCGGCGTCAAGGCCGAAGGCAAGCGTCACTTCTACCTGTCCATCGACGGCATGCCGGAAGAAGTGGTGTTCGAGCCGCTGAATGAATTCGTCGGCGGTGGCAGCAGCAAGCGCAAGCAAGCCACTGCACCGGGCCACGTCAGCACCACCATGCCGGGCAACATCGTCGATGTGCTGGTCAAGGAAGGCGACACCGTCAAGGCTGGCCAGGCCGTTCTGATCACCGAAGCCATGAAGATGGAAACCGAAGTGCAGGCGGCCATCGCCGGCAAGGTCACCGCCATTCACGTGGCCAAGGGCGATCGGGTGAATCCGGGCGAAATCCTGATCGAGATCGAAGGCTGAGTTAACAGCCACGATGACAACGCTTTAAACCTCGGGGGAGCAGGTGCTCCCCTTTTTTTTGCCCGAATTTCGTAGCCGCTCAAAAGCTCATGCGCCACTGCCACATCACGCCATGACCGCGACTGTCGCTGCCCCTTTCGCCGTTCAAACCCACGCCCAGCGTATTGTGTGCCGAGAGTTTCAGGTCCAGGCCGGCATCGACCATCAATGTGTCCCGATCCAGGGGCGCATATGCATTATTTTGCAGATTTGCGGGGTCCATACCTTTAAAATCTGCATTCTATTGCGTTTATGACTACTGTCACGTCCGTGGATATGCACTATATTGCGTGTGTAGCGCTGGTTTGCTGGAATAAATGCATTTAAATGCAGGTGGTGAAGATATGTACGACCTGACTCTCCAGGTTCATGCCAGCGGCGAATGGCGGGACGCCATGAGGCTGAGCTTCGATAACCCGGAAAAGGGCTTCGAGAGCCGATGCAGCTTCGGATATGAGGCCCATTATCTCGTGGACAATTACGAGAATATTGGAAGTCCCTTTGCTGCGGCGGTCAGCGCCAGATTCCCCCTCGATTGGGAGAGCAGGAGATCCGACACACCGGCGTTCGTGTATGACATTGCACCTGCCGGCGCAGCTCGAAAATTCCTCCTGGCACACACAGGTGGTGATAAGCCCGCCGACATCAGCGCCGATCTTTATCTGCTGGCCAGATGCACCCCAGCCCCCATTGGCAATATGCGCATAAAAGAGTCGGCCGAAGCCTTGGATCAGCGTACGCCAATGGGTTTCAAGCGCGAGGATGTGGTCAGCCGCGATAACCGTTTTCTGGAATACGCCTACGAGCAGGGGGCTGCCATTGGAGGGGCAACGGGGGCGGGCGGAGAGGCACCCAAACTATTGCTGGCCCAAGGCAAGGACAACGACCTGTACCCGGATGCCGTGCTGGATGATGCAGGCGTTACCCAGCACTGGTTCGTGAAGTTCTCGCGGAACAAGGGCAGCCAAAATGATCAAGACATCCTCCGAAGCGAATTTCACTACTACAGGGCCCTGCAAGCATTAGGCATAGAAACCGTGGCGGCGCAGGGGCTGACATTGGAAGAAGCCAGCAAACCCAGTCTATGGATGCATCGCTTTGATCGCCAAGTGACTAACCAGGGCGTTGAGCGTCTTGCCGTGGAGTCGATTTATTCGCTGGCACAAATCACTACGCCCGGCAGCGCCATGAACCACCTCGACGTCATTCGCATGCTGGCTGGGCTTTGGCGTGACGCGGGACAGGAGGCTCAGATTGCGGATCTTGTTGCTGACTACCTGCGTCGGGATCTGCTGAATAAAATCCTTGGCAACTCCGACAACCACGGGCGCAACACCGCAATCATTCGTGGCACAAGCTCATTTCGCCTGGCTCCCATCTATGATCTGGCGCCAATGGTCATGGACGACGAAGGCGTCACCAGAACCACCAAATGGCCCAAAGAACTGGAAAGGGCCGGTGATGTCGATTGGCGCGGCGTCTGCCAGTCCCTGGCAGGTCTTACGGGTCTGAGCGAGTGGCAGGATTCGTTTGAGCGCCTGCGTGAGGATGCCAAGGGACTGCTGGCGCTCCCCGACATTCTGGCTGAAAGCGGATTGCCCGATGTCACGATGAACCATCCGCGCATCGCACTGAAAAACCTGGAGCAACGTTTGAAAGAGTGGCATCTGAAATGAGCATGACCGTCGCCGAACGTGCAGTTCTCCTGGACAGCATCCAGGAAGCGCTGAATCAGGGCTCGCTTGAGATCGGCGAAGCCGTTCGCCGGTTGCGGGTTGAGGTCACAGGGATGCACCAGGTTCAGTTCGCGAAGATGTGCAGGATTTCGGTACGCACGCTGGTGCACATCGAGCATGGGGAAGGCAACCAGACACTCAAATCACTGAATGCCGTGTTCCGGCCTTTCGGGATGAAGATGGGGGTGGTGCGGATTCGAAGGGATTGATCCGCAGGTGCCAGAGTGCCTTCGCCAGCCTGAGCGCGAAGGCCTCTGTGCAAACTCGGGCAACTTACCCTCGACACTCCGCCAGGGTCTTCACCTGACCGGCACCCACCTGGTTTTCATCGCTCAACCAGCGCTCGAAACCCGCCGCGACTGCCGGCCATTCCGAATCGAGGATCGAGTACCACGCGGTATCGCGGTTCTGGCCCTTGACCACCATGTGCTGGCGGAACACGCCTTCGAAACTGAAGCCCAGGCGTTCTGCCGCGTACTTGGAGCGGGCGTTGCCGTTGTTGCACTTCCACTCCAGGCGGCGGTTGCCCAGGGCGAACGATTCCTTGGCCAGCAGGTAGACCGCCTCGGTGCTTTTCGGCGAGCGCTGCATCGGTGCGCCGAAGGTCACGTGGCCGATTTCGATACGACCCTGGGCCGGCACGATCGACATCAGGCTGAGGATGCCTTGCACCTGGCCCGTGGCGCGGTCGATCACGCTGAAGAAGTACGGGTCGCTGCTGGCGGCGTGGTTGTTCAGCCAGTCATTGAAGCCGCTGCGCTCCGGGAATGGACCGTAAGGCAGGTAGTCCCAGAGTTTCGGGTCGGCGCCGGGGCCCTGCAGGGCGTCGAACAACTCGTCGCCGTGGCGCGCCGGGTCGAGTCTTTCCAGGCGAATGAAGCGCCCTTCGAGGGTTTGCACGGTGGGTGCCGGGACGCCTTTCCAGTCGGCGAGTGAAGTCGACATGCTGTTCTCCTTGAACCTTAAATGGCTTTGCGAAACTGGATGAACCCCGGACGTTCGGCGATGCGCTCGTAGAGCTGGATCGCCGTGGCATTGGTTTCGTGGGTCAACCAGTGGACTTTACTGCAACCATCGGCCTTGGCCGTGGTGTAGACGAACTCGATCAGTTTGCGGCCAACGCCGGTACCACGGGTCTCGGGCGCCACCAGCAGGTCTTGCAGGTAGCAGGAGTTCTCGATGGCCCAGTTGGAGCGATGGTAGATGAAATGCACCATGCCCACTGCTTTGCCATCGGCCCAGGCGAGCGCCGCGTGGGTCGGCTCGTTGGGGTCGAGGAAGCGTTGCCAGGTGCTCTGGCTGACGCTGTCGGCCAGTTCCGTGTTGTAGAAGCGCAGGTAAGCCTGCCATAACGGCAGCCATGCGGCGTGATCGTCGGCGCTGACCTGGCGGATTTCAAGCTGGCTCATGTGTGTTCCTTATGGCATCAAGTGGGCGAGGGCACGGTCCTGGGCATCCGGGCTGGCGGCCAGCCCTTCGCGGACGCCGGCAACGTCGGCGCTGCTGCGGTTCTGGCCGAGCTTGCGTTTGCCTTCCAGGCGCTGGATCGGCAGGGCAAAACCGACGATGGCCTTGAGCATGCCGTCGATGTAGTCGGCGGGGGCATCGGTGACCTTCCACGGCTGCGCGCGGCCGGCTTCGTGGCGATCGGTCAAGGCGCTGACCAGCTCATGCAGGCGCCCGGCGTCGGTGAATACCTCGGCGGTGCCGTAGGCGTGTACGGCGATGTAGTTCCAGGTCGGAACTGCCTTGCCGTGTTCGGCCTTGCTCGGATAGAAGCCGGGGCTCACGTAGGCGTCGGCGCCGGCGAAGATCACCAGCGCCTCGGCGCCGTCCTGCAGGTCTTTCCACTGTGGATTGGCGCGGGCAAAGTGACCGTAGACGGTGCCATTCGGACCTTCGTCCGGGCGCAGCAACAGCGGCAGGTGACTGGCCTGCAAGCCCTGCGCGCCGTGGGTCACGAGCACGGCCAGGCGGGTGTCCCGCATCTGCTGCTGCATCTCTTGCAAGTCGTCGATGGCAAAACTGCGTGGCGTGTACATGGAAATTTTCCTTGGCGATTGCCTGCATCCTAGGCAGGCTATTGGTCTGTTGTAAGAGCCATTAATGGCCAATTTCATAGGTCCATTGCCATGACGAATGTGCCGCTTTCCTTGTCGTTCAACCCGGCCGGCATCGAACTGGATCGCCGCCAGGGCCTGAGTCGCCAGCTCTATCAGGCATTGCGTGCGCGGGTGCTCGACGGGCGCCTGGTCAGTGGCACGCGCTTGCCGGCCAGTCGCGACCTGGCCGCTGCGTTGGCGATTTCGCGCAACAGCGTGGTGCGGGCCTACGATCAGCTCTACGCCGAAGGCTTTATCGAAGGGCGGGTGGGCGACGGCACTTATGTCGCGCAACTGTCGCAGACGAAAAAACTATCCACAAAAGTATCCACAGGCTTTTCAACAGGCTTACCCACAGGGTTATCCACAAATTGGCTGGATTTACCTGTTGTTTCATCCAGTAAAGTTATCCACAGCGGGCCGCTTGGGCGGGTCGAAAAGAACCATTTGGCGCTGCCACCGAGTGGCCCGCCACGGGCATTTCGGGTGGGTGTTCCGGCCTTCGATCTGTTCCCGTTCGAGGTTTGGGCCAAGCTGAACGCGGCTTTCTGGCGCAAACCGGATTTGCGTCAGCTGTGTTATGGCGACCCGGCGGGGGATGAGCGCTTGCGCGGGCTGATCGCTGCGTACCTGCGAAGTTCCCGTGGCATGCAATGCACGGCTGAGCAAATTGTGATCACCAGTGGCGCGCAGCAGGGGATCAGCCTTTGTGCACAGTTGCTGGTGGAGCCAGGCGACGGGGTGGCGATTGAAAATCCCGGCTATCGCGCTGCCGGTCATGCCTTCGCCGTCGCCGGGGCGCACCTGCATGGCGTAGCGGTGGACAGTGAAGGCATCGACTGTCACGGGCTGGCGCAGATCAGTGACTGTCGCCTGGCGTACGTCACCCCGTCGCACCAATATCCGACCGGGGTGGTGATGAGCCTGGCGCGGCGTCTGGAACTGCTGGCCTGGGCCGAGCGGACCCAGGGCTGGATCGTCGAGGACGACTACGATGGCGAGTATCGCTACACCGGTGCGCCGCTGGCGCCGTTGGCGGCCCTCGACCGCCAGGGACGGGTGTTGTATGTCGGCACCTTCGGCAAGGTTGCCTTCCCGGCATTGCGCCTGGGCTATCTGGTACTGCCGCCGGGGTTGGTGGATGCCTTTTCGCAGCGGCGCGCGGTGGATGTCCGGCACTCCGAAGTCAGCACCCAGGCAGTGATGGCCGAGTTCATGGCGGCCGGGCACTTCCAGCGGCACATTCGCCGCATGCGCCGCGCAGCCTTGAGTCGGCGCAACACGTTGCTGGCGGACTGGCCCCAGGAGATCCCAGGCGTGGGCAGCCTGCCGAGTGTCGCCGCCGGGCTGCACCTGACGGTCGCCGTAGACTCACAGGCCCGCGAGCAGGCGCTGGTCGAGAGCGCCGCGCGCGTCGACGTCGAGATCAATCCGCTGAGCAGCTACTGGCTGCCGGATTCGCCAACGCCGCCAGATGAGCGCGCCGGGCTGGTGCTGGGGTTTGCGGCGGTGCCGGAGACGGATATCCGGGCAGCGCTGGCGCGGCTGAAAAAAGCCTGGCGCTGACCACATCCCAACCCTGTAGGAGCGAGCTTGCTCGCGATGGACGCCTTGGCACCGCGGAAATTCCGTCCTTGCGCGTTATCGTTGACGGCCATCGCGAGCAAGCTCGCTCCTACAGGGGGCGGGTCAGTTTTTTGAGGGCAAGAACAACGCCTTGGCCAGTTGCGGGCTGATTTCGCTGCGGTAGATCTCGATCAGTTCGCTGCTGGACGGCGCCGTTTTCATTTCGAAGCCGCTGCCCAGTTTGCGTTGGGAGGCGGTCTTCAGATGGGCTGCGGTGTAGCCATCCACCGGTGTGTCGGCCTTGGGGTAATGAAAGTGCGCATACCAGAGCACGGCCTTGCTGTCGCCCGCTGCCCGCTCGCGAATCTCATACTCCTCAAGGAAGTCCTTGCGTTGCCCCTTGAGCCGGCTGCGGCCCGGTACCCGGACGATCTCCACCAGGCCTTTTTCATGCAGCCATTGCACGCGGGCGGCGGTGGGTGGCTGTTTCTTGATCATGCTGATACGCGCCTGGCGGCCTTGTTCGTAAAGGCCGGTCGCACCTTCATTGAGCTGTTTGACCAGGTTGACCGCCGAGGTCTGGCCGCCATCCGTGGCGTTCAGGTCGGTCAGGGCCTTTTCGATGGTGTCGGCCGCCTGGTTCATTCGGCGGGCCTGTTGATTGAACATTTCCTCGATCTCCACCGGAATGCGCCCGGCCTGACTGGCGTGCGATTCGGTGCGGCGGCTGAACGCCGGCATCTGGTCGAGCAGGATCTGGCCCTTCTGGATGCTGAGATCAAGGGTAGGGCGCGCCGTTGAGGCGGCTTTGGCGGGGACATGCTCCAGCCAGTTGCCGGGGCTCTTTTCATGGAAGGTCGCGATCACTTTGCCGGTCAGGGGCGAGGTGACGTCGTACAGGTTGGCTTCCTCGCCGGCTTTGCGCGGGCGTGGCGTGCCGACCACGGTGCCCTTGAAGCGCGTCTTGATGATGCGACTGCGCGGTGGTGCCGGTCGCGAAGGTCCCGGTGTCGGCGCCAGCAACCGGCGTTCCAGCAACAGGCTGGTGAGCTGCCGGGTGGTCGGTTCGTTGAAGGCCTTGACCCGTTCGCGCATGATGTCCAGAGAGTCACCCAGCAGTTCTTCGGGAAACTCCGGCGCCAGGTCGGCAATGCGCTGGTCGAGGTTGGCGAACTGCTCCACCAGGTCGTTGAAGCCGTCGATGCGTTCGAGCAAGGGCAAGGCCTCGCCGCTCGCCGTGAGGTCCAGTGAAGACTGGATGGTCAGGCAGACATCCTCGACCATTTTTTCCATCGCCTGCCGGGCCGCTGCCAGATCGCCCGGCGCGCTGTCGTTGATGCACAGTTCCTGGGCGATGCTGACCTGGAACATCTTCAGATCTGCCAGTTTGAAGGCTGGCATGTGCAGCGAGTATTCGCGGGCGATTTCGCTGGCGTCCTTGCCCAGCCGGGTCATTTCAGCGATGCGGGCATTGGCGAATTCGATCCTGTGGATGTAGTGCTGGGTCATGTCGCTGGTGAACTGATAGGTCTGGCGCGGCGTCAGCGTGCCTTCAGGCGCTTTCTGGTCGAGCAGGGTGAGCGACTGGCGCAAGGCTTCAGTGAAGCTGGGGTGCTGTAGGGCGAACCATTTCTGCGTCAGCGACAGTTGGTTATCCAGGCAACTGACCAGCACCGGGCGATAGTTTTGCAGCGGCTCCAGCGCGTTGTATTCCTTGAGCAGTTCGATGTACGCGCCGTACTCCGCCACCTGCGCGTCCAGGGTGTCGCCCAGGGACTGGAGGTTGGCCTGGGTGAAGGCGTTTTCAGCCGTTTGCAGTTCCGATTCCAGCTGGTGCTTGCGCGCATCGAACGCTTCGAGTTTTTGTTTCAGGTCGGTCTTGCGCTGCTCGTTCCTGCGCATCAACTCCAGGCGCCGGCCACCACCACGCAAGCGCAGGCGCATGTCGATGAACCATTGCCCCTTGGCTGAATGAACCAGCAGCGGGCCTTTGATGGCGGGCTTGGGGCGCGAGTCGATGATCTGTACGTCCTCGTTATCGTTGAGGGTGACTTCGAACCAGCGTTGGCCGACCTTGGCGTACCACCGATGGTCGAGCCCGTGCAGGTGCTGGTAGGGGCCGGGCTCAGGCGCTGCGGGCTTGAGGCCGGCGGGCTCGTCGATGCTCAGGGCGTCGAGCACTTTGCCCAGGCCCTTGGTCGTTAGCGCACCGGGCGTATGCAGCGAGGATTCATGGGCAGCCGGTGGCTGGCTCGATTGCCAGTCGGGCAAGCGCGTCACGCTCGGTTTGGGGGCGGGCAGGGCGTGCAGGGCAGGGCGTTCAGCGGCGATTTTCTCCGGGGCGGGTGCCGCGGACCTTTGCCGGGCGGCGGCCTGATGGGCGAGCACCATGCTCAGGGTCAGCAACAGGTCCGTCATGGCCGACCAGGCCGTGTCGTTGTCGTTGGCTTCCCGGGCGTCGCTGGCTTGTTGCAGGTCATCCATGATCTGCCAGACCCACGAGGCGGTGCTGAGCGTACGCCCCAGAAACGGCAGGGCTACCGAGAACATCATCCAGGCGCCTTGCTTGAGCGTGGCCCAGCGCGCTTCGGCATTGGACACCGATTGGCGGTCAGCCAGGGTGACGATCGCTTCGGCATTGGCCTTGAACAGGGCGGCAACCGGCTCGCCCTCCATTGCCTGGGTGCTGAATGTTACGTTGGCCATCTTGCCCAGCAGCGAGGACGGTTCGACCAGCAACTGCCCGATGGTCCACACGGCCGGCAACTCGCCGGGGAAGGCGTATTGCGAGTAGTTGAAGCGCACCGCATCCGGCAGCCAGGCCAATACCGATTGGCGCAGTGTCTTGCTGTGCTTGATCGCATACAGCAAATTCGCCTCGCTGGGGTATTGCAGTAACGGGTGTTCGAGCAGCGGTCGATACAGCAGGCACGGCCCCTTGGAAGACAGGCGTGGGCCGATCACGAACATGTTGGCGACGGTGTCCGCCTTCCCCTGGGTATCGTGCACGAACGCCAGCGGTCGGATGATGATCTCCAGCCCATCGACATAACGATCCGCCGGTTTTTCCTGCACGGCCGCCAGCACGTACTGATAGCCGCGCTCGTCGATTCCCGCCTGCTCGCGGATCTTGCATTGCAGCGCTTGCAGCGGCAGCTGGATGCGCAGGTGCCGGGTGTACAGATCCTGGCGGCGCGATTGTTCCGGGGGATCGGTGAGCAGTTTCTGCTTGATCAGCGCGGGGTAGGTGTCGCCAATGTTCACCTGCCTGACGAGTTGCTCCAGGTATGCCGGCGTCATCCACGCCGGTGTGGCCTTGCCGTTCTTGAAGTACACCGCCTTGTTCCCCAGCGGCAGGCCGACCAGGTTCTGCAGGGCCAGCTCCACCAGCGACAGCCTGAGCACCTGGGGCTTGGTGGGTACGACGAAGGTGCCGATCACCACCACGCTGGTGATGCTGAATTCGACATCCTCAAGCTTCAGCGCCCGTGCGTCCGGGTGCTCCTTGATCATCTGTTCGCGCAGGCGTTGCAGGGTGAATTCGCGCAGTGCCGGCACGCCGTCGAGGAAGGTCTTGCCGGCATCCTTTTCACGCAAGCTGGCGATGTCCATCAAATGCCGGCTGTAGCGAGTGAGGTCAGCCGGCGAGGCGCTCTTCAGCCAGCCGGGCGTCAGTGCCTCGACCTTGCTGAAGTGAGACGTCGGCTGTTGATTCGCGTCGGTGAAGTTTCTGGGGTGAGTACTTTCGGCGGTTGAAAGCCTGGGCGGGGTGGTGTTGTCGGGAGTGTTCAGGTCACCGATGGCGTCGATTTCCAGCGCAATCAGTGCGCAGGCCTGGTGATGGAAAAAGTTGCCATCGGGTTCATACAGCCGCCAGCGCATGTTGTGTCGGGCGGGCAGTCGCTCGCCCAATGCCTCGACCGTGTCGTAGCGCCGGAACCCTTCGACGATCGAATGGGTGAGCACGAAGGTGCGCTCACCCAGCGTCCCGACCAGAACGGCGGCATCGAGAATCCATGAATGGCTGCCCGAATCGCCCTGTGCCTTGAGCCCGTCGACGTCGATCAGGCACGCCTTGGTCTTGTACTTGTCGCCGGTGCGTCGTGTCGCCCGGTCCGGCTGGTTGAACACCGCGCGGGCCATGGCCTTTTCGTCTTCGCTCCAGTCCAGTGTCGAGTCGAGGTTCCAGATGCTTTGCAGCGATTGCGACAGTTGATGCCAGCGGGGTGTTGCCGGGCTGGTTTCCTGGTTCCAATAGTCGAGTTGTTGTTGCTGGTAGGCATTGAACAGCAGCGGGGCGAGGGCATTGAGGAGGGCGCCGATGGCGTCGATCTTCACCGCCAGTTGGACCATCGGCTCGACGCCCGGATGCAGCGTCAGGAAGTGTTCGCCATCAATGTAATTGACGTACTTGCCGGTGTAACCCAGGCGCACCAGCACATTGGTCAAAGATTCGTAGGTGTTCTTGCCGGGGATGACGCGATTGTGGGTAATCGTCCAGGCCGGGCTCACGACGGTGGCCAGTGACGGGTCGATTTTCAGGTGCGGATACAGCTTATCAAGCGCAGGCCGCAGGACCTTTGTGGCCACTTCGCTGATCAGCGGGCCGGTGATCAGTTCGGTGAGTAAATCCAGTTCTTTCTGCGAGGTGGTTTCGGACATGCTTGTCTCCTGATGGCGGCTGCGGATGACACCGCCTTGAGGCCGGAGACGTTAGCGAGGGGGAGCCGGTGGCTTGCGGTAGATAGATATCGCAGGCAAAAAAAGACCCGCGAAGACGCGGGTCCGGGTACACGCAGGCCATCAAACGCTCTCGAAACCCTCGAGCACGTTCACGGCGTTGATGCCGATTTCCTCGACGGCGTAACCGCCTTCCATCACGAACAGTGTCGGCTTGCCAAGGCCGGCGATGCGCTTGCCCATGGCCAGGTAATCCGGGCTGTCGAGCTTGAATTGCGAGATCGGATCGTCCTTGAAGGTATCGACGCCCAGGGACACGACAATGACGTCGGCGCCGTAGCTTTCGATCTCCTTGCAGGCCTGTTCCAGCGCGGCGCTCCAGGTGTCCCAGCCGCTGCCGGCAGGCAATGGGTAGTTGAAGTTGAAACCTTCACCTGCGCCTTCGCCCAGCTCATCGTCAAAGCCCAGGAAAAACGGGAACTCGGCTTCCGGGTGGCCGTGGATCGAGGTGAACAGCACGTCGCTGCGCTCGTAGAAAATCGACTGGGTGCCGTTGCCGTGGTGATAGTCGACGTCGAGGATCGCGACTTTTTTGTGGCCCTGGTCGAGGAAGGCCTGGGCAGCGATGGCGGCGTTGTTGAGGTAGCAATAACCGCCCATCACGTCACTGGCGGCGTGGTGTCCCGGTGGACGGCACAGGGCGAAGGCGCTGCGGGCGCCGCGCTGGATTTCCGCCTGCGCGGTCAATGCCACTTGCGCTGCGCTGTACGCCGCTTGCCAGGTGCCGGCGGTGATCGGTGCGCCACCGTCGAAGCTGTAGTAGCCGAGCTCGCCGTGCAGGCTTTTCGGCTTGACCGCGCGCAGGGTGCGGGCCGGCCAGGTGTAGGGCAGCAAGTCGCCATCGGTATTGAATTCGGTCCAGCGTGCCCAGGCGCCTTTGAAGAAGTCCAGGTAGTCGCGGGTGTGGACACGGGCAATCGGGTCCAGGCCGAAGTCCTTCGGCGCTTCGACCGGGCCGAGCTCCTGGTTCTTCACCCGTTGCAGCACGTGATCGGCACGCGAGGGCATTTCGAAGCAGGGTTTGAGCTGCCCGTCGATCAATTCGCAACGGCCGTGGTGCAGGTGATGATCATCCGAGTAGATCGTCAGCATTTCTTGTTCTCCGCAGGCTGATTCGGTTGCTCACAGTCTTGCGGCCCCCGCGGTTTTGGAAAACGGCAGGAAAGGCCAAAAGGGGATTGATATGGCCAAAAGCTGTGACCGGAATTCGCCCCTTATTGGCGCAGGTGTGCCCCCATCGCGAGCAGGCTCGCTCCCACAGATGTTTTAAGGGATGGCAGGTGTGGGAGCGAGCCTGCTCGCGATAGGGGCATTGCTGGCACCGCAGGATTCAAGGCCTGAACTGACTCGGCGCCACCCCACTCCAGCGCACGAACGCATGGCGAAAACTGGCGGTCTCGCTGAACCCCAGCGCCTCGGCAATCCGGTAGATCGGCATCTGGTCCTCGCACAGCATCTGCTTGGCCTGCTCGAAGCGCAGTTCATCGAGCAACTCCTGGTAGCTGCAACCCATGTCCTTGAGGTGCCGGCGCAGGGTTCGTGTGGAGCAGTTCATCTGCTCGGCCAGGCCATCGAGCCCCGGCGCGGCATTCAGCTGCGCGCTGAGCAGCTGGCGAATCCGCCCGAGCCAGGCCTGGCGCCCGGTGAACTCGGTGTTCTGTTTGCGGCAGCGCTCGGCCATGGCCTGGTGGGTGATGATGTCGGCGAGCGGCAACGGTTGTTCGAGCCAGCGCTTGTCGAAGGCGAAAGCGTTGTTGCGGGCGCCAAAGCTCAGCGGGCAATTGAAGTGCTCGGCGTAGGTCGCCCGATAATCGGGGGCTGCGTGTTCGAAGCGTGTCGCCAGCAGCGGAATGGCGCGCCCGAGCAGGTCATCGCAGATGACTTTCAGCGACGCCAGACAGAACTCGGCGTTGAACACCGCCATGGCCGGGCTCTCGCGATAGTCGCCCGCGACGAACCAGACGCGCTCGCCATCCTCCTCCAGGCTCAGCTCGAAAAGTGTTCCCAACAGCGCCGGATAACGCATCGCCAGGTGCAAAGCGTCACCGAAGGTGGCACTGGTGAGCAGGGCATAACCGAGCATGCCGTAGGACGAAACATGCATGCGCCGACCCAGTTCCAGGCCGATGTCATGCTTGAGCGCCACCGCGTTGGCGCACACCTGCATCTCCTGGTTGGTGGTGATGCGCGTGTCGGCGCGGCTAAGGTCTGCGGTGCTGATACCGCTGCCGGCCAGCAGCGCTTCGCTGGACAAACCATCGGCCTTGAAGGCGTTGAGCACCAGGGAAACCGCGTTGAGGGTGGTGAGGTGGGAGTGGAGCATGGCAACTTCCAGCCTTGAGTGTGGCTGGATTGCAGCAAGGAATATGCCGGGACATGGTCCCTGTAGGAGCGAGCTTGCTCGCGATGCGGTGTGTCAGCCAGGACATGTGTGACTGACACACCGCCATCGCGAGCAATCGAGCGTCGACCGGCTGCTCCTACAGGTTACTTGGATGAGTCAGCTCAGCTCACCGCACAGGTCCAGTTCGATAAGGCGACGCACCTCGGCCGTTTCCAACCCTGTCCCCAGCAAGCCATGCAACTTGCCGAACGCCGCTTCGCGGGTCATGCCGCCGCCCGACAGCACGCCAGCCCCGCGCAGCCGGCTGCCGGCTTCGTAGATGTCCAGCTCGACGCCGCCTTCATGGCACTGCGTCACCGCCACCACGACCACGCCGTTGTCGCGCGCCCGTGACAGCGCGGCGAGAAACGCCGGGTTGTCGCTCGGGCCGGTACCGCTGCCGTAGCATTCCAGGACCAGGCCCTGAATGCCGCTCTGCAGCACGCCGTCCAGTTGCTCGGCACCAATGCCCGGAAACAGCGGCAACACCGCGACCTTGGCCAGTTGCTTGGGCTGGTTGTAGTTCAACGCGGCAGGCAACGTCGGCGCTTTCACACCGCCACCCTGACGTTCCAGGCGTTTGAACGGGTGCCGGCCAAAACTGCGTACCTTGGCGCATCGCGTCGGGGCCAGCAGCTCGCCGTGGAAGTACAGGTGCACACCCGGCGCCAGGCCCTGGCCCAGTGCAACCAGCGCACCGCTGAGGTTTTCCCAGGCGTCGCTATCGGGCACGCCGGCCGGCAGCATCGAGCCGGTGAAGCACACCCGAGCCTGCAAGCCGAGCAATTGGAAACTCATGGCCGCTGCGCTGTAGGCCAGGGTGTCGGTGCCGTGCAGGATCAGCACGCTGTCGCAGCCTTGCACGTCCACGGCGTCGACCACCGCTTCGCGCAATTGCTGCCAGTAGGCTGGCGACATGTTGGCGCTGTCGATCAGCGGCGACATCTCGCGAAAGCGCCACTGCGGTACCGCAAGGTCTGGCTGGCTGTGCAGGTATTCGCGCATCCGCGCTTCAAAACCGGACGCCGGGGCCAGGCCGTTGGCGCTGGCCTGCATGCCGATGGTGCCACCGGTGTAGAGCACCATCACGTGCTGTGCGGCGGGGTAGGTCGAGGAATTCATGGGGCTGCTCCGAGAACAATGACGTCCTTGCTTTTTGTAGGAGCGAGCTTGCTCGCGAAGCAGTGTTTCAGTGACAGATAGTCTGACTGACACACCGCTATCGCGAGCAAGCTCGCTCCTACAGGTACAGGTGTTTCGAACTTTAACCGATCAGCGTTGCGCTGCGGGTACGCCTTGCGCTTCGGCTTGCGCCTTGGCAGCCGCCGGAGGGTTGGCCGGCCAGGCTTTCAAGTCCAGGTCCAGGTCCGGGAACTTGCTCGAATCGAACACCGGGGTCTTGATGCCGGCGGCGCGCTGATCGTCGTAGTCACGCAGGATGCGCATGCCGACCTTGAACAGCAGGAACAGCGCAATCAGATTCACGAACGCCAGCAGGGTCATGGTGATGTCGGCGAACGCGAACACCGTGCCGAGGTTTTCGATGGCGCCCCAGAAGATCAACGCCAGTACCAGTGCGCGGTAGCCGATCAGCGCCTTGCGGTTCTCACCGATCAAAAAGCGCAGGTTGCTCTCGCCCAGATAGTAGTTGTAGAGGATCGAGGTGAACACGAACAGCGCCAGGGCCACCGAGATGAACATCCGGCCCCAGTCGCCCACGACGGCAGCGAGGGAGTTCTGGGTCAGGGCAATGCCGTCGCCTTCGAAGCCCGGGGTGTAGAAACCCGAGAGCAGGATCAACAGCGCGGTGCAGGTGCAGATCACGAAGGTGTCGAGGAACACGCTGAACGCCTGGACCACACCCTGGGCCACCGGGTGTTCCACCGATGCCACGGCCGCCACGTTCGGTGCACTGCCAAGGCCGGCTTCGTTGGCGAACACGCCGCGTTTCACACCCATGACGATCGCGCTACCGATCAGGCCGCCGAAGGCCTGGTCGAGGCCGAAAGCGCTCTTGACGATGGTCATCAGCATGGCCGGCACGTGGTCGAATTGCAGCACGATCACGTAGATGGTCACGCCGATGTACACCAGGGTCTTGACCGGCACCAACAGGTCCGCAACCTTGGCGATGCGCTTGATCCCGCCGATGAACACCAGGCCCAGCAACACCGCCAGCGCCAGACCCGTCCAGGTGGTGTCGAAACCGAAGGCGTTATTCAGCGAGTGGGTCACGGCGTGGGATTGCAGGCCGTTGAAGGCGAACCCGAAGGTCACCAGCAGCAGGAACGCCATGATCGCGCCCAGCCAGCGTTTTTGCAGGCCGTGCTGAATGTAATACGACGGGCCGCCACGGAACTGGCCTTCGGAGTCGCTGCGTTTGTACAACTGGCCGAGGGAGCATTCGAAGAAGCTGCTGGACATGCCGACCAGCGCGGTCACCCACATCCAGAACACCGCACCCGGGCCACCCAGGGTCACGGCAATGCCGACACCGGCAATGTTGCCCGCGCCCACTCGGCCGGCGAGGCTGAGCATCAGGGCCTGGAACGAGCTGAGCTGGCCAGCGCTGCTTTTGAGGCTGTCGCGGAACACCGCGAACATGTGGAAGAAGTGACGCAATTGAACGAAACGCGAGCGGATCGTGAAGTAACCACCGAGCCCGACAATGAGCACGATCAGTACTTTCCCTGAGAGGAAGTCGTTAATGACTTCGAGCATGGAGTATTCCTCGCTGTTTTTTATGTGAGCAAATGCTGGTCGGGTAGAAACATCGTGTTACACCGGCTTTTGTGCGGCAGCGCCGGTGAGGCGAAAGTTCGTCCCGGTTCCAAATCGCGGGTTTGTTGTAAGTAAGGGGTTTCGCTTGGGTTGTGATCTCGCTACCGACGACCGCCCCCGCGAAGAGGGGCGGCACTATACCGATGCTTTCCTGTGGGAGCGAGCCTGCTCGCGATAGTTCATGTGACCGACACACCGAATCGCGAGCAAGCTCGCTCCTACAGGGTGGTGCATTTGCAGCAGATAAAAAAAGGGCCTGGAGAGTGACCTCCAGGCCCTCAAAAGGTGAGAGGTGTCTAGTCCCTCGACCTGGTGAGCGGTGCTACAAGTACGCGTCGACTCATGCCTTCAAAGGCACCAGACGCGGAGCAATCATGTTTTCCGGGCGCAGGATGTCGGCGAGCATGGCGTCGTCGAGCAAGCCTTCTTCGCGCACCAGTTCCAGTACGCCACGGCCGCTTTCAAGGGCGACACGGGCGATACGGGTGGCGTTTTCATAGCCGATGTACGGGTTCAGCGCGGTGACCAGGCCGATCGAGTGCTCGACCAGTTCGCGGCAGCGTGCTTCGTTGGCGGTAATGCCGGTGATGCAGTGCTCGCGCAGCATGTCCATGGCGCGTTGCAGCAGGCGGATCGAGTCGAGGATCTTGAAGGCGATCAGCGGCTCCATCACGTTCAGTTGCAGTTGGCCGCCTTCGGCTGCCATGGTCAGCGCCAGGTCGTTACCGATGACCTGGAAGGCCACCTGGTTCACGGCTTCCGGGATCACCGGGTTGACCTTGCCGGGCATGATCGAGCTGCCTGGCTGACGCGCTGGCAGGTTGATTTCGTTGATGCCGGTGCGTGGGCCGCTGGACAGCAGGCGCAGGTCGTTGCAAATCTTCGACAGCTTGACCGCGGTGCGCTTGAGCATGCCGGAGAACAGCACGAAGGCGCCCATGTCGGAAGTGGCTTCGATCAGGTCGGCTGCCGGTACCAGCGGGTGGCCGCTGATGGTGGCCAGGCGCTGAACGGCCAGGTTCTGGTAGCGCGGGTCAGCGTTGATGCCGGTACCGATGGCGGTGCCGCCCAGGTTCACTTCGGTCAGCAGTTCTGGCGCCAGTGTCTTGAGGCGTGCCAGGTCTTCGCCCAAGGTGGTGGCGAAGGCGCGGAATTCCTGGCCGAGGGTCATCGGCACGGCGTCTTGCAGCTGGGTACGACCCATCTTCAGGACGTGGCTGAACTCTTCACCCTTGGCGGCGAACGACTGGATCAGGCTGTCGAGGCTTGCCAGCAGGGTGTCGTGACCCAGCAGCAGACCCAGGCGGATCGCGGTCGGGTAGGCGTCGTTGGTCGACTGCGCCATGTTCACGTCGTTGTTCGGGTGCAGGTACTGGTATTCGCCCTTCTGGTGACCCATGGCCTCCAGCGCGATGTTGGCGATGACTTCGTTGGCATTCATGTTGGTCGAAGTGCCAGCGCCGCCTTGAATCATGTCCACCACGAACTCTTCGTGGAAATCACCGCGGATCAAACGTGCACAGGCTTCGCTGATGGCGGCGTGCTTGGCTTCGCTGAGGTGACCCAACTCGCGGTTGGCGTCAGCGGCGGCCTGTTTGACCATGGCCAGACCGACCACCAGTTTCGGGTAATGCGAAATCGGAACGCCGGAGAGACGGAAGTTGTTTACCGCTCGCAGGGTCTGGATGCCGTAATACGCTTGAGCTGGTACTTCGAGGGTGCCAAGCAGGTCTTTTTCTGTGCGGAATGATGCAGCGGAGGACATGATAGAAATCATCTCGATATGGACCCGGTCTGTGCCGGAACACTGCAAATGCTAGGCTTGTGGAGAATTTAGAGCCAATGCTGTTAAACACTGCCCTATGCATATTCGGCATAATATCAATGTGACGCCGTGTTCGCGGCAAGCGTGTGACCCAATTTGGTGCGTGTCCGGGAGGACGTGATGAACCTGGAAAGTAAATGGCTGGAAGACTTCAGTGCCCTGGCCGCCACCCGCAGCTTCTCCCAGGCGGCCGAGCGCCGCTTCGTGACCCAGCCAGCGTTCAGTCGCCGAATCCGCAGCCTTGAGGCGGCGTTGGGGTTGCAACTGGTCAACCGTTCACGCACGCCGATCGAATTGACGGCGGCGGGGCAATTGTTCCTGGTCACCGCGCGTACGGTGGTGGAGCAGCTCGGCGAAGTGCTGCGCCATCTGCATCACCTGGAAGGCGGGCAGGGCGAAGTCATGCAAGTCGCGGCTGCGCACTCGCTGGCGCTGGGGTTCTTTCCGCGCTGGATCGCGCAGTTGCGCAACGAAGGCCTGAACATCGCCACCCGATTGGTTGCCACCAACGTCGGTGACGCGGTGCATGCGCTGCGTGAGGGTGGTTGCGATTTGATGCTGGCGTTCTATGACCCGGATGCCGCCATGCAGATGGACGCGGAAATCTTCCCGTCGCTGCACCTGGGCCAGACCGAAATGCTGCCGGTGTGCGCAGCGGATGCCGAGGGCAAGCCGCTGTTCGATCTGGAGGGCGAGGGCAGCGTGCCGCTGCTGGCCTACAGCGCCGGTGCGTTTCTCGGGCGCTCGGTGAACCTGTTGCTGCGCCAGCGCGCCTTGCGGTTCACCACTGTCTACGAAACGGCCATGGCCGACAGCTTGAAAAGCATGGCGCTCGAAGGATTGGGAATCGCCTGGGTGCCCCAACTGAGTGTGCGGGCCGAGCTGGCGCGCGGTGAGCTGGTGGTCTGTGGCGGCTCGCAATGGCACGTGCCGCTGGAGATCCGCCTGTACCGTTGTGCGCTGGTCCGCAAGGCCAACGTGCGCCTGTTGTGGCGCAAACTCGAAGGTGGTGCGGCGAATCCCAATTAATCGTGTTGAAGGTTCAGCGTCACGGTTCTGCTGGCGTTGACGCTCAATCCTCAGTCCAGGGTCGCCAGGTAGTTTTTGATGGCCTCCCGGTTCTCTGGGCTGTATTTATAACAGTTGGTCCGCAGCAAGTGGGCGTTTGGCGCCATGTAAGTTTCACACCACCAGCCGTTGTAATTGACCTCGAAGTTCTGATGTTTGGCCCCCAGTAAGTGGCCGATTTCGTGGGCGGGATACAAATAGCTTTCTCCCGATGAAATCGCGAACTGACCGTTGCTTTGCGGCAAGTCTACCAACGCGGCACCGGAAGTATTTCCATTAATAGCGTCTTTTGTGAACAAGAGGACGAGGGATAATCTATTGATGATAAATCCTTCGTTCTTGTACGCAGCCAGATACTGTTCGGCCAGTTTTTTCCAGCGTTGCAGGATCTCCAGTGCGTTGTCGCCCTTGTATTCGAAGCGGCTGTAGGGGGCGCCTGCGCCATAAATGACATTGACCTTGCGATCAGTGAAGCTTTGTAGCTCGTCGGCCAGATGAGCGAAGTAGTTTACGTGCATATCCTGTTTGGCCGATGGCGGCACATCGTCATGGACGACGACAAATATATTGATAGGGCTTTTGTCTGTTTGAGTTGTATTCATTTTCAAAGACCGCATTAGTTGTTTTGTTTTTATTTGAAGCGGTTCCTAAATTAAGCGTGAAATTATCCTGTGGCGAGCACTTGTCTATTTCTCGCTATTGCCAAGTTAGTGTGTTGAATGTTGTGGCTTGTTTAGTTGGCCACTTCAAGTAAGCAGGCTATTCATCGTTAGTGTATTTTGCTCAATGATCTGCTGACTTTCGAGTCAATAATTTCGTTCGTTTCGACAAATGACGGATGGTCGAAACGGGGGCTGTTTATCTGCGTTATTGCGGTATACTGCGCGGCCTTCGGCCGGCTTGTCCGGCCATTTTTCGTACAATTCAAGCCACGCATTTTGCGTGGCTTGTTGTTTTTGATGCGCCTGCGGGCGCCCAGAGAGAA
This sequence comes from Pseudomonas sp. MYb118, assembly GCF_040947875.1. Lineage (NCBI taxonomy): Bacteria > Pseudomonadati > Pseudomonadota > Gammaproteobacteria > Pseudomonadales > Pseudomonadaceae > Pseudomonas > Pseudomonas sp. MYb118. Next base: position 1,658,776 of record NZ_JBFRXN010000002.1, on the reverse strand, counting down.
GAGGCACGACGATGAGTGCATTGGTTGGCGTGATCATGGGCTCCAAGTCCGATTGGTCCACCCTTAGCCACACCGCCGATATGCTGGAAAAGCTCGGCATCCCCTACGAGGTGAAGGTGGTTTCCGCTCACCGCACCCCGGACCTGCTGTTCCAGTACGCCGAAGAGGCCGAAGCGCGTGGCATCGAGGTGATCATCGCCGGTGCCGGTGGCGCAGCTCACCTGCCAGGCATGTGTGCGGCCAAGACCCACCTGCCGGTGCTGGGCGTGCCGGTGCAGTCGGCCATGCTCTCGGGCGTCGACTCGCTGCTGTCCATCGTGCAGATGCCAGCGGGCATCCCGGTCGCCACCCTGGCCATCGGCAAGGCCGGTGCGATCAACGCCGCGCTGCTGTCGGCGAGCATCCTGGGCGCCAAGCACCCGCAGTTCCACAAGGTGTTGAAAACCTTCCGTGCCGAACAGACAGACAGCGTGCTGGAAAATCCAGACCCACGTATCGCCTGAGGTTGTTGACGATGAAGATCGGTGTAATCGGTGGCGGCCAACTGGGTCGCATGTTGGCACTGGCGGGCACTCCGCTGGGCATGAACTTCGCTTTCCTGGACCCCGCGCCGGATGCCTGTGCAGCCGCGTTGGGTGAACACCTGCGGGCCGATTACGGCGATCAGGATCACCTGCGCCAGCTCGCCGATGAAGTCGATCTGGTGACCTTCGAATTCGAAAGCGTCCCGGCTGAAACCGTGGCGTTCCTGTCGCAATTCGTCCCGGTCTACCCGAGCGTCGAAGCCCTGCGCATCGCCCGTGACCGCTGGTTCGAAAAGAGCATGTTCAAGGACCTGGGGATCCCGACCCCGGCGTTCGCCGACATCCAGTCGCAAGCCGACCTGGACGCCGCCGTAGCCGCCATCGGCCTGCCGGCCGTGCTGAAGACCCGCACCCTGGGTTACGACGGCAAGGGCCAGAAAGTCCTGCGCACGCCAGAAGACGTGGTCGGCACCTTCGCCGAACTGGGCAGCGTTGCCTGCCTGCTGGAAGGCTTCGTGCCGTTCACTGGCGAAGTTTCGCTGATCGCCGTGCGTGCTCGCGATGGCGAGACGAAGTTCTACCCGCTGGTGCACAACACCCACGACAGCGGCATTCTCAAGCTGTCGGTCGCCAGCACCGCTCACCCGTTGCAGGCCCTGGCCGAAGACTATTCCAGCCGTGTGCTCAAGCAGCTGGATTACGTCGGCGTGATGGCATTCGAGTTCTTCGAAGTTGACGGTGGCCTCAAGGCCAACGAGATCGCCCCGCGGGTGCACAACTCCGGGCACTGGACTACCGAAGGCGCCGAATGCAGCCAGTTCGAAAACCATCTGCGCGCCGTGGCTGGCCTGCCGCTGGGCTCGACGGCCAAGGTCGGCGAGAGCGCCATGCTCAACTTCATCGGCAAAGTGCCGGAGACGGAAAAAGTCCTGGCCATCGCAGATTGCCACCTGCACCACTACGGCAAGGCGTTCAAGGCCGGGCGCAAGGTTGGTCACGCCAACCTGCGTTGCGCCGACCGCGAAACGCTGGCCGCGCAGATCCTCAAGGTCGAAGCGCTGATCGCCGAGTAATACCAGTTTCGCATGGCAGCGGCGGAACCATTAAGGGGCCGCCGTTCTCTCATGGCAGGAAGCCAAAGTCTGACTAGGCTTCTATCTACCAAACAAGAGGGAAGTGCCATGGGAATTATCGGAACCATCTTTATCGGCTTGATCGTCGGCCTGCTGGCTCGGTTCCTGAAACCGGGCGATGACAGCATGGGCTGGATCATGACCATCCTGCTCGGTATTGGCGGTTCGTTGGCAGCCACCTATGGCGGCCAGGCCCTGGGCATCTACCAGGCAGGTCAGGGGGCCGGGTTCATCGGCGCGCTGATCGGTGCCATCGTTTTGCTGGTGATCTACGGCCTGATCAAAAAGAACTGATTCGCACGACAAAGCCCTCTCTGACAAATGCGCGGGGAGGGCTAGAATGCTCGGCGTTGTACCGTCCTCCCTTTTGCCGAGCACTTTCATGCGCCGTCTTTTGTTGACCCTTGTTCTACTGGGATCGGGCCTTGCCCACGCCGGCGAGCTGCCGGAAACCGACTGGCTCGAACTGATGCCCAAGTCGGACCAGAAAGCCCTCGAGGCCATGCCCGAAATTGATCACAACTCCCCCGAAGCCAATGGCACCTTCGACCAGAAAGGTGGCATGAAACAGGCCAAGGGCCTGCCGGCGGTGATGTATTCGACCAAAACCGTGCCGTCGATGAACGACAAGCACATCCGCATCGGTGGGTATCCGGTGCCGCTGGAGTCCGACGCCAAGGGCCGCAGCACGCTGTTCTTCCTCGTGCCCTATCCGGGCGCCTGCATCCACGTACCGCCACCGCCGCCCAACCAGTTGGTGCTGGTGCGTTATCCGCAGGGCCTGAAGCTCAATGACATCTACACGCCGCTCTGGGTGACAGGGACCTTGAAGATCGAGAGGGTCAACAACGACCTGGCCGACGCGGCCTATGCGCTGGATGCGGCGAAGGTGCGGGTGGTGAAGGAGTCGGATCTGTAGGCGCGTAGCGCGATTAGCCAAAAACAACTGTGGGAGCGAGCCTGCTCGCGATAGCGGTGTGTCAGTCGCCTCGAGTATGACTGACACACCGCTATCGCGAGCAGGCTCGCTCCCACAGTTACCAACAAGGCGGTGTCAGAGGGGCTTGCTACCGAGACTCACACCCAACGTATGGCTCGCCCCGGGCTTTAGCGTCACCACGTCATCCATCACATTCGCCGTCTCGATGCACAGCATGCGCTGCCAGCCATCGTCCGCCATGTCGCTGAACGCCGCCGCGCGATCCACCCAGGGGTTCCAGATCACCGCCGAGCGCGATCCGCTGCTGGTCAGTTCGATGCGCCGCTCCCAGGCCGGGTCGACAATGCCCAGCTTCGCCGGGGTGTTCAGGTAAATCCGGTCCGTTTCACCGGTAAACCGCAGGTCACCCACCTGGGGCTTGGTTTTCCAGTCTTCCAGGGTCTCGATGTAATTCAGGCCATCGACCCCTTCGACGTGCACGTTGCGCACATCACTGACCGCAAAATAGGTGTGCAGCGCCTGGCTGAGGGTGACCGTGTCGGTGCCCTGGTTATGGCTGATCAGACTGATGTGCAGTTGCTCATCCAGGCGAATGCTCAGTTTCAGGTCCACCTGATGTGGCCAACCGGGAAAACCGCCTTCGGGGTAAGGCAGGACGAACTCCACCTTCACGCTGTCGCCTTCGGCCTCGATGCCCGCCAGTTCCCAGTCCATCGCCCGGACAAAGCCATGGGCGGTGGCAGGCTCGGTGCTGGTGCGCATCGCCTGGACACTCTGCGGGTTGCGCGCCAGGTTGCCGAACCACGGCCAGCACACCGGCACGCCGGCACGGATGTTGGTACCGGTCTTGAACACGGCTTCGTCGTTGAGCCAGATCAGCGGTGGCTGCCCAGCCAACTGATAACTGAGGATGTGCGCGCCCTGCTGGGCGACCAGCAATTCGGCCTGACCGTGGCGCACGCGCCAGCAGTTCAGTTCATTCAGCTTCACGGCTTCAACGTTGGGCGTGCTCATGGGGCCACTCTCTATCGGGAACAGGACTGCAATGGACCGCAAAACGCTGGATGTGTTTAACGCGCCCGTGGCGGAACCGAGCGGGTGCGGCCGCTGCCGTCGATAGCAACGAACACGAACACCGCTTCCGTCACTTTACGCCATTCGCTCGACAGCGGATCGTCGCTCCACACCTCGACCATCATCTGGATCGAACTGCGGCCGATTTCCAGCGCCTGGGTGTAAAAGGACAACTGGGCGCCGACGGCGACCGGCACCAGGAAGGCCATGCGGTCGATGGCAACAGTGGCCACGCGTCCGCCAGCGACCTTGCTGGCCATTGCCGTGCCGGCCAGGTCCATCTGCGCGACCAGCCAGCCGCCGAAAATATCGCCAAAACCGTTGGTTTCACGCGGGAGCGCGGTGATTTGCAAGGCCAGGTCGCCCTGGGGGATTGGATCTTCTTGTTCGAGCTCTATCATGCCGGGGGTGCCTCTGACCCGTAACTCTTATCTGTACGTCAAGGTGAATAGCCGTCTGAAGAAAAACGATTCAGCCCCGAACATACTCTGTTCGTCACGTTTTTCGTAAGGCGCCTGAAGGGAAACTCTGCGAAACCGCCTGAATCCCGGCAGGCGTTTTCGCACAGCAACCCTTAAAACCGTCGCAAGACCCCGAGTATATCGGTCGATAGACGCTACGACGACCGTCCGGTTCTCATTTTGACCGTCAATTACGCACCTCTATGTGCTTTTTCGAACAATTTGCTATCGTGCCGGACCTGCCCAAGCCTCTGCCAGCGTTGTCGGGGTTGCAGATTCGACCATAAGAGAAGCCTTGCCATGACCACAGCGCCTTCGAGCATCGCGCAGCCGACCCAACCCGCACGACCGTTGACCCGCAATGACTACAAGACTCTGTCGCTGTCCGCCCTGGGCGGTGCGCTGGAGTTCTACGATTTCATCATTTTCGTGTTCTTCGCCACCGTGGTGGGCAAGCTGTTCTTCCCGGCCGACATGCCCGAGTGGCTGCGGCTGATGCAGACCTTCGGCATCTTCGCTGCCGGCTACCTGGCGCGGCCGCTGGGCGGCATCATCATGGCGCACTTCGGCGACCTGCTGGGGCGCAAGAAAATGTTCACCCTGAGCATTTTCATGATGGCGGTGCCGACCCTGATCATGGGCCTGCTGCCCACCTACGCTCAAATCGGCATGTGGGCGCCGATCCTGCTGCTGTTGATGCGTGTCATCCAGGGCGCGGCGATTGGCGGTGAAGTGCCGGGGGCGTGGGTCTTCGTTTCCGAACACGTACCGCAGCGGCACATTGGCTATGCCTGCGGCACCCTGACCAGCGGTCTGACGGCGGGCATTCTGCTGGGTTCGCTGGTGGCCACGGCCATCAACAGCATTTACACCCCGGTGGAAGTGTCGGATTACGCCTGGCGGATTCCGTTCCTGCTGGGCGGCGTGTTCGGCCTGTTCTCGGTGTACCTGCGCCGCTGGCTGCACGAAACCCCGGTATTCGCCGAACTGCAACAGCGCAAGGCCCTGGCCGAAGAAGTGCCGCTGCGCGCGGTACTGCGTGACCATCGCGGGGCGATCGTCATCTCCATGCTGCTGACCTGGCTGCTGTCGGCCGGCATCGTGGTGCTGATCCTGATGACGCCGACCGTCTTGCAGACCGTCTACCACTTCTCACCGACCACGGCCCTGCAATCCAACAGCGTGGCCATCGTCATGCTGAGCTTTGGCTGCATCCTGTCCGGTGCCCTGGCTGACCGCTTCGGTGCCGGCCGCGTATTCGTGTTCGGCTGCACCGCCTTGCTGGCCAGCTCCTGGACCTTCTACCACAGCCTGGCCGAGCATCCGGACTGGCTGTTCCCGATGTACGCCCTGACCGGCCTGCTGGTCGGCACCATCGGCGCGGTCCCCTACGTGATGGTCAAGGCGTTCCCACCGGTAGTCCGCTTCAGCGGCCTGTCCTTCTCCTACAACGTCGCCTACGCCATTTTCGGCGGCCTGACGCCAATGGTCGTCAGCCTGCTGCTCAAGGAAAGTCCAATGGGGCCGGCGTACTACGTGGCCGTGCTGTGCGGTGTGGGGATTTTGCTGGGTGCTTACCTTTGGAAGAAGGGGCGCTGAGTCCGGGCGCTTTATCGCCTGTGTCGTCAACATCGTTACTGGCCCCACACGCGGATTCATATTGGATCTGTCTGTGGGGCTTCCTACAAGCTCTTCAATTTGGGCTGTTCCTCAGTAAGTCATCAGCACCATTTCTGCGAACGCCTTTTTGCTTTTTTGACGAGCATCGTGCTGCTGATGCTTGCGCCATGCTGACTCAAGCATAGGTCCATCGAAGGATTGATCGGTTGCGATAAAGATGGCTGCATCGTCCTTAACCGCCTGAGTGTAATGTTTAGACGGGCTATCTGTGGAAGCATCCGATGTTGCGTTGAACGACGCGGCAGTTGCGAAGAGAAGCGTCAATCCGGTCGAGGCTGTACTCTCAAACGGATTGGTAGGAAAGCTACATGTGGTGTTGCACATCTCGGCCCGTGCAGGTGCGCTTGCTATCAGCGAGTACAAGACGACCCAATAACATCCCGCTGTCGCAGCGAATTTTAGATATCGTAGATTATTCACGATCTGGTTTAACTCCCTATCTACTGTGCACGGCTATTTGGTTAATGATGGTTTCACGAGTTTTATTTGCACTCTTCCGTACTGGACTGCTTTGAATGTCGGTCGCCGACGGTGAGTTATGTACTGGGTAGTGTGTGCCGTTACATATCAACGCGGTGTGATATCTCATGACTAGCCATACTGAATCGGACTCGTCCTACGAGTGCTTCGGAAAAACGGATGGGAATCGGAGAGATTTTTTCGCGATGGGTGAGTAAGGCTAATGACTCAGAAAAATGGACGCTCCAATCAAAGAGTGGGCGCCCACCTTCCAGACGTCCGGGCTTGCGGAGTAGAGCGTCGCAATAGGTTTTCTGGTTTCTTCACGGTTGTTCGGAAAATGGAAATCCAAGGCCCGTTCAGTTGTCGGATGAAGCCTCTTTGAGTCGAGGCTTGTATAGGGGGACGTATTTTCGTTTTCTGGTGGGCTTGATCATTGATGTAGCTCCTGGAGTTAAGAGATTGACACCGTTTCGCTTGCACTTCGAAATAGGCGGCAGCTATGCGTAGGTGTGCAAGACCGATCCAGGAATCGGCAGACCCGAGGGTCTCCCACGCGTAGCTGCCATAACGCGAACAATAACGTGCTTATATTCATATCGAAAAAGCCTCACCAGCTTCCAAAGGGAATGCCGAATTTTTCGACATAGGCTTTGGATTCCTCTTCAAAGTCGTAGTACTCGCCGTTCGACATCCCTCTGTAGGGGCCTTCGGGATTGATCGTGCCTTGGACGCGAGTGACTTCGGTAGATTTCAGGCAGGGCCCTGCTAACCACACCTTGGCGATGCCACCTGGGGCCAGACCGATAACCAGCAAATTTCGATAATCAAATATCCACTTGTCATCAGCACGGCAGAAGACGTTTTCACGCTTGAGCATGGTTTTTCGCGCCGATTCCGGAACCTCGATATAGGCCTCATAGGTTTGTGGTTCGGCGATGGATTGCCAGCGTACGTAGACGAGGCGAGGCAGATCAGCCCCCATCACATATCGGCCCTTTCCCCCTACGTGATCTCTCCAGCCCGCGGGTTTACCTCGAAATTCCTTGGGCACCCCTTTGCTCAACGCGCGGGGATACCCCATTGCAGGTATGCCGCTACCCGCGCCTCGGAACAATCGCCTGTTGATATCTACGACATCTGCCGTTTCTATCCATACATCCATGTAGTCAGGAGCAAAAAAATCGAGACTCCAAGCGTCGTAGGGCAGTGATGTAGGGGCTGCCAAAGCATATCCATGTAAAAATACAATTAAAAATATAGAGCCTATCCCAAGCCGAAAGGAGTGCTTATTCATTGGGATACACCGCGCGTTCATGCTTGTCGGCTGGCCTGTCGGCAAAAGTGATATTCATATCGCTAGTGCTGCGGCCTATGGTTGCATTCCAGTTAGCTGATAGATGGATGTAACGATTAATCAGCAAGCGCTCTTCAATAACGCTCAAGTTCAGATGACGGCTTTCGCCAACCGCGTAAGCCATAAGTTTTTGAGCAACAATCTGTAGTTCTTCTGGTAAGACGAATTTTGGATCTGATTCTTTTATGACCCGAAATGGCACACCCTCCCTCACCCCCAACTCCCTCATGATGCGCAGGTAGATCAAGGCCAGATCGTTACGCACTATCCGGTTGCTACTGACCACCGCGTAGACATCTTTGCATCTGCTCTCGCCGTTCTTGGTGTTGCCCCAATATTCTTTCGACCATGTGCTCACCCCCAGCTCCAGCGCATCCAAATTGAGCTTTTTCTGAAGTTGAGCCAGTTCGTACTGGGCCATACGATAGGCGAGCGTGTTGATAGATGGTGTGAATAAGTCAATGTCCCTGCTACGGAACGGCTTGCTCAACAGAACCCGTTCGTTGGCTCTCGGAAGGTAACCTCCGCCTAGGTCCGAATGGGCGCCGGGCAGTACGATATCGGCCGCACCGGCGCTGTTGAGCGAGAAGTTGTGGCGGTATTCATCTCTGGCGACCAGATGCACCACTTTTTTGGCTATGTCAGGTGCTAAATGCAGTTTGAGACCGGGATTGATGTCGTTGTGAAGGCTCAGGTCGTTATCAGCCAAGTTGGCTATGGCTGCGACGGTGTCGAAAATCCCGATAAAGTTAATGGAAAAATCGGTTTTTACGCGCCAAGAGAAGCCCTCAACAAACAGCTTTGCATAGGCTGGCAGTAAACCTGCCAGAGGACCTTCCGCTCCTTTCATTACTTCGTTGGCAAAATGTCTTGCGGCCGCTGCACCGCGACTGAAGCCGAAGATGTCGAATTCAATGCGCTCGATTTTGCGATCAGGGTTGGCTATTCCAAATTGTTGCGCTTTTTTGTGGATCATTGCCGGACTTTGATCAACTCTGGCCAACACACCTTGATCACCCCTTCCGGTCATTTGTGAGTAACGTGAATCCGCTCCCCCCCCATGTGTGCCGATGCCCTCCAGATAAACAGGGATGAATCCAATCGTTTCATCATCGGCCAACTGCCGCTTGCTGTCATCGCGATAAAGATCATGCAGCTTCGCCACATTGGTCGTGTCGTTTCCGTAACTGTTGTTCGGAGTTTTGCCCTTGCCGTCATACCCATGTTTTTCGCAGAACAACCGAAGATCTTCTGCTACCTCCAGCAAATTGACATCCCGCGCATAACACCCCGCAACCAATTCACTATTGGATCGGTTGTTGGCTGTGCCATCGAAAAATACGCCAATGCGTAACGTGAGCCCTTGCTCTTCGACTTCCTCTTCTTCTTCCTCCATATCGTCCATGCGATCGTCCAGCGCAGCCAACGTCATGCTTTTCGGGAGTAAGCGACCAGGGTCAAACAATGCTTGCAGTGGTTGGCCTGCCGCCAGCGGAGCACCGCCTTCCACGATGGGCACGCTGCTGAAAATCCCCTCCGTGTTGATCACGAGGTGGTGACCACCTGCGTGCAGCGTCAGGCTCTTGTCCGCGCTGATGACCACATCGGAAGAGGTGACATGCGCCTGCTTGCTCGCCTGAATCACCAGCGAACCCTCGACGTTCGTGCTGCAGTCGCCAGTGACGGTGAGTACTTCATTTCCGCCAATCACGGTATTGCGCAGACCTTCAGTGGTACGAGTGTCATCGCCTTTGATCAGGCTGGTGTTGTTGCCATCGACCTGTTCGAAACGGTCGTTGCCAATGAGCAGGTGACTGTCGCGAAGAATCAATTGTTCGAGATCACGCTGTGCGCGCAGGTAGATTTTTTCCAGCCCGGCGCGGTCCTCAATTGAGAGCTCGTTGTAACCGCCGTTACGCGGCGAGCTTTGGCTGCGCAGCACAGTTCTGGTCTTGTGCTCGGGCAATGTGTGGGCGGTGGAGTTGATTCGGTTGGTCACGCATCCGGTAATCAGTGGCTGATCGGGATCACCCTCCAGAAAGGTCACCACCACTTCCATTCCGACACGGGGGATGGTCACGGCGCCAAAGCCTTCGCCAGCCCATCCGGACGCTACCCGCAGCCAGCAACTGCTGAACTCGTTGTTGAGTTCGGCCCGATCCCAGTGGAATTCGACTTTGACGCGGCCGTATTCATCGCAGTAGATCTCTTCGCTGGCCGGACCTGTGACGCGTGCGGTCTGGCACACCAGTTTTCCTCGCGGGCACAACGGAGGGCGGTAAGCGATTTCAGCCTGAATGGCGCTGAAACGGTTGCGATAGCCGTGGCTGAAACCTTGGGCGGGCGGGCCGCCGTGAACCATGGTTTCTTCCAGTACCTGAGGTTGTTTGCCTGTGTGGGTGACGCTGACCAGCAGCCACTTGTCGTTGCAGACATGACGCGGATGTTCGATCAGGTCGAACACATGACCGCTGCGCAGGTTGGGCTGATTACTTTCGCCGTGAACCAGTTGGTAGTCGACCCGGCGTCGCTCCAGGGACTGGCGTGCGAGTTTACGACAGTGTTCATCGGACCTCCTCGGCAGCGGGTAGCGATAATCTTCAAGCTCGGGCGTGAACGCCGTCGTGAAGCGACTTTCCATCAACCGGTTCGGGCGTTTCAGGTCATAGCTGCGGTGGGTGACCCTGCTGGTGCGAGAGCTGAACGACATGTTGAATCGACTGACCACTGGATGCTCGGCGACCATACCGGCGTCACGCCGGTAAGGGGTTGCTTCGAGCAAGGGGAGGAACACCGGGTCGTCGGTAAACACCAGCAAATGGCCTTCAGGAGAATGCTGGTGGTGCCAGGCAATGCCGTCCTCGGCGCAAAGGCGCTGGATGAAGTCGAAATCGCTCTCGTCATATTGCGTGCAGTACTCCCGCTCCTCGCTGGTCCTCACGTGGAAGATGAATACGTCGGTTTGCAGGCCATGTTGCTGGAGCACCTGGGTGATGATCTGGGGCACTGTCAGCTTCTGGAATATCCGCTGGTTGTAGCTGAGCTTCAGATAGTGGAGGGCAGGTACCAGGCTCAAGTGATAGTGGGCCAGGCGGTTGCCGAGCTCATCCGCGGCGACATGCTCGATCCGGCCATGAATACCTTCGCCATTGCTGCCGAATTGCAAAAAGGCCGGTTGGCTAAGCAGGTTCTCGATTTCGAAATCCGGGTATTCGCTGACCACCTCAAGGTCCAGTGAATACAAGGCACTGAGTGATTCCGTACCGGTGAATGAAAGGACCTGGAAGTCGTTGCGGATGTTCGGAATCGAGAGGGTAAAGAGGGCTGCGCTGGTCGGTGCGAACATGCTGTTTATCCTTGTTGTTTTCAGCTCTTCCTTGAACTGAGAGGGAAACAAAACACGACGGTGAACTGTGCGGAGTTCGACAAAACATTTCGCAAGCTAGCAACAAACTTTGAGGAATGATGTAGGACGGTTCTTAGAGGTAAGTGTGAAAATTCAGTAATGTAAAAAGAGCAAATTCCGTTTCTTGATTAAATGTGTCTAGCACGGGCGTTCTAATGACGATTCATCACTTTATTCGTGCAATCGTCAAAAATTCGGAATGGTCCTACATTCATCTTTTTTTATTTTTGGCATTCTTTGCATCCACATCGGTGAGACGCGCCGATAGCTACTGGGTGATGACGGCTCAGGCAGATTCGAGGTTTAAAGCCCAACGTGGCCGGGCGGGGTTTTCAGCTGTGAATAATTAAAGCTGGTTAGCTTGCTGCATAACTATTAAGTGCAGTCATGAACGCAACTCGGTACTGAAAGTGTCTCAATAATATTTTGTAACTATTCGGCGCCATTCAAGTGCCGCTGACGCTCAATCGTAACCAGAAATAAAAAACATGGACTACTCGAACAAACTGTTCACTCATTATCTAGACCTCGCCAAAGTGCCTGTTTCCACGATGCATTTTGCGGGTGAGAACGTTCGTTTTTCGAACGAATATGAGGTGCTGGAAAGCGAGCTGGCCAAGGCTTCGTCAATGCACGAGAACGGGCAAGTCGACTGGTTGAAAGTCCGAGAGGTCAGCGAAAGCTTGCTGCGTAGCCAATCCAAAGACCTGCGTGTAGCCGTCTGGCTGACATGGGCGTTGTATCAACGCGAGTCTTTTCAGGGGCTGCTTGCGGGTCTTGGCCTGCTGCGCCACCTGTGTGAACACCATTGGGCCGACGTTCATCCTCTTAAAATGCGCACCCGTGCCGCTGCAGTCAATTGGTTGGTGTCGCGTCTTGAGCGGGTGTTGACTGAAAACATCGCCATCAAAGACCAGCTGCCGATGTTCCGTTGCCTCGTGGAGCAGCTGGAAAGCCTTGATTCTATTTGCTCCATGCACTTGGGTCACGATGCGCCGTTGTTGCTGCCGATCTGTCGCCGCCTGAAAAACCGGGTTCAACGCGTGGCCGATAATCAGTCGGAGCCTGGTGTGCTGGGAGGCGCTGTCGCTCAGGTCAAACAGGTTGCTACGCAATTGTTCACTCCTGGTGCGCCAATCGACAGTGAGAAAGATGCCCAGAAGGCTATGCGCACGCAGCAGGAAAGCGCACGTCCGTTGTGTGCGTGGTGGCGTAAACAGAACGCCACCGATCTGCGCGCGCTGCGCTTGAACCGTACGCTGCTGTGGCTACCCGTCGACATGCTTCCTGAGCGCAACGCCGAACGGATTACCCTCTTGCGCGGCTTGCCTGCGGACGAGCTCAAGAGCTATCAGGCGCGTTTCGACCAAGGCCAGTTTGCAGATCTGTTGGTGGAGTTGGAGGCGAATCTGGCAAGAGCGCCATTCTGGTTCGACGGTCAGCGAATGGTCTGGGAATGCCTCCAGGCACTGAACGCCGACTTGGCGATGCGGGAAGTGGAGATCCATCTCGCATTGTTGGTTCTACGTCATCCGGGGCTTGTCGAATTGCGCTTCCAGGATGGCACGCCGTTCGCCGATCCGCTCACCTGTGCCTGGATCAACGCCAATGTCATGCCCTATCTGCAGACCAGCAATGAGTCTCCCAAGGTCGATGATCAATACGCTAAGCCTGTTTGGGAGAAAGCTCTCGAGGACGCGCTGACAATTTTGCGCAAGGACGGGCTCAAGGCTGCCGTGCAAATGCTCAAACAGGGTCTGCAACAAGCTCGAGGCGGGCGTGCGCAATTCCTATGGCAGTTCACGATCGCGCGACTGTGCTTCATGGCCAGGAAATTCGAACTGGCCAAGACCCAGCTCGAAACCCTCGATCAGATATTGCAGGACTCAGGCCGGAATGCCTGGGAGCCTGACCTTGCTCTGCAGGTGCTGCACTTGCTGCACAGCTGCTGCGAATTGTTGCCGCAGAACCATGCGGTGCGTGAAAGCAAGGACGAGATTTATCGCAGGCTGTGCCACCTCGATCTTGAAGTGGTACTCGAATAGGCCCCAGGGCCGCAACCGCAAGGAGAAACGCCATGGCCAAAGAAGGCTCGGTCGCCCCCAAGGAACGCATCAACGTCACTTTCAAGCCGGCCATTGGTGGTGCCCAGGAAGAGATTGAACTGCCCCTGAAGCTGTTGGCTATCGGTGACTACACCCACCGCAAGGATGAGCGAAAAGTCGAGGACCGCAAGCCGATCAGTATCGACAAAATGACTTTCGATGAGGTGCTGGCCAAGCAGGAACTGCAGTTGGTGATCAGCGTACCGAACCGACTTCAGGAAGGTGATGACGCTGAGGAGCTGGCCGTGAAACTGAACCTCAATTCGATGAAGGACTTCAACCCTGCGAGCCTGGTGGAGCAAGTGCCAGAGTTGAAGAAACTGATGGAGCTGCGTGATGCCTTGGTAGCCCTCAAGGGCCCGCTGGGTAATGCCCCTGCGTTCCGTAAAGCCATCGAAGGTGTTCTCGCTGACGACTCCTCGCGCTCTCGTGTATTGAGCGAGCTGGGATTGAAAGCCGTCGAGCAAAGCGCCTGATTCTCCATCAGTCAAGGAAGCCAACATCATGAGCACGAATGCAGAGCAACAAAACAGTCACGAGAGCGGGCAGTACAGCATCCTCGAAAGCATCATCGCCGAAACCCGCCTGAAGCCGGATGACGAAGCATACGACATCGCGAAACGTGGCGTGTCGGCGTTCATAGAAGAGCTGCTAAAGCCGCAAAACAACGGTGAGCCGGTCAAGAAAGCCATGGTTGATCGGATGATTGCCCATATCAATGCGAAGCTCAGCTGTCAGATGGACGAGATACTTCACCATCCTGACTTCCAATCCCTGGAATCATCCTGGCGTGGCCTGCATCTCTTGGTCGACCGCACCAACTTCCGCGAAAACATCAAGATTGAAATTCTCAACGTCTCCAAGGACGACCTGCTGGAGGATTTCGAAGACTCCCCGGAAGTGATGCAGGCCGGCTTGTACAAGCATGTTTACACCGCAGAATACGGGCAGTTTGGTGGACAGCCGGTGGGGGCGATCATTGCCGACTACTTCATGTCCCCCAGTTCGCCGGACGTGAAGCTGATGCAGTACGTGTCCAGTGTCGCCTGCATGTCTCATGCGCCTTTCATAGCGGCAGCAGGTCCGAATTTCTTCGGTCTGGAAAGCTTCACCGGCCTGCCGGACCTGAAGGATCTGAAGGATCACTTCGACGGCCCTCAATTCGCCAAGTGGCAGAGTTTTCGAACGTCTGAAGATGCTCGTTATGTCGGCCTGACCGTGCCGCGTTTCCTGCTGCGCACGCCATACGACCCGCAAGAAAATCCGGTGAAATCGTTCGTATACAAAGAAAACGTCGCCAAATGCCACGAGCACTACCTATGGGGTAACACTGCCTACGCGTTCGCCACCAGGCTGACCGACAGCTTCGCCAAATTTCGTTGGTGCCCCAACATCATCGGTCCGCAAAGTGGTGGTGCCGTTGAGAATCTGCCGTTGCATCATTTCGAAAGCATGGGCGAAATCGAAACCAAGATCCCGACCGAGGTACTGGTGTCGGACCGTCGCGAGTACGAACTCGCGGAGGAGGGCTTCATCTCCCTGACCATGCGCAAAGGCTCCGACAACGCGGCGTTCTTCTCCGCCAGCTCAGTGCAGAAGGCCAAGTTCTTTGGCATCAGCGCAGAAGGCAAGACAGCTGAGCTCAACTACAAGCTCGGTACTCAGTTGCCTTACATGATGGTTGTCAATCGGCTGGCTCATTACCTGAAGGTATTGCAGCGCGAGCAGTTGGGTTCCTGGAAGGAGCGCACCGACCTTGAGCTGGAACTCAACAAGTGGATTCGCCAGTACGTCGCCGATCAGGAAAACCCGAGCGCCGAAGTTCGTGGCCGCCGCCCGCTGCGCGCAGCCCAGGTCATCGTCAGTGACGTGGAAGGCGAGCCAGGCTGGTACCGCGTCAGTCTCAACGTGCGCCCGCACTTCAAGTACATGGGGGCCGATTTCACCCTGTCACTGGTAGGCAAGCTGGACAAGGAGTAAGGGACGCGAGCCATGACTGGATACGGCAGCCTTTTCGAGCGCTTGTGTGGCGATACGGAAGAACGGGGCGGGTGGAACCATGAGGCCTGCGCCATGGCGTCGGTGGCTGCCCATCTCGCCAGGATGCTCAGCACCCGTGCAGGCAGCGTTCAGACGTTGGCTGATTATGGTCTGCCAGATCTCAATGACATGCGTCTGAGCCTGCACGACTCTTTGAATCAGGCTCGCCTGGCCATCGAACGCTTCATCGAGGCCTACGAACCGCGTTTGAGCAGCGTGAACGTCGTCGCTCTCCCGCATGAGCAGAATCAGCTTCGCCTGTCGTTCGCCATCGAAGGCCTGCTGAGAGTGGAAGACTGCAAGCGTCAGGTCAGTTTCATCGCGTGCCTGGATGGCAGCGGTCAGGTCAAGGTCAGCTAAGGAGCTTCATACGGTGTCCTTCAACCACTACTACCAAAGTGAACTCACAGCACTTCGCCAGCTGGGTCGTCGATTCGCCGAGCGCAGCCCGGCATTGGCACCTTTCCTGGGGCAGGCTGGGAGAGATCCGGACGTGGAGCGCTTGCTGGAGGGGTTTGCATTTTTGACCGGGCGCTTGCGCCAGAAGCTCGATGACGAACTGCCGGAGCTCAGTCATTCGCTGATGCAGCTATTGTGGCCCAACTACATGCGGCCACTGCCCGCATTCAGCATTTTGCAGTTCGAGCCCTTGCAGCGTACGGGTTCCGCGTTGCGGGTCGAGCGAGACACGCCAGTCGAGAGCCTACCTGTCGATGGGGTGAGCTGCTGTTTCCGCACGTGCTATCCGGTTGAACTACTGCCGCTGAATCTCGCCGGGTTGAATTACTCAGTAACGGGCGAGGGTTCGCTGTTGAGTATGCGTCTGGAAATGAGTGTTGAAGGCCACCTTGGCGAGATGGAACTGAAGCGCTTGCGCCTGCACTTTGCCGGTGAACGCTACATCAGCCAGATGTTGTACCTCAGTCTGCTACGCAATCTGGACGGTATCGAACTCGTCCCGCTGGACGCCGTCGGAGGGCCTGTTACAGGGGAAGACGGTACGCCAATGACGCTCAGGATACCGGGTAGCTGCGTGCAGCCGGTGGGGTTTGCCGAAGAGGAGGCGTTAATCCCGTATCCCCTGAATACGTTTCGTGGCTATCGCTATCTGCAGGAATACTTCGCTTTCCAGGACAAGTTTCTGTTCGTCGACATCAGTGGCCTGGATATTCTCGAGGCACTACCGGCCAGTATCCTTAAACAGGTTCGTGGTCTCGAATTACGTTTCGGTATCCGTAGCAGTGGGATCCAGCGCCTGCGTCCGACACTCGACAACGTAAGGCTCCACTGCACGCCGGTCGTCAATTTGTTCAAGCACGACGCCTTGCCAATCCGTTTCGACGGCAAGCAGGACGAGTACCTGTTGCTGCCCGTCAAATACGATCCGCAAAGCTGCGGTGTGTTTTCGGTGGAAAGTGTGACCGGATGGAATGTCGGGGGGCGCGGATATGAAGAGTATGTGCCGTTCGAATCCTTCGAGCACGATCCGAGTTTCGATGTGTCCACCAGTCGTCCCCATTACAGCGTGCGCCAACGGACTTCCTCGCTGCACGATGGGCTCGATACTTATCTGAGCTTTGGTGTTCGCGACACCGAAGTACAGGAAACCCTGTCGATCGAGCTGACATGTACCAATCAGAACCTGCCACGCAAGCTCAAGCTTGGTGACATCTGCATTGCCTGCGAAAAAACGCCCGAGTTTCTCAATTTCCGCAATATCACGCCCGTCACCAGTAGTTTTGCGCCACCAGTCAACCGGGATTTCCTCTGGAAACTGATCAGCAACATGTCGCTCAACTACCTGTCGCTGGCCGACGTCAATGCGTTGAAGGTGATTCTGGAAACCTATGATCTGCCGCGCTACTACGATCAGCACGCAGAAAAAGTCAGCAAGCGCCTGTTAGGCGGCCTCAAGTCGATCAGGCATCAGCACGTTGACCGACTTCATCAGGGGTTGCCGGTACGTGGCTTGCGTACCGAACTGACCATCGACCCCCAGGGGTACATCGGCGAGGGCGACTTGTTCGTTTTCGCCTCGGTGCTCAACGAGTTTTTCGCGCTCTACGCCAGCCTTAATTCATATCACGAGTTGCGGGTCAAAAGCACACAAGGAGAGGTGTACCAATGGACGCCACGTATGGGGCTGCAGCCGCTGCTTTGAGCGGGCTTACCCGTTGCATACGCGAGTACTCGATGTTTCAGGCTGTGCTTCTGGTGCTTGATCGGTTGCGCGATGCGCACCCGCAGCTGAGTGAAGACGACCTGTACGACCAGCTGGAATTCCAGGCCAACCCAAGTCTTGGTTTTCCCGGCAGCGACATTGATCGTGTGGAGTTCTTTCAAGAGCATGGGTTGATGCGCGCACGCCTGCGCTTGAACCTGATTGGCCTGGTCGGCTCTGGCTCTCCACTCCCGGCGTTTTACGGCGAACAAGCATTGGGCGACAGCGAAGATGGCAACACGATCTGTGGCTTCCTCGATCTTTTTCACCACCGCCTGCAACGATTGATGTTGCCGATCTGGAAGAAATACCGCTACCACGCCAGTTTCACGAGTGGTGCCCGCGACCCGTTCTCTGCGCAACTGTTTGCCCTTATCGGTCTCGGCGGTGAAGAGATCCGCCACGCCAGGGAACTGAACTGGAAGCGCCTGCTGCCGTATCTCGGTCTGCTGAGCCTGCGGGCGCATTCGGCGGCGCTGATCGAAGCGGTGCTGCGTTACTACTTCAAGCATGCCGAGCTGATCATTGAGCAGTGCATCGAGCGTCGCGTGGTCATTCTTGACGAGCAGCGCAATCTTTTGGGATGTGCCAACAGCCTGCTGAGCGCAAACCTGGTCCTGGGCGAGCGAGTGCGCGACCGCAGCGGAAAATTCCGTATTCACATCCGTGAACTCGACTGGCGGCGTTTTCACGAATTCCTGCCGATCGGTTTTGGCTACCAGCCGTTATGCGCGCTGGTGCGCTTCACCTTGCGAGATCCGCTCGATTACGACATTCGCCTGGTACTGCGAAGGGAGGAAGTCCGCGAACTGCGTATCGGAGAGCAGAACGCGTGTCGCTTGGGTTGGACCAGTTGGCTGGGCTGCGAAAAAGCGGACGGCGTGGTGACCCTGGGCAGCAAAATTCATTAAGGGAATGATGGACAATGATCAACGTAGATCTGCAACAACTGATTCAGACACTCGATGCCGAGACGCGTCTTGATCTGGAAAGTGCTGCCGAGCGATGCGTCGCCCGTGGTGGCAGCAAGATCCTTGTCGAAGATTTGCTGCTGGGATTGCTGGAGCGACCGCACGGTTTGCTGATACGCGCGTTGCGCGACGCAGAAGTAGATGCCGGCCGACTGAGTGCGGCCTTGCAATCGCGAGTTGAACACAATGCCTCGCGTAATCCGGTGTTTGCCCCGGAACTGGTGCAATGGTTGCAGGATGCGCTGCTGGTGGCGAATCTCGAATTGGGCCAGACAGTCGTCGAGCAGTCTGCGCTTGTCCTGGCATTACTGCGTAACCCTATGCGCTACGCCGGCAGTCGTTACCAGGCATTACTGGCCGGATTGAACATCGAGCGCTTGAAAGCATTCGTTCTGTCGGAGCGAAAGCAGGCGGCGACTGACGGTCCCGTCTCGTCGACAGAGTCATTGCTGGAGCGCTTTACCCACAACCTGACCCAGCAGGCTCGCGACGGCAAGATTGATCCGGTGTTGTGTCGTGATGGTGCGATTCGGCAGATGGTCGACATCCTGGCTCGTCGGCGCAAGAACAACCCGATCGTGGTCGGTGAGGCAGGTGTAGGTAAAACCGCCATTGTCGAGGGGCTCGCTTCGCGCATTGCCGCAGGAGAAGTACCCCCAGTGTTGAAAGGTGTCGAACTGTTGTCCCTGGACATTGGGCTGTTGCAGGCCGGGGCCAGCGTCAAAGGTGAGTTCGAGCGCCGCCTCAAGGGTGTGATCGACGAAGTCAACGCCTCATCGAAGCCCGTCATCCTGTTCATTGACGAAGCGCACACTCTGATTGGCGCGGGTGGCAATGCAGGGGGGAGCGACGCAGCCAATCTGCTCAAGCCGGCGCTGGCACGTGGTGAATTACGCACGATCGCCGCGACCACCTGGACCGAGTACAAGAAGTATTTTGAAAAGGACCCGGCGCTGGCCCGTCGATTTCAGCCGGTGCAATTGCATGAACCGACTGTCAGCGAGGCGGTGACCATCCTTCGCGGGTTGGCGCAGGTTTACGAGAAAAACCACGGTATCTATCTGCGTGACGATGCGGTGGTTGCTGCGGCGCAATTGTCCGCGCGCTACCTCGCAGGTCGTCAGTTGCCGGATAAGGCGGTCGACGTGCTCGACACCGCCTGTGCTCGAGTGCGCATCAGTCTTGCCGCTGCCCCCCAAGACCTCGAGCACCTGCGGGGTGAACTGATCGAGGGCCGTCGTCAGAGTCAGGCGTTACGCCGTGACGCCGAAGCCGGCCTGCTGATCAATCATGCGGTGCTGGAGGTGTTGGAGGTTCGTCTGGCCGCGATTGAAGACGAAAAAGTTGTGCTGGAAACCCTGTGGGACGAACAGAAGTCACTTGCCCAGGATCTACTTGATCTGCGTCGGCAACTTGCCGAGGCGCGTCAATCCGGTGCCGTGGAGTCTGTCACAAACCTGGAAGTTGCCTTGAACGATGCCCATCGCGCCCTGACCGAGGCTCAGGTTGAACAGCGTCTGGTGAGTTTTGAGGTATGCCCCCGGCTGGTGGCCGAAGTTATCAGCGCCTGGACCGGTGTACCAGTGGAGCAAGTAGCACGTGAGCATAACGCCAGGGTCGCGAGTTTTGGCGCAGACCTGCGCGCCCGTATCCGTGGTCAGGAGCAAGCCATTCAGGCGCTCGACCGTTCAATGCGTGCGGTTGCTGCCGGCTTGAACAACCCGGCAGCACCGGTGGGTGTGTTCCTTCTGGTTGGCCCGAGTGGCGTTGGTAAGACCGAAACTGCGCTAGCCCTTGCCGATCTGCTTTACGGCGGTGATCGTTTCATCACTACCCTCAACATGTCGGAGTTTCAGGAGAGGCACACGGTTTCGCGCCTGATTGGTGCTCCGCCCGGTTACGTCGGCTACGGCGAAGGCGGCATGCTCACCGAAGCGGTGCGCCAGAAGCCGTATTCGGTGGTGTTGCTCGATGAAGTTGAAAAAGCCGACCCGGATGTACTCAACCTGTTCTACCAGATCTTCGATAAAGGCGTGGCCAATGATGGCGAAGGGCGCGAGATAGATTTCCGAAACACGTTGATCCTGTTGACCTCGAATCTGGGCAGCGAGCAAATCGACGAGCTCTGCGCCAACAACGTGCGTCCTGCCGTTGAGGTGCTCGAAAAAACCATTCGCCCTGTGCTCAGCAAGCACTTCAAACCTGCTCTGCTGGCGCGCATGCGTGTAGTGCCTTACTACCCGGTCAGCGGGCCGGTGTTGCGCGAGCTCATCGAGATCAAACTCGGGCAATTGTGTGAACGTTTAAGGCGACGTCAGCTGGATTTCACTTACTCCCCAGGTCTGGTCGATCACCTTGTTGCACGTTGTACGCAAAGCGGCAGCGGTGCGCGGTTGATCGATCATCTGTTGGACCTGCACTTGATGCCTCGGATTGCTGACCGCCTCCTCGACGCGATGGCCGGCGGTGTAAGTCTCAAAAGCGTCTACGCGACGCTTGATGGACATGCCGCCGTGACTTGCGAGTTTGCTTGAGGTGGGTGTCATGTTTACGCATGTACCGCAGCCACTGGTGTATGCCGAGTCTCTTTTGGCGCACTTTTCCAGCTTGTCCCTCTCGCCGGACGGAGCGTCGTTGCTGGCGGATTTTGCGCGTGCAGGGGCAGAGTTAAGTGGCTGTGAGTTGACGCAGGTGTATCTGCTGGATGTGACACGTACTCATCTGGGCATGAGCGTCGAGTGCTTGAATGGCATTCTGCAGCCCCGTGATCCAGCCAATCTGCCAGCGAATTACAACGGCGAGCAGTTGCTGCAATTCGCCCTGTGTCAGAACCGCGTAGTCAGCCTCTGCGAGTTGAGCGGGAGTCTGCACGACACAACGTTCCTGCCGACGCAGCCCCGGCCTTGGCAGTCGTTGTTGTGCGTCCCTCTGGTCAATCGTAGCAAGGCTGTCGAAGGCTTGTTGCTGTGTGCCAGCCGTCAGCACATCGACTTGCAGGGTTTCGCCGACTCCCTGGGTCGACTGGGGTCGTTCGTGCTCGGCCAATTGCACTTGTTACAACGGCTACGCAAGCCCGTCGGGGAGACCCAGCTGGTGCGCAGCGTCCCGAACGTCAGCGGGTATGGGTTGATTGGCAAGAGCAAGGCCATGCGCGACACCTATTCGTTGATCAGTAAGGTGCTGCACAGTCCCTACACCGTGTTGTTGCGTGGCGAGACGGGCACTGGCAAAGAGGTGGTCGCCCGAGCAATTCACGATGGTGGTCCGCGCCGCGCCCAGGCGTTCATCGTGCAAAACTGTGCAGCGTTCCCTGAGAGCCTGCTGGAAAGTGAGCTGTTCGGCTACCGCAAGGGGGCTTTTACCGGGGCCGACCGTGATCGGAGCGGCCTGTTCGACGCGGCCAATGGCGGCACCCTTCTACTCGATGAAATCGGTGACATGCCGTTGCCCCTGCAAGCCAAGTTGTTGCGCGTGTTGCAGGAAGGCGAGATCCGTCCTTTGGGCTCAAATGTCACCCACAAGATCGATGTGCGGATCATTGCCGCCACGCACCGGGATTTGCAGTTGCTGGTCAGCGAAGGCAAGTTTCGCGAAGACCTGTACTACCGCCTTTCACAATTTCCGATCGAGCTACCTGCCCTGCGCCATCGCGCAGGAGACATTCTCGACCTCGCTCGATATTTCGCTGACCAGGCGTGCTCTTTTTTGCAGCGTGAAGAGCTGCTGTGGTCGGACGCTGCGTTGGACCATCTTTCCGCCTATGCCTTTCCCGGCAATGTGCGCGAACTCAAGGGCCTGGTCGAACGCGCGGTGCTGTTGTGCGAGGGGGGAGAGCTGCTGGTTGAGCATTTCTCTCTACGCCTTACCGCTGCACGTGACGACACCCGCCTCAACCTGCGCCAACAGTTGGACCAGGTTGAGCGTGGCCTGTTGCTCGATTGCCTGCGCAAGAACGACGGCAACCAGACCGTGGCTGCCCGCGAACTCGGCCTGCCACGCCGCACGCTGCTGTACCGACTCGGTAGGCTCAACATCAATCGGAGTAACCGCGATGTCTAGAACGCAGAGTGTCGTTTTCACTTCATCCATTTCCGGTAACGCCACCCGAGAGGGGTGTCCCGTGGGTTATCCACCTTTGGAGTTGTTCTGATGTCTGTTCGTCACTGCCCGGCCGTCGTGCTGACCCTTGTTGTTCTATTCGGTGTCGTCGGATGCGGCGGCAATTACAAATTCAATGACAGCGCCTATAGACCATTAGGCGATCCACAGGCGGCCAATCGCGGCAAGTGATCACAAGGAGTATCACCATGGAGTTGGTTCTCGAGCTGCAGAACAACAAACAGTTCGTTCCCGCGATGGCGTGGCGCAAGACTTTCAGGCAGGCCGGTGGCGTCATCGGTCGAGAAGAAAGTTGCGATTGGGTCATCCCGGACCGTAAGCGTCAGTTGTCCAAGCAGCACGCGACCATCAGTTACCGCGATGGCGTATTTTTCCTGACGGATACCAGCAGTAATGGAGTCCAGGAGCGCAAGAGTGGTGTGATCTTGCGCAAGGGCGTGGCGACGCCTATCGAGCAGGACAACCTCTATGTGCTGGGTGATTTCGAGATCCGGGCGCAACTGGTGCGCGATCCGGCAACTTTCGATAGGAGCATCGGATGCCTGCGAGCGACGAGCAGCACCATTCCGGACGATGCGTTTCTCAATCTTGAGCTCGACCCGTTGCTGGCGCTCGATGCGCAGGAGAGGACGTACTCGGAGTTTGACGAGCTCATTTCTCCTGGTCCCAGCTTCGCAACCAACTGTCAGCGTGCCGACTATGCGCGTATCGACACGGAGTGCCTGATTGTACCCGAGCTGGTAAGCGCGTCGGATGAGGCCAGGCCCGAAGCCGCACAGTCTCAGACCGAGAGCTTTTGGGAGCAGTTCGGTACTGCGTTGGGCATCAAGCTCGAAGGCCGCGACCAAGGTGCCCGTGAAGCCCTGGCGCTGAACGTTGCTCACTTGCTCAAGCAAAGTATTCGATGGCTTGCAGCAGAGTCTGCGCACTCGCAGCGAGCTGAAAAACGAGCTGCGCCTGGCCATGACCACGGCGCAAGTTGCAAACCGGGACCCTTTGAAACGCGCCGTCGATGCAGATGAGGTGCTGGGCCTTCTGTTACAGCCGAGCAAGCCGGGGCAGTTGACCGCGCAGCAGTCGATCCTCCGCGCGCACCGGGATTTGCAAGCGCATCAGGTGGCCTTGCTCACCGCCACCCGTGCAGCTGTTCGGGGTGTGCTCGAGCATTTTTCCCCAGAGCAACTGACCTTGAGATTGGAGCGAGACAACCCGCCGTTGTTCGCCACGTCCTCGAGCCGATGGAGAGCCTACGGCCGTTATCACCAGTCTTTACGCCAGGACGATGACTGGATCGAGCGTCTGCTGGCTCGCGATTTCGCTCAGGCCTACGAAGAGCAGGTCCGCCTGATTTCCACTCTTCATACCGATCATTAAGGATGATGTGCATGTCTTGTTCTTCGAGTGTTTTTCTCAAGCGTCTGATGGTGATTGCGATCACGGTGCTGCTCGCCGGTTGTTCGGCGCTGTCGCCATTTTCCCAAATGACCAAGGTCAACCTGACGCTCACTGGCAGTGACCGGCTGAATCCAGACCTTAATGGACGCCCATCGCCAATTGTCGTACGCCTGTATGAGCTCAGCCATCCGGTGGTTTTCGAGAATGCCGACTTCTTCAGTGTGTACGAACGCGCCAAGGAGTCATTGGCGCCGGACCTGGTGGCCAGCGAAGAGCTCGAATTGCGCCCAGGTGAAACCGTGGAGCTCATGCTCAGCGTGGAGAAGGGGAGTCGCTACGTCGCAATCCTGGCGGCTTATCGCGATCTTGCGCATACCCAATGGCGCTACACGGCGCCGGTGACTCCGAAAGCAGTCACTGATGTTGCTCTGATCCTCGATGAGATGGGCATTCGCAACAGCGCTCAAACGACTATCAAGGCGGATGACTGATCATGAATGCCGATAAAGTCATCTGGCAGGAAGGCATGCTGCTGAGGCCGCAACATTTCCAGCATCACGATCGCTACTACGCCCACCAGTTGAAGACTCGCACCCAATTGCTGGGCAGTTACACCTGGGGGTTTCTTGGCCTTGATGTTGATGTGCAGTTTCTCAACATGGGAAAACTGGTGATCAGGCAAGCCTCGGGAATTTTGCCGGACGGCAGCCTGTTCGAACTCGGTGGCAGCACTGAGCCGCTGGCTCTGGATGTACCGCCGAACACAGGTAGCACGCCGATCTACCTGGCGCTGCCGCTGGTTACGGGGAATCACATTGAGTCGCGTCGACAGGAACAATCTGACGTACTGGCGCGTTACACCGTTTACCCAACCGACGTGGCCGACTCCAATGCTGGCGAAGGGGGGATCAGCCAGGTCAGCTGTGGTCGGCCGGACTTCAGGCTGCTGCTCGGTGAACAGCAGAGTGATCAGGCCTATGTGAAGCTCAAAGTCTGCGTCGTGCTCGATACCACCCCCGACGGCGTGATCAGCCTCGATCCCGATTTTGTGCCGACCTATCTTCGGACACATTCTTCCAGCTACCTGATTTCGTGTCTGAAAGAAGTGATCAGCATGCTCGGCATTCGTGGTGACACCATCGCCGAACGCATCCGTTCCAACGGCAAGGTGGGCGGTGCGGAAGTCGGTGACTTCATGATGTTGCAACTGATCAACCGCACCGAGCTGACACTTCGCCATTGCCTCGGTCTGGATCAGGTTCATCCGGAGGAGTTGTACCGCACCTTGCTGACAATGCTCGGCGACCTGGCGACATTTTCCAGCGACAACAAACGCCCACGGCTGGACAGTCGATACCTGCACAGTGATCAGGGCACAAGTTTTCGCAAATTGATGGAAGTCATTCGTGAGGCTCTGTCGATGGTGCTCGAACAGCATGCCATCGAGCTGGCTCTGCAGGCCCGGCAGTACGGAATCCTCGTTTCTGCATTGCATGACCATACGCTGCTCGGTTCAGCCTCTTTCGTGCTGGCGGCCAGTGCCCACTGCGACTCGGAGGAGTTGCGCCATCGCTTGCCTGCGCACCTCAAGGTAGGTCCGGTGGAGAGCATTCGCCAACTGGTCAATCTGCATCTGCCGGGCATCAAGGTCAAACCGTTGGCTGTCGCTCCGCGGCAGATCGCATTTCACTCCAATAAAACCTATTTCATGCTCGAACTCAGTACCGAGGACCTGGCCCAGTTGGAGCGCTCAGGCGGCTTCGCGTTCCACGTATCCGGTGAGTTCAACGAGCTTGAACTGAAATTCTGGGCTATCAGGAACTGAGCGACATGACCAGGGACATGGAACACCATCAGGATGACAAAACTGTCTTGCTTGACCACTGGGGACAAACTCCCGAGCACAATCTGCTGACCGATTGCGCCGCACCCCCTCGCTTCGAACACCTCGACCAGAGAATGATTTACGCCGCGCAACGTAGCCCGAAGCAGATGTTCAACATCAGTCTCAATGTGCTGGTGGCCGCCAGCTCCAACCTTCTTTCGGAAGTGGTGCAACTCAAGCATCGCGATACTCCCGAAGATCTTGTCGCGCTCAAACAGCGGCTAGGTAATGAGCTGGGACTCTTTCAAGAGCGCGCATTGCGCGATGGTGCTGAAGAGAGCCTGGTGACAACCGCGCGTTACGTGCTGTGCACCGTGGTCGACGAAGCCATCGTGACCACGACCTGGGGCAGTGTGAGTGACTGGTCACAGATGAGCCTGCTCAGCACTTTCCACAACGAGACGTTCGGTGGTGAAAAGGTTTTCCTGCTACTGGAGCGCTTGTTGAAGAGCCCGGTCAGGCATTTGCCGATGCTGGAGCTGATCTACTTGTGCTTGTCCCTTGGATTTGAGGGCAAGTACCGTGTGCAGGTACGCGGCACGGTTGAACTCGAAGATTTGCGCGACGGGCTGTATCGGCAGATTCGCCAGCTGCGCGCAGATGTGCCCCGTGAATTGTCGCCGCATTGGGAAGGTTTGAGTGATCCGCGTCGCAACCTTGTACGCATCGTGCCGGCGTGGATGGTGGTGTTGTTCACCGTGGTCTGCCTGTTGGTGATGTTCTCGAGTTTCGCCTGGGTATTGGGCGAGCAACGTGACACCGCACTGAAACCCTATCAGCCGCTGGGTATGACCATGGTTCAGCCACGGTCGCAGGCGTAGGCAGGGGGCGTGATGAAGAATTCTCTCAGAAAAGTCGCCGCCTTCCTGGTCAAGCCTTGGGTCTGGACGCTGTTGTTGACGCTGCT
The DNA here is from genome assembly GCF_040947875.1 of Pseudomonas sp. MYb118. Lineage (NCBI taxonomy): Bacteria > Pseudomonadati > Pseudomonadota > Gammaproteobacteria > Pseudomonadales > Pseudomonadaceae > Pseudomonas > Pseudomonas sp. MYb118. The sequence goes on along the minus strand of NZ_JBFRXN010000002.1, from coordinate 1,632,099 downwards.
TGCCGCGCTGTCCGTGTGGTTTTTCGGCCCTTATCTGGCAGTTAATGACTACAAGTTCTGGAGTGAACGGGGTTCCCGTCTGTTGACCATCAACGGACTGCTCCTCATCTGGGGCCTGACGATGGTCTACATCAGCTGGAGTGCTGGAGCGCGCAAGGCAGATATCGAGAAGACCGAGGACGGTCAGGACCGTATTCGCCGTGAGAAGTTGATCGACGCAGAGCTCAAGGAACTTCGCACGCGTTTCAAGGGGGCAATAGCAACCCTGAAGAGCTCAAGTCTCTACCGGGGTAGCGACAACAATTGGCGTAGCGATTTGCCCTGGTATTTGTTGATCGGACCCCAAGGCTGCGGCAAGACCAGCCTGTTGGACTTTTCCGGGCTCGAATTTCCGATCAACCGAGTTGACCACCATCAGAGCGGCGACACGCTGTGCACTTCCCATTGCGACTGGTATTTCGCTGAGCAGGGTGTGTTGATTGACACTGCCGGACGATACCTGAGTCAACCCGATGCCGACGTAGATGGTCGTGCCTGGAGCACTCTGCTAGACCTGCTGCGCAAGCGCCGCCGTAACCGACCATTGAATGGTGTACTGGTGGTCATCCCGGTGGAAAGATTGCTCGCTGACAGCCACGAGGTTCTCGAAGCGCTGGCTTGCCAGGTACGTGCACGCCTCAATGATGTGCATCAGAAGCTGCATGTCGATGCTCCGGTGTATCTGGTACTGAGCAAGGCTGACAAGCTGCTCGGGTTCGAAGAGTTCTTCGATCAATTGACGCGCGAGGAGCGTGATCAGGTGCTCGGTTCGAGTTTCGGTGAAGAGCAGTCACATGCCGACGTCAAGGTGGTGCGCAGCGAGTTCGAAGCGCTTCTGCGCCACCTTAACAGCCAGGTGATCATGCGCATGCATCAGGAGCGCAATACCGAGCGTCGAGGCCGCATTCTCGACTTTCCTCACCAGATGGCGCAGATCGGCGAGGGCTTGTGCCTGTTTGTCGAAATGGCTTTCTCGGGTAATCGGTACCAGAGTGCCTGCCTGTTACGCGGCTTTTATTTGACCAGCGCACTTTACCTGGCAGGCGTCAGCGAAGACGCAAACCGGGTCGATAAAGCCCACGCCCGCTCGCTTGTGCGCACGGGCCGTTCACGGTTCATTCATCACGTGCTCAGTCGAGTCATATTTCCCGAGGCTGATCTGTCCGGGCTGGACAAGCGTGAGCGCCACCTCATCCAATGGGGCCAACGTGCGTGGTACGTTGCCGCTTTGGCGACCCTGGGTCTGATCGGTCTGCTGTGGGCCGGCAGCTTTTCCACCAACCATGAGCGTTTGCAGAAGCTGCGAGGGCTGACCACTGAGTGGTCGCTGCAGCGCTCAGCTCTGAGCGCGAACGATGATTTCGCAGCGGTGCTCACGACCCTCGATACCAGCTATGCGACGACGCAAGTCTTTCCGGAGAAAGGCGAGGTTTCGTATTACGAGCGCAGCGGTCTGTATCTTGGGGGCGATATCAGCCCTAAGGTCAAGGCGGCATACAACCGAGAGCTTGCTGCCCAGCTGTTACCCAGGGTCGCTGCCGTGCTGGAAGGACAGATTCGCGCCAATTTCAAGGATCGCGAAAGTCTGCTCAACAGCTTGCGAGCCTACTTGATGCTGAATATGAAAGATCGTCGCGAGGCAGCCTGGCTGAAGGACTGGCTTGCCGCTGACTGGTCTTCACGTTATGCCGGCAATCCCGACGTTCAGTACGGTTTGAACAATCATTTCGGACGCTTGCTCACACAGCCATTCGCCTATCCATTGGACGACCAGCTGGTTGCACAAGCGCGTCAGGTACTGCGCAGCGAGTCGCTGGCCAACGTGGTGTACCGGATGCTGCGCGAACAGGCCAGAACACTGCCAGAGTACCGTTTGAGCCAGTATTTGGGGGGCCAGGGAGCGCTGTTTGTCGGCACCGACTACGTAATCCCGGGCTTCTACACCCAGCAGGGGTATCGGCAGTACTTTTCGCTCCAGGGCAACGCATTGGTCAACGATATCCTGCGGGACAACTGGGTTTTGGGTGAAGGCTCGGATATCAGCAGCGGGGACCTGCGACGGCTGATGGGCGAACTGGAGCAGTTGTACTTTCGCGACTACGCCAACTTCTGGAGCGATGCGGTCGGTCAGGTGGCGTTGCTACCTATCAGCAGTGCACGGGAGGGCGCCGAGCAATTGGCAGGTTTGACCGCGGCGAACTCGCCCGCCTTGCTACTGCTGGCGCAAGTGCGCGAGAACACGCTTTTCCCGATGATTACCGTCAGTGCCGATGACGTCACGAATATTGCCGGGAAACTGGGCGAGAAGGGCGGTCAACTTGCTATGGCCGCCATTGGCACAGCATCGGGTGCAGTCAGGAACCTGCCCAGCAATGCGAAGGATTCCCTGCAGCGTCGCTTCGAGCCGCTGCACCGTCTGCTGGATGAGGACAACGGCCCCACCGCCGAGTTGACTCCGGTGTTGGCCGCAATGAACGACCTGCAAATGCAGCTGGCCAGTCTCGCCCGTGCCAGCGCTCCGGATCAGGCGGCTTTTGAGATGGCTATAACCCGCATGGGAGGCCAGCGTGATGCCCTGAGCGACCTGCGCCAAGCATCTAACCGGCTGCCACGCCCGGTCAGCACGTGGTTGAACGTACTGGCCGAAGACAGTTGGCGCCTGGTGCTCAACGATTCCTATCGGTACTTGAACCAGCGGTATCAGAGCGAGGTGTACAGCTTCTACGGCAAGGTGATCAACAAGCGTTACCCGTTCAGCGCTCACAGCAGCAGCGATGTCGCGATCAGCGACTTTCGCGAATTCTTCAAGGCCCAGGGCATTGCCGATCGCTTCTTCGACAATTACCTGCGGCCATTCGTGAGTGGTGATCCGGGTCACTATCGTCTGCGCAGCATCGACGGTCAAAGCCTGCCGATTTCCAGAAACTACCTCGACCAGATGGCGACTGCGCAAGTGATTCGCCAGAGTTTCTTCTCGATCAACCCTGCTGAACCGCAAGTGCAGTTCAAACTGCAGCCCTACACCCTTGACCCTGCTGTCAGCCGTTCCGAGTTCAGGTTTGGTGATGGAGTCATCGAGTATCGCCATGGCCCAATTGTGCCGGTGGCGTTCAAGTGGCCGACGGATACTGACGGCGGCCGCGCCAGTCTGGTCCTTGATAGAGCGGTGGGCCGTCCGATCGGCATTGAGAAAAATACGGGGCCATGGTCGTTGTTCCGAATGCTCGACTTGATGCAAACCGAGTATCTCAGCGGTCGTGATGTACTGGTTCTGAAGGCTGATGTAGGCGGGTTGCGCGCCAATTACCTGCTGAACAGCCAGCGCACACCGAATCCATTCGACCTGGGCCCGCTACGTACCTTCCGCATGCCGGTGCAGCTCTGATGGCAGTGGCTCGCCCCTGGCGCAGTGCCGGCCGGACCGATGCTGGCAAGGTGCGGGTGCGCAACGAAGATGCCTTCCTCGATTGTCCGCAGCAAGGGTTATGGGTTGTCGCGGATGGCATGGGTGGTTATCAAGGTGGTGATATCGCGAGTCAATTGATCGTCGCCAGCCTGGCGCAATTGCCTGCACGGGATGACCTCGACGAGCGACTCGAGGGCGTCCGACAGTGCCTGCACTGGCTGAACCGCCGACTGGGACAGGACCTGACTCTCGCTGCCGGCCGTCACGACAGCGTCATGGGCAGTACCGTAGTCGCTCTACTGGTAGATGGTCGCCGTGCAGCCTGCATCTGGGCTGGCGACAGCCGTTGCTACCTGTGGCGCGGCCAGCGCTTGTACCAGTTGTCCAAAGACCATTCGCTACAGCAGCAACTCATTGATGAGCAGCAATTGAGCCTGGAAGATGCGGGGGCCCATCCTGCGGCCCGCGCCTTGACCCGTGCCATCGGCACTGCCGAACAGCTGAAGTTGGACGTGCTCGAGCTTGGCATTTATCCCGGCGATACCTTTTTGTTATGCAGCGATGGTTTGTACAACGGTCTGGGGCCCGACGCACTGGGCCGTGCCCTGAACCTGGCTGCACCGCAAGTGGCGCTGGAACACCTTTTCGATGGAGCACTGCGTGGCGCCGCCCGGGATAATCTGACAGCCATCGTGATTGGCCAATGAACCTGATCGCTTCGCGAGGTGGCTCATGTGAGGAACGTGCCGATCAACTGACGTACTTCGCGTTCGCTAACGCTTCCGGGACTGAGCGGGCGTCGACACCCAAAAGCACCCGTGTCAAAGAGATGCCTGACGTACTGGCCGGCCGCTACCGTATCGAGCGTCTACTCGGGGCTGGTGGCATGGGGGTGGTTTATCGAGCGCGCGACTTGTTGAGCGAGCAGTTTGGTGATGCTGATCCTTACATAGCGTTGAAAGTGCTCAATGAAGAGGTTTGCGGAGCGCCAGACGCCGGCATTCTGCTCTACAACGAGTTCGCCCTGACCCGACGCCTTCGTCACGACAACGTCCTGCGAGCTTATGCCTTTGACGTGGATGCCGACTGCCAGCGCGCATTCATTATCATGGAACTGGTAAGCGGGCTGACGCTGGACAAACTGCTGTGCGAGCGGCCGTTGGGACTGCGCTGGGCTGAATTACGCGGTATCGCGTTTGCGCTACTGGGAGCATTGGCCTACGCCCACGCTCGTGGCGTATTGCATGGTGACATCAAACCCAGCAACGTGATCCTTGGTGATGATGGGTTGCGTCTGTTCGACTTTGGCCTGGGGCAGGCCGAGGAGGACATCTTGCCTGGGCTGGCACACCTCAATCGCGATCGTTTCAATGCCTGGACGCCAGCCTACGCCGCGCCGGAACTGCTCGAAGGGCAGCGATTGTCAGCCAGCACTGACGTTTATGGCGTGGCCTGTCTGCTCTATGAGCTGGCCAGCGGCAAACACCCATTCCGGCGCTTGCCCTCGACCCAGGCACGTGAACTGCAGCTGGATCGCGAGCTTCAACCGCCTCGAAACCTCCCCGGCCATTGTTGGCCCGCGCTGCAAACAGCGTTGGCCTTCGATTCGACCCAGCGGACCATCACTACCGACCAACTGCGCGACAGCTTCAACGGTAGCTGGAGGCAACACATGACTTGGTAGTCATTGGCGTCAAAAATACAGGTATCTTCTTCAAACATCACTGCATAGTGGTGTTATTGCAGGAAATCGCTAAACTGCGCCAGCCGTTCATATTCTTCCTGAGGCTGTGCGCATGAAATTTCGTTTTCTTTTATGGATGCTGGGTTTATTGATGGGCAAGGCCAGTCGGACCAATCCGGTGTTCCAGCAGCAGTTGGGCGACAAGGCGCTGGTGTTCCAGCTGCAGACCCTGGACGGCAAGGTCGCAAGGCATTTCCGGGTGAAGGATCAGCGCATCACCAGCCACTCGGGCGTGTACGCGGAGCCGGCGTTTGCGATTGCCTTTAAAGATGCGGCCTACGGCTTTGCGACGATGCAGGCCAAGAACAAGCAGTTGGCGTTCATGACCGGGATTCAGGACAAGTCGATCCAGATCAAGGGCAACCCGGCGCTAGTGATGTGGTTCCAGGGTTTGACCAAGTACTTGAAGCCGAGGAAGGCCAAGGCGGTTGCCAAGGTTTGAGGCTGAGTTGGATTGATCGCGAGCAGGCTCGCACCCGGTGAGTTTTACCGGGTGCGAGCCTGGTCGTTATGGTTTATGCCTGGCTGAACTGCGAAGCCAGCTCGCGCAGCAGCACTTCGGCTTCAAGCACTTTGCTGACCACGTCGTTGGCTTTGTCACGCGTCAAGCCCACGCGCTCCAGCAGGGCGTCGGGGATGTCTTCGTCCGGGCCCGAGCCGATGCCGCGTGCGCGCAGCAGGCGCACGGCCAGGCACACCAGGTTCGGGTACTCGCAGTAGGCGCCGTCGTAGTGCGGGTCGTGCTGGAAGCGCAGCGCGGTGGACAGTTCGTCCGGCATGTCCCAGTAGCGCATCAGCCATGAACCGATCTGCTCGCGGCTGATGCCCAGCAGGTGTTGTTCGATGTAGCTGTGGCACAGGTGCGGGTTGACCTCCAGGTGGCGGCAGATCAGCGAGAAGTGCGGCGGGAACACGTGGGCCAGCAGCAGGTAGCCAAAGTTGTGCAGCAGGCCGGCAAGATACGTCAGGCCGGATTCCGGACGCTGGGCGCGCGGCATGGCGCGGGTCAGGCCTTCGATGACGGCGGCGGTGTAGATCGACTGCTGCCAGTACGGCGTGGTGTGTTGCGGGTGGTCCTTGGGCAGGCTCAGGGTCTTGCCCAGTGCCAGGCCCAGCGCGAGGTTGATCACCAGGTCGAAACCCAGCACCCGCACGATCGCATCTTCCACCGAACGGATCTTGCCCGGCGAGGCGTAGTACGGCGACGCGGCCCAGCTCACCACTTGCGCGGCCAGGGCCGGGTCGGTTTCGACGACGCCGGTGATGTCGTCGATGGTGGCGTTGGGGTCGACGCGCAGTTTGATGATTTTCTGCGCGGTCTCGGCCAGCGGCGGAATTTCGATGGTGGATTCCAGGCGTTGCTGGATGCGTCGCGCGGTGAACGCTTGCACGGCCTGGGTGATTTCCTCACGGTCATCGTCCGGGCGGTCAAGGTTGGGGCGGATGCTGCTCACGTTCTCGCCGAAGCTCGCGGCGCTGGCCTTGGTCAGCATCGACTTGAACGCTTCGCTGGTGATTTCCAGCAGCACACCCGGCTCGCCCGAGTTGATCAGCAACGTTGGTTCGCGCAGCAGGCCTTCTTCGTACAGGCACGGCGAACTGGTCAATGCCGGCAGGCCCGGCAGGAAGCTCAGGCTGTGTTTGCCGAGCATCTTTTCCAGGCGCTCGGTGGGCACGGCGGTCAGGCGGCGGCCGGTCAGTTCGGCCAGGCGGTTGAGGTCGAGCAGTTGGCTCTGCGGGAACAGCACCATGAGTGCGCCCACGGCGTCGTCGAGCAGTACGGCCTGCACTTTGCGCGAAGGGTTCAAGCCGTGATGGTCGAGGACTTCTTCGTAGGCGATGCCCAGTTTGTTGAGCAGCAGCCGAATCACAGACGGAGCGTGCGGGGTTTCAGGGACGAGGGCAGCGTCAGTCATGGTGTGTATCCGTATTCAAACAGTTGCAGGAGTATAACCAGCTTGTCCAAAAGCATCGTCCACAAACTGCGACGATGCTCACACTTGGCCGTATTGCTGCCCATGGCGCAGCCAGCGGTCGAGCAGCGGGCTGACATGGGCGGGCCAGCGTTCAAGCAGGGCTTGCGCGGCATCACGCACGGCGGGCAGTAAATCGGCGTCGCGCATCAGGTCCGCGACCTTGAATTGAAGCAGACCGGTCTGCCGCGTGCCGAGCATTTCGCCAGGGCCGCGCAATTCGAGGTCTTTTTCGGCGATGACGAAGCCGTCGTTGGTTTCGCGCATGATCCCCAGGCGCTGCCGGCCGATCTGTGACAGCGGCGGATGGTAGAGCAGCACGCAATGGCTGACGGCGCTGCCCCGACCGACGCGGCCGCGCAGTTGGTGCAGTTGCGCCAGGCCCAGGCGCTCGGGGTTTTCGATGATCATGAGGCTGGCGTTCGGTACGTCCACACCGACCTCGATCACAGTGGTCGCCACCAGCAGTTGCAGGTGACCGGCTTTGAATTCGGCCATGACCGCGGCTTTCTCGGCAGGCTTCATGCGGCCGTGAATCAATCCGACCTTGAGCTCGCCCAGCGCGGCGGTCAGGTCTTCGAAGGTGGTTTCCGCTGCCTGACAGGTCAGCTCTTCGGACTCTTCGATCAGCGTGCACACCCAGTACGCCTGCCGCCCTTCGGCGCAGGCCTGGCGTACTCGCTCGATGACTTCGACGCGTCGGGTGTCGGTGACCAGCACGGTGTTCACCGGGGTGCGGCCGGGCGGCAGTTCGTCGAGGATCGAGGTGTCGAGGTCGGCGTAGGCGCTCATGGCCAGCGTGCGCGGGATCGGTGTGGCGGTCATGATCAACTGGTGCGGGCACATCCGGCCGCCCACGCCTTTCTGGCGCAGCGCCAGGCGTTGTTGCACGCCAAACCGGTGCTGTTCGTCGATGATCACCAGGGCCAGGTTCTTGAACTGCACTTCATCCTGGAACAGCGCGTGGGTGCCGACCACCATCGGCGTGCCGCTGGCGATCTGTTCCAGCGCTGCCGTACGGTTCTTGCCCTTGAGCTTGCCGGCCAGCCACGCCACGTCGATGCCCAGCGGTTCGAGCCAGCGCTTGAAGGTGATGAAGTGCTGTTCGGCGAGGATCTCGGTCGGCGCCATCAAGGCCACCTGATAACCCGCCTCCAGCGCTTGCAGCGCGGCCAGGGCGGCGACTACGGTCTTGCCGGCGCCCACGTCGCCCTGGATCAGGCGCAGCATCGGTTCGTGCTGGCTGAGGTCGTAGGCGATTTCGTTGCCGACCCGCTGTTGGGCGCCGGTCGGGTTGAAGCCCAGGTTGGCCAGGTATTTTGCCGGCAACCGGGTGGCTTTGGGCATCGCCGGTGCACGCAGCGAGCGCATGCTCTCACGCAGGCGCTGTTGGGACAGTTGATGGGTCAGCAGTTCTTCGAAAGCCAGCCGATGCTGCGCCCAGTGATGACCCAGGGCCAGTTCGTCGACATCGGCGTCGGCGGGCGGGTTGTGCAGGTAGCGGATCGCGTCGGCCAGCGGTGCCAGTTGGTAGTCCCGGGCGAGTTCGATCGGCAGCCAATCGGGCAGGCTGGTCGGACCGAGCATGGTCAGGGTCTGCATGCACAACTGACGCAGGCGTTGCTGTGTCAGGCCTTCGGTCAGCGGGTAAACCGGTGTCAGGGTTTCATCCACGGGCGGCGGTTCGTCGCCGGTGATGGCGCGGTATTCCGGGTGGTAGATCTCCAGCCCCGACGCACCGGGCCGCACCTCGCCGTAGCAGCGAATCCGCGTGCCACGCTTGAGGCCTTCCTTCTGCGCATTGCTGAAGTGGTAGAAACGCAGGCTGAGCCCGCCGGTGCCGTCTTGCATGCGCACGACCAGGCTGCGCCGCCGGCCCATGACCACGTCGGCGCCGCTGACGGTGCCTTCGACGACCGCGTCCTGTCCGGGGCGCAAGTGGCCGATCGGGACCACACGGGTGCGGTCCTGATAACGCAGCGGCAGGTGGAACAGCACGTCCTGGAGGTTTTCAAGGCCGACCTTGGTCAGCTTTTCGGCCATGGCTTCGCCAACACCCTTGAGTGCTGTCACCGATACTTGCGACAACTCGGTCATGGGTGCGACTTAAGCTGCCACCACCGGCACTGGCGGCTTGGCCACCGAGCACAGGCGAATGGAGTCAGCGAGGATTTCAATCGCCTTCGGCCGTGGGAAGCTGGCGCGCCAGGCGATGGCCACGGTGCGGAACGGTACGGGCGGCGTCAGTGGGCGCACTTCGATCACGCCAGGGGCGTAATGGTGGCTGTCCACGGCCGACAGCGGCAGAACCGAGATGCCCAGGCCCGAGGCGACCATGTGACGGATGGTTTCCAGCGAGCTGGACTCCACCGTGGTGTGCTTGGCGCCTTCGCTGCCCTTGGTCAGGGTCGGGCAGGCTTCGAGCACCTGGTCGCGGAAGCAGTGGCCTTCGCCGAGCAGCAACAGGCTCTTGTCGTTGAGCAGGCCGGCATCAATGGTTTCTTTCTGCGTCCATGGATGCTGGGCTGGCATCAGCACGTAGAAAGGTTCGTCGTAGAGCTGCAGGGTCAGCACGTCGGCTTCGGCGAAGGGCAGGGCGATGATGATCGCGTCCAGTTCGCCGTTGCGCAGTTTGTCGCGCAGCACGTGGGTGAAGTTTTCTTCGATGTACAACGGCATCTGCGGGGCAACCCGGTGCAGTTGTGGAATCAGGTGAGGGAACAGGTACGGGCCGACGGTGTAGATCGCGCCGACTTTCAGCGGGGCGGTCAGTTGATTCTTGCCCGCCTGGGCCAGTTCGCGGATGCCCTGGGCTTGCTCCAGGACCTTCTGGGCCTGGGCCACGATGCCTTCGCCCACCGGCGTCAGGCGCACGGCGCTCTTGCTGCGCTCGAAAATCAGCACACCGAGTTCGTCTTCAAGCTTTTTCACGCCCACCGAAAGGGTCGGCTGGCTGACGTGGCAACGCTCGGCCGCGTGGCCGAAGTGCTGCTCTTGGGCGAGGGTAACGATGTAGCGTAATTCTGTAAGAGTCATAGCGAGCGTCCATGAAGTTGCGGGCCAAGCATACCGGCTGCAATTGATAGACGCACGTTATCAGACTGAGAGTGTCGAGTGACACCGTGTAATGCATGTTTGCAAACTGTAGATGCGCCAAAGGCACCTTGCGGTGCCTTTGGTGTGTTCCGTCGAACCCAACCCTGTAGGAGCGAGCTTGCTCGCGATGGACTTGAGAGCGCCGCGGGGTGCCAGGTATCCAGCGTTAGCGTTGACGACCATCGCGAGCAAGCTCGCTCCTACACTACAGCTGCGTGTTTAGCGCCGGCGTTCCAGCGAGTAAACAAACGGTGCAACGATTTCAATGGAGCCATTGGTCAGCATGTCGGCCGGTGGCTTGGGCAGCGGCTGGGCGCGGCGGATCATTTCCAGGGTAGCCCGGTCCAGATCGGCGTTGCCGGAGCGGCCCACCAGTTCGAACGACAACACGTTACCTTCGGCATCCACCACGAAGCGCAGGCGGTTCAAGCCCTCCTTGCCCCGTGCCTGAGCGCTGGCCGGGTACTTTTTGTACTTGGCCAGGTGAGCGAGCAGGGTGCCTTGCCAACTGGCCTTGGCCGCTACCTGCGCGGGCGATGGGCCCGGTGCCGGTTGCGCGGATTTCTCCGTGGGTGCCTGAGTCGGTTGGGTGTCGGCCGGTTTCTCCTCGGAAGGTTTTTCCTTCGGCGGTTCCGGTTTTTTCTCAACAGGCTTGGGCGGCTGAGGCTTGGGCTTGGGTTTGACCGGCTTGGGCACGGCAATTTCAGCCTTGGGCGCTTCAGCCAGCTTCGGAATCGGCAGTTCTTCCACCGGTGCCGGTGGTTGCGGTGGCGTTATCACCTTCGGCGGTGCGGGCGGAGGCGGTGCCGGAACCGGCGCCAACTCGACCATCATCGCCTGCGGCGGCAGCTCGATAGGTGGGCGCGATGTCCAGTTCAGCGCCAGCGCAATGGCCAGCGCATGGACACCGAGCACCACGGCCAGGCTACCGCTGTAACGCGTCAGCTTTTGGCGCGTCGTGATCATTTTTTCACTGCCGTCTCAAGACCTACCAGGCCCACCTTCAGGTAACCGGCCGAGCGCAGGTTATCCATCACGCTCATGAGGTCGCCGTAATCCACGCCCTTGTCGGCCTGGAAGAAGATGGTCGTGTCTTTCTTGCCCTGGGTCTTGGCGTCGAGGGTGGCGCCCAGTGCTTCAGGCTTCACTTCGTCTTCACCCAGGAACAGGCGCTGGTCAGCCTTGACGCTGAGGAACACCGGTTTCTCCGGCCGCGGCGCCGGTTTGGCGGTCGAGGCAGGCAGGTCAACCTTGATGTCCACGGTGGCCAATGGAGCGGCCACCATGAAGATGATCAACAGCACCAGCATCACGTCGATGAACGGGGTGACGTTGATTTCGTGGTTCTCGGCCAGATCGTCGTCTGCGCCTTCTTTCAAATGCAGGCCCATGGCCGATTACCCCACTTTCACCATGTGCGGTTGCGAGCTGCGCTCAGGCTGGTGGTCGAGGTCGCGGCTGACCAGCAGCAGGACTTCCGCCGAGGCGTCGGACACTTGCGCCTTGTAACCGGCGATGGAGCGGGCAAACACGTTGTAGATCACTACGGCCGGGATCGCGGCAACCAGGCCCAGTGCGGTGGCCAGCAGGGCCTCGGCGATGCCGGGGGCGACTACTGCCAGGTTGGTGGTCTGGGTTTTGGCGATGCCGATGAAGCTGTTCATGATGCCCCACACGGTACCGAACAGACCGACGAACGGCGCGGTGGAACCGATGGTGGCGAGTACGCCGGTGCCGCTGCTCATGTTGCGGCCAGCGGCTGCAACCAGGCGCTCCAGACGGAAGGCCACACGCTCCTTGATGCCTTCTTTCTCGCGGGCGTTGGCCGACAGGTGCATTTCTTCCAGGGCGTCGTGCACCAGCAGGTTGGCCAGGGTGCCGGGCTTGGTGGCCGTGGCGCCTGCATCCTTGAGGGTGGTGGCCTTCTTCAGGTGGACGATTTCAGCGCGCAGACGACGCTTGGCACCCATCAGCTCGAAGCCTTTGGCGATCCAGATGGTCCAGGTGATGATCGAAGCGATGGCCAGGCCGATCATCACGATTTTCACGATGATGTCAGCGTTCTGGTACATGCCCCATGGCGACAGGTCGTGGGCCATGCCCAGGGTGTTGTCGGCTTCGAGGACTTCAGGAAGGTCTTCGACTGGAGCGTCTGCGGCGATGGCCGGATCGGTAGCGGCAGGTGCCGCTTGATCGGTGCCATGCTGCGCAGCGTGTTCCGCGGGGGCGGAGGCTGGCGCCGTGGCGGCGGCTGGCGTAGCGGGAGCCTGTGCGTCAGCGAATGCGGCGGTTGGTGCCAGCATCAGGCTGAGCAGCATGGCGGCCACTGCGCTCCAGGCGCGAGGTCGTTTGGTTGGCGAGGCGGAGAGTTGATTGCGTGTCATGCTGGCCGGACCTAAGGGAGAAAACGGTAAATGTTCTTCCAGGCCTCGAAGGCCGAGAACAAAAGTGGCGGGCATTATTGCAAGTAATTCTTGTTAACAAAAGTAATAGAGTATCTTTTTTTGCTTCACTGATATCCTTTCGTCCGTTGCCGGCGCTGGTCCGTGCCTTTGCGAGAGGAGTTTTCTGATGTCCGCACCCTCTGTTTTGATTGCCGGTTGCGGCGATGTCGGCAGCCGTCTGGCTACCCAATTACTGAATTTCGGCTGGGAGGTTCACGGCTTGCGGCGTAACGTCGCACGCCTGCCCGAAGGGGTGATTGGCGTTGCCGGAGACCTGTTCAACAAGGAATGCCCGGCCACCTGGCCCATCGGTGCCGTGGACTACCTGGTGTACTGCGCCGCCGCCACCGATCACGACGAAGCCGGCTACCGCGCCGCCTACATCCAGGGTTTGCAGCATGTGCTGGAGTGGTTGAACGACTACGGCCAGGCGCCGAAACGGCTGGTGTTCGTGTCCAGCAGCAGTGTCTACGGGCAGCAGGAAGGCGAGTGGGTCGACGAAACCTCGTCAGCAGTAGCCAGCGGCTACTCCGGGCAGGTCATGCTCGAAGCCGAGCAGTTGGCGCTCAAGAGTGGTTTCCCGGCCAGTGTCGTGCGCTTGACCGGCATTTACGGCCCTGGCCGCGAATGGCTGCTGACCCAGGTACGCCGCGGCTATCGCGTGGTGACCGAGCCGCCGTTGTACGCCAACCGGATTCACGTCGATGACGCGGCTGGATTGATTGCGTACCTGCTGGAAGCGGACCATCGCGGTGTGGTGCTCGATGACGTCTACATCGGCGTGGACGACGCGCCGGCGCCACTGGCGGACGTGGTGGGCTGGCTGCGCGAGTATCTGGGCGTCACCGAATGGGCAGACGATGCGAGCGTGCGTCGCACCGGCAGCAAGCGTTGCAGCAATGCTCGGGCCAAGGCTCTGGGCTGGACGCCGAAGTACCCGAGTTTCCGCGAGGGGTATGCGGCGATTCTGGAAGGGCGGTGCTGAGTCGCTAGAAGCACCGCAGGCCAAATGTGGGAGCGGGCTTGCTCGCGAATGCGGTGTGTCAGGCAACATCTTAATTGACTGACACACCGCATTCGCGAGCAAGCCCGCTCCCACAGTGGTTCTGCGTTGTTACTTGAATCGGCTTACTGCTTCTCCAGCAGCCACTTGCGGTTCCCCGGCATGAACTGCGGCATTTCATCCGCCTGCGCGGTGTTCACGGCCTGGAAGATTTCCAGCTCCTTGCCCTTGCGGGTAAAGATCCAGGTGTTGCCCTGGCCGTTGAGTTGCAGCCACATGTTGTCATTGCCGCCGCTCATTGACGCGCAATCGCCGGCCAGACACAGCGCGTAGCGATCGGCGCTCGGCAGGCCGGTCACCTGGCCGTCGGCCTGGAACTGTACCGAATTGCCTTCGCCCGGACCGCTGACGATGGTCCAGTCGCCGCCCATGTAGGCCGAATACAGTGCGCGCTCGAAGCTTGCACCCATCGGTGCGCCATCCGGCACCGCAATCACGGCGCGATCAAAGACCTGCGCGGCTTCGTTCTCGGTCGCGGTCTGGTTCAACTGCTTGCCGTCACGTTTCAGCTCGCTGCCGGAGCTGCCATAGAAGTCGACTTTCCACGCGCCGGACTCTTCGCCCTGCAGCTTGCCGTCGACATTCTCGAAACCATTGGTGTAGCGGGCCTGACCGGCCTTGGTGTTGACGTCCCATTCCAGGTTCGGGCCATAAGCCTGGAGCGCTTCGCGCAGGGGGCCGCCTTTGGAGGCAGCATCAATCGCCACCTGGTTGATCCAGGTGCCGCTGATGTCACGGTCGGCGGGGTTGCTGGCACAACCGCCCAGGATCAGGGCGACCAGCGAGAGGGCTAGCGCTGTGCGCATGGTGGAATCCTTTCAAAACGCTTTATACAGATAACGGCGGCGCAGCCTCGAAGGCTGCGCCACAGGTATTACTCGATGACCAGGATGGCATCCATTTCAACCTGCGAACCCTTTGGCAGGGCTGCTACGCCGATGGCGGCGCGGGCTGGGTAAGGCTGGTCGAAGTACTTGCCCATGATCTCGTTGACCTTGGCGAAGTGGCTCAGGTCAGTGAGGAAGATGTTCAGCTTGACGATGTCCTTGAACGAACCGCCAGCCGCTTCGGCCACGGCCTTCAGGTTTTCGAACACTTGGACGGTCTGGGCTTCGAAGCCTTCGACCAGTTCCATGGTTTTCGGGTCCAGCGGGATCTGGCCCGACATGTACACGGTGTTGCCAGCCTTGATCGCCTGGGAGTAGGTACCGATGGCGGCCGGGGCCTTGTCGCTGGTGATTACAGTCTTGGTCATGAATGACTCCTTGTAATAGTTGGGCTCAGGCGCGCATGCGGGTAATGCGGATCACCCCGGTCAACGCACGCAGTTTCTTGATCACGCGGGCCAGGTGCACGCGGTCGTGCACGCTGACCACCAGTTGAACCACGCTGATGCGACCATCGCGTTCGTCCATGCTGATTTTTTCGATGTTGCCGTCGGCCGCGTTGACGCTGCTGGCCAGCAGGGCGATGAGCCCGCGCTGGTGCTCCAGCTCGACGCGCAGTTCGACATTGAATTCGCCGGTGACATCCTTGGCCCACGAGAGCTGGATGCACTTTTCCGGGTTGTGGCGGATTTCGCTGATGTTGCGGCAGTTGTCCAAGTGCACGACCATGCCTTTGCCCGCCGACAGGTGACCGACAATCGGGTCGCCCGGGATCGGCGTGCAGCACTTGGCGTAGCTGAGTACCAGGCCCTCGGTGCCGCGGATCGCCAGCGGGCCTTCGGGGCTTGGCAATTGTTCGCCTTCGCCCAGCAGGCGGCGCGCCACCACGTAGGCCATGCGATTGCCCAGGCCGATGTCTTCGAGCAGGTCTTCGATCAGCTCCAGGCGGTACTCGCTGAGCATCGCCTTGATGCGCTCGGCCGAGATCTGGTCCAGGGCGCTGTCGAAACCGTTGAGCACTTTGTTCAGCAGGCGCTCGCCCAGGGCGATGGACTCGGAGCGGCGTTGCAGCTTGAGGGCGTGGCGGATGTGCGTACGCGCCTTGCCGGTGACCACGAAGTTGAGCCAGGCCGGGTTGGGCCGCGCGCCTGGGGCGCTGACGATCTCGACCGTGGAGCCGCTTTGCAGCGGTTCGGACAGCGGTGCGAGACGACGGTTGATCCGGCAGGCGATGCAGCTGTTACCCACGTCGGTGTGTACCGCGTAGGCGAAGTCGACCGCCGTGGAGCCTTTGGGCAGCTCCATGATCCGGCCCTTGGGCGTGAACACGTAGACCTCGTCCGGGAACAGGTCGATCTTCACGCTCTCGATGAATTCCAGCGAGTTGCCGGCGCGTTGCTGCATTTCCAGCACGCCCTTGACCCACTGGCGGGCGCGGGCATGGGTGCCTTTGGGCTGTTCGTCGCCGCTGGACTTGTACAGCCAGTGGGCGGCGATGCCGTTGTTGGCCATCTCTTCCATTTCACGGGTGCGGATCTGGATCTCGATCGGTACACCGTGCATGCCGAACAGCGTGGTATGCAGCGACTGATAGCCGTTGGCCTTGGGGATCGCGATGTAGTCCTTGAAGCGCCCCGGCAACGGTTTGTACAAATTATGCACAGCACCCAGCACGCGGTAGCAGGTGTCGACCTTGTCGACGATGATCCGGAACGCATAGACGTCCATGATCTCGTTGAAGGCCCGACGCTTGCCGCGCATTTTCTTGTAGATGCCGTAGAGGTGTTTCTGACGACCGCTGACCTCGCCCTGGATGCCGTCGATGGCCAGGCAGTGGCTCAAGGACTCTTCGATCTTGTTGACGATTTCCTTGCGGTTGCCCCGGGCGCGCTTGACCGCCTGGTGGATCCGCGCGGAGCGCATCGGGTGCATGGCCTTGAAGCCGAGGTCTTCGAACTCGATGCGGATGGCGTGCATGCCCAGCCGGTTGGCGATGGGGGCATAGATTTCCAGGGTTTCCTTGGCGATGCGCCGGCGTTTTTCGCCGGACAGCACTTCCAGGGTGCGCATGTTGTGCAGGCGGTCGGCCAGTTTGACCAGGATCACGCGAATGTCGCGCGCCATGGCCATGGCCATCTTCTGGAAGTTTTCCGCTTGTGCCTCGGCCTTGGTCTCGAAGTTCATCTGGGTCAGTTTGCTGACCCCGTCGACCAGTTCGGCCACGGTTTCGCCGAACTGCGCTTGCAGCGCTTCCTTGGCAATACCGGTGTCTTCGATCACGTCATGCAGCATCGCGGCCATCAGGCTCTGATGGTCCATGTGCATGTCGGCAAGAATGTTCGCCACCGCAAGAGGATGCGTGACGTACGCCTCGCCGCTGCGGCGGCGTTGGCCGTCGTGGGCTTGTTCGGCGTAGAAGTACGCTCGGCGGACCAGGTTGACCTGGTCCGTGCCGAGGTAGGTCGATAAGCGATCGGCGAGGGCGTCTATGCTCGGCATGATGACTCCTGCCACAAGCTGTGTTCCCGCGCCGTGCTACGTCGACCAGGCATAGGCTTAGACGGCCTCGTTGGACTCGTCCTCGAATGCAGCAAAGAGCGGTTCATCTTCAACGATTTCGGCTTCGGCGATGGCGGCGTAGTCGATCAGGCCTTCCGCAATTTCACGCAGGGCGACGACGGTAGGCTTGTCGTTTTCCCATGCCACTTTCGGCTCTTTGCCGCCGGTGGCCAGTTGACGGGCACGCTTGGTAGAGAGCATGACCAGCTCAAAGCGGTTATCCACGTGTTCTAGGCAGTCTTCAACGGTTACGCGGGCCATGGTATTCCTCGGAGCGAATGCAATATGCGCGCTGCCCGGTTGGGCGAGCGGACTGAACAGTTTAAAAAATCACCAGCGATTAGGGAAGCGCTGATTTTTTGACCAAGCCCTTCAACGCGCTGCAAGTACCAATGTAAAGCGCTTGCAGCGGTTTTGGGAAGAGCTGTTTAGTCGAGCAATTGGGCCAAAAGTTTGCCGTGGCGCTGCTGCTGGCGCTTCTGGTTGAGCTGATTGGCGCGGAAGATCGCCTGCAAATCGCGCAGTGCGTGGGCGAAATCGTCGTTGATGATCAGGTAGTCGTAGTCAACGTAATGGCTCATTTCGCTGACGGCTTCGCGCATGCGTCCGTCGATGATCTCGTCGCTGTCCTGGCCGCGATTGGTCAAACGCTGGTGCAGGGCCTCGAGGGATGGCGGCAGAATGAAGATCGAACGGGCCTGGGGCATCAACTTGCGCACTTGTTCGGCACCCTGCCAGTCGATTTCCAGGATCAGGTCGTGGCCTTCGTCCAGGGTCTGCTGCAGGTGGCTTTGCGAGGTGCCGTAGAGGTTGCCGAACACTTCGGCGCGCTCGAGGAAGTCGCCGTGTTCGATCATCTTGACGAACTCGCCGCGCTCGACGAAGTGGTAGTTCACGCCGTTCACTTCACCCGGACGCATGGCGCGGGTGGTGTGGGAGACCGATACGCGGATCTCCTGGTCGGCGTCGGTCAGGGCCTTGACCAGGCTGCTCTTGCCTGCGCCCGAAGGGGCGGAAATGATGTACAGGGTGCCGGTGCTGTGGGTCATGTCGGGGTTGCCTTACTCAATATTCTGCACTTGTTCGCGCATCTGCTCGATCAACACCTTGAGGTTGACCGCCGCCTGGGTGCTGCGCGGGTCGAAGGCCTTGGAGCCCAGTGTGTTGGCTTCGCGGTTGAGCTCCTGCATCAGGAAGTCCAGGCGTCGCCCGGCAGCGCCGCCGGACTTGAGCACCCGGCGAACTTCGATGATGTGAGTGCTCAGACGATCCAGTTCTTCGGCGACGTCGCTCTTCTGAGCGAGCATGACCATTTCCTGTTCCAGGCGCTGCGGGTCCATTTCGGCTTTCATGTCGGCGAAACGGTCGAGGACTTTCTGGCGCTGGGTGGCGAGCATCTGAGGGACCAGTTCACGCAGGGTCACCACGTCGGCTTCGATCGAGGTCAGGCGCTCGTTGATCAGCCGTGCCAGCTCCGCGCCTTCGCGCTCGCGGCCGGCCTTGAGTTCCTTGAGGCCTTCATTGAACAGCGCCAGGGCCTCGGCGTTCAGCGCCTGCGGGTCGGTGGCGTCGCCCACCAGCACGCCGGGCCAGGCCAGCACTTCCAGGGGGTTTAAGGCCGCTGGATTTTTGATCAGGCCGGCGATGGTCTCGGCGGCAGCCACCAGTTGCGCGGCGCGCTCGCGGTCTACCTGCAAAGGCTTGCCGGTGCTCTCCTCGGTGAAACGCAGGGTGCATTCCAGCTTGCCGCGGGAAATGGCCTGGCGCAGCGCTTCGCGAGCGGCGCCTTCGAGGTCGCGAAAGGTTTCGGGCAGGCGCAGGTGTGGTTCCAGGTAGCGGCTGTTGACCGAGCGCAGTTCCCAGCTCAGGGTGCCTTGGGCGCCGGCTTTTTCGACGCGGGCGAAGGCGGTCATGCTGTGCACCATGGAGGTACCTCGCAATTCGGTTTTGCGTTACCGGAGGTTTCGCGCAATCCGATATCTGTGAATTAAAGCCGACAGGCAGCAAAGGCGCAGGATTGTAGCGCAGTGGGGCGAATGCGCCCAATCGCAGGGCGCGACAAACGGCTGCAGGCCGTCGGTAAAGCGTCGTTCCAGGCTCAAGACCGGGGCTTCAATCGTCGGGCGGACGTTTTAGAAGTGCCCAGGCCCGGTGCACGGCTCTATAATGCCCGCAGTTTTCCGTCCCCCGTACAGGTATTCCCTATGAAACGTCCAAGTGGTCGCGCCGCCGATCAGCTCCGCTCGATCCGCATCACCCGCAACTACACCAAACACGCCGAGGGTTCTGTACTGGTCGAGTTCGGTGATACCAAGGTCATCTGCACCGTCAGCGTCGAAAACGGCGTGCCACGTTTCCTCAAGGGCCAGGGCCAGGGCTGGTTGACCGCAGAGTACGGCATGCTGCCGCGCGCCACCGGCGAGCGTAACCAGCGTGAAGCGAGCCGTGGCAAGCAGGGTGGTCGTACCCTCGAGATCCAGCGTCTGATCGGCCGCTCCCTGCGCGCCTCCCTGGACATGTCCAAGCTCGGTGACGTCACCCTGTACGTCGATTGCGATGTGATCCAGGCCGATGGCGGCACCCGCACCGCGTCCATCACCGGCGCCATGGTCGCGCTGGTCGATGCCCTGAAAGTGATCAAGAAGCGTGGCGGCCTGAAAGGCGGCGACCCGCTCAAGCAGATGATCGGCGCTGTGTCGGTGGGCATGTACCAGGGCGAAGCCGTGCTCGACCTGGACTATCTTGAAGATTCGGCAGCCGAGACCGACCTCAACGTGGTGATGACCAGCACCGGTGGTTTCATCGAGGTGCAGGGCACTGCTGAAGGCGCGCCGTTCCAGCCGGAAGAGCTGAACGCGATGCTCGAGCTGGCGAAAAAAGGCATGAGCGAAATCTTCGAACTGCAAAAGGCCGCACTGGCCGACTGATCGGACCGTACCAGGCAAGGAGGACACCATGAGTGACGAGCAGGAGCTGCTTCCAACCCCGAGCAAGGAAGCCCGGCAATGGGCGATGTTCTGTCACCTGTCCGCCTTGCTGGGCATCTGGGTGCCCTTCGGCACGCTGATCGGCCCGCTGATCCTGTGGCAGATGAAGCGCGACATGGACCCCTTCGTCGATGCGCAGGGCAAGGAGGCGCTGAATTTCCAGATCACCGTCGCCATCGCTTCCGCCATCTGCTTCCTGCTGATGGTGGTGATCATCGGCTTCTTCCTGTTCGGCCTGATCGCCATCGGCGCGCTGGTGCTGACGATCATCGCCGGGGTGAAGGCCAATGACGGCTTGCCTTACCGGTATCCGTTTACCTGGCGGTTGGTCAAATAATGATCGGCCGCCTGCACCTGTAGGAGCGAGCTTGCTCGCGATGGCGGCGTGTCAGTGACATGGATATTGCCTGACACACCGCCATCGCGAGCAAGCTCGCTCCTACAGGAGGGCAAAAATCAGGCACAAAAAAGCCGACAGTCATGTCGGCTTTTTTGCGTCCAGCAAACGCTTAGATGGTCAGCGTCCAGTCATAGTCCACGATCAGTGGCGCGTGCTGCGAGAACCGTGGCTGGCGTGGCAGGCGTGCGCTGCGTACGAAGCGGCGCAGGCCCGGCGTCAGGATCTGGTAATCGAAACGCCAGCCGAGGTTGAGCATCTCGGCCTGTTCGTTGTCCGGCCACCAGCTGTACTGGTCGCCTTCGCGGCTGACTTCACGCAGGGCATCGACATAGCCCATGTTGCCGACAATCTCGTCCATCCAGGCACGCTCAGGCGCCAGGAAACCCGGGGATTGCTGGCTGTCACGCCAGTTCTTGATATCCAGCTTCTGTTGCGCCACGTACAGCGAGCCACAATAAATGTACTCGCGACGTTTGCGCCGCTGTTTATCCAGATAACGGCCGAAGTCGTCCATTAGCTTGAACTTCTGGTTCAAGTCTTCATCGCCGTTCTGCCCCGAAGGGAGCAGCAAGGTCGCGATGCTGACCTTGTCGAAATCGGCTTGCAGGTAGCGCCCGTAGCGGTCGGCTGTCTCGAAGCCGAGACCGCTGATGACTGCCTTCGGTTGCAACCGCGAATACAAAGCCACGCCACCCTGGGCAGGAACTTCGGCTTCGCAGGCATAAAGGAAGTAGCCATCCAGTTGGAAGGCTGGATCGTCCAGTTCAAAGGCGGAGGCGCGGGTATCCTGCAAGCAGATGACGTCGGCATTCTGTGCTTGCAGCCAACTGAGCAAACCTCGCTCGACTGCAGCCTGAATACCATTGACGTTCACACTGATGATCCGCATAAATGGCCCCAAAAATCGCGTGCGTGTATGATACACGGCGTCAAGCTAATTAGCTAAATCCGTGGTATTTGGGGTTTTTTCATGCAGGCGTATCAGCGCGATTTCATTCGTTTTGCCATCGATCGCGGCGTTTTGCGCTTCGGTGAGTTCACCCTGAAGTCCGGGCGTACCAGTCCGTATTTCTTCAATGCCGGCCTGTTCAACTCAGGTTCCGCCCTGGCCCAGTTGGGTCGTTTCTATGCAGCGGCCATCGTCGACAGCGGTATTTCGTTCGACGTCCTGTTTGGCCCGGCGTACAAGGGCATCCCGTTGGCAGCCGCTACCGCAGTGGCCCTGGCCGAACACCATGAGCGCGATCTGCCCTGGTGCTTCAACCGCAAGGAAGCCAAGGCCCACGGTGAAGGCGGCAGCCTGGTCGGCGCGCCATTGACCGGCGACGTGCTGATCATCGACGACGTGATCACCGCCGGCACCGCCATTCGCGAGGTGATGCAGATCATCGCCTCCCAGGACGGCGCCAAGGCCAAGGGCGTACTGATCGCCCTGAACCGCCAGGAGCGCGGCAACGGCGAGCTGTCGGCGATCCAGGAAGTCGAGCGTGACTTCGGCATCCCGGTGGTCAGCATCGTTTCGCTGAACCAGGTGCTGGAATTCCTGGCTGACGATCCGCAGCTCAAGCAGCACCTGCCAGCCGTCGAGGCGTATCGCGCGCAGTTTGGCGTGTAACCACCGATCCCTGTAGGAGCGAGCTTGCTCGCGATTGCGGTGGATCAGGTACTTGGATAGTGGCTGACACACCGCAATCGCGAGCAAGCTCGCTCCTACAGGTAATGTGTGGCAAAAAAAGACCCCGCCCGGCCAGGCCGAGCGGGGTCTTTTTGTATCTGCCAGCCCTTACGGACGCTTGCGATTGCTGATCAGGGTGCCCACGCCGGTATCGGTGAAGATCTCCAGCAGGATCGCGTTCGGTACGCGACCGTCGATGATCAGCGAGCTGCCTACGCCCCCCTGGACCGCTTCCAGCGCGCAACGGATCTTGGGCAGCATGCCGCCGTAGATGGTGCCGTCGGCGATCAGGGCGTCGACCTGCTGGGTGCTCAGACCAGTCAGCACTTTGCCTTCCTTGTCCATCAGGCCGGCGATGTTGGTCAGCAGCATCAGCTTCTCGGCTTTCAGCGCCTCGGCAACCTTGCCGGCCACCAGGTCAGCGTTGATGTTGTACGACTCGCCGTTGGCGCCCACGCCGATTGGCGCGATCACCGGGATGAAATCACCCTTGACCAGCAGGTTCAGCAGGTCGGTGTTGATCCCGACCACTTCGCCGACGTGGCCGATGTCGATGATTTCCGGCTGGGTCATCTCCGGGGTCTGGCGGGTGACGGTGAGCTTCTTCGCACGAATCAGCTCGGCGTCCTTGCCGGTCAGGCCGATGGCGCTGCCACCGTGACGGTTGATCAGGTTGACGATGTCCTTGTTGACCTGGCCACCCAGGACCATCTCCACCACGTCCATGGTCGCAGCGTCGGTGACGCGCATGCCATCGACGAAGTGGCTCTCGATCGACAGGCGCTTGAGCAGGTCACCGATTTGCGGGCCGCCGCCGTGAACCACCACCGGGTTGATGCCCACGGCTTTCATCAGCACGATGTCGCGGGCGAAGCCTTTCTTCAGCTCCTCGCTTTCCATCGCGTTGCCGCCGTATTTGATCACCAGGGTCTTGCCGACATAGCGGCGAATGTAAGGCAGCGCTTCGGACAGGACCTTGGCGGTGTTGGCGGCGGCTTCGCGTTCGAGGGTCATTCAGGGCTCCGGGTGAATCAGAACGGTAGTTGGAGATCAGGTGCAACGCGCTTCAACTGGACGCGGAAAACGTCCTTGATGCGCGCAAGTTCTGCCTCGTCATCGGCCTCGAAGCGCAGTACCAGCACCGGCGTGGTGTTGGAGGCGCGAACCAGGCCCCAGCCTTTGGCATAGTCGACTCGCACGCCGTCGATGGTGGTCAGGTCGGCGCCTGCGCCCCACTGCGCGTCGTGCAATGCATCAATGATGCTGAATTTGCTCTCTTCGGTCACATGGATATTGATTTCCGGCGTAGAAATATCGTTCGGGAAGGTCGCGAACAGCTCCTCCGCGGTGGATTTTTCCTTGCTCAGGATCTCCAGCAACCGGGCGGCGCTGTAAATGCCGTCGTCGAAACCGAACCAGCGCTCCTTAAAGAAGATGTGCCCGCTCATTTCGCCGGCCAACAGGGCGCCGGATTGTTTCATTTTCTTTTTGATCAACGAGTGACCGGTCTTCCACATTAGCGGCCGGCCACCGTATTCCTTGATCAGCGGCGTCAGGCGGCGGGTGCATTTGACGTCGAAGATGATTTCCGCGTCCGGATTGCGCGCCACAACGTCGCGGGCGAAGAGCATGAGCAAACGGTCGGGATAGACGATACTGCCGGTGTTGGTCACCACGCCGACACGGTCGCCGTCACCGTCGAAGGCCAGGCCGATGTCGGCCTTGGTTTCCTTGACCTTGGCGATCAGGTCCACGAGGTTTTCCGGCTTGCCCGGGTCCGGGTGGTGGTTGGGGAAGTTGCCATCCACTTCGCAGAACAGCGGGATGACTTCGCAGTTCAGCGCTTCGATCAGTTGTGGGGCGATCACGCCGGCGGCGCCGTTGCCGCAATCGACCACGACTTTCAGGCGGCGGGCCAGCTTGATGTCCTGGACGATTTGGGTGTTGTAGCGATCGAGGATCTCGACCTGGGTGACGCTGCCGTTGCCGCTGGTCAGATTGTTGGTCTTGAGGCGTTCGTGCAGTGCCTGGATCTGTTCGTTGGCCAGGGTGTCGCCGGCGATGACGATCTTGAAGCCGTTGTAGTTCGACGGGTTGTGGCTGCCGGTGAGCATCACCCCGGATTTGCCGGCCAGTACGTTGGCGGCGTAATACAGGGCAGGGGTTGGCACCAGGCCGACGTCGCTGACGTGGCAACCGGCTTCGGCCAGGCCCTTGATCAATTGCGCCACCAGTTCCGGGCCGGAGAGACGGCCGTCACGCCCTACGGAGACGTTCGGTTCGCCCGCGGCCAGGCTCTGGGCGCCAATGGCGCGGCCAAGCCAGTAGGCAGTTTCAGCATTGAGGAACTCCGGGACGGTGCCACGGATGTCATAGGCGCGGAAAATGCTGTCGGGGAACGTGGGTACGACGGTGGCTGGGGTGTTCATCTGAGGCATTGCTCCATCTCGAAAGTGACTTGACCTGTGCGCGAACAACTCGCCGGCGGGCTCAAACTGAAGGGTAAGACGGCGTTTTGCACAGAGAGTTCGTGGTGCGAAAAGGCCATGCCACCTGCGTCGGCCCGCTTCCGGGCGGCCAATGCCTTGATTTTCAGTACTAAACCTTGCAGATCACGTCGGTGGAATTTTCATCCTGAAAATGCCGGAAGCGGATCAGGCCGGGCAGGGCGCCCGACCTGGAACAGGTCGATCATTGGCGGCCGGAATGCCCGAAGCCACCGGTACCGCGTTCGGTCTCGACGAACTCTTCGACCATTTCGAAGTGCGCTTGAACGACAGGCACCAGCACCAGTTGGGCGAGGCGCTCGCCGACCACGATGTTGAAGTCGCTCTGGCCACGGTTCCAGCACGACACCATCAGCGGGCCCTGGTAGTCGGAGTCGATCAGGCCGACCAGGTTGCCCAGCACGATGCCGTGCTTATGCCCCATGCCGGAGCGCGGCAGGATCAGGGCGGCCAGGCCAGGGTCGCCGATGTACACGGACAGGCCGGTCGGGATCAGCAGGGTTTCACCCGGCTTGATCACGGTGTCTTTGTCCAGCATGGCGCGCAGGTCGAGGCCCGCGGAGCCTGGCGTAGCGTACTGGGGCAGCGGGAATTCGCTGCCGATGCGTGGGTCGAGGATCTTGGCTTGCAAAGCGTGCATTGAGTTAAACCTGGTTCAGACGTTCGGCGATAAAGGTGATCAGCTGGCGAGCGATTTTGCTCTTGCTGGTCTGGGCGAAAAGTGTGGCGTGCAGCTCACGGTCGATCACGCTGCAGGCGTTTTCCTCGCTGTTGAAGCCAATACTCGGGTTGGCGACGTCGTTGGCGACGATCAGGTCGAGGTTCTTGTCTTTCAACTTGCGTGCAGCGTAGTCGAGCAGGTGTTCGGTTTCGGCGGCGAAACCGACACTGAACGGACGGTCAGGGCGGGTGGCGATGGTGGCCAGGATGTCCGGGTTACGCACCATCTGTAGCAACAAGCCGTCGCCGTTCGTAGGGTCTTTCTTGAGTTTCTGTGGGGCGACCACTTCCGGGCGGTAGTCCGCGACCGCTGCCGAAGCGATGAACAGGTCGCAAGGGATTGCGGCTTCGCAGGCGGCGAGCATGTCGCGGGCGCTGACCACGTCGATGCGGGTCACACGATCCGGGGTCGGCAGGTGTACCGGGCCGGTGATCAGGGTCACGCGGGCGCCGGCTTCAACGGCGGCTTCGGCCAGGGCAAAACCCATTTTCCCGGAACTGTGGTTGGTGATGTAGCGCACCGGGTCGATGTTTTCCTGGGTCGGGCCGGCGGTGATCAGCACGTGTTTGCCGGTCAATGCCTGGCGCTTGAAGCAGTCCGCCGCGCACTGGGCCAGTTCCACGGCTTCAAGCATTCGGCCCAGGCCGACGTCGCCGCAGGCCTGGCTCCCGGAGGCCGGGCCAAAGGCCTTGATGTCTCGGCTTTCCAGGGTTTGCAGGTTGGCCTGGGTCGCCGGGTCGCGCCACATGGCCTGGTTCATGGCCGGGGCGATGGCGACCACCGCGTCGGTGGCCAGCACCAGGGTGGTCAGCAGGTCGTCGGCAACGCCTTGGGCCAGGCGGGCGATGAGGTCGGCGGTGGCGGGGGCGATCAGCACCATGTCGGCCCACTTGGCCAGCTCGATGTGACCCATGGCGGCTTCGGCCGCCGGGTCCAGCAGGTCCAGGTGAACCGGGTGCCCGGATAGGGCCTGCATGGTCAGCGGGGTAATGAACTCGCTGCCGCCACGGGTCATGACCACGCGCACTTCGGCACCCTGGTCGATCAGGCGGCGAACCAGGTCGGCACTCTTATAGGCAGCGATGCCGCCGCCGACGCCCAGAACGATGCGTTTCCGATACAGCCGCTGCATAGGTCTGCCTTTCATTTCGTTGATGACTGCGTGGCGTTACCCCCTCCCCAGGAGTGAAATCGCCCGCAAAAAAGATGGGCTAAGATATCACAGCGACCGTAACGGAACAGCGGCGCCCACAGTCCAGGGAGGTGTTATGAGTATTCGCAATTGGCCGGCGGCGGAGCGGCCGCGGGAGAAACTGTTGGAGCAGGGTTCGACGAGCCTGTCGGACGCCGAGCTGCTGGCGATCTTCCTTCGCACCGGAGTGTCCGGTAAAAGCGCCGTGGATCTGGCGCGCCATCTCTTGAGTCAATTCGGCAGCCTTCGCCGGCTGTTGGAGGCGGATCTGCGCACGTTCAGTGGCCAGCTCGGCCTCGGCCCGGCGAAATTCGCGCAGTTGCAGGCGGTGCTGGAGATGGGGCGGCGGCACCTGGCCGAGCGTTTGCGGCAGGAGTCGGTGCTGGAAAATCCCCTGGCGGTGCGTGAATACCTCAAGTCGATGTTGCGGCATGAGCCGCATGAGGTGTTCGGTTGTCTGTTTCTCGATTCCAAACACCGGGTGCTGGCGTTTGAGTCACTGTTTCGCGGCTCCATCGACAGCACCAGCGTCTATCCGCGCCAGGTGGTCAAGCGCGCCCTGGCGCACAACGCGGCAGCGCTGATCCTCTGCCATAACCATCCATCGGGCAATTCCGACCCCAGCCAGGCCGACCGCAAGCTGACCCAGCGACTGCGACAGGCGTTGGACCTGATCGACGTACGGGTGCTCGATCACTTCATCATTGGTGATGGTGACCCGCTGTCGATGGCGGAGTATGGGTGGATGTAGGGCGCGTGCCTGACTGTCCCCGCCCCTGTGGGAGCGGGCTTGCTCGCGAAGGCGGCAGGTCAGTCGACATCATCTCAATCTGACCTGCCGCATCGCGAGCAAGCTCGCTCCTACAGGGTTATCTGGGCGTTATTTCAGGCTGACCTTGGAATAGTCCTGCCGCCCGAACGGGCTCACCGCATACCCGGTGACGTCCTTGCGCGTGAGGGCGAAAGCCGTCGGGTGGGCCAGGGGCAGCCAGAGCGCCTGCTGCTGGATCTGCGCCTGGGCCTGTTCATACAGCTTGGTGCGCACGCCTTGTTCCGAGGTGGTCTTGCCGGCGCTGATCAACTTGTCCAGGTCCTGGTTGCAGTACCGGGCGAAGTTGGTCCCGGACTTGACCGCGGCGCAGGAAAACTGCGGCGTGAGGAAGTTGTCCGGATCGCCGTTGTCGCCGGCCCAGCCCATGAACAGCAGATCGTGCTCACCGGCCTTGGCCCGGCGAATCAGCTCGCCCCATTCGATCACGCGAATTTCCGCCTGGATGCCGATTTCCGCGAGGTCCGATTGCAGCATCTGTGCACCCAGGCTCGGGTTGGGGTTCAGCAGGCTGCCGGATGGACGAGTCCAGATGGTGGTCTGGAAACCTTCCTTGAGCCCGGCCTTGGCCATCAGGGCCTTGGCCTTGTCGACATCATGGGCATAGCCCGGCAGGTTTTTCGCGTAGCTCCAGGTGTTGGGCGGGTAGGGGCCGTTGGCCGCTTCGGCGGTGTCTTCGAACACGGCCTTGAGGTAATTGGCCTTGTCGAACGCCAGGTTGATGGCCTGGCGCACTTCAGGCTTGTCCAGCGGTGGGTGCTGGCTGTTGATGCCGACGAACGCGGTCATGAAGGCGTCGGTCTTTTCCACCTTCAGGGTCGGTTCTTGCAAGGCAGCCTGCACGTCCAGCGGTTTGGGCGACAGGGCGATCTGGCATTCGTTGCGCCGCAACTTTTGCAGGCGAACGTTGGCGTCCGGGGTGATGGCGAAGACCAGCGGGTCTACCGACGGTTTGCCGCCGAAGTAGTCCGGGTTGGCCTTGTAGCGAACCGCAGCGTCTTTCTGGAAGCGCGTGAACACGAATGGCCCGGTGCCGATCGGCTGGCTGTTGAGCTTCTCAGGCGTGCCGGCTTTCATCAGTTTGTCGGCGTACTCGGCGGAGTAGATCGAAGCGAAGCCCATGCTGAGGGTGGCCAGGAACGTCGAGTCCGCGTGGTCCAGGGAAAAGCGCACGGTCAGTGGGTCCAGCGCGTCGATCTTCTTGATCAGCGTCGGCAACTGCATCGACTGCGCGTGCGGGAAGCCGCTCTGGGCGATTTTGTGCCAGGGGTTGGCCGGGTCGAGCATGCGATCGAAGCTGAATTTCACGTCTTCGGCGGTCAGTTCGCGGGTCGGGCTGAAGTAGTCGGTGCGATGGAACTTCACTTTCGGGCGCAGCTTGAACACGTAGGTCAGGCCGTCGGGGGTGACTTCCCAGCTTTCGGCCAGCCCCGCGACCACCTTGCCGCTGGTGGTGTCGAAGTCCACCAGGCGATTCATCAGCACATCGGCCGAAGCGTTGGTGGTCGTCAGCGAATTGTATTGCACCACGTCGAACCCTTCCGGGCTGGCCTCGGTGCACACACTCAGGGCGGCGGCATGGGCCAGTGGGCTCATCAGGAGCGGGGCGAGCAACAGCGGTAGGGCAGCAAGGCGCATGGTCGGATTCCTTTACAGATCGAAGGCCCATCTGCAAGTGCAGTCTGGAAAAGGCTTACCCTAGTGGGCTGCTTGGCAAATGACTATCCCCTTTTTCATTTTAGGGCGACTATAGCCACCTGATTCCACTGGCGCCGAGAGTCAGAAGCTTCGGGTTCATGGGTGGGGCGATTCTCTGCGACGAGCGGTCGAAAGCGCCGACAGCCTTTGTCCAAGGCTTCTTGCGCCCGAAAATTGGGCTTTTTATTGATTCAGCGCACACCGAATGTTGTTGCACCCCGGTCTTTCTGGTATAAAGCAGCGCTCTTTTCTAGGGGCCCGGTTCCTTCACTGTAGGTGTAGCCGGTAAGACCTCTAAAGAATCGCGGCGCCTGGCGCCACAATGACTAGAGATTAAGCGGCCAACCCATGCCGGGTTGGGCATGTGGTTTTAGAGGGCTGAGGCATGTCTAGAGTATGTCAAGTTACCGGTAAGGGTCCGGTGACTGGGAACAACATTTCCCACGCAAACAACAAAACCCGTCGTCGTTTCCTGCCAAACCTGCAGCATCACCGCTTCTGGGTTGAAGAAGAGAAACGTTTCGTGCGTCTGCGCGTATCTGCCAAAGGCATGCGTATCATCGACAAGCGCGGCATCACTGTCGTGCTGGCCGAACTGCGCAAAGCTGGCAAGGTTTAAGGGAGCTAATCATGCGTGAATTGATTCGTTTGATCTCGAGCGCCGGTACTGGTCACTTCTACACTACCGACAAGAACAAGCGCACTACTCCGGACAAAATCGAGATCAAGAAATTTGATCCGGTTGTTCGCAAGCACGTGATCTACAAAGAAGGCAAAATCAAGTAATTGATTTTCCCCTCTTGTGAAAAAGGCCCGTATCGCGAGATACGGGCCTTTTTTGTGCCTGGTGGTTTTGTGTTGTCTGTTCCGGCCTCATCGCTGTAGGAGCGGGCTTGCCCGCGATGAGGCCAGTGGCATCTACAAAAAACTCATGCCTTCTGCTCAAACGCCACATAAATCTTGCGGCACGGCTCCAGCACTTCCCAGGTGCCGCGGAATCCGGCCGGAATGACGAAGCGATCACCGGCGCGCACGGTCTTGGCGTTGCCATCGTTGTCGCGCAGCACCGAAACGCCCTGGACGATTTCGCAGTACTCGTGCTCGGTGAAATTGACCTGCCACTGGCCGACCGCGCCTTCCCACACGCCGGCATTCAGCTGACCGCACGGGCTGTTGTAGTGGTTGAACACGGCCTGCTCGGGGTCGCCCTTGAGGATCTTCGCCGGGTCCGGGCGGTAGCGTTCAGGCTCGGTGATGGCCTGGCTGAAGTCGACGATGTTCTGGATGCTCATTGTTGTAATCCCCCGTGATTGCGGCGCGAGTGGCTGGAAGGTCCAAAGTCTATGTTTATTAAATTGAACACCGCAAGTCCGTTTGCCGACCTTATGTCAAATATATTGAAACAACCCCGCTCACTGGTTTAGGGTGGCGGTTGCTCTGGGCCGAATAGCAGGCTGGCCAGGCAGAATTGCCGGGGGCGTCGGCGAAAACCGCGCGGCGCTCGTATTCAATAAGAGGAGGACACTCGAATGACCACCCTGACTCGTGCCGATTGGGAGCAACGTGCTCGCGATCTGAAGATCGAAGGCCGTGCGTACATCAATGGCGAATACACCGATGCCGTCTCCGGCGAGACCTTCGAGTGCATCAGCCCGGTCGATGGCCGTCTGCTGGGCAAGATTGCCGCCTGCGACGTCGCCGACGCCCAGCGCGCCGTCGAAAATGCCCGCGCCACCTTCAATTCCGGCGTCTGGTCGCGCCTGGCGCCGACCAAACGCAAAGCCACCATGATTCGTTTTGCCGGCCTGCTCAAGCAGCATGCCGAAGAGCTGGCCTTGCTGGAAACCCTGGACATGGGCAAGCCGATCAGCGACTCCCTGTACATCGACGTTCCCGGCGCAGCGCAAGCCCTGAGCTGGAGCGGCGAGGCCATCGACAAGATCTACGACGAAGTCGCCGCGACCCCGCACGACCAGTTGGGCCTGGTCACCCGCGAACCTGTGGGTGTGGTCGGTGCCATCGTGCCGTGGAACTTCCCGCTGATGATGGCCTGCTGGAAACTGGGTCCGGCGCTGTCGACCGGTAACTCGGTGGTGCTCAAGCCGTCGGAAAAATCCCCGCTGACCGCCATCCGCATCGCTGCGCTGGCCGTTGAAGCCGGTATCCCCAAAGGCGTGCTGAACGTGCTGCCGGGTTACGGCCACACCGTCGGCAAGGCGTTGGGCCTGCATAACGACGTCGATACCCTGGTGTTCACCGGTTCCACCAAGATCGCCAAGCAACTGCTGGTCTACTCCGGCGAGTCGAACATGAAACGCGTCTGGCTCGAAGCCGGCGGCAAGAGCCCGAACATCGTGTTCGCCGATGCCCCGGATCTGCAAGCCGCCGCCGAAGCAGCAGCCGGGGCCATCGCCTTCAACCAGGGTGAGGTCTGCACGGCGGGTTCGCGTCTGCTGGTCGAGCGTTCGATCAAGGACAAATTCCTGCCACTGGTGATCGAGGCCCTGAAAACCTGGAAGCCGGGCAATCCGCTGGACCCGGCGACCAACGTCGGTGCGCTGGTCGATACCCAGCAGATGAACACCGTGCTGTCCTACATCGAGTCCGGCCACAACGACGGCGCCAAGCTGGTGGCCGGTGGCAAGCGTACGCTTCAGGAAACCGGTGGCACCTATGTTGAGCCGACGATTTTCGACGGCGTCAGCAACGCAATGAAGATCGCCCAGGAAGAAATCTTTGGTCCGGTGCTGTCGGTTATCGCTTTCGACACCGCCGAGGAAGCCGTCGCGATTGCCAACGACACGCCGTATGGTCTGGCAGCCGCCGTGTGGACCCAGGACATCTCCAAGGCGCACCTGACCGCCCGTGCACTGCGTGCCGGCAGCGTGTGGGTCAACCAGTACGATGGCGGCGACATGACCGCGCCGTTCGGTGGCTTCAAGCAGTCGGGCAACGGCCGCGACAAGTCGCTGCATGCGTTCGACAAGTACACCGAGCTGAAGGCGACCTGGATCAAGTTGTAACGTGTAGCGGGCCCCGATCATGTCGGGGCTCAACACAAATCCCCTGTGGGAGCGAGCCTGCTCGCGATAGCGGTATGACAGTCGACGTCAATGTTGAATGTTGCTCCGTCATCGCGAGCAGGCTCGCTCCCACAGTGTTTTTTTGTCGTGCAGAATAATTATCCACAGGAGCGTGGAACATGCGTTGGGCGACTTATTTCGCCGTGTTGGCCTCTGTCTTGAGCGTTGGCCTGGCCCTGGGGGTCAGCATGCCGCTGGTGTCCTTTCGCCTGGAAGGCTGGGGTTACGGCTCGTTCGCCATTGGTGTCATGGCGGCGATGCCGGCGATCGGCGTGTTGCTGGGGGCGAAGATCTCCAGTCACCTGGCCGCGCGCCTGGGCACCGCCAACCTGATGCGCCTGTGCCTGTGGGCCGGGGCCGCTTCCATCGGTTTGCTGGCGCTGCTGCCCAGCTATCCGGTGTGGCTGGTGCTGCGCCTGATGATCGGGGTGATCCTGACCCTGGTGTTCATCCTTGGCGAAAGCTGGATCAACCAGTTGGTGGTCGAACAATGGCGCGGGCGCCTGGTGGCGCTGTATGGCAGCAGCTACGCGCTGAGCCAGCTGGCCGGCCCGGTGCTGCTGGGCCTGCTGGGCACCGAACACGATTACGGCTTCTGGGTCGGCGTTGGCCTGCTCACGGCAGCGCCGTTCCTGTTGCTGGGCCGCAGCGGCGCACCGAGCAGCGATGCGTGCAGCGTGACCTTCGGCGACCTGTGGGGCTTTTGTCGCGGGTTGCCGGCCATTGCCTGGGGCGTGTCACTGTTCGCCGCGTTCGAAGCGATGATTCTGACCCTGCTGCCGGTCTATTGCCTGCAACAGGGCTTCACCACGGAAATCGCCCTGGCGATGGTCAGTACCGTGGTCGTCGGGGATGCCTTGTTGCAACTGCCGATTGGTGCGCTGGCCGATCGCCTGTCGCGTCGGACCCTGTTCACCGGTTGCGCGGTGGTGCTGCTGATTTCCAGCCTGGCCATTCCGATGCTGCTCGATACCCTGCTGATCTGGCCGTTGTGGGTGCTGTTCGGCGCCAGTGCCGGCGGGTTGTTCACCTTGTCGCTGATCCTGATCGGCGAGCGTTATCGCGACGATGCGCTGGTGCGGGCCAACGCGCACATCGCGCAACTGTGGGGTGTGGGTTGCCTGGTCGGGCCGTTGGTGGCCGGAGCGGGTAGCCAGTGGATCAGCGGCCACGCCTTGCCATTGTTCATGGCGGCGGGAGCGTTGGGGCTGGTGATCCTGCTGACGCGCCAGGGGGCGTTCGGCACGGTGGCCGAGCCGGCCTGAATTTGACCTGTTCCCCCCCCCTGTAGGAGCGAGCTTGCTCGCGAAGCGGTGGATCAGATTGAGATGATGCCGCCTGACACACCGCATCGCGAGCAAGCTCGCTCCTACAGGGAGAGTTCCGCGAGCAGGCGTGGTCCCCCAGGGGAAGTTGATCGTGAGGGCTACAACATCTTCTCCAACCCCACCGCCTTGCTGATCCACGCATTGAAGCGGCGCCAGTAGCTGCCCGGCTCGCGGGTCAGGGTGTGCATCTGGCCGTTATCTTCGGTGACCCAGACGATCTTGCCGTCTTGCAGTTTCACTTCGTAGCTCAGCGGCGGCGCCATACCTTCCAGTGCTGCCTTGCGTACATGGGCCGCCAGCTCGGGGCTGTCTACCAGCACGCCGACCTCGGTGTTCCACAGCACTGACCGCGGGTCGAAATTGAACGAGCCGATGAAGGATTTCTGCTGATCGAAGATCATCGCCTTGCTGTGCAGGCTGGAGTCGGAGCCGCGGAACGACTTGCTGTAGAAGATATGCGGCCCGCTGCCGCCGCCTTCGCCGGGCTGGCGGCGCAGTTCGTAGAGCTTCACGCCATGTTCCAGCAGCGCCCGGCGATAGGGTGCGTAACCGCCGTGCACCGCCGGTACGTCGGTGGCCTCCAGGGAGTTGGTCAGCAGGCTGACGGAAACCCCGGCATCGGCTCGCCCTGTGAGGTAAACCAGGCCTGGCTGGCCGGGCACGAAGTACGCCGAGATCATGATCAGCTCTTTGCTGACTCCGGTGAGTTCGGGGGCCAGTTGGGTGGTCAGCAGCAGGTGCGGGTCAGGTTCGCCGTCTGCCAGGACCTTGCTCGGTGCGTCCCACAAGGCCTGGTTCCAGGCCCAGATCAGTTCGCGGCGCCAGATGTCCAGGCGCGGCTGGGTGGTGTAGGTCATCAGTTGTTGATACAGCAGGTGATTCTGTTTGCGCGTCTCCTCCAATGATTCTTCCAGGCGCGTACGGGTATTTTGCAGGTCCTTTTGTGTGGGCTTGCTCGACAGGAATTCGTCGATCGGCTTGCTCAGCGCGCTGTTCCAGTACTGGTCGAAGCTGTGCCCCAACTGCTCGGCGACCGGGCCGACGCTCAGCATGTCGATGTCCGTGAAATTCAGGTTCGGTTCGGCATCGAAATACTCGTCGCCCAGGTTGCGACCGCCGACGATGGCGGCGCTGTTGTCCGCCAGCCACAACTTGTTGTGCATGCGCCGGTGTTGCTGCGAAAGGTTGAACAGCCGGCCCATGGCCCGCGTCACGCCGGTGGAGCGGCCCAGGTGCAAGGGGTTGAACAGGCGGATCTGGATCTGCGGATGCGCGGCCAGCGTGGCGATGATCCAGTCCAGGCCATCGCTGGTGGTGTCGTCGAGCAGGATTCTGACGCGAACCCCGCGGTCGGCGGCCTTGAGCAATTCATCCACCAGCATGCGCG
Source organism: Pseudomonas sp. MYb118 (assembly GCF_040947875.1). Classification (NCBI taxonomy): domain Bacteria; kingdom Pseudomonadati; phylum Pseudomonadota; class Gammaproteobacteria; order Pseudomonadales; family Pseudomonadaceae; genus Pseudomonas; species Pseudomonas sp. MYb118. The sequence continues at coordinate 1,597,081 of NZ_JBFRXN010000002.1, read as the reverse complement.
TGCTGATGCCGTCGTGGACGATGTAGTACTGCAAATCGAGGCTGCTTTGCGCGTTGCGGATCAGTTCGGCCCGGGCCATGAAGGCTTCGCCGCTGTTGGACAGCAGGCGAAAGCCCGACTTGCCGGCGTAGGGCGCCGCCTGCGCCTGGATCGAGCGGCCGAAGGCCGAGTCACTGGCCGGCAGCGCCTGGCTGGGCTGGCGTTGCACATCGAGGCTGGCACAACCGCCCAGAAGCGAGGCGAGTAACAGAAGAGCGAGCAGGGGCTGTCTGACTCTCACGTAGGATCGTTCCGAATGGCGGCAGGTGTCGGCATATGGACGCTGAATTACGCGGAAAAGTCAGTCAGTGAAACTGTCATTTTCCGCGAGCAGTTTGATGGCTGCAGCGCCCACCTTGCGCACCGCTTCTTCGATCTGCGGTGTTGGCTTGGCAGCGTAGTTCATCCGCAGGCAATTGCGATACTTGCCCGAGGCGGAAAAGATGCTGCCCACGGCAATCTGTACGCCCTGGTCGTGCAGCGCGCGGTTGAGTTTCAAGGTGTCGAAGCCGTCGGGCAGTTCCACCCAGAGCATGAAGCTGCCTTGTGGGCGGCTGGCGCGGGTGCCCGCGGGGAAATAACGACTGACCCAGTCGATCATCATGTCGCGATTGCGCTGGTATTGCGTGCGCATCCGCCGCAAATGCGGTTCGAAATGCCCGGCCTTGAGGAATTCGGCGATGGCGATCTGCGGTTGCGGCGCGGTGGAGCCGGTGCAGATGTATTTCATGTGCAGCACCCGCTCCAGGTAGCGGCCCGGCGCGACCCAGCCGATACGCAGACCGGGCGCCAGGGTCTTGGAAAATGAACTGCACAGCAGGACGCGGCCGTCTTCGTCGAAGGATTTGATGGTGCGCGGACGAGGGTAGTTGTAGGCGAGTTCGCCATACACATCATCCTCGATGATCGCCACGTCGAAACGCTGCGCCAGGCTCAACAACGCGCGTTTGCGCGACTCCGGCATGATGTAGCCCAGCGGGTTGTTGCAGTTGGGGGTCAACTGTATGACCTTGATCGGCCATTGTTCCAGTGCCAGCTCCAGCGCATCGAGGCTGATGCCGGTGAGCGGGTCGGTGGGAATTTCCAGGGCCTTCATGTTCAGGCCCTTGAGTGTCTGCATGGCGCCATGAAAGCTCGGGGAATCCACGGCGACGATATCGCCGGGCTCGCAGATGGCGCGAATGCTGGTCGACAGCGCCTCGTGGCAACCGGTGGTGACCACCAGGTCGTTGGCGGTCAACTGGCTGCCGGAGGCGAGCATCAGGCGGGCGATCTGCTCGCGCAGTTCGAGGGTGCCATGGATGTTGTCGTAATACAGGCCCGGCATGTCCTGCCGCCGGCTGATACGCGCGAGGTTGCGCAGCAAGGGTTTCATGGTCGGTGAAGTGATGTCGGGCATGCCCCGGCCCAGTTGCACCACGTCCTTGCGCGGCACCGCGCGGATCAGCTCCAGCACCTGATCCCACTGGGAAATGTCCACCGGACGCTGGGCCGGGCGACCGATTGCCGGCAACTCCGGCAGTTCACGACCGACCGGCACGAAGTAGCCGGACTTGGGCTTGGGCATCGCCAGGCCGCTGTCCTCCAGCATCCGGTACGCCTGTTGCACCGTGCTCAGGCTGACCCCGTGTTCCACACTCAAGGCCCGCACCGAGGGCAGCCGGTCGCCGGGGCGATAGAAGCCTTGTTCGATACGCGTGCCGAGCAATTCGGCGAGGTTGACGTAAAGGGTCATGGCGCAGTCTCGGTGTGGGTGATTCGGGCGACCAGTACAGATCGCGTCAAAAAGGCTGATTCAGTGGAAGAATCGGCAAATCTGTATGGAATTAATACCTGTGCTTTGAATCTGTAATGCTTTTCGTCGTCCACGCATCATAAAGCCCTGGCTACCCAAGTAAACAGGAGCAATCAAAATGAACGGCTTGAGCGATTTGCGGCTGACGTTACGCAGTCAGGAACTAGAGGCAGGGCAGAACAACGAAGCGCGTGAGGCGCCGATGCGCAACGTCGCGACCGGCCTGAGCCGCTGGGCCCTGTTCCGGCATCGTCTGCATACGCGCAAGGCGTTGCTCGACCTGACGCCGGCGCAGCTCAAGGACATTGGCTTGACCCGGGAGCAGGCGTTGGAGGAGGGGTTGAAGCCGTTTTGGCGGATCTGATTTTTGCGGTGCCTGTGCCCGCCCCATCGCGAGCAAGCTCGCTCCTACAGGAATCTGTATGCACCGGATCCCTGTAGGAGCGAGCTTGCTCGCGATGGGGCCGGTACCGACGCTACAAATCTGTCAGACCAACTCCTTGAACCGATGCCACAACATCCCCAACGCCAGCAACGGCGAACGCAGATGCCGCCCCCCCGGGAACGTCATGTGTGGCACCTTGGCAAACAGGTCGAACCCGCCACTGTGCTGGCCGCTGATGGCCTCGGCCAGCAACTTGCCCGCCAGGTGTGTGGCGTTCACGCCATGGCCGGAATAGGCCTGGGCGTAATACACATTCGGATGATCCTTGAGCCGGCCGATCTGTGGCAGGCGATTGGCGCCGATGCCGATCATCCCGCCCCATTGATAGTCGATCTTCACCGCGTCCAGTTGCGGGAACACTTCGAGCATCTTCGGGCGCATGTAGGCGGCGATGTCCTTGGGGTCGCGCCCTGAATAATGGCAGGCACCACCGAACAGCAGGCGCCGGTCGGCCGAGAGCCGGTAGTAATCCAGCGCCACGCGCTGGTCGCACACCGCCATGTTCTGCGGCAGCAGCGCGTGGGCCAGCCCTTCGCTCAAGGGCTCGGTGGCGATGATGTAGCTGCCGGCGGGCAGCACTTTGCCGCTCAGTTCTGCGTTGAGCTGGTTGAGATAGGCATTGCAACCCAGCACCAGGGTCTTGACGCGCACCGAGCCCTGGGCGGTGCGCACTTTCACTTCGGGGCCGTAGTCGATGCCGGTCACCGCCGATTGTTCGAACAACTGCACGCCCAGTTGCTGCGCGGCGGCGGCTTCGCCCAGGGCCAGATTCAGCGGGTGCAGATGCCCCGAGCCCATGTCGATCAAGCCACCGACGTAGCGCTTGGAACCCACCACCGTGTGCATTTCATCGGCCGCCAACAAACGTGTCTCGTAGCGATAACCCAGACTGCGCAGTTCCTCGGCGTCTTCGGCAAAGCCTTCCAGGTCGCGGGGCTTGTTGGCGAGGTCGCAGTAGCCCCACGTCAGGTCGCAGGAAATCTGAAAACGCTCGACGCGCTGGCGAACGATTTCCACTGCTTCCAGGCCCATGAGTTTCATCTGACGCACGCCGTCGGTGCCGATCACGTTGGCGAATTGATCAAGGCCGTGACCGACCCCGCGAATCAGTTGCCCGCCATTGCGCCCGCTGGCGCCCCAGCCGATCTTGCGGGCTTCGAGCAACACCACCTTGAGGCCGCGTTCGGCCAGCTCCAGTGCGGTGTTCAGCCCGGAAAAACCGCCACCGACCACGCAGACATCGGCCACCACTTCGCCGCTCAGGACCGGATGATCGGGCTGTGGCAGGCTGCTGGCGGCGTAGTACGAGGCGGTGTGCTGGGCACGGGCATTCATGCGCATCATCCTGATTGGTGTGTCTATAAAATTTGACGGAGCATAAGCCGGGCCTTCCTGCGCAGGCAACATCGGTCGGTTATGGCTGTCTGGAAGGGGGCTTATGCGGCAGAATCGCGCTGTATTCCGCTTGTGGGTCCGCCTGGATGAGTTGCAACAGTCAGAAAATTCGCACGCTGCGCCAGCAGATTCCCTCGTTCGAGTGCGTCCCCGGCTGCCATGACTGTTGCGGGCCGGTGACCACCTCGCCCGAAGAGATGTCCCGCCTGCCGCGCAAGACCCGCGCGGAGCAGGATGCGGCCATGGAAGAGCTCAACTGTGTGCACCTGGGGCCGGATGGCTGCACGGTGTATGCAGAGCGGCCGCTGATCTGCCGGCTGTTCGGCACCACCAAAACACTGCCATGCCCGAATGGGCGGGGGCCGGTGGAGCTGATTCACCCGCGGGTGGAGAAGCAGGTGTTCGAGTACATGGCGGGGAATCGGCAGGTGTTGGTCTGACGGGAGACCGAGTCGAGCCCATCGCGGGCAAGCCCGCTCCCACAGGGGCTTGTGGTGAACACAAACCTTGTGAGCGACACAAAACTCTGTAGGAGCGGGCTTGCCCGCGATGAGGCCCTAACAGGCCCCACACACCTCAATCCGGAATCGGCAAACTCAAACTCTCCTTCACCTCTTCCATCACGATATAGCTCTTGGACTCGCGCACATGCGGCAGCTTGAGCAGGATGTCGCCCAGCAGCTTGCGGTACGAGGCCATCTCGGAGATCCGCGCCTTCACCAGATAGTCGAAGTCCCCCGACACCAGGTGGCATTCCAGCACATGGGGCAGTTTCAGCACGGCGCGTCGGAATTCTTCGAAAGTGTCGCCGGATTTGTAATCGAGGCTGATCTCGACAAACACCAGCAGGCTGCCCTTGAGGTGTTGCGGGTTGAGCCGGGCGTTGTAGCCCATGATGATCCCCTCGCGCTCCAGCCGTCGGACCCGCTCGGTGCAGGGGGTGGTCGACAGCCCGACTTTTTCCCCCAGCTCGGTGAAGGAGATACGCCCGTCCGCTTGCAGAATGCGCAGGATGTTGCGGTCGATCTTGTCCAGCTCGCGTTTGGTCTGAGTGTTGGTACGCATAGGGGATGCGCCTCCGTGAAAAGCGTTTTTGCCGAGAATTCTCGCCAAATATAGGCGTTTATATAGTGAAATGCACTGGCTGTTCTTTTTTACACTGCCCACATCTATGGTCTGCACAACAAACGTCAGCGGCGTGCCGCGATGAGGGATATGAAAATGCGCGTTATGGTCTTGGGTAGCGGCGTCATCGGCACCACCAGTGCTTATTATCTGGCGCGTGCCGGGTTTGAAGTGGTGGTGGTGGACCGTCAGCCGGCTGCTGCCATGGAGACCAGTTTCGCCAACGCCGGGCAGGTATCGCCTGGTTATGCCTCGCCGTGGGCCGCCCCGGGTGTGCCGCTCAAGGCCATCAAGTGGCTGTTGCAGCGCCACGCTCCGCTGGCGATCAAGGCCACCGCCGACGTCGACCAATACCTGTGGATGGCGCAGATGCTGCGCAACTGCACCGCCAGCCGTTATGCGGTGAACAAGGAGCGCATGGTGCGCCTGTCCGAGTACAGCCGCGACTGCCTCGACGAGCTGCGCGCCGAAACCGGTATCGCCTACGAAGGCCGCAGCCTGGGCACGACCCAGCTGTTCCGCACCCAGGCTCAGCTCGATGGCGCCGCGAAAGACATCGCTGTGCTGAAAGAGTCGGGCGTGCCGTTCGAACTGCTCGACCGCGAAGGCATTGCCCGCGTTGAACCGGCCCTGGCCAACGTTACCGACATTCTGGCCGGTGCCCTGCGCCTGCCGAACGACCAGACCGGCGACTGCCAGATGTTCACCACGCGCCTGGCCGAAATGGCGGTCAAGCTCGGTGTGGAATTCCGCTTTGGCCAGGACATCCAGCGCCTGGACTACGCCGGTGATCGCATCAACGGCGTGTGGATCGACGGCAAGCTGGAAACCGCCGATCGCTACGTGCTGGCGCTCGGCAGCTACTCGCCGCAACTGCTCAAGCCGCTGGGCATCCGCGCGCCGGTGTACCCACTCAAGGGTTACTCGCTGACCGTGCCGATCACCAACCCGGCGATGGCCCCGACGTCGACCATTCTCGACGAGACCTACAAGGTCGCGATCACCCGTTTCGACAACCGCATCCGCGTGGGCGGCATGGCGGAGATTGCCGGTTTTGACCTGTCGCTCAACCCGCGTCGACGCGAAACCCTGGAGATGATCGTCAACGACCTTTATCCTCAGGGCGGCAATCTGGCCGAGGCCAGCTTCTGGACCGGCCTGCGTCCGACCACGCCGGATGGCACGCCAATCGTGGGCGCGACCCCGTTCGGCAACCTGTTCCTGAACACCGGTCACGGCACCCTCGGCTGGACCATGGCGTGCGGCTCCGGTCGCTTGCTGGCAGACCTGATGGCGAAGAAAACCCCGCAGATCAGCGCCGAAGGCCTCGATATTTCCCGTTATGGCAGCAAAATCCAGGAGTCCGCAAAGCATGTCAATCCAGCGCCAGCTCACCAATGAGCGCATGAGCCAGATCGTTGTCCACGGCGGCACCGTTTATCTGGCAGGGCAAGTCGGCGACGACATGAATGCCGGGATTGAACAACAAACCCGTGAAACCCTGGCCAACATCGAGCGCATGCTGGATCTGGCCGGGACCGACAAGAGTCGTTTGCTCTCGGTGACGATTTACCTGAAGGACATCGACGCGCACTTCGCCGGCATGAACGCCGTGTGGGACGCCTGGCTGCCCAAAGGCGTCGCCCCGGCCCGCGCCACTGTGGAGGCGAAGCTGTGCGAACCGCAAATCCTGGTCGAGCTGTCCGTGGTCGCTGCGCTGCCATAACCGCTCGCCACCTGCATAAAGATCCCTCTCCCGGCGCTGTTGGCGGTTACGCTGCCAGCCAGCGCCGGTTTTTATTCTCACGTCCGCCTAGAAGCCTGCCGCCATGCGTCCAGCCCGTGCCCTGATCGACCTCCAAGCCCTGCGTCATAACTACCGCATCGCCCGCGAAACCACGGGTGTCCGCGCGCTCGCGGTGATCAAGGCCGATGCCTATGGGCATGGCGCGGTGCGTTGCGCCCAGGCGCTGGAAGCCGAGGCGGACGGCTTTGCCGTGGCCTGCATCGAAGAAGCGCTGGAGCTGCGCGCCGCCGGCATCCGCGCACCGGTGCTGTTGCTGGAAGGTTTTTTTGAAGCCGATGAGCTGGGGCTGATCGTCGAGCATGACTTCTGGTGCGTGGTGCATTCGCTGTGGCAGCTCGAAGCCATTGAAAAGGCCTCGCTGAGCAAACCCATTGCGGTGTGGCTCAAACTCGATTCGGGCATGCACCGGGTCGGCCTGCACCCCAAGGATTACCAGGGCGCATACCAACGGCTGCTGGCCAGCGGCAAAGTGGCGAAGATCGTGCTGATGAGCCACTTCGCCCGTGCCGACGAGCTGCACAGCCAGGCCAGCACCGAGCAAGTGGCGGTTTTTGAAGCGGCGCGCCAGGGCCTGGCGGCGGAGGTCAGCCTGCGTAACTCGCCGGCCGTGCTTGGCTGGCCGCAGATTCCCAGTGACTGGGTACGCCCGGGGATCATGCTCTACGGCGCCACGCCGTTCGAAGAAGCCAACGTGGTGGCCTCGCGCCTGCAACCGGTGATGACCCTGGAATCGAAAGTGATCTGCGTGCGTGAATTGCCGGCCGGCGAGCCGATCGGCTACGGCGCGCGCTTCATCACCGACAAACCGATGCGCGTCGGAGTGGTGGCCATGGGTTACGCCGATGGTTATCCGCGCCAGGCACCGACCGGCACGCCGGTGCTGGTGGCCGGGCAGCGCAGCCGCCTGATCGGCCGGGTGTCGATGGACATGCTGTGCATCGACCTGACCGATGTGCCACAGGCGGGCCTGGGGTCGCCCGTTGAATTGTGGGGTAAAAACATCCTGGCCAGCGACGTCGCGGCTGCGGCTGACACGATTCCTTACCAGATCTTCTGCAACCTGCGTCGAGTGCCAAAGCTCTATTCCGGGGATTGAGCCCAGGCTGGACGGATTGCAAGGCCGGGATTGGGGGCCAAGTGTTGTAAATACTGAACGCTGTCGCCATGATGACGCTCAATATTCCTACAACATGATTCCCTGGAGGCTCCAGCCTTGGACGTCGGTGAACGACTGCAATCCATCCGTAAGCTCAAAGGTCTTTCGCAGCGTGAACTCGCCAAACGCGCGGGCGTCACCAACAGCACCATTTCGATGATCGAGAAGAACAGCGTCAGCCCTTCGATCAGTTCGCTGCGCAAGGTCCTGGGCGGGATTCCCATGTCCATGGTCGAGTTCTTTTCCGAAGAGATCCTGCAGGAAGTCCCGACCCAGATCGTCTACAAGGCCAACGAGCTGATCGACATCTCCGATGGCTCGGTGACCATGAAGCTGGTCGGCCGCGCGCACCCGAGCCGTGCAATCGCGTTCCTCACCGAGGTGTACCCGCCGGGCGCCGATACCGGTGACGAAATGCTCACCCATGAAGGCGAAGAAACCGGAATCCTGGTGGAAGGGCGGCTGGAGTTGGTGGTCGGCCTGGAAACTTTTGTGCTCGAAGCCGGCGATAGCTACTACTTTGAGAGTACCAAGCCGCATCGTTTCCGTAATCCGTTCGACGTGCCGGCGCGACTAATCAGCGCAGCTACACCGGCGAATTTCTAAGAGAAGAGGCGTCCTGCCAGCATGGCAGCGGCACCCAAAGGGTTTTTCCGTGGCGCAACAAGACCCCTTCGACTTTGGGGTTGTTTCAGAGCGACGGGCTAACCGTTATACTTGCGCCCGCCTGCGAACCGTGGCCGTAGGCGTGACTAGCCACCATGAGGGTGAACGCGTGAACCTAATTATGAAAATGCTGGCTGTACCAGCAACCGTATTGGCCCTATGGGCTGCCAGCGCTCAAGCTGCGACCAATGACGACATCGCAAAACGCATCGAGCCTGTTGGCCAGGTCTGTGTGACCGGTCAGGAGTGCAAGGGCATGGAAGTGGCCGCCTCTGCTGGCGGTGGCGGCGCGAAGTCTCCGGACGACGTGATTGCCAAACACTGCAACGCTTGCCACGGTACCGGCCTGCTGGGCGCGCCTAAAATCGGCGATGCCGCTGCCTGGAAAGAGCGCGCTGACCACCAGGGCGGCCTCGACGGCATCCTGGCCAAAGCCATCACCGGCATCAACGCCATGCCACCAAAAGGCACCTGCGCTGACTGCACCGATGACGAGCTCAAAGGCGCCATCCAGAAGATGTCTGGCCTGAAGTAATCGCTTCACGCCAAAAAAAGCCGCTTTCGAGCGGCTTTTTTGTGCCCGCAAGGTTTATCGCCCCCCTGTAGGAGCGAGCTTGCTCGCGATAGCGGTGTATCAGCCGGCATCATTGTTGGGTGTTGAATCGCAATCGCGAGCAAGCTCGCTCCTACAGGGGACAATTCAACACTGTTCAATGCAGCAAACACCCGTCAATCTCGGTCCAACCCCAAACGCCAAGGGAGGATCAGATGGTGCAGCTGTGTTCTATCGAGCAAGCGGTCGATGAGGTGTTGGCGCGGTTGCCAGCGCATATCCACATGGGTCTGCCGTTGGGGCTGGGCAAGCCCAACCCGTTCGTCAACGCCTTGTTCCGGCGCGTGGCGCAGTTGCCCGAGCGGCAGCTGACGGTCTATACCGCGCTCTGCCTGGGCCGGCCGGCGTTGGGCGATGGTTTGCAGAAACGCTTCCTCGAGCCCTTTGTCGAGCGGGTGTTCGGTGACTATCCGGAACTGGAATTCCTCGCCGCCCTGCGCCAGAACAACCTGCCGGCCAACATCCACATCCAGCAGTTCTTCATGCAGCCCGGCAGCCTGTTGCACAGCGAGACGGCCCAGCAGGACTACGTCAGCAGCAACTACAGCCATGCCGCGCGGGACATCAATGCCGCCGGCCTCAACCTGGTGGCGCAGATGGTCGCCAGCCACGGCGACCACCCGGATCGCCTGAGCCTGAGCTGCAACCCGGACATCACCCTCGATCTGTTGCCGATGATCGCCAGGCGCCGGGCGGCGGGGGAGACCGTCCTGCTGGTGGGCCAGGTGCACAATGACTTGCCCTACATGCCGGGCGACGCAGAGGTCGGCATGGATACCTTCGACCTGCTGATCGACGAGAAGGACAGCACCACGCTGTTCTCCACGCCCAACATGCCCGTGGGTTTCCAGGATCATTTCATCGGCCTGCATGCCAGTACCCTGGTACGTGATGGCGGCACCCTGCAGATCGGTATCGGTGCCATGGGCGACGCGCTGACCGCCGCGTTGCTCGCCCGCCAGGCGGATAACGACGGCTACAAGGCGCTACTGGGCGATGTGAATCTCAGCCAGTGGGCGCAACTGATCAAGCGCGAAGGCGGCCTCGAACCGTTCGCCCAGGGCCTGTACGGCTGCAGCGAAATGTTCGTCAACGGCCTGCTGGTGCTGGCCGAGGCCGGCATCATTCGGCGCAAAGTCTACCCGGACGTGCCGACCCAGCAACAGGCGAATGCCGGCACCCTCGACGAAGCGGCGCAAACCGATGGCATCTCGGTGCATGGCGGCTTTTTCCTCGGCCCGCGCAGTTTCTACGAGCGCCTGCGCGAGTTGCCCCAGAGCAAGCGCCTCGAATTCAACATGACCCGCATCAGCTACATCAACGAGCTGTATGGCCAGGAAGAGCTCAAGCGCTTGCAGCGCCTCGATGCGCGGTTCATCAACACCGTGTTCACCATGACCCTGCTCGGCGCCGGCGTGGCCGATCAGCTCGAGGACGGGCGAGTGCTCAGCGGTGTCGGCGGGCAATACAACTTCGTCGCCCAGGGCCACGCCCTGGAAGGCGCGCGCTCGATCCTGCTGCTGCGCAGCTGGCGCGAGTCGGGGGGCGAGGTCAGTTCCAACATCGTCTGGGAGTACGGCCATTGCACGATCCCTAGGCACCTGCGCGACATCGTGGTCACCGAGTACGGCATCGCCGACCTGCGTGGCCAGACCGATGCGGCGGTGATCGAGGCGCTGTTGAACATCAGCGATTCGCGCTTCCAGCCAAGGCTGATCGAGCAGGCAAAGAACGCAGGCAAATTGCCGAAGACGTTTGCCATCGACCCGCGGTTTGCCGACAACACCCCGGAGCGCTTGCAGGCGATCGCGGCGCGCCATCCTCAGCTGTTCCCGGAGTACCCGCTGGGTTGTGATTTCACCGCGCAGGAGCGCGACCTGTTGCGGGCGCTGAACTGGTTGAAGAGCAAGTTCAAGCTCAGTGAGGTGCTGGAGTTGGGCAAGGCGGCGCTGGATGCGCCTGCGCCGGAAGAGTTTGCGGAGCACCTGGAGAGGATGCAACTGACCCAGCCCGATGGGCTGAAAGAGGAGCTGTTCCAGCGGCTGTTGCTCACGGGCCTTAAGGCCACCGCCCGATAGCAGACAACCTGCAAAATCAACTGTGGGAGCGAGCCTGCTCGCGATGAGGTCCTGTCATTCAACACTGATGTTGGCTGACAGTCCGCTATCGCGAGCAGGCTCGCTCCCACAGGGGCAAGACTTGCCGTTCGGCAGTGTTACTCGATGAAGGTCACAACCCCACCCGCCAGCGACTTCACCCGCGCCAGCGATTCAACCCGGTAACCCTGCGCGTCCAGCTCGGCACGGCCGCCCTGGAACGACTTCTCGATCACGATCCCCAGGCCCGCCACGGTGGCACCGGCCTGCTTGATGATCGAGATCAGCGCCTGGGACGCCTTACCGTTGGCCAGGAAGTCGTCGATGATCAGCACGCGGTCGCTGCTGGTCAGGTGGCGCGGGGAGATTGCCACGGTGCTTTCGGTCTGCTTGGTGAACGAGTACACGGTCGCCGACAGCAGGTTTTCGGTCAGGGTGAGGGACTGGTGCTTGCGCGCGAAAATCACCGGTACGCCCAGGTTCAGGCCGGTCATGATCGCCGGAGCGATGCCCGAGGCTTCGATGGTGACGATCTTGGTGATGCCCGAATCCTTGAACAGCGCGGCGAATTCGTCGCCGATCAGCTTCATCAGGGCCGGGTCGATCTGGTGGTTCAGAAAGGCGTCGACTTTCAGGACCTGGTCGGAAAGCACGATGCCTTCTTCGCGGATTTTTTTGTGCAGGGCTTCCATGAAGCTGTCCTCATTTGACGCCGTCGGCGTCGAAGGTCTAGTAAAAGTGGTCAATTCTAGCGCTTTAACATCGCGCGTATATCTGCCAATGCAGTATTGCCGCGAACGGCTTTGACTTCGGTTGGCGTGTCGTCGGTGCCTTCCCAGGCCAGGTCGTCCGGCGGCAGTTCATCAAGGAAGCGGCTGGGGGCACAGTCGATGATCTCGCCGTACTGCTTGCGCTTGGCGGCGAAGGTGAACGCCAGGGTCTGACGGGCGCGGGTAATGCCCACGTAGGCCAGGCGCCGCTCTTCCTCGATGGTGTCGGCTTCGATACTGGAGCGGTGCGGGAGGATTTCCTCTTCCATGCCCATGATGAACACGTAGGGGAATTCCAGGCCCTTGGATGCATGCAAGGTCATCATCTGCACGCCTTCGGCACCGTCTTCCTCTTCCTGCTGACGCTCCAGCATATCGCGCAGGACCAGTTTGCCGATGGCGTCCTCGACGGTCATTTCGCCGTCTTCGTCTTTTTCCAGGGTGTTCTTCAAGGCTTCGATCAGGAACCAGACGTTGCTCATCCGGTAGTCCGCGGCCTTGTCGCTGGAACTGTTGGTGCGCAGCCAGTTCTCGTAGTCGATGTCCATGACCATGCTGCGCAGCGCCGAGATCGGGTCTTCGCCGGCGCATTGCTCGCGCACCTTGTCCATGAAGCGCTTGAAGCGCGACAGGCGATCGGTGAAGCGACTGTCCAGATGCTCGCCCAGGCCGATCTCGTCGGTGGCGGCGTACATCGAAATCTTGCGTTCGGTGGCGTAGTTGCCGAGCTTTTCCAGGGTGGTCGAACCGATTTCCCGGCGCGGCACGTTGATCACCCGCAGGAAGGCGTTGTCGTCGTCCGGGTTTACGATCAGGCGGAAGTAGGCCATCAGGTCCTTCACTTCCTGGCGTCCGAAAAAGCTGTTGCCGCCGGACAGGCGATACGGCACCTGGTGATGCTGCAGCTTCAGTTCGATCAGCTTGGCCTGGTAGTTACCGCGGTACAGGATCGCAAAATCGCTGTAGGGCCGGTCGGTGCGCAGGTGCAGGCTGAGGATTTCCATGGCCACGCGCTCGGCTTCGGCGTCTTCATTGCGGCAGCGGATCACGCGGATCTCGTCGCCGTGGCCCATTTCACTCCACAGCTGCTTTTCGAATTCGTGGGGGTTGTTCGAAATCAGCACGTTGGCGCAGCGCAGGATGCGACTGGTGGAGCGGTAGTTCTGCTCGAGCATCACCACTTTCAGGGAGGGGTAGTCTTCCTTGAGCAGCATCAGGTTTTCCGGCCGCGCGCCGCGCCAGGCGTAGATCGACTGGTCGTCGTCGCCTACCACGGTGAACTGGTTGCGCGTGCCGATGAGCATTTTCACCAGCAGGTACTGGCTGGCGTTGGTGTCCTGGTATTCGTCCACCAGCAGGTAGCGCACCTTGTTCTGCCACTTTTCCAGAATGTCGGCGTGCTCTTCGAACAGCTTCACCGGCAGCAGGATCAGGTCGTCGAAGTCCACCGCGTTGAACGCCTTGAGCGTGCGCTGGTAGTGGGTGTAGACGATGGCGGCGGTCTGCTCCTTGGGGTTGCGGGCGTTTTCCAGGGCCACGGCCGGCAGGATCAGGTCGTTTTTCCAGGCGCCGATCATGTTCTTGATCTCGTCGACGCCGTCGTCGCCCGAGTATTCCTTCTGCATGATGTCGGTCATCAGGGCTTTGACGTCAGTTTCGTCAAAGATCGAGAAGCCCGGTTTGTAGCCCAGCCGCACGTGTTCCTTGCGGATGATGTTCAGGCCCAGGTTGTGGAACGTGCACACCGTCAGGCCCCGGCCTTCACCGGCGCGCAGCAGGGTGCCGACCCGTTCCTTCATCTCGCGCGCAGCCTTGTTGGTAAAGGTCATGGCGACGATGTACTGCGCGCGAATGCCGCAGTTCTGGATCAGGTGGGCGATCTTGCGCGTGATTACACTGGTCTTGCCGGAGCCTGCACCGGCGAGCACCAAAAGAGGGCCGCCGACGTAGTTCACGGCTTCTTGCTGCCGGGGATTGAGTCGGGACATAGGTCGATTCAGGGGTCAGTCACGAAATGGGCCGGCATTTTAACAGGCTCACAGATTTGTGCTGCTCTCTCCGACTTGTGACGTAACACGCGATTCATATTTGCCGGTTTTGTTACTTTCACGCAGGATGCGCAAGGAATTTACGTCTAATGTACGTAATTCCGGATACAAGGATCCCGTTTGATAACTGATGTCGTTTGGTCATTGGTTGTCAGCACGGCATAATGCCAGCCGCCTACATCATTGCAGAGTCTAGGGAGCAAGCTTGTCTACGCCTGTCGAACCCTTGCGTTTGCTGCTACTGGCTGAAGAGCCAGCGTGGGCAGCGTTGTTGCGCGAGTGTCTGGCTCCGATGGGGAGCTCGGCCGTGCTCATCAGCGCTCCGAGCTGGGAATCGGTCAGCACTCTGTTCGACGACAACCGCAGCGCGGTGTTGTTGACGGTCCCGGCGCTTCAACCGGCGCCGGGCCGGTGCAATCTGCCGACGGTGTTGCTGCTCGAACAGGAGCCGCAACTGCCGCCCGATGGCGTGAGCGACTGGTTGGTACGCGATCATCTTGATGCGGGCATGCTGCGCCGCTGCCTGCGCCACGTGCGCGAGCGTGGTTTGCTGGAGCACACCCTGCAACGCCTGGCGGAACAGGATCCCTTGACCGGCATCGCCAACCGCCAGGGCTTCCAGACCCTGCTGGCCGCGCGGCTCGCGGAAAACGAAGGGCGGGGCGTGGCCCTGGGGCACCTGGACCTCGACAACTTCCGCCATGCCAACGACGCCCTTGGCCACCAGGCCGGCGACCGGCTGATCCTGCAAGTGGTCGCACGCCTGAAAAGCCAGCTCGAAGCCGGTGATCAACTGGCGCGCCTGGGCAGCGACGAATTCGCCCTGCTGATCGACACCCGCCGTGCGCCACAACGCGCCGAATGGATGGCTGAACGCATCACCGAAGCCCTGGCCGAACCCTACTGGGTCGACGGCGAAAGCCTGCTCATCGGCTCCAGCCTGGGCATCGCCCACGCCCGTGCCCAGGCCGGCGCCGACCCGCTGATGTGGCACGCGCACATCGCCATGCAGCAGGCCAAGAGCACCCAGGGCTGCACCTTCCACATCTTCAACGAACGCATCAACCGCAATGCCCGCAGCATGGCTGACCTCGAAAGCGAGCTGCGCCGGGCGTTGCGCCGCGATGAGCTGGAACTGCATTACCAGCCACGCCTGAACCTGGAAGACGGCCAGATCGTCGGCCTCGAAGCCCTGGTGCGCTGGCGCCACGCCGAACGCGGCTTGCTACCACCGAGCGAATTCGTGCCGCTGGCCGAGCAGAGCGGCTTAATCGTGCCGCTGGGTTACTGGGTGATCTCCCGCGCGTTGCGCGACATGCAGGTGCTGCGCGAACGTGGCCTGCCGGCGCTGCACATGGCGATCAACCTGTCGTTCCGCCAGTTCCAGGACAGCCAGTTGCTGTCGACCCTGAGCCGGCTGATCGCCGAACGGGGCGTCGAGGCGCAATGGCTGGAATTCGAACTGACCGAAACCGCCGTCATGCGCCGCAGCGACCTGGTGCAACAGACCATGGACGCCCTCGGGCGCCTGGGCGTGCGTTTCTCCCTCGACGACTTCGGCACCGGCTTCTCGTCCTTCGTGCACCTCAACAGCCTGCCGATCGCCTTGCTGAAGGTCGACAAGAGCTTTGTCGGCGGCATGGAATCACGCGAAGAGAACCGCAAGCTGGTCCACGCCATGATCAACCTGGCGCACAACCTCAATCTGGAAGTGGTCGCCGAGGGCGTGGAAACCGAAGAGCAACTGGACTTGTTGCGCGGCTTTGGCTGCGATCAGGTGCAGGGCTACCTGATCAGCAAGCCGCTGCCGCTGGCGGAGCTGGTGGAATACCTGAGCTTTGGCAGCAGCCAGCAGCCGGTGTTGGAAATCGTCGGCTAGGCAGGCTGTAACTGGGCTTGAATATCAAACTGTGGGAGCGACGGTGCGACGATTCGACCTGCTCGCGATGGAGTGTCAGTCGACGGTAATGTCACTGATAGAACATCGCGAGCAGGCTCGCTCCCACAGTCGTTTTTCCAGCGGTAAATCTCACTCAGTCTGAGCGTTCGCAAAGCCGTCTGTGGACGCCGACTCCCGCCGAATCATCCCCTCCATCTTCCACTCGAACGCCAGCGTCAAACTCACCGCCGCGCACGCCAGGCCGAGGGCCAGGCCCCACCAGACGCCCGTCGGCCCCCAGTTCAGGTGGAAGGCCATCCACCACGCGGAGGGTGCGCCAATCAGCCAGTAGCAACCCAGCCCGACCAGGAAGGTGGTCTTGGCGTCCTTGAGCCCGCGAATGCAGCCCATGGCGATGGTTTGCGTGCCGTCGAACAGCTCGAACCAGGCGGCCACGGCCAGCAGGCTCACCGCCATCTCGATCACCGGGCGGAAGGCCGGGTCGTTGTGGTCCAGGAACAGGCCGATCAACTGATTCGGCAGCAGCCAGAACACCATGGCGAAGCACAGCATCGCCACCGCCCCGAAGGTGATACCGACCCGCCCGGACATCCGCGCGTCCTGCAATTGCCCGGCGCCGTAGTGCTGGCCGATGCGCATGGTGATCGCGTAGGACATGCCTGCGGGCACCATGAACGCCACCGAAACGATCTGCAGGGCGATCTGGTGCGCGCCCAGTTGCGTGCTGCCCATGGTGCCCATGCACAGCGCCGCGAAGGCGAACAGCCCGACTTCCACGGCATAGGTGCCGCCAATCGGCAGGCCCAGGCGCCACATCTCCTTGAGGTACTGCCGGTTCGGACGCGACAGCCCCGGGAGCAACGGGTAGGCGTCGTACGCCGGATGCCGGCGAATGTGCCAGGCCAGCGCCAGGGCCATGAGGTTGGCGACAATCGCCGTAACCAGGCCGATGCCCACCAGGCCCAGTTTGGGCAGGCCGAACATGCCGGTGATCAACGCGTAGTTGAGTACGAAGTTGGCCACGGTGCCGGCCAGGCTGATGACCATCACCGGTGTCGCCCG
Organism: Pseudomonas sp. MYb118; assembly: GCF_040947875.1. NCBI lineage: Bacteria > Pseudomonadati > Pseudomonadota > Gammaproteobacteria > Pseudomonadales > Pseudomonadaceae > Pseudomonas > Pseudomonas sp. MYb118. The sequence continues at coordinate 1,580,164 of NZ_JBFRXN010000002.1, read as the reverse complement.
GCCAATGGCGCTGGTGAACCCGCGCAGGGCCATGAAGCTCAGGTAGCCGGGCAGGGCGAACGGCAGGATCAGCAGGAACTGCCCGGCTGACTCCACGTTGGTCTCGGTCTGGCCGAACAACAGCAAGACCGGTTTGAGATTCCACAACAGCAAGCCGGCCACCAGCGCCATCAGCCACGCCAGCCACAGACCCGCCTGGGTCAGCCGCGCCGCCCCTGCGATGTCGCCAGCGCCGTGACGGATCGCCACCAGCGTGCCCACCGCGGCAATCACGCCGATGCAGAAAATCGAAACAAATGAGTAGCTCGCTGCGCCGAGCCCGCCGCCGGCCAATGCCTCGGGGCTGATACGCGCCATCATCAGGGTGTCGGTGAGCACCATCAGCATGTGCGCCAACTGCGAGGCAATCAGCGGCCCGGCCAGCCGCAGGATGGCCCAGAGTTCTGAACGCACTGGATGTTTCATTATCATCAGGCCCGTTAGTCAAGGTTTACAGGAAAGTGTCGATTCTCGGCGCTCTGCGGGGTTTGCACAAAGGGATAAAAAGGATGGGTTACATGATTAAAACTCATCATGGAGATCTTTCTGATACCTTGAACCTGTTTCGTCATAGGAGCTTTCTGAATGTCTCGTCGTCTACCTCCTCTTTACGCGTTGCGCGCATTCGAAGCGGCGGCGCGGCACAGCTCATTCACCCGAGCCGCTGAAGAGCTGTCGATTACCCAGAGTGCAGTCAGTCGACACATTCGCACGCTGGAGGAGCATTTTGCCTGCCGGTTGTTTCACCGCAGCGGGCGTCATCTGCAACTCACCGAGTCGGCGCGGTTGATCCTGCCGGGCATTCGCGAAGGCTTCACCGCCCTTGAGCGTGCCTGCCATACCTTGCAGGCCGAAGATGACATCCTGCGCATGAAGGCCCCATCGACCCTGACCATGCGTTGGTTGCTGGCGCGGCTCAGCCGCTTCCGCCACCTGCAGCCAGGCAACGAAGTGCAACTGACCAGCGCGTGGATGGACATCGACTCGGTGGACTTCAACCATGAGCCCTTCGATTGTGCGGTGATTCTGAGCAATGGGCGTTTTCCGCCGGACTGGGAAGCCAGCCTGTTGTTCCCCGAGGAACTGATCCCGGTGGGCGCACCGAGTCTGTTGAACGACCAGCCCTGGGATGTCACACGCCTGGCCAATGCCGAGCTGTTGCACCCGACGCCGGACCGGCGTGACTGGCGCAGTTGGCTGGAGCGCATGGGCCTGACCGATCAGGTGTCGCTCAAGGGCGGGCAGGTGTTCGATACCCTGGAGCTGGGGATGATCGCTGCCGCGCGGGGGTACGGGGTGTCGATGGGCGATTTGCTGATGGTCGCCGAGGATGTGGCGCAGGGAAGACTGAGTTTGCCGTGGCCGACCGCCGTCGCCAGCGGTGAGAATTACTACCTCGTCTGGCCGAAAACCCGTCCGGGAGGTGAACGTTTGCGCAGGCTCAGCGATTTTCTGCAAAGCGAGGTGCAGGCCATGAATTTGCCGGCTGTTGAACGTTTGCGCTGAATCGTTAGAGCTTTGTTACAAAAGCGCTGCGCGGTACCCGATATAACCACTCAAGTATTAGGTTTTTAGGCCGAAAGTATCATTGTGGAACCCTCGTGCATGTTTCACGCAATTCCCATTATTAGAAAAATTGCTGGGCAGCCGATCAAGGAGGAAGGCGCCCGGCCAGGAGCAGTCATGTCTCAACCTCGTGCTCGAATCGCCTCACAGCTTGGCCTTGCGCTAGCCGTGATTCTGGCGATCGTCATCACCGGTAGTACCTTATTCGCCCTGCGTTCGCTGGACACTGCCAACCTCGCCACGCGCGAAGAACACCTGGCCAGCGAAGCTCGCTTGCTGGCCGATCAGTTGACGACCTTCCACGGCACCCTGCGTGAAAGCACTCAACGCCTGGCGGGCCTGTTCGAAAAGCGCTTCGCAGGTGGCCTGAGCGTGCACCCGGACGAACAGTTCAACGTTGCGGGTACCCAGACGCCGGGCCTGCACCTGGGCAATGAAGTGCTCAACAACAACTTCAAGGAAGTGGACGAGTTCAAGCAGATGACCGCCGGCGTAGCCACGGTCTTCGTGCGCAGCGGTGAAGAGTTCATTCGCGTCAGCACCAACGTCAGCAAACAGGACGGCACGCGTGCCATTGGCACCATCCTCGATCATGCGAACCCGGCGTATGCCCGCTTGATGTCGGGGCAGAGCTTTGTCGGCCGTTCCCTGCTGTTCGAACGCTATTACATGTCGCAATACACCCCGGTACGCGACAGCGCCGGCAAGGTGATTGCGGTGCTGTATGTCGGTTTCGACTACACCGACGCGCAGAACGCGCAGTTCGCCAACCTCAAGCGCTTCCGCATCGGCCAGACCGGCTCGCTGGCGCTGCTCGACGAGAAAAACAACTGGCTGGTGCCGATTGCTGGTGTGCAGGCGCTGGACAAGGCCGCCCCAGCCATCGCCACCCTGGCGAAGTCGCCAAGTAAGGGTGGTTTCTGGAGCGACGCTTCCGAAGACTTCTACAGCGTCGCCGTACCGTTCGAAGACGGTCCATGGTCGGTCGTCGCCAGCATGCCGAAGGAAGAAATCAGCGCGGTGACCTGGAGCGTTGGCATTCAACTGGCTATTGGCAGCCTGTTGGCGATGCTGATCGCCGTGGGTTCTGCGGTCTGGCTGCTGCGCAGCAAACTTGCGCCGCTGGGTGATCTGGTGCGTCAGGCCGAAGCCCTGGGTGCTGGTGACCTGAGCGTGCGCCTGAATGTGTCGAGCAACGATGAGATCGGCCAACTGGCCCGTGCGTTCAACCAGATGAGCCAGGCGCTGTCGACCATGGTCGAGCACATCCGCAAGGCCTCGCAAGAGGTCAACAGCCGTGCGCAGGCGTTGTCGGGCCTGTCCGGCGGTGCTTACGAAGGCATGGAGCAGCAGTCGGGTGAAATCACCAGCATGGCCGGTGCCGTGGAAGAGTTCAGCGCCACTTCGCTGAACATTGCCGACAACATGGGCAACACCCAGCGTCTGGCCCAGGAAAACGCCCAGCAGACCAAGATTGGCCGTACGTCCATGGACGAAGCCTCGTCGTCCCTGGAGCAGATTGCCGGTGCCTTGAACAGCACAGCGGTAGTGATCAACACCCTGGGGCAGCGTTCCCAGGAAATCGGCGGCATCGTCGGCACCATCACCTCGATTGCCGAGCAGACCAACCTGCTGGCGCTGAACGCCGCGATCGAAGCGGCACGTGCCGGCGAGCAGGGCCGCGGTTTTGCCGTGGTGGCGGACGAGGTGCGCAACCTCGCTTCCCGTACACGCCAGGCGACTGACGAGATCTCCGGGATGATCCAGAGCATCCAGCAGGAAACCGGCAACGCCATCAGCACCATGGAGCAGGGCAACGTGCTGATGCAGGAAGGCCTGTCGCGCAATGCCAACGTCGCCTCGGCGCTGGCGCGCATCGACGAACAGAGCCGCTCGGCCGGTCAGCAATTCACCGCCATCACCACCGCCACCCAGGAGCAGAGCAGCACGGCGACCTTGCTCAGCAGCAACCTGCAAAGCATCGCGCTGGCCAACAGCGAACAGCGTGAAGTGGTGGCCAACCTGGCCGTCACGGCCAAGGAGCTGGAGAAGCTGGCGTCGGACCTGCGTGCGGAGGTCGACCGGTTTCGTTGAGGTGCGGCTGAGATAGCTATCGCGAGCAGGCTCGCTCCCACAGGGTCCGGTGTATGCAGATCCATTGTGGGAGCGAGCCTGCTCGCGATTGGGCACGACTCAATCCCAAGCCTTACTGAGTCGCCGGCCGATACTGCAATGCCTCCGCCAGATGTTCCCGCGTGATCTCCTCAACCTGCTCAAGGTCCGCCAACGTGCGTGCCACCTTGAGCAGCCGATGCGCCGAGCGCAGCGACAGGGTCAATCGTTCGCAAGCCGTTTCCAGCCAATGCTCATCGGCTGTGGATAACGTGCAGTGTCGCCGCAACCCCGGCAAATCAAGAAAGGCGTTCGCACAGCCCTGACGTTTCTGCTGTCGCTCCCGGGCATCTGCGACCCGTGCCGATGCGCTGCCACTGTCATCGCCGGGCTTGGCGGCAGGGTTAAGCGCCGTAGCTTCCCGTGCGACAGTCAGGTGCAGATCAATACGATCCAGCAGCGGCCCCGACAACTTGTTGCGATAGCGCTGCACCATGTCCGGGGTACAACTGCATTTGCCGCTGGGTTCGCCCAGATACCCACAAGGGCAAGGGTTCATCGCCGCCACCAACTGGAAGCGCGCCGGAAAGCGCACCCGCTCCCGCGCCCGGGAAATCACGATACAGCCGGACTCCAGCGGCTCGCGCAGCACCTCCAATACCTTGCGATCGAACTCCGGCAACTCATCGAGAAACAACACGCCATGGTGGGCGAGGGTGATTTCCCCCGGCTGCGGTTTTGAACTGCCACCGACCAGCGCCGGCCCTGATGCCGAGTGGTGTGGCTGGCGGAACGGACGTTGCGGCCAGTGGGTCAGCGGCGCGCCGCTGGCCACCGACTGAATTGCCGCCACCTCCAGGGCTTCATGCTCGGCCAGCGGTGGCAGCAGCCCCGGCAACCGGCTGGCCAGCAAGGTCTTGCCGGTGCCCGGTGGACCGCTGAACAACAGGTTATGCGCCCCGGCAGCGGCGATCAGCAGCGCCCGCTTGGCGGCCAACTGCCCCTGCACCTCTTTGAGGTCGGGGTAGGGCTTGGCCGCATGGATCAAGCCGTCCGAGACATAAGGATCAACCGGCGTATGCCCGTTGAAATGCGCCACCGCTTGCAGCAGGTGGTCCACCGCGATCACCTGCAGACCGGAAGCCAGGCAGGCTTCCTCGGCATTCGCCCGCGGCACCACCAGCGTTCGCCCGGCCTTGCGCGCCGCCAGGGCCGCCGGCAACACTCCGCGCACTGGCCGCACCTCGCCGGACAACGCCAGCTCGCCCAGGCACTCCACGTCATCCAGGGTCAAGGTCGGCACCTGTACACTCGCCGACAGAATCCCCAGGGCAATGGCCAGGTCGAAGCGCCCGCCATCCTTGGGCAAGTCCGCTGGCGCCAGATTTACAGGTCAATACCGGGGTATGGACATCTAGAGTACAAATGTCCATATGGACACCTTCCAGTCCAGCCCTAATTAACCAATAAAGTTTCGATGATCCCAAGGGATTCCCAGTGACCCAAACTGGAGTGTTGTCGCTGCGATAACTGGCGGCTTTTGCTGGAGATGAGGATCGAGATGACCCAGCAAGCAGATCTAAGAAGTTCTGTAGATGGGGCGGGGGTGTGGAGTGCAAATATCGTCATGATCGACGAGCAGCCTAGCGAAATCCGCGTACTTGAATCTTGGATGGCTACTGTACTAAGGCAGCGAGATGGGCAAGCGAGATGGGCAAGCGAGATGGGAATGCGAGATGGGAATGCGAGATGGGAATGCGAGATGGGAATGCGAGATGGGAATGCGAGATGGGAATGCGAGATGGGAATGCGAGATGGGAATGCGAGATGGGAATGCGAGATGGGAATGCCGAGCGGCGTATCAGGGTTTGCACGAGCCAAACCCTTAATTCTGGTACAGAAGTGGGAGAATCACAAGATTGACTAGAGGTAAATCTGGCGTAAAATAAACATTTCTTTTGGCGAAGATAAGCCTCTAGAATCAACCAGATAACCTGATAATACGGTAAGGGTGTGGCGTTGTCAATATATGGCTAAAGGTTCGAAATGCGTGGCTTACGTGGAGTTCATTACCCTCACCCTTTTTCACATCACAGTGGCTCCAGGTGTCGCCTCCTACGTCCTTCCATTCGCGCATGACCTCAAGCGGCAGAAGAATTACGTCGTCCTAGGGTTCCCGATCCTGCGGTGGTCGACAGGCGCGTTATGGGATGAGGCGAATCTTTGGCTAGGTGCTCTTGCCCAAAGCATCCCTACTCAGGGCATACGAATTAAGTCTATAAGGTCTTTGGCCTATGCCCTGATAACTTTTATGCGATTTGTAGAGAGCGAAGGGCGCCCATGGAATTATCTTCCCTTGATTCCTGCAGATAGGACAATAAACAGGTACAGAAAGCACCTGATCGACGCCAGAGAGGGCGGTGAGCTAGCACCATCAACTGTCTCCGCAAAAATGTCTGTCGTGCTGCGCTTGTTTAGATGGGCCCAGATAAACAAGATTATTAGCGCCGTTGCTTTTGAGGTAACCGGAGTTAAGGTAGTTAAGGTTCCTGACCAATATGGCCGGGAGTTAGCCGTAAGTGTAAGTTTTTCGAACTTGGCTATTCCTAATCGCAAAGCCTCGGCAGATCGAGTTGAAGGCGGGCTGATGCCAGTTTCGATAGACTATAGAAATGAGCTGATTGATTTTGCACGGGATCATCTAAGTTATGACCTATATCTAATGCTTAGAATTGCGTTTGAATCTGGTCTACGGATTGAGTCGATCTGTAATTTAAAAGTCAATACTGTCAACTGGGGCACTCCTGATTTTTTTGATGCGGAGCTGTCTTGGTTACAGGTGGGGCCCAATGTGGATGGCGCGCCTGTTGCAACTAAGTTCGGGGTGCAGGGGGCCGTCATGATTGGCACAGCGCTTTTAGATGAGCTGAAAGAATATTGCAAATCCATACGGCGAATCACTAGAGAAAATAGAGCATCTGAGGATTGTGGCGAGCTGTTATTCATAACAAAAAATGGAAACTCCTACGGTCGTCGTTCGGATACTGATCGCAGCGCCATAAACTCTCTTGTTTTTGCGGCAAAAGAAAAGGCGAGGAAGATGGGTTTGAACTTCGATGATTTTCACTTTCATCGAGCTCGTGCAACCTTCGGTGTGGCGATAGTTCAGTGTGGGATGGAATGCGAACCCAGCATACCACTGTCAGATATCTTGAGCTTCGCAAGGGACTGTCTTCTCCATAAAGACATCGAAACCACAATGAAATACGTTAGGTTTCTGCAAAATTCAAAAATCAAAGCCAAATATGCCAATGAATACACTGCAGCAATGATGGGCAGATATAACGAGCGCAGTAAATGATAGACGATCTTGAATTTGACGGTGTGGTTTATGGGGAGGAGCGAATCCCACTGACGTTGAGGTCTTGCCTTTACGTGAATGGCGCTGGCTGCCATACAAAGAAATTTGGAGAATATCGTCTGGGTAACGTCCTTGGGCTCGTGGTGACTGCACGCATCCCGCTCGTCTACGCCCTTCACTCGGAATTGAACGGGATTGTTTCATCAGGGGGTAGTCCCAGAACTTTGGAAGGCGGTGTGTCTCGTGTACGGGCTTTTTATATGTACAGTGACGGACTAGGTATCGACCCAACCAAGGCAAATGCTTGCAGCCTATATTGTGAATGGGTCAAAAGCCTCTATAAAAGTGTTAATAGCGGTGATGCTAAAGAGGACGGCTGTTACGGGAAAGCTAGTGGCATGGCGACGTTGCTCGGAAACGCTACAGGCCTGGGCCGGGAATTTTTTGTATTAAATGCTGGGCTAACGGCCCCTAGCAAAAAAAATGCATTCCCCCAAATAGATAAGCAAAACCTTGTCAATGCTAAGCGCTTTATTGATGACTTGATGGATATTCGTAACTGCTTAGGAATCGAAGCATTTCAGCGACCTCTGCCAGCGCAGCTTAAGATGTCAAATGGTCAGGAGATAATGCTGTACAGTGGCCTAACTCAGCATGAACAATTACTGGCTGATAAGCTTGCAAATGTAAGTTTAAGAGTTCGGTATGCCTTATATAATGTCCGAGTGGAAACTGAATTGATGTTATTTATAAGTCAGACGTCCATGAACTTGTCGGACGCTGCAGGGCTCAAATTTCAGGAGCTAAAGTTCTACACAGTTGGTGCCAGTTTTGAAGCGCGCACATACAAAGGCCGAAAACAAGGCGAAGTTATATTCACGGCTTACGGTGAGTATAAGCCTTATTTCTTGGATTTTCTTGCGTTCAGAAAAGCGCTGGGCATCAGCGAACATACCAACCTGTTATTCGGTAAGTTGCCACAGGCCGGAAGAACTGTTAGCGACAATCCTAACCCTCGTTCACTAATTCGTTTGATGAAGAAGCTGGAGCGTCCGTTTGTTATAGCGGGAGAGCTCCGGAAAACCCGGCAGAACTGGTTAGCCCGAAAAGCAGGTGACCCCGCCCTCGCCGCTGAGATAGGCCAGCATGATTTGGAAACTTTCGGTAGATATTATGAGCGCCCAAATCACCAGACAGCGACCACTGAGTGGTCGAACTACTATAGAAGTAGTGCGAAGGCTAAGCGTGCTGCACTCGTGGGAGAATGTACTGGCCAGCCTATTCCTGTAAAAGAATTACCAGCGGGTTTTGAGGAACCAAATTGCGTCAATCCGAATCTTTGCATTTTCTGTATTAGTTACAAAGGCATAAAAACATATTCTTATATATGGTCTATTGTTTCTTATAAGGTTTTACGCGAGCGTGAAAAGTTGGTTTCTCTGCGCAGTAATGCGGATGTTTCTGGGTTGGAATCTGCAATAAGTCGCCTTGACCAAATCATTGGCGCGTTTGAGACCGCTGGAAAGAAATGTGCGGGATGGTTAGCAAAAGCTGCGCAGCAGACGCAGATGGGAAATTACCACCCTCGGTGGAGCGGCTTTATTCATTTGTTAGACGTGGCCAGTTTATGAGTGCGTTAGATCCTGAGTTGTTCGATAGTCTTGAAAGCCCAGAAAGCTCGGAAGGTCTAGAGAGCCTGGAAGTCTTGCAAGGCATGGGGACAGGGCTCAAGTTTCCGCTAGATAATGACTATCCTATTTTGGTGAAAAAGGATGAGTCCACGGGACAGGATCAGGTGCTTGTCACCTATAGTCAAGATTGATGGGATTTTTCAAGTGTGTCTGGAACAATTAAAAACTTCTATTTCTATAGGGTTTCAAATTCAGCGAAGGGGGAAATTTCTGCTTCGGGATGGAAAGCATTCAAGATGGTAATGGCGTACTTGTGGATTAACCGTGGGCACTCGATCTCGATTGAGACTTACAGCTACTACTACAAGCAGTTTCGTGCCCTTTTCGTCATAATGACTTCGCATAATGTGGATGTGCTTGAAGCCCCAATGAATGAGGATCAGGCCTACAAGGTGTTTGGGCTCCACCGTCGCGCTAGCGTGATGCTTCAGCTCATTGCCGTTTTGTATGTTGGGCGTAGTCGCTTAGGCTTTTATTTTTTGGCACCGTGGGAGAGCACCTTGGTGCAGCGAATGCTTGAGCCAGTAGAGTTTCAACAAACGCCATGTATTCCATGGCGGATTTGGGAGTACCAGAAAGATCGGCTTAAGGAGTTTATGGATGATTTCATCTCGTCATCAGAGCGGCTAGATAGGCTCCAAAACCGTTTGATCGATCTTTACGAAGGGTCTGATTATAAGCGAAAGCGGGTTAAGGGGCGCGTCACCAGCGACACGCATAATATCAAACCATTGGGTAAAGATGGTCATAGGTATTTAACCTTTCACCATTATTCTACTTTCTATAGATTGTCTCCGTTATTGAGAAAGTGGATGGTACCTTTTGGGAGAGATCTTGATACGATTATCTCTCAAGATGGGGCGAGAATTTTTTCATCATATTTGACCGCTGTTTCTTATGTGGGCTTGCTCTATCTTGCTAACTATTCCGGCATGCGAAGAGGCGAGCTTTCTAAGTTGAGAGCAAACTGCTTTATTTCAGATGATGATGAAGTTCTAGGTAAGGCTTACTTTCTTTGTGGCGGCACATCAAAGACAATCAATGACCCCAATGCTCTTTGGGTAACTGATGAATATAGTGGTGAGGTCGTAAAGGCGCTGGGTGCCGTTTCAGCAATGAGATTGAGGTGCGCAAAAATTTTTAATCGGGGCAATGTCGTAGGCGCCGATATGCTCAACCCTCTTCTGCTCCTACGTGCTTATGAGCCTTGGGGCCGTGCTAGGGGTGAAGCATTAGATAAGAGCGTCGAACTCTGTAAGGATTTTTCCTACAATGGCTGGCAGGGGGTATGCCCTAACCTTTTTGATACAAGAGTGCTTACTATTACTGAAGAAGACTTCCTGTTGGCCAAAAAGTATACCCCGTCATTGGACATACAAGAATTTGCCGTTGGTAATATTTGGCCTTTTGCTCTTCATCAGCTGAGACGTACGCTACTGATAGACGCCACTGAATCTGGGGTAAGCAGGTCATCAACTCAGTATCAAGCGAAACACCGGGATACGTCGATGACTCGCTATTATATATCAAATTTTCAGAGCAATCTTAGCGCTGAAATGCGTAAGGGCTTAATGGCTGAAATTGTTGCAAGTTTATCAAGAACTGCTGTGGGCCTTAAAGAAAACCATTTTGTTTCTGTCTATGGTCAGGAGCATAAAGCGAAGCTCATCGAATTCGTAGATTTGACCGACATCAAAGACCTGGGCGAGACTGCCGACACAAGGTCTTTTTCGATCCGAGAAACATTCTTCGGTATATGTTTGAAAAAAGGCTATTGTTCATCAGGTGGAATTACTTTTGTAGGCGATTGCGGTACCTGCGCAGAGGGTCTGGGGGATAAACGTAAAGTTGCTGTATTAGTCGCTCTTAAAGATGACCTAACTTCTCGCCTCGTTGATTTCAAGTCAGGTGATTTGGATTATATTTCCATGGAGTTCCAAATTAAGGCTATAGATGCAGCCCTCAAAACTCTCCGGGGTGATGATAATGGGTAAGGCGGAGCTTGGTTTCAGTGCGTCCTTCGAGAGGCTTAAGTATGGAAACACCCTGATCCTTCCACCCGGCAGCCCGGTCTCTCAGAATAACGTTGCTAGGGAGGCCGGGAGAGACCCTTCTGCCTTGAGGAAGTCTCGATATCCTAAGCTTGTCGCAGACATCCAGGCTTGGATTGTAATGAAGGCCTCCATAACGACGGGCACGTCCACAAAGGTGGTGATTGCGGAGGAGAAGGATCCACATTTTGAATCCCAGCTAGCGGATGCAATGCTCCAACTGGACTCCCTTCGAGAAGAACGCGACCTACTGCTGTCCAAGCTTTTGATAGCAAATGACAGAATCCTACTTCTGACATCAAAAATCAAAGAAGACGGCAATGCAGGCAAAGGCTCGGCTCCTATTGTGTTCACCTAGGTTATGTCGAGTGCGCCAACCGACAAGGTGAGTGATACCGACTTGCCGTCCAGATCCGTCCAGCTGTGCCGCTCGAAGGAGGCGCAGAGAGTTTCGCAGCAAGGCCAGCTGACGGCACTTGTGGCCGTCAGGCCTGATTCATCTGGCTGAGCCGTCCGAGCGTCCTGCCATACCGGACAGGAAGCTTTTCCCGATAGACTCAGAGGTCAAACAGGCAGCGTCATCTGTACCAGCCAGACAAGAGCCTCCAGGGCTTGTGTGTGGTAGGAGGCGAGGATCAGCAAGGCCGCGCCATTCAGATATCCCCCAGCCGCGATGCCTGCCTTCCACGTAGGCTTCACCTTGAGGCCATGCTCACGCTTCAGTCGTTTGATCAGCTGCTTCTGAGGCCGCTTTGACAAGGCAGCCAAACGCGAGAGCCCCAGGAACACCACCGCGAGCAACTGCATGTGGTCGCTTAAGTAGCGTTCGCCGGCGCCGAAGCCTTCAGGCAGGAAAGGCGGGGGCCCCGAGAAGGTGGCTGTAACCGTGAGGGTCGCGATCAGCACCCAAACGCTGCCTCGGCATCCTGACCAGTACGTCACCCTCCCTTTGAGATCTTGGATGGTGACCTCATGATCGGACTGTTTGGTGAACTCCCCTATGAGTAACTCACCGACTCACCGACTCACCGACTCATCGGCCATAGGCGCACCCCATATCCCAAAATAGCGCATTAAAGCTTTTATTGAGTGGCCAAGTGCTATCTTACTAATCTCCACCTGCCGTCCCGCTGAAAGCATGACGTCGCCAGTGGCAGTGAGCAAAACCGATATGTTCCGTATGTCGACGCTCGCTGATCGCCGGGGCCCTTTACTCGCTATGCAAACAGCGTCACGGCGAAGCCGTTTTTCACAGCATGCAAGGAGTGCAAGATGCAATACGTGGCTTGTTTACGAGTTGGTCAGAATGACGTTAAGGCGCTGATAAATCTGGAAGACCACAGACGGGACGTCGTAGCTCCGCTGTTGGACATGCGAGGCGACGAGGACAGACACCTACAAACATTTCTGACGAATTGGACTGAGCATCCTTTTTTTCTGGATGTTTCAAGAGTAGCGAAGGACGTTGCTGAGGCCTTCATTACTACGAATGACCTGCATAACCCTCATGGTGCGTTTGAGAACAAACGTCGATTCTTCTCAGATGTGGCAGGCATCAACCAGAACGTTATACCAGTGGTTTCCTGGGTTGATGATGACCCCCAACGAGCAGTCATCCAAAGTGCACTCGCTCTTCAACGCGATTTCCCACATATAGCTATCAGGGTTACCTGTCCGGAAAACCCGACTGCGACTTCGTGGAACAGATTACTATCAATCCTGGATGCTCTTGAAAGCCCAGACACCGCGACGGTGATTTTGGATTTCGGCGCCACAGCCCCGGCCAATACTGCCTCAGGTTCGGATTTCAATGTATCGCTGCGTCAACTGAATACCTATCAGATACCGAATCTGGTGCTGATGAGCACCTCCTTCCCTATCGATAAGCCGGCCTCAAACACTTCACGTTCCTCCGCCTGTTACGACGTTGCGTGGCAAGCAAGGGTCGATACCAGCGGCATAGCGTCGGATATTGTCTATGGGGATTACGCTGCCACTAATCCAACCGCCTCGATGGAATACATACGAGGCATGCCTGTGCTTCCTTTCGCCTGCTATTACACACCAACAGAATGGTGGCAACGACGCAAAGGTTCGGACAAGGAATTTGTGCGGTACATTGAAATCGCTCAAGAAGTCAGAGGGCTGCCGGGTTACCACGGTGATGATTTTTGCTGGGCTACTCGTGAGTACAGCAGAATTGTCGCCACATCTACCGGCTACGGGAACAACGGAACATGGAATGGATACAGGATCAATCAGCATATCTGCGCCATGATCCAGTCCATCGTAGATACTGACGGCTTCGATGACCTCGATGCCGATGACTTGCTCTAACGGTAACGTTGTTTCAGGCTGACCAATACATGTGACCTGATCACATTCATGGGGAGGGCGTCGCTGAGCTGGCGGCGCACTTCTTTTATGAGGTCGCGACTTTTCGTTGGCACTCCATGCTGGTTCGCGAGTGCATCCAACTCACTACGCCATAAAAACCCCGTAAGGTGGAATTTATCCTGGAGCTTGTTGGGCTTCGCCTTTCGAATCATCGCCATGCCGGAATAGTCATCGACGACGAGTACGCCAACATGCGGCAGACATGACTCAAGGGCCTTCACCAAGTGCTTTGAATGGCAGCATAGCCAGACTTCGTCAAAGCACGCCATATAGGCCCGCTGCTGACCCTCCCAGCGTGTCAAGGTGTCAGCATGGGACTTGATTTCGAAAGCGGTTAGCTTCCCATTGGCATGAACGAGATCGGCGCGTCTGGCCTTATCGATGAAGCACAGCTCCTCGATGAAGACGTCACTCTCTTCATGGGGCATCGCTTTCGCGACCCACTGCTTGAGGATTGGGCGGATTTCGGTTGGATTCAACATGCGCGGATTATAGACAGACAGTTGAGGCTTCTCACGCGAAAAAGCATCCGGTCGTCGACGGCCACAAGCCCGTACCTGCATCATGACCATTTTGCCAGAGGCTGGGGATGCGCCCGATAGAAGCTTGGGCCAGTGTTTACTATCCTCACCTGCTCATCCCTGGCCGACCTTACTCAGTGATGCTGCGCACCGCTAGGCATGGAACGCTCGCGCCAAAATAGCTGGACTCATAGGGGCCATTGATTCGAAATTATTTGCCATCATAATGGCACCACCTGCGGAAGCAGCCCAAAGGTCTGCTGTTGCTTGCTGTAGAAGCCCGCTACCTATCCCTCGCTGCCGTTTTTTGCATTTAGGGAATAACATCGAACAAGGACGCTTTATGACTGCAAACCAAGAACTAGCACACGCCCTACGTATGCGATTCGGCCTTCCACCTACCCAGCCTACAGACTCTCAGCTTGCCATCATCAAAGCTGCTATCAAGCGGATCAAGGATCAAGGGCGGACAGCTACTCAGACAGATTGGGCTGAAGTGGTTAAGACGTACTGCCCTGGGTTCGGTGAATGGGCCTATCGGGGTGCGGACAACTCAGACCTTAACACGTTACTCGCCCTGGCACTGGCCGACGCGAGGAGGGGGTAGCCCATGGAGGCCAACAACCTGGCGGCGTTCAAAGCCAAGATCGAAAGAATTCTCCATCCGTGGCAATGGAATCCGGCTCTAGATCAACTGGCCCGTCTGGCAGCAGATTTTGCTCAAAAGGCCCCTAAAACACAGATACAGGCTTTAATCATCTTTCAACGGCATTTTCCTGGCCACAAGTTTTTAGCCGTTGGTGGAGCTGACAATTCGGACTACAACACACTACTAACTTTGGCACTTGCCGATGCCAAGGCAGCATCAAGATGACCAAAGAGCAAGAAGTAGTTGGAATTCGTGCAAAACTCAGCGAGTTTCGGAGCGATGTAATGACTTCACTACATCGCTTTCTTTCTGAAGACCGAACCAATAAGAGCAAAAAACGCGATGCTCTTCTGGCCTATCAGAGAACAGCTACAGCCTATTTCAACAGCGCTGAAACTTTTGTAGGCGACAGCGAACTGTTAGGTGCAAGGGAAAGCAAGCACTGGGCCCAGGGTTTTGCGGAAGATTGCTTTGCAATACTCGAATCGATACCGCAGCACCTAGAGCTTCTTAGAACTGAATTTAAAAATTTCGGATTAAACGACCTTTCTAGCATAGAGCCAACTCCAACAGCTTATGCCAACATGCAAAGAATGGTCTGCCTGTATCTTACGCCCGACAAAAAAGAAGCACTGTATAATAAATTTAAAGACAACCAACTCCCAGTGTACGGCTTTGAACAAAAGGCAAAAAACTTTATCATGGTAGACAAAATTCTGGCGTTTTTCTTTGGCGCCATTTTCCTAACCGCCATTCTGGTAATCGCACTATTTGTCCCTTCACCGACAGATTTTCAATACAACGTCTTTAGGACTACCCTAGCATTGGCAGGTGCAGGTATAGGCGCAGTGATCCCAGGTTTTATGGAAATTCGCTTTCAAAAATGGCTACGGGCTGGCGGTGCGCTAGCTGTTTTTGCTGTGTTGTACTTCTTCAGCCCAGCGAATTTGGTTGTTCAAGCAGCTGTTTCTTGACACTGGCTTTTAATATCATGCAAAGCGCATGAGAAAATTAGAGATCTGAAATTAAGACACCATAACTCCCAGTCCTCCACTCACCACCTAAGGACAGCAGATGATCACGAAGATCAAAATCCAGGGCTATCGGATCTACGGCGATTTCACGCTGCTGCCCAACAAGGATCTCAACATCCTTGTGGGCGGTAACGACGCGGGGAAGTCGACTCTGATGGAAGCGATTGGTCTCGCGCTAAACGGGCGTATCGGTGGTCGCTCCGCTCAAGAAGAGCTGAACCCGTATTGGTTCAACAAAGAGCTGGTTAATCAGTTCTTGGAAGACTGCGCCTGGGATGAAAAACCAGCGCTGCCAGAGATCCTGATTGAGCTGTTCCTAGAGAATCGGCCTGAGCTGCAATTTCTCTGTGGCGCGATCAATAGCGATAGGAAGACAAATGCCTGCCCGGGCATCTCATTCAAGGTCATTCCCAACCCTGAGTATGACGAGGAACTTACCCAGTGGCGTATCAATCCCAGCACGCTGATCCCCGTCGAGTACTACAAGATTGAATGGCGTACCTTTGGGGATGAGGTACTGACTAGGCGCCCCCGGCAGCTCGCCGTTGCGACTATCGATTCCCGTACCGTCCGCTCGACCTCAGGCGTCGACTACCACTTGCGCCAAATCCTAAGTGACCATTTGGAGCCGGGCGAGAAAGCCAAGATCTCCCAGCATTACCGCGAGATCAAAGAGTCAATGACTTCTAACTCCCTGGGTGGCGTGAATGATCGCCTCAAGGATATTCGAGCGCCACTGGATAACCAGGTGATGGCCCTGGCCATGGATCAAAGCGCTCAATCCTCCTGGGAGGGGTCGGTCACACCACATGTGGATCATGTGCCTTTCGCGCTGGCAGGCCAAGGGCAGCAAGCCTCGATCAAGATATCGCTGGCCATGCAGCGCATGTCCGAGCAGACCAGCATCGTGATGATTGAAGAGCCAGAGAATCATCTGTCACATACCAGCTTGACCACGCTGCTGTCGCGCATCGAGGAGGCTGCAGGTGAGCGTCAACTGTTCATCTCGACGCACAGTGCCTATGTGCTGAATCGCCTCGGCCTGAGCTCCTTGCTCCTCCTGCATCGCGGCAAGGCATCTCACATCGAGACGCTTGATCCGGACACGGTCGGCTATTTCCAAAAGCTCCCAGGCTTCGACACGTTGCGGATGGTGCTGGCTCACAAGCTCGTCCTAGTGGAGGGCCCTTCAGACGAGATCCTGTTCGAGCGCTTCTTCAAAGACCTCTATGGTAAACACCCGATGGAGCTTGGGATTGACGTGATGAGCATGCACGGGCTGACGTTGAAGCGCTGCCTGGAACTTTGTACGGCCATTGATCGGCCCGTTGCCGTGCTTCGAGACAACGACGGGGAAGATCCAGAAATCCTTAGGGAAGCTGTCACCGAACTGCTCGAAACAGGAAAACGTGAGCTCTTCATTGGAGCGAAAGAAGCGGGCAAGACGCTGGAGCCGCAATTGATGGCGTGCAACAGCGATGAGTCTCTGCGCAAGATTCTTAAAGTCACTGATCGGGCCATTCTTGGCAAATGGATGTCGAGAGAAAAAACGGAAGCGGCGCTTCTCATCGCTAAATCCAAGGAAACAATCAACTCCCCGCCATACATGACTGCAGCAGCGAAGTTCATCCATGGCTAACAATTACCTGACCTTGGCAGTTGCGGGCGCACGTAAGACTCAAGGCCTGGTTGAGCACTGCAAGGCATTACCAGCCGATCGCAAAATCCTGCTCATTACCTTCGCACAGGCCAATCAAATCGAGTTGCGCGAGCGTGTGAGGCGGTATGTCGGCGATCGCCCCAGCTTGGAAGTCTCTGGGTGGTTCAGCTTCCTGCTGCGTCATTTCGTCAAACCCTTCGTGCCATTTGCATTCCCCGGCAAGCGCTGCAGGGGCTTCAATTTCGAAGGTGATCCAGGACGATACGCCGTCGATGAGAATCAATTTTTCGATTCTTCGGACAGCGTGTATGCAAAGGAATTAGCACGCTTGGCCCACCAACTCATTGGCCAAAGCGGCGGTGCTTTGATTCAACGCCTCGAATGCCTCTACGACGAAATACTCATCGACGAGGTGCAAGATCTTTCGGGTTACGACTGGGACATCCTAGAGGCGCTGTTCGGCACCCGCATAGCTATAAGGCTCGTAGGGGACGTCAGGCAGGCGGTCTTGTCCACCAACCCGCGTGGCCAAATGAAAAAGGCGTTTGCCTACTCGAAATCCATTGCATGGTTTAAAAAACAGCAGAAAGCTGGCCGGCTTGAAATCAACTTCAGCTCTGTGACCTGGAGGTGCTGCCAGATAATCGCTACCTTTTCCGACACCATCTTCGAGGCGAGCTGGGATTTTCCTGAAACGACATCTCAAAATCACACGATCACACCCCACGATGGTGTGTTCCTAGTGAAGAAGACTCATGTCCGTCAGTACGTTGAGACATTCCAACCCCAGTGCCTGCGCAATAGCATCAGCTCGGGCAAGGAGTTCGATTTCGACTATATGAACTTCGGGGTATCCAAAGGACAGACTTTCAATCGCGTACTGATCTATCCGACTGGCCCCATCGGCAAGTTCATCAGCAAAGGGGAGCATCTCGTGCCCCTATCCGCAGCCGATTTCTATGTGGCGGTCACACGGGCCGAGCAGAGTGTTGCGATTGTCTTGGATAAACCTGGTGCGTCACAGATCCCCTATTGGCATCCACCTGTCGATGCCTCACCCCCAGATTGATACCTGGCTGTGTTACTGCTGAACTTATCTGGAGCCGGCGTCTTGTGGATTGAGGGTGGCCACCCCAGAATTCCTTGCCGAAGAAAGATCTACCCGTCCTGGATTGCTGTCCACGCACAGATCAAGCTGCCTCACTTCACCCTGAACTCCTTTGGCAGTGAATTTCGTATATCGGTGGCATCAATGCGCAGCTTGGCCGGTTTTTACTCGACGTTATCGATCAGCAGTCACAGAACGGATCGTTGCTGATCGCTAGCCAGTTCCCGAGAGAGCAATGGTACGACCAGTTTTCCAACCCCACGATCGCCGACGCGATTCTTGACCGTATCATTCATAAAGCCCACGTACTGAGCCAAAGGTGAATCAATGCGAAGGGTCAAAAGTCGTCGGCGCTCAGAGGCGCGTCAGGCTCGTACCTAGACTGGGCAACACGTATACAAACAGCCGGTCAAGAGCAATGCAATCGGCTGTTCTTGAGAGAAATCGACAGCATAACTACTGTGCTAGCCACTGCAATCAGGGTCAATTTCAAACGACTTTTCCTTGAGATGGGTTGGGTTTATCTTGGGGATGACGGCGACGCATCAGGCGATACGCTGCCGGAATGACAAACAGCGAAAGCAAGGGGGCCGTGACCATGCCGCCGACCATCGGAGCGGCGATGCGACTCATGACTTCGCTTCCGGTGCCGCTGCCCAGCAGGATGGGTAACAGACCGGCAATGATCACGGCCACGGTCATGGCCTTGGGTCGAACGCGCTGCACAGCGCCTTCACGAATCGCCGCCAGCAGCCCGCGCTCAGTGCTGTCGCCGAGGTCTTCACGCTCGGCCCAGGCGTTTTTTAGGTAGAGCAACATAATCACGCCGAATTCGGCAGAAACCCCGGCTAAGGCGATAAAGCCGACTCCGGTGGCGACCGACAGGTTGAATCCCAATAGATAGAGAAACCATGCTCCACCAGTCAGTGCGAATGGCAATGTGGCCATGATCAGCAAGGCCTCATCGAATCGGGCAAAGGTCAGGTAGAGCAACACGAAGATGATCAGCAGCGTGGCAGGCACCACCAGCTTGAGTCGTGCGTTGGCCCGTTCCAGAAATTCGAACTGTCCTGAGTAGCTCAGGCTCATACCGGGCTGCAACTTGACCTGCTCATTGACGATCCGGCGTAGATCGGCGACCACCGATGCAATGTCCCGACCACGCACATCGATGTACACCCATCCTGAAGGCCGTGCGTTCTCGCTCTTGAGCATCGGCGGCCCGTCGCTGACCTTGATCTTCGCCACTGTGCCAAGGGTGATCTGGCTGCCTAGCGGGGTGTAGATCGGCAACTGCTCCAGGGCGCCGAGCGAGTCACGCCACTCCCGTGGGTAACGTACGTTGATCGGGAAACGTGCGAGACCTTCGATTGTCTCCCCTACGTTTTCACCACCGATAGCGCCAGCCACAATGGACTGCACATCAGCGATATTCAGTCCGTAGCGGGCGGCGGCCTTGCGGTCGATATCTACATCGATATAGCGGCCACCGGTCAGTCGCTCGGCCAGAGCCGAGCTGACACCGGGTACATCCTTGGCCACCCGCTCGACAGCCTGAGTTGCTGCATCAATCTCGGTCAGGTTTGTGCCGGCAACTTTTACTCCGATGGGGCTTTTGATCCCGGTGGCCAGCATGTCGATACGGTTGCGAATCGGCGGTATCCAGATATTGGTCAGCCCTGGAACTCGTACCACTCGATCCAGTTCTTCCACCAGTTTCTCCTGGGTCATGCCTGGGCGCCATTGCTCGTGTGGCTTGAACTGGATAGTGGTTTCGAACATCTCCAGCGGTGCCGGGTCGGTGGCGGTTTCGGCGCGCCCCGCTTTACCGAAGACGTGTTCGACTTCGGGCACGGTCTTGATCAGGCGGTCGGTCTGCTGCAGCAATTGCGCCGCTTTCTGCGCCGATAATCCCGGCAGGGCTGAAGGCATATAGAGCAGATCGCCCTCGTCCAACGGGGGGAGAAACTCGCCGCCCAAACGGGACATTGGCCATAGCGCACTGGCAAACACCAACAGTGCCACCACCATTGTGATCTTTGGTCGACGCAAGACTGCGTCCAGGGCTGGCTGATAGATCCGTATCAACCACCGGTTCAACGGGTTCTGTTGCTCACTGGGGATTCGTCCTCGAATCCAGTAGCCCATCAGCACGGGCACCAAGGTCACTGACAATCCCGCCGCTGCCGCCATGGCGTAGGTCTTAGTGAAAGCCAAAGGGCCGAACAACCTTCCTTCCTGAGCTTCCAGCGTGAACACCGGAATGAACGACAGGGTGATGATCAACAAACAGAAGAACAGCGCGGGGCCTACCTCTGCCGCCGCTTCGGTCATTACATGCCAATGACGTTCACCCTTCAGTTCTTCCCCCGGATTGGCCGCGTGCCATGCCTCAACCTTCTTGTGGGCGTTCTCGATCATCACCACAGCGGCATCGACCATAGCGCCAATGGCGATGGCAATCCCGCCCAAGGACATGATGTTGGCGTTGATGCCTTGGTAGCGCATGACGATGAAGGCAATCAACACACCCACCGGCAGGGAGATGATCGCCACCAGGGATGAGCGCAGGTGCCAGAGGAAGATTCCGCAGACCAACGCGACGACAATGAACTCTTCGATCAGCTTGTGGCTGAGGTTTTCAACAGCGCGGTCGATCAGCTTGCTGCGGTCGTAGGTGGTGACGATTTCCACCCCAGACGGCAAACTTTTTTTCAGCTCGTCGAGTTTGGTCTTGACCGCAGCAATGGTCTCGCGAGCATTCTTGCCGCTGCGCAAAATCACCACGCCGCCGACGGTCTCGCCCTCACCGTCGAGTTCGGTGATGCCACGCCGCATTTCCGGCCCCAGCTGGATCGTGGCGACATCGCCAAGGGTCACCGGCACACCGCCCGAGCCCAGCTTCAGCGGGATCGCCCGAAAGTCATTGAGTGTCTTCAGGTAGCCGGAAGCACGCACGATGAACTCGGTCTCTGCCATCTCCAACACCGCACCACCGGTTTCCTGATTGGCGTTGCCGATAGCATCGGTCACCTCAGACTGAGTGATGCCGAGGCTGGCCAGTTTGAGCGGATCAAGCTGCACCTGGTATTGCTTAACCATGCCTCCCACGGTGGCCACTTCCGCAACGTTCGGTAGGGTCTTGAGTTCAAACTTGAGGAACCAGTCCTGAAGAGCGCGAAGTTGTGCCAAATCGTGCCCGCCACTGCGATCCACCAGTGCGTACTGAAAGATCCAACCCACCCCCGTCGCATCCGGCCCCAACGCCGGTTTGGCGCTGGCCGGCAAGCGGCTTTGTATCTGACTCAGGTACTCCAACACCCGCGAGCGAGCCCAATACAAGTCAGTGCCGTCTTCGAACAGCACGTAGACAAAACTATCGCCAAAGAAGGAATAACCACGCACGGTCTTGGCCCCCGGCACCGAGAGCATGGTGGTGGCCAACGGATAGGTGACCTGGTTCTCGACGATCTGCGGCGCTTGTCCTGCATAAGGGGTGCGGATAATCACCTGTACATCGGAGAGGTCTGGCAACGCATCAATGGGCGTGCTTTGCACCGACCAGATACCCCAAGCGGTGACAAACAGTGTCGCGAGTAGCACTAGGAATCGGTTGGCCACTGACCAACGAATCAGGGCAGCAATCATGGCTGGCTCCCCGATTTATCCAGGCGTTCAACACGCAAGCCATCATCGGTCTGGCTCACCGCGACCCGAACCTTGTCACCAGCCTTGAGGCCCTGCATCAGCGCCGGACTAGCGAGAGGGAAAGTCATCGTCATGCCAGGCATACCCAGCGTCTTGAAAGGGCCGTGGGCGAGCGTGACTTCTTTGTCGTTGATCTCAACGATCTGACCATCAGCCTCATGAAAACTGGAGGCTGTTTCACTGGGTGCCGACTCTTCATCCGTGCGAGCAACAATGCCTTTAAGACTGGCCTCCGAGTCGAGCAGGAACTGGCCAGATGTAACCACCTTCTGGCCTGCTTCCAGACCTTTCACTATCGCAGTTTTGCCATCGCTTTCCTGCCCAAGGAGCACCTCCACGGGGCGGTAGCGGCCAGCGTCTTCGGCGAGCATCACCAGCGCTCGTCGGCCAGTGCGAATCACCGCCTCACTCGGCACCCACAATACACTTTGCTCGGTCGAACGATTCAGGCGTACTTGCGCCGTCAAACCCGGCCTGAGACGCCCGTCCGGATTGGGTAACTCGACACGTACCCGAAGTGTGCGGCTGTCCGGATTGGTCTCGGGCAAAATCGCGCTGACGTTGCCGCTAAGTGTAGTTCCTGGGAAGGCTGGCAGACGCGCTTCGACTGCCTGCCCCACGGTGATAGCTCTGGAATCCGATTCTGGAACGGCCACGGCTAACCAGACACTGCTCAAGCCATTGACGCGGGCCAGAGTATCGCCAGCCGACACGGTCATACCCGCACGTACATTCAGCTCTTGCAGCACGCCGCTGATAGGACTGGTGAGGGTCAGGTTCGGCTGGACTTTGCCACTGCGCTCTACCTGGGTGATCAGCGCAGCTGGCATCCCTGTGAGCCGCAGTCGCTGTCGGGCCGCAGCCAATAGGTCAGCATCACCGTTGTGCTTAATGGCAAGGAACTCTGTCTGGGCAGCCGCCCACTCCGGCACCAGGATATCTGCCAGGGCCGCGTTGGCCTTGAGCACATCACCGGGAGCATGGGCATAGACCCGTTCCACAAAGCCAGGGGTGCGTGCCTGTATCACCGCAACATCTCGTTCGTTGAACGCCAAGACACCCGTCACATCAAGGCTGGAGTCAAAGATTCCACGGGTGACTGTTGCAAACCGCAGACCGAGATTCTGGGTCAGACTCGGATCGATACTGACGGTCGCACGATCTCCTGCGCCACCGGCGTACTGAGGAACCAGTTGCATGTCCATAAAAGGGGATTTACCCGGCTTATCGAATTTTTGCTGCGGGTACATGGGATCGTACCAATACAGAGCCTTGCGTTCCTCTGAGGAGTTGGGACTCTGCTCCGGGCTGGCACCAAGTACTCCGCTCACGCGTTGATGCGCGAACCAGTACCCCCCGGCAACCCCGAATGCCAGCGAGACGCCTACCAACAATGCCCCGTTCCATTTTTTTAGGATCATTGGCTGGACTCCCCATAAGCGAAGTACAGACGCGCACTGGTCAGCGCTCGCTGCTCTTCTACGTCGATCTGTTTGAGGCGGGCTTCGATGAGTTCACGTCGGGCGGCAACAACCGCGTTTAAATCGCCCTTGCCTGCACGGTAACTGGCCATGCTGAGTTCGACCTTTTCCTTGGCCAGCGGCAACAGGCTGTTCTGATTTCTGCGCACGGCACGATCCAGACGCTCATAGTCGGCCAGTTCATTTTCGAGTTGCTGGGTATGCTCGCGTGACAGAGCTTCGCGCTCGGCCTCCAGCTGGTTGAGTTCAGCCTGCTTGGCAGCAATCTTGGGATTTTGGCGAGAGTCTGGAAATAGCGGTAGATCCCAGGAAAGTTGAACGCTGACCATGTCGCCGAACTGACGGTCACGATGCTGATAATCAAGCTCCCAACTCCAGTCCGACTGCTTTTCCGCTTCGGCTTCATGAACTTTGGCTTGCGCTTCGCGGGTCATCGGCGCGAACGCTGCCAACTCGGGGTGGTGTTGCACCTTATGAGAGTAAATTGAGGTGTCGACCGGCCATTCAGGCAAGCTGCCCACAGGCTTGTCGTTGGCGGCGGAGCCAATCCAGCGTTTGAGGGCCGCACGAGCCTGCGCTCTCTGCAGAATCAGATCGTCCTGCTGCTCCGCCAGTTGAGCTGCTTCTTGCTTGGGTGTCACCGCATCGGCGGGTTGAGCCCGGCCACCGGCAATTTGGGCCCGGACGGTATCGCTCAGAAGGCGGTTTTCTTTGTAGAAGTCTTGGAACAGCACATCTTTGCGCTCAACCGAGTAGCTGTTGATCCAGGCCAACGCCGTGGACTGGCGCACCTTCAGACGCTCGATTAGACGCTCCGCAGAGGCACGATCAATAGCTGCATCGGCGACTGCGATACGCGCTTTGCGCTTGTCGCTATTGGGCACCTCCTGCCTGACCCCGACCATCTGCATGGTCATGAAGTCTTGGTCGATACTCCAACGATCCGGGCCGCCGATGGGGTAGTTCTGCACCCCCACCAAGAGCTTGGGATCAGGTAATTCACCAGCAGGGATGGCTGCACTGCTGGCAGCCTGAATTTTGGCGTCTTGTGCGGTCAGCGACGGCGCATTGTTTTCTGCCAGCCGCAAAGCTTCATCGAGCGTCAATGCGGCAGCGAAACTCGGCAATGCCAGCACGCTTGCCGCTAGGCCAGCCACGAGAGACCAGCCTGTGCAATTGCACTTGGAGTTCATGTTTACGATTCCTGTAATCATCCACTGCACGCGTCAAAAGACATGCGCGCAGCTAGTCCATCCCGCTAATGCGGAATGAGGCTCAATGTGGGACAGGAATCAAACGCGAGGCGGTCGCCATACCCCGGATGGGGTCTGTATGGGTAGGGATTTAATGAAGAAGGAAGCCACTACGGGGCTGAATACGGTCACAGGAGGCTTCAAGATCGAAACTTGAAGCATGCCGCCAGTTTTGCACTCCTGGCCCGGCTTGCACGGTTTTCCATGCTCTGTCGGGCTTTTCATGTCGTTACAGCAGTCCATTCCCATGTCATCCATCATTGCCATTCCCATGGTCTTCATCGGGCAAGGTTCTGTGGGTGCCTGCACGCCCGCCATCCCAGACAGGGGAAGCGTCAAGCTGATCAGGAAAAGGATGCAAAACCGCAGGTAGCGTTTCATAGAACTGGAGTGTAGTTGGTGCGAACCGCCCTTACAATTGAACAGGCCAAACGTCAAAGCTTCGACTTGATAGCTCTGACTTCGGAAAGATTCCGAGCGTTTCACTCACGAGCAGTAGACCAAGCAGGCAGGCTGATCGTAAAAGTCGTCCGACCATCTATGGAGACACACCCAACAGTTCCGTCATGCGCATCTACCAGCGATTTTACGATTGCCAAACCCAGCCCTGCATTGTTTGTAGAGCTTTCCCTTCGTGCAGGGTCAACCCTATAAAACCGATCAAACAACCGAGGCAGATGTTCAGCGGCGATTTGTTCACCAGGATTTTGCACTGATAAACTGATCATGCTGCCGGACGGTTCGATGTTCACAGAAATGGTGCCACCAGAGGGCGTGTACCGGATCGCATTCGATAGCAAATTGGAAACCATCCTGTCCAGCATAGTCCTGTCACCACGCACCTCACCGTGTCCAATGACCTGTAGCTTCAGACCGGTGTCATCTGCCAGCAGTTGGTAATACTCCAAGAGTTTCTCCACCACCGACCGCAGTTCGACTTTTTCTTTCGCGGGTAGAACCAGACCGTTATCAGACTTCGCTAAAAAGAGCATGCCATCGATGATGCTTGAAAGTCGGTTGAGATCTTCCAGATTGGAGTAAAGATTCTCCTCATATATTTCTGGCGCACGCTTTTTTGTGAGGATGACTTCAGTATGCGTTCGCAGATTACTAATTGGCGTACGAAGCTCATGGGCAATATCGGCTGAGAAATTAGATAACCGAGAAAATGACTCTTCTAGCCGGGCAAGCATGGCATTGAACGAACTGACGAGTAGCTCAAGCTCACGAGGCACAAAATCCATTGGAATGCGCTCTTTCAGCGATCCTGCCGACATCGAAGCCGCGACTTGCGTCACTCGTGCGACGGGTTTTAGGCCGCTGCGCGCAACCAACCAACCCAAGCCGGCGCTGACCAATGCACTTATCGCCAAACCTATCACCAACCACCAGCGTAGAGTCTCCACGAAATGCATGTGGCTTGTGATATCCATACTCAGCCAGGCCGTCAGTGGCCCTGCTTCATTCACCAAGTGAACTTGGGCTTTCATTCCTCGGTAAAGATGGCCTCCGTCTGTCCACTCCCACATATCATCATCAGGAGCATCGGGAGGAATAGAAGGATGCTGAGCTGCGTTAGAGGTCGCAAAGATCGTTTTTCCTCCCTGCATGACAATCGAGGCTGAGAGTTCCTGGTGCGCCCCCAATAACGCTTGTAACTGAAGCAATACATCCGAACGGTCAGCCGAGCCAGCTTCGCCGTCCATGATTTGACGAATTGATTCGAGCTTTTCCGTCATAGCTTGCCGGTCGAGTGCCTTGAAGTGATGCCGGCTGAAACCGTCGAAGGTGAAGCCTGCTACTATGAGCACTGCTACCACAGCGCAAACAAACATCAGGCTTAGACGAAGCGTTAGAGACGGGCGCTTCATTCTGAGTCCGGGGCATCAAGCATATAGCCCATGCCTCGCGAGGTCTGAATCAGCTTTGTATCGAAATCATCATCAATCTTGGCCCTAAGCCTGCGAATGGCGACCTCAATCACGTTGGTATCGCTGTCGAAATTCATATCCCAGACCTGGGATGCGATGAGCGACTTTGAGAGAACCTCCCCTCTGCGGCGCATCAGCAGTTCCAGCAAAGCAAACTCCTTGGCTGTCAGGTCAATGCGTTGACCTGAGCGCGAGGCCCGACGTTTGAGCAAGTCGACTTCAAGATCGCCGATTTTGATAGACGTCAGATTGGGAGCACCGGCCCCCCGACGCAGAAGGCTTCTGACGCGAGCGAGTAGCTCAGAAAACGCGAACGGCTTAACTAAATAATCATCTGCACCAAGCTCTAAGCCTCTAACGCGGTCATCGACTCCGTCCCTGGCTGTAAGGAATAACACGGGAACCAAGCTTCCAGCCGCACGAACACTTTGGATGACCTCCCATCCGTCAAACCCAGGCATCATCACGTCCAGAATCAGAAGGTCGTAGCTCTCGTTCAGCGCCTGATGCAATGCCTCCGTGCCTGTCACCACCCGGTCGACATTAAAACCCGCCTCCAAAAGTCCTTGCTGGAGATACATTCCGGTTTTGGGTTCGTCTTCTGCTACCAGGATTTTCATGGTGGAACTCCAGCTGTGCGTAACTCAAGTGTGCTACGAAACCGACAACGATGCGCAAGCTGACGCAAATGTAATCGCTCTGACAGCTGACAGAAAGCGCCCAGGCACCATGGCATGGAAGGGCGTAAGCAGCTAGACGGCAGCTTACGAAAAGGTAATCGGCAATGATCAGTTTTTGCGCTTAACCTACCTTGGAACGGTGCGGATGCGAGGCCATGGTTAACGGCCCAAGGCATATATAGCAACCGCGCAACGAAATGTTAAAGAGGGCATCAACATGATGAAGCGCAAGTTATTACTCGCCACGGGGCTGATGTTCATAGGCGTTGTACAAGCTGCGGAGCAGCTCAGCATCGATGTCCACCGTGACGCGAATTGCGGATGCTGTAAGGAGTGGGTCAAGCACTTGGAATCCAATGGATTCAAGGTGACTGACCATGTGGAAAGCGATATGAGCGCTATCAATAAAGGGCTGGGTGTGCCGCAGGGACTAGCGTCCTGCCACACGGGCATTATTGGTGGGAAATTCGTAGAAGGCCATGTTCCAGCGGACGACATTAAGAAGTTGAATGATCGTCCCGACCTTGTAGGGATTGCAGTGCCAGGCATGCCAGCAGGTTCGCCTGGTATGGACTATGGCCAGAAACATCAACCTTACCAAGTCCTGGGCCTCACCAGGGATGGCGCGCAAGAGGTGGTCGCTGACTACCCGAAATGATCGTCACGCAGCTCTGAGCGACCAGTGTTGCTCAGACCTGCCTAGGCATTACCCTTGGGCCATCTCGATTGAAGGGCTGAGCGTTCCTAGCCAAGCCACCAAGCAAACAATGATAACTGCACAGGTCGATTCGAGCAGCACGCTCTTTTTCAAAGCCGTGACTGCGGAAGAATAATCACCCCCGCTTACAGAGCGTTCCAGTGAGGGGCTCAGGTAGAAACGATTGAGGGTCGCGAGCCCGAGCATGCCAGCGAACAATATGATTTTTGCTAGGAGGAGAATGCCATAGGTACTGGTCACTACCTCTGTAATGATCGGCCCGACAATGAAAAGATAATTAGCGACTCCGGTGAGTATGATCGTACCCACAATGAACCCGCCCGCTGTTTCGAATCCCTTGAGCGCCCGAGTCAAAACCCGTACGAGTTGCTCAGGATTGCCTCCCCTCATGCTCAGCATCAGAGCAAAGGCTGCCAAGGCGCCAATCCAACCGCCAGCAGCCAGTAAATGGAGAATATCTGCTGCGAAATGCCAGAACCGTCTAGCCCCCTCATCCATCGCCCCGTGACCTGTCCATGGGAGCGTAGCTAAGGCAATACTGCCCGCTACGGTAGCTATCCAAAGACTAGCCGATGGCAACCGAGTGCTTTGGCTTGCAGCGGTTATCACCACCGCAAGCGAGACCATACGTGCTATCCAGCTGTAACCGATCTCGGTTTCAGAGAGCATCATTTCAAGGTGGGGTAACAGCTCCGCCCAGTTGGACGCACCGCTCATGTTTTTTGTCATGACCAAGAACGTGGCCACAGAAAGAAGAATGCCTATAACGGCAGCCCCACTCAGCAGCGACCCAAAATGCAACACCGTTCCCGAGACGCGCTCTTTCCCGCGAAAGCTGTACAGCCCGAACACTGCGAGCCCGAACAGGAGCATCAAATCCAGATAAAGCGCGAGGCGCAGCGCCACATTCAAAGGGTCGCTCATGCTTATTTCACTTTGAAAGTTACGGCACCGGTAATTGGATGAGTGTCGGACGATACCGCCCGCCATTCTACTTTGTAGGTGCCCGTTGTCAGGGGTGATGAAGGCGTGATTACCATGGTCTTCGGATCATTTCCGCCTGCTACGCTGGCTTTGACGCCCATAGGTGAATTCGGCATGCCTGGCATGTCAGTCATGATCAGCTTGGCACCAGAGAACTGGGTAACCAGGTTTTCGGAAAAATGCAGTTCGATTTTGGAAGGGGCCGCACCGGATTCGCCTTCTGACGGAGTCGAAGACAACAGCTTCGGGTGAGCTTGAGCGACCGAGCTCAGCAAAATACCGGATGAAAGAGCGACAGCCACTACGCAGGATTTCAAGAACGACATGCAAGGCTCCTCACAGCGCATAGCTGTTGTAATGAGGTTGAGTAATTATTTTTTTGGTGCCATTAACTCTGGTTTAGAACCAGACCCGAACGCCTAGCACCAGGCGTGCTTCGTTATTGTCTTCGCCTTCCTCGCTGGCGTAGTCAGCCGTTTTTCCATAACTACGATTCCAGGTTACGCCCACGTAAGGAGCGAATTGTGGACGGATCTCGTACCGGAGCCGCAGACCAATCTCACTTTCTGATAACCCGGAGCCAATGCCACGCTGGGGATCGTTTTTCCCGTAAAAATTGAATTCTGCAGTAGGTTGCAAAATGAGCTTATTGGTCAAAAGGATGTCGTAGTCTCCTTCCAGCCGCGCCGCAGTCTGGCCACCTTCGCCCAGATAAGCAGTAGCCTGGGCTTCAAAGTTGTAGAGCGCCAAGCCCTGGATGCCAAAAGCCGCCCACGTTTGTGGATCACCTGGTTTGAAGTCTTGACGAACCCCTCCGACGAGATCCCACCAAGGGCTGATAGCGTGCCCCCACAGAGCTTGAATCTCGGCTTCCTCTGTCTTCCCATTGGTGCGCTCGCCTTCAGAACGCAACCATAGACGATCCACGTCACCGCCTATCCAACCTTGAGCTTCCCAGTTCAGCGCGCTTCCTTCATCAGCATCCTGCCATTCCAATTTTTCGAAAATGAAATACGAGTTAAGAGCGGTGTCATGAACCTCATGGCCGCCAGGAGCTTTATAAACTGCGGCTCTCTCAGCATTTGTAATTGGGGGTATTGGAGTTCGGCTCTCAGTTCGACCCTGCTGCTTGGCGGGCTGCATCCCCTGCATCTGGCTATGATCCATGCCCTGCATTTGGGAATGATCCATGCTCTTCATCTGGCTGTGATCCATGCCCTGCATTTGCCCGTCGTCTGCAGACTGAGTGGTGTCAGCGGCTGCCGGCAGAACAAAGCCAAGGCTGAGAGCGACCGTAGCTACAACCGAGTGAATGCGAGTGCCACAAAAATAGTTGCTCATAGTCGTCCCCTTATTCATCTACTCGCACTTCTCGGAACATGCCCATTTCCATGTGATACAGAAGATGGCAGTGGTAGGCCCAGCGACCTAGCGCATCGGCGGTGACTCTGTAGCTGCGCTTCGATCCTGGCGGCATGTCGATGGTGTGTTTTCGAACAAGGAACTGACCATTTTCGTCTTCAAGATCGCTCCACATCCCATGCAAATGAATGGGGTGCGTCATCATGGTGTCATTTACGAGTACGATCCGGACTCGCTCGCCATACTTCAGTTTTACCGGCTCGGCGTCAGAAAACTTCACCCCGTTAAATGACCAAGAGAATTTCTCCATATGCCCGGTCAAGTGCAGTTCGATAGTTCGGCTTGGCTCACGGCCATCAGGATCTTCAAACGTGCTCCTGAGATCGGAATATGTCAGCACCTTGCGACCGTTATCACGAAGGCCCATACCAGGGTCGTCAAGCTTCGGTGAGGTCGACATTGCTTGCATGTCTACGAGAGGGTTGTTGGCTTCTGTCTTGGGGTGCGACTGCATGTCCCCCATCCCATCCATGCCTTCCATGGACATTTTGCTGTGATCCATTCCGGCCATGCCTTCCATGCCGGACATATCCTGCTTAGCGCCGTGGTTCATTGATGTCATTGAGCCGCCGTCCATTCCCGACATGCCATCCATCGAACTGCCACCCATGCTGGCCATTTTGCTGTGATCCATCCCAGCCATATCGCCCATCCCCCCCATCGAGCCATGATCCATACCCGCCATACCCATGTCGGCCATGGTGACGAGAGGACGAGGATCGAGCTCGGGTACAGGTGCGACTAAGCCTGATCGAACAGCCAAAGTACCTCGGGCATATCCCGACCGATCCATCGACTGGGCAAACAACGTGTAGGCTTCTTGGGTGGGCTCGACTATTACATCGAACGTCTCAGCTGTGGCTATTCGGAACTCATCCACGCTCACGGGTTTTACATACTGGCCATCGGCGGCCACAACAGTCATCTTCAGCCCAGGAATACGGACGTCGAAGTAGCTCATTGCCGAACCATTGATGAATCTCAACCTGAGTTTTTCGCCAGGTTTGAAGGTGCCTGTCCAGTTCGAATCAGGAGCTTGGCCGTTCATCAAATAGGTGTAAGTTGCGCCACTGACGTCTGCGATGTCAGTGGGGTTCATCTTCATTTCTGCCCACATCTTGCGATCAGCAACGGTGGCTGACCAACCTTTGTCAGCCACGTCATTTATAAAGTCGCTAACCGTTCGCTTGTGGGTGTTGTAGTAGTCAGCCTGCTTCTTTAGCGTATTCATCAACGAGGCCGGATTTTCATCCGTCCAATCGGTGAGCATCACGACGTAGTCACGGTCATACACAAACGGTTCGGGGTCTTTCGCTTCAATTACTAACGGGCCATACACACCGACCTGTTCCTGAAAGCCGGAATGACTGTGATACCAGTACGTTCCATTCTGGGTGACCTTGAATTGATAGACGTATGTACCGTCCGGCTCAATCCCGTGGAAGCTAAGGCCAGGTACACCATCCATATTGGCGGGGAGAATGATCCCGTGCCAGTGAATGGAAGTCATGTCCTTCAGGCGGTTTTTGACGCGCAAAGTTACCGTGTCACCCTCACGCCAGCGCAGGAGGGGCCCCGGAAGCCCTCCATTGATCGTCAGCGCTGTACGGCGATTGCCTGTAATGTTTACCGGTGTTTCGCCAATAAACAGGTCGAACTCCGTTCCTGACAGGACGTTCGCTTCCCCAAGGCCAGGCGCAGCCCATACAGGGTTGCGCCAGAGCCCTAAGCCCGCAAGAATTCCGCCTGCGGTGAGGCCTTTTACGAAGGTGCGCCGAGAGGTGTTGGAGTGCATACCGATTCGTGTCCCATCAGTCGGAGGGAGGCGCGCACTACTGCGCACGTTCCGAGGATTCAATCTCTTGATCGCGTGGGCGATTTCCTACATCGAAGATGCCACAAGCCAGCAAACGAGGTAATTACATTTCCGTAAGCTGGGTGACTCAGCATTGATGGTTTGGCTTTTCAGCCACAGGTTTGTCCTGCGCAACGTCCTCCTTCGGCTGTGTTCCCGAACTCGGGGTGAGCGTGGACATCGCCGTCTCGCGGGCTCGCTCCATGCGCTCAGCTGCACGGTCGCCACCGCCCTCAGCAAACGCCAGCGACGATATAGCCAAACTGAATGTAAGAATTAGAACTTTGGTTGCTTTCATGGCGCATCTCCTCAACAGAATTAGCTCTCAGGTAGTCCAGAGAGACTGAGCATCGGCTCAGTGAGGATGATGGGGGCTTGCACCTGTCAGCAGGCTTAGCCTGCGATTACAATTTTGACAGCGGCGTTAGCCGGGACTGATCAACATAACGGGAGCGCCAAAGGTGGCTTAGATCGCAGACGATCTAATCCAGCCGTCCACCTGCTCCACGCAATGCATGCGCCTGCATGGAAAGCTGAATCTCCAGATCTATGACAGAGAGTGCCGGCTTGATGAGGCAAGCTGAATAGCGAAGGTTCGCCTACCTTACAAAACTGTAATTTTTTTCTCGAAACCCAGCCAATCTGCTTGGGTCGGACGGAGTGTACCTTCAAGAAAAGTACATCAACTGAATCGACCGTCGACCTCGGAGAATTGGTTATGAACAGTAGCTATGAAGATTGCATTTCAGAATGCCTGCGCTGCGCATTGGCCTGTGAAACTTGCGCGTCAGCCTGTCTGGAAGAGCAGGACGTTAAGATGATGGCGAACTGCATAAAGCTCGATAGGGATTGTGCAGATATCTGTAGGCTCGCAGCGACCTTAATGGCGCGGGGAAGCCCCTTCGCGAATGAGATTTGTATGCTTTGCGCAAAGATTTGTAGGGCATGCGGTCAGGAGTGCGGCACTCATGAAACAGAACATTGCCAGAACTGCTCCAAAGCGTGTTTAGCTTGCGCACAAGCATGCGAATCAATGGCTGCTTGAGTCTTCCTTTGGCCAAGAAATCATCAACCTAGTGGCCAACCATTGAATGATGGGGTGGTCACTAGGTTGAAAAAAACCGACACGGCCTTAGGGCGGCAACGCAACGGATAAATATGGACATTGCGTGCGAAAGGAAAGCAGTCGCTCAATGCAAGCCTTCCCTCAGCCCCAAGCTCTGCTCAACAATGGCTACAGCATCTCTGTCGCTTTAGTAGACATCATAAAACTGTTTATGAAGATCCTGACACGGCTCAGCAGAGCCATGGACTGGTACAATAAGCACTTGGTGCGCAAACGCTCACCACTCCAGCCGTGGATACTGTAAGCCTCTTTTTTGCACTGTTAACCACCATGCTTTACAGATCAAAAAGTAGGTTTACAGGCCCAGATTGACCACGACAGTTACAGCACACCGTCGCTGCTGATTGACTTTGCAGACCCCGCCAAAGCCGAAGATCCGTTGAAGAACAAGATCCGTTAAAGCCCAAGATCGGTGCTCAGATAGTCATCACGCATTGCCGGCGTGGCCGAGCCGTCCTTGATCATACGTTGCTGCAAGTGCTGCACAATGTGCCAGCGCAGGCGGCGTCTGAGCTCCTGGTAGTTGAGGTAGTTACCACGATCGCAACCGCTTGTCTCCGGCATTCGTTTCGACAGTGCAGTCCTCAGGGCAATAAGACCGTCCTGGCCTGCTGTGCTCGCATGCAGACGGGTAAGGTCGTCGAGACCCGGCTGCCGCTTGTACTCAACTAACGCTTGCTCAATGACTGATTGAAGATTGGAGCGATATGTGCGCCCAGCGGCTGTCCAGATGCTGACTTCTAACGCCGAGTCTAACTCCATCAATCGTCGCCCCACCAAAAATCAAATCCAGACACTACATATTGTTGATATTCCAAACTTAAAGAGAAATAACCACAATATGTTGTGTTCTTAAAAAATTAGCTGTGTTGTTTGTAAACAAAGCATAAGCAGCAGCCTGCGGCTGCAAAGAGAAGCAACGACTCCCCGTAGGCCCCGGCCTCACCATGCTAGCCTTGAACACCGTCTCAGTCCCCAAACCGTGCCACTGAAAAGCCGTGAAAAACAGAAGTAAAAGCCAGAGGTGTCCGCTGAGGAAATCGGTGTCCGCGCCACTGCAGCTTTTCCTTTGCTCTCAAATATAAGAACTCCGTCTCGCTTAAAAATTTTCAAGAGGGGGGGGTGAAAACAAAATGGACATTGCCGACGAACGGTAAATAAATTGCCTATTTGTCAATCTGAGTGTTCACTCAAAAATCCTCGAAAACCTATAAAAAATGCTTTAAATCAGGCGAAAACGCTAACATTTATGAGTTTCGATTCACCAAATGCGAATTTTAATCGCCTACGAGCGCGCCCAACAGGTACATTGGCCATGCCGGTCGTTTCTGCCTCTAAGTCATACCAGTCACCGGCTTCAGTCAGAAATGCATCGCTGCGGTGAGTGTAGTTAGATTCCGAGTGCCGAACGACGGCTATTCAACGAGAGATCATTCACGATGGCTGTAAAGGGCTTGAAAATTCGTACGGCAGTAATCACCGACGCAGAAGCCATCCAGCGCATTTATGCTCCCATTGTTCTAAATACAGCGATCTCATTCGAAGAGACCCCGCCAAGCGTTGAGGAAATTGCTCAGCGGATAGCGACGACACTTCAGACATATCCCTACCTAGTGGCTGAAGAGGATGGCGAGATCAAGGGCTACGCCTACGCAAGCCAGCACAGGGCTCGTCCGGCCTACCGATGGGCTGTTGACGTGACGGTGTACATAGCAGAGTCAGCTCGCCGTCAGGGTGTTGGCCGTGAACTCTATGAGACCTTGCTTCCGATTCTTGATAAGCAGAGATTTCGCGCAGCGTACGCCGGAATTGCGCAGCCCAATGAAGGAAGTGTGGGCCTGCATGAGTCGCTGGGGTTCGTCCACATCGGCACATATCCGGAGGTAGGCTTCAAGCTTGGGAAATGGCACGACGTCGGCTACTGGCGACTCGGGCTGTGTCCGGCAACTCCTCCACTGGAGCCTATTCTCTTTCCTGAGCTTGAAGTCGCATCACAGTAGGCACACTCGATTTGCGTCGCGAGACATCAGGGTTCGCTAGTGAGATAGCTTTGGACTTGGTTGACTACATCCCGAGCGGTGCGGGTTACTCCGATCAATGTCGCAGAGGCGAGCCCCGTCCAATCGCCGTAACCCACCAGCCACAAATTGGGTGACGCAACACTTCGATTTTCGTCCACAGCCACTTTACCGTCCAGGCCTACAACGCCCAGGCTGCTCAGGTGGTCGAGCGCGGGAGAAAATCCCGTGCACCAGATGATAACGTCCACCTTTGTTTCGTCTCCTGATGACCACACAACGCCTGTCGAAGTGAAGTGCGTGAATGGCCGTACCGCTCTCAATACACCGCGTTCACGAGCGTCTTTCACCGATGACACCATTACGATGTCGCCCAACCTCCAGCGGGCTGCTCAGGCTCCACACCATCCTGTTGCGCCTTCAATCGAGCTGTAGCTCGTTCGAACAGGACGCGCCCATCAACCTCATCAGGTAGAAACTTTGGGACTTCTTGAGTTACCCAGGTTGCCTGAGCCACTTTGGAAACCTCGGCGTAAATCTGGGCTCCCGAGTTGCCACCACCGACGACAAGGACAGTTTTCCCCTCAAACTCATCCGGCCCAACGTAATGAGCGGAATGAAGCTGCTGCCCTACAAACAACTCCTGTCCGGGATAGCTTGGGATAAATGGGCGGCTCCAAGTGCCTGTTGCACTGATAACCGCTTTGGCCTCCCAAGGTGTGTGCTCGGAGACAACCCGTAATCCGTCTTCGATTTTCTCGACACGGTTTACCCGCGTGGATCGGATGATGGGAAAGTCATATCGACGCTCGTACAGAGTTAGATAGTCGATAACATCGTCCCGCCCAGGAGTCCCCTCGGATACTGCTGGCATGGGCCAGCCGGCAATTGAGCTCCAAGCAGACGGGGAGAATAGTCGGAGAGAATCCCACCCATGCCGCCAGGCCCCTCCCGGTGCTGACTCGGCGTCGAGTAATACATAGGAAAGGCCTGTACGCCTCAAGAAATAGGCTACGGTGAGCGCGGATTGGCCACCGCCAATGACCACTACATCAAATTTCGAGTTTTGATTCACCAGAGTCCCCCCAGGCCCATCTGCTTTACATCGGTTTAAACCTTGCGGCCATTCTCATCAATGACGACTTGTCCGTCTTCTTTGACGAAGCTGCCGCGCTGCTCTTGCGGCAGAAGGTCGAGGACTGCCTCTGACGGTCGACACAAGCGTGTGCCCAAGGGCGTCACGACGATAGGACGATTGATCAGGATGGGGTGAGCCATCATGGCATCGATGAGCTGATCATCAGTAAGTGACGTATCGCCCAGTCCCAACTCCTCGTAAGGAGTGCCTTTGATGCGAAGCAGGGCCCGCACCTCAATACCCATATCCTTGATCAACCTGACAAGCGTGGTGCGGTCAGGTGGGGTCTGTAGGTACTCGATAACAGTCGGCTCTTCTCCGCTGTTGCGGATCAGCTCCAAGGTGTTGCGAGAGGTGCCACATTGCGGGTTGTGATAGATCGTGATCTGGCTCATACAGTTTCCTCGCACTGACGTTAGATGGAGCGCTGGTTGACGCGTTTGGAAAGCTCTTCGGCGGACTCTTTGCGCTCGGAGTACCGATCAACCAGATAATCCTGGCGATCCCGCAACAGCAGGGTGAACTTCATCAGCTCTTCCATCACGTCCACCAGTCGGTCGTAGTACGAGGACGGTTTCATACGACCTGCCTCGTCGAACTCGGTGAACGCCTTTGCCACCGAAGATTGGTTTGGGATGGTGAACATCCGCATCCATCGACCCAGTACGCGCAGCTGATTCACCACGTTGAAAGATTGCGAGCCGCCGCAGACTTGCATCACAGCAAGGGTTTTGCCTTGCGTAGGTCGTACAGCGCCAATCGCCAGCGGAACCCAGTCAATTTGGGCTTTGAATACTGCACTCATGGAGCCGTGCCGTTCAGGCGAACACCACACCTGTCCTTCAGACCATTGCATGAGTTCGCGCAATTCCGCGACTTTGGGATGTGTATCCGGAGCATCGTCCGGCAGCGGCAAACCCGAGGGATCGAAGATTTTGGTTTCGGCGCCAAACTCCTCCAACAAACGGGCTGCTTCCTGAGTCACCAATCGGCTGAAAGAGCGCTCTCGCGTCGATCCATACAGAAGCAAGATTCGAGGCTTATGGAGTGACGGTGTACGCGGCTCCAGTTGCTCCAACGATGGAATGTCGATCAGGTCGGCGTGTACGTTCGGCAATGTATCTTGCATAAAAACTCCTACGGCGGCGCTAGGTTGGGCACCGCCTCGGTTGATCTTTAAAGCGAACCGATGCGATTCAGTTCAGCTTTCAACTGTTCAGCGCTGATGGTCTTCAGTGGCAGCGCAAGAAATGCGCTCACGCGCTCGTGAATTTTGGCGAGTGTGGTTTCAAACGCTGCGGTGATCTCGGCTTCCGACCCGCTAGCGTCAGACGGGTCGGCCAGACCCCAATGCGCCTTCAAAGCTGGCCCAAAGAAGATTGGGCATGCCTCACCCGCTGCCCGGTCACAGACAGTGATCACGATGTCTGGAGGCGAACCTTCAAAAGCATCCGAAGCCTTGCTGCTCAAGCCCGCAGTGGAGATACCCGCCGCCTCCAGCGTTTGCAATGCCCGTTGATTCACCCGGCCACTGGGAAAGCTTCCTGAGCTGACGGCTTCTACACCCTCGGGCGCCAAGTGGTTGAAAAGCGCCTCGGACAGAATGCTGCGGCAGCTGTTGTGGGTGCACATGAACAAGACTTTCATCAGACGATTCCTTGATTCAAAAACTGAGGCGCAGTGCCAGGGCGGACAATGTGGCGACGAGGATCGGCACGGTCAGCACGATCCCGGTCTTGAAGTAGTAACCCCAGCTGATCGTTATGTTTTTCCGGGCGAGCACGTGCAACCACAACAGAGTTGCCAAGCTCCCAATTGGGGTGATCTTCGGGCCCAGGTCGCAGCCGATGATGTTGGCGTAAACCATCGATTGCTGGACAACACCATCGACTTCGGCAGCATGAATGGATAAGGCGCCTACAAGAACGGTGGGCATGTTGTTCATGATCGAAGACAGCAACGCTGTCAGCAGCCCTGTACCAAGGGACGCGCCCCAAACTCCATAACCGGCGAACACGTTCAGGATCTGCGCGATGTGGTCGGTCAGGCCGGCGTTCTTCAGGCCATAAACAACCAGATACATACCCAAAGAAAAAATCACCACCTGCCATGGCGCCTCTTTGAGCACCTTGCTTGTGTTGATGGCGTGACCACGAGCCGCGATGACGTAAAGAATGAATGCACAGACCGCTGCAATGGCGCTGATTGGCACCCCCAGTGGCTCAATGACAAAGAAGCCGATCAGGAGTAGTGCCAACACCCACCAGCCAGCTACGAAAGTGGCCCGGTCGTGGATTGCCTCGTCCGGGTTGTCCAGTTGGTTGAGGTCATACGTCTTTGGTAAATCCTTGCGGAAAAACCACAACAGCATGGCTAACGTCGCCGCCACGCTGACGATGTTTACCGGCACCATGATCGATGCATATTCGTTGAAGCCGATATCGAAGTAGTCGGCAGAAACGATGTTGACCAGGTTGGAAACCACCAGCGGTAAGCTCGCCGTATCGGCGATAAAACCGGCTGCCATGACGAATGCCAAAGTAGCCGCAGGAGAAAAACGCAACGCCAACAACATCGCGATCACAATGGGTGTGAGGATCAATGCTGCTCCATCATTGGCGAACAGGGCCGACACCGCTGCGCCCAGCAGGACGATAAATGCGAACAGCTTGCGGGTGCTCCCGCCTCCCCATCGGGCGACATGCAGCGCAGCCCATTTGAAAAAGCCTGCCTCATCAAGCAACAGGCTAATAATAATCACCGCGATGAACGTTCCGGTAGCGTTCCAGACTATGCGCCAAACCTCTGGTATGTCGGCAAGGGTAACGACACCTGCCAGCAACGCCACGATGGCACCGAACATCGCACTCCAGCCAACCCCAAGCCCCTTGGGCTGCCAGATGACAAGGACGATGGTGGCGATAAAGATCAATACGGCAATCAGCATTTCATTAATCCGGTTGGGCGTGAATCAGCTACACACGGCTTGGTTGATCGGACGGTTGTTCATGCCGCAGAGGCGCTTAGCCTCGGTTTCCAGCCATTGCTGATTGGCGTCTACCACTTCCTTCAAAACTGCAGTCACCCACGTGGGCAAATCGGGATTCAGCCGGTAGTACACCCATTGGCCTTGGCGACGATCCAACAGCAAACCGGCAGAGCGCAGCAGCGCCAAATGACGAGAAATCTTCGGCTGACTCAGGTCGAGTGCTGCCGTTAGCTCGCAAACACACAGCTCACCTTCACTCACGACAAGCAGCGAAATTTTTGCTCGGGTGTCATCCGCCAGGCACTTGAATAAGGTGGTGGGGTTCATGGGTTCTGTCACAGATCCTCCAGGTGTTTGGTCTTGACCAAAACGAAGAGCTTGATGCGCTCGTGGATGTCGTGGAGCGTGTGGCGAAATTCGCCAGGATCATCGCTAGTTACTGGGTCAGGAAAATCCCAGGCAATGACTTCACCTTCATTGGGCATTGGTAGGCACTCGCTTGCGGATTTATCACAAAGAGTAATTACGTAATCGAATCGATCAGCTTGAAATTCGCTGATGGACTTGCTGCGCAGGCCCGTTGCATCGACTCCAACCGCCTCCAATGCTTGAGTCGTGCGCAGATCAACCTCAGACGGTTCAGACCCTGCGCTGAAGGCCTCGAAGTGCGGGTCGGTGGGGACGCAGCAAAGCCTCTGCAAGCTGGGAGCGGGCTGAGTTGGAAACGCACACGAAAAGCACTTTGATAGCAGGGGTCATGACTGACTCGATGCATATGGAAAAACGAATATACGATTTTGCAGATATTCGGTAAAGCGAATATGATGATTGCCGCTTAGCTTGATCCGTAGCAGTTCATGCAAAGCAGCACAAAGGAGATGAAAGGATGGAGGAGGAGATGATGATCCATGCAATGGAATTAGCCGGAGGGCAATGGCGGCGCTTTCTCGACGCTCTGGAATCTGCTGATCTTCCATCAGACGATATTGACCTTCCGAACCGAGCCTTTTTCGAATTCACACGGGATGGTGAGACTGTTGGATGGGGAGGGTTTGAAACGCATGGGGCAGATGGATTGCTGCGCTCCCTGGTCGTGGAGCCGGCGTACAGATCGAAAGGGGTTGGGGCTGAAGTGCTTCGAGTCATTGAAGCAATAGCTGCGAAGCAGGGAATCGCTCGATTTCATTTGCTGACAACAACTGCATCAGGCTTTTTTGAACAGCAGGGCTACGCGCTAAACCAGCGAGGCTCTGCGCCGCCTCTGATCTCACAGACGGAGCAGTTCAGGGGGCTTTGCCCTGGCTCGGCTTGCTACATGTGCAAGGCGTTACCACTCGTCAAAGGCTGACAGTCTGCCCAACCGATAGCCTGAGAGGCCAGATCGGAAAAATGTGGCAGTGAGGCTCGGCACACAGGATCACGAATCGTACAGCTTCTGGGATGGCGCCCCCCTCACTCGATAGAGCGCAACAACAGGCTAAATGGGAGGGCTCGTATGCCGTGGTCAAGCCGCATAAGCTCCTCATGAATAATTGTGAAACCCATAGGTGTGCACAGTACCCTGCAAGGTGTCTGACGGCCTACACCTACCGCAGATCCTACAAGCCATCGCTGCGCCTTCTTCCGACTTCCAAATACTTCAAGCGCGATCGAGAAAACATGCTCATAACGCGCATGAAAACATTGATACTTAGCACTCCAGCAGCCAGTTTGGGAACGAACGCATCGTTCGACAACTTTAAGCTCATTCATGCTTCAGCCTCTTGTGATACTGGTCTGGTCGTCTCGTACTCTATGCAGGGGGCCTCCACCCCACACAACGCCTTTAACCCTTAACGATTGTGCCGGACACCCATGATCTGCACGCATGCCTTCGAGGCTCACTCACCGTCCTAACTTGGCTGCCTTGATCGACGCCTGGGTCTGCAGGCGCGCTTTTAAGCATCGTTCTGGGCACTTAGCCTCTCCACCTACTGACCCGTTCGCACGTGTGGACAGGCCCAGCTCGTGGCGTGGCCCTGTAATTCAGGCACAACGCTTACCATCGAATTGAAGTTCTGCTCGCAGCTACCTATTACTCAACACTGACAGTGCGAAATGGGAAAGATTGGAAGCCCCGTCTCCATTCCTGCGCAACAGGTAACCCTTGATACCGATCTGGCCAGGCCCATCACGATCACACCTTTCTGAGTCGCCAATCATGACGATCCGCCTCTGACCGCTGAGCTCATTTTCTGGCCGGACATTAAGCAGATCGCAGGTGTGCTGGTAGATGGCGGCTTGCGGTTTCATAACACCAAGACGATAGCTGAAACCATAGGCCCCAAGGTGCGGGAAAATCCTTTCCACTACGGGGCCGTAGGCCATTGCCAGGTTTGAACATACGGCCAGTCTCACCCCTGCAGCTTGCAGTAGCCCAACGGCCTCAACCGCGTCTGGATAAGGCTGAATGCTTGCCAGCTCTTCCTCCAAGCATTGATCAAGAAATGCGAGTTGGGAGGGCGAGATCTTGATACCAAAGGCCAGCGCAGCCTCGCTTAGAGAAAGGCAACGGGTCATGATCGTTCGAATGTCATTAGCGCGAGGCAAGCGGCCTTGGCGTCGCCCCTCTCGAAGCAACTGTCGAAACGGATGTGTCGGCTGCTGTATCTCGACCAGCGTTCCGAAGGCGTCAAAGATAACGGCGTTGGTCTTCATCTGAGTTTCCTTCGCTGTTCAGCGTCCGCAAGACAGCCAGCCACTCTAACGAGAATCAAGTTCAACAACCAAAAAACCAAGCTACCGAAGAGTAACGCCAAATTTTGAAAATTCATCCACCAGCGTTTTTCGACCCAGCATTTTCGGAAGCTTGAAGACGTTCCTGTACCCATACCACAAAAACATAGGAATAATGACAAGCCCAACTCCAAAGGTTGCCGTTGCAGCAATAATCCCAGCTGGAACCGCTGCTAGCGAAATAACCACACCCTTTACCAAAGTCGACCTTGCAATAATTCGCAGATCATCCAAGTCGCACTCAACTTTCCCACC
The DNA here is from genome assembly GCF_040947875.1 of Pseudomonas sp. MYb118. Taxonomy (NCBI): domain Bacteria; kingdom Pseudomonadati; phylum Pseudomonadota; class Gammaproteobacteria; order Pseudomonadales; family Pseudomonadaceae; genus Pseudomonas; species Pseudomonas sp. MYb118. Next base: position 1,537,642 of record NZ_JBFRXN010000002.1, on the reverse strand, counting down.
AGCCTTCTCAAAAGCGACAACAATTATCGATTTCTTTGAGGCATGCTTATAGTACCAAGTTCGCGGAACATCAGTCGCCAAAGCACCATGCTTCGCAAGGTACTTCAGCATCACAACCTCTTTGAAATAGAGAGTAGCGCCGTGCTCATCTTCATATCTAACACGTCGATAGAGAGCGTCTAGATCACCGCTCGCTTGAGCATCATAGTTCTTAACAGTCAATGTCAATTTCTTTAACTCGGACATGCTTCTTCCCTTAAACACACATTAACTATTAATGGATTAGATGACGGTGGGGCCTAATGAAGCAGGCTGAGACAGCGGCCTCGATGACGCGGGGGCACTCAAGCGGCGGCAGGCAATCGGCTGACCATGACGTAATGATCGTTGCCTGACACTGTCCGCAATAACGCCATGCCTTCAACCTCCGCTATCACTTCACTAGGTGGTGTGACAATTGTCATCCCATCAACCAGTTGCCCTGAAAGATCGCCATACACATACGCAACGAAACGATCGCCAACTTCAGCTGCATCTACCAGGTACGCGTCCACTAGTGCACCCCAATCATGGGCCTGCGCGATCGCCAACTTAGCTGACACCAGACTGGGCAGTCGTATTCCGCCCTCAGCCGTCCAGTCCTGGGAATTCAGACAACTCATGGATTCTCCATCACGTTCGAATTTGAAACCTACTCACTTACTGAAAAAGCTAAACGACGGCAGCCCAATCAGTCTTCATACACTGACAACTAGGTCTGGCCGAAAGCCAGTTTCTTCGGTGGGATAACCACGAGGATTACTCACAAACCGGACGCCATTAACAACCTCATCCACAGCTTCGTGGGTATGGCCAAAGATCCATAGATTGATCTTGAAATCCATCAGGCCATCCCAATTGTTTCCATAGGCTGCTCGCAAGTGAGGATCGGCTCCTTGGTCACTCACGAACTTCATAAGAGGCGGATGGTGAGTCACAACTACACGCTTACCGTTGAATGGCAGCGACAGCTGAGCCTCTAACCACTCCTTCGTCTCTCGATTTCTCGCGATCAGGTCGTCAGGGCGCAAACGCCGATACTGTTCACCGACACGGATAGCGCGAAAGTCATTCAGTGAGTCACGAGCACACCAAGAAGCAGCTACTGGGTCTCCGGTCGCGGCCAGGCTTGTCCAAGCCGTAGCACAGAGAAACTGCACATCACCGTACTCTAAAACCTGATTTTCCAAGACGTGGACGTGCGCCTCAGCAGCGTCAAGCAGCTTGCCGTGAGTTCGATCTATATTCCCGCTGTAGTGCTCATGATTGCCCATGGCGTAGACGACAGGCGTGCTGAAGGCCAGGCTGGCCCATCTGGCCCCCCTGGACTTCACGTGGATGTCGCCGGCTAATACGACCACGTCACAGTCCACCACAGGGGGGACGAAATCGGCGAACTCACAATGTAAATCAGACAGTATGTGAAGCTTCATCCCTAGCCTGCTGACGTCGACTTTCTAATAAATTGATCACTCCCTGGCCGGTCGCCCGGACGCGGCGAGGCTGTCATCTGTAGGCCCACGATAAACGATGAGCGCCATTATTGCCAGCTTTCGATATTTATCGACGCATGGCGCTGTGGCCCTATTCTTCGTTTTGAGCGCTCAGCATGCAGAACGAGATAGCAGCAATAGTCCGAGCTCTGCGCGACCTTAGAGGATCGGCCCAGGAGGAGCTCGCCGAGATCAGTTCCCAAGCCAATCTGTCGCGATTGGAGCAAGGGAAAACGCAGGTCTCTTTGGTCAAGCTGAGCAAGATCGCGCTGACCCTAGATTTCGACCTCGTGGCTCTGGTCGCACTGTGTCAGGCCCTCCAAGATGGGTCATCACCTATTAATGTCATGGCGAAGGCTTCGCAGGATTTGGAGGGCTTCATAGCCCTGGGAGGCTTGCAGGGCCTGAAGAGGCACTGGGACGCTGGTGAAGGGCTGGTAAAGCGCACGCGAGGCAAACCCAGCAGCCCAGATCGAATCCGAGCCGTGCTAGAGCTCAAGGCCAGTGGCATGTCGAAGGCGGAGGTGAGTCGAGCGCTGGGTTTGCCTGAAGCGACTGTCAGGCGTTACTGGCTCAAAGAACTGCCTGGCTAGAAAGGGAGTTGTGGGGTACGAGCAGAGAAGCTCTCCACTTGTCCGATTCGATTTAGCGCGGCGGCAGATCCGTGAAGCGCAGCCTGGGATAGATCCGCCTTTCCTCAGCGCATTTGGAAATCTGGAAGAACGCTGACAGCAGTGCATCTTCCGAAGGGCAGTGGCGGGTCATGACCTCGAACTCGTTGTAATCGAAGGCTAGGACGCGGACACCAACCTCATCCATGAACTTCAAAATCATGGTGCTGTATTCATCGTAGTTGTCGATAAAAAACTCTCTGACCACGACAACTCCCACCAGGGGTCGTGCAGCAAGATCAATGTCCAAGGGCGTGCCGTCCACAAGCGCCAAGGCTGGATTGCCTTCTCGCCTGATCGTTGAGACAGCACCGCGTAGTTGCTGAAGGCCGTTCTTCAACTGACCTGTAGCCTTCTTTCGCTTTCTCTCAAGCGTAGTGTTCAACGTCGCTGGGGTATTGGGACTGTCCTTCGCCTGCAGCAGTAAAGTCACTTCATCGCCCATTACCACTACGTCAGCCAGCTCCTCGCCATCGGAGACCTTCAAGGGGCCATGGATGATCCGCTCGGAGGTATATGCCCGCTGGAGCAGATAGATGATATCCAGTTCCTGAAACGTACCCGGCTCAGTGCGCTCCAACTGTGTATTGGAGAAGCCTTTGGAGCCTCGAAAGTCCTGGCGGGTAAGGTCGGTGATCAAATAGTCCGAAGGGAACAGATCCTCCTCTAGGAACACCGTTGTGGCACGAGCGTCGTCCTCATAGGTCGTAAGGCTGAACCATCTGTCCGCCTGCTCATACATCTTGGGCCAGTGATCTGCTCCAATGGGGCTGAGTGTACCGAGCTCCTTGCGGAGCTGACCAAGCTTCGCCTGGGCCTTACAACTGAACAGCTCACGGTTGTGCTCGTCGAAAAAGCACACACTGAACTCGTCAGGGAAGCTCTGCAGTGCCTCGGTGAGAGGGTCACCAGGAATGAGTGGGGTTTTGATCAATAGCGGGCTTTGTGGGTCATCAAAGCAGGCAGTGAGAAGCGTAAGTCCCGTCGTTTCGTCTGCCTTGTATGGCGCGAGGTAAAGCTTCAATTCACGCCGTTGCTGAGCGGCCAGGATCAGCTCTTTCCCTGCCTTGATTACCAGCACGGAGCCTTCAGGGCCTTCAACGATCCACAATCCACGGGCTAACACCGCGATTTGCTGAAGCGCTTGTGGCTTCATGATCGTGAGGTACATGTGAACTCCTTGGCGGTTGCCTGATTGCGTCCTGCATAAACTGAAGCCTACGCTGGAGGTCGCCCGAGAGATAGCAGCTCACTGGTACATCAAGATCGAAGTAGCCACTTGGAGCAGGCGTGCCCGGTTATGCCTACCTGAAGGATGTGTTGACGCGCCTGCCTACGCAGCGAGCTAGTGAGATTGGCTATCTCAATATTACAGAAATCAGCGTGGACGTCGCCGCAGCCATTGACGTCCATACCTAAGATGCTACGGCCCCTGAGTGCGGGCTCAAAACCGTGTCCATACCCCTCATTGATGACCTTTAGACGTTCAAAGTGATCCGCCGCGCCGGAAACTGCAGCCCCGAATTGATGATCGCGCTGCGCACCCGGTCCTTGCTCTCCTTCACCGCCGCTTCCGGCAGGCCGACCATGGTCAGCGACGGCAAACCATTGGCCAGGTGAACTTCGACGGTCACGGCAGGCGCATCCACGCCGATCTGGGCGCGGCTGTGGACGATGGAGAGGGACATGGTCGTTCCTTGAGCTAAACGAAAGGCCGCTTCCTGCGGGTGTTTTCAAGGGTAGCCGTGGGGTGGGGGTTTTCCAGGGTGGTGGTGAGGGGGAATGTTCGCAGGATGTTGCGGGTCGATATTGGAGTGATTCGTGGACGAAAAAAAACGCCCATCAGGCGATTTTTTTGGAAGAAGGCTCAGGCTCTCTTGCCTGCCATCAGGCCCGCAGGTTCAAGTTCTTTGCCGTAAGCACAAGCGACATCAAGAAACCGTCGTTGGTTGGCTGAGAGGCCGCCTCCGAGTCGGACGGCTTCATTGTGCAGCTCAACAATCTGTCGAAGCTGCTTCCATCGCCTTTTGAGTTTCATTAAGACCTGATTTGTTCTGGATAGCAGAAGCGATCATGTTTGGGCGACATTCGGAGGTATTGGGTGGCAGTTGTACGCAGGCTGGCGAACCGGAGCACAAGGAATCCGGCAGACCCGAAGGTCCCCCACGCACAACCGCCATGATTCGAAACCCGGGAGAAAACCCGTCTTCGGACGATCGTGGTGCACCTTGAGCTTCCAGGTCGCCAAACCCAGTGCTGAAACATTCAGCATTGGGAGAGCTTATAAATCGGACTGTCTGGGGGCAATCAGACGGGGGACGAGATTTGTGTAGGACGTTGCCTGGATGTTTGCGGGGGCAAAGATCGGGTGGGTGGGACGTCCTACAGATGGGGCTGAAGGTCGTTTCGACCTTCATCGCGGGCGAGCCCGCTCCTACAGGGGGAGGGCGTTATTCGCTGGGTGGGTTCAGCTTGGCTTCCAGTTCGGCGACTTTGGCTTCCAGGCTTTCCAGGCGGGCGCGGGTGCGGGCGAGGACGACCATCTGGCTGTCGAATTCTTCGCGGCTCACCAGGTCCAGTTTGCTGAAGGCGCTTTGCAGCAGCATCTTGAACTGGCTTTCGATTTCACTTTTCGGCAGCGGGGTGTCGCCGCTGAAGAGGCGGGAGGCGGTGCCGGTCAGGGCGTCGAGGAAGTCTTTGGGCGCGAGCATGGTGGATGTCCTGAAGTCGAGGCCGGCAGTGTATCACGCAGCGTGTCGGGCCTTTTCCGGGCACTGGCCCTGCACGCTTTTCGCGCATCCGGATGGACGGCGTCGCACCGTTGTTGTGCGTAACGGCCGGGCCATTTCGGCGCAAGGCCCTGCTGGCGCGGGCAAGCGCTTGAATTCTGGAGTTTTTGCCGAGATGGCAAGCTTTCTGCTTAGTCGGTAGTAACCCATGCACTGATGCAGTCGCTGTGACGAATGCAGTGCGCCAAGCGGAACGGGGGAAGTGTTTCGCGCGGAGCGGTTAGCTGGCGTCGGGCGGGCAGGTTAAGGCCGACGATGCGTTACAAAGCCAGGCACTGCGCTTAGACTTGAGACGGGTTTGTTTTCCTGGGGCAAGTCCACCAATTCGGGAGAGAGTTTTCATGAAGCTAGTCACTGCCATCATCAAGCCGTTCAAGTTGGACGACGTGCGCGAGTCGTTGTCCGAAATCGGCGTGCAGGGCATTACCGTCACTGAAGTCAAAGGCTTCGGTCGGCAGAAGGGTCACACCGAGCTGTATCGCGGCGCGGAGTATGTGGTCGATTTCCTGCCAAAGGTGAAGATTGATGTCGCCATCGACGACAAGGATCTCGACCGGGTTATCGAGGCGATAACCAAGGCGGCCAACACCGGCAAGATTGGTGACGGCAAGATCTTCGTGGTGAATCTGGAACAGGCGATTCGCATCCGTACCGGCGAAACCGATACCGACGCAATCTAAGCCGCCCCAAACCCAACGCCCCAGGAGAAAACAATATGACTCTGCGTAAATTCGCAGGGCTAGGAGCCCTGTTGTCCATCGTAATGCCAAGCCTGGCCATGGCGGCAGACGAAGTGGCAGCCCCAGTCCTCAATTCCGGCGACACCGCCTGGATGCTGACCGCCACAGCCCTTGTGCTGTTCATGACCATTCCCGGCCTCGCGCTGTTCTACGGTGGCATGGTTCGTTCGAAAAACATTCTTTCCGTCATGATGCAGTGCTTCGCCATCACCGGCCTGATCAGCGTCCTGTGGGTCATTTTTGGCTACAGCCTGGCGTTCGACACCACCGGCATGGAGCAAGGCGTCGTCAACTTCAATTCCTTCGTCGGCGGTCTGGGCAAGGCCTTCCTCGTCGGCGTAACGCCAGACAGCATCACCGGCCCGGCGGCGCTGTTCCCTGAAGCGGTGTTCATCACCTTCCAGATGACCTTCGCCATCATCACCCCGGCGCTGATCGTCGGTGCCTTCGCCGAGCGCATGAAGTTCTCCGCGATGCTGGTGTTCATGGGTATCTGGTTCACCCTGGTCTATGCACCGATTGCGCACATGGTCTGGTCCGGCAACGGCGGCCTGATGTGGGACTGGGGCGTGCTCGATTTCGCGGGTGGCACCGTAGTGCACATCAACGCCGGTATCGCAGGCCTGGTGGCGTGCATCGTGCTCGGCAAGCGCAAAGGCTTCCCGACCACTCCGATGGCCCCGCATAACCTGGGTTACACGCTGATGGGCGCGGCGATGCTGTGGATCGGCTGGTTCGGTTTCAACGCCGGTTCCGCCGCAGCGGCCAACGGCACCGCCGGCATGGCGATGCTGGTGACCCAGGTCGCTACCGCCGCCGCTGCACTGGGCTGGATGTTCGCCGAGTGGATCACCCACGGCAAACCAAGTGCACTGGGTATCGCCTCGGGTGTGGTTGCCGGCCTGGTGGCGATCACCCCGGCCGCTGGCACCGTGGGCCCGATGGGCGCCCTGGTGATCGGCCTGGCGGCAGGTGTGGTGTGCTTCTTCTGCGCCACCACCCTGAAACGCAAACTCGGTTATGACGACTCCCTGGACGCCTTCGGCGTGCACGGCATCGGCGGTATCCTCGGCGCGATCCTCACCGGTGTGTTCGCTGCTCCGTCGCTGGGTGGCTTCGGCACCGTCACCGACATCGCCGCACAAGTGTGGATCCAGTGCAAAGGCGTCGGCTTCACCGTTATCTACACCGCGATTGTCACCTACGTCATCCTCAAGGTGCTGGACGCGGTCATGGGCTTGCGTGTCACCGAAGAAGAAGAGGCAGTGGGTATCGACCTGGCCCTTCACAACGAGCGCGGCTACAACCTGTAAGACGCGCGCAACAAAAAACTGCCCGGTTCGCCGGGCATTTTTTTGCCCGGGATTTGTCATTGAAGAAACTGCTGAAAGGTTTTTTCGTACACGTTTGATGGTGTTTGCGGCGGGTGTTTTTTTGCGGTCAATCACTTACGTGATCGAAGGCGTATCAGGGCCTTTGTTTTTTTCCAGAGCGCGCTAGAATGCGCCCCGAACGTGCGGAGAACTGTATGTGGCAACAGACTCTGATTACCCTGCGGGCCAGGCCCCGGGGCTTTCATCTGGTAACGGACGAGTTACTCGCCGGCCTGCCTGAACTCAAGGCATGTCGGGTCGGTCTGTTGCATTTGTGGCTGCAGCATACCTCGGCGTCGTTGACCATCAACGAGAACGCCGATCCGGCGGTACGTCGCGACTTCGAACGATTTTTCAATCGTCTGATCCCACAAGGCACAGACGGCTATGAGCATAACGACGAAGGCCTGGACGACCTCCCGGCGCACTTCAAGGCCAGCGTACTTGGCTGTCAGCTCTCTTTGCCGGTTTCGGCAGGCAGGCTGGCGCTGGGGACCTGGCAAGGCGTTTATCTGGGCGAGCACCGTGATCATGGCGGTGCTCGTAAAGTCCTCGCCACCTTGTACGGTGAAGGGGCATAAACCGCTGGTCACCAGCGGTTACTGAATTTTTCCAGCAGCCGTCGACAGGCGGCTAAGCTGGACTATAACTAACCTGCTTTTCGCAAGTCATGAGGTAGAACATGAGCGACGATGATCTGGAAAACGACGACCTCGAAGTAGGCGACGAAGACGAAACCGAAGAAGGTCTGGAAGCAGCGGCGGACGACGTCGCTGAAGACGACGGCGGCGATGCGCCGGCCCCTACTGCCAAAGGCAAGGCCAAGGCTGCGGTGTCGGTCGATGAGCTGCCGAGCGTGGAAGCCAAGAACAAGGAGCGCGATGCCCTGGCCAAGGCCATGGAAGAGTTCCTGGCGCGCGGTGGCAAGGTGCAGGAAGTGGAGGCCAATGTGGTCGCCGATCCGCCCAAGAAGCCCGACAATAAGTACGGCAGCCGGCCTATCTGATCGCCTGCCCTTGCTTGCTGAAAAAGCCCGCCGTCGCTGCGGGCTTTTTCATGGGCGGACAAAAACCCAATTGGCTGGAGACTTCCCTTTGTGGGAGCGAGCCTGCTCGCGATGGCGGCGGGTCAGTCAATATCTTCATCGACTGATGCGCCGTCATCGCGAGCAGGCTCGCTCCCACAGGGGGCACAGGGGCCACAGGTGTGTCAGGCGTGGGTCTTGTTCCAAACCGCCAACAACGCCGGCAGCTCGGTCAGGCTGCGGATCTCGGCATCCGGCAGGCGCTCAGCCTCCCAGACCTTGCCGGCCGGGTTGAACCAGATCGCCCGCAGCCCCGCCTGTTGCGCCCCGGCGATGTCGTCTCCGGGATGGTCGCCGATGTGCACCGCCGTCTCGGCCGTGGCCTCGCCGCGGTGCAGGGCTTCATGGAACAGGCGCGCATCCGGCTTGGCGACGCCGATGTCTTCGGCGCACAGGGCGAACTTGAAGTAGTCCGCCAGCCCCAGCCTGCGCACGTCGGCGTTGCCATTGGTGACCACGCCCAGGGCGTAGTGATTGGCGAGGATTTCCAGGGTCGGCTGCACGTCCGGGAAGATGTCCAGCTGATGCCGTGCGTGCAGGAATACTTCAAAGCTCTGGTCCGCCAGGTCGGACGCCTCGCCGTGCGGGTAACCCGCCTCTTGCAGCGCATGGAACAGCACGCGCCGACGCAACGCGCTGATGCGGTGCTTGAGCTCCGGCTCTGCGCTCAGGACGCGTTCGCGAATCTCCCACAAATGTTCGACCGGCAGCGCCCCCAGGTTCGGTGCGTTCAGGCTCAGCCACTCACGCAACACGGCTTCGGCAGTGACGATGACCGGGGCGGTGTCCCACAGGGTGTCGTCGAGGTCGAAGGTGATCAACTGGATAGTCATGAATCATCGCCCTTAATGCGTTTGGCCCGTGGATGGGCACTGTCGTAGACCGTCGCCAGGTGCTGGAAGTCCAGGTGGGTGTAGATCTGGGTGGTCTTGATGTCCGAGTGGCCGAGCAGCTCCTGCACGGCGCGCAGGTCCTGGGACGATTCGAGCAAGTGGCTGGCAAAGGAATGCCGCAGCATGTGCGGGTGCAGGTTTTGCCCCAGCTCGCGCTCGCCCGCCGCCTTGATGCGCACCTGCACCGCCCGTGGTCCGAGGCGTCGGCCTTGCTGGCTGATGAACACGGCGTCGTCCGCCGGGTTGGCCATGGCGCGTAATGGCAGCCACAACTCCAGCGCTTCGCGGGCCTTCTGGCCCACGGGCAGCAGGCGGGTCTTGCTGCCTTTGCCCAGCACCTGGACCATGCCGTCCGCCAGGTCCAGTTGGTCGAGGTTGAGTCCGGTCAGTTCCGACAGGCGCAGCCCCGAGGAGTAGAACAGCTCCAGGATCGCCTGGTCGCGGCGCGCGAGAAAATCATCCTCCACGGCGCCTTCCAGCAGTTGCAGCGCGCGGTCGGTGTCGAGAGTCTTGGGCAGGCGGCGCTCACCCTTGGGCGGCGCCAGGCCGTTGGCCGGATCGTGGTCGCACAGGCCTTCGCGGTTCAGGTAGTGGTAGAGCCCGCGCACTGCCGAGAGCAGGCGCGCCAGGCTGCGCGACGATTGGCCCTGGGCGTGCAGGCGGGCGATCAGGCTGCGCAGGCGCTGGATGTCCAGCGCAGCCCAGCTGCCGATGTTCTGCTTGATGCAGTAGCCCAGCACCTTGTCGAGGTCGCGGCGATAGGCCGACAGGGTGTGGGGCGACACCTGCCGCTCACTGCGCAGGTGTTCGCAGTAAGCGTCCAGTTGCCGTTCCACGATCAGCGTACCGAGCGCAGGGGATTGTTGACCCGTGGCAGCACGCGACCCATGACTTCGGCGATGTAGCTCAGGAACAGGGTGCCGACCGAGCTCTTGTAGTGCTGCGGATCACGGCTGGCGATGGCCAGGATGCCGTGGATGCCCTGGTGACTGATGGCGACGACGGCGGTAGAGCCGATCTGCTTGCGCTGTTCTTCGCCGAACAGGAAGTCCAGTTCATGCTCGCGCAGACTGCCGCTGACACTCTTGTCTTCCGAGAGCAGGCCGCCGATGGCGGTCTGTGCGTCGGCATGGGTCACCCAGCGGCCGACCGGCATCGGGTTGTCGCCCAGCAGGATCAGGCTGACAAACGGTACCTGGAAGTCCTGGCGCAGGCTGTCTTCGACGCACATCACCACGTCTTCCAGGCTGGCGGCATCCATCAGCGCGAGGATCAGGCGACGGGTCTTGTCGAACAGCCGGTCGTTGTCCCGGGCCACGTCCATCAAATGCGAAAGACGATGGCGCAACTCGATGTTGCGGTCGCGCAGGATGGTCATCTGCCGCTCGACCAGCGAGATGGTGTCGCCACGCCGGTGCGGGATGCGCAGCGACGGCAACAGTTCTTCGTGCTCGACGAAAAAGTCCGGGTGCGCCTCCAGGTACGCGGCAATAGCCGCCGCCTCGAGGCTTTCGGCAGGGGACTCGTCGGATGGTCGGGCGGGAACCTGAGGCTTGTCGGTCATGGTTTTAGCTCGCTCAAAGACGCACTTGTCCTTCGTAGACTCGCACTGCCGGGCCGGTCATCAGCACCGGTTGGCCTGGGCCTGCCCATTCGATGGACAGACGCCCGCCGGGCAGGTCGATCAACAGCGGCGAATCCATCCACCCCTGGCTGATGGCCGCTACTGCGGCCGCGCAAGCGCCGGTGCCGCAGGCCTGGGTTTCCCCGGCACCGCGCTCCCAGACGCGCAACTGCGCGCGGTTACGGTCGATGACCTGGAGGAAACCGACATTGACCCGTGCCGGAAAGCGCGGGTGATGTTCGATTTTCGGCCCCAGCTCATGCACCGGTGCGTTGTTGATGTCGTTGACCCGCAGCACGGCGTGGGGGTTGCCCATCGACACGGCAGCCAGTTCCACGGCCTGGCCATCGACGTCCAGCGCATAGCTGGATGCCTGGGTGTCGGCGACGAACGGGATGTCTGCCGGCACCAGGCGCGGTGCGCCCATGTCGACGCTGATCTGGCCGTCGTTGCGTACATCCAGCTCGATGATGCCGCTTTTGGTCTCGACGCGAATCTGCCGCTTGGCGGTCAGGCGCTTGTCGATGACAAAGCGGGCGAAGCAGCGCGCGCCGTTGCCGCACTGTTCCACTTCGGAGCCGTCGGAGTTGAAGATCCGGTAACGGAAATCCACGTCCGGGTTGCTCGGCGCCTCGACGATCAGCAGCTGGTCGAAACCGATGCCGGTGTGCCGATCACCCCATTGCTTGGCGTGCTTGGGCAGGATGTGCGCGTGCTGGCTGACCAGGTCGAGAACCATGAAGTCATTGCCCAGGCCGTGCATCTTGGTAAAACGCAGCAGCATGGTTTTACTCCGGCAGCAGGCTTTCGCCAGCGAACAACTCGGCTACCGTTTCACGGCGACGCACTTCGAAGGCCTGGTCACCGTCCACCAACACTTCGGCGGTACGCCCGCGGGTGTTGTAGTTGGAACTCATGACAAACCCGTAGGCACCGGCCGAATGCACGGCCAGCAGATCGCCTTCTTCCAGGGCCAGTTCACGTTCCTTGGCCAGGAAGTCGCCGGTCTCGCAGATCGGCCCGACGACGTCGTAGGTGCGCGCAGCGGTATCGCGAGGGCGTACGGCGGTGACGTTCATCCACGCCTGGTACAGCGCCGGGCGGATCAGGTCGTTCATGGCCGCGTCGACGATGGCGAAATCTTTGTGCTCGGTGTGCTTGAGGTACTCGACCTGAGTCAGCAGCACGCCGGCGTTGGCGACGATGAAGCGGCCCGGTTCGAACACCAGCGCCAGGTCGCGACCGTCCAGGCGTTCGCGCACGGCCTTGATGTAGTCGGCCACCAGTGGCGGCTCTTCATCGCGATAACGCACACCCACGCCACCACCGAGGTCGATGTGGCGCAGGTAGATGCCGCAGTCGCCCAGGCGATCGACCAGGCCCAGCAGGCGGTCGAGGGCGTCGAGGAACGGTGGCAGGCTGGTCAGTTGCGAACCGATGTGGCAATCGACACCGACCACTTCCAGGTTGGGCAACTGTGCGGCGCGGATGTACACGTCCTCGGCGTCGGCGATGGCGATGCCGAACTTGTTTTCCTTCAGACCGGTGGAAATGTACGGGTGGGTGCCGGCATCGACGTCCGGGTTCACGCGCAGCGAGATCGGTGCACGAACGCCCAGTTCGGCGGCGACCACTTGCAGGCGTTCCAGCTCATCGGTGGATTCGACGTTGAAGCAGTGAACGCCGACTTCCAGGGCGCGACGCATGTCGTCACGGGTCTTGCCGACGCCGGAGAACACGATCTTGTCGGCGCTGCCGCCAGCGGCGAGTACCCGTTCCAGTTCACCGCGCGAAACGATGTCGAAACCGGCGCCAAGACGGGCCAGGACATTCAGTACGCCCAGGTTGGAGTTGGCCTTGACCGCGAAGCAGACCAGGTGCGGCACGCCTTCCAGCGCATCGGCATAGGCCAGGTACTGGGCTTCGATGTGGGCGCGGGAGTAGACGTAAGTCGGCGTGCCAAAGCGTTCGGCGATGGCGGACAGGGCAACCCCTTCCGCGAACAGCTCCCCGCCACGGTAGTTAAAAGCGTCCATGGCGTTCCCTTATTGGTAGACGTCGTGCTTGTGTGCCTTGGAAGGCTGCTTCTGCGAGGACTGGGCCTGCTCGGCCGGGTCCTGGTTCTCGTCTGGCAGGTACAGCGGGCCTTTTTGACCGCAGGCCGACACAAGGCAAGCAAAAGCGACGATCGAAGTGAGCGCAGCAAAGGAAGAGATCAGGCGCTTCATGGCGAAATCCTTGAAAATGCATTAATTGCGCCGGAGTATACCGGCCACCCGGCAGATTGCCTATGCAACGGGCTTCCCGTCCGGCGGGGGCTGGTCTATACCAATTTTCTCCTGTGGGGCTTGCTCTCATAACAACTGTCACCTTGGCTGTTTTTTTTGCAATCGAGGAGGCTCGCCCGTATCTTGCGGCGCTTGAGTCTGATCAGACACTTTTTGAGGTTGCCGTAATGAGTTTGTCCGAAGCGCGTTTCCACGATCTGGTCGATGCCACCCAGCAAACCCTGGAAGACATCTTTGACGACAGCGATATGGATATCGACCTGGAGAGCTCGGCCGGTGTGCTGACCGTCAAGTTCGAAAACGGCAGCCAGCTGATCTTCAGCCGCCAGGAACCCCTGCGTCAGCTGTGGCTGGCCGCCGTGTCGGGTGGTTTCCACTTCGACTATGACGAAGAAAGCGAGCGCTGGATGTGCGACAAAAGCGAAGAGCAACTGGGCGAAATGCTCGAGCGCATCGTCCTGCAGCAGGCCGGCGCCGAGTTCGACTTCGAAGGTCTGTGAGGTCGTGACCCAGCCCGCACCGGTCCGGCCGCCCAAGCCGCTCTACAGCAATGTCAGTCCGGCCGTGCCTTCGCCGTGCAGCGGCGTGTGCCGGCTGGATGAGCAGAAAGTCTGCCGCGGCTGTTTCCGCCATGTCGAAGACATCCGCGAATGGCGTTCGGCCGACGACGCCCGCCGCCGGGTCATCTGTGAGCAGGCCGCACAGCGCAAGCAGCCTGCACCGGACTCCTGTGGGAGCGAGCCTGCTCGCGATGGTTTCAAGCAAAACACGTAGTATCTGCATGCCTGCGTTGTCCGGACGGCCATCGCGAGCAGGCTCGCTCCCACAGAAATCGCCAGCCAAGGGACAAGACACCCCTGGCTTGTATATTTTTTGAGCTGTGTTAGTGTCCGGATACGCCTCAACTCACCGAGGCTCGTGAAAACCCCGCCTGATTTTGGCGGGGTTTTGCTTTTTTCGTGCAGAAGAAAGGAGTCTGCCCTGATCATGACCGCACCTTCCATCACCCTTACCCGACTGGACGTGCAACGTCTGGAGCGCCTGATCGAAAGCCTGGATGAAACCCTGCCGGGTGTGATCGCGCTGCAAACCGAACTGGATCGCGCCGAAACCCTGGTCGGCCACGATGAAGTGCCGGCCGATGTCGTGACCATGAATTCCCGCGTGCATTGCCGTGAAGAGGGCAGTGGCAAGGATTATCACCTGACCCTGGTCTACCCCAAGGACGCCAACGCCGATGAAGGCCGGATCTCGATCCTGGCGCCGGTGGGCAGCGCGTTGCTCGGCCTGAAGGTCGGGCAGCACATCGACTGGCCTGCTCCGGGTGGCAAAACGCTCAAGCTGACATTGCTTGAAGTGGAATCGCAGCCTGCCAACGGCGGCGCTTTCCCGGAATAACGTTTCAAATCAATTCAAGCGCGTCATTCAAGGCGCGCTCCAGGTCAGCCTTGTAACGCAGATACAAATTGCTCGAGCTTTGCCCTTCGCCGATCAGGCCGGACAGGTCCAGGTCGGTGATGTAGCAGCGATAGCGCTCGACTTCCCGGCGCTGCTCGACGATCTCCCGGGCGACCCTGCTGAACAGCTGGTCGCCATGTTCCAGTTCGGAAAACTCCCGCTGATTGCAGTACAACGTGACTTGCACCTCGCCTGGCGCAGCTTTGCCGACGATCGCCTGTACGTCGTAGAACGGCTTGGCCACCGGAGTTTGTGGCGCGGGTCGGGCCTCGACCCGGCGAGCCCTGCCGGGGCCGGAAGGCAGCAGTTGGTAATACAGCGTATCGAAGCCCGGCTGGGCGGCATCCATCGGCAGTAACGCCTCGCGCCGGTACTGGATCGACTGCAGGAAGCGCTGCAGCGGCACCAACAGACTCTGTTCGTCGTGATACGGCAGGCGCTGTTGCCACAGGGCATCGAATTCATCCAGCACATACAGGTCGGCCTGATCGTCCTGGATCCGGTAGAACACCTGGATGCACTCGGGCTGGCCCATGGGCAGGACCAGCGCCAGGTCGTGGTCTTCCAGCGCCATCGGATCCAGGTGCAGCGGGCTGTAAGTCGGCAGCTCTTCGCCCAGGTAGTCCAGCAGCGCCGGCAGCGTGGCGAGGGCGACATGATTGACCTGCCCCGGCACCAGCTCTAGCACGTGGTAATGCTGCTGGACCTGAATCAGGTAGCGATGATTGAGTTGGCTCAGCAGCAGGTTCTGCGCGGTATCGAGCACCTCTTCGACCCGCCGGGCGATGAATTGCGCGCGGTTATGGCAGAAGCAGCGCACGTGCAGCTTCGGCTGGCGGGGGCCGTTCGGCAGGTTGTTGAGGTAGTCGCGCAGGCAGTCGAGCAGGGCGTGAGGCCCGTCGAAGCGATTGACCAACACTTCGTTCCAGCTGTTGAGCGTGACCTGATCCAGGGTCAGTACCAGGTTCTCCCTGACGCCGGCGTAACTCAGGGAGTCGGTGCGCTCAGTGGTCATCAGGATGTTCAGGTCGCGATGGTGCTTGAGCGGGTCGACGCCGACGTTCACCAGGATCAGCACTTCGCTCGGCACGCTGGCACGCAACAGCGGTTCTTCGGCCACCGTGGGCAGGGGCAGGGCGATGCTCTGCTGCAGGCTGCCGAGCAGGTTGAACAGTTCGAACTCGCTCAGGTCGCTCTCACCGGGGTGCAGGGCCAGGCGGGTGCTGCTGTCGATCACACCGTTGCGATGACACCAGGTCAGCAGCTCCAGCAAGTGGCGGCTGCGCTTGATCGGGGCGAAGTGCTCCCACTCCAGGGCCGTCAGGCTGCCGTTGTACAGGCCCCAGTAGGTTTGCACCGATTCGGCCTTGTTGGGCGCATGCACCAGCGTCAGGGTGTCTTCGGCCAGGTCCGGCGCGATGCCCGGGTTGATGAACTCGACCTTGTCGGCCTTGCGCTCGAACGCCGCGTACAGGCGTCGGCCCAGTACATTGAGGTCGCGTTTGTTGATCAGGCTGACCGTCTGCTCGTTGCGGGCGAACTCGGTCAGGAAGCGATAACTGTAATTGAGCTCGTTGACCAGCGAGCGGCGCTCGGCGCTGACCTGGCGGACTTTCCACTGGCTGCGGCTGTCCAGCAGGGCCAGTTGTCGATGATCCCAGTGCCATTCGTGCGCCAGTCGTTCCAGCAATGAACGTTGCCAGCTCTGGCTGCGACTGTTGCCGGTGAGTTTGCGGTTGACCTTCAGGTACAGCGCACGGCGTACCAGCTCCAGGCGCTCGGTTTCGCCACGGGTGATCAAGTATTCCTCGATGCGCCGGTAAACCACGACGTACGGGTCCAGTTCGTCGAGGTCCAGGCGGTTGGCGAATACCGCCTGCTTGAAGCGCAGGCTCAGGCACTGGACCCTCGGGTGTTCGCTGGCGTAGACCTCGGTCAGCAGCAGTTTGAGCACCGACTTGTAGGGCGACTCGATACCCTTGAACAACTGCCACAGGCCGGCGCCGATGAATTCGCCGGGCGGGATGTAGGCCAGGTGACCCAGGTCGAGGGTTTCGTCGGCGCGGATAAAACGCTTGGACAGCAACGTGTGGGTGTAGCGGTCGTAGCTCGACTCTTCGTACACCGGCACCAGCCACCAGATCGGTGTGCGCCCGGCCAGCCAGATGGCGGTACGGTAGAACTCGTCCAGCAGCAGGTAGTGCTGGGTGGTGCCGCAGTCTTCGGAACTCAATTGCGTATCGCGCTCGCCGAGCACGAAACGGGCCGGGTCGATCAGGAAAAAATGCGCCTCGGCGCCCTGGCTTGCTGCCCAGGCTTCCAGCAACTGGCACTTTTTGCGCAGCTCGGCGAGCTCGTGTTCCGTCAGGTCCGGCGCGTGGGACACCCAGAAGTCCATGTCGCTTTGGTCGGCCTGGGCCAGGGTGCCGAGGCTGCCCATCAGGAACAGGCCGTGGATCGGTCGTGGCGGGTTGCTGCCATGGCGCGGTTTATAGGAAAACGAGCGGGTCAGGCGCTGGGCGTCGGCCAGGGCGTTGGCGTCGGGTTCGAAGTTCGACAGCCCGGCCGGTGTGCTGCCCGAAACGTAGCCGGGCAACAGCGGGTGATTGACGTGAAAAAACAGCGGCAACAAGGTCAGCACGCCTTGCTGGCGGGTCGAAAGCCCTTCCATGGCGCGGGCCATGCGCCCTTCGTTGAGTTTCAGGAAACGCGCGCGCAACTGGCTGAGCACCTTGCGGTCGATGCCTTCTTCCAGATCGGGGCGAATTTCATGGGTGCGGGTCATGTCAGCTCAAACCGGCTCGCAAGGGGCGCGGACAACGTGTCTCGCGATGATGCGCAGTTTAGCCTCCCGCCAGCGGGACGTTCAGCTGGATTTTTGTTTTTTGGCGTCAGATTTCTGCTGCCTGGCGACGGCAAGCGACAGGGTGTGCCCGCGGAAATCCCGTGAATGGGCTTTCCGTGGGCGATACGCTGATGATCAGGCCGTTTCGGAAGCTTTCAGAATCGTCAGGACGGTCTGCACATTTTGCGCAGCGTCACGACCCAGGCTGGTCAGGTAACCACCATCGGGCTGGTCGATCAGTTCTTTTTCAAACAGGCGTTGTGCGGCGGCGATAGCTTTTGGGGCAGCGGTCTGATGAATTTTCAAGCCTTCCTGGGAACTGTCCAGGTTGAAGAGTGCGAGGATTTCCAGTTCGGCAACCAGTTCAGGGCTTAGCGACATAGGGACTCCAGACTTTCTAGGAATTGGACGACAGCGCCCCTAAGGTGAACCTGCTGATGCGGCATGTCCAGTGCCAATCTGCGTCTTTCTCACTGTAGGAGCGAGCTTGCTCGCGAGACGGTGTGTCAGCTTGAGGTGATGTCGGCTGACACACCGCTTCGCGAGCAATCGAGCGTCGACCGGCTGCTCCTACAGGGAACGCGAAATCACTGCTTTTCCGGGGGCAATTCGGGCAGGGCGCGCAGCGCTGCTTCGTACCATTCGGTGTTGAACGGGCGGTCTTCTTCGAGGATCGCGTCGATTTCTACCGCCAGCACGTGGGCCATCAGGTTGAGGATGTCTTCACGCTCGTAACCCACCAGCGTCAGCTTGTTGAAGGTGGCCTTGGCGGCGGGCGGGTTTTCGCTTTCGATCTGGTTCTCGATCGCTTCGATCAGGGTGTTCTCGGCGAATGCTTCTTCGTCGTTGTCGATATCTGTTGGCTCGCTCATGGCAGGCTCCTCAAGTTCAGGCGGGCAGTTTACCTGCATTCAGTGCGGTGATGCTGCTGGCGAGAACGCCCCGGGCGTTCTATAAAACAGGACTGCCCACCCCGCACGGCCCGGAGGCTTTGTGATGCTCGAGCTTTATGGATTTTCCGTCAGCAATTACTACAACATGGTGAAGCTGGCGCTGCTGGAAAAAGACCTGCCGTACAAGGAAGTGCCGTTCTACGGCAGCCAGACGCCTGAAACCCTGGCCATCAGCCCTCGCGGCAAGGTGCCGGTGTTGCGTGTCGAGCAGGGGTTCATCAACGAGACATCGGTCATCCTCGAATACCTCGAGCAAACCCAGAAGGGCAAACCGCTACTGCCCGTCGAGCCTTTCGAGCGGGCCCAGGTACTGGCGCTGGCCAGGGAAATCGAGCTGTACATCGAACTGCCTGCGCGTGCCTGTTACGCCGAGGCGTATTTCGGCATGCCCCTGCCGGAGGCGATCAAGGAAAAGACCAAAGCCGAACTGCTGCTGGGCGTCGCCTCACTGGGCCGGCACGGCAAATTCAGCCCCTATGTGGCGGGCGACAGCCTGAGCGTGGCGGATCTGTACTTCCTGTACAGCGTGCCGCTGGCCTGTGGGGTGGCGAAGAAGCTGTTCGATATGGATCTGCTGGAGCAATTGCCAGCGGCCAAGGCACTGCTCGAGCGTCTGGAGCAGAATCCGAACGTGCAGAAGGTGGCGGCGGACCGTGAGGCGGCGATGCCGGCGTTCATGGCGATGGTGGCGGGGAAGAAGTAGATTCGAAACCTGTGGGAACGAGCCTGTCGCACCGTCGCGATGGGCAGCCCATCCGGCATCCACGGTGCCTGACACAAAGCCATCGCGAGCAGGCTCGCTCCCACAGTGGATCTCCTGTGATAGCAGGATCCCTGTGGGAGCGAGCCCGCTCGCGAGATTTTGGCTTTTTAGCTGTTACCGGCCAGCAAGCAACGCCTGGCCCCGCACCACAGCCGCCTTCACCTGCGCCGGCGCAGTACCGCCGATGTGGTTACGGGCATTGACCGAACCTTCCAGGGTCAGGACGGCAAACACGTCCTGGTCGATCTGGTCGCTGAACTTGCGCAGCTCTTCCAGGCTCATTTCCGCCAGGTCCTTGCCGGTGTCCACGCCGTATTTCACGGCATGGCCAACGATTTCGTGGCAGTCACGGAACGGCAGGCCACGGCGCACCAGGTAATCGGCCAGGTCGGTGGCGGTGGAGAACCCGCGAAGGGCCGCTTCGCGCATCATGGCGTGCTTGGGCTTGATCGCCGGGATCATGTCGGCGAAGGCGCGCAGCGAGTCGCGCAGGGTGTCGGCAGCGTCGAACAGCGGCTCCTTGTCTTCCTGGTTGTCCTTGTTGTAGGCCAGCGGCTGGCCTTTCATCAGGGTCAGCAGGCCCATCAATGCGCCGAACACCCGGCCGGTCTTGCCGCGCACCAGCTCCGGTACGTCCGGGTTTTTCTTTTGCGGCATGATCGAACTGCCGGTGCAGAAGCGGTCCGGCAGGTCGATGAACTGGAACTGCGCGCTGGTCCACAGCACCAGCTCTTCGGAGAAGCGCGACAGGTGCATCATCGCGATGCTGGCGGCCGAGCAGAACTCGATGGCGAAGTCACGATCGGAAACGTTATCCAGCGAGTTGCCGCCGACAGCTTCGAAACCCAGCAACTGCGCGGTGTATTCGCGGTCGATCGGGTAGGTGGTACCGGCCAGCGCGGCGCTGCCCAATGGCATGCGGTTGGCGCGCTTGCGGCAGTCCACCAGGCGCTCGTAGTCGCGGCTGAGCATTTCGAACCAGGCCAGCATGTGGTGGCCGAACGTCACCGGCTGTGCGGTTTGCAGGTGGGTGAAGCCCGGCATGATGCTTTCGGCTTCATGTTCGGCCTGTTCCAGCAGGCCTTTTTGCAGGCGGGTGATTTCGCCCAGGATCAGGTCGATCTCGTCGCGCAGCCACAGGCGGATATCGGTGGCGACCTGGTCGTTGCGGCTGCGGCCGGTGTGCAGCTTCTTGCCGGTGACGCCGATGCGGTCGGTCAGGCGGGCCTCGATGTTCATGTGCACGTCTTCGAGGTCGATGCGCCAGTCGAATTGGCCGGCCTCGATTTCGCCCTGAATGGTTTTCAGGCCATCAATGATGCTGTCGCGCTCGGCATCGGTCAGCACGCCGACCTTGGCCAGCATGGTGGCGTGGGCGATCGAGCCCATGATGTCGTGGCGATACAGGCGCTGGTCGAAGGTGACGGAGGCGGTGAAGCGGGCGACGAAGGCGTCGACGGGTTCACTGAAGCGGCCGCCCCAGGACTGATTGGTCTTGTCAGTGCTCATGAATTCGCTCGTATCGGCTGGAATAAAGATGGCGTTGAAACTGTCGCGAATGATAACAGGGTTGCCAATCCTGTCGCTGGCGCTGGTCGACAGGTTTTTCCGGCACCGCGTATGTGCTCGACACGCTGCATGGCGGGAAATGCGCAACGATATTTTTCAATTGAGCAATAACGCGCCTGCAACCGTCTACAGTTGGACAGTAGGAACAATGCACTTATGGGTGCGGCTGCTGACTATAAGAAGAGGGGGTGTTCATATTGCGTATCAGCAAACCCTGTGGCGATGCCTCGCCAATGCGGGCCTGGGCCGCCAATTACCCGGCAGTTGAAAATTTTGCCGTCGGACGAGCGGCACTTTTTGGCCCTCGCGCTAGTCTTAGCGTGGATCGCGGTGACGGACGTCACTTCACCTGTCTACGCTATCCTTTTGCGAGACTCACGCAGGAATCCAGCGCAATATGAATGTCCTGATCGTTGACGACGACCCCCTTGCCCGCGAGCGCCTGAGCCGAATGGTTGGCGAACTCGAGGGTTACAGTGTCCTGGAGCCCAGCGCCACGAATGGCGAAGAGGCGCTGGCACTGATCGACAGCCACAAGCCGGATGTCGTATTGCTCGACATCCGTATGCCAGGCCTTGATGGCTTGCAGGTGGCTGCCCGACTGTGCGAGCGCGAGACCCCGCCGGCCGTGGTGTTTTGCACAGAACCCAATGAATTTGCCGTGGAAGCCTTTCAGGCCAGCGCCTTGGGCTATCTGGTGAAACCCGTGCGTACAGAACAATTGCATGATGCGATGAAAAAAGCCGAGCGGCCCAATCGTGTGCAGCTCGCCGCCCTGACCCGTCCCGCCGCCGAGTCCGGCAGCGGCCCTCGCAGCCATATCAGCGCCCGCACCCGCAAGGGCATCGAGCTGATCCCCTTGGGCCAGGTGGTTTATTTCATTGCCGACCACAAATACGTGACCTTGCGCCATGAAGGCGGCGAAGTGCTGCTGGATGAACCGCTCAAGGCGCTGGAAGATGAATTCGGTGACCGGTTCGTGCGTATCCACCGCAACGCCCTGGTCGCCCGCGACCGCATCGAGCGCCTGCAACGCACGCCGCTGGGGCACTTCCAGCTGTTTCTCAAAGGTCTCAATGGCGACGCCCTGATCGTCAGCCGCCGCCATGTGGCCGGCGTGCGCAAGATGATGCAACAGCTTTAATTCGCCCTGCGCAGGCGAATTTCTCACCCGATTGCCGGACATCCGGGGCCAGGGAGGCCGAGTATTACCTGATACAAGTCAAAGTGGATTTGGCTGAGCTGTTATCATCCGCCGTATCTCTTCCAGTACGGATTGATTGATCCATGTCCTCTCGCGAAATCCGCATCGCCACCCGCAAAAGCGCCCTCGCCCTGTGGCAGGCCGAATACGTCAAAGCGTGTCTGGAGAAGGCCCACCCGGGTCTGCTCGTGACGCTGGTCCCCATGGTCAGTCGCGGCGACAAGCTGCTGGACTCGCCGCTGTCGAAGATCGGCGGCAAAGGCCTGTTCGTCAAAGAGCTGGAAACCGCACTGCTGGAGAACGAAGCCGACATCGCCGTGCACTCCATGAAGGACGTGCCGATGGACTTCCCCGAAGGTCTCGGCCTGTTCTGCATCTGCGAGCGCGAAGACCCGCGTGACGCCTTCGTTTCCAATACCTATGAAAGCCTGGACGCCTTGCCAAAGGGCAGCATCGTTGGCACCTCCAGCCTGCGCCGTCAGGCCCAACTGCTGACCCGCCGTCCGGACCTCGAGATCCGCTTCCTGCGTGGTAACGTCAACACGCGCCTGGCCAAGCTGGACGCGGGCGAGTACGACGCCATCATCCTCGCAGCGGCCGGCCTGATCCGCCTGGGCTTCGAAGATCGCATCACTTCGAGCATCAGCGTCGATGACAGCCTGCCTGCCGGTGGCCAGGGCGCCGTGGGGATCGAATGTCGCACCGCCGACAGCGAGATCCACCAGTTGCTCGCACCGTTGCACCATCAGGACACCGCCACCCGCGTAACGGCCGAACGTGCACTGAACAAACATCTGAATGGCGGCTGCCAGGTGCCGATCGCCTGCTACGCCGTGCTCGAAGGCGAGCAGGTCTGGTTGCGCGGCCTGGTCGGTGACCCCAACGGCGGCCTGCTGTTGAGCGCCGAAGCCCGCGCGCCGCGCAGCGATGCCCAGGCACTGGGTGTGCAGGTGGCCGAAGACCTGCTGAGCCAGGGCGCCGATGACATCCTCAAGGCGGTCTATGGCGAGGCAGGCCACGAGTGAGCGGCTGGCGCCTGCTGCTGACGCGTCCCGAGGATGAGTCGGCAGCGCTGAGCGTTGTGCTGGCCGAAGTGGGGATTTTCAGCAGCAGCCTGCCGCTTTTGGAAATCGAACCGATTCCGGCCTCTGACACAATGCGGCGCGTGATCGGGGCGTTGGAGAGCTACTGCGCAATTATCGTGATCAGCAAGCCGGCCGCCAGAATCGCGGTGCAGTTGCTCCAGCGATACGGGCAGCAAACCGATGGTTTGAAGTGGTTCAGTGTGGGCGCGGCGACGGCGCAGATCCTCGACAGTCACGGGCTCGACGTGGGTTTCCCGGCGCAGGGCGATGACAGCGAAGCCTTGCTCGAGCTGGCGGCGTTGCGCCAGGCTGTGGCAGGGTCTGATCCGCGGGTGTTGATCATGCGTGGGGAGGGCGGGCGCGAGTTGCTCGCCGAGCGTTTGCGTGCGCTTGGTGCTAGTGTCGATTATCTGGAACTGTACCGTCGTGGCCTGCCGGACTATGCGCCGACGGCCTTGCCAGAGCGGATCGACGCGGAACGCTTGAACGGGCTGGTGGTCAGCAGTGGACAGGGTTTCGAGCACCTGCACCAATTGGCCGGCGCTGACTGGCCGCGATTGGCGCGGTTGCCGTTGTTTGTTCCAAGCCCGAGGGTCGCCGAGCTGGCTCGTGCCGCCGGGGCCCAAACAGTTGTGGATTGTCGTGGCGCCAGTGCCGCGGCCTTGCTGACGGCGTTGCGGGAACATCCCGAACCCGTTTCCTAATGCAAAGGATGGATACGTGAACGAAACTGCCTTGCCTAAAGATGACTCCCGGCCAGTGATCGATCCCGATGCGTCGGTTGTAACACCGGCTGAAAGTACACCGCCTGCGGCCGAGCAGCGCCGGGGCAACGGGCTGGCAATCGTCGCGCTGTTACTGGGCGCCGCCGGCGTGGCAGTAGGCGGCTGGGGCGTGTGGCAGGTGCGTCACCTGCAAGCCAATACACAGCAGCAGCTGAGCCAGGTGCAGGCGCTGAACGATCAGGCGCAGAGCCTCAAACTCAATGAACAACGCCTGAGTGCGCGCCTCGAACAGATGCCGGCCGCCGAAGAGCTGGATGCCCGCAGTCGCCTGGTGGTGCAGTTGCAGGGTGATCAGCAGCGTTTGAACCAGCGCCTGGAAACCGTCCTGGGTGCGAGCCGCAAGGACTGGCGCCTGGCCGAGGCCGAACACTTGCTGCGCCTGGCCAGCCTGCGGCTTTCGGCGTTGCAGGACATCAGCAGCGCCCAGGCGTTGGTGCAGGGCGCCGACGAGATTCTGCGCGAGCAGAACGACCCCGGTTCGTTCGCCGCCCGCGAGCAAGTGGCGAAAACCCTGGTCGCCCTGCGCAGCACCGAGCAACCGGATCGCACCGGCCTGTTCCTGCGCCTGGGGGCGTTGCGTGACCAGGTGATCAACCTCAGCGAGCTGGCGCCCGAGTACAAGGACCGTGGCGAGTCGCTGCTGGGCCTGACCGCCGATGGCGATGGCGCCAGTCGTTGGTCGCAGTGGTGGGATCAGATTTCCCGCTACATCCGCATCGACTTCAATGCCGACAAGAATGTTCGTCCATTGCTGGCCGGCCAGAGCCTGAGCCAGGTCCGCCTGGCCCTGAGCCTGGCGCTGGAGCAGGCGCAATGGGCGGCGCTCAATGGACAAGCGCCGGTGTACACCCAGGCGCTGGCCGAAGCGCGGGACGTGCTCAAGGGTAATTTCAACCCCGACAATCCGCAGAGCAAAGTGATGCTTGAGCAGGTGGCCGAGCTGAGCAAGGAGCCGGTCACCGTGGTGACGCCTGACCTCACGGGCACCCTGAGCGCCGTCCAGGCCTACCTCGAACGTCGCAACGTCAACGCCGAAGACTCGATCAAACCCATGGCCAAACCAGCCGCAAACACTGCGCAGGAGGCCACGCCATGAAGCGCCTCTATGTGATCGTGTTTCTGGTCATCGCCGCTGCCGCCGCACTGGGGCTGGCGATTGCCGAACATTCCGGCTACGTGCTGATCGCTTACAAGAGCTTCCGTTTCGAATCGAGCCTGTGGGCGACCCTGGCTCTGGTGGCGGTGTTGTGGCTGGTGTTCTGGGGGATCAAGGCGCTGGTCGAACTGGTGATGACCTCCGGTGGCGTGGTCAATCCGTGGTCGCGACGCAACCGCAGCCGGCGGGTGCAAGTGGCCATCGAGCATGGCCAGCTGGATCTCGCCGAAGGTCGCTGGGCCAGCGCGCAGCGGCATTTGCATCGCGCCGCCGAAGCCGAACGTCAGCCGTTGCTGTATTACCTCGGCGCCGCCCGTGCGGCCAATGAACAAGGTCACTACGAAGAAAGTGACAACCTGTTGGAGCGTGCACTGGAACGCCAGCCCCAGGCTGAACTGGCCATTGCCCTCAACCATGCACAGTTGCAGACCGATCGTGGTGACACCGAAGGCGCCCTGGCCACGCTGCAAGCCATGCACGAGCGGCATCCGCATAACGCTCAGGTGTTGCGTCAGTTGCAGCGTTTGTATCAACAGCGTGGCCAATGGTCAGAGGTGATTCGCCTGCTGCCGGAACTGCGCAAGGACAAGGTATTGCCCGCCACCGAGCTGGCCGAGCTGGAGCGTCGGGCGTGGGGTGAAAACCTATCCCTGGCCGCTCGGCGCGAAGAGGATGGTACGGTCGGCTTGCAGTCACTCGAACGCGCCTGGCAGCAGCTCACTTCGGCGCAGCGCCAGGAGCCGCAATTGATCGTGGCCTACGCCGAGCAGCTTCGCCAACTGGGTGCTCAGGTCGAGGCTGAGGAAGTTCTGCGCAGCGCACTCAAGCGCAACTATGACAGTCACCTGGCGCGCCTCTACGGTTTGGTTCGCGGCAATGATCCGGCGCGTCAGTTGCAGGCCGCCGAGGGTTGGCTGAAGAATCACCCGGACGATCCGAGCCTGTTGCTCACCCTGGGCCGCCTGTGCCTGCAAAACAGTTTGTGGGGCAAGGCCCGCGATTATCTGGAAGGCAGCCTGCGCTTGCAGCGCAACCCGGAAGCCTGTGCGGAGCTGGCGCGGTTGCTGGCACAACTGGGCGATACCGAAGGCAGCAACCAACTGTTTCAGGAAGGCCTGGGCCTTCTGGATGATCGCTTGCTGGCGGCACCGTTGCCGATGCCCGCTCGCGTCTGATCGAGCATTCCTTCAGCCGCCGCCGAGGGTGGCGGCTGAAGGAATGCGTGTCCGGCAGGTCGTCAAACCCGGCAAACTCTTGTCCATTTCTTACATTTTTTTCGGCCAATGGAAGATTCCTACAGAGGCCTGCATCTTATCCGTTGGACTCTATCGGGAATTGCCTACAGGTGCGGTAGAACTGTCCCTGCTGCGCTGTCTTGAAAGGCTGGCACGCTTTCCTCTACCGTAACCACTTGTCTCTATCGGTACGGAAAAGCCATGTTGTTGGCCTGCTCACGCTCCTTGTTTTTCATGGTTTTTGTTGCCGGTGCCTTGGCGTTGGGCGTTTCTTATTATCTGGAATATGCAGTGGGCCTGCAGCCTTGCGCGATGTGTCTGTTGCAGCGTATTTGCCTGGCGTTGCTGACGGGGTGCTGCCTCCTGGCAGCGGTGCATGGGCCTGGTCGTATGGGGTCTTTCGGGTACTGGCTGCTGGGTTTGCTGTTCAGCCTGGCAGGGACCGTGACCGCGTGGCGTCAGGTGCTGTTGCAGGCCGATCCGAAGGCGCATCTGGCGATGTGCTCGCCCAGCCTGTCCGACCTGCTGGCAAACAATCCCTGGGTGTCGGTGGTGCCGCTCATGTTTAATGGCACCGCCGATTGCGCGCACATCTCCTGGACGCTGTTCGACCTGAGTCTTCCGGAGTGGAGTCTGTTGTTCTTCGTCGCCATCACGACCCTGGGTGTTTACCAGTTGCTGCGCCTGTTGCGCAGCGCCTTGCGGCGACCGCTCAGCGGCGAGTCGTCGCATCCGGCGCTGGCGGGCGATTAAACACTTGTATGAACTTTATCTCCTGCGTACCTTGAAGCCATTGGCGTGCGGGCATAATCTGGCCCGCACGTGTCGTCGCAATTTGTTGCTCGAATGGCGCTCTGCCTGGCCGATCTTGATCTTCAAGTATGTGACAGGTGCAGAGCAGCATGACCCACAAGGGAAGAGAGATCACCATGCTCGAAAGTTGTCAGAATGCTCAGGAACGCTGGGGTGGAGTGCATCTGCTGATCGATCGCTGGTTGCAGGAGCGTCACGAACTGGTTCGGGCCTATGATGATCTCGGCGCCAAGCCTGAGGCCCTGGGGGAGAACCGCAAGCCATTGCAGGAATTCTGCGGCGTGTTGGTCGACTACGTATCCGCCGGGCATTTCGAGATCTACGAGCAACTGACCGGCGAAGCCAAGGCCTTTGGCGACACGCGCGGGCTCGAACTGGCCGAGACGATCTACCCGCGCATCGACGTCATCACCGAGAAGCTGCTCGCGTTCAACGACCTGTGTGATGCAGGTAAATGCGTGGCAGAAAAATTCAAGGAGCTGGGTGGTCTGCTGCACGAGCGCTTCGAACTGGAAGACTGCCTGATCGAAGTCCTGCACACCGCTCACAAGGAAGAAGATTCAGTTCAAGCCTGAACCCTCTTTTGAATTACCCAAAAAACGGTGCGCCTTGCGCACCGTTTTTCGTTTCCGGCGTTCAGCTCGTCGCACCGCGCAATTCGATCTCGAACACCAGTGGCGTGAATGGCTCGATCAGGTCGCCTGCACCGTCAGCCCCATAGGCCTGATCCGAAGGGATCACCAATCGCCACTTCGCACCGACCGGCATGTTCTGCAAGGCGCTGCGCCATCCGCTGATCACACTGTCCAGGCTGAACCACTGCGGCTGGTTGTTCTGATCGAACACGGTGCCGTCGGGAAGACGGCCGACGTACAAAACCTGCACTTTGCCATTCGGGCCTGGCTTGGCTCCGTTGCCTGGCGCCAGCTCTGTGAGCAGGACACCGTCGGCCAGTTCACGAACACCCGGCTTGGCTTTTTCCGCCGCCAGAAAACGCTTTTCGCTTTCGACGGCCGCGTCGTTCTGCGGCGCGTTTTGCTGCAAGGCCATCTGCGCTTCGTGCTCCGTCAGGATCTGTTCGATCTGCTCGTCTTTCAACGCCAGCGGCTTGCCTTGATAGGCTTGTTGCAAGCCCTCGATCAAGGCCTGGAGTTGCAGCTCGGGAGCCTCGAGACGCAGGCGCTCACCGAGGCTTGCGCCCAGGCTGTAGGCGAGATCGTGGGCTTCGGTTTCCCTGGTTTTTTCGGCGGCATCGGCCACGGAAAAAAATACGCACAGCGATAAAAAAAGGTAGCGCGACATCGTCACTCTCCGACCTGAGATGCGGCAGATTATGCCAGTGTGAATGCGCGCGACAGTGAACTTGTTTTGCGTAAACGCAGAAGATTTTCGATCCGTTGCAACGCAACGCTTTCGATACTGTCAACATGCCCTAGCGGCGGTAGCAGCAGAGGGCTAGTATGAGCCGCACCCACGTCAGCCAGGAGGTAAACCATGTCGGCCACCAAGAAGTCTGTAAATACCCCGTTGCACTTACTTCAACAACTCTCGGGCAGCTTGCTCGAGCATCTGGAAACCGCTTGTTCCGAAGCCTTGGCTGATGCGGAAAAACTGCTCGCCAAACTGGAAAAACAGCGCGGCAAAGCGCAGGAAAAACTGCACAAGTCCCGCACCAAATTGCAGGACGCTGCATCGGCTGGTAAAGCCAAGGCACAAGCCAAAGCCAAGGACGCGGTCAAGGAGCTCGAGGACTTGCTCGACGCTCTGAAAAATCGTCAGTCCGAAACCCGCGGCTACATTCTGCAACTCAAGCGCGACGCTCAAGAAAGCCTGAAACTGGCCCAGGGCGTAGGTCGCGTGCAAGAGGCTGTGAGCAAGGCGTTGTCCCTGCGCTCGGCCAAGCCTGCGGCAACTCCTGCCAAGAAAGTCGCTGCAAAACCTGCTGCTGCAAAAGCACCGGCCAAGCCAGCTGCCAAGCCTGCGGCGAAAAAACCCGTAGCTGCCAGCGCAGCCAAACCAGCGGCCAAACCGGCTGCTAAAACTGCCGCTGCCAAACCAGCCGCCAAGCCTGCTGCCAAGCCAGCCGCTGCCAAAACCGCAGCCGCCAAACCGGCTGCAAAACCCGCTGCTGCCAAACCTGCCGCCGCTAAACCGGCCGCCAAGCCAGCAGCAAAACCAGCCGCAAGAACGGCTGCCGCCAAACCAGCAGCCAAACCTGTCGCGGCTAAACCCGCTGCCAAGCCAGCGGTAAAAACCGCCGCTAAACCTGCTGCCAAACCGGTAGCGAAAACCGCTGCTGCCAAGCCAGCCGCCAAACCAGCTGCACGTACTGCCGCTGCCAAACCTGCTGCTGCCAAACCGGCTAGCGCTGCCAAGCCTGCTGCTGCCAAACCGGCCACTGCCGCCAAGCCAGCTACCGCTAAACCAGCCACCGCTGCCAAGCCAGCCGCTGCAGCAAAACCAGCTGCGAAACCTGCCGCTGCCAAACCGGCTGCAAAACCTGCCGCCAAGCCTGCTGCTGCCAAGCCAGCCGCAAAACCTGCAGCCAAACCCGCGGTGAAAAAACCGGCCGTTGCTGCCAAGCCGACCCCGGCACCTGCTGCCAAGCCAGTGACCACGACGCCTTCGGCTTCGGTTGCTTCGGCACCGGTAGCTTCCAGCGCGACCACTACCCCGACGCCAACACCTGTTGCCCCGTCGAGCGCCAGCACCACCCCAACCAGCGCTTCCTAAGTGCCGGTTGCCGCGACGCGCAGCTGATGCAGCGCGTCGCGGGCCAGGTGTTGGGCGTTCGCCGCGACACCGGCAAGCCAGGCCGACACGTCGGTCGCCTGATCCTGTGGCCAGTCCTGTGCCAATCGCTCCAGTCGCACCAACAGTTGCCGTTCAGCTTCCAGCTCGAGCGCCTTGATCTGCTCGCGTAAGGCATTGAGCTCGGCATCTGCACGGGCCCCGGTTTTCCATTGCGTGCGCAAGGAGCGCAGCGGCGCAACGACCTGCATATCCCAGGGTTCGACCACCTCACGAAGCTGTTGCAGGCGTTGTTCGCTACAGGCGACGCCACGTTGCCCCAGCCACAAGCCGCACAGCAACAGGCACACATTGACCCCGCTCGATTGCAGGGTCAGGCATGCGGTCTCTACGCCGGGCCGGGCATAGGTATCAAGGGAAAAGCTCCACAGGTCAGAGGACATAGTGCTACTCGCGCCAGTTGCGAGCGAAGCTGGTAGACTCCGCCGCCATTATGATTCGACTTCAGAACCTGACTTTACAGCGTGGCCCGCAGCGTCTGCTAGAAGACGCCGAGCTGACCCTGCACGCCGGCCAGAAAGCCGGCCTCATCGGTGCCAACGGCGCCGGCAAATCGAGCCTGTTCGCCCTGCTTCGCGGCGAGCTGCACCCGGACTCGGGTGACTGCTTCCTGCCGGCCGACTGGCGTATCGCCCACATGCGCCAGGAGGTCGACACGCTCGAGCGCCTGGCGGTCGACTACGTGCTCGATGGCGACCTGCGCCTGCGTCAGGTACAACGCGACCTGGCGGCCGCCGAAGCGGCCCATGACGGTGCCGCCCAGGCGCGCCTGCATGCCGAGCTCGACAGCGCCGACGGTTACACCGCTGACGCCCGCGCTCGCAAATTGCTGGCCGGCCTCGGGTTCACCAATGAGCAGATGGATCGCCAGATCGGCGATTTCTCCGGTGGCTGGCGGATGCGCCTTAACCTGGCGCAGGCCCTGATGTGCCCATCGGACCTGCTGCTGCTCGACGAACCGACCAACCACCTGGACCTAGACGCCATCATCTGGCTCGAAGAGTGGCTCAAGAGCTACCCCGGCACCCTGTTGCTGATTTCCCACGACCGGGATTTCCTCGACGAGGTGGTCGATCACGTCGCCCACGTCGACCAGCGTAAGATCACCCTGTACCGCGGTGGCTACACTGCCTTCGAGCGCGCCCGTGCCGAACGTCTGGCCCAGCAACAGCAGGCCTACGAGAAGCAGCAGGCGCAGCGTGCGCACATGGAAAGCTACATCGCCCGCTTCAAGGCCCAGGCCACCAAGGCCCGTCAGGCCCAGAGCCGGATCAAGGCGCTGGAGCGCATGGAAGAGCTGTCCGCCGCCCACGTCGATTCGCCGTTCGATTTCGTCTTCCGCGAGTCCACCAAGATCTCCAGCCCGTTGATCGACCTGTCCGATGCCCGCCTGGGCTATGGCGAAAAGGCCGTGCTGGAGAAGGTCAAACTGCAACTGACGCCGGGCGCGCGCATCGGTTTGCTCGGCCCCAACGGCGCGGGCAAGTCGACCCTGATCAAAAACCTCGCCGGTGAACTGTCGCCGCTGGCCGGGCGCATGACCCGTGGCGAGAACACCGTGGTCGGCTACTTCGCCCAGCATCAGCTCGATTCCCTGGATTCCAAGGCCAGCCCGTTGCTGCACTTGCAGCGCCTGGCGCCCACCGAGCGTGAACAGACCCTGCGCGACTTCCTCGGCGGTTTCGACTTCCGCGGCGCGCGTATCGACGAGCCGGTGCTGAATTTCTCCGGTGGCGAGAAGGCCCGCCTGGCCCTGGCTTTGATCGCCTGGGAGCGGCCGAACCTGTTGCTGCTCGACGAACCGACCAACCACCTGGACCTGGAAATGCGCCTGGCGCTGACCATGGCCCTGCAGGAATTCAGTGGCGCGGTACTGGTGGTCTCCCACGACCGTCATCTGCTCAAGAGCACCACCGACAACTTCTACCTGGTGGCGGATGGCAAGGTCGAGGAATTCGACGGCGACCTGGAAGACTACGCCCGTTGGCTGGTCGACTTCCGCCAGCGCAATGCCCCGGTCAGCACCACGCCGGCCAACCCCGACAAGACCGACAAGAAGGCCCAGCGCCAGGCTGCCGCCGCGTTGCGCCAGCAACTGGCCCCGCACAAGCGCGAAGCCGACAAGCTCGAAGCCGAGTTGGGCAAGCTGCACGAGAAGCTGGCGAAAGTCGATGCCAGCCTCGGCGACAGCGACATCTACGAACCGGCGCGCAAGAACGAGCTGCGTGATCTGCTGGCCGAGCAGGCCAAGTTGAAAGTGCGGGAAGCGGAGCTGGAAGAGGCCTGGATGGAAGCCCTGGAACTGCTTGAAAGCATGCAGGCGGAGCTGGAGGCGCTGTCCTGATGGAGGCGTTCAAGCTGCCGCTGCCGGCGGCCTGGGTCGAACCGGTCTGGTTGGTCGTGCAGATCCTGCTGATCCTGCTGGCGGGCTATGTCGCGCAACGTTTCGTCGCCAAATGCCTGACTCGCCTGGGTGAGCGTTATCCGCTGCCGCCGCAACTGCTCATGCCGCTGCGTGGCGGCCTGCGCTGGCTGATCATGGGCAGCGCGCTGATTTTCGTCCTGGAGCGCCTAGGCGTGTCGGCCACGGTGCTGTGGACGGCGTTGTCCGGCTTCGTGGCCGTGGCGGCGGTGGCGTTCTTCGCCATGTGGAGCGTGCTCTCCAACCTGCTCTGCGCGATCCTGATCTTCACCGTCGGGCCGTTCCGTATCGGCGACATCGTCGAACTGGTGGACACCACCGACAAGCCCGGCGTCAAAGGCCGGGTGGTGGCGATCAACCTGCTCTACACCACGTTGATCGAGGCTGAGGAACTGGGAACCGGCAGCGCTATGGTGCAGGTGCCCAACAGCCTGTTCTTCCAGCGTTCGGTTCGGCGCTGGCGTGGGGGGGATGTGTTTCCATCTTCCGGGTTTGAAAAATAAACCTTCCGTTGCCTGACCGATTGCTACCTGTAGGAGCGAGCTTGCTCGCGATGGTGGTCCAGGCACCGCCGGGTGTCAGGCAGCCAGCGTCATCGTTGGCGACCATCGCGACGGTTCGACGCCTCGACAAGCTCGCTCCTACAGGGATTGTGTCTGACACATCCCGCAAAAAAATCGGTAGTCATCCGCCCGAAGCCGCATTAGCTTAGACATCTGTCACGAGTCTGAGTCGAGGTGTGCGATGGAGCTTCAAACATGGCTGGCGTTTTTTGCCGCCTGCTGGGTGATCAGTCTGTCTCCCGGTGCTGGCGCCATTGCGTCGATGTCCAGTGGTCTGCAATACGGTTTCTGGCGCGGTTACTGGAACGCCCTGGGTCTGCAATTGGGTCTGGCGGTGCAGATCGCGATCGTCGGCGCCGGTGTGGGCGCGATTCTGACGGCCTCGGCCACCGCGTTTTACGCGATCAAGTGGTTCGGTGTGGCCTACCTGGTTTACCTGGCGATCAAGCAATGGCGCGCGCTGCCCAGCGACATGAGCGACGACGCGGCCGTGCGCCAGATCGGCAAGCCGATGGCCCTGGTGTTCCGCGGCTTTCTGGTGAACATCAGCAACCCCAAGGCCCTGGTGTTCATGCTGGCGGTATTACCGCAGTTCATCGACCCGCATGCGCCGCTGCTGATCCAGTACCTGGTGATCGGCGTGACCATGGTCTGTGTCGACCTGATCGTCATGGCCGGCTACACGGGCCTGGCGTCGAAAGTGCTGCGCCTGCTGCGCACGCCTAAACAGCAGAAGCGCATGAACCGCACGTTTGCCGGTTTGTTCATCGGCGCGGCGGCGTTCATGGCGACCTTGCGCAAAGCCGCGGTGTAAACCGTCCAGGCACAAAAAAGGCGACCCTTTGGGTCGCCTTTTTCATGTCCGCTATCAGCGCAGGATCACCGGCGCCGTATCCGCTGGCAGGTTGTTGCGTGCCGCCGGTTTGCCTGGCTGTACGTTGCCATCGCCGCCGAGCTGCTGGCTCAGTTGCGCGGCTACGTCCTCGCCCAGCGCCTTGGACACGTCACGCACCACCCGTGGACGGTTCAGCGAGACGCGCACGTCGCGATGATTGACCAGCTTGGTGTCCTGGCCTTCGCCCATCGCCGTGAAGGCCGAGGTGATCTCGAAGGTGCGGGTGTTGATCAGGCTGAAGTCGGCCACCAGGGTCAACGCCAGGATCGCCGAGTAGCTGTCGGTATTGGCCAGCTCGGTGACATCGCGGTTGAAGTCGATGTCCGACACGGTGCCGAACAGCACATAGTCGGCGCCCTTGAAGTTGCCGGCCTTGATCCGCTTGATCACGTCGTACACATCGCCCTTGGAAGCGGCGGTATACGGCGTGCCTTGCACCAGCTGGAACATACCGGTGCGCAGGATCTCGCCCTTGATGTCGCCAGTGAATTTACGCAGCTCACCTTGTTCGATGTAGCTGGTGGTGGCTTCGATTTCGTTGTAGCTCGAAGCACCGCTGGCGCTGTAACGGTTGGCCTGGAAGTTGTTCTGCGCCGAAACGATGTGGATGTACTGCTCCACACGTTCCTGGTACGCCAGGTCCGTCACTGCGACTTTCGGCGCCGCTTGCACGCTGAACGCGCAAGCCATTGCCATCATGCCAATCCATGCGCGCATTGATTAACGCTCCGTGGTCTTGCGGATCTCTTTTTCGTCCATCCACTCGGCCAGACCGCTTTCAACGTCGATCAGTTGCAGGCTGAATTTGTAGAAGACGTCCTTGTAGTCGCTGCTGCGCTTGACGATCGAGCTGATCGAACCTTCAAGACGGTATTTGGCGGCGATCATGTTGCCGGTCTTGGCCACGGTGTTCTTCTTGTACAGGCCGCTCTGGTTTTGCAGCTTGAGCTGGTCGACCTGGCTCTGCATCTGGGTGTTGTCGCTGGCGAAGCGAGCGGTGCCGGACTTCATCAGCTGGGTTTTGATGCTGGTGGTGATTTCGCGGGTGTCGATGTACTCGCTGGTCTTGTTCTTCACGTCATAGACCTGAACCACCGGACGGCCCTGCAGGATGCCGGACTGGGCCAGGGAGCGGGTCATGGATTCGGCGATCATTTGCAGGTCGGTCGAACCGAACTCATTGGTCACGGTTTCCACGGCCTTGGTGTCGCCGTAGCTGATGTTCTTGCTGCCCAGGGTCGGCGAAGTGTTGGCACAGCCACTGGCCAGCAGGGCGATGACGGCGATGAAGGAAAAGCGTGCAAACATGGGAATGCTCTCTGAAACTGAACGAAAAGGGGTTAAGGCGTTTTGATTTCCAGGCGGAAATCCACGGCTTTCGGAGTCGGCGCGATGGCCTGGATGAAGCTGGTCTGCTCGCCGTACATCAGCTGGCTTTTCCAGGTTTCTTCTTCGCCAATCGGGAAGCCTTCAGGGCCGAGCCAGGCAAAGCGGTAGTAGAAGGTCTTGTTGTTGTAGCTGGTGTTGCTCAGCTGCACATTGACCGTCATGAAACCGTTTTCCCGGGCGACGCGCATGGCGCCTACCACGATGTTCTTCAGTTTGCCCATGGCCACGACCTTGCTGGCCGCAGTGCCAGGCTCCGGTGGTGGCGGTGTGGCGCAACCGGCCAGCAAGGCCAGTGCGCAGACGGCGATCAGTTTGAAACGCATGCAAAGACTCCGTTCTTAAGGTTGTTTGAGGCTGGCCACGGCCGTCGGGTTCGCGCTCGGGGTGACGTGGGCGGCCACGCCGCTGGCGAATACCTGGTTACCTACGGCACGCAGGCTGATGACCTGGTAGCGCTGGTCCACGGTGATCTTGACCTGCGAGCCACCGGCCGCACTTGGCAGGGTGACCTGGTGCTCGCCTTTCTTCAGGCGCAGGCGCACCACCTGGGTGTTGTCCGGCAGGGTGCGCCACGTACGGGTATCGGCACCTTCGAGCACCGCTGAAGTGATACCGACCGCCAGGCCGGCGAGCGGGTTGGTTTCGTTGATCTTCTTCTGCGCCACGCCACGAGTGACGGCGCGCACGGTGGTGCGCACGATGATGCCAGGCATGTCGTCACGCAGCGCGCGGCGGGACATGGCGGTGGTGCTGTTGAGCAACGTCAGGTCCAGCTGTTTGCCATCCACGCCGAGCTGGGCGAACGGGGTGGTGGAAGTGTCAGGCTTGATGATCGGGAACGACAGTGGGGTGATCACCACGTTGCCGCTGATCGGCAGGGGCAGGGGGATGCGGATCGAGTCACGGGCGGGTGCCAGGCCGCTCTGCACGACGATCAGGATGTCGCTGTCCTCGTCCTTGCTGCCCTTCTTGTCGAGGTCCTTGAGCGCCTGTTCCAGCAGCGGGGTGTTCGGGCGCAGTTCGGCGGCCTT
This sequence comes from Pseudomonas sp. MYb118, assembly GCF_040947875.1. Taxonomy (NCBI): domain Bacteria; kingdom Pseudomonadati; phylum Pseudomonadota; class Gammaproteobacteria; order Pseudomonadales; family Pseudomonadaceae; genus Pseudomonas; species Pseudomonas sp. MYb118. The sequence goes on along the minus strand of NZ_JBFRXN010000002.1, from coordinate 1,501,671 downwards.
GCGGTAACCCGGCGCGGCCAGGTCCCTCTCACCCAGGGCTTCATAGACGAAGCCGGCCAGGTAATGACTGAACGCACTCTGGTAGCTGTTTTTCAGGCTGACCACTTCCGGCGCATCGAGGCTGGCCACCGGGTAACCCTGCAAGTCCTTGTATTCAGTCTTGATGCCTTCCTTCTCGGCTTCCTCTTCGCTCTTGAGGTATTCCTTGTCGCGCAGGTCGGCGATCACGGCTTCGCGTTCGTGGGTTTTCTTGATGGCGGTACGAGCGCCGTCGAAGTCGTTGACGGCCAGCAGGTTCAGGGCCATCTGCGTGGTCAGCATGACTTTTTCGTAGTCGTAGCCTTCGTAGCGGCGGACCTTGTCGTTGACCAGGAAGCTGCCGAACTGGGCGAGGTATTTGCCGGTGTCGAGCTTGACCGCGTCTTCCCACTGGCCGACCACGACGTCGGCGCTGCCCCAGGCGTTCTGGCTGCCGGACAGGTCGCCCTTGGCGCGCAGCAGCTCACCCTTCTCGAAGTAATAGAGCAGGTCCTTGTCTTCTCCGGTGTTGTTCTTTTCCAGCAGGGTCAGGGCCGCATCGACGTTGCCGGAAGCCAGTTGCTGGTTGGTTTGTGCGAGTTCGGAATCGTAATTGCGGAACGCCGAACAGCCGGAGAGCAGGGTGACAGCGCCGAGCGCGATCACGGTAAGGGCGCGGGAGGCCATGGATACTTCTTCCCTGAAAGCAGCCGTTGCTTGCCGGTCTGGCTGGTGAGACCTATCGGCGCAGACTGGCGTCCTGCCAATTCCCCGGAGCGGGGAGCTTGAATGCCCTGTCGAGCAGAAATACGGGCGCGGCATTATAAACAGGGATGATGGCTTTGTAGTGGCTTTTTAGTCTGCCTATTTCAGAAAGTGCCATCATCCAGTGAAGCGAAAGTCGAGATCCCTGACCTGCGATTCACAACAAAGCTTGAGTGAAAGTCTTTCGAAGTGAACAATGTGTTACTTCGTATTTCCAATTGAGATTCATCAATGACTGCCCCGTCCCGTTTCCTGGCCTGGCTGGCGTTGCCGCTGGTTGCCTTGTGCAGCTTCAATCTGCTGGCCGACACCGTGGAAGGTGCGCCGCAGGCGCTGCATCTGCTCGATTACATTGGTGCGGATTACCCGCAATCGGTTGACGCCGGCCACGTTATCAATGAATCCGAATACCGCGAACAGCTGGAATTTGCCAAGGTGTTGCAAGGCCTGGTCGCCGCGATGCCGGACAAACCTGAAAAGGCCGGGCTTGAGCAGGGCGTGCACGCGCTGCAAGGCGCCATCGCCGCCCGTCAGGAGGGCACGGAGGTGGCCCGCCAGGCGCGCCAGCTCGGGGCGCAGCTGGCGGTGACCTACGAGGTGAGCCAGGCACCGGTCATTACCCCGGACCCGACCCGCGGCGCGCCACTGTATGCCCAGCATTGCTCGGTGTGCCACGGCGACACCGGGGCCGGTGATGGCCCGGCCGGTGTCGGCCTGACACCGCCACCGGCCAATCTGCGGGATGCCGCGCGCCTGGATCACCTGAGCCTCTATGCGATCTACAACACCCTGGGGATGGGCGTCGAAGACACCGACATGCCGGCCTTCGCCGATCAGCTGGATGATCGCCAGCGTTGGGACCTGGCGACGTACATCGCCGGTTTCAGTGCCGATCCTGCCGCCGCAACCAGCGAAAAGACCTATGACATCGCCCAACTGGCCCGTCAGACCCCGGCCGAGGTGCAGGCCGCCGAAGGCCCACAAGCGGTCGCGACGTTCCGTGCCCAGCGGGCGCAACCGACCCAGGTCAAACGTGGTCCGGGGCAATTGCTCGACTACACCGCGACCACCCTGGACAAGAGCATCGTGGCCTATCGCGCCGGTGATCACGATCAGGCCTACGACCTGTCGGTGGCGGCTTACCTTGAAGGTTTCGAACTGGTCGAAAGCTCCCTGGACAACGTCGATGCCAACGTGCGCAAGGACACTGAAAAGTCCCTGATGGCGTTTCGGCAGTCGTTGCAGGACGGTTTGCCGGTGGCTGAGGTCGAGCAGCGCCTGGACGCAGCCAAGGCCAAGCTGAAGGAGTCTGCCGGCCTGCTCGGCGGCGATGGCTTGAGCTGGTCGCTGAGCTACATTTCCGGCCTGCTGATTCTGCTGCGCGAAGGCCTGGAAGCGATTCTGGTGCTGGCGGCGATCCTCGCGTTCCTGCGCAACACCGGCCAGGAATCGGCGGTACGCAGCGTCAACGCCGGTTGGGGCCTGGCGTTGCTGGCGGGCCTGGGAACCTGGGCCCTGGCGGCGTATGTGATTGATGTCAGCGGCTCGCAGCGCGAACTGCTGGAAGGTGCTACAGCGTTGTTTGCCTCGGTCATGGTGCTCTGGCTGGGCGTGTGGATGCACGACCGTCGCCACGCGGCCGCCTGGCAGGATTACATCAAGAGCAGCCTGGTGGGCGGCGGTGGGCGTTTCGGTTTTGCCACGCTGGCGTTCTTCTCGGTGTATCGCGAGCTGTTCGAAGTGATCCTGTTCTACGAAACCCTGTGGTTGCAGGCCGGGCCGGCGGGGCACAACGCGGTGCTTGCCGGTGGTGCGACGGCGCTGGTGCTGCTGGTGGGCCTGGCGTGGGTGATCCTGCGCGGCTCGGCGAAGCTGCCGCTGGCGTTGTTCTTCAGCATCAACGCCGCGTTGTTGTGCGCGCTGTCGGTGGTGTTTGCCGGGCATGGCGTGAAGGCGTTGCAGGAAGCCGGGATCTTCGGCACGCGGCCGGTCGCCTTCTTTGAGTTCGACTGGTTGGGTATTCATGCCGATGCCTACTCGCTGAGTGCCCAGGCCGTGGCGATCATTGCGATTGTTGTGCTGTATGGGCGTAGTTGGCTGGCAGAGAAGCGGCGGGTGCAGGTTTCCTGAAGCATTCGCTGCGCTCATGATCGCGAGCAAGCTCGCTCCCACAGTGATTTGGGGTGGACACAGTTTTTGTGTTTGACGCCAAAAACTGTGGGAGCGAGCCTGCTCGCGATTTTTTTGAAGAGGTAAACGCAATGCGCGTATGGATCGATGCCGACGCCTGCCCACGCCAGGCCAGGGATCTGGTGGTCAAGTTCGCCCTCAAGCGTCAGTTCGAGGTGGTGATGGTGGCGGGGCAGCCGCAGGTCAAGCCGGCGTTGGTGCTGGTTAAGTTGATCGTGGTGCCCAGCGGCCCGGACGCCGCCGACGACTACCTGGTCGAGCACGCCGTGCCCGGCGAGCTGGTGATCTGCAGCGATGTGCCGCTGGCCGATCGCCTGGTGAAGAAGGGCGTGTCGGCGCTGGACCCGCGCGGCAAGGAGTTCGACGCGCAGAACATGGGCGACAGGCTGGCGGTGCGCAACCTGTTTACCGACCTGCGTGAGCAGGGGCAGATGGGCGGAGGCCCGGCGCCCTATGGCGAGCGCGAGAAGCAGGCGTTCGCCAATGGGCTGGATCGGATTCTCACGCGGTTGGCGCGTAAGGCCTGATGTTTGCCCCCCTGTGGGAGCGAGCCTGCTCGCGATGGTCGTCAACGATAACGCTGGCAGCCTGACACCCTGCGGTGTCTAGATTTCATCGCGAGCAGGCTCGCTCCCACAGGTGGGAATACCGCGTGGTTTACGCATCATTCTCGTGAGTCAGCTCCAGCACCCGGTCGATCAGCTTGTTGATGCCCGATGCCGCCTCGCTGATGCTCTGGGCCAGCATATAGGCCGGGGTGGTCACCAGTTTGCGGGCCTTGTCCTCGATGATGTCGGTGACGGCGCAGTCGGTGTGCGTGGCGCCCATCTTGTTCATCGCCGCTGCGGTCTCGGTGTCGTTGCCGATGGTGCAGTTGACGCCCGGTCCGTAGATCTTCGCCGCCAGCGCCGGGGAAATGCAGATCAGCCCCACCGGCTTGCCCGCCTCGGCAAACGCTTCAGCCAGGGCCAGGACCTCGGGCTGAACCGTGCAGCCGGCACCTTCGATGGCGAAATTGGACAGGTTCTTGGCCACGCCGAACCCGCCCGGCACGATCAGCGCGTCGAAGTCGTCGACTTCGGCCTCGCGGATATCCTTCACATTGCCCCGGACGATCCGCGCCGATTCCACCAGGACGTTACGCGACTCGGGCATCTCTTCACCGGTCAGGTGGTTGAGTACGTGCAATTGCGCGATGTTGGGGGCGAAACACTGTACGTGAGCGCCGCGCTGGTCCAGGCGCAGCAGGGTGATCACGCTTTCCTGAATTTCAGCGCCGTCGTATACGCCACAACCGGAAAGGATCACTGCAACTTTTTTGCTCATGGGCTTTTCTCCTGATTCATGGCGTTAAATGTCCACTAATTTGTCACTCGTTGCCATAGGGTTAATTCGCGGCTACACCTAGGATCTATCCTAAAAATTCCCATCAGGGCGTGTCATGGACTTCATTCTGTACGCGGTGCCGTTCTTCTTCGTGCTGATTGCCGTCGAGCTGTTGGCCGACCGCTGGCGCGGGGTGAGCAATTACCGGGTGGCCGACGCGATCAACAGCATCAGCACCGGCGTGCTGTCGACCACCACCGGCCTCTTGACCAAGGGCGTCGGGCTTGTGACCTACGCGTTCGCGCTCAAGCACCTGGGGTTGTTCGAGCTGCCGACCGACAGCGTCTGGACCTGGGTATTCGCCTTCGTCTTCTACGACTTCTGCTACTACTGGCTGCATCGCTGTGGCCACGAACGCAATATCCTCTGGGCGGCGCACTCGGTGCATCACCAGAGCGAGGACTACAACCTCTCCACGGCGCTGCGCCAGACCAGCACCGGGTTCCTGCTGAGCTGGATCTTCTACCTGCCGATGGCCGTGTTCGGCGTGCCGCTGCTGGTGTTCGTCAGCGTGGCGGCGCTGAACCTGCTGTATCAGTTCTGGGTGCACACCCGGCACATTCCCAAGCTCGGCTGGTTCGAGTGGTTCTTCGTCACGCCATCCAATCATCGGGCCCACCATGCACAGAACGCTCTCTATATGGATCGGAACTACGGCGGGGTGTTCATTATTTGGGATCGGCTGTTCGGTTCGTTCCAGGAAGAGGACGACAACGAACCGGTGATTTTCGGCGTGACCACGCCTTTGGCCAGCTGGAATCCGTTGTGGGCCAACTTGCAGTTCTACGTGCAGCTGTGGGATGACGCGCGCCGGGCGCAAAGCCCCTGGGACAAGCTGCGGATCTGGTTCATGCGCACCGGTTGGCGGCCGGCGGACGTGGCGGCGAAGTACCCGATGAACAAGCCGGACCTGAGCCAGTTCCGCAAGTTCGAAGTGCCGTTGGACGGGCGTCAGCAGATCTACATCGTGTTGCAGTTCTGCGCCTACATCGCGCTGGGCAGCTACCTGATGAACTTCGAGCCGCAACTGTCTACCGCCGCGCTGGTGCTTGGCTGGAGTGCGGTGGCGCTGGGGTTGTTCACGTTGGGCGTGGCCCTGGAGAATCGCCCGTGGGCGTTGAAGCTGGAGCTTGTGCGGTTGGCGTCCAACGTGCCACTGGTGTGGCTGGCGCCGGTGGTCGGGCTGTGGCCGGCCAGCGCGGTGGGCTGGGTCGGCCTGCTCAGTTACAGCCTGCTCAGTGTCATCGGTCTCTACTGCTGCAGAAACCGCTTCACTCGCCTGGCGTCTTGATCTCGGCAGCCTTGGCCTGTTCGGCTTTCAGGGCCTGCTCTTCGGCATAGACCTGTTTGGCCAGGCGCGCATTCTTGAAGCGCCGGCGCAGCCACAGGCCCAGGCCCAGCACCAGCAACGCGCCCAACACCCACAGCTCATACTTCTTGATGCTGCCCAGCATGCCTTCGAGCACCGCGCCGAAGTGATAGGCGGCTGCCGCCAGGGCGGTCGCCCAGATCGCCGCACCAATGCCGTTGAGCAACAGGTAGCGTCCCGGCGGATAGCCGGAAAGGCCGATAGCCACCGGCATCACGGTACGCAGGCCGTAGACGAAGCGGAAGCTCAATACCCAGATGTCGGGGTGCCTGCGGATGTGCTCCAGCGCCCGGTCGCCCATCATTTGCCAGCGCGGCTTGCGCGCCAACAGCTTGCGTCCGTGCTTGCGCCCCATGAAGTACCACAGCTGATCGCCGGCATAGCTGCCGAAGAACGCCACGACCACCACAAGGTTGATGTCCATGTATCCACGGAACGCGAGGAAGCCCGCGAGCACCAGGATGGTTTCGCCTTCGAAGAATGTGCCGATAAACAGGGCAAAGTAGCCGAAGTCATGCAGAAATTGTTGGAGCATTGTCTGGGTGCTGGCGAAATGAACGCGCAGCCTACCCCTTCGGACACATTCGTGAAAGTGTCCAAATGTGTCTCGACGTGAACAATTCCTACAAGGACAATGGAATGCGGCTACCTGTCGCAGGGATGCACATAACTGTCATACGGTGGTCATAATGGCCGCTTATAACTGTCACGCTCGCCCGTCAGCGCGGGCTCAGGAGTCTGCCGTGAGCTTTACCCCCGCTAATCGCTTGTTCCCAGCCACTCGTCTGCGTCGTAATCGTCGTGATGAATTTTCGCGCCGGCTGGTGCGAGAAAATGTCCTGACCACCAACGACCTGATCTTGCCGGTGTTCGTGCTCGATGGCGAAAACCGTCGTGAAGCGGTGGCTTCGATGCCGGGCGTCGAACGCCTGACCATCGACCTGTTGCTGGAAGAAGCGGCCAAGTGGGTAGACCTGGGAATTCCAGCCGTGGCGCTGTTCCCGGTCACGCCGACCAAGCTCAAATCCCTGGACGCTGCTGAAGCGTGGAATCCTGAAGGCATTGCCCAGCGCGCCACCCGTGCGTTGCGTGCGCAATTCCCCGAGCTTGGGGTGATCACCGACGTGGCGCTGGACCCGTTCACCACCCACGGCCAGGACGGCATCCTCGACGAAGAAGGCTACGTGCAGAACGACATCACCGTCGATGCACTGGTGCGCCAGGCCCTGTCCCACGCCGAAGCCGGCGCGCAGGTGGTGGCGCCCTCGGACATGATGGACGGACGCATCCAGGCGATCCGCGAGGCCCTCGAAGTGGCCGGGCACGTCAACGTGCGCATCATGGCCTACTCGGCCAAATACGCCAGCGCCTACTACGGCCCGTTCCGCGATGCGGTGGGTTCGGCGCTGAACCTGGGCAAGGCCAACAAGGCCTCCTACCAGATGGACCCGGCCAACGGCGACGAAGCCCTGCATGAAGTGGCGGCGGACCTGGCCGAAGGTGCGGACATGGTCATGGTCAAGCCAGGCATGCCGTACCTGGATATCCTTTGCCGGGTCAAAGAAGAATTCAAAGTGCCGACCTTTGTCTATCAGGTCAGCGGTGAATACGCCATGCACATGGCAGCGATCCAGAATGGCTGGTTGAGCGAAGGGGTGATCCTTGAATCCCTGACCGCTTTTAAACGTGCAGGCGCTGATGGCATCCTGACGTACTTTGCCGTTCGTGCTGCTCAATTGCTACGAGAGCAACCATAGCCCTCCCAGGAACATTCCATGAATACCGAAGGACTCACTGAAGTTGCCGTAAACGAGGCTCTACCTGTGGTGGAACAACTCGAAGAGACCCCGCCGGAGCTGGAGGCCGTAGCCCCGGTGCCGGCCGCCGAGCCTGCGGCGCCGGCGATTGCCATTCCCGGTCTGGATGACAGCAGCCTGTACATCCATCGTGAACTCTCGCAACTGCAGTTCAACATCCGCGTGCTGGAGCAGGCGCTGGATGAGTCCTACCCGTTGCTGGAGCGGCTGAAGTTCTTGCTGATCTTCTCCAGCAACCTGGACGAGTTCTTCGAAATTCGTGTGGCAGGCCTGAAGAAGCAGATCACGTTCGCCCGTGAACAGGCGGGCGCCGATGGCCTGCAACCGCACCAGGCCCTGGCCCGGATCAGCGAGCTGGTGCACGGTCATGTCGACCGCCAGTACGCGATCCTCAACGACATCCTGCTGCCGGAGCTGGAAAAACATCAGGTCCGCTTCATCCGTCGCCGTCACTGGACGACCAAGATCAAGACCTGGGTCCGGCGCTTTTTCCGCGACGAGATCGCCCCGATCATCACCCCGATCGGCCTCGACCCGACGCACCCGTTCCCGTTGCTGGTGAACAAAAGCCTGAACTTCATCGTCGAGCTCGAAGGCATCGACGCCTTCGGTCGCGACTCGGGCCTGGCGATCATCCCGGCGCCGCGCCTGCTGCCGCGCATCATCAAGGTGCCGGAAGAAGTCGGCGGTGCCGGCGACAACTACGTGTTCCTGTCGTCGATGATCCATGCGCACGCCGATGACCTGTTCCAGGGCATGAAGGTCAAGGGCTGCTACCAGTTCCGCCTGACCCGTAACGCCGACCTGGCGCTGGACTCCGAAGACGTGGAAGACCTGGCCCGCGCCCTGCGCGGCGAGCTGTTCTCCCGCCGCTACGGTGACGCGGTGCGCCTGGAAGTGGCCGACACCTGCCCGAAACACCTGTCGGACTACCTGCTCAAGCAATTCAACCTGAGCGAGAGCGAGCTGTATCAGGTCAACGGTCCGGTGAACCTGACGCGTCTGTTCAGCATCACCGGCCTGGACAGCCAGCGCGAGCTGCAGCACCCGCCGTTCACGCCGCAGATCCCGAAACTTTTGCAGAACAGCGAGAACATCTTCAGCGTGATCAGCAAGCAGGACATCCTGCTGCTGCACCCGTTCGAGTCGTTTACTCCGGTGGTCGACCTGCTGCGCCAGGCCGCCAAGGACCCGCACGTACTTGCGGTTCGCCAGACCCTGTACCGTTCCGGCGCCAACTCGGAAATCGTCGATGCGCTGGTGGATGCGGCGCGTAACGGCAAGGAAGTCACCGCGGTGATCGAGCTGCGGGCGCGGTTCGATGAAGAGTCCAACCTGCAACTGGCCAGCCGTCTGCAAGCGGCCGGTGCGGTGGTGATCTACGGTGTGGTCGGCTTCAAGACCCACGCCAAGATGATGTTGATCCTGCGCCGCGAAGCGGGCGAGATCGTGCGTTATGCGCACCTGGGTACCGGTAACTACCACGCCGGCAACGCCCGCCTGTACACCGACTACAGCCTGCTGACTTCCGACGACGCCCTGTGCGAAGACGTCGGCAAGCTGTTCAGCCAGCTGATCGGCATGGGCAAGACCCTGCGCATGAAAAAGCTGCTGCACGCGCCGTTCACGCTGAAGAAGGGCATGCTCGACATGATTGCCCGCGAAACCCAGTTCGCCCTCGACGGCAAGCCGGCGCACATCATCGCCAAGTTCAACTCGCTGACCGATCCGAAGATCATCCGCGCGTTGTACAAGGCCAGCCAGTCCGGCGTGCGCATCGACCTGGTGGTGCGCGGCATGTGCTGCCTGCGTCCGGGCATTGCCGGCGTCTCGCACAACATCCACGTGCGTTCGATCATCGGCCGCTTCCTGGAACACACGCGGATCTTCTACTTCCTCAATGGAGGCGAAGAGCAGATGTTCCTGTCCAGCGCCGACTGGATGGAGCGCAACCTCGACAAGCGTGTCGAGACCTGCTTCCCGGTGGAAGGCAAGAAACTGATCATGCGGGTCAAGAAAGAGCTGGAGTTGTACCTCACCGACAACACCCACAGCTGGAGCCTGCAGGCGGACGGTCGCTACATCCGCAACACCCCGACCGGCAACCAGAACCCGCGCAGCGCGCAGGCGACCCTGCTGGAGCGCCTGGGCATGCCGATCTTCAGCGTGACCTGATGTTCTCGGCGGCATAAAAAATGGCGATCCCTGCGGATCGCCATTTTTTTTGGCCTTTGTGCCACTTTTTCTGCAGGAGATCCCCTGTGGGAGCGAGCCTGCTCGCGATGGCGGTGTGTCAGCCAACACCGCCATCGCGAGCAGGCTCGCTCCCACAGTTCTTGTCTCTCCCGTTGTTTCAGGGGTGGGGCAGCAAGTCCCCTATCAGCGCACGTTAAGGGTGAAGTTAACCCGCGTCAGCCACTCGGCTTCCAGCGCGAAGTCGGCCTGGGTCAGTTGGTTGTCATCCAGCCATTTTTCCGGGAACAGCACATCCAGACTGTCGCCGTTGGCCTTCAGCACCACCTGGGGCATCTGCTGGGTGCCGCGGATGTGGTGGAACAGGATCGCGAAGCGCAGCAGCACGCACAGGCGGATCAGCTTGATGCCGTCGTCGTCGAACTCGGCGAACTTGTCCTTGGGAATGTTGCGGCGGTGGCCGCGTACCAGCAGGGCGAGCATTTGCTGGTCTTCACGGGAGAAGCCGGCGAGGTCCGAGTGCTCGATCAGGTAGGCGCCGTGCTTGTGGTAGTGATAGTGCGCGATATCCAGGCCCACTTCATGGACCTTGGCGGCCCAGCTGAGCAGCTCGCGCCAGACGCCGTCCTCCAGGTCCCAGTCGGCGGCCACCTGGTCGAATGCGTGCAACGCCTTGCGCTCGACCCGCTCGGCCTGCTCCAGATCAACGTGATAACGCTCCATCAGCGAGCTGAGGGTGCGCTCACGCACGTCTTCGTGATGATGGCGACCCAGCAGGTCATACAGCACACCTTCACGCAGGGCGCCTTCACAGTGGTCCATACGCTGCAATTCGAGGGCGTCGAAGATCGCTTCGAGAATGGCCAGGCCGGCCGGGAAAATCGCCCGACGGTCAGGCTTGATGCCTTCGAAGTCGATCTTCTCGACGTCGCCCAACTTGAACAATTTGCGCTTGAGCCAGGCCAGGCCTTCGGCGTTGACTTCGCCCGTGCCGTGGCCGCCGGCTTTCAAGGCCAGGCCGATCGCCCGGATGGTGCCCGAGGAGCCGATGGCTTCATCCCAGGTCAGGCGGTGCAGGGCGTGCTCGATGCTCATCAGCTCCAGGCGTGCGGCGGTGTACGCCTGGGCGTAGCGGGCCGGGGTGACCTTGCCGTCCTTGAAATAGCGCTGGGTGAAGCTCACGCAGCCCATCTGCAGGCTCTCGCGCAGCAGCGGTTCGAAGCGCTGGCCGATGATGAATTCGGTACTGCCGCCGCCGATGTCGGCCACCAGGCGCTTGCCCGGGGTGTCGGCGAGGGTGTGGGAGACGCCGAGGTAGATCAGGCGCGCTTCTTCACGACCGGAGATGACTTCGACCGGGTGGCCGAGGATTTCCTCGGCGCGGTGGATGAACTCCGCGCGGTTGCGCGCTTCACGCAGGGCGTTGGTGCCGACGATGCGTACGGCGCCCAGTGGCATGCCATTGATCAGTTGGGCGAAGCGTTTCAGGCAATCGAGCCCGCGTTGCATGGACTCTTCGCTGAGACGACGCTCTTCGTCGATGCCGGCCGCCAGCTGTACCTTTTCCCCAAGGCGCTCGAGAATACGGATTTCGCCATTCTGGGCCTTGGCCACGACCATGTGAAAGCTGTTGGAGCCCAGGTCGATCGCGGCGATCAGGGACAGGTTCTTGGCTTTGGATTGCGGCATGGTCAGGGGGTCTCGTTCGATAACCCCGACATCGTGCCACGATCAAACGCCTACGCCAACGCGCAGTGTTCAAAGCCTTGATCCTGCGCAGTCAATCGCGAGCCGGCGCGCTCGCGCATCGGCGTGTGGAGGCTTCGGCGAACAACCACTGACCGGCCCGGTTCAGGAACTGGCGGATCATCAATGCCATGCACAGATACATCAGCGTGGTGAGGGCGTAGGTTTCGAATACGTGCAGATTGCGCGATTGCAGGACATTGGCGACGAAGCTCAACTCCTGGGTGGCGATCATGGAACACACCGACGAGCCGAGCATGACGACGATGATCTGGTTGCTCAGGGCCGGCCAGGCGCTGTTCAGGACCGGGCGCATGGCTTCCAGGCGCGGTACGGGAATGACCTGGAGCTGGTCACGGATAATGAGCGTGGCATGCGCTCCCAGGTTGATGACCATCGCCAGTGCGGCGGCCTGCCAGGCAGAGACCGGGACGCCAATGGCGGGCAGGCCGAAAAAGATGCACAGCAACTGCATCAGGAATGGCGTGTTGCGGATCAGCTCCACATAAAGGCGGAAAAGGTCGGCGAACGGGCGAATGTTCCGTGCCTGCACCAACGCGCCGACGAGGCCGATGCTGATGCCCAGCACGGCGCCGATGGCCGTGAGCTCAAGGGTGAACAGCGCGCCGCGCAGCAGCAGTTCGGTGTTGTCCGCCAATGGCAGTACAGCGGAGGAGTAAGCCATGGATGTCTCCGAATCGGCCGCGAGTGATTGCACTGATTCGGTAGAGCACGGGGCATGCCAACGCGCAGTGGCTGCCGCGCGACGGCGCTGTGCGGCTTTTAAAGGGCCGCTTGATCAGCGCAGATGCACTGCAATGGCGCGCTGGTGTCCGGCGATGAACGCCTTTGGGGCCGGCGCTGGAAATGACCGTTCATCCGGAACGAGCGGCAGCGGGTGTCGGCAAGTCACCGCCAGGCACGGCTTGGGCTATACACAGACTCATGAAACACCATAGCGAGACTCAATCATCTGCGGCTTCCTGAACGAGGGAAGGGCGGCTATGATGGGCCACGTTTTTTTGCTTACAACCCTGGAGAATTCCATGAGCAGCGATCTTATCAAACACGTTAGCGACGCTAGCTTCGAGGCCGATGTACTCAAGGCCGAAGGCGCTGTGCTGGTCGACTACTGGGCTGAATGGTGCGGCCCTTGCAAAATGATCGCTCCTGTTCTGGACGAGATTGCCGAGACCTACAAAGGCAAGCTGACCGTTGCCAAACTGAACATCGACGAAAACCAGGAAACCCCGGCCAAGCACGGCGTGCGTGGTATCCCGACGCTGATGCTGTTCAAGAACGGCAACGTTGAAGCGACCAAGGTCGGCGCCCTGTCGAAGTCGCAACTGGCGGCTTTCCTCGACGCGAACATCTGAGTGTCGCTGTAAAGTGTCAAGAAAGGCCCCGCATATTGCGGGGCTTTTTCGTTGTAGAGGGCTAGACGCTCTGAAACTCAGGTGGTACATTCGGCCCCGCACTGGTTTCTCCACTGCCCCCTGCTAGCCGTCGCCGACGCACTCCTTTCGAACAAGTACGCGATCCTGTCGCCTTCTCCGCGGCGCGGCCTCATTAAGCCAAAAGCTTAATTTCCCCCCTCCATAAATGATTACGTCATTCCTATATGAATCTGACTGAACTCAAGCAAAAGCCGATTACCGAACTGCTCGAATTGGCCGAACAGATGGGCATAGAAAATATGGCCCGTTCGCGCAAGCAGGACGTGATTTTCTCCCTGCTCAAGAAGCACGCGAAGAGCGGCGAGGAAATCTCCGGTGATGGCGTGCTGGAGATTCTCCAGGACGGCTTCGGCTTCCTGCGCTCCGCTGACTCTTCCTACCTGGCCGGCCCGGACGATATCTACGTCTCGCCAAGCCAGATCCGCCGTTTCAACTTGCGCACCGGTGACACCATCGTTGGCAAGATCCGCCCTCCGAAGGAAGGCGAGCGTTATTTCGCGCTGCTCAAGGTCGACACGATCAACTTCGACCGTCCGGAAAACGCGAAAAACAAGATTCTCTTCGAGAACCTGACCCCGCTGTTCCCGAACGTGCGCATGAAGATGGAAGCCGGTAACGGTTCCACCGAAGACCTCACCGGTCGTGTCATCGACCTGTGCGCCCCGATCGGCAAAGGCCAGCGCGGTCTGATCGTTGCTCCGCCGAAAGCGGGCAAGACGATCATGCTGCAGAACATCGCCGCGAACATCGCGCGCAACAACCCTGAAGTTCATCTGATCGTGCTGCTGATCGACGAGCGTCCGGAAGAAGTGACCGAGATGCAGCGCACCGTGCGCGGCGAAGTGGTTGCCTCGACGTTCGACGAGCCGCCAACCCGCCACGTGCAGGTCGCCGAGATGGTGATCGAGAAGGCCAAGCGCCTGGTCGAACACAAAAAGGACGTGGTGATCCTGCTCGACTCCATCACCCGTCTGGCCCGCGCCTACAACACCGTGATCCCGAGCTCCGGCAAAGTGCTCACCGGTGGTGTCGATGCCCACGCCCTGGAGAAACCGAAGCGTTTCTTCGGTGCTGCCCGGAACATCGAAGAAGGCGGCTCGCTGACCATCATCGCCACCGCGCTGGTTGAAACCGGCTCGAAGATGGACGAAGTGATCTACGAGGAGTTCAAGGGTACCGGCAACATGGAGCTGCCACTGGACCGTCGTATCGCTGAAAAACGCGTGTTCCCGGCCATCAACATCAACCGTTCCGGCACCCGCCGCGAAGAGTTGCTGACCGCCGACGACGAGTTGCAGCGCATGTGGATCCTGCGCAAGTTGCTGCACCCGATGGACGAGATCGCCGCCATCGAGTTCCTGGTCGACAAGTTGAAAACGACCAAGACCAACGACGAGTTCTTCCTGTCGATGAAGCGCAAGTAACACTGCAGGCTTCAACAAAAAGCGTCCCGCATGGGGCGCTTTTTTTTGCCTGTCTGCTATTTTGTATCTGATTTGATAACTTTCGCGTACACACGATGTCCCTTGCGGATGGGTTTGTATTGGGCAAGGGACGTTAATGCACACATTTGGTAATCGCCGCGACATCGACGGTTTGCGCGCGCTGGCCGTCATTCCGGTCGTACTCTTTCACTTTGGCTTCAACACGTTCAGCGGCGGCTTCGTCGGTGTCGACGTGTTCTTCGTCATTTCCGGATTCCTGATCACCAGTATCCTGTTCCGCGAGATCAGCGCGCAGCGTTTCAGCTTCGTCGATTTCTGGGCTCGACGTGCACGGCGCATCATTCCGGCACTCAGCGTGGTGATGCTGGCCACGCTGGTGCTGGGCTGGCTGCTGCTGACGGCCAAGGACTTCTCCGAGCTGGGCAGGACGGTGCGTTACCAGTCACTGTTCATTTCCAACATCCTGTTCATGCGTGAGGATGGTTATTTCCAGCCCGCGTCCGACTTGAAACCGTTACTGCACACCTGGTCGCTGGCCGTTGAAGAGCAGTACTACATCTTCTTCCCGCTGCTGATGGTGCTGTTGATGCGCTATATCCGGCATTGGCGCTGGATGCTGTTCGCGGTGCTGCTGGTATCGTTCGGGTTGAACATCGCCTGGATCGAGCGCAAGCCGGATTTCACCTTCTTCGCCCTGCCGACCCGCGCCTGGGAGTTGCTGTGCGGCGCCATGCTCGCCGTGATGCCGGCACCGAAACAGGCGGTGCGGCCGTGGCTGTATCAGGCGGTGGGCCTCGCTGGCCTGGCGGCGGTGCTGATCGCGGTGTTCACCTTTGACAAGTCCACCGTGTTCCCAGGGTGGGCGGCCTTGCTGCCGGTGCTGGGCACTACCGCGCTGATCTGGTCGGGTGCGCAGGGGCCGAGCTGGAGTGCGCGGCTGTTGAGCCTGCCCGCGATGGTCTGGGTCGGTCTGCTGTCCTACTCGCTGTACCTGTGGCACTGGCCGGTTTACGTCTATGCCAACGCCATTTCGGTCGACGGCATTCAAGCAATGGAAGCCCTCGGCTGGATTGCCCTTGCACTCGCGCTGGCATGGTTGAGTTTGCGCTACGTCGAATTGCCGTTTCGCGAGAAGCGCCTGCTGTCCAGCCGCAACGCGGTGCTGGCCGGCGGGCTGGCGACTATCGTCGTGCTCGTGGTGGCCGGTTCGGCGATCCGCTCGGCTGACGGTTTCCCTCAGCGGCTCACTGGCAAGGCGCTGGAGTATGCCCAGGCGCGTGAATGGCGTGCGGGGCAGATGAAATGCATGCTGGTGACCAAGGACAAGAAATTGGACAAGGCCTGTCTGCTCGGGCAAAACCAGACGCTGGAAGCGACCCGCATGGTGTGGGGCGACAGCCACGCGGCGGCGTTGATGCCAGCCGTTGAACAAGGCGCCAATCGTGAGGGGCGCCCGGTGTGGTTGTTCAGCATGAGTGCCTGCCCACCGGTGCTGAGCGACGAGCCGCGCCAGCGCTGCAGGGATTTCAACCAGCAGACCATGGACCAGATACGTCGCCTGCACATCAAGGACGTCGTACTCGCCTCCAACTGGAGCCTGTATGTCTACGGCCGCGAGGACGGTGACAGGAAAGTCCTGCTTAACGAACATGACAATACAGCCCAGGCCGAAGCGCGCATGGCCGCTGCAATCAAGGGGCGGGTGGCGGCGATCCGGGAGACTGGCGCACAGGTCTGGCTGTTCAAGGAAGTGCCGCTGCAGCACAAGGGCGCCGTCAGCCGTCTGACGAGTCTCGCTCGGGTCGGGCGTTCCGCCGAAGGGCTGGGCCGTCCGCTCGAAGAGCACCTGGCGCGTCAGCACTTCCTCAGCGGTCTGTTCGACTCGCTGAGTGCTGCCGATCCAGGTGTGCATGTGATTGATCCAACGCCGATGATGTGCGGGGAGCGGATTTGCAACATCGAGGTCAATGGCCGGTCGCAATACCGCGACGAAGACCACCTCTCGGACGCTGGCAGCGCGCGCCTGAGCCCGCTGTTTACACCGCTCCTGCTGGGTGCGGCGCACAATTGACGGCGGCAATGCGCTGACAGGCTGCTGTTCGGCCGTCAGAGCAGGTAGGATGTACGCCTATTTTCGGGGTGGCATCTTCAATGAAATTCAAGGACCTTCGGGATTTCGTGCAGCAACTTGAGCAGCGCGGAGAGTTGAAACGCATTCAGATTCCGGTCTCTCCCGTGTTGGAGATGACCGAAGTCTGCGACCGTACGCTGCGGGCCAAAGGCCCGGCGTTGCTGTTCGAGAAACCCACCGGTTACGACATTCCGGTACTGGGCAACCTGTTCGGCACCCCGGAGCGGGTGGCCATGGGCATGGGCGCCGAGTCGGTCAGCGAGCTGCGCGAGATTGGCAAGCTGCTGGCGTTCCTGAAAGAGCCCGAGCCACCCAAAGGCCTGAAAGACGCCTGGTCCAAGCTGCCGATTTTCCGCAAGATCATTTCCATGGCGCCCAAGGTCGTCAAGGATGCGGTCTGCCAGGAGGTGGTCATCGAGGGTGATGATGTCGACCTCGCGATGCTGCCGGTGCAGACCTGCTGGCCGGGCGACGTTGCCCCGCTGATCACCTGGGGGCTGACCGTCACCAAGGGGCCGAACAAGGATCGCCAGAACCTTGGCATCTATCGCCAGCAAGTGATCGGCCGCAACAAAGTCATCATGCGCTGGCTGAGCCATCGCGGCGGCGCCCTGGACTACCGCGAGTGGTGCGAGAAGCACCCCGGCCAACCGTTCCCGGTGTCCGTGGCCCTGGGCGCCGATCCGGCGACCATTCTCGGTGCCGTGACGCCGGTACCCGACAGCCTCTCCGAATACGCCTTCGCCGGGCTGCTGCGCGACAACCGCACCGAACTGGTGAAGTGTCGTGGCAATGACCTGCAAGTGCCGGCCACCGCCGAGATCATCCTCGAGGGCGTGATCCATCCGGGCGAGATGGCCGACGAAGGCCCGTACGGCGACCACACCGGCTATTACAACGAAGTCGACAGCTTCCCGGTGTTCACCGTCGAGCGCATCACCCACCGGACCAAGCCGATCTACCACAGCACCTACACCGGTCGTCCACCGGACGAACCGGCCATTCTCGGCGTGGCGCTGAACGAAGTGTTCGTGCCGATCCTGCAAAAGCAGTTCCCGGAGATCACCGACTTCTACCTGCCGCCCGAGGGTTGCTCGTACCGCATGGCCGTCGTGACCATGAAGAAGTCCTACCCGGGCCATGCCAAGCGGGTAATGCTCGGTGTCTGGTCGTTTTTGCGACAGTTCATGTACACCAAGTTCGTTATCGTCACCGACGACGATATCAATGCGCGTGACTGGAACGACGTGATCTGGGCCATCACCACGCGCATGGACCCCAAGCGCGACACGGTGATGATCGACAACACGCCGATCGACTACCTGGACTTCGCCTCGCCGGTGTCTGGCCTGGGCTCGAAAATGGGCCTGGACGCCACCCACAAATGGCCGGGGGAAACCACCCGCGAATGGGGCCGGGTCATCGTCAAGGACGATGCCGTGACCCAACGGATCGATGCCATCTGGAATCAGTTAGGAATAGATTGATGCGTGTAACCTTGCAGCCGTCCGGAGCAGTGCTTGAGATACTGCCAGGCGAGCGGATTCTCGATGGCGCACGCCGTCTGGGCTATGAATGCCCGCAAAGTTGCCGCAATGGCAACTGCAACGTGTGTGCCGCGTTGCTGGTGGAAGGACGGGTCGAGCAGGCCGGCGCGGTGCGCGACCATGGCGAGTTCTACACTTGCATAGCAGAGCCGCTGGAAGACTGCATCGTGCTGTGGGATGGCGTGCTTGCGCTGGGAGAGTTGCCGGTGCGCAGCTTGTCGTGTCAGGTCATCGAGTGCAAGAACGTCGGCGGCGACACCTGGCGCGTCAGTCTGCGAGCGCCGGCGGGCAAGCCGCCACGCTATCACGCCGGGCAATACCTGATGATCGAGCGTGAGGACGGCGAGAAATCGGCCTTTTCCCTGGCCTCGGCACCTCATTCGGGGCGCGATCTGCAAATTCACGTGCTGGCGCGCGAAGGCAGTGCACGCGGCCTGATCGAACAGCTTCAGCGCAACAAGATGGCGCGCATCGAAATGCCGTTCGGCGACACCCACTTGGCGGAGCTGCCCGACGGCCCGCTGGTGCTGATCGCTGCGGGTACGGGCATGGGCCAGATCCACAGCCTGCTCGAGCATTGCCGGGCCAGCGGATTCAAACACCCGGTGCACCTGTATTGGGGCGTGCGTCGTCCCGAAGAGTTCTACGAAATCGAGCATTGGGATGAGTGGGAGAAATTGCCCAACCTGTTCCTGCACAAGGTCGTCAGCGACCAATGTGGCTGGCAGGGGCGTTGCGGCATGCTGCACCAGGCGGTGTGCGAGGACTTCCCCGATCTGAACACCCTGCACGTCTACGCCAGCGGCTCGCCGGCCATGGTCTATGGCACCCTGGACGCGTTGGTCGAAGCGGGGATGGACGCCCACCAGATGCGCGCTGATGTGTTCGCCTACGCCCCCCGCAACTAACCCCCCGTACCTGTAGGAGCGAGCTTGCTCGCGATGGCGGATCAGACACCTCGGAGTGTCAGAACGACAGCGTCATCGTTGACCTCCCATCGCGAGCAAGCTCGCTCCTACAGGAACCGCATATAACCCGCTATATAGCCGATAGATATTTATAAATTTGAATAAATATCGGTAAGTTATATATATCCAGGCAACAAATTAAGAACCGTGCCATGGCATTTAAATTGCCTCGAAAGATATGTGCCTTATTGTTACAGCGGTGCGTTCTATTTAGTAATTCATTATTCGCGGGGAGCTGAACGCTATTCGCCATGAGCGCCATTGAATCTGCCTTTCTGGCTTATCCTCCTCGGCTCGACCTCGGGCCGCAGCACACGCACGAACAACTGCTCAGCTCAATGCAGTCGACCATGGCGCGCCACAAGGGTGGGCCGGTCTGGCTGTTTGCCTATGGCTCTTTGATCTGGCGCCCTGAATGCGCGGCCGTTGAACGGGTGCGGGGGCGGGTACATGGCTACCATCGCGGTTTGTACCTGTGGTCCCACGAACATCGCGGCACGCCAGAGGTGCCGGGGCTGGTGTTCGGGCTGGATCGCGGGGGTTCTTGCAGCGGCTTTGCCTATCGCCTGCCGGAAGAGCAGCTCGAAGCTTCGCTCTATGCGCTATGGCAGCGCGAAATGCCGTTTCCTTCCTACCGCCCGCACTGGCTCAACTGCCGTCTTGAAGATGGCAATCAGGTTCAGGCGTTGGGGTTTGTCCTGGAGCGCCACTTGCCCAGCTATGCCGGCAATCTGCCGGATCATGTGCTGAGCCATGTGTTCGAAAACGCTTGCGGACGCTACGGCACGACTCGCGATTATGTCGAGCAGACCGCCAGCGCCCTGCGTAGCCACGCCATGCCAGACCGGAATCTGGAGGCGCGGCTCAAGCGTTGCAAATCAAAAACGGATCAAGCGGTGGCTTCGCGGGCCTGACTGGCCGCCTGTTTGTGCCACAGGGTCGGAGCCAGGAAAGCCATGGCCAGCAGGCAGGCGCCGATCAGCAGGACAAAACCGCCGTCCCAGCCAAAGTGGTCCACGGTGTAGCCCATGGCCGCACTCGCTGCGACTGAGCCGCCCAGGTAGCCGAACAACCCGGTGAAGCCCGCGGCGGTACCGGCCGCCTTCTTCGGTGCCAGTTCCAGCGCCTGCAAGCCGATCAGCATGACCGGGCCATAAATCAGGAAGCCGATCGACACCAGGGCGATCATGTCCACGGTCGGGTTGCCGGCCGGGTTCAGCCAGTACACCAGGGTCGCCACGGTCACCAGGGCCATGAACACCATGCCGGTCAGGCCACGGTTGCCACGGAAGATCTTGTCCGACATCCAGCCGCACAACAGCGTGCCCGGAATACCCGCCCACTCATAGAAGAAGTACGCCCACGAGGACTTGTCCACCGTGAAGCCCTTGGCTTCCTTGAGGTAGGTCGGCGCCCAGTCCAGCACGCCATAGCGCAGCAGGTAGACGAAGACGTTGGCCAGGGCGATGTACCAGAGCATCTTGTTGCGCAGCACGTACTTGACGAAGATTTCCTTGGCGCTGAATTCCTTCTCGTGGCTGGCGTCGTAGCCTTCCGGGTAGTCGTTCTTGTACTTCTCGATGGGCGGCAGGCCTACCGATTGCGGGGTGTCGCGCATGGTGGCGAACGCAAACACGGCCACCGCCAGGGCCACGGCTGCCGGCACATAGAATGCCGCGTGCCAGTCATTGAACAGGCCCATGCCGAGCAGGAACAGCGGGCCGATCAGGCCACCACCGACGTTATGCGCCACGTTCCACAGTGACACCACGCCACCGCGTTCCTTCTGCGACCACCAGTGCACCATGGTCCGGCCACTGGGCGGCCAACCCATGCCCTGGGCCCAGCCGTTGATGAACAGCAGGATGAACATGATGGTGACGCTGGACGTGGCCCAGTGTGTGAAACCGAAAATGAACATGACCGCCGCCGAGACCAGCAGACCGAACGGCAGGAAGTAGCGCGGGTTGGAGCGGTCGGAAACGATGCCCATCAGAAACTTGGACAAACCGTAGGCGATGGCAATCGCCGACAACGCCACGCCCAGCTCGCCGCGGGTGTAACCCTCTTCGATCAGGTAAGGCATGGCCAGGGAGAAGTTTTTGCGCAGCAGGTAGTAACCCGCATAGCCAATGAAGATGCCGGCGAAGATCTGCCAGCGCAGGCGTCGGTAGGTGCTGTCTATTTTTTCTTCAGGCAAGGGTGCCTGGTGCGAAGCAGGGCGAAAGAAAGCAAACATTCCAAGAGCTCCAGATTTCTTGTTTTGACTGCGGATGCGAATGTTACAGTTTCATTACCGAAAATAGCATCTGTTCGCATGACCAAACAGCGGAAAATGTTCGACATCGCACATTCCTTTACGAACATGTCGCTTCGGTGCACTTGGGAGGCGCTGCGGGAATTTTTACTTCGCGAGCATTGATGACGCAGCCACAGGCGGAGTAGGGCAGGTCTTTGCGAAACGTCCTGCAATCGAACAGGAAGCTGTCACGTTATGTGAAAAACCATCGGGTCTTAACCTTTTCGCACTGGCCGGATCTGGCTATGGGACGCGAGGGAGTGAGGTTATGCGGTGGTTTGTGGCGGCGGTTTTATGGGGTGTGTGCGGGGTTTTGAGCGCGGGGGAGGTGTTCCTGATTCCGGCGGATAATCCCAAGCCGATGTATCCGAGGCCGACCTATCGGGCGGGTATTGAAGGTGAGGTTCGGGTCAGCCTGTTCGTGAATGCTGATGGCACCGTCAGCCAGGTCACCGCTCCAAAGGACGCCCAACCCGAACTGGCCGAGGCTGCATTGACTGCGGTGAGGCAATGGCGATACGAGCCGTGGGAAGTCAGCGCCGAACGCCCGGCGCGGATCGAGGTGATTGCGCCGATGGTCTTCCGGCTGGATGACACTCCGCCGGTTCACGCCAACCAACCCTTGAAGAAGGTCCGATGTGCGGACCTGAGTCGTATGGCAAGCCGTTACATGGAGTACTTCTGGATCGACCTGCCGATGTTCAACTGGACCCGAAGCTACTTGACCCACTCCATCTCACCGTCGCAATTGTCGGATGAGAGGCGCCTGGAGTTGATCGCCAAACTCAATAGGGATGTGCCCAGCATTATTCGACGATGTAACTCGCACCCATCGAGTCGCGCTGTGCGCTTTTTTCCGAGAGAGGTTCGTGAGCTGCTTTAACAGTAAGTGCCTTGCGAGTTCTAAAAAAGAAAAAGCCAGGGCAACCCTATCCATTGCCCAGGCCTTCTACACATCAACCGAACCTCAACGCACCTGCACCACCACTTTCCCGACCGCCTTGCGCTGGCCAAGGTCATTGATCGCCTGCGCCGCGTTGTTCAGCGGGTAGACCTGCGACACGAGCGGTTTCAGTTTACCTTCGGCGTACCAGCCGAACAGTTGCTGGAAGTTGGCGGCGTTGTCCTGGGGCTGGCGCTGGGCGAAGGAGCCCCAGAACACGCCGACCACTGCGGCGCCCTTGAGCAGGGCGAGGTTTACCGGCAGGTCGGGGATGCGTCCGCTGGCGAAGCCGACTACCAGCAGGCGGCCGTTCCAGGCGATGGAGCGCACGGCCTGGTCGAACAGGTCGCCGCCGACCGGGTCGTAGATCACGTCGGCGCCCTGGCCGTCGGTCAGGCGCTTGATTTCGTCCTTGAGGCTGGTTTCGCTGTAGTTGATCAGTTCATCGGCGCCGGCGGCCTTGGCGGTGGCCAGTTTTTCAGCGCTGCCGGCGGCGGCGATGACGCGGGCGCCCATGGCCTTGCCGATTTCCACGGCGGCCAGGCCCACACCGCCCGAGGCGCCGAGTACCAGCAGGGTTTCTCTGGGTTGCAGGTTGGCCCGTTGCTTGAGGGCGTGCATCGAGGTGCCGTAGGTCATGCTGAAGCCGGCGGCGGTGTTGAAGTCCATGCCGGGCGGAACGGGCAGCACGTTATAGCCGGGCACCGCGACCTGCTCGGCGAAACTGCCCCAGCCGGTGAGGGCCATGACCCGGTCACCGACTTTCAGGTGGCTGACCTTTTCACCCACGGCGCTGACCACGCCGGCGGCTTCACCACCGGGGGAAAACGGGAAGGGCGGCTTGAACTGGTACTTGCCCTCGATGATCAGCGTGTCGGGGAAATTCACGGCGGCGGCGTGGACATCCAGCAGGATTTCGTTCTTTTTCGCGACAGGGCTGGCGACGTCTTCCAGCACCAGCGATTCGGCAGGGCCGAAGGCTTTGCACAGCACGGCTTTCATCAGGGCTATTCCTTTTGTTGTGATGGCCGATAAGTGTAGGTGTGAGTGTCGACGGGTCAACGAGCATGCCTGGCCCTGATAGTCAGCCATAAGCTTGTACTTGCGCGGCGGGCCGTTATGCTAGGCCGCAAACCGGATTGAGGAGCGAATTGTGAAAGCGTGGATCATGTTGTTGCTGGCCCTGTCTCTGCCTGTGGCCGCCGTGGCTGAAGAAGCCAAAGAAGGTGAGGCGGCACCCAAGGTCAATTACATCACCCTGACGCCGCCGTTCGTGGGCAACTACGGCCTGGACGGCACGCCGAAACTCAAGGTGTACAAGGCCGATGTGGCATTGCGCGTAACGGGTGACGAGGCGACCAAACTGGTGAAGGCCAACGAGCCGTTGATCCGCAACCAACTGGTGGCGCTGTTTGCCCAGCAGACCGGTGAGACGATGAACAACGTCGAGGCCAAGGAAAAGCTGCGTCAGGAAGCCCTGAAACAGACTCAGCAGATCATGAACGATGAAACCGGCAAGCCGGTAGTCGAGGACCTGCTGTTCAATAACCTGATCATTCAGTAACACCGATTCCTGTAGGAGCGAGCTTGTCGAGGCGTCGAACCGTCGCGAAAAGGTCGTCAACGATGATGCGGGCTGTCTGATTCCCCGCTGTGTCTGGGCCTTCATCGCGAGCGTGCTCGCTCCTACAGTTATCGCAGGGCGAGGACGGCGGCCCATTGCTCGGCGGTCACCGGCATCACCGACAGCCGCGAACCCTTCTGCACCAGGGGCATTTCTGCCAGCGCCGCCTGCTGCTTGAGAAAATCCAGCTTCAGCACCCGGGGAAACGTCTGGACATGCGCTACGTCAATGGCGCTCCAGGCGTTTTTCTCTACGCTGGCCTTCGGATCGTAATAATGACTCTCCGGCTCCAGGGCTGTCGGGTCGGGATACGCCGCTTTGACAATCTTGCCGATTCCGGCAATTCCGGGCTCCGGGCAGCTGGAATGGTAAAAAAAGAACTCGTCGCCCACCGCCATGGACCGCAGGAAATTGCGCGCCTGGTAGTTGCGAACGCCGTCCCAGCGCGCCTGACCGAGCTGCTCAAGGCCCTTGATCGAGAGTTCGTCGGGCTCGGATTTCATCAGCCAGTAGGCCATTGGATTTGCTCCTTGCGGATCGAGTGGGCAAGTTGTCGGGCAATTTTATGACAAACCGACGGTCGGTTGACGCCAGCGTTTGCGTGTCAGTTCACGTTGTCGCAAAATGCCGGCCTTCTTAGCTTGACACTGCTGCACGGCCTACACCTAAAACGGAAACCGCTGCTGTCATCGTGTTGATATGCCTTTGGGGGGCAGTCGATGAAACGCAAACCGGATTTACTATGGATTTTGGTTATTTTGTTTGGCCTGGGTGTCGTGACTACCGGCTATGCCCAAAGCTTGTGGAGCAGCAAGACCGACGCGCCGATTGAAATTGCCCAGCAACAGCAATCGACCGCCTTCAAGCGCTGATCCTGCCTTTCGGCGCCGCTGACTGCAGTGGCGCCTAGCCTGCGTAATACCAGGCCCTGTCCGTGACCGTTCCCTGCAACGGCACATCCCAGCTCGCCTGGGCCAATCGTTCGACCTTCTGACATTCATGGGCCAGCCCCAGCAGCGTCGGCTTGCGCCAGTTCTGACGGCGCGCCAGGTACGCCAGGCTGCGGTCATAGAAGCCGCCGCCCATGCCCAGGCGCCCGCCGACATCGTCGAACCCCACCAGCGGCAACAACACCAGATCCAGTGCCCAGACCTTGCGTTGGCGAGCGAGATTCGCCCGTGGCTCGAGAATGCGGAAACGGTTGGGCGTGAGCTTTTCGCCGGGGCGAATGCGCTGGAACACCATCTTGGTCCGTGGCCAGGCGCTGAGCACCGGCAGGTAAGTCGCCTTGCCGCGCCGTTGGGCGGCGCGCAGCAGGAGGCGTGGGTCGATTTCGCCATCGGTCGGCAAATACAGGGAGATGTGCCTGGCACGGCGGAACAGCGGCTGCTGGGCCAGTTGCCGGTACAGCCCACGAGCCGCCTGGCGCTGTTGGCTGGGTGTCAGCGCGCGGCGCGCCTTGCGCAGCATGCGTCGAAGTTGCGGGCGGGGTAGCAGCGCAGGTTCGCTCATGGATTCAAGGCTTCGGCAGTGAGGGCTGCGCCCATAAAAAAGCCGATGCCGGTGTTTGAACCGGCATCGGACTGGAATCAGGCTCCCCGGATGAACCGCTGCTGACTTAGCCCTTGAACCCGAAAGTTCAAGGTGGAAGATGCAGTAGGCTTTAAGGCTTTCCGTCTAGCGGACATGCACACCAGCCCAACGTGCAACCTCCAGGGTAGTGCGAATCGGCTCAGGGACGTGGTCAACTGGCAAGCACCCCAGGGAGTGATGCGAGTATAACCCAAGCGGCCAGGCGAATCAGCCCTTGGTGACGTCCGGATCGGTCGCCAGTACCAGATCGACGCGATCGAGCAGGTCACGCACCTGCTCGCGGGTGGCGCTGCTGACCGGCACATCCGGGCGTTCGGTCTTGTGCAGCATTTCGTGGGTGATGTTCAGCGCGGCCATCACGGCGATGCGATCGGCGCCGATGACTTTGCCGCTGCTGCGGATTTCGCGCATCTTGCCGTCCAGGTAACGGGCAGCGCTGACCAGATTGCTGCGCTCTTCCTGCGGGCAGATGATCGAGTACTCTTTGTCGAGGATCTGCACGGTGACGCTATTGCTTGAACTCATGAGTCTTGCTCCAGGGCCTTGAGGCGCGAAATCATTGATTCGACCTTACGCCGGGCGATTTCGTTCTTTTCAATGAGGTGAGCGCGTTCCTCGCGCCAGGTTTTTTCCTGAGCTAATAGGAGTGCGTTTTGACTCTTAAGTTGCTCGACCCGATCAATCAGCAGTTCGAGTCTGGCCATCAGCGCTTGCAGGTCGGTGTCTTCCATTGTGTCCACTGAAAATGTCTGATGGGGGACGAACCCTGTAGGAGCGAGCTTGCTCGCGATGAACCTGAGAACGCCGCAGGGTGTCAGGACTCCTGCGTTATCGTTGACGACCATCGCGAGCAAGCTCGCTCCTACAGAGGAGTCGATGTAGGATACAAGGCCTTCATTCTAGACATTGCGCCGTCTGGCGCCTAGCTGCCCATGCCTATTCAGAACTCCCCATACCAAGCCTTCGCCACCCTGCTGACCTCCAGCGGCCACAACGTCTCGCCCGCCGAACTGCATGGCCTGCTCCTCGGGCGCAGTTGCGCCGGTGCCGGCTTCGATGCCGAAGGCTGGCTGATCGACGCCGCCGAGCTGCTGGAAAACGAGCCTTCCGACAACGTACGTAACGCCTTGATCGGCCTTCAGGAAATGGTCAAGGGCGAACTCACCGGCGACGACGTGACCGTGGTCCTGCTGCTGCCGACCGATGACGCGCCGCTGGCCGAACGTGCCGCCGCACTGGGCCAATGGTGCCAGGGCTTCCTCAGCGGTTTCGGCCTGAACTGCCGCGACAGCAGCATGCTGAGCACCGAGGCCACCGAAGTGTTGCAGGATCTGTCTGCGATCTCCCAGGTGCAAGATGCTTTGGAAGAGTCCGACGACGGCGAAAACGACTATATGGAAGTCATGGAGTACCTGCGCGTCGCGCCGCTGTTGCTGTTCTCCGAAACGCGCAAGGCCGATACGCCGGCTGCTGCCAAACCGTCGTTGCATTAATCGAAAGCCAGGAAAAGCCATCTGCCCATGATCCATATCCCGAAAGCGGAATACGGCCGTCGCCGCAAGGCCCTGATGGCGCAGATGGAACCCAACAGCATCGCCATACTGCCCGCCGCCGCGGTGGCCATCCGCAATCGTGACGTCGAGCATGTCTATCGCCAGGACAGCGACTTCCAGTACCTCAGCGGCTTCCCCGAACCGCAGGCCGTCATCGTGCTGATGCCCGGCCGTGAGCATGGCGAGTACATCTTGTTCTGCCGTGAGCGCAATGCCGAACGTGAACTCTGGGACGGCCTGCGCGCCGGCCAGGAAGGCGCGATCCGCGACTTCGGCGCCGACGACGCGTTCCCCATCACCGACATCGACGACATCCTGCCGGGCCTGATCGAAGGGCGCGACCGGGTGTACTCGGCCATGGGCAGCAACCCCGAGTTCGACCGCCACCTGATGGACTGGATCAACGTGATCCGCTCCAAGGCGCACCTCGGTGCCCAGCCGCCGAACGAATTCGTTGCGCTGGATCATCTGCTGCATGACATGCGCCTGTATAAATCGGCGGCGGAAGTGAAGGTGATGCGCGAAGCTGCGCGGATTTCCGCCCAGGCGCATATCCGGGCGATGCAGGCCAGCCGGCCGGGGCTGTATGAATTCAGCCTCGAAGCCGAGCTCGACTACGAGTTTCGCAAGGGCGGGGCGAAGATGCCGGCCTACGGCTCGATCGTCGCGTCCGGGCGCAACAGCTGCGTGCTGCATTACCAGCAGAATGACGCGGTGCTCAAGGACGGCGACCTGGTGCTGATCGACGCCGGATGCGAAATCGACTGTTACGCCAGCGACATCACCCGTACCTGGCCGGTCAACGGCAAGTTCAGCGCCGAGCAGAAGGCGATCTACGAGCTGGTGCTGGCCTCGCAACAGGCAGCTTTTGCCGAGATCGCGCCGAACAGGCACTGGAACCAGGCGCACGAAGCCACGGTCCAGGTGATTACCGCCGGGCTGGTGAAACTGGGCCTGCTGCAGGGCGACGTCGACGAGTTGATCGCCAGCGAAGCCTATAAGGCGTTCTACATGCACCGCGCCGGCCACTGGCTGGGGATGGATGTGCATGACGTGGGCGAGTACAAGGTCGGCGGCGAATGGCGCGTGCTGGAAGTCGGCATGGCGCTGACCGTGGAGCCGGGGATCTACATTGCCCCGGACAACCAGAACGTTGCGAAGAAATGGCGCGGCATTGGCGTGCGCATCGAGGACGATGTAGTGGTCACCAAAACCGGCTGTGAAATCCTGACCCATGGCGTGCCGAAAACGGTCGCCGAAATCGAGGCCCTGATGGCCCAAGCGCGGACACAAGCGGCATGAGTCGAGTCAATCTGGCAATTATCGGTGGCGGTCTGGTCGGTGCCAGCCTGGCCTTGGCGTTGCAGGCCGGGGCCAAGGCCCGCGGCTGGAAGATCGTGCTGATCGAACCGTTCGCCCCGGGCAACAGTTATCAGCCGAGCTATGACGCCCGTTCTTCGGCGCTGTCCTACGGTGCCAAGCAGATTTATCAGCGGTTGGGCCTGTGGCAGGAGATCTCCCGCCGCGCCGAGCCGATCAAGCAGATTCATGTGTCCGACCGTGGCCGCTTCTCTACCGCGCGCCTGTCGGCGATGGAAGAGGGCGTACCGGCCCTGGGCTATGTGGTGGAAAACGCCTGGCTGGGCCAATGCCTGTGGCAAGGGCTGGACAAGGATGTGGTGACCTGGCGCTGCCCGGCGGAAGTCACGCGCATGGAGCCGTTGACCGACGGCTACCGCCTGACCCTCAACGACGAAACCACCCTGGAGTGCGACCTCGCGGTGCTCGCCGATGGCGGCCGCTCCGGCCTGCGCGAGCAATTGGGGATTGGTGTGCGCCAGCGCCCGTACAACCAGAGCGCGCTGATCGCCAACATCACCCCGAGCGAAGCGCACAACGGCATGGCCTTCGAGCGTTTCACCGATGACGGCCCGATGGCCTTGCTGCCCCTGGCGGACAACCGCTGCGCGCTGGTCTGGACGCGCTTGGGCATGGACGCGCAACGGCTGGCGGCGCTGGATGAACGCAGCTTCCTCAGCGAATTGCAGAACGTCTTCGGCTACCGCCTGGGCACCTTGAAACAAGTGGGCGCGCGGCACCTCTACCCGCTGACGCTGATCGAGGCCGAAGAGCAGGTGCGCCCGCATCTGGCGGTACTCGGCAACGCCGCCCACAGCCTGCACCCGATTGCCGGCCAGGGTTTCAACCTGTCGCTGCGCGATGCCCAGGCCCTGGCCGATGCATTGCTGGCCAGCGACAAGCCGTTGGGCGACTTTGCCACGCTGCAGGCCTACCGCGAGCGCCAGCGCCTGGACCAGAACCTCACCGTGGGTTTCTCCGACCAGGTCACGCGTCTGTTCGGCAGCACACTGCCGCTGGTGTCGCTGGGCCGCAACATCGGCCTGCTTGGCCTTGATCTGTTGCCGCCGGCCAAGCGCTGGTTCGCCCGCCAGGCCATGGGCCTGGGTACCCGTCCCGATGCGTAAGTGGCTGACAGACAAGGTTGGCAAGGCGCGGCTGCTGCGTTGGCTGATGACGTTCTACCCGCCGTACTTCGGGGCAGGCGTGCGGGTGCGGCACATCAGCGACGACTTCCGTGACATCCAGGTGTCCATGGGGCTGGGCTGGTACAACCGCAATTACGTCGGCACCCAGTTCGGCGGCAGCCTGTATTCGATGGTCGATCCGTTCTACATGCTGATGCTGATGGAAAACCTCGGGCGCCATTACATCGTCTGGGACAAGGCGGCCGACATCGACTTCATTTCGCCGGGCAAGGGCCCGGTGTTCGCCAGTTTCAGGATCGACGAGACCCTGCTCGACGAGATTCGCCGGCAGACGGCGACGGGCGACAAGTACCTGCCGCAAATGCAGGTGGATATTCACGACGGCGCCGGCACTCTGGTAGCGCGGGTGCGCAAAACCCTTTACGTGCGGCAAAAGCCGCAAACGAGACAGGCTTAAAGCATGGATATGCGCGCAGATCTGCTGATTGTCGGTGCCGGAATGGTCGGCAGCGCCCTGGCGCTGGCGTTACGCGACAGCGGGCTGGACATCCTGCTGCTCGACGGCAGCCCGATGACCGTCAAACCCTACGATGCACAGGCACCGTTCGAACCGCGGGTGAGCGCCCTGTCGGCGGCCAGCCAACGGATTCTCGAACGCCTGGGCGCCTGGGAAGGCATCACCCAGCGGCGCAGCAGCCCCTACACCGACATGCAGGTGTGGGATGGCAGCGGCACCGGGCAGATCCACTTCAGTGCGGCCAGCGTACATGCCGACGGGTTGGGGCATATCGTCGAAAACCGGGTGGTTCAGGACGCCTTGCTCGACCGCCTGCACGACAGCGACCTGGGCCTGTTGGCCGGTGCGCGGCTGGAGCAGATGCGTCGCTCCGGCGATGACTGGCTGCTGACCCTGGTCGATGGCCGCACGTTGCGCGCACCGCTGGTGATCGCTGCCGACGGCGCCAACTCGGCGGTGCGGCGCCTGACCGGCGTGGCCACCCGCGAATGGGATTACCTGCACCACGCCATCGTCACCAGCGTACGCAGTGCCAATCCGCACCAGATGACCGCCTGGCAACGTTTTACCGACAACGGCCCGCTGGCGTTCCTGCCACTGGTGCGCGACGGCCAGCAGGATTGGTGTTCGATCGTCTGGTCGACGACCCCCAGCGAGGCCGAACGCTTGATGGCGCTGGACGACGAAAACTTCTGCCGCGAACTGGAACGGGCCTTCGAAGGTCGCCTGGGGCCGGTGCTCAGCGCCGACCCGCGCCTGTGCGTGCCGCTGCGCCAGCGCCATGCCAAGCGTTACGTGGCCGAGGGCCTGGCGCTGATCGGCGACGCCGCCCACACCATTCACCCGCTGGCCGGGCAGGGTGTGAACCTGGGCTTCCTCGATGCGGCGGTACTTGCCGAAGTGCTGCTGCAAGCGAGCGAACGCGGTGAACGCCTGGCGGACACCAAGGTGCTCAGCCGCTTCGAGCGCCGGCGCATGCCGCACAACCTGGCGCTGATGGCGGCGATGGAGGGCTTCGAACGCCTGTTCCAGGCCGACCCGCTGCCGCTGCGCTGGCTGCGCAATGCCGGGCTCAAAATGGTCGATCAGATGCCGGAGGCCAAGGCATTGTTCGTGCGAGAGGCGCTGGGGTTGACTGGGGATCTGCCGGCATTGGCAAAGGCCTGAGATTTTCGCTGGGGCTGCTCTCCTTGTGGGAGCGAGCCTGCTCGCGATGGGGATTTATCAGTCGATACATCATTGAATGATCCACCGCTATCGCGAGCAGGCTCGCTCCCACAGGCTCTCTGAGCTTGCCTGTGCAACATCTGGTAACTCCTCCGCCAACTGTTCGATTGAGTCGCTAAATGTGAGTCCTTATCATTTGGCCTCACTTTTCCAATCGAGAGATGACTCCCATGTTGGCATCGAAGCGTCTACTGACGGCACTCGCCCTGACCCTGATCGGCAGCACCGCCGCCCAGGCCGCTGATGAGGTGGTGGTCTACTCCTCGCGTATCGACGAGCTGATCAAGCCAGTGTTCGATGCCTACACCGCGAAGACCGGGGTGAAGGTCAAGTTCATCACCGACAAGGAAGCGCCGTTGATGCAGCGCATCAAGGCCGAAGGCGAGAACGCCACCGCCGACCTGCTGCTGACCGTCGATGCCGGCAACCTCTGGCAGGCCGAGCAGATGGGCATCCTGCAGCCCTTCACCTCGAAGACCATCGACGCCAACATTCCGCTGCAATACCGCTCGTCCAGCCACGCCTGGACCGGCCTGAGCCTGCGCGCGCGGACCATCGCCTATTCCACCGAGCGTGTTAAACCGGGCGAGTTGACCACCTACGAAGCCCTGGCCGACAAGAACTGGGAAGGCCGCCTGTGCCTGCGTACGGCGAAGAAGGTCTACAACCAGTCGCTGACCGCCACCATGATCGAAACCCACGGCGCCGAGAAAACCGAGAAAATCCTCAAGGGCTGGGTCAACAACCTGTCCACCGATGTGTTCTCCGACGACGTCGCGGTGCTGGAAGCCATCAACGCCGGCCAGTGCGATGTCGGCATCGTCAACACCTACTACTACGGCCGCCTGCACCAGCAAAAGCCGGACCTGCCGGTGAAGCTGTTCTGGCCCAACCAGGCGGATCGCGGCGTGCACGTGAACCTGTCGGGCATCGGCCTGACCAAACATGCGCCGCATCCGGAAGCGGCCAAGGCGCTGGTGGAGTGGATGACCACACCTGAAGCGCAGAAAATCTTCGCTGACGTGAACCAGGAGTTCCCGGCCAACCCGGCCGTTCAGCCATCGGCCGAAGTGGCGGCGTGGGGCAAGTTCGTCGCCGACACCCTGCCGGTGGAAGTGGCAGGCAAGCGCCAGGCCGAAGCCATCCGCATGATGGATCGGGCTGGCTGGAACTGACGTCACCGTTATACTGCGCGTCCTGATCGTGCCCACGCCTGACGTGGGCACGTTCATTTTTCGACGAGAATTTTTCCTTGGCTCACCCCGCCCAACGCCGCTGGTATCCCCTGGTCTTCGCCATCGCTGCGTTGGTCCTGCTGCCCCTTAGCGTTCTGCTGCTGTCCTGGCAAACCATCGATCAACAGATCTGGTCCCACCTGTGGGAAACCCAGATGCCGCGCCTGCTGGGCAATACGCTGACCCTGGTGCTGGGTGTCGGTGCCGGCGTGACGTTGCTGGGTGTCAGCCTCGCCTGGCTCACCAGCCTCTGCGAGTTTCCCGGACGCAAATGGCTGGATTGGGCGTTGATGCTGCCCTTCGCGATTCCTGCCTACGTGCTGGCGTTCGTCTTCGTCGGCCTGCTGGATTTCGCCGGTCCCGTGCAGACGCTGCTGCGCGAATGGTTCGGCAGCGGCTTGCGGCTGCCGCGCGTGCGGTCCACCGGCGGCGTCATCTTTGTGCTGGTGCTGGTTTTCTACCCGTACGTCTACCTGCTGGCGCGCACCGCGTTCCTCGCGCAGGGCAAGGGCCTGATGGAAGCCGCGCGGGTCCTCGGGCAATCGCCGTGGCAGGCGTTCTGGCGCGTAGCGCTGCCGATGGCGCGGCCGGCGATCGGCGCGGGTGTCGCGCTGGCGCTGATGGAAACCCTGGCGGATTTCGGTGCGGTGTCGGTGTTCAACTTCGATACGTTCACCACGGCCATCTACAAGACCTGGTACGGCTTCTTCAGCCTGTCCAGCGCCGCGCAACTGGCCAGTCTGTTGCTGCTGGTGGTGATGCTGGTGCTCTACGGAGAGCGGCGTGCCCGTGGCGCCAACCGGGCGAGTAACGAGCGACCTCGGGTCAAGGCGCTGTATCACCTGCACGGGTTCAAGGCGCTGGCGGCGATGAGCTGGTGCGGCCTGGTGTTCGCGTGTGCCTTCGTCATCCCGATGCTGCAACTGCTGGTGTGGTTCTGGCAGCGCGGCCGTTTCGACCTGGACGAGCGTTACACCGGGTTGATTATTCATACGCTGTACTTGGGCGGCATGGCAGCGCTGATTACGGTCGCGGTCGCGCTGGTGCTGGCGTTCGCCGGCCGCCTGGCGCCGACACGGGCGATCCGTTCCGGCATCAGCCTGGCGAACCTCGGGTATGCGCTGCCGGGTTCGGTGCTGGCGGTGTCGATCATGCTGGCGTTCAGTTACCTGGATCGCACACTGGTGATCCCCGTCTCCGGCTGGCTGGGCGGCGCCGGCAAGCCCTTGCTGCTGGGCAGCCTGTCGGCCCTGTTGCTGGCCTATCTGGTGCGATTCATCGCCGTGGCCTTCGGCCCGCTGGAAAACAGCCTGGCGCGAATACGGCCATCTTTGCCCGAAGCGGCACGTAGCCTCGGCGTCAGTGGGCCACGACTGTTTTTCAAAGTGTATCTTCCGCTGTTGTTGCCGGGGACCTTGAGCGCCGCGTTGCTGGTGTTCGTCGACGTGCTCAAGGAAATGCCCGCCACCCTGCTGATGCGCCCGTTTGGCTGGGACACTCTGGCCGTGCGGATCTTTGAAATGACCAGTGAAGGGGAGTGGGCGCGAGCGTCATTGCCGGCCCTGACTCTGGTTTTGGTCGGGTTGTTGCCGGTCATCGGGTTGATCCGGCGTTCGGCCCATCAAAACAGCTAGGTGCCAGTCCTACACCTTGCGGCTACAATGCGCGGCATTCGGTGCGGTCCGTCTGACAGACCCGGTGGCTGAAATCGGCTGAAAGCCTCTTGTACCAGGACGCTTATCCCGCGCAGCGCCGGCCCGTACCCTCGCCAAGCCCGGAAGGAGAAACCCATGGGACAGCGTACGCCTCTGTATGACCTTCACCTCGCCCTGGGCGCGAAGATGGTCGATTTTGGCGGTTGGGACATGCCTTTGCATTACGGCTCGCAGGTCGAGGAGCACCATCAGGTGCGCCGCGATTGCGGTGTTTTCGATGTCTCGCACATGACCGTGATCGACATCAGTGGTGCACAGGCCAAGGCCTGGCTCCAGCATTTGCTGGCCAATGACGTCGAGCGCCTGCACAGCGCCGGTCGCGCCTTGTACAGCACCATGCTCAATGAGCGTGGCGGCATCGTCGATGACATGATCGTCTACCGGCTCGATGACGGTTATCGCCTGGTGGTCAACGCCTCCACCCGCGACCAGGACCTGGCGTGGATGCAGGCCCAACTCGACGGTTTTGACGTGCGCCTGCACGAACGCCAGGAGCTGGCGATGCTGGCGATTCAGGGACCCCATGCCAGGCACAAGATTGGCGAGCTGGTCACCCAGTCGCGCAGCAATCTGATTCAGCTGCTCAAACCCTTCGAAGGCCAGCCCGACGGTGACTGGTTCATCGCCCGCACCGGCTACACCGGCGAAGACGGGTTGGAGATCATCCTGCCAGCCGATCAGGCCCCCGGTTTCTTCAACGACCTGGTGGGCGCGGGTATCTCGCCGATCGGACTCGGTGCGCGCGATACGCTGCGGGTCGAGGCCGGCATGAACCTGTATGGCCAGGATATTCACCAGGACGTTTCGCCGCTGGCGTCGAACATGGCCTGGAGCATTGCCTGGGAACCGGCCAGTCGCCAGTTCATCGGGCGTGCGGCCCTGGAGGCCGAACAGGCTGCTGGCGTGCAGCACAAACTGGTGGGGCTGGTGCTCGAGGAACGCGGTGTTTTGCGTGCCCATCAGGTGGTTCGCATCGCCAATGTTGGCGAAGGGGAGATCACCAGTGGTAGTTTCTCTCCTACGCTTAGCAAGTCGATTGCACTGGCGCGCGTGCCGATGGCGACCGCCGACCGCGCGGAAGTGGAAATCCGTGGCAAATGGTACCCGGTCCGGGTGGTCAAGCCGACCTTCGTCCGCCATGGCAAAACCTTGATCTAATCTATTCCGGCGGGCAACGACCGCTGACAATTTCCTTGAGGACACAGAACATGAGCGATATCCCTGCCGACCTGCGTTTTGCCGAAAGTCACGAATGGGCCCGTCTGGAAGCCGATGGCACCGTCACCGTGGGCATCAGCGATCACGCTCAGGAAGCCTTGGGCGATGTGGTGTTCGTTGAACTGACCGAAGTGGGTAAGGTGTTTGCGGCTGGCGATCAATCCGGCGTGGTCGAGTCGGTCAAGGCGGCCTCCGACATCTACTCCCCGGTTGCCGGTGAAGTGATTGCCATCAACGAAGAGTTGAGCGGCACGCCTGAACTGCTCAACTCCGACCCGTACGGCGCGTGGATCTTCAAGGTCAAGCCAAGCAACCCCGATGACCTGAACAAGCTGCTCGATGCGGCGGGCTACAAAGCCGCCATCGGCGAGTAAGCCTGACGCTTCACCCCAAAGCCCCGACCTGTCGGGGCTTTTTTATGGGCATCAGGCACCCCGCGTTATCGTTGACGACCATCGCGAGCAAGCTCGCTCCTACAGGTGCGGTGTGATCCCTGTGGGAGCGAGCCTGCTCGCGATGAACGCCCAGGCACCGCGGCCATCAGGTTTGGTGGTGTCCCTGTGGGAGCGGGCTTGCCCGCGATGGTCGCCCAGGCACGGCGGGCATCCAGGCACCCTGCGCTATCGTTGACGGTTATCGCGAGCAAGCTCGCTCCTACAGGGGGAGGGGTGGCTGCTATGCTGGATTGACCGTGTTGCATCGACGCTGAGCGCCAGTCAAGAGAGAGCCCGTCATGTCCCAGTTGCCGTCCCTGAGCCAGTTACGCGATCCCAATGCCTTCCTGCGCCGTCACCTCGGCCCCGATGCCGCCGAGCAGCAGGCGATGCTCGACAGTCTGGGCCTTGGCAGCCGTGTCGAGCTGATTGAGCAGACGGTGCCGCCGAGTATCCGCCTCAACCGGGCCCTGGACCTGCCGCCGGCCCTCGATGAGCAGGCGGCACTGGCGAAATTGCGCGGTTATGCCGAGCAGAACCAGGTCTGGACCAGCCTGATCGGCATGGGGTATCACGGCACGCTCACCCCCACCGTCATCCTGCGCAATGTGCTGGAAAATCCCGGTTGGTACACCGCCTACACGCCCTATCAGCCTGAAATCGCCCAGGGCCGGCTCGAAGCGCTGCTCAATTTCCAGCAATTGACCATCGACCTGACCGGTCTGGAACTGGCCAACGCCTCCCTGCTCGACGAAGCCACCGCCGCCGCCGAAGCGATGGCCCTGGCCAAGCGCGTGGCCAAGTCGCGCAGTAACCTGTTTTTCGTCGATGAAAACTGTCATCCACAAACCATTTCGGTGGTGCGCACCCGTGCTGAAGGTTTCGGCTTCGAGCTCATCGTCGACACCCTGGACAACCTCAAGCAGCACCAGGTATTCGGTGCGCTGCTGCAATACCCCGACACCTACGGCGAAATCCGCGACCTGCGGCCGTTGATTGATCACCTGCACGCCCAGCAAGCCCTGGCCTGTGTGGCCGCCGACCTGTTGAGCCTGCTGTTGCTCACCCCGCCAGGCGAGCTGGGTGCCGACGTGGTCTTCGGGTCGTCCCAGCGCTTCGGCGTGCCCATGGGCTATGGCGGCCCGCATGCGGCGTTTTTTGCCAGTCGTGACGAATACAAACGGGCGATTCCCGGGCGAATCATTGGTGTCTCCAAGGATGCCCGCGGCAACACCGCATTGCGCATGGCGCTGCAAACCCGCGAACAGCACATCCGCCGGGAGAAGGCCAACTCGAACATCTGCACCGCGCAGGTGCTGCTGGCCAACATCGCCAGCTTCTATGCGGTGTATCACGGCCCGCAAGGCCTGAAGTCCATCGCCCAGCGCGTGCACCGACTCACCTGCATCCTCGCCGCTGGCCTGGAACGCCGGGGTATCAAACGCCTCAACCAGCACTTCTTCGACACGCTGACGCTGGAAGTGGGCGGCGCCCAGACGGCGATCATCGAAAGCGCCCAGGCCGCGCAGATCAACCTGCGCATTCTCGGGCGCGGGCAATTGGGCTTGAGCCTCGATGAAGCCTGCGACGAAACCACCGTGGCCAGGCTGTTCGATGTGTTCCTCGGCGCCGACCATGGCCTGGAGGTCGATACGCTGGACGGCGAAAACCTGCCGGCTGGCATTCCGGACGGATTGCTGCGCACCTCGCCGTACCTGCGGCACCCGGTGTTCAACGCCCATCACAGCGAAACCGAGATGCTGCGCTACCTCAAGCAGCTGGAAAACAAGGACCTGGCCCTCAACCAGTCAATGATCCCGCTGGGCTCCTGCACCATGAAGCTCAACGCCACCAGCGAGATGATCCCCATCACCTGGCCGCAATTCGCCAACCTGCATCCGTTCGCGCCCAGGGAGCAAGCGCTTGGCTACACCTTGATGATCGAAGAGCTGGAGAGTTGGCTCTGCGCCATTACCGGTTTCGATGCCATCTGCATGCAGCCCAATTCCGGCGCCCAGGGCGAGTACGCCGGCTTGCTGGCGATTCGCAAATACCATGAAAGCCGCCACCAGGGCGCGCGGGACATCTGCCTGATTCCTTCCTCGGCCCACGGCACCAACCCGGCGTCCGCGCAGATGGCCGGGATGCGCGTGGTGATCGTCGAGTGCGACGAGGCAGGCAACGTCGATCTGGCGGACTTGAAGGACAAGGCCAGCGATGCCGGCGACAAGTTGTCCTGCCTGATGGCGACCTACCCATCGACCCATGGTGTGTACGAAGAGGGCATCCGCGAGATCTGCGAAGTGGTTCACCAGCACGGCGGCCAGGTGTACATGGATGGCGCCAACCTCAATGCGCAGGTCGGGCTGGCACGGCCGGCGGACATTGGTGCCGACGTTTCGCACATGAACCTGCACAAGACCTTCTGCATCCCCCATGGCGGTGGCGGGCCCGGCATGGGCCCGATTGGCGTACGTGCGCACCTGGCGCTGTTCGTGGCCAATCACCCGGTGGTGACCATTGATGGCCCGCTGGCGCAAAACGACGCAGTCAGTGCGGCGCCCTGGGGCAGCGCGAGCATTCTGCCGATCAGCTGGATGTACATCGCCATGATGGGGCCACAACTGGCGGACGCCAGTGAGGTGGCGATCCTGGCGGCGAATTACCTGGCGCGGCATCTGTCCGGCGCCTTCCCGGTGCTCTACACCGGACGTAACGAACGGGTGGCCCACGAGTGCATCCTCGATCTGCGACCGCTCAAGGCGCTGACCGGCATCAGCGAGGAAGACGTGGCCAAGCGCCTGATGGATTATGGTTTCCATGCGCCGACCATGTCGTTTCCGGTGCCGGGTACGTTGATGGTCGAGCCGACCGAAAGTGAATCGAAAGCCGAGCTGGACCGTTTCATTGGCGCCATGCTGAGCATTCGCGCGGAAATCACCGAGGTGCAGAACGGCACCTGGCCGGCCGAAGACAACCCGCTCAAGCGCGCGCCACACACCCTGGCCGACATTACCGGCGTCTGGGAACGGCCTTACACCGCCGAGCAGGCGGTAACGCCGGATGCCCACACCAAGGCCCACAAGTATTGGCCCGTGGTGAATCGGGTGGATAACGTCTACGGCGATCGCAACCTGTTCTGCGCGTGCGTGCCGGTGGATGAGTATCGGTGAAGCTGCTCTGAAACATTGATGTACCTGTGGGAGCGAGCCTGCTCGCGATAAGTTTGGATTCGCCGAGGTAGTACCGGCCTTGCGCGTTATCGTTCACCGCCATCGCGAGCAGGCTCGCTCCCACAGGGGCGACGGGTGTCCAGCAGTTTTGGGATGGGCAAAAAAACGCCGCTCAATTGAGCGGCGTTTTTTTGTACAGCGGGAAACTTACTCGGATGCCACGGCGTTCTTCGCCAGGATCGCATTCGCCAGTTCCATGTCCGTGGCCTGCAGGCCAGGGTTGTCGGCGCGGACTTTCTGCATGGCGGCTTCCAGGTACGGGCCACGGATGCTGCCTTCACTGGCGACGAAACTGCCGGCATCGTCCTGTGCGGCGATGATCAGTTTGTGATCCTTGAAGGTCAGGTAAGTCGAGCCGGTGGTCGCGCCTGACGAAATGACGTTACGCCAAAAACTGTCGGCCATCGCCGAACCGACTGGCAGGGACAACAGGGCGACGGTAGCAACAGCGAGTTTGAAACGCATGATGGGTGACTCCACTGGGGGTTATATCTACGGCGTTGGATCGCCAACGCCCCTGTGGAGTTCCATGGTGCTCACTCGGCTTTTTCCACCTGCAGCACGACTCCGTGCTGGCCGACGACCCGGACCCGGCTGCCGGCGACGGCGTCCGGCCCGCGCGCCATCCACACGCCATCGGCCACCTTGATCTTGCCGCGCCCGTCGACAATCGACTCGTGCACCACAAAGGTCTTGCCGATCAGTTCCTGCCCGCGCAGGTTCAGGTTCGGCTCATCGCTCTGCCGCACGGCGCTGTGCTGGCGTCGCCACCAATACAGCGCGGTGGCGATCGACAGCAGGCCGAACAGCAAAAACTGCAGCTCCCAGGACAGATGCGGCACCACGAACGTCATCACGCCGACGGCGGCGGCCGCCATGCCGATCCACAGCAGATAACCGCCAGCACCAAACACTTCGAGAATCAGCAGCACCGTGCCCAGCGCCAGCCAGTCCCAGAACGATAGGTTTTGCAGGAATGCCCACATGGCGTGCCTCAGGCTTTCTTGTTATCGAACGTGGCCTTGACGATTTCGCCGATGCCGCCCACCGCGCCGATCATCGAGCTGGCCTCGAGCGGCATCAGGATGACTTTGCTGTTGTTGGCGGCTGCCAGTCCGCCCAGCGCATCAATGTATTTCTGAGCAACGAAGTAGTTGACCGCCTGCACGTTGCCGCTGGCAATGGCCTCGGACACCACTTTGGTCGCCTGGGCTTCGGCTTCGGCCTGGCGTTCACGGGCTTCGGCTTCGAGGAACGCCGACTGGCGAGCGCCTTCGGCCTCGAGGATCTGCGCCTGTTTCTTGCCTTCGGCGGTGAGGATCGCCGCGGCGCGCATGCCTTCGGCTTCGAGGATTTGCGCACGCTTGATCCGCTCGGCTTTCATCTGCCCCGACATCGCCGCCATCAGGTCGGCGGGCGGGCTGATGTCCTTGATCTCGATACGGGTGATCTTGATGCCCCACGGCGCGGTGGCTTCGTCGACGGTGCGCAGCAGTTTCTCGTTGATGTTGTCACGCTGGCTGAGCATCGCGTCCAGCTCCATCGAGCCGAGCACGGTGCGGATATTGGTTTGCAGCAGGTTGCGGATGGCGTGTTCGAGGTTGTTCACCTCGTACGCGGCCTGGGCGGTGTTGACCACCTGGAAGAAGCACACGGCGTCGATCTGCACCGTGGCGTTGTCGGCCGTGATCACTTCCTGCGGGGGAATGTCCAGCACGCTTTCCATAACGTTGATCTTGCGGCCGATACGGTCCATGACCGGAATGATGATGTTCAGGCCAGGTTTGAGGGTATTGGTGTAACGACCGAAACGCTCGACCGTCCATTGATAACCCTGTGGCACCACCTTGAAGCCCATGAAAAGAATGGCGACCACGAGGCCGACAAAAAGCAAAAGCACGCTACCGATCTGCATAACGATTCCCTGTTGATCAATGAAGTTGCGATAGCCGAAGTGTAACGGCGCGGCCTGAAGATAAAAACCGTCAGCCCGCGCCTACGCGGTCATTTCTGCTCGCTTTGCGGCGTCACCCGCAACACTTCTTCAATGGTGGTCAATCCGGCAGCAACCTTCTGCGCACCCGACAGGCGCAAACTGCGCATGCCTTCCTTGAAGGCCTGTCGACGGATCGCCAGCAGGTCGGTGTCGGGGCTGATCAGCGCTTTCAGGCTATCGCTCAGTTGCATGATCTCGTAGACCCCGGCGCGCCCGCGATACCCGGTGTCGCGGCACTCCAGGCAGCCGATGGCACGCTGGGCGTTGCCCGGCAGCGGCGCCTGCCAGGGTTTGGTCAGGGTTTGCCAGTCGTCTTCGGCCAGGGTCAGCGGCGCCTTGCAATGCGGGCACAACGTGCGCACCAGCCGCTGGGCCATGACACCCAGCACCGTGGCCTTGATCAGGTAATGCGGCACGCCCAGTTCCAGCAGGCGGCTGATGGCGCTGGGCGCGTCGTTGGTGTGCAGGGTCGAGAGCACCAGGTGACCGGTGAGCGCGGCCTGAATCGCCATCTCCGCGGTCTCGAGATCGCGGATCTCGCCGATCATGATGATGTCCGGGTCCTGACGCATGAGTGCGCGCACGCCGGAGGCGAATGTCAGGTCGATGTTGTGTTGCACCTGCATCTGGTTGAACGCCGGTTCGACCATCTCGATCGGGTCTTCGATGGTGCAGAGGTTGACCTCCGGGGTCGCCAGCTTTTTCAGGGTGGTGTAGAGCGTGGTGGTCTTGCCCGAACCGGTCGGCCCGGTGACCAGGATGATGCCGTTGGGCTGCTGGGTCATGTCCTGCCAGCGGCGCAAGTCATCGGCGGAGAAGCCCAGTTGATCGAAATCCTTGAGCAGCACTTCGGGGTCGAAGATCCGCATGACCATCTTTTCGCCGAACGCCGTCGGCAATGTCGACAGCCGCAGCTCGACTTCGCCGCCGTCCGGGGTCTTGGTTTTCACCCGGCCGTCCTGGGGTTTGCGTTTTTCCGCGACGTTCATCCGCCCCAGCGACTTGAGGCGACTGACGATGGCCATGGTCACCTGCGGCGGGAATTGATAGACGTTGTGCAACACGCCGTCGATGCGAAACCGCACCGTGCCCTGTTCGCGGCGTGGCTCGATGTGGATATCGCTGGCCCGCTGCTGGAAGGCGTACTGGAACAGCCAGTCGACGATGTTGACGATGTGCGCGTCGTTGGCGTCCGGCTCTTGGTCGCTGGCGCCCAGGTTGAGCAGTTGTTCGAAGTTGCCCAGGCCGCTGGCCTGGGACGGTTGATCGCCATGGGTCGCACCGCTGACCGATTTGGCCAGGCGGAAAAACTCCACGCTGAAGCGCTGGATGTCCACCGGGTTGGCCACCACGCGCTTGATCGGCAGCTTCAGCACGTGGGTCAGGTCGGCTTCCCAGCCTTTGACGTAGGGCTGGGCGCTGGCCACGGTCACCGCATCACGGTCGATGGATACCGCGAGAATCTTGTGGCGCTGGGCGAAGGCGTAGGACATCAGCGGGGTAATGGCCGCGACGTTGATTTTCAGCGGGTCGATGCGCAGGTACGGTTGGCCGGCCTGCTGCGACAGCCACAGGGTCAGGTTTTCCAGGTCCAGGTGTTTGCCCGGACGACTGAGGTCATCCAGTTGCTGGCTGGCGATGAATTCCAGCGGGTGCATCTGGCCATTGGCGGCGTGACGGCGGCGGGCGTTGAGCGCGTGCTCGGCCGAGTCCTGGCTGATAAAACCCTGGGCGACCAGTTCGCGCAGTAGATCGTTGAGATCCAGCCAGCGGTCCTGAATGGCAAGTTGAACGGACATGCGGGCTCCTCGAAGGCATCAGTCCGCAAAGGATAGTCGCGGTGCCGCTGACC
Organism: Pseudomonas sp. MYb118; assembly: GCF_040947875.1. Taxonomy (NCBI): domain Bacteria; kingdom Pseudomonadati; phylum Pseudomonadota; class Gammaproteobacteria; order Pseudomonadales; family Pseudomonadaceae; genus Pseudomonas; species Pseudomonas sp. MYb118. The sequence continues at coordinate 1,458,693 of NZ_JBFRXN010000002.1, read as the reverse complement.
GTTGGGCCACTACCCGACGAAGCCCGTATCGAAGTTTTTCAGCCCGCCGCCACCGCGGCTTCGAGCCACGGCGAATCAGCGGCGTGCAACTCCACGGAGCAGACACTGATCAGGTTGCGCAATTTTTCCGCGATCACCCAGGCTCTGTGCCAGCTCAGCCCGTCCATGACGATGTCGATCGACAGCATCTCCTCCTCGCGTTGCACGTTGACCTGTTGCGCAATCAGGTACTGCATGGCGAACAGGTTGAGCACGCGGCACAGCAGGTCGGGCTCGGCTTCGGCCAGCAGTTGATAGCGAACGCGGCAGTGGGCGTTGCTGGCATTCCAGCTATCGGCGCGGGCAGTGGCGGTATGGACGGCTTCCAGGTGCGGCATGATCGGTCTCCAAAATCACTGGAGAAATTTTTACATTCGATGCCGGGTATTTCTTATCTATGATGGAGGCCTATGGCGATTTATCGAATTGAATAATTCAATAACACATTAATCGAAGGATATTTTATGCAAAGCGAGCTGGACAGCTACGACCGCAGGATCCTCGCGCTGCTGCAAGAGGACGCTTCCCTTTCCAGCGCACAGATCGCCGAACGGGTCGGGCTGTCGCAGTCGCCGTGCTGGCGTCGGATCCAGCGGATGAAAGACGAGGGCATCATTCGCGGGCAAGTGACCTTGCTGGACCGCAAGAAGATCGGACTGAACACGCAGATCTTCGCCGAGATCAAACTCAACGCCCACGGCCGTTCGAACTTCACCGAGTTCACCGAGGCGATTCGCGGGTTTCCCGAAGTGCTGGAGTGTTACGTGTTGATGGGGTCGGTGGACTTCATGCTGCGCATCGTGGCCGCGGACATCGAGGCCTACGAGCGGTTCTTCTTCGAGAAGCTGTCGCTGGTGCCGGGGATCCAGGAAGTGAACTCGATCGTGGCGTTATCCGAGATCAAATCGACGACGAGTTTGCCGGTGATGCCGTAAGGCCTCACTGCTCCCTGTCATGCACCAAACCCCCTGTGGGAGCGGGCTTGCTCGCGATGGCGGCGTATCAGTCGAAACAGATGTGACTGACATACCGCTATCGCGAGCAAGCTCGCTCCTACAGGGGCGGATCAGCCGCGCAGCAGGATGCGCCAGGCGCGGTTCTGGTAAACGGCAATCGCCTGCTGCTTGCGCGCGTCGAGCAGCTCATCGGTGATCGTCGGTTCGCCGGCCAGTTGGGCAAGCTGCTTGAGCTCGCCGTACAGGCGGTCCATCTCCGCGATGTCCAGCACGTGACGGGCATGGTGCAGCCAGACCTGGATGCGTTCGATGCGCGGCAACTGCTCGGCCAGGTCTTCCGGTTGCTGCTGGTAGCGCTGCAATTGCAGGGAAGTGGCTTCTTCGGCCAACAGGCGCGGCAGCCAGCTGGCCAATTGCGCAGCGCCCTGGCGGTTGCCGCGCACGTTGCGCTCGGCGGCCCAGGTGCGGGCCATCAGCCAACGCGACAGGTTCAGGGAGAACTGGCCCCAGCGCGGGTCTTCGAGTTCTTCGAGGAATTGCTCGGGCGCGGCCTTGCGCACGTCTTCGTCGTCGATGCCGACCTGCACCAGCGGGCGCCAGTCTTCGAGCAAGGCATCCAGGGCGGCGCGCAGGTCGTGAGTGGACTGGCGCGGTGCGGCCTGGCCCAGGCTGCTGAGCAAGGCACGCATTTCGGCGAGGTTGTCGACCCAGTCCTGCAGCAGGCGCCAGTGGCCGTTGAAGCGATACTGTTCGGCCAGGCGCTGGCTGCTGCCGAGCAGGTGCCAGCAGAGCGCGGCGAAGGCGTCGTCCAGCGGTGTTTCGGCGGTCAGTTGCGGCGCCGGCAGGCTCAGCGAGTAGCTGTTGGCGTCGTACAGGCGATAACCGCGCTCGGCCTTGCTGATGTCACACGGCATCAGTGGCAGGGTCGCGGCCAGTTCGCTGGCCAGTTCCAGCAGGGCTTCAGGCTCGCCTTCGCGCAGCTCCAGCTCCAGCTCGCAGATTTCTTCCTTCTGCTTGCCGACCACGACGTGGCCCAGGTCCAGCGCGGCTTCGATGACCACTTTGGCCTTGCCACGGCCCCAGGCGATTTCTGCACGCTCGCGCACGAAATCGGTGGTGAAGATCGGCTTCAGGGTTTTCTTGTCCAGCTCGGCCAGTTGCTCCGGCCAGCATTCGCCGTCGAGTTTCTTGACGTCGAGTTTGGCCTTGGGCAGGTTCCAGTTGTACTCGTTGCGCTCGGACAGGCCGGCGACGCTCTGGCCGCGGGTCTTGAGGGTCTGGATGATCTCGTCGCCATCGCGGCGCAGGCGCAGGGCCACCTTGGCGCGGGCCAGATCACGCTCGGGCGTGTCGAGATACTGGTTCATCAGTTCACGGCGTTCCCAGCCATTTTTGTTGCGTTTTTTCAGCAGCGGGTGCTCGCGCAGGGCAGCGAGGGTTTCGCGGCTGACGCGGAGTTTGATTTCGGTTTCTTTCTGCATGGCCGGACAATCCAGGATCGGGAGTGCAGCCGGGGAAAAGATGGCTGCCAAGGCCGTGCAGTGTACAGGACTCGCCAGTGCTTCGCCGGACGACGGTTTATTCCTGTCGCCGGATGGTTCTATGATGGACTTCAATCCGCAATGGGAGTCAGCGATGCCTTTGCCGTCCATGAAAGATCAGTTCGCTGCGCTGATTGCCACGCCCTCGGTCAGTTGCACCCAGGCGCGTCTGGATCAGTCCAACCGCCCGGTGATCGACTTGCTGGCGACGTGGCTTGGCGACCTGGGGTTTGCCTGCGATATCCAGCAGGTCAGCCCCGGCAAGTTCAACCTGCTCGCCAGTTTCGGTTCCGGCCCCGGTGGCCTGGTGCTGGCCGGGCACAGCGACACCGTGCCGTTCGACGGCGCCTTGTGGCAGACCGATCCGTTGAAACTGACAGAACTCGATGGCCGCTGGATTGGCCTGGGCAGTTGCGACATGAAAGGTTTTTTCGCCCTGGCCATCGAGGCGGTCAAGCCCCTGCTCGACCAGCCGTTCAAACAGCCGCTGCTGATTCTGGCCACCTGCGATGAAGAAAGCTCGATGTCCGGCGCCCGCGCCCTGGCCGAAGCCGGGCGACCGCTGGGGCGTGCGGCGGTGATCGGCGAGCCGACCGGGCTCAAGCCGATCCGCATGCACAAGGGCATCATGATGGAGCGCATCGACATCCTCGGGCAGAGCGGGCACTCCTCGGACCCGCGCCTGGGCCACAGCGCCCTCGAAGCGATGCACGATGCCATCGGCGAACTGCGCGGCCTGCGCCTGCTGTGGCAGCGCGAGTTCCGCAACCCGCAGTTTGGCGTGCCGACGCCGACGATGAATTTCGGTTGCATCCACGGTGGCGACAACCCCAACCGCATTTGTGGCCAGTGTTCGCTGGAGTTCGACCTGCGCCCCCTGCCGGGCATGGACCCCAAGGCCCTGCGTGCGGAGATTCTGCAGCGGCTCAAGCCGGTTGCCGAACGACATCAGGTGAAGATCGACTACGCGCCGCTGTTCCCCGATGTGCCGTCATTCGAGCAGGCCGAAGGCGCCGAACTGGTGCGCATCGCCGAAAAGCTCACCGGGCACAGCGCCGAAGCGGTGGCGTTTGGCACCGAAGCACCTTATCTTCAGCGTCTTGGCTGCGAAACCGTGGTACTGGGCCCTGGCGACATCGCCTGCGCCCACCAACCGGGGGAATACCTCGAAATGTCACGTTTGCAGCCTACGGTGCATCTATTACGTCAGTTGGTTGAGCATTACTGCCTGACACCGGCTTCGGCCGGGTGAACACCGCAACCTTGTTGGATGAAATCACTGTGGGAGCGAGCCTGCTCGCGATTAGGGTGCATCAGTTTCCTATCGGCTGGCTGACACTCCGCTATCGCGAGCAGGCTCGCTCCCACAGGGGCAGTGTTTGTGTATTGCGTGAGCAGCCGTTTAAATTACCGTTGTCCAGCCCCGTATTCATGAGGAGAGCGCGCGTGTCGCCAAGCCTGTTCCGACGATAACCATCAGCCCGTTGTGCGTTTTCCGTTTCGCCCATTTTTTTGGCTGCTCTTTATTACAGGCCCAGGTTCATGCCCGATTACGTAAATTGGCTACGTCACGCTTCCCCTTACATCAACGCCCACCGCGACTGCACCTTTGTCGTCATGCTGCCCGGCGACGGCGTTGAGCACCCCAACTTCGGCAATATCGTCCACGACCTGGTGCTGTTGCACAGTCTTGGCGTGCGCCTGGTGCTGGTGCACGGCTCCCGCCCCCAGATCGAAGCCCGCCTCGCCGCACGCGGCCTGACCCCGCACTATCACCACGGCATGCGCATCACCGATGCTGCGACCCTTGAGTGTGTGATGGATGCCGTCGGCCAGTTGCGCATTGCCATCGAGGCGCGGCTGTCGATGGACATGGCTTCCTCGCCGATGCAGGGCTCACGCCTGCGGGTGGCCAGCGGCAACCTGGTGACCGCGCGGCCGATCGGCGTGCTCGAAGGCGTCGACTATCACCACACCGGCGAAGTGCGCCGGGTGGACCGCAAGGGCATCAATCGCCTGCTGGACGAACGCTCCATCGTGCTGCTGTCGCCCCTGGGTTACTCGCCTACCGGGGAAACCTTCAACCTCGCCTGTGAAGACGTCGCCACCCGCGCGGCCATCGACCTGGGTGCCGACAAATTGCTGCTGTTTGGCGAGGAACAAGGCCTGCTCGATGAGAACGGTCGCCTGGTCCGCGAACTGCGCCCGCAGCAGGTGCCGGCGCATTTGCAGCGCCTGGGCAGCAACTACCAGGCCGAACTGCTGGATGCGGCGGCCGAAGCCTGCCGGGGCGGCGTGGCACGCAGCCACATTGTCAGTTATGCCGAAGATGGCGCGCTGCTGACCGAGCTGTTCACCCGCGACGGTGGCGGTACGCTGGTGGCGCAGGAACAATTCGAGGTGGTGCGCGAGGCGGCGATCGAAGACGTCGGCGGACTGTTGGAATTGATCAGCCCGCTGGAAGAGCAGGGGATTCTGGTGCGCCGCTCGCGCGAGGTATTGGAGCGCGAGATCGAGCAGTTCAGCGTGGTCGAGCGTGAAGGCATGATCATCGCTTGCGCGGCGCTCTATCAGATTGCCGATTCGGATGCCGGGGAGCTGGCGTGCCTGGCGGTGAACCCGGAGTACCGCCACGGCGGTCGCGGCGATGAACTGCTCGAACGCATCGAAACCCGCGCCCGGGCCCAGGGCTTGAAGACGCTGTTCGTGCTCACCACGCGCACGGCCCACTGGTTCCGTGAGCGGGGCTTTGCCCCCAGCAGCGTCGAACGCCTGCCCTCGGCGCGGGCGTCGCTGTACAACTATCAGCGAAATTCGAAAATCTTCGAAAAAGCCCTCTGATACTCGGGCCGCCCGTTCCCCCTGTAGGAGCGGGCTCGCCCCGGGCGGCGTTCCGACTATGGGGCCTTGCCAATCGCTGAAAATGCCGGCCTGCGGATAATCGCAAAAAAGCGATCCTGATCAATTTTTCGCCAACATTTCTCTCTTAAGATCCGCCCGTCGGCAGTTTTCGCTCAACCTGAAAATAAAAATCGCCGATACACAAACTGTAACATTCGGCCGGGATCATGCGCGCTTCGCCCTGAAGGCGTCGCGTTTTCGATAGGGATTGACGTTAATCGCGCAGGTCAAAAGCTAATTGATCTAAACAAAGTCAGACAAATACTGTTTAGAAATTAGCGCGGGTGCCGATATGCTGTGTCCGGTTCAGGCTCAGCGCACAAGCTTTATTCCTGAATGATATGAAAACTGATGAAACAATTCTTTTTGGGTTTATGAATTAGTCATTACCCTGAAAGGACCAGACATCACGGCGATTAGACCTTGGTCGTAGACACACATGGTTACGATTGACTTGTGAGTCACGGTGCGGCGCTAATCGCGCATCTTCGGATCCCGGGCATACGACCCAGGACCAGGAACACAAGAATTAGAAACGTAGAGGAGCGAAACAATGAACAAGTCCACCTTGGCCCTGGCCGTGGCCGTAGGGGTTATGGCGCAGCAGGCAGGCGCCGCCGGTTTCATCGAAGACAGCAAGGCCACCCTGGGGCTGCGTAACTTCTACATCAACACCGACAACCGTAACGGTACCGGCGCAAACAAAAACGAAGAGTGGGGCCAAGGCTTCGATCTGCGTTTCACTTCCGGTTACACCCAAGGCACCGTAGGCTTCGGTATCGACGCCATCGGCCTGCTGGGCGTACGTCTGGATTCCGGTGGTGGCACTAACGGTGCTACTGCGACCTCCTACGGCGGCACTGTGTTCCCAAGCAAATCCAACGGTGAAGCGGTTGATAACTTCTCCAGCCTGGGTCTGACTGCCAAAGCCAAGATCTCCCAGACCGAACTGAAGCTGGGTACCCTGCAGCCGAAAAACCCGGTCATCGTGACCAACGACGGTCGTCTGCTGCCACAAACCTGGCAGGGTGGCCAGATCACTTCCGGCGACATCAAGGACCTGACCCTGGTTGGCGGTCAGATCGAAGCCGTGAAAGGCCGTAACTCCAGCAACAACGAACAGATGAGCATCGCCGGTGCCAACAGCCGTGGCCCGAACTTCCGTGACAGCAACAAGTTCATCTACGCTGGTGGCGACTACAAAATCACCAAAGACCTGACTGCCCAGTACTACTACGGCAATCTGGAAAACTTCTACAAGCAACACTTCCTGGGTCTGGTGCACAACTGGGCAATCGGTCCAGGCGTGCTGAAGTCCGACTTCCGTTACTTCAACAGCTCGGATGACGGCAACAACGCCAACGATCCGCTGTACTACAGCACCGGTAACTACAGCAGCACCGGCAACGGTAAAGGCAAAGTCGACAACAATCTGTACAGCGGCCTGTTCCTGTACACCGTTGCCGGTCACACCTTTGGTGGTGGTTACCAGGTCAGCAACGGCAGCAGCGACTTCCCTTGGCTGAACCAGGGTGACGGTTCTTCGAACTACACCATCACCGACATGCAGATCCAGAAGTTCAACCGTGCCGGCGAGAAAACGTGGCAGGCTCGCTACTCGTATGACTTCGCCAAGGTTGGCGTTCCTGGCCTGACCGCCGGTATGGTTTACCTGCGTGGTAGCGACATCGACACCAACCGCCAGAACGCTACTACACCTGCGGGCAACAACAACAGCGAGTGGGAGCGCGACCTGACTGTTGCTTACGTTGTGCCAGAAGGTCCGCTGAAAAACGTTGGTTTCATGTGGAAAAACGCTTCGTGGCGCAGCGGCATCCCAGGTCAGCGCGACCAGGACGAAAACCGTCTGATCCTCAGCTACTCGATCCCGCTGCTGTAATAGCGCTCGCGTAACAGCTGAAAAAAAGCCCCGCCCGGCATCACGCCGGGCGGGGCTTTTGCATTTCAGCGCGGGGTCACCCCCGTAATCCCGCGCTGAAATCCCCTCTTTACAGCAACTCAAGGCCTTCTCGAACCTTGAGCGCGATAGTCTTCGCGATGGCGCGGCACGTCCAGTGAACAGATTTTTAATATTCTTTAACGATCTAATAGCGTCTCTATTTATTCTTTTTATCAAACCTTAAATACGGTCTACAGTTGAGTTCTCTACCTCACTCATCAGGAGCCCACCATGAGCATCAGACTCGGCGACATCGCCCCCGATTTTGAACAGGATTCCAGCGAAGGCACTATCCGTTTCCATGATTGGCTGGGCGACAGTTGGGGCGTGCTGTTTTCCCACCCGGCGGACTTCACCCCGGTGTGCACCACCGAGCTGGGCTTTACCGCCAAGCTCAAGGACGAGTTCAGCAAGCGTGGGGTCAAGGCCATCGCCTTGTCCGTCGACCCGGTGGACTCGCACCACAAGTGGATCGGCGACATCAACGAAACCCAGAACACCATCGTCAATTTCCCGATCCTGGCCGACGCCGACCGCAAGGTCTCGGACCTGTACGACCTGATCCATCCCAACGCCAGCGACACCCTGACCGTGCGCTCGCTGTTCGTGATCGACCCGAACAAAAAAGTTCGGCTGACCATCACCTACCCGGCGAGCACCGGTCGCAACTTCAATGAAATCCTGCGGGTGATCGACTCGCTGCAACTGACCGACAACTACAAGGTGGCCACCCCGGCCAACTGGCAGGACGGTGATGAAGTGGTGATCGTGCCGTCGCTCAAGGATGAAGAAGAGCTCAAGCAGCGCTTCCCCAAAGGCTATCGCGCCGTAAGGCCCTACCTGCGCCTGACGCCGCAGCCGAATCGCTGATCGACTAGATTCACCCATCCCCTGTAGGAGCGAGCTTGCTCGCGATGGACTGCCAAGCCCCGCGGGGTGTCAGGCACAAAGTCATCGCGAGCAAGCTCGCTCCTACAGGAAGTGGGGCGCACTCAAATACAACGCAGGGGACTTCCAGGCCGTTTCGACGGCCTTTTTTTATGCCTTCATATATCTCCGTATCGAATAACCAAATGAATAAATATGATTTATGGATATATAAATCACCTGTTAAGGTCTCTCCATCGAAGCGAGATCGCACACTGCGAATCGCCTGTACCGTTCAAGGAATCGTCTGAATGCTGGTTGTCTCACTCGGTGGCAGTCCCAGCCAACGCTCCCGGTCCGGGGTGCTGCTGGAACGCTCCCAACGCTGGTTGCAAGCGCAGGGTGTGGAAGTGGTGAGTTACGGAGTGCGGGACTTCCCGGCCGAGGACTTGCTGCACGCACGGTTCGACAGTCCGAAAGTGATCGACCTGTTGCAACAGATCGAAAGCGCCGACGGCCTGCTGATCGCCACCCCGGTGTACAAGGCATCGTTCTCCGGTGCGTTGAAAACCGTGCTGGATCTGCTGCCCGAGCGTGCGCTGGCGCACAAGGTGGTACTGCCCATGGCCACCGGCGGCAGCATCGCCCACATGCTGGCGGTGGATTACGCGCTCAAGCCGGTGCTGTCGGCGTTGAAGGCCGATGAGTTGCTACAGGGGATCTTCGCTGTCGACAGCCAGATCGCCTACGGCGAAGGCAGTGCCGCGGCGCAACTGGCCCCGGAGCTGGAGCAACGACTGAACGAATCGCTGGAATTGTTTGCCAGCGCCATGGCGCGACGGCCCAAGCCGCTCGATCCGGGCCTGTTGAATGATCGTTTGTTGAGTGCTCGCTGGAGCATCTGAGCCACACCCTGATTTGATGTACTCACCTTACTCCGCCGCCAACGGCCCAGCAGGTGCAGCCAAAACCCAACTGCAAAAAGGAGAGCGCCATGCGCCCGGTCATTTTGCGTCGTGGTCTGGTCGCGCTGTTCGTTGCGGCTGTGTCCTTCGGCGCCATTACTCAAGCTCAAGCCGAGACTCTGCGGATCGGTTATCAGAAATACGGCACCCTGGTGCTGCTCAAGGCCAAGGGTACCCTGGAAAAGCGCCTAGCTGCCCAGGGCGTGGACGTACAGTGGACGGAGTTCCCCGGTGGCCCGCAGCTGCTTGAAGGCCTGAACGTCGGCTCCATCGACTTTGGCGTCACCGGTGAAACGCCACCGGTGTTCGCCCAGGCTGCCGGCGCCGATCTGCTCTACGTTGCCTACGAACCACCAGCGCCCCACAGCGAGGCGATCCTGGTGCCCAAGGATTCGCCGATCAAATCGGTGAAGGACCTCAAGGGCAAGAAAGTCGCGCTGAACAAAGGCTCCAACGTGCACTACCTGCTGGTCCGCGCGCTGGAAGACGCCGGCCTCAAATACAGCGACATCCAGACTGTGTTCCTGCCGCCGGCCGACGCCCGCGCCGCGTTCGAGCGCGGCAGTGTCGATGCCTGGGTGATCTGGGACCCGTACCAGGCCGCCGCCGAACAGCAACTGCAAGCGCACACCCTGCGTGACGGCCAGGGCATCGTCGACAACCACCAGTTCTACCTGGCCACCAAGCCGTACGCACAGAAAAACCCCGAGGTGATCAAGACCCTCGTGGAAGAAGTGCGCGGCGTCGGCGAATGGTCCAAGGCCAATCCCGAGGACGTGACCAAACAGGTCGCACCACTGCTGGGCCTGCCCGCCGATATCACCCTGACTTCGGTGAAGCGCCAGGGCTACGGCGCGCTGTTCCTGACCCCTGAAGTGGTCGCCGCACAGCAGAAAATCGCCGACAGCTTCTACCAGCTCAAATTGATTCCCAAGCCCTTGAGCATCAAGGACGTGATCTGGACACCACCGGCCGCCGTGGCCATGGCGCAGTAATCCGATTCCCCAAGGAGACCACTCCATGAGCCTCAATATTTTCTGGTTCCTGCCCACCCACGGCGACGGCCATTACCTTGGCACCGCCGAAGGCGCTCGCGCCGTGGACCACGGTTACTTGCAACAGATCGCCCAAGCGGCCGATCGCCTGGGCTTCGGCGGGGTGTTGATCCCCACCGGTCGCTCCTGCGAAGACTCGTGGCTGGTGGCGGCGTCGCTGATCCCGGTGACCCAGCGCCTGAAGTTCCTGGTCGCCCTGCGCCCCGGGATCATTTCCCCGACGGTGGCGGCGCGTCAGGCGGCAACCCTCGATCGTCTGTCCGGCGGGCGCGCGCTGTTCAACCTGGTGACCGGCGGTGACCCGGAAGAATTGGCCGGCGATGGTTTGTTCCTGACCCACGAAGAGCGCTACCAGGCCTCGGTGGAGTTCACCCGCATCTGGCGCCGCGTGCTCGAAGGCGAAACCGTCGACTACGATGGCCAGCACATCAGCGTCAAAGGCGCCAAGCTGCTCTATCCGCCGTTGCAGCAACCACGGCCGCCGCTGTACTTCGGCGGTTCCTCGGAGGCGGCGCAGGATCTGGCAGCGGAGCAGGTGGAGATGGTCCTGACCTGGGGCGAACCGCCGGCCGCTGTGGCCGAGAAGATCGCGCAGGTGCGTGCCAAGGCCGCGAAGCTGGGGCGCACGGTGCGTTTCGGTATTCGTCTGCACGTGATCGTGCGGGAAACCAACGCCGAGGCCTGGCAGGCGGCAGATCGCCTGATCTCGCACCTGGACGACGACACCATCGCCCGTGCCCAGGCCTCCCTGGCGCGCTTCGATTCGGTCGGCCAGCAGCGCATGGCGGCCCTGCACGGCGGCAGCCGCGACAACCTCGAAGTCAGCCCCAACCTGTGGGCGGGCGTCGGCCTGGTGCGCGGTGGCGCCGGTACGGCCCTGGTGGGCGATGGCCCGACCGTTGCCGCACGCGTAAAGGAATACGCGGACCTGGGCATCGACACGTTCATCTTCTCCGGTTATCCACACCTGGAGGAGTCCTACCGCGTGGCCGAGCTGCTGTTTCCGCACCTGGATATCGAGCGTCCCGAGTTGCCGAAAAGTGCCGGTTACGTCAGCCCGTTCGGCGAGATGATCGCCAATGACGTGCTGCCCAAAGCCGCGTCGCAGAGCTGAGGCGCGCCATGAAGAAAATTATCCACAACCTGGCGCCCTGGGCGTTGCCGGTCCTGCTGGTAGCGGTGTGGCAGTTGTCGGTGTCGGCGGGCTGGTTGTCGACGCGGATCCTGCCGGCACCCATCGCGGTGATCGAGGCCGGGGTCAGCCTGGTCAGCAGCGGGGAAATCTGGACGCACCTGGCGATCAGTGGCTGGCGCGCGGCACTGGGTTTTGCCATCGGTGGCGGCATCGGCCTGGTCCTGGGCTTCATCACCGGGCTGTCGAAATGGGGCGAGCGCCTGCTCGACAGTTCGGTGCAGATGATCCGCAACGTGCCGCACCTGGCGCTGATTCCACTGGTGATCCTGTGGTTCGGCATTGATGAGTCGGCGAAGATTTTCCTGGTCGCCCTGGGTACGTTGTTTCCGATCTACCTCAACACCTATCACGGCATCCGCAACGTCGACCCGGCGCTGGTGGAAATGGCGCGCAGCTATGGCTTGTCCGGCTTCAGCCTGTTCCGCCAGGTGATCCTGCCGGGTGCATTGCCTTCGATTCTGGTCGGCGTGCGCTTCGCCCTGGGCTTCATGTGGCTGACCCTGATCGTCGCCGAGACCATCTCGGCCAGCTCCGGCATCGGCTACCTGGCGATGAATGCCCGGGAGTTCCTGCAGACCGACGTCGTGGTCCTGGCGATTCTGTTGTACGCCGTACTCGGCAAGCTCGCCGACCTCGCGGCCCGAGGGCTGGAGCGCGTCTGGCTGCGCTGGCATCCGGCCTATCAGGTCGCCAAGGGAGGTGCGGCATGACGGCCCAACAACCTCCACGCCTGCTGCGCGGGATTCCGCTGGCGGTGCGCAAGCTGCAAAAGACCTTCGGTTCGCGACGGGTGTTGCGCGAGATCGACCTGCACATTCCGGCGGGCCAGTTCGTCGCCGTGGTGGGGCGCAGCGGTTGCGGCAAAAGCACCTTGCTGCGCCTGCTCGCCGGTCTCGACCAGCCCACGGGCGGCGAGCTGCTGGCCGGCACCGCGCCGCTCAGCGATGCCCGGGAAGACACGCGCCTGATGTTCCAGGAAGCGCGGCTGCTGCCGTGGAAAAAGATCATCGACAACGTCGGCCTGGGCCTCACCGGCGATTGGCGGCCCCAGGCGCTGCAAGCGCTGGAGGCGGTCGGCCTGGCGGATCGCGCCAACGAGTGGCCGGCGGCGTTGTCCGGTGGCCAGAAGCAGCGGGTGGCTCTGGCCCGGGCGCTGATCCATCAGCCGCGCCTGCTGCTGCTCGACGAGCCGCTGGGGGCGCTGGATGCCCTGACCCGAATCGAAATGCAGCAGCTGATCGAGCGGCTCTGGCAGCAGCACGGCTTTACCGTGCTGCTGGTGACCCACGATGTCAGCGAAGCCGTGGCGATTGCCGATCGGGTGATCCTGATCGAAGACGGCGAAGTTGGCCTCGACCTTCAGGTGGAACTGCCGCGCCCGCGAGTGCGTGGCTCCCATCGGCTGGCGGCGCTGGAAACCGAAGTGCTCAACCGCGTCCTCGCGCTGCCTGGCGAGCCGCCGGAACCGGAACCTGTTTCACCCTTGCCTACGCAACTGCGTTGGGCCCAATAACTCAAGCCTCATCCAACGACAGGAATCAACATCATGACTATCAAAGCCATCAACGTGCGTAACCAGTTCAAAGGCTCGATCAAGGAAATCGTCCTCGGCGACGTGCTCTCGGAAATCGACGTACAGACTGCTTCCGGCATCGTCACCTCGGTGATCACCACCCGCTCGGTGAAAGAGCTGGAGCTGGTGGTCGGCAGCGAGGTGATCGCGTTCGTGAAATCCACTGAGGTGTCGATCGCCAAGTTGTGATTGCATCTGTTGTTTCGGCGGTGCGCCCATCGCGAGCAGGCTCGCTCCCACAATTGACTCATTCCAACTGAAGGAATGCGGTCTACTGTGGGAGCGAGACCGGCTTGCCGGCGATTGGGCCAGTCAGGCCAAAGCCGCTCGCTTGGGCAGATAAGGCGGCAGATAAAGCCCCAGATACGCATCGAACACCCGCATCCCTTCCTCGGCCATGCGCGGGGTGATTTGCCCGTGCTGCTGCACCGAGCGGGCGTAGACGCGGTCGCCCAGCTCCATGGCCAGGGCAAACACATCGACATCGCCCGGCAGTTTCGGCAGCTCGAAGTGGCGGTCGAACAGCTTGTGCATCAGGTCGCCGAGTTCGATGTCGTGCTGGCGGTCGGCCTGGGTGACCTCGGTCAGTCCGTGCTGGGCCAGGATCAGTTGGCGGGCAGCGGCATCTTCGTCGTAGATCTCGAGCATCCGTTGTTCCACCAGCCGTGACAGGTCACGCCAGTCGTTGAGTGCATCGTGATCAATGGGGGCTTGCAGGCAGGCGCGGAACGCGGCGTGAACGTCGGCGGTCAGCGCTTCGAGCAGGGCCGGGACGCTGGCGAAGAAGTGGTAGACCGAGGAGGGCGGAATCTCCGCACGCTCGGCGACGCTGTAGATCGACAGGCTGGCCACGCCCTCGGCGGCCAGCAGCGCGCGGGCGGCGTCGAGTATCGAAACGATTCGCGCCTGGCTGGCGGCGCGGGGTTTGCGGGGGGTGGCTGCGCGTGTCATCGGGCTCTCCTGCGGGGCAGCGGGCATTGTACGAGCCGAGTTGTGTGTTGTCTTGTCGGCCCCATCGCGGGCAAGCCCGCTCCTGCAGTGGATAGCGTTCCCATGTGGGAGCCGATCCGCCGCAGGCGGCCATAAAAAAACGCCGCTGGCTGATTCAGCCAACGGCGTTTTTCATTACGGCATTGCGCTTACACGGTATGCAGATACCAGTTGTACTCGAGGTCGGAGATGGAGTGTTCGAACTCCTCCAGCTCGCTTTCCTTGCACGCGACGAAGATGTCGATGTACTTCGGATCGATGTACTTGGCCATGACTTCGCTGTCGTCCAGCTCGCGCAGTGCATCGCGCAGGTTGTTCGGCAGGCTCTGCTCGTTCTGCTCGTAGCTGTTGCCTTCGGTCGGGGCCGGTGGCTCGATCTTGTTGGTCAGGCCGTGGTGCACGCCCGCCAGGACCGAAGCCATCAACAGGTACGGGTTGGCATCGGCGCCGGCAACGCGGTGTTCCAGGCGCACCGCATCGGCCGAACCGGTCGGTACGCGCAGGGCCACGGTGCGGTTGTCCAGGCCCCAGCTTGGCGAGTTCGGCACGTAGAACTGGGCGCCGAAACGACGGTACGAGTTGACGTTGGGGCAGAGGAAAGCCATCTGCGCCGGTAGGGTCTCGAGCACACCGCCGATCGCGTGACGCAGCGCGGCGTTCTGCTCGGGATCCTCGCTGGCAAAAATATTTTTGCCGTCTTTGTCGAGTACCGAAATGTGGACGTGAAGACCGTTGCCTGCCTGGCCCGGGTAAGGCTTGGCCATGAAGGTGGTGTCCATTTCATGGTCGTAGGCGATGTTCTTGATCAGGCGCTTGAGCAGGACCGCATAGTCGCAGGCCTTGATCGGATCGGCCACGTGGTGCAGGTTCACTTCGAACTGCGCCGGGGCACTTTCCTTGACGATGGCGTCGGCCGGAATGCCCTGTTCCTTCGCACCTTCGAGGATGTCCTGGAGGCAGTCGACGTACTCGTCGAGGTCGTCGATCAGGTAGACCTGTGTCGAGTGCGGGCGTTTGCCGGAAATCGGCGAGCGGGGCGGTTGCGGGCGACCGTTCACGTTCTCCTGGTCGATCAGGTAGAACTCCAGTTCGAAGGCGGCGCAGATGGTCAGGCCCAGCTCGTCGAACTTGGTAACAACTTGTCGCAGAACTTCGCGCGGGTCGGCGAAGAAAGGTTCACCTTCGAGTTCGTGCATGGTCATCAGCAGTTGCGCGGTCGGACGCTTCTGCCAGGGCTCATTGCACAGGGTGTCGGGGATCGGATAACAGATTCGGTCAGCATCACCGATGTCCAGGCCCAGGCCGGTGCTTTCCACCGTAGAGCCGTTGATATCCAGGGCAAATAGGGAGGCCGGCAGGTTGATGCCTTTCTCGTAAACCTTGTGGAGGCTGGTGCGTTCGATGCGCTTGCCGCGCACCACACCATTCATATCCGCAATCAGAAGGTCAACGTACAGAACCTCAGGATGTTCCTTAAGGAACACGTTCGCTTCGTTAAGCTGAACGGCACGCGGGGGTACCGACATGATGCAACACCTTTGTTGTTAAAAATATCAATCATTGATCTCTTCGGGTTCCAGTCAACCCGAACGGCATGTCGAAGTCAAGCGAGGCCTTTTTTGCCCTAAAAAAGCGCTCGCGGGGCTTTTTTGAGGCACTTTGGGGCGTTTTTATGCCCGGCAACACTTACCCGACCGCGGGCTTGAGCGGGCCGTGTTGTATTTTTTACGGGGGTGTTGTGTAAAAAAATGAACAAGGCTAAGCTCGATTCAAACCCATAACAGCAATAATACCGGGGTGCTTCATGTCTCGCCTGCCGATCATCGGCATCACCGAATGCTTCAAGCAGTACGGTCCGCATGCTTATCACTTCAGTCGGGCGTCCGTTATTCTGGACGGCGCCGATGGCACCCCCATTACGGTTACTCCTTTCAATATAGAACCGATTCACAATAGCGGCCCGGCTATCGTGCGGCACCGCAGCGCTCGCGATTCTGCACGCCCGGCATGGCACGTGCACTTGAGAGAAAACACGATAGCCTGTCGTTGACGTACATTTCAACGCGACGCCCATGCGTCACAACATCGCCTGATTTGCGATAGTCAGGAAACTCAAAGCCTAGAGGCATTTATGAGTAACAACCTCGACCAGCTCACCGATTGGCTGAAAAGCCACAAGATCACAGAAGTCGAATGCATGATCTCCGACTTGACCGGGATTACCCGGGGCAAGATCTCGCCGACCAACAAGTTCATTGCCGAGAAAGGCATGCGCCTTCCCGAAAGCGTGCTGTTGCAGACCGTGACCGGCGACTATGTCGAAGACGACATCTATTACGAACTGCTCGACCCGGCTGACATCGACATGGTCTGCCGTCCCGACCAGAACGCGGTCTACCCGGTGCCCTGGGCCATCGAGCCGACCGCTCAGGTGATCCACGACACCTACGACAAACAAGGCAACCCGATCGAGCTGTCGCCGCGCAACGTGCTCAAGAAGGTGCTGAAACTCTATGCCGACAAGGGCTGGCAGCCGATCGTGGCGCCGGAGATGGAGTTTTACCTGACCAAGCGCAGCGACGACCCGGACTATCCGTTGCAGCCGCCCATCGGCCGTTCGGGGCGCCCGGAAATCGGTCGTCAGTCGTTCTCCATCGAAGCGGCGAACGAATTTGATCCGCTGTTCGAAGACGTCTACGACTGGTGCGAATTGCAGGAGCTGGACCTCGACACGCTGATCCACGAGGACGGCACCGCGCAGATGGAAATCAACTTCCGTCACGGCGATGCCCTGTCCCTGGCCGACCAGATCCTGGTGTTCAAGCGCACCATGCGCGAAGCCGCGCTCAAGCACGATGTGGCGGCCACCTTCATGGCCAAGCCGATGACCGGCGAGCCGGGCAGCGCGATGCACCTGCACCAGAGCATCGTTGACATGGAAACCGGCAAGAACATCTTCTCCAATGAAGACGGGACCATGAGCCAGTTGTTCCTGCACCACATCGGTGGCCTGCAGAAGCTGATTCCCGAGCTGTTGCCGCTGTTCGCGCCGAACGTCAACTCGTTCCGCCGCTTCCTGCCGGATACCTCGGCACCGGTGAACGTGGAGTGGGGCGAAGAGAACCGTACCGTGGGCCTGCGGGTTCCGGATGCCGGGCCGCAAAACCGTCGGGTGGAAAACCGTCTGCCGGGGGCGGACGCCAACCCGTACCTGGCGATCGCCGCGAGCCTGCTCTGCGGCTACATCGGCATGGTCGAAGGCATGAACCCGAGTGCGCCGGTGGTGGGGCGTGGCTATGAACGTCGCAACCTGCGCCTGCCATTGACCATCGAGGACGCGCTGGAGCGTATGGAAAACAGCGCGACCATCGAGAAATACCTCGGCAAGAACTTCATCACAGGCTACGTCGCGGTCAAGCGGGCCGAGCATGAAAACTTCAAGCGCGTGATCAGTTCGTGGGAACGGGAATTCCTGCTCTTCGCCGTCTGATGCGCCGGGCGCTGTCGTTGTCGGGCAGCGCTTTCATCTGGATTTTTTAGGAGATTCGTATGACCAGCAACAACCCGCAAACCCGTGAATGGCAGGCCCTGAGCAACGATCACCACCTGGCGCCGTTCAGCGACTTCAAGCAGCTGAAGGAAAAAGGCCCGCGGATCATCACCAATGCCAAGGGTGTCTATCTGTGGGACAGCGAAGGCAACAAGATTCTCGACGGCATGGCCGGCCTGTGGTGTGTAGCGATTGGTTACGGTCGCGATGAACTGGCCGAAGCCGCCCAGAAACAGATGCGCGAACTGCCTTACTACAACCTGTTCTTCCAGACCGCGCACCCGCCGGTACTGGAGCTGTCCAAGGCCATCGCCGACATCGCCCCCGAGGGCATGAACCACGTGTTCTTCACCGGTTCCGGCTCCGAAGGCAACGACACCATGCTGCGCATGGTTCGCCACTACTGGGCGATCAAGGGCCAGCCGAACAAGAAGGTCATCATCAGCCGCAAGAACGGCTACCACGGCTCGACCGTGGCCGGCGCGAGCCTGGGCGGCATGACCTACATGCACGAGCAGGGCGACTTGCCGATTCCGGGCATCGTGCACATCGCGCAACCGTACTGGTTCAGCGAAGGCGGCGACATGACCCCGGAAGAATTCGGCGTCTGGGCGGCCAACCAGCTGGAAGAGAAGATTCTGGAAATCGGCGTGGACAACGTCGGTGCCTTTATCGCCGAGCCGATCCAGGGTGCCGGTGGCGTGATCATTCCGCCAGAAACCTACTGGCCGCGCATCAAGGAAATCCTCGCCAAGTACGACATCCTGTTCGTGGCGGACGAAGTGATCTGCGGTTTCGGCCGTACCGGTGAGTGGTTCGGTACCGATTTCTACGGCCTCAAGCCCGACATGATGACCATCGCCAAGGGCCTGACCTCCGGTTACATCCCGATGGGTGGCCTGATCGTGCGCGATGAAGTGGTGGCGGTGCTCAATGAAGGCGGCGATTTCAACCACGGTTTCACCTACTCCGGGCACCCGGTGGCGGCAGCCGTGGCGCTGGAAAACATCCGCATCATGCGCGAAGAGAAAATTATCGAGCGCGTTCACGCAGAAACGGCACCGTATTTGCAGAAACGTCTGCGCGAACTGAACGATCACCCGCTGGTGGGGGAAGTGCGTGGGGTCGGTCTGCTGGGGGCGATCGAGCTGGTACAGGACAAGGCCACGCGCAAGCGCTACGAAGGCAAGGGCGTCGGCATGATCTGCCGCCAGTTCTGCTTCGACAGCGGCCTGATCATGCGCGCCGTGGGCGACACCATGATCATCGCGCCGCCACTGGTCATCACCAAGGCGGAAGTCGATGAGCTGGTGGAGAAGGCACGCAAGTGTCTGGACCTGACCCTGAGTGCGTTGCAGGGCTAAGTGCTAGGCTCTGAGCGGGAGACATGAAACTTTCGCTCAGGGCAGCCATAAAGGGTGGCCTTTCCTTGAAAGACCGCCTCGGATCTTGCCAGACTAGCCGCGGTTCCAGTTGTCCGGGTTCGGCCGCTGAACAAAGTGGTTCAAAAAAGAAAAATTTGGAGCATTAACGCATGAAGGCATTAGGAAAAAAGCTTGCTGGCAAGACTCTCCTCGCCATGTCCCTGATGGGCATGATGGCGGGTGCGGTGCAGGCGGACGACAAGGTGTTGCACGTCTACAACTGGTCCGATTACATCGCGCCGGACACCATCAAGAAGTTTGAAGACGAGTCGGGCATCAAGGTGGTCTACGACGTCTTCGACAGCAACGAAACCCTGGAAGCCAAACTGCTGGCAGGCAAGTCCGGCTACGACGTCGTCGTACCGTCGAACAACTTCCTGGCCAAGCAGATCAAGGCCGGCGTCTACCAGAAGCTGGACAAGTCCAAGCTGCCTAACTGGAAGAACCTGAACACCGACCTGCTCAAGGCGGTCTCGGTCAGCGACCCGGGCAACGAACACGCCTTCCCGTACATGTGGGGTTCGATCGGCATCGGCTTCAACGCCGAGAAGGTCAAGGCCGCACTGGGTGCCGATGCACCGACCAATTCCTGGGACCTGGTCTTCAAGCCTGAAAACGCTGCCAAGCTGAAATCCTGCGGTATCAGTTTCCTCGACTCGCCGACCGAGATGATTCCGGCGGCGCTGCACTACCTGGGCTATCCAACCGACAGCCAGGACAAGAAACAACTGGCCGAAGCCGAAGCGCTGTTCCTCAAAGTGCGTCCTTCGATTGCCTACTTCCACTCGTCCAAGTACATCTCGGACCTGGCCAACGGCAACATCTGCGTGGCCATCGGTTACTCGGGTGACATCTACCAGGCCAAGTCCCGCGCGGCTGAAGCCGGTGACAAGGTGAAAGTCAGCTACAACATTCCGAAAGAAGGTGCCGGCAGCTTCTATGACATGGTCGCCATCCCTAAAGATGCCGAAAACGTCGAAGGCGCCTACAAGTTCATGACCTTCCTGCAGAAGCCGGAAATCATGGCCGAGATCACCAACGCCGTACGTTTCCCTAACGGCAACGCGGCAGCCACTGCACTGGTCGATAAAGACATCACCAGCGATCCAGGCGTTTACCCACCAGCCGACGTGCTGGCCAAGCTGTACGCGATTGCCGACTTGCCGGCCGCGACCCAGCGCCTGCTGACCCGCAGCTGGACCAAGATCAAGTCCGGTAAGTAACACCTCCTGTAGGAGCGAGCTTGCTCGCGATGGTCGCTAACGATGACGCGGGGTGTCTGACACCCCACCGTGTATCGTTCATCTTTCGCGAGCAGGCTCGCTCCCACAGGAATCCCAACAGGGATCTGCATAAAAGTTTTGCTGGAATGGTTTTTCGAGGGTAAGTTGCGCGCCGGTTTTGTTGCTGGGCAGGTACGACTGTCATGTAACTCGGGGCAACTTGGGCCCAACTAATTTTAGAGGACCTCCACTTGCCTATTTTTTCTATGTTGCGCAATGCACTGTTGATCGGTACCGGCCTGACCCTGGCGGTCAGCGCCCAGGCGGCGGGCACCGTGCATATTTATAACTGGTCGGATTACATCGGGGAAAACACCCTGGCCGACTTCCAGAAAGAGACCGGGATCAAGCCGGTCTACGACGTGTTCGACTCCAACGAGACCCTGGAAGGCAAGCTGCTGGCGGGCCGTACCGGCTACGACGTGGTGGTGCCGTCCAACCACTTCCTGGGCAAGCAGATCAAGGCGGGCGCTTTCCAGAAGCTCGACAAGTCGCAGCTGCCCAACTATTCCAACCTCGACCCGGTGCTGCTCAAGCGCCTGGAACAGAACGACCCGGGCAACCTCTACGCCGTGCCGTACCTGTGGGGCACCAACGGCATCGGCTACAACGTCGACAAGGTCAAGGCCGCGCTGGGCGTCGACAAGATCGACTCCTGGGCCGCGGTGTTCGAGCCGGAGAACATCAAGAAGCTGCAAAGCTGCGGCGTGGCGTTCCTCGACTCCGCCGATGAAATGATGCCCACGGTCCTCAACTACCTGGGCCTGAATGCCAACAGCACCAACCCGGCCGACTACAAGAAGGCCGAAGAGAAGTTGCTGGCCGTGCGGCCTTACGTGACCTACTTCCACTCCTCCAAGTACATCGCGGACCTGGCCAACGGCGACATCTGCGTGGCCATCGGTTTCTCCGGCGACATCTTCCAGGCCAAGAACCGTGCGGCAGAAGCGAAGAAGGGTGTGGACATCGCCTACTCGGTGCCCAAGGAAGGCGGCGCGCTGTGGTTCGACATGCTGGCGATCCCGAAAGACTCGGCCAACGTCAAACAGGCTCACGCGTTCATCAACTATTTGTTGAAACCTGAAGTGATCGCGCAGGTCAGTGACTACGTCGGTTACGCCAACCCCAACCCGGCGTCGGACAAGTTGATGGATCAGGAGATCCGCAACGACGCATCGGTGTATCCACCCCAGGAGGTGCTCGACAAGACCTACGTGTCCATCGAGTTGCCACCGAACATTCAACGTCTGATGACCCGTAGCTGGACCAAGGTCAAGACGGGTAAATAGAGCTCAAGACTCAAGCTATCCAGGTTGGCTCACCTTGAGCGAACTGCACTCTTTTTTTCTGGGAGTTTCGTAAATGGCAGTTGCCTCCGGCGCCTATAAGAAAGCCCTCGAGGGCGACCAGTCACCTAAGCAGGTGCTGGTCAAAATCGACCGGGTCACGAAGAAGTTCGACGAGACGATTGCCGTGGACGACGTGTCCCTGGAAATCAAGAAGGGCGAGATCTTCGCCCTGCTCGGCGGTTCGGGATCGGGCAAGTCCACTTTGCTGCGCATGCTCGCCGGCTTCGAACGACCGACCGAGGGGCGTATTTTCCTCGATGGCGTGGACATCACCGATATGCCGCCCTACGAGCGGCCGATCAACATGATGTTCCAGTCCTACGCCTTGTTCCCGCACATGACCGTGGCGCAGAACATCGCCTTCGGCCTCAAGCAGGACAAGCTGCCGGCCGCCGAGATCGACGCGCGCGTGGCGGACATGCTCAAGCTGGTGCAGATGACCCAGTACGCCAAACGCAAGCCGCACCAGTTGTCCGGTGGTCAGCGCCAGCGTGTGGCCCTGGCACGTTCCCTGGCCAAGCGTCCCAAGCTGCTGCTGCTCGACGAACCGATGGGCGCCCTGGACAAGAAGCTGCGCTCGCAGATGCAACTGGAGCTGGTGGAGATCATCGAACGCGTCGGCGTGACCTGCGTGATGGTGACCCACGACCAGGAAGAGGCCATGACCATGGCCGAGCGCATCGCGATCATGCACCTGGGCTGGATCGCCCAGATCGGCAGCCCGATCGACATCTACGAAACCCCGACCAGCCGCCTGGTCTGCGAGTTCATCGGCAACGTCAACATCTTCGACGGTGAAGTGATCGACGACGCCGAAGGCCACGCGACCATCACCTGCAAGGACCTCGACCGCCAGATCTACGTCGGCCACGGTATCAGCACCTCGGTGCAGGACAAGTCGGTGACCTACGCGATCCGTCCGGAAAAGCTGCTGGTGACGCCGACCATGCCGACCTGCGAGTACAACTGGTCCAGCGGCAAGGTGCACGACATCGCCTACCTGGGCGGGCACTCGGTGTTCTACGTCGAACTGCCGAGCGGCAAGATCGTCCAGTCCTTCGTCGCCAACGCCGAACGCCGTGGCGCTCGTCCGACCTGGGGTGACCAGGTCTACGTGTGGTGGGAAGACGACAGCGGCGTGGTACTGCGCTCATGAACATGCGCAAATTCAAACGCCGGCTCAATCGAATAATTCCCGGTGGCCGTCAGTTGGTCATCGGGGTTCCTTTCATCTGGCTGTTCCTGTTCTTCATGTTGCCGTTCTTCATCGTTTTGAAGATTAGCTTCGCCGAAGCGGACGTCGCCATCCCGCCGTACACCGAGATCTACACCTACGCCGAGCAGAAGCTGCAAGTGCTGCTCAACCTTGGCAACTACGCCATGCTCGCCGGCGACGAGTTGTACATCGCTGCGTACCTGGGTTCGCTGAAGATGGCGCTGATCAGCACCATCCTCTGCCTGCTCATCGGCTACCCGATGGCCTACGCCATCGCCAGCGCCCGTAAAGAGCTGCAGACGGTGCTGGTGCTGCTGATCATGATGCCGACCTGGACCGCGATCCTGATCCGCGTGTATGCGTGGATGGGCATCCTCAGCAACAACGGCCTGCTCAATGGTTTCCTCATGAGCATGGGCCTGATCGACGAACCGCTGCAGATCCTCAACACCAACCTGGCGGTGTACATCGGCGTCGTCTATTCGTACCTGCCGTTCATGATCCTGCCGCTCTACGCCAACCTGGTGAAGCACGATCACAGCCTGCTGGAAGCCGCATCGGACCTCGGTTCAAGCACCTTCAACAGCTTCTGGAAGATCACCATCCCGCTGTCCAAGAACGGCATCATCGCCGGCTGCATGCTGGTGTTCATCCCGGTGGTGGGCGAGTTCGTGATTCCTGAACTGCTGGGCGGCCCGGAAACCCTGATGATCGGTAAAGTGCTGTGGCAGGAGTTCTTCAACAACCGTGACTGGCCGGTGGCGTCCGCCCTGGCGGTGGTGATGCTGGCGATCCTGATCGTGCCGATCATCCTGTTCAACCGCAGTCAGGCCAAGGAAATGGAGGGTAAAGAATGAAGCGCTTCCGTTTCTCCAGCCTGATGCTGGTTCTGGGCCTGGTGTTTATCTACCTGCCGATGCTGATCCTGGTGATCTACTCGTTCAACGCTTCCAAGCTGGTGACGGTGTGGGGCGGCTGGTCGATCAAGTGGTACGTCGGGCTGATGGACAATACGCAACTGATGGGCTCGGTGCTGCGCTCGCTGGAGATCGCCTGCTACACGGCGGTGGCCGCGGTGGCGCTGGGCACCCTGGCGGCGTTCGTCCTGACCCGCATCACCCGCTTCAAGGGGCGTACGCTGTTCGGTGGCCTGGTCACCGCGCCGCTGGTGATGCCGGAAGTGATCACCGGTCTTTCGCTGTTGCTGCTGTTCGTGGCCATGGCGCAGATGATCGGCTGGCCGCAGGAACGCGGCATCGTCACCATCTGGATCGCCCACACGACGTTCTGTGCGGCGTACGTGGCGGTGGTGGTGTCGGCGCGCCTGCGTGAGCTGGACCTGTCCATCGAAGAGGCGGCCATGGACCTGGGTGCCAAGCCGTGGAAGGTGTTCTTCCTGATCACCATCCCGATGATCGCGCCATCGCTGGGGGCTGGCGGCATGATGTCGTTCGCCCTGTCGCTGGACGACCTGGTGCTGGCCAGCTTCGTTTCGGGTCCAGGGTCCACGACCCTGCCGATGGAAGTGTTCTCGGCGGTGCGCCTGGGCGTGAAGCCGGAGATCAACGCCGTGGCCAGCCTGATCCTGTTGGCGGTATCGCTGATGACCTTCCTGGTCTGGTTCTTCAGCCGCCGTGCCGAAGAAGCGCGCAAGCGCGCCATCCAGCAAGCCATCGAAGAAAGCGCTGCCGACTCCTGGAAACAACCGGAAGTGCGCCGGGCACAGGCGCCGGAAGCGGCCTGAGGTCAGGCGGAGTCCCTTTGGGGGGACTTACCTTGTGGGAGCGAGCCTGCTCGCGATGATCTGTCAGTGACATCCATGTCGACTGACACTCCATCGCGAGCAGGCTCGCTCCCACAGTTGTTTTTGTCTGATCGTTCAGGAAATCCAGGGCGACCTGCGGATCACCTCGACGAAGTTCATCGGCTTGAACCCCGGCTCCTGATCCACCAGCACATCGGTCTTGACGTTGCCGAAGGTGGTCTGCGGGCGATGGCGCAGGCCGTCGGCGAAGGCGCAGATGATGCACTCCTTGAACCCCTCACCCCGTGGATGCGCATGCACCACCGCCTCGCGCTGCACTGTGGAAAACGCCGCGTAGTCCATGCCCAACACGTCCATCTCGACGCCCGCCGTCACCAGCGCCACGGTCGGTCGCAGGTGTTGTGGCACGCCCGGTGTGGTGTGCAGGGCGATCGACAGCCAGACCTGCTCGATGTCGTCATCGCTCAAGCCGTAGGGCTTGAGAAAGGCCGCAGCCGCATTGGCGCCATCGACTTCGAAGCGTTCGTTGTCACTGCGATGCCCTTCGACCAGACCCAGGTCGTGGAACATCGCACCGACGTACAACAGCTCCGGGTTGTAGGCCAGTTGCTTGCGTTCACCGCTCAAAGCGCCGAACAGGAACACCCGGCGCGAGTGGTGGTACAACAGGTCGGATTCGATGTCGCGGATATATTCGGTGGTGGCCCGGGCCAGGGCGCTGTCGGGGATTTTGATGCCGGCGATGGTCGTGCTCATGCTGCTGTCCTCACAGGGAGCGCCGGAGCGGCGCTGATGGGACAAGTCTGTTCCCGACCCCAACACCGGACAATCGAGCCATGGCTGCGATCCGGGCCAATGAGCCTGTGAATCGTGCCAGCCTCGCTTGTTGGGCGCGGATTGGCTAATTTGCACGGCAATCTACGCGTGTTCCGTAACCCTGTGGGAGCGAGCCTGCTCGCGATGATCTGTCTGTGACATGTGTGTTGGCTGACACTCCATCGCGAGCAAGCTCGCTCCTACAGGGGGGAGGGGGATGGCATCTATGGGGAGCAACCCACATCATGAGTAAAACCGTCGCCATCGTGGTGTTTGCCGGCGTGCAGTCGCTGGACGTCAGCGGGCCCATGGATGTGTTTGCCGAGGCCAATCGGTTCCTCGCGCCGCAGGATCACTATCGGCTGGAGGTGATCGGCGTCGAGCCTGGTGCCATGCCGTGTTCCAACGGCCTGGCCTTGCAGGCCCATCGGCATTTCAGCGAGGCGCTGGACGCCTATGACCTGTTGCTGGTGGCCGGCGGTCCGCAGTTGCCCGGCCTGGACTTCGGCCCGGCGTTCGATGCCTGGCTGCGCGATGCCTGCGCCCGGGCGCAACGGTTTGGTTCGATCTGCAACGGCGCCTTCATGCTGGCTCGCGCTGGCTTACTGGAGGGGCGCACGGTCACCACGCATTGGGAGGATGCCGCGGCATTGGCTGCGCTGTGCCCGCAGGCCCAGGTCGACGCCGATCGCCTTTACGTGCAGGACGGCGAGCTGTACACCTCGGCTGGCGTCACGGCGGGCATCGACCTGTCGCTGTACCTGCTGGCGAAGGACCACGGGTCGGAGATCGCCCTGCGCGTGGCCAAGCGCCTGGTGGTGTTCACCCAGCGCTCCGGCGGGCAGTCGCAGTTCAGCCCGTTCCTGGCGCCCCACGCCGAGCCGACCTCGGCGGTGGCGATGGTCCAGCGCCATGTGCTGGCCCACCTCAACGCCGGCCTGACCAATGCCGAGCTGGCCCGTGCGGCCAATATGAGCGCGCGCAATTTCTCGCGGGTGTTTGCCCGGGAAGCGAAGGTGACCCCGGCCGAGTTCGTCGAGCGGGCGAGGGTGGATGCGGCGCGGGTGATGCTGGAGAGCACGGCGGCACCGCTGAAAACCGTGGCTTATGAGTGCGGCTTTCGCGATGCCCAGCACATGCGCAGTGTGTTCAATCGGCGGCTGGGGGTGACGCCGCAGCAGTTTCGGTTGAATTTTGCCCCGGTGGTTTGAAGTTGGATCTTCTGTGGCTGTAAGGGCCTCATCGCGGGCAAGCCCGCTCCCACAGGTTTTGTGTGCGGCGCAAATCCCTGTAGGAGCGAGCTTGCTCGCGATGAGGCCAGAACAGGCAATAAAGATCTAGGGAGCAACCCGCGCCGGCAACAGCTTCAAGGTACTCCGAGTATTGGCTATCACCTCCTCATCATTCAGATGCGCCTGGAAGTACAACCCTTCGATATAGGACTCCGCCTGGTCGTCATAGTGACGATCGAACGGCACGCCGCTCTGGCCCACCGGGTTGACGGTCAGGCTGTGGGTCGGGTCGGCGAAGTCGATCAGGCGGCGGGTCGAGGGCCCGTAGGTGACTGGCCAGGGCGCCGGGCCGATCTTCGCCGAGAGGTTGTTCGGCACTTCGTGGGTGCCGGGCGCGGCGAACGGGCCGACGTTGAAAATACGCTCCAGCGGCTTCTGCTGGCCCAGTGGGTGGCCGTGGGTCAGGGTGTGCGCTTTGCCCCACTGCCACTGGCTGAAATCGGCGCCCAGCACGCCCTTGAGGTGGGCGATGCTGGCTTGCCACGCGACCTTGACCGTGTCGGCGCGGGTTTCCTTGCCGGGGGTGTTGCGATTGTCCCACCACGGCGAGTCGGCATTGGCCGCCAGGCGCGGCAGGGCGGCGTCGATCACCCGGGTCGAGAGCAGCGTTTCGAAAAAGTCGTTGCCCAGCTCGTCACGCATCGCCGCATCCGCCAGGTTGAACAGCAACTGGTTGAACAGCGTGGCGCTGGTGGACTCCAGCGGATAGTCGCCTTGCCATTGCCCCAGTTGCTCCACCAGTTTCAGTTCGGCCGGATCGCTGACCACTTCGCGCAGCACCGGCAACAGCGGTGCGAGCAGGCGCGGGCCGTAGGCGGTGGTGGTGCCCAGTTGCAGCTTCTGGCTGGACTCCAGGTCCCATTTGACGGCTTTGTCGCCGAGCTGGCGGTTGAGCTGCTGACCGCGGTCCGCGAGGTTGTAGTAACCGGGTATCTCCATGCCGCTGGCGGACACCGGCTGGAAGTTGGCTGAGACGATGTAGCCCCGTGCCGGGTTTTCTTCCTGCGGATTGGCGCTGAACGGGTAGAAGCCGTCCTTGTCGGCCTCCGGGCTGCTGCCATCGAGGATGAACCACGGCTTCACGCCTGCCGGACGCTTGGGCAGTTGCGCTGCGGCCCACCAGCCGATGTCGCCCTTGGCATTGGCCCAAACGATGTTCAGGCCGGGTGCATGGACCTTGGCGGCGGCGCTGCGGGCCTTGGCCAGGGTGTCGGCGCGGTTGAGCTGGTAAAAGCCTTCGAGGATCGGGTTCTGGCTTTCAAGAAAGCCCCACCACATGGCGATCGGCGTCTTGCCTGCGTGGGCACCCAGCGCATCGTTGACGATCGGGCCGTGGGGCGACTGGCGCAGCACCAGCTTCACCGGCTCTTGGCCCTTGACCGCGATCTGTTGCTCGCTGGTGATCAGGTCCACCCAGCGGTCGCGGTACCAGACCTGGTTGGCGTTGTCCGGGTTGACCTTCTCGGCGATCAGGTCGAGGTCGTCGTTCTGGAACATGGTGATGCTCCAGCCGAAGTCGCGGTTCATCCCCAGCGAGGCGAACGGCATCAGCGCCTGGTAGTGGCCGTACAGCTCAAAGCCCGGCGCCGAGAGCTGCGCTTCGTACCACACCGAGGGCACCGAGAAGCGAATATGCGGATCGCCCGCCAGCAACGGCTTGCCGCTTTTGGTGCGGCTGCCGGATACCGCCCAGGCGTTGCTGCCCTCGAACTGCGGCAGGCCGTTATCGGCCAGCGCCTGTTCGCTCAGGCGGGCGAGGGCGTTGAGGTCTTGCCAGTCGCCGCTGGCGAGGGCCGGGCCGTTGCCTGAACGGTTTGCCAGCACGCCTTTGGGCTGCCAGTCGAGGTCGAAGACATTCAGGTAATCCGGCCCCAGTTGGTCGCGCACATAGGTCAGCAAGGGTTCGGTACGAAACGCCGCGGCAAAGCTGTAGGCCATGTAGCCGGCGATGCTGATGGTGTCCTCGGCGGTAAAGGGGCGCTTGGCGATGCCCAGCACGTCGAACTCCACGGGCTTGGCGTGGCTGTCCTGATACTGGTTGATGCCATCCAGGTAGGCCTGCATGGCGATGAAGGCCGGCGATTGTTTATCCAGGTTGGCGAGGTAGGTTGCGGCGCGCTCGCGAATGCGCAGGGTGCGCATCAGCTTGTCGGTGTCGAGCAGTTTCGGGCCCAGTACTTCGGCCAGCTCGCCACGGGCGAGGCGGCGCAGGACTTCCATCTGGAACAGCCGGTCCTGGGCATGCACATAGCCCAGGGCGCGATACAGGTCGGTTTCGTTGTCGGCGCGAATGTGCGGCACGCCGCGCTCGTCATAGCGCACGGTGACCGAGCCTTGCAGGTGTTGCAGTTCTACCATGC
Organism: Pseudomonas sp. MYb118; assembly: GCF_040947875.1. Lineage (NCBI taxonomy): Bacteria > Pseudomonadati > Pseudomonadota > Gammaproteobacteria > Pseudomonadales > Pseudomonadaceae > Pseudomonas > Pseudomonas sp. MYb118. The sequence goes on along the minus strand of NZ_JBFRXN010000002.1, from coordinate 1,429,596 downwards.
CCTGGCGCGTCGGCTGCTTGCTGTAGAAGTAGCCGCCAACGCCTGCGGCGAGGACGACGATCAGCACGAGCAGCGCAATCAGGAGACGTTTCATGGAGATTCCTTGTTCTTGTTTTGAGTGACAGCAGTTCCCTGGCATCACTGTTTAACATGACCTGTTGAATCAGCCCATCGCCCGTAGGAGGGATTCTTGTCGCCTGAGTTGTCGTTACTTCGCTGCGCTCTCGGACCAGGGGCAGTAACACCCCACCGCCAGTGTGTGCGTGGCACTCACCGGGCGGCCGTCGTTCAACGCCTGGAGAATCGGCTCGATGAAGCTGTTGTTCGAATTGCAGGTCAGGCCTTCGCTGTATGGGCCGAAATACGCCAGCTTGCCGCTGCGGTCCCAGATCGCCACGGCGGGGCTGGCCGGAATCTGTTCCGAGCCTGGAAGCACTTCGATGGATTTCAGGCTGCCGAGGGTGCTTGGCAATTGGCCGTGACTGCCGGGCTTCTGCACCGAATAGAACTCGACGCCTTGGGGCACGTAGTGCTCGATCAGCTCGCTCAGGTGCTGCTGATTGCCGACGTTGCACGGGCAGGCCGGGTCCCAGAAATGCACGAAGCGGATGGCGCCGGGCCCGGCCAAGTGGTCGGGCAGGCGCAACGGGTCGCCGGAAAAAACCGCGGTGTGAGAGCTGAACGCACGCAGGTAACGCCCCTGGAACCAGTCGTAGGCCGCCCACAGAACACCGGCACAAAGGAGGGCGAGCAGGCTGGCGAGCAGAGTGGTGCGGTAGGGCGAACGCATGGGTGGCAATCCTCGAAGATCGCCCAGCTTGCCATGCTTGTCGCGACAGATGAATATCGCAGGCTTATAAAGTCCGCTTCGTGTTTTGGAATCGCCCATGTCCGCCACTTTCGACCCCGATCATCTGCGCGCCAGCCTGCGGCCCCTGGCCGAGTGGCAGCCGCTGTCCGAAGAGGCGTTGGCGTACCAGCGGTTTTATGGCCTGGATTTTCCGGGACGCCCATTGCGCACCGGGCTGGGGCGTTTCCAGGTGGACGGCTACGAGCTGGTCAGCCAGTGCTGGTGGCCCGAGCGGGCCAAGGCCACGCTGTTCATGTTCCACGGGTTTTATGATCACACCGGGCTCTACCGGCATGTCATCGCCTGGGCGCTGGACCAGGGCTTTGCGGTGATCGCCTGCGACTTGCCGGGGCATGGCCTGTCCAGTGGCGAGCGGGCGAGCATCGGCGACTTTTCCGAGTATCAGGACACCCTTTACGGGTTGTTCGCCGAGGCACGTTCGCTGGATCTGCCCCAGCCCTGGCACCTGTGCGGGCAGAGCACCGGCGGCGCGATTGTGGTCGATCATGTGCTCAACGCCGGCAGCGCCAGCCCGGCCCAGGGCCAGGTGATTCTGCTGGCACCGCTGGTGCGGCCGCGCTCATGGGCGTGGTCGAAGCTCAGTTACTACCTGCTTCGGCCCTTCGTGAAAGGCATCGCCCGGCGCTTCAGCGAAAACTCCAACGACCCGCAGTTCCTCACGTTCCTGCAAGCCGACCCCTTGCAGGCGCGCCGTTTGCCGACCGCCTGGGTCGGTGCGTTGAAACGCTGGATCAAGCGCATCGAAGCTGCACCGGCCAGCAACCGGCAGCCCCTGATCGTGCAGGGGCAGGCAGACATGACGGTGGACTGGCAGCACAACCTCGAAGTGCTGAAAGCCAAGTTCAACCGTCCGCAGGTGTTGATGCTGCCCGAGGGGCGACATCACCTGGCGAATGAGACGCTGGAAATGCGCAGGGAGTTTTTTGGGTTTTTGAGTCGGCGGGTGAAGGGCAGGAATGTGTAGTGGCTGTTCGGGCCTCATCGCGAGCAGGCTCGCTCCTACAGGGTGCGCCGCTGCCCCTGTAGGAGCGAGCCTGCTCGCGATGGGGCCCTCTCAGGCGCCAAAGATCACTGGCTGAGGTTCGAAGAACTCTGCCCCACCGCCAACCCCGCCCGGATCGCCGCCAGCGCCGCCTGGTAATAGGCCTGGCCTTCCGCCGACTCGGCAAAGGTGGCGAACTCTTCCAGCTCGTTATCCGACAGGTCGCGGTACACATACAGGAGCGTGTTGTTCAGGTCGCTGCCGATCTGGTCCATCAGGCGCTGGCGTTGACCATTCAACAGGCCCTGGGCCTGGCCGCCGCCGAGCAGGCCGGGGATCATCGCGCTGAGGCTGTCGGCGGCGACACCGGCGATCGCCAGGCTGACTTCCGCGCCGGCTTCGCGGGCGGGCAGGGCCTGGGCCAGGTGGCCGATGATCAGCAGACGGCTGTCACTGGCCTGCATCTTTGGCAGGCCCTTGGCATTTTTCGCCAGCTGATCGCGACGGGTCGCCAGTAGCTCGGCGGCCACGATCTTCTTGCCCAGTGGCGACTGGAAGAAGGCCAGCGCCGGCTTGGGGTCCGCGAGGTTCTTGCGCAGTTGCGCCTCGGCGCGCTGGTCGACGGCCTGGGGGGCAAAGCGTTGATTGCTGTTGTTCACCAGCGCCTGGAACACCGCCGGCGGCAGGCTGTTCTGGTAACGCTGCTGCGCGGCTGTCAGGGCATCGTTGAAATGCGCACGTTGTTCCGGCCAGCCGGCGACCTTGTACAACTGGTCGTGGCCGTCTGCCCAGGCGGGCATAACGCAGAACATCAGCAGTGAGAAAAGCAAACGACGCATAGGGACTCCTGTCAGCAGCCGACTATTCTCCGTGCGGCATACCGACTTGTCGAGAATTCGTATCAAGCCGCCGCGTGGCTCTGTCGGATTTTCCGGCACAGGCATACTATGCGCGCCATGCAAATATCCTCTGATCACCCGCTGCTGTTACGTATCGTCGACGACCTGGCCGAACATGGCTGGTCGCAGCAGAATATTTTCCTGCCTCTGGATCTGACCCGGGCGTTGGCGGCTGAGTGCCGTAAACGTGCGGCCGAGGGTGACCTGGCCCCGGCCGGCGTAGGGCGCGGGTCGACCACGGAGATTCGCGAGGCGATTCGCGGCGACAAGATCCAGTGGATCGAACCGGGCCAGGCAGCCGCCTGCGACAGTTACCTGGCGCTGATGGACAGCCTGCGCGAAGCGATCAATCGCGGCCTGTACCTGGGCCTGGAAGACTTCGAGTGCCATTTCGCCCTGTACCCGCCCGGGGCGTTCTACCTCAAGCACCTCGACCGCTTCCGTGACGACGACCGGCGTGCGGTGTCGGCGGTGCTCTACCTCAATGATGCCTGGCTGCCGCAAGAGGGCGGCCAGTTGCGCATGTACCTGGCGGACCGTGGCGAGTACGACGTGCAGCCCACCGGCGGCTGCCTGGTGGTGTTCCTCTCGGGCGAGGTGCCCCATGAAGTGCTGCCGGCAACCCGTGATCGCCTGTCGTTGACCGGCTGGTTCCGCCGTCGCGGCAACGAGCCGTTCTGATCATGCACAAGGTGCTGGTGAGTCGCTGCCTGCTGGGCCACCGCGTGCGGTATGACGGTGGCGCCAGCGGGCCGTTCGATCAGCTCCAGCAATGGCTCGATGACGGGCGTGTGGTGCCCTTGTGCCCTGAGGTCGCCGGTGGCTTGCCGACGCCACGGGCGGCAGCGGAAATCCCCGGCGGGCAGGGTGTGCAGGTGCTGGATGGACAGGCATCGGTCATCACCACCGAGGGCGAGGACGTCAGCGCGCAGTTCCTGGCTGGGGCACAGCAGGCGCTGGCCCTGGTGCAGGCCCACGGCATCCGCATCGCCGTGCTCAAGGCCAACAGCCCGTCCTGCGGCAACCGCCTGACCTATGACGGCACGTTCAGCGGGGTCAAGGTCAGCGGCGAGGGGGTGACGGCGGCGTTGCTCACGCGCCATGGGGTGCAGGTGTTCAGCGAGCTGGAACTGGCCGAGGCGGCGGTGGCGTTGGCTGCACTAATTTGAGAAAGACACATCATCCTTGTAGGAGCGAGCTTGCTCGCGATTGCGGTGTCTCAGTCAACAATGATGTGGCTGATACACCGCAATCGCGAGCAAGCTCGCTCCTACAGGGGGCTTGGCGTGATTTCAAGCCTCAGGGCTGCACCCCATCCCCCGCCAGCCACTTCTTCTCCAGCGCCTCCAGGCGCCCATCGGCCTTGATCCGTTGCAAGGCGTTTTCCAGGCTGGCGCGGAACGCCGGGTTGCCCTTCTGGAACGGTATCGCCAGGCTGACCGGCGCGACGGCCTTGGGTTTTTCCTCGGCCAGTGACTGCACCAGCAGCATCGAACGAGGCTGCTCTTCCTTCTGCGCGATCAATTGCCCGTCGACCTGGGCGTAAGGTTCGCTGAAGTCGAAACGATCCTTGAGTTCCGGGGTCAGTGCTATGTGGTTGATAGCGATGTCGTACTTGCCGCTTTCCACGCCGGTCAGCAGATCGCCCGAGTCGGTGACGACGAAGTCGGCCCGTACATCGAGCTCGTTGGCCAGCAATTGACCCAGTTCGACTTCAAAGCCTGCGAGGTTGCCGTCGTTCTTGAAATTGAAGGGCGGTGTATTAGCCTCAAGGGCGATACGCAATTCGCCACGGTCGTTCACATCGTCAATCAATTCGGCGTGAGCCAAGGGGCTCAGGAGGGGTAGCAGGCAGATCAGGCCAGGCAACAAGCGCATGGTCACTCCTTGGAATTTCTTATGGCGACCCTTTGATTCAGGCTCGCTTTGCTATGGTTGTCGAGTGCCTTCGACAACGAATGGTCATGAAGTTGTCATGACCACGCGAATTTTACGAAAAAACCGGAGAAGAGAATGAAAACCTTTATGTCACGTGCTGCTTTGGCTGGTTTGCTGATGGGTGTCTCGGTGCTGGCCAGTGCCGCGACGCCGGCGCCGGAAGGTGCCGAAGTGTTCATCGTTTCTCCCGAGGACGGGGCCACGGTTTCCCAGCAGTTCAAGGTTCAGTTCGGGACGAAGAACGTTGCCCTGGCACCGGCAGGCGATGCCACGCAGAACACCGGTCACCACCACTTGCTGATCGACGCCAAGGAGATCGTGCCGGCCGGCGCGGTGGTCCCGACCGACGCCAACCACATGCACTTCGGCAAGGCCCAGACCTTTGCCGAGATCAAACTGGCCCCCGGCAAGCACACCTTGCAGCTGGAGTTGGGCGACAAGAATCACATGGCGTTCGACCCGCCGATCGTGTCGAAGAAAATCACCGTCAACGTGGAATAAAAAAAGGGAACCCCGCCGGGGTTCCCTTTTTTTATAGCTGCAAGCCTCAAGCCTCAAGCCTCAGGCTACAAGCCGAAGCAAATCTCGGCTTGTAGCTTGTAGCTTGCAGCTTGTCGCTGTCTTAGAACAGCACGCGGCAACGAATAGTGCCGTTGATGTGCGACAGTTTCTCTTGCGCCAGATCCGAGTATTCGGCGTCGACGTCGATCACCACGTAACCGACTTTCTCGTTGGTCTGCAGGAACTGACCGGAGATGTTGATGCCGTTTTCGGCGAAGACCTTGTTGATCTCGCTCATCACACCCGGGATGTTCTCGTGGATGTGCAGCAGGCGGTGCTTGCCAGGGTGAGCCGGCAGGGCCACTTCCGGGAAGTTCACCGACGATACCGAGGTACCGTTGTCACTGTACTTGACCAGTTTTTCCGCCACTTCCAGACCGATGTTGGCTTGCGCTTCAGCGGTGGAGCCACCGATGTGCGGGGTCAGGATCACGTTGTCCAGGCCACGCAGCGGGCTTTCGAACTCTTCGTCGTTGGAACGTGGTTCCACCGGGAAGACGTCGATGGCCGCGCCGATCAGGTGCTTGTCCTTGATGGCGGCTGCCAGGTGGTCCAGTTCGACCACGGTGCCGCGAGCGGCGTTGATCAGGATGCCGCCTTTCTTGATGGCGCGGATTTCCTTCTCGCCGATCATCCACTGGGTCGCAGCGGTTTCCGGAACGTGCAGGGTGACGATGTCGGACATGCCCAGCAGTTCGTGCAGGTTGCCGACCTGGGTGGCGTTACCCAGTGGCAGCTTGGTCACGGTGTCGTAGAAGTACACCTGCATGCCCAGGCCTTCGGCCAGGACCGACAACTGCGTACCGATCGAGCCATAACCGACGATGCCCAGCTTCTTGCCACGGATCTCGAAGGAGTTGGCCGCGCTCTTGATCCAGCCGCCACGGTGGCAGGAAGCGTTCTTCTCAGGGATGCCGCGCAGCAACAGGATCGCTTCGGCCAGCACCAGCTCGGCGACGGAGCGGGTGTTGGAGTACGGCGCGTTGAACACGGCGATACCGCGCTCGCGGGCCGCGTTCAGGTCGACCTGATTGGTGCCGATGCAGAAGCAACCGACTGCGACGAGCTTCTTCGCGTGATCGAAGATTTCTTCAGTCAATTGAGTGCGGGAGCGAATGCCGATGAAGTGAGCATCGGCGATCTTTTCCTTCAGCTGAGCTTCCGGCAGAGAACCGGTGAGGTACTCGATATTGGTGTAGCCGGACGACTTGAGGACGTCGACAGCCGATTGGTGGACGCCTTCGAGAAGAAGGAACTTGATCTTGCTCTTATCGAGAGAAGTCTTGCTCATCTGCGTAAACCTGTATCCCGGAGAAAAATGGCAGGAAATGGTCAACAGACGCTGACCCGGACGACAAATCTGCCGTCGCCGCATCGGGGCCGTTGGGCACTGAGCTGCGGGGTCGGTATGCTAGCATAGCGACCCGCTAAACACCCGTTCCTGCGACGTGAAGCGTTCTCAGGATGACCATGAATTGTTCGAGAGTTCTGTCGATGACCAGTCCTGCCCAGATTGAAGAACTGAAGACCTTGGTCGAGCCAGGCAAGGTGTTGCTTGATGCCGACTCCCTGAATACCTACGGCAAGGACTGGACCAAGCAATTCGCCCCGGCGCCCACGGCCATCGTGTTCCCCAAGACCATCGAACAGGTGCAGGCCATCGTTCGTTGGGCCAACCAGCACAAGGTGGCGCTGGTGCCTTCCGGCGGTCGCACCGGGCTGTCCGCCGCTGCGGTGGCGGCCAATGGTGAAGTGGTGGTGTCGTTCGACTACATGAACCAGATCCTCGACGTGAACCTGACCGACCGCACCGCCGTGTGCCAGCCGGGGGTGGTGACCGAGCATCTGCAGAACGTCGCCGAGGAAAAGGGCCTGTATTACCCGGTGGATTTCGCGTCCGCGGGTTCCAGCCAGATTGGCGGCAATATCGGCACCAATGCCGGCGGGATCAAGGTGATTCGCTATGGCATGACCCGCAACTGGGTGGCGGGCATGAAGGTGGTGACCGGCAAGGGCGACCTGCTGGAGCTGAACCACGACCTGATCAAGAACGCCACCGGCTACGACATGCGCCAGTTGTTCATCGGCGCCGAAGGCACCCTGGGCTTTGTGGTCGAGGCGACCATGCGCCTGGACCGTGCGCCGAAGAACCTCACGGCCATGGTGCTCGGCACCGCCGATCTCGACTCGATCATGCCGGTGTTGCACGCCTTCCACGGCAAGCTCGACCTGACCGCTTTCGAGTTCTTTTCCGACAAGGCCCTGGCCAACGTCATGGCCCGCGGCGATGTGCCGTCGCCGTTCGACACCGAATGCCCGTTCTACGCCCTGCTGGAATTCGAGGCGACCACTGAGGAAGTGGCCAACCTGGCCCTGGAAATCTTCGAAAACTGTGTCGAGCAGGGCTGGGTGCTGGACGGCGTGATGAGCCAGAACCAGACCCAGTTGCAGAACCTGTGGAAGTTGCGCGAGTACATCTCCGAGACCATCTCCCACCGCACGCCGTACAAAAACGATATTTCAGTCACTGTGTCGAAAGTTACGGCGTTTTTGCAGGAAATTGACGCGATCGTCGCAGAAGACTACCCGGATTTCGAAGTGGTCTGGTACGGCCACATTGGTGACGGCAACCTGCACCTGAACATCCTCAAGCCGGAAGATCTGGACAAGGACGAGTTTTTCGCCCGCTGCGCGACGGTCAACAAGCGGGTGTTCGAAACCGTCGAGCAGTACAACGGTTCGATTTCCGCCGAGCACGGCGTGGGGCTGGTCAAGCGCGACTACTTGACCTACAGCCGCTCACCGGTTGAGATCGAGTACATGAAAGCGCTCAAGGCGGTGTTCGATCCGAACGGCATCATGAACCCGGGCAAGATTTTCGCTGTTTGAATTCAGCACATAAGAGCCAAGAACCAGGAGTCGGTAATGAGCTATCAGCACCAGTATGTCGACGGCACGCGCATCCACTTTCCATTGGGCAAGGTGGTGTGCATCGGGCGCAACTACGCCGAACACGCCAAGGAGCTGGACAACCCGGTTCCGACGGAGCCTCTGCTGTTCATCAAGCCGGGCAGTTGTGTGGTGCCGCTGGAAGGCGGTTTCAGCATTCCCACCGAGCGCGGTTCGGTGCATTACGAAGCGGAAATCGCCGTGTTGATCGGCAAACCGCTGTCGACCAAGCCCAGCCGTGAAGAAGTGCTGGACGCCATTTCCGGTTTTGCGCCAGCCCTGGACCTGACCCTGCGCGACAAGCAGGCCGAGCTGAAATCCAAGGGCCTGCCGTGGGAAATCGCCAAGTCCTTCGACGGCGCGGCGGTGATCGCCCCGTTCGTGGTGGGCAGCAGCTTCGCTGACCTGACCGACATCGGCATTCGCCTGACCATCAACGGGCAAGTGCGCCAGGACGGCAACAGCAGCGCCATGCTCAACCCCATCGTGCCGATGATCCAGCACATGGCGGGCTGCTTCTCGCTGCAGGCCGGCGACGTGATCCTCACCGGCACCCCGGTGGGCGTCGGCCCGCTGAACGTCGGTGACGAGCTGGTCCTGGAGCTGCCAGGCGCCAGCCGCTTCACCAGCACTGTGCGCTAACTTCGTCCCCTGACACCCCGCGGTGTTCTGGCGTTCATCGCGAGCTTGCTCGCTCCTACAGGTCTGGTGGTGTCCTTGTGGGAGCGAGCTTGGGGGGCGTGAATAACAAGACAAACCCGCCATTTGCCATTTTTTTCACATCTCGTCTGGATAATTCCAGGGTTTACGGCATCTGAGCCGGTCCCAATTGTGCTATTACCTCTAGCCTGAATTTCTGGAACGCATCCCCCGATGGCCACCCAACCGCTGCCTACGCTCAAGTCTGCCCGTCGCCCACGCTTTTTCATGCGCTGGTATTCCTGGCTTTTGCTGGCGGCTGCCGCCGGCTATGGCTTGGCGTTTGCCATGCACTGGGATGACCGTGGCCTGCTTTGGGTGATGGAGCGTTTCGAAAGCCCGGCCGAGCGCCAGGAAAGTATCTGGCTGCCGGATTATCACGCGGTGATTGATGCCAAGGTGTTGCCGGGCATGGAAAAGGACGAAGCGTCCGACCTGGCCTACGACCCTCAGACCAAGACCCTGTTCGCGGTCATGGGCAAGAACCCGTTCCTGGTCGAGCTGACCTTGCAGGGTGACGTACTGCGCAAGATGCCGCTGGTGGGCTGGGCCAACCCGGAAGGGGTGACGGTCATGGGCAACGGCCTGCTGGCCATTGTCGATGAGCGCGAGCATTCGCTGACCATCGTCAAGGTCGACGCCGATACCCGCGAGTTGAACATCGCCAACTTCCCGAAATATGACCTCGGCCCGTCCGAAGATCAGAACAAGGCCTTTGAAGCGGTGGTCTGGGATGCGCACAACCAGTACATGCTGCTGGGTGAGGAGCGTCCGGCGGCCCTGTTCATCTGGAAAAGTACCGACGGCCAGACACTGACCGGTGACAAGCAGAAGCTGGCCAGTGACGAGCTGGACATCCGCAACCTCTCGGCCCTGGCCATCGACCCGCGCACCCGGCACACGCTGGTGTTGTCGGCCGACTCCCACCTGTTACTGGAGCTGGACGAAAAGGGCGAGCAGGTCAGCTTCATGACCTTGCTCGGCGGCTTCAACGGTTTGAAAAAGACAATCCCGCGCGCCGAAGGCGTGACCATGGATGAGGCGGGCACCTTGTACATGGTCAGCGAACCCAACCTGTTCTATCGTTTCGAAAAGCAGCACTGATGGGCGCCCTTCGGCCAAACATTGTAGGAAGGCGCGACGCTCAGTTGTAGGCCAAGGCTAATGGCCATTAAGCTTGAATTCAGACTGCCGTGGTATTTCATCCAGCTGTCCTGATTCCGAGCTTGCCCGCATGCGTCGATTTGCCCGTCCCAAACCCCTGATTCTGATCCTGTTGGCGATCACGCTGCTCGTGCTGGTCGCGGTGGGCCAGTACCTGCGCCTGTTCGAGCGCGCCTGGTTCAACCTGCACACGCTTTGGCAGCCGGAGAGTGCCCGCTCCATCGGGCTGGATCGTTACCAAGTCGCGATCGAGGGCCGCGCCATCGAAGGCCTGGACGACGATGTGTCGGCGCTGACCTTCGATCCGGTGCGCAAAAGCCTGTTCACCGTGACCAACAAAAACTCCGAACTGATCGAGCTTTCACTGCAAGGGCAGATCATCCGGCGTGTCGCGCTGATCGGTTTCGGCGATCCGGAGGCCGTGGAGTTCATCAGCGCCGATACCTATGTGGTCACCGATGAGAGCCAGCAGCGGCTGATCAAGATTCACCTTGAGCACGACACCACCTTCCTCGACGCCGCGGAGGCCGAGCAGATGACGCTTGGCGTGCACATGAGCGGGAACAAGGGGTTCGAAGGCCTGGCCTACGATTCGGTGGGCAAGCGCTTGTTTGTCGCCAAGGAACGCGACCCGATGTTGATTTACGAGGTGTTGGGATTTCCGCATTACAACCCGGAAAAATCCTACGCTGTGCACGTGATCAACAACCCCAAGCGCGATGCCGGGATGTTCGTGCGGGACCTGTCGAGCCTGCAATACGACGAGCGCAGCGGCCATCTGCTGGCGCTGTCCGACGAGTCGCGACTGATTCTGGAACTGGATGTGGACGGACGCCCGTTGAGCACCATGTCACTGAGCAAGGGCCGCCAGGGCCTGAAGAAGACCGTGCCCCAGGCGGAGGGCATCGCCATGGATGACGACGGCACGTTGTACCTGGTGAGCGAGCCGAATCTGTTCTACGTCTTCAAAAAACCCTGAGAACCCAGAACTACTGTAGGAGCGAGCATGCTCGCGATGGTGGCTTAGGCACCGAGGGGTGTCAGGCTACCAGCGTTGCCTGAGCATTCCTTCGCGAGCATGCTCGCTCCTACAGAGGGTATATCGGTGAGGCTTACTGCGCCTTCAGGGTTTTCACCCCTTCACTGGTACCCAGCAGCAACAAATCCGCCGGCCGCGCCGCGAACAGGCCGTTGGTGACCACGCCGACGATGGCGTTGATCTGCGTTTCCAGCTCCACCGGGTTGGTGATCTGCATGTTGAACACATCGAGGATGATGTTGCCGTTGTCGGTGACCACGCCTTCGCGGTAGACCGGGTCGCCGCCCAGCTTGACCAGCTGGCGGGCCACGTGGCTGCGGGCCATCGGGATCACTTCCACCGGCAGCGGGAAGTTGCCCAGTACCGGCACCAGCTTGCTGGCATCGGCGATGCAGATGAAGGTCTTGGCCACGGCGGCGACGATCTTCTCGCGGGTCAGGGCGGCGCCGCCGCCCTTGATCAGGTTCAGGTGCTCGTCGCTTTCGTCGGCGCCGTCGACGTAGAACTCCAGGTCGCTGACGGTATTGAGCTCATACACCGGGATGCCATGGCCCTTGAGGCGCGCGGCGGTGGCTTCGGAGCTGGCGACCGCGCCGTCGAAGGCGCCCTTGTGCTGGGCCAGGGCGTCGATGAAGCAATTGGCGGTGGAGCCGGTGCCGACCCCGACGATGCTCTTGTCATCGAGTTTCGGGAGGATGAAGTCGACGGCAGCCTGGGCCACGGCCTGTTTGAGTTGATCCTGGGTCATGCGGGCTCCGAAAGCGGGCAAGGGTAGACGGAAAGGCCCGCATTATAGCGCCATGCCGGGTTAAAACCTCGTCATTCGTGTGGTCGCATGGCCGAAATGCGGGTTAGACTCCCCGGTTCCGCCCAACCCGCCCAGTGATGCTTTCCGATGCTCGAACAGTACGTCAAGAAGATCCTCACCTCGCGCGTTTATGACGTTGCCGTAGAAACCCCTTTGCAGACTGCCCGCCAGCTCTCCGAGCGGCTGGGCAACAGTATTTTGCTCAAGCGCGAAGACTTGCAGCCGGTGTTCTCGTTCAAGATTCGCGGGGCCTACAACAAGCTCACGCAACTGAGCGATGCTGAGCGCGCGCGTGGCGTGGTCACCGCGTCCGCCGGTAACCATGCGCAGGGCCTGGCCCTGGCGGCGAAAGTGCTGGGCGTGAAAGCCACCATCGTCATGCCCAAGACCACCCCGGAAATCAAGGTCGAGGGCGTGCGTTCGCGCGGCGGCAAAGTGGTGCTGCACGGCGATTCGTTCCCGGAAGCCCTGGCCTATTCGCTCAAACTGGTCGACGAAAAGGGCTACGTCTACATCCACCCCTACGATGATCCGCACACCATCGCGGGGCAGGGCACCGTGGCGATGGAAATCCTGCGCCAGCAGCCGGGGCGCCTGGATGCGATCTTCGTCCCCGTGGGCGGCGGTGGCTTGATTGCCGGCATCGCGGCGTACGCCAAGTACCTGCGCCCGGAGATCAAAATCATTGGCGTCGAGCCGGATGACTCCAACTGCCTGCAAGCGGCCATGGCGGCCGGCGAGCGCGTGGTGCTGCCGACCGTGGGCATCTTTGCCGACGGCGTGGCCGTGGCGCAGATCGGCCAGCACACCTTCGATATCTGCAAAGACTACGTCGATGAAGTGATCACCGTCAGCACCGACGAGATTTGCGCGGCGATCAAGGATATCTACGACGATACCCGCTCGATCACCGAACCTGCCGGCGCCCTGGGCGTGGCCGGGATCAAGAAGTACGTTGAGCAGCATGGCGTCAGCGGGCATACCTTCGTGGCCATCGACTCCGGCGCCAACGTCAACTTCGACCGCCTGCGCCACGTCGCCGAGCGCGCCGAGCTGGGTGAAGGTCGCGAGGCCATCATCGCCGTGACCATCCCGGAGAAGCCAGGCAGCTTCAAGGCGTTCTGCGAGGCCATCGGCAAGCGCCAGATCACCGAGTTCAACTATCGCTACAACACCGGCAGCGAAGCGCACATCTTTGTCGGTGTGCAGACCCACCCGGAGAACGATCCGCGCAGCGCGCTGATCGCCAGCCTCACCGAGCAGGGATTCCCGGTGCTGGACCTGACCGACAACGAGCTGGCCAAGTTGCACATCCGCCACATGGTCGGCGGTCGCGCGGCCCAGGTCGTCGATGAAGTGGTGCTGCGCTTCGAATTTCCGGAACGGCCGGGCGCGTTGTTCAACTTCCTCAATAAGCTGGGCGGGCGCTGGAACATCTCGATGTTCCACTATCGCAACCATGGTGCGGCCGACGGCCGGGTGGTCGCCGGCCTGCAGGTGCCGCACGACGAGCGCCATCTGGTGCCGGCCGCGCTCGAGGAAATCGGCTATCCGTACTGGGACGAAAGCGACAACCCGGCCTATCAGCTGTTTCTTGGCTGAACGGCTACGCTGATGGGCAACGCATAAGGAAATCGAACCATGGAAACGTTGACCGCCCTGAAAATGGCGCATGTCGTGGCCACGGCGCTGGTGTTGCTCAGTGCGTTGGGCCTGGCGATCTGGGTCTGGCGCACGCGGCGCAGTGGCGATGCCACAGCGGCCAGCCGCACGTTGCAACGGCCACGGGTGTTCGTCTGGCTGGTGATGGGGCTGGCGCTGTTGAGCTTGCCATTCACCGGCTGGGGGATGGTGCATCGGGTGGGCTGGCCACTGGGCCAGACCTGGCTGCTGGCCTCCAGCGTGCTCTACACCGTGGCGGCGCTGGCGTGGTTCTGGTTGCTGGTGCGCCTGAACAAGCTGCGCAAGACCCCGGGCGGCGTGGGCAAATTCAGCCTGGCGCTGGCGGTGTTCAGTTTTGTCTGCTTTATCGCCATTGCCGGGTTGATGGGCGCTAAACCCGTCTGAAGCGTACACCTCCCCTGTAGGAGCGAGCTTGCTCGCGATAGCATTGTGTCAGTCACATAATGGTTGACTGACCCACCGCCATCGCGAGCAAGCTCGCTCCTACAGGGGGGCGTTTTCAGTCGCGCAGACTGATGACCGGCCACCCACGCTTCTCGGCCTCGGCGCGCAGGTTCGGGTCCGGGTCCACTGCCACCGGGTTCGTCACCTGCTCCAGCAGCGGCAGGTCATTCATCGAGTCGCTATAGAAGTAGCTGTCTTCCAGCGAATGCCCGGTTTCTTCCAGCCAGCGGGTCAGGCGTGTCACCTTGCCTTCACGGAAGCACGGGATGTCGGTGCTGCGGCCGGTGTAGCGGCCATCGACCATTTCGCATTCGGTGGCGATCAGGGTTTCGACGCCCAGTCGTGCGGCAATTGGCGCGGTGACAAAACGGTTGGTGGCGGTGATGATCACCAGCTTGTCACCCGCTTCACGGTGCTTGGCCAACAGGGCCATGGCCTTGGGCAGCACGATCGGCTCGATGCAGTCGCGCATGTAGTTCAGGTGCCATTCGTCCAGCGTGGCCATTTCGGTGCGGCCGAGCACTTCGAGGCAGAAATTCAGGTAGGCGGCGTTGTCCAGCTGGCCGGCCAGGTAATCCTGGTAGAACGCATCATTGCGGGTCTTGTAGGCGACGGCGTCGAGGAAGCCGCGTTCGCACAGGTAATCGCCCCAGGCGTGGTCACTGTCGCCGCCCAGGAGGGTGTTGTCCAAGTCGAATAAAGCCAGGCGCATTACGGTCGCTCGCTGAAAAGTCTGTAGAAAGGCGCCCAGAATACGGACTTTTCACCAGAGTGCACATAAGGTCGGTCGGCGCGTTGCTGCCTTCACGACCTTTGTGGAACAATGCGGCGACATGCGTTTGCGAGGTTGTTGCCGTGATCGACCCCGATGGTTTCCGCCCCAATGTCGGGATCATTCTCACGAATGATGCCGGACAGGTGCTATGGGCTCGCCGTATCAATCAAGATGCCTGGCAGTTTCCACAAGGGGGGATCAACCCTCAGGAGACGCCGGAAGACGCCTTGTACCGCGAGCTGAACGAAGAAGTGGGCCTGGAGCGCGAAGACGTTGAAATTCTCGCCTGTACCCGCGGCTGGTTGCGCTATCGTTTGCCGCAACGCCTGGTCCGTACCCACAGCCAACCGCTGTGCATCGGCCAGAAACAGAAATGGTTTCTCCTGCGCCTGATCTCCAACGAGCAGCGGGTGCGGATGGATTTGACCGGTAAACCGGAATTCGATGGCTGGCGCTGGGTCAGCTATTGGTATCCGTTGGGCCAGGTGGTGACATTCAAGCGCGAGGTGTATCGACGCGCTCTCAAAGAGCTTGCCCCGCGCCTTTTAGCGCGCGACTGACGACGGAGTTCGACCCCGAGCCATGCTCAATACGCTGCGCAAGATCGTCCAGGAAGTTAACTCCGCCAAGGATCTCAAGGCGGCGTTGGGGATTATTGTGTTGCGCGTCAAAGAGGCCATGGGCAGCCAGGTCTGCTCGGTCTACCTGCTTGATCCCGAGACCAACCGTTTCGTGTTGATGGCGACCGAGGGCTTGAACAAGCGCTCGATCGGCAAGGTCAGCATGGCGCCCAATGAGGGTCTGGTCGGCCTGGTCGGCACGCGTGAAGAACCCCTGAACCTCGAGAACGCCGCGGATCACCCGCGCTACCGCTACTTCGCCGAGACCGGTGAAGAGCGCTACGCCTCGTTCCTCGGGGCGCCGATCATCCACCACCGCCGCGTCGTCGGCGTCCTGGTCATCCAGCAAAAGGAGCGTCGCCAGTTCGACGAAGGCGAAGAAGCCTTCCTCGTGACCATGAGCGCGCAGCTCGCCGGGGTTATCGCCCACGCCGAAGCCACCGGTTCCATCCGTGGCCTGGGCCGCCAGGGCAAGGGTATCCAGGAAGCCAAGTTCGTCGGCGTGCCGGGCTCGCCCGGTGCGGCGGTCGGCACGGCGGTGGTCATGCTGCCACCGGCCGATCTGGACGTGGTGCCCGACAAGACCATCGTTGACATCGACGCGGAACTGAAGCTGTTCAAGACCGCCATCGAAGGCGTGCGCGCCGACATGCGGGCCTTGTCCGCCAAGCTCGCCACCCAGCTGCGGCCCGAGGAGCGGGCGCTGTTCGACGTCTACCTGATGATGCTCGACGACGCCGCACTGGGCAGTGAAGTGACCACGGTGATCAAGACCGGCCAGTGGGCCCAGGGCGCGCTGCGCCAGGTGGTCACCGATCACGTCAACCGTTTCGAACTGATGGACGACGCCTACCTGCGCGAGCGGGCCTCGGACGTCAAGGACCTGGGGCGCCGGTTGCTCGCCTATTTGCAGGAAGAGCGCCAGCAGAGCCTGGTCTATCCGGAAAAAACCATTCTGGTCGCCGAGGAACTGACCCCGGCCATGCTCGGCGAGGTCCCGGAAGGCACCCTGGTCGGCCTGGTCTCGGTGCTCGGCTCGGGCAACTCCCACGTCGCGATCCTGGCTCGGGCCATGGGCATTCCGACGGTGATGGGCCTGGTCGATCTGCCGTACGCCAAGGTCGACGGCATCGAAATGATCGTCGACGGTCTTCGCGGCGAAGTCTTCACCAACCCCAGCGATGTCTTGCGCAAGCAGTTCGCCGAGGTGGTGGAAGAAGAGAAACAACTGGCGCTCGGGCTCGATTCCCTGCGCGACCTGCCGTGCGTGACCGTCGATGGTCATCGCATGCCGTTGTGGGTCAACACCGGCCTGCTGGCGGACGTCGCCCGTGCGCAGAAGCGTGGCGCCGAAGGGGTGGGCCTGTACCGCACCGAAGTGCCGTTCATGATCAACCAGCGCTTCCCGAGCGAAAAGGAACAACTGGCGATCTATCGCGAGCAACTCGCCGCGTTCCACCCGCAACCGGTGACCATGCGTACGCTGGACATCGGCGGTGACAAGGCGCTGTCGTACTTCCCGATCAAGGAAGACAACCCGTTCCTGGGCTGGCGCGGTATTCGCGTCACCCTCGACCACCCGGAAATCTTCCTGGTGCAGACCCGCGCGATGCTCAAGGCCAGCGAAGGCCTGAACAACCTGCGCATTCTGCTGCCGATGATTTCGGGCATTCACGAACTCGAAGAAGCCTTGCACCTGATTCACCGGGCCTGGGGCGAAGTGCGCGACGAAGGCACCGACGTGCCGATGCCGCCGATCGGGGTGATGATCGAGATTCCGGCGGCGGTGTACCAGACCAAAGAGCTCGCGCGGCAGGTGGACTTCCTGTCGGTCGGCTCCAACGACCTGACCCAGTACCTGCTCGCCGTGGACCGCAACAACCCACGGGTGGCAGACCTCTACGACTACCTGCACCCGGCGGTGCTGCAAGCACTGCAAACCGTGGTGCGTGACGCCCATGCCGAAGGCAAGCCGGTGAGTATCTGCGGCGAAATGGCCGGCGACCCGGCGGCGGCGGTGCTGCTGACGGCGATGGGTTTCGACAGCCTGTCGATGAACGCCACCAACCTGCCGAAGGTGAAGTGGATGCTGCGCCAGATCAACCTGGACATGGCCAAGGAACTGCTGGCCGAATTGATGACCATCGACAACCCGCAGGTTATCCACAGCTCGCTGCAACTGGCGCTGAAGAAACTGGGGTTGGCGAAGATGGTCAATCCGGTGGCGGCGAAGGCGGGCTGAGACCGAGTCGCGCCCATCGCGAGCAGGCTCGCCCCCACAGGAGATTTGTGTCGTTCACAGATCCAATGTGGGAGCGAGCCTGCTCGCGATAGCTTCTGCCCAAACACCACACAATCTAGATCCTGACCTCAACCTCCCCAAGATGCCCCCCATACGGCCCAAAGCTGCGCTCAACCAGGTGCCGCGAGCCATCCGCCTGCACGATCAACGCCGTACTTGCCCGGGTCCCATAGCTCTGGCTGGCAATGAAAACACTCGACAGCAACGACTCCGTCGCCAGCCCGACCCCGGTGTCCGGTAACTCGGCGAACGGCGCGGTCTGCGCGTCGCTTAGCAATCCCAGAAGCCGCTCGGGCTGGGGATCGTCGAGCAACGTCTCCAGCCCCGCCCGGGCCTTGAGCAGCTTGGGCCATGGCGTATCCAGCCCGGCATTGGACAACCCATAGACCCCCGGCGGCAACAGTACGGCCTCGGCGTCGCGGGCGTGGTAATGCCACAGTTCGTTGGTGTTGCCGACCAGCAGGTTGAAACCGGCATATTCCAGAGAGCGGGCGACCACATCGTCCAGATAGTCGTCTATCGGCATGCTGCCGCCGAGAAAGCGCGCCACCAGTTCACCCCGGGATTTACGCGCGGCAGGCTGGTGCGGGTCGCGGATGTTGGTCAGCGCGGCAAAGCGCCCATTGGCGCCGACGCCGAGCCAGGTGCCACCCGCTTCCAGATCACGGCCGGCGTAGACCTGCGGGGTTTCCTGCCATTGCCCCAGGGGCAGGCTGGGCCGGGCGTAGAACTCGTCGCGGTTGGCCGCGACGATCAGCGGCTGGGCATGACCCGGGCGCCAGGCAAAGACAATCAGGCACATAAGGTGGTCCTTGTGTGTTTTTTTGCCCACTCTACGCAGACATCGCCCGTCGATCCATCGGCTTCACAGTGGAGCCGCAGGCCCCGCATCCGTTACCATGCCGGTCCGGTTTTGCGTGGTGAACAGGGATCGCCCATGGAATTTCTGCTCTATCTGGCGCTTGGCGCCTGTGCAGGCGTGCTCGCCGGCCTGTTTGGCGTGGGTGGCGGGATCATTATCGTGCCGGTGCTGGTGTTCAGTTTCACCTTGCAGGGTTTCGATGCCTCGATCCTCACGCACCTGGCAGTCGGCACTTCGCTGGCGACGATCATTTTTACCTCGGTCAACGCGGTGCGCGAGCATCATCGCATTGGCGCGGTGCGCTGGCCGATCTTCGCCTGGATGACCGTCGGTATCCTGCTGGGCGCCGGTTTCGGCGCGCTGACCGCCGAGGCGATCTCGGGCCCCAACCTGCAGAAGATCATCGGCGTGTTCGCCCTGGTCATCGCCGTGCAACTGGCCATGGACCTCAAACCCAAGGCCAGCCGAACGGTGCCGGGGAAAGTCGGTCTGACCGTGGCGGGCACGGTGATTGGCTGGGCCTCGGCGATTTTCGGCATTGGCGGCGGCTCGCTGACCGTGCCGTTCCTGACCTGGCGCAGTGTGCCGATGCAGCAGGCGGTGGCCACGTCGTCGGCCTGCGGCCTGCCGATCGCTGTGGCAAGTGCATTAAGTTTCATGATTCTGGGCTGGCACGATCCGCTGTTGCCGGCCCATAGTCTGGGTTTTGTTTATCTGCCGGCGCTGCTGGGCATTGCCCTGACCAGCATGGTCTTCGCCCGGCTGGGCGCGCGATTGGCCCACAGGTTGTCGCCGCGCTTGCTGAAAAGGTTGTTCGCCGCTTTGCTGTTCTGCGTAGGTTTGAGTTTCCTGCTCTGACGCATCGCACAATCCTGGCTTAATCCTGGCGTGACAGCGTCGCCCGGGAATATTGAACGTTTGAACGCTAACGAGGAGTCGCAATGCTGCCTTACCCGCAGATCGATCCGGTGGCCCTGGCCATCGGTCCGCTGAAAATCCACTGGTACGGCTTGATGTACCTGATCGGCATCGGCGGTGCGTGGCTGCTGGCATCGCGCCGGCTGAACCGCTTCGACCCGACCTGGACCAAGGAAAAACTCTCCGACATGGTGTTCTGGATGTCGATGGGCGTCATCGTCGGCGGTCGCCTGGGTTATGTGCTGTTCTACGATCTGAGTGCTTACCTGGCCAACCCGATGCTGATCTTCGAGGTGTGGAAGGGCGGCATGTCGTTCCACGGCGGCTTCATCGGCGTGATGCTGGCGGCGTTGTGGTTCGGCAAGAAGAACAACAAGTCGTTCTTCCAATTGATGGACTTCGTCGCGCCCATGGTACCCATCGGCCTGGGGGCCGGGCGCATTGGCAACTTCATCAATGCCGAATTGTGGGGCAAGGCTACCGACGTACCGTGGGCCATGGTCTTCCCGCCGTTCAGTGATCCGGCGCAACTGCCGCGTCACCCTTCGCAGCTCTATCAGTTCGCCCTGGAAGGCGTCGCGCTGTTCGTCATCCTGTGGCTGTTCTCGCGCAAGCCGCGGCCGACCATGGCGGTGTCGGGGATGTTCGCGCTGTTCTACGGCATCTTCCGTTTCATCGTCGAATTCGTCCGCGTACCGGACGCGCAACTGGGCTACCTGGCCTGGAACTGGCTGACCATGGGTCAGGTGCTGTGTGTGCCGATGATCATCGGTGGCCTGTTCCTCATCTGGCTGGCCTACAATCGCGCACCGGCACCGCCTGCGGCTGCCGCCTAAATTCGAACCCCGGGGCCCGCGCCCCGGGTTCAAGGAAACAGGTAACTCATGAAGCAATATCTCGAACTGGTCGCCCACGTCATCAAGAACGGCACCAAGCAGGCCAACCGCACCGGCGTGAACACCATCAGCTTCCCCGGCGCGATGCTGCGTTATGACCTGCAGGAGGGTTTTCCGGCGATCACCACGCGCAAGATGGCCTTCAAGTCGGCCATCGGCGAAATGTGCGGTTTCCTGCGCGGGGTGAACAACGCCGCCGAATTCCGCGCACTGGGCTGCAAGGTCTGGGATCAGAACGCCAACGAAAATGCACAGTGGCTGGCCAACCCGTTCCGCCAGGGCGAAGACGACCTGGGCGAGATCTACGGCGTGCAATGGCGCAAATGGCCGGCGTACAAGCAGATCCCGCTGAGCAACCGAGCGGCCATCGAGCAGACCCTGGGCCAGGGCTACCGCCAGATCGCCGAAGGTGAAGAAGACGGCCAGGCTTATGTCGTGCTGTACAAGGCCATCGACCAGGTTCGCCAGTGCGTCGACACCATCATCAAGGACCCGGGCAGCCGGCGCATCCTGTTCCACGGCTGGAACGTCGCGCAACTGGATGAAATGGCCCTGCCGCCGTGCCACCTGCTGTACCAGTTCCACCCGAATGTCGAGACGAAAGAGATTTCCCTGACCCTCTACATCCGTTCCAACGACCTGGGCCTGGGCACGCCGTTCAACCTCACCGAAGGCGCCGCGCTGCTGAGCCTGATCGGTCGCCTGACCGGCTACACACCGCGCTGGTTCACCTATTTCATCGGTGACGCCCACGTCTACGAAAACCACCTGGACATGCTCAACGAACAGCTCACCCGCGAGCCGTTCCCGATGCCCAAGCTCAAGATCAGCGACCGTGTGCCGGAGTTCGCCAAGACCGGCGTGTACCAGCCTGAATGGCTGGAGCTGGTGGAGCCGGGTGACTTCTCGCTCGAAGGCTATCAGCACCACGCGCCGATGACGGCGCCGATGGCGGTGTAACACCGCCCAACCTCCGTAGGAGCGAGCTTGCTCGCGATGGAGTGTCAGTCGACACCGGTGTGTCTGAACCGCCATCGCGAGCAAGCTCGCTCCTACAGGGTCAACGGCCGTGAGGTGTAATTCTTCCAAGTAAGGCTGATTGCAAAAAGATCTAACACACTGTTATTTCTGACAGCTGGCGAATAAATCGAAGGGTGTTTGACTGACTTGAAGCCGCCCGGCTTGGGTCGGCAACACCCTTTGTTTATTTGTGGAGGTGCATATGTCAGTCATTACAGATTTTCCAATCCATGGATTCGCGGACCCTGTCGTGGACATTCAAACTCAGGGTTCGAGCGCTCCAATGTACTCCAGGCCAACGGTGAACTGCCGAGGCCGAACGGGAGAGATTCACGCTTTGTCCGGCGTCAGTCCCTGGGGCGCCATGGTTCCCCAGGAGGTATTGGAGGGCGGGCCGGTTTTCGTTGACGCGTTGTTTTTTGGGGTTGATGTCAATGAGATAGAGTTTCAGATGGGTGATGAAGTGCGATTGCAAGGGCACTCGCTCAGCACAGGCGCTAACTTTGAGTTGCCGTCAAAGACAGTGACCGAGTTCTCGCCGATGCATTTCACTTTGCCGGATGTGCAAGCTCTGCAATTTGTGGGGCAACAGTTGGAAGTCATTTTTATCATCATGAGAAATGGAAGCGCGCTGCCTTCCTTATCCAGATTTGTCTCCTTCGTAAAGGCGCTTGAACAGACAGGTTCGATTTCTATTGAAGGCGTCGAGAATGGCGTGCTGGAAGTGGATAAATTTCCGCATGGCATTGTTTTGCATATCCCGAAAATCATCAATCTGGGTGGTAACAATGCCATCCTCATGACAATAAGAAGTGACTTGAACGGAGGCTCTACGGCCGTCAATCTCAGAGACTATCAGCGTCAGTTGACCGTCACCCCCGAGGCGGCCATTGAGTTCCGAATTCAGCCATCCGTCTACCAACCTTATCGTGGGGAAAAGGTTTTTCTGGCCTGCAGTGCGTTTCTAGGCTCAGGTATGCCTCAGGGAATGCTCTACGGCCTGGGCCCGAGAGGCATTATCGAATTTCAGTTGCTCTGATGAACCACGTGGCGGCGGTCTCAATGCCCGTGACTACGGCCCACATGTGAATGCTCCACCTCCGTCGCCACCACGCCGCCACTGACTTCCAGACGTTGCAGAATCCCGCACTGATCAACGTCCGGCCCTTCGCCGCAACGGCGGCGCAGGTCGATCAGTTGCGCCTGCAGTGCCAGCAGCCCGTCGATCCTGGCCTTCACGTGGTGAATGTGCTCGTCCACCAGCGCGTTCACGCTCTCGCACTGGTCCTGTGGGCTGTCGCGAAAGGCCAGCAGGCTGCGGATTTCCTCGAGGGTCATGTCCAGGGTGCGGCAGTTGCGGATGAAGGTCAGGCGCTCGGCATGGGCCTGGGTGTAGACGCGGTAGTTGCCGTCACTGCGCGCCGGTTCCGGCAGCAGATTCTCGCGCTCGTAGTAACGGATGGTCTCTACGGCACAGTCGGTGAGTTTTGCCAGTTCGCCGATCTTCATGACGGTCGTCTCCAAAAAGGGTGCTTGACCCTATAGTGGCTACAGGGTCTTTACTTGGCAACAGGTACTTTCAAGGACGCGACCCATGAGCGATTCCCGGCATTCCTCGACCCACACGCACACCCACGAAGATGGGCACGATCACGGCCACAAGCTGCAGCCTGTGCATAAACACTCGCATGGCGGCCCTGGCGACTCCTGCTGTTCGGCGAAAGCGGCGGCGCCGTCGCGGGTTCAATTGACCGAGGCCCCCAGCGCCAACGCCAGACTCAGCAGCTTTCGCATCGAGGCCATGGACTGCCCGACCGAACAGACGCTGATCCAGAACAAGCTCGGCAAACTGGCCGGCGTGCAACAACTGGAATTCAATTTGATCAACCGTGTGCTCGGCGTAACCCACGAGCTGGCGGATACGGCGCCGATCATCGAGGCGATCAAATCCCTGGGCATGCAGGCCGAGCCGCTGGAGCAGGGCGTCGAAGCGCCGGCAGCCGCGCCGGCGAAAAAACCGTGGTGGCCATTGGCGCTGTCGGGCGTGACTGCGCTTGCCGCCGAAGTGGTGCATTTCACCAGCGCGGCGCCGAGTTGGGTGGTGGCGATCATCGCGCTGATCTCGATCTTCAGCGGTGGCCTGGGCACCTACAAGAAGGGCTGGATTGCCCTGAAGAACCGCAACCTCAACATCAACGCGCTGATGAGCATCGCGGTGACCGGTGCCATCCTGATCGGCCAGTGGCCGGAAGCGGCGATGGTGATGTTCCTGTTCACCGTGGCCGAGTTGATCGAAGCCCGGTCCCTGGACCGCGCACGCAATGCCATCAGCGGCCTGATGCAGATGACCCCGGATCAGGCCACGGTGTTGCAGGCCAACGGCAGTTGGCTGGAGCAGGATGTGAAGACCATCGCCCTCGGCGCGCGGGTGCGCGTGCGGCCGGGCGAGCGTATTGGCCTGGACGGTGAAGTGGTGGCGGGCAGTTCGACCATCGACCAGGCGCCGATCACCGGCGAGAGCCTGCCGGTGGAGAAGGGCGTTGGCGACAAGGTGTTCGCCGGCACCATCAATCAGGCCGGTTCCCTGGAGTACGCGGTCACGGCACTGGCCAACCAGTCGACCCTGGCGCGAATCATCCACGTGGTCGAGCAGGCGCAGGGGGCGCGGGCACCGACCCAGCGCTTCGTCGATCAGTTCTCGAAAATCTACACCCCGGCGGTGTTTGTCCTGGCCCTGGCGGTGGCGGTGATCCCGCCGCTGTTCATGAGTGCGGCGTGGTTCGACTGGATCTACCGTGCGCTGGTGCTGCTGGTGGTGGCCTGTCCGTGTGCGCTGGTGATTTCCACCCCGGTGACCATCGTCAGCGGCCTTGCCGCGGCGGCGCGCAAAGGCATCCTGATCAAGGGCGGCGTTTACCTGGAGGGTGGCCACAAGCTCGATTACCTGGCGCTGGACAAGACCGGCACCATCACCCACGGCAAACCGGTACAGACCGATTACCTGGCGCTCGACCCGACCGCCCAGGCCCTGGCGCCGGCCATTGCTGCCGCGCTCGCCGGGCGCTCGGACCACCCGGTGTCGCTGGCGATAGCCCAGGCGGCTGTGGATAAAAACCTGACGCCGCTGACTGTGGATAACTTCGCGGCGCTGGCCGGGAGGGGTGTGCGTGGTGAGATCAATGGCCAGGTCTACCACCTGGGCAATCACCGTCTGGTGGAAGAGTTGCAGTTGTGTTCCCCGGCGCTGGAGGAAAAACTCTTCGCCCTGGAAAAACAAGGCAAATCCGTGGTGCTGCTGCTCGACGCCTCGGGGCCTCTGGCGCTGTTCGCCGTGGCCGACACGGTGAAGGACTCCAGCCGCGACGCCATCGAACAACTGCATGAGCTGGGCATCAAGACCCTGATGCTCACCGGTGACAACGTCCACACGGCCCAGGCGATTGCTGCGCAGGTGGGCATCGACGAAGCCCAGGGCGATCTGCTGCCGACCGACAAGTTGCAAGCCATCGAGGCGTTGTATGCCAAGGGCCATCAGGTCGGCATGGTGGGCGACGGCATCAACGACGCCCCGGCGCTGGCCCGTGCGCAGATCGGTTTCGCCATGGCGGCCGCCGGCACCGACACCGCCATCGAAACCGCCGATGTCGCCCTGATGGACGACGATTTGCGCAAAATCCCGGCGTTTGTCCGCCTGTCCCGGCAAACCTCGAGCATCCTCAAGCAGAACATCGCCCTGGCATTGGTCATCAAGGCGATCTTTCTTGGGGTAACCTTCTTCGGGGTCGCTACCATGTGGATGGCGGTGTTCGCCGACATGGGCGTGAGCCTGCTGGTGGTGTTCAATGGTTTGCGCCTGTTGCGCAAATAACGGATGAGGGGCGGTTGTGCTGAGTGCCGAGCTGAAGGCGTTTTACATGGTGGCCCGCCTGGGCAGCATTACCCTGGCGGCGAAAAAGCTCGGCCTGAGCCAGCCCACGGTGACGACGCAGATCCGCCACCTGGAAAGCCAGTATTCGGTGGAGCTGTTCTACCGCGGCGGGCGACGCCTGAGCGTCAGCGATGACGGCGCGCGGCTGTTGCCGATGGTCAAGGCGCTGTTGCAGCAGGAAGCCGACATCGAGTTTTTCCTGCGCAACAGCGGCCAGGTCCAGGGCACCTTACGCATCGCGGCCACCGCGCCTTACTACATCCTCGACCTGGTGAAGACCTTTCGCGAACGTCTGCCTCAGGTCGAAGTGTCGGTGGAGATTGGCAACTCCCAGCAGGTGCTCGAAGCGCTGGAGGAATACCGGGTGGACGTCGCCGCATCCTCGCAGTTGCTCGACGATGCGCGGCTGATCCGCCGGGTGCTGGGTAGCGATCCGCTGGTGCTGGCGGTGCATCGCAATCATCCGTTGGCGGTGCACGACCACGTGCCGCTCAGTGCGCTGGTCGGGCACACGCTGCTGATGCGCGAGCCGGGCTCGACCACCCGGCGCCTGACCGAGGAGTTGCTGGCCGGCGCCGGTGTGGATTTCGGGCCACTGCTGGAGATTGGCAGCCGCGAGTCGATTCGCGAAGCGGTACTGCGCAACATCGGCATCAGCATCATTGCCCGCCAGGAAGTGCCCCATGACCCACAACTGCGTGTGCTGACCCTGGAAAATGCGCCGCAGATTCCCGAGTACCTGTATTGCCTCAAGGAGCGCAAAGGCGCGCGGTTGCCGGCGGCGTTCCTGGGGGTGGCGCAGGAGATGGCGCCGGTCTGAGACCTTCGGCGTCTGTGTAAGTGATCGTTCCCACGCTCTGCGTGGGAATGCCTCTTCGGACGCTCCGCGTTCGGCTTCTTGGGACGCAGAGTGTCCCGGGCTGCATTCCCACGCAGACGGTTCGACGCCTCGACGTGGGAACGATCAGGGCTGAACCCAAATCCCCGAATACCACTATCACCAGTTTTTGCCTTACTGCCACATGACGGTCTCATTACAACTCTAGGATGGCTTTCATCTGCTAGATGAGGCCTGTCCATGAACCACTCGACCGCAACTGTCCTGACCACCCCCGGCGCACCGATGAAGGTGCGGGGCGTGCAGAAACGCTTCGGCGCCTTCACTGCGCTGGATAACGTCTCCCTCGACGTGGCGGCCGGTGAGCTGGTGTGTCTGCTGGGCCCGTCCGGTTGCGGCAAGACCACGCTGCTGCGCTGCATCGCCGGCCTGGAGAAACAGGACGATGGTGAGTTGTTCCTCGGTGGCCGCAACGTCTCGGACCTGCCGCCCCAGGCCCGTGACTACGGCATCCTGTTCCAGTCCTACGCGCTGTTCCCCAACCTCACCGTCGAAGCGAACATTGCCTACGGCCTCGCCGGCAGTGGTCGCGAGGAAACGCGTAAGCGGGTCGGTCAGATGCTGGAGCTGGTCGGCCTGACCGGCAGTGAGAAAAAGTACCCCGGCCAATTGTCCGGCGGCCAGCAACAGCGGGTTGCCCTGGCCCGCGCCCTGGCGCCGTCGCCCTCGTTGTTGCTGCTGGACGAGCCGATGTCGGCGCTCGATGCGCGGGTTCGCGAGCACCTGTGCACCGAGTTGCGCCAGTTGCAGCGCAGCCTGGGCATCACCACGCTGATGGTCACGCACAACCAGGATGAGGCCATGCTCATGGCCGACCGTATTGCCGTGATGAACAACGGCAAGGTCGAGCAATACGCCACGCCGCAGGAAATCTACGATCGTCCGGCCACGCCCTTCGTCGCCGAGTTCGTCGGCCAGGGCAACTGGCTGCCGTTCCATCGCAGCAGCGACAGTCACGCCCGGGTTGGCGGGATGAACATGCGCCTGCAGGATGGCTGCGCGAAGACCGCCTCTGGCCGCCTGTTCTGCCGTCCTGAGGCGATCAGCGTGAATCCGCTGGTGCACGAGGAAAACCTGTTCCCGGCCCGGGTTCGCGAAATCACCTTCCTCGGCAACCGCTGCCGCATGAGCTTCGAACTCGACCAGTTGCCCGGCCACGCCCTGTTGGCGGAGCTGGCGCCGGAAGCCATGCCGCGCCTCGGCGCCCAGCAGATCATGGTCGCCTTGCCACCCCGCAGCCTGCAGGTGTTTGCCTGATGAGCGCCAACGTCGCGCTGCCGATGTCGCGCAAGCAGGTGCGGCAGGTCTCCCGTGCCGAGCTCGGCGACCGGCTGTTCGTGGTCGGCGGCAAGGTGCTGTTGTTGGTGTTGCTGGGTATCGCGGTGCTGATGCCGCTGCTGGCGATCTTCTGGCGCGGTTTCAGCGGCGAAGCCGGGCAGGGCGGGGGATGGGTCGCTGCCCGTGAGTTGCTCGGCAGCGCCAATTTCCACTGGCTGCTGGGTAACAGCCTGAAGGTTTCCCTGAGCGTTGCGGCCATCGTCGTGCCGCTGGCCTACCTGTTTGCCTACGCCCTGCAACGCACGTTGATTCCCGGCAAAGGTCTGTGGCGCGGCATCTCGCTGCTACCGCTGATGGCGCCGTCGATGCTGCCGGGTATCGCGCTGGTCTACCTGTTCGGCAACCAGGGCATGCTGCGTGGCTTGCTGTCGGACAACATCTACGGCTTCTGGGGCATCGTGCTGGGTGAGGTCATCTACACCTTCCCACACGCCCTGATGATTCTGCTGTCGGCGCTGTCCCTGGCGGATGCGCGGTTGTTCGACGCCGCCTCGAGCATGGGCGCCAGCCCCGCCAAGGCCTTTCGCAGCATCACCTGGCCGGCCACGCGCCAGGCGGTGTTCGCCGCGTTCTGCCTGGTGTTCACCCTGACCATCACCGATTTTGGCGTGCCGGTGGTGGTCGGTGGCGACTATCAGGTGTTGGCGCTGGAAGCCTACAAGGCGGTGGTCGGCCAGCAACAGTTCGGTCGTGGGGCGTTGATCGGCATGGTCCTGCTGCTGCCGGCGCTGCTGAGTTTCGGCGTGGATGCCTGGTTGCGTCGCCGTCATGGCGACTCCATGAGCGGTCGGGCGCAGGTGTTCAAACCGACGCCGTCCAAGCGTCGTGATGCCGGCTACCTGGCCATCGTGCTGCTGATCTGCGCGGCGTTGCTCGGCGTGTTCGGCATGGCGGTGTTCTCGTCCCTGGTGAAGTTCTGGCCGTACAACCTGTCGCTGTCGCTCAACCACTACCAGTTCAGCGACACCGCCGGCGGCGGTTGGCTGGCCTACGGCAACAGCGTGAAGATGGCCGTGTACTCGGCGCTGATCGGCAGCGTGCTGATCTTCACCGGTGCCTACCTGATGGAAAAGACCAAAGGCCAGCGCGGTCTGAACCTGGCGCTGCGCCTGCTCAGTTTCGTACCGATGGCGGTGCCGGGGCTGGTGCTGGGCCTGGGCTACGTCTTCTTCTTCAACCTCACCGGCAACCCGCTGCATGTGCTCTACGGGACCATGACCCTGCTGGTGGTGTGCACCATCGCTCACTATCTGACCACCGCACAAATGACCGCGACCACTGCGCTACGCCAGCTGGATGCCGAGTTCGAAGCCGCCGCGCTGTCGCTCAAGGCGCCGCTGTATCGGCATTACCTGCGCGTCACCGTGCCGATCTGCCTGCCGGCCTTGCTCGACATCGTGCGCTACCTGTTCGTCTCGGCCATGACCACCGTCTCGGCGGCGATCTTCCTCTACAGCCCCGACACCATCCTCGCGGCGGTGGCGGTGCTGAACATGGATGACGCCGGCAACGTCGGCGGCGCGGCCGCGATGTCGACCCTGATTCTGTTCACCTCGGCGGGCGTGTCCCTGCTGCTGGCCTGGGCTTCGCGCGGCTTGCTGCGCCGCTCCCAAGCCTGGCGGCAGAGCGCGCCCGGTCACTGATTCGCCCGGCGTTTGCCACCCACAACTCACTACAGGAAAAAGATCATGTTCAAGCCCATGGCCCTGGCCGCTGCTGTCCTTACCGCTTTCAGCCTGAACGCCTTCGCGGCGAAAACCGAGTTGACGGTGTACACCGCCCTCGAAGCCGAACAACTGAAGACCTACAAGCAAGCTTTCGAAAAGGCCAACCCGGACGTCGAGATCAAGTGGGTGCGCGACTCCACCGGCATCATCACCGCCAAGCTGCTCGCGGAAAAAGCCCGCCCGCAGGCGGACGCCGTGTGGGGCCTGGCCGCCTCCAGCCTGGCGATTCTCGACCAGCAAGGCATGCTGCAAAGCTACGCACCGAAGGACCTGGCCAAGATCGGCGGCAACTACCGCGACGCCGCCAACCCGCCAGCCTGGGTCGGCATGGACGTCTGGGCCGCGACCATCTGCTTCAACAGCGTCGAAGCGGAAAAGCAGGGCCTGACCAAGCCCGTGAGCTGGCAGGACCTGACCAAGCCTGAGTACAAGGGCAAGATCGTCATGCCGAACCCGGCGTCGTCCGGCACCGGCTTCCTCGATGTCAGCGCCTGGTTGCAGACCTTCGGCGAGAAACAGGGCTGGCAGTACATGGACGACCTGCACCAGAACATCGGCCAGTACGTTCACTCCGGTTCCAAGCCGTGCAAGCTGGCTGCTGCCGGTGAATTCCCGATCGGTATTTCCTTTGAATACCCGGCTGTGCAACTCAAGCGCCAGGGCGCGCCGCTGGACATCATCCTGCCGAAGGAAGGCCTGGGCTGGGAGATCGAGGCGACGGCGGTGATCAAGGGCACGCCACACGAAGAGGCAGCGAAGAAACTCGCGGACTTCTCGGCCAGCCCCGAGGCGATGGAACTGTACAAAGAAAACTTCGCCGTGCTGGCCCAGCCGGGTATCGCCAAGCCGCAGACCGAACTGCCGGCCGACTACGAACAGCGCCTGATCAAGAACGACTTTGCCTGGGCCTCGAAAAACCGCGACGAGATCCTGGCCGAGTGGCGCAAGCGCTATGACGGCAAGTCCGAGAAAGTGGCCGCCAAGTAAAACCGCATCGCGAGCAGGCTCGCTCCCACAGGAAATTTGTGGCGCACACACCACCACTGTGGGAGCGGGCTTGCTCGCGATGGCGGTCTTGAATTCAGAGAAAAAACCCAATGACACACCACAACGACCTGCTCATCGTCGGCGCCGGCATTCTCGGTCTGTCCCACGCCTACGCCGCCGCCCGCCGTGGCCTCAGGGTTCGCGTTTTCGAGCGCAGCGCCACGCCGCTCGGCGCCTCGGTGCGCAACTTCGGCCAGGCGCTGGTCACCGGCCAGCCGCCGGGAATCATGCTCGAACTGGCCAGGCAAAGCCGCGACATCTGGGGCCAGTGGGCGCAAGTCGCCGGCCTGCAACTCAAGCGCAACGGCTCGTACCTGTTTGCCCGTAACGAAGCGGAAGAACACCTGCTCGAAGCCTTCTGCGCCGGTCGCGCCGTGGAATACGGCTACCGCGTCGAGCTGCTGCGCGGCGCCGCCCTGCGTGACCTGTACGGCGGTCAGTTCAGCCATCACCGCGCGGCGCTGCATGGCCTGGACGACCAGCAACTGTATTCCCGTGAAGCGCTGCCAGCGCTGATCGACTACCTGCGCCGCGAACTGAACGTCGAGTTCCACTTCTCGACCCTGGTGCGCGATATCGAACCCGGCCGCCTGCACAGCACGGCGGGCAGCTTCAGCGCCGAACAGATCATCGTCTGCTCCGGCCACGATTATCAGACGCTGCTGGCCGAGCCGATTGCCGCCCTCGAGCCGCAAGTCTGCCGCCTGCAAATGCTCCGCGCCCGGCCGCAGGTCAACCTGAACCTGCAACACGCGCTGCTCACCGGTTTGAGTGGCGTGCATTACGGCGCCTTCGCCGACCTGCCCGAGGCCCGGGCGGTGCAGGCGCAGATCCTGCGTGATGAACCGCACCTGCATGAAAATGGCATTCACCTGCTGATCAGCCCGACGCCTTATGGCGAACTGATCATCGGCGATTCGCACCACTACGGCAGCGACGCCTCGCCGTTCAATGCCGAGCAGGTGGACAACTGGATGCTCGAACTGGCCGAGCAGACGCTGCGCTGCAAGGTGCAGGTGGTCGAGCGTTGGCAGGGGGTCTACGGCTCGCGCGGGCCGGGGCCGTTCTCGTTCCTGCGCCCGGCCGAGGGCGTGAGCGTGGCGCTGATGCACACCGGCGTGGGTATGAGCGTCGGGCCGGCGATGGCCGAGCGCAACGTCGCGACCCTGTTGGGGGAACGTTGATGAACGCGCATGCGCAGGTGATCGAGCAGGTATTCGGCTTGTACGAACGCTTTGGCGATCACGACTACATTGGCGAACCGGTGTCGCAGATCGAGCACATGTCCCAGGCCGCCGAGCTGGCGATAGCCGAGGGCTTCGACGATGAAGTGGTGCTGGCGGCGTTCTTCCACGACATCGGGCACATCTGCGCCGAGGACGCGCAGAACATGGGCGGCTTCGGTGTGGTCAGCCATGAACGCCTGGGCGCCGACTACCTGCGCCGCGCCGGTTTCAGCGAACGCCTGGCCCGGCTGGTGGAGTACCACGTGCAGGCCAAGCGTTACCTGACACTCAAGGAGCCTGGGTACTACGAGCGCCTGAGCGAAGCGAGCCGGCGAACCCTGGAGTACCAGGGTGGGGTGATGAGTGCCGAAGAAGCGCACGCCTTCGAGCAGGACCCACTCTGCGCGGTGAGTTTGCGCATGCGCCAGTGGGATGAAATGGCCAAGCAGATGTGGGTGCCGGTGATGGACCTTGGGGTGTTGAAGGGGATGGCGGTCAGGGTTTTGGCCAGGTCGTAGACCGCGTCGCATTCATCGCGAGCAGGCTCGCTCCCACAGGGATTTAGGGTATCCACAGATTTTGTGTTCACCGAAAATCTACTGTGGGAGCGAGCCTGCTCGCGATGGGTTCAACCCCAAAATCAAAGCTGCTGAGCCAACCCCTCAACCACCTCCTGCCGCTCCGCCTGGCTCAACTTCGCCTGCGGATTGAGCGACGACCACTGCGGATGCGCCCGCGCGCGGGTCAGCGCCTCGGGCAGTTTGCCCTCGCGCCAGGTCTTGTCCTGGGGCGTGGCCACCTGGATGCTGTCCAGTGCCGCATGCCCGCGGGCGTTCAATGCTTGCAGCAATTGCCGCTGGCGCAAGGCCAACAGGCGCAGCACGCTGTCGTCCACGGTCAATTCGCGCTGGCCCTTGAGCTTGCCCAGCAGGCGGCTGCCATAACTGCGTGCGGTTTGCAGCGCACCGCCGGCAATCGCCCCGGCCAGGGCGGCGGCGCCGAGGGTGATGCCGCCCACCAGCAGATCGACCCCGGCCCCGGCGGCCGCACCGGCGGCAATACCGCCGCCGACCCGCACGCCCAGTTGCTTGAGGGTCTCGGGGTTGAACAGGTCGTCGCCCCAGCGCCCATCGAGCAGCGGCAAGTCGCTGGCGGCGGCGTCCTGCGGGCGGAAGGCGTAGAGCTTGAGCAAGGCTTCGACGCAGCGTTGCTCGCGCTGGCGAACCGCCTTGCGCAGCTCGCCGACCGCTTGCTGTTCCTGTTCGGCATCGCTGGCCACGCTGCGCCGGCAGGCCGCGCAATCGACCAGCAGTTCGGCGATCAACCGCGCCGCACTGTGCTGACGGGCCAGGCGTTGGGCCTGTTGATCGGCGATCAGGCGCTGCAATTGTTCGCGGGCGTTTTCCAGCAACAGGGCCAGGCTTTCATACAGCCTGCGCTCGCCATCTTCCGGCGGCGCCACGCTGTCAAAACGCACCAGCGCATGCAGACCCAGGCGTGCCAGGGCTTCGCGCCACTGCGGTTCGCGGTGGTTGGCGCTGCTGACGAAATTGAGCACCGGCAGCAGCGGTTTGCCGCAACTGGCCAGCACTTCCAGTTCGTCGCGGTACTTGGCCAGCACCGGTTCACGGGCGTCGATCACATAGAGGCCGGCGTCGCAGGTGAGCAGTTGGCGCAGCACCTTGGCTTCCTGTTCGAAACGCTGGCGCGCTTCGCTGCCTTCGAGAAAACGCGCCAGGCGGGCCGGGCCGTCGAGGCGTTCGCCCGGTCGCTCCAGGCGTTCGAGGTAGTCGAGCAGGGCGATGGCGTCTTCCAGGCCCGGCGTGTCGAACAGGTCGAGCAACGGCTCGCCGTCCACCGACAGCCGCGCACCTTCGACGTGCCGCGTGGTGCTGGGCCGATGGGACACCTCGCCGAAACCGACGTCGCGGGTCAGCGTGCGCAGCAACGAGGTCTTGCCGACGTTGGTGTGGCCGACCACGGCGAGCTTCAGCGGCGGTTTCCAGGAACTAGTCATGACCGGTCTCCAGCCAGTTCAGCGGCGCGCTGTCGGCGTAGGGCAATTCCAGTTGCTGCAACGCCACATGCCAGTCGCCCAGGCGTTCGCCATCCAGCGCTTCGCCGGGTGGCGCCTGCAACAGCCAGACCCGCGTGGCGCTGGCGTTGCGCGCAAGTTCGGCGATCAGCGCGAGGCTGCCGCGGTCCGGTGAGCGGCGCGGATCGCAGGCGATGGCCAGCCGTGCCGGCGGGAAGCGACTGAGCTGTTCGAGGAGTTTTTGCCGCGATTCACGGCTGTCGAGCACGCCCGCGTCGCTGACGTTTTTCGGCAGGGCCGGCGGCCAGGGGCGCTGGTCGTCGAGTTCGATGGCCACCAGCAACGCGCCAGCGCTTTGCAGATCGCTGCTGGAGGTTTGCACGCGGTGCAGTTGCTCGGGTGCGGCATCGCTGATGCCCAGGCGCTCGCTGGTGGGCATCAGGCGTTCGCGCAGTTGCGCGAAGCCCGGCAGGTTCAGGTCGAGCTTCAGGGTGGCGCGCCCGCACCTCCAGCGCCAGCGGCACAACAGCGCCAGCAGCAGGCGCGGCAGCACGCCATAGACCACCAGCACACCGACCAGCCAGGTGGCCCAGGCCTGCCGGGCGCTTTCGATGTTCAGCGCGCCGTCGCCGCTGGCGCGGATCATCTCCACCGTCGGCACGTTGAAACCCAGCAGGGCAGGCAGGGCGCCGAGGGCCTGGGTCATGGCGACGAAGGTGTCGGCGCCGAGCAGGGTGGTTTCCCAGACAAAACCGTAGCGCCGGGTGGCCATCAGCGTCAGCAGGATGACCAGGGCGCTGAGCATCGCCAGCAGCCACAGGCCGTTGACCAGCACGCCGAGGGCCCAGCGATTGAGTTTGTGCCGTTGCAGCAACAACAGCAGCGCCGGCGCCAGTTGCGCGGCCTTGGCGTCGCGGGCGAGTTTTTCGCTGAGCCACAACCACAGGCGCCCCAGCGTCGCGCCGTGCTCGCCGGCAAACAGCAGGCCCAGCGCCCAGCTCAGCAGCAGAATCAGATTGAGCCCCAGCAGGCTGCCCAGGGCCCAGAACACATTCACCGGTCGTTGCCCGTCGCCCAGCGCGGCAAAGGCCAGCCCGGCGCCGCTGATCACCGCCAGCACGGCCAGCACCAGCAGCGCCAGTCGCGCGCCTTGCAGCCAGTGGCGCAGCGCATTGGTCAGGCCGTCGCGCTCGGCCAGCCACAGGGCGCGGCGTTGAATGCGCGCGGGCAGGTCGCCGCCGGCACTGCGGGCCACTCGGTTGGCTTCCAGGTCGTCCAGGGGGCCGGCGTGCTCTTCACGCAGGCGGATGGTTTCCGTCAGCCACAGGTCATTCAGTTCAGTCACGCGCCATCCCGTCGCTCCATTGAACTGTGAGCATAACCGCTGCTGCGCTTATCGGGGTACGGAAGGCTCTGGTATCCTCGCCGGCATGACTAAATCACTCCCCTTAAGCCTGATCGCAGCCCTCGGTGAAAACCGTGTGATCGGCGTCGACAACAGCATGCCCTGGCACCTGCCGGGGGATTTCAAATACTTCAAGGCCACTACCCTGGGCAAGCCGATCATCATGGGTCGCAAGACCTGGGATTCGCTCGGTCGTCCGTTGCCGGGACGCCTGAACATCGTGGTCAGCCGCCAGGCCGGTCTGGTGCTCGAAGGCGCCGAGGTCTACCCCTCGCTGGAAGCCGCCGTGGTGCGCGCCGAGGCGTGGGCGAAGGAACAGGGCGTCGATGAGCTGATGCTGATTGGCGGGGCGCAGTTGTACGCCCAGGGCCTGGCCCAGGCCGATCGCCTGTACCTGACGCGCGTGGCGCTGAGCCCTGAGGGGGATGCGTGGTTTCCCGAGTTCGATGTGCAGCAATGGAAGCTGGTTTCCAATGTGCAGAACCCGGCGGAGGGGGACAAGCCGGCCTACAGTTTCGAGGTTTGGGAAAGAGCTTAAAAAGCCTAAAAGCATCGCGGGCAAGCCCGCTCCTACAGGGATCTTTGTGTTCACACAATCTGTGTTCGACCGAGACCCTTGTGGGAGCGGGCTTGCCCGCGATGAGGCCCTGACAGGCCCCGAAAATCTTAAGCGTGAGCCAACGCCGAATGCTCATCCGCCTCAAGCAGCGCCTTATCGGTCTGCTGCATCACCTGGCTGGTAATCGCCCCTGCCGTGATCGAACCGCTCACGTTCAACGCTGTGCGCCCCATGTCGATCAGCGGCTCGACGGAAATCAGCAGCGCCACCAGTGACACCGGCAAGCCCATCGCCGGCAGCACGATCAACGCGGCGAACGTCGCGCCGCCACCCACGCCCGCCACACCGGCCGAACTCAGGGTGACGATGGCCACCAGCGTGGCAATCCACAGCGGGTCCAGCGGGTTGATGCCCACGGTCGGCGCCACCATCACGGCGAGCATGGCCGGGTACAAACCGGCGCAGCCGTTCTGGCCGATGGTCGCACCGAACGAGGCGGCGAAACTGGCGACCGATTGCGGGATGCCCAGGCGACTGGTCTGTGCTTCGATGCTCAACGGGATGGTCGCTGCGCTCGAACGGCTGGTGAAGGCGAAGGTCAGCACCGGCCAGATCTTGCGGAAGAAACGCAGCGGATTGATCCCGGCCGCCGACACCAGCACGCCGTGGACGACAAACATCAGGCCCAGGCCGATGTAGGACACCACCACAAAACTGCCC
Organism: Pseudomonas sp. MYb118; assembly: GCF_040947875.1. Classification (NCBI taxonomy): domain Bacteria; kingdom Pseudomonadati; phylum Pseudomonadota; class Gammaproteobacteria; order Pseudomonadales; family Pseudomonadaceae; genus Pseudomonas; species Pseudomonas sp. MYb118. Next base: position 1,393,283 of record NZ_JBFRXN010000002.1, on the reverse strand, counting down.
AGCTTGATGATGTCCTGCAGGTTGGAACCGGCCACCACCTTGGTCATCAGCGCCAGCACGCCGTAGGGGGTCAGCTTCATCACCAGGCGCACCAGGCGCATCACCCAGGCTTGCAGGGTGTCGATGGCGTTGATCACTTTCTGACCTTTTTCGGCGTCATCCTTGAGCAGTTGCAACGCGGCAACGCCGAGGAAGGCGGCGAAGATCACCACGCTGATGATCGACGTCGGCTTGGCGCGGGCCAGGTCGGCGAACGGGTTCTGCGGGATGAACGACAGCAGCAGTTGCGGCACATTCAGGTCGGCGACCTTGCCGGCGTAGTCGGTCTGGATGGTTTGCAGGCGCGCCATTTCCTGGGTGCCGGCCACCAGGCCGTCGGCGGTCAGGCCGAACAGGTTGGTCAGGCCGATACCGATCAGCGCCGCGATGGCGGTGGTGAACAGCAGGGTGCCGATGGTCAGGAAGCTGATCTTGCCCAGGGACGAGGCATTGTGCAGCCGGGCCACGGCGCTGAGGATCGAGGCGAACACCAGCGGGATCACGATCATTTGCAGCAACTGCACGTAACCGTTGCCCACCAGATCGAACCAGCCGATCGAGGCTTTCAGCACCGGATTGCCAGCGCCATAAATCGTGTGCAGGGCGATGCCGAACACCACGCCGAGTGCCAGCGCGAGCAGGACCTTCTTCGCCAGGCTCCAGCTGGTGTGACGGGTTTGCGCCAGGCCCAGGAGCAGGGCGAGGAACACCAACAGATTGAGAATCAGCGGCAGATTCATAAAAACTCCGAGTGACTTGTGCCAGCCACTCTGGGAGCAGCTGCGAACCGGCAAGCCTAACAGCTTGATTTGCAATGAATTAATACCGAAATGGTCTGGCGACTGTCGTTTTTGGAATAAGCGCATGTCGCTGTCAGCGATGCAACTGACGCGAAAGGGACGTGTGCGGTCGCTGACAGACGAGGGCTGTCACACTTATTTGTTAGCGTCGATCTTTTCCAAACAGGGAGCGATGTCGATGAAGCTAGCACCGAAATTTCTGGCCGCATTGGGATTGAGTCTGAGCCTGGGTCTGGCCGGCCAGGCCCTCGCCACGGATTTGAAACATTGGCCCGCCGATCAGGCCAAGGCCCTGGACGCGATGATCGCGGCCAACGCCAACAAGGGTAACTACGCGGTGTTCGACATGGACAACACCAGTTACCGCTACGACCTTGAAGAGTCGCTGTTGCCGTTCATGGAAAACAAGGGCCTGATCACCCGCGACAAACTCGACCCGTCGCTGAAACTGATCCCGTTCAAGGACACCGCCGACCACAAGGAAAGCCTGTTCAGCTACTACTACCGCCTCTGCGAAATCGACGACATGGTGTGCTACCCATGGGTTGCCCAAGTGTTCTCGGGCTTCACGTTGCAGGAGCTCAAGGGCTACGTCGATGAGCTGATGGCCTCCGGCAAGCCGGTGCCGGCCACTTACTACGAAGGCGATGTGGTCAAGAAACTCGACGTTAACCCGCCGAAAATCTTCACCGGCCAGCAGGAGCTGTACAACAAGCTGATGGAGAACGGCATCGAGGTCTACGTGATGACCGCCGCCTCCGAAGAACTGGTGCGCATGGTCGCTGCCGATCCGAAGTACGGCTACAACGTCAAACCGCAGAATGTGATCGGCGTTTCGCTGCTGCTCAAGGACCGCAAGACCGGTGAGCTGACCACTGCGCGCAAACAGATCACTGCCGGCAAATACGACGAGAAGGCCAACCTCGGCCTGGAACTGACCCCCTACCTGTGGACCCCGGCGACCTGGATGGCCGGTAAACACGCAGCGATCCTGACCTACATCGACGAGTGGAAAAAACCGGTGCTGGTTGGCGGCGACACACCGACCAGCGACGGCTACATGCTGTTCCACGATGTCGACGTGGCCAAGGGCGGCATCCACCTGTGGATCAACCGCAAGGACAAATACATGACCCAGCTCAACGGCATGATGACCAAGAACGCCGAAGCCCAGGCCAAGCAAGGGCTGCCGGTAACGGCGGACAAGAACTGGGTGATCGTCAAGCCTGAGGAGATCCAGTAAGACCGCGTCGCTTGACCTGATCGCTCCCACGCTCTGCGTGGGAATGATCAACCGCTCGCTGAACCCTGTAGGAGCGAGCTTGCTCGCGATGGACGTCAACGATAACGCTGACTACCTGATACCCCGCGGTGTCTGGTCTACCATCGCGAGCAAGCTCGCTCCTACAGGGGGAGGGCGGTGGCCGGTAGAAACAAAAATGCCCCGCACATGGCGGGGCATTTTCATTGCGGCAACTGACGCTTACAGCCCGTCAAGCATCGCCTTGTTACGCACCGCACCCTTGTCGGCACTGGTGGCCAGCAGGGCGTAGGCCTTCAGTGCGGTGGTCACTTTACGTGGGCGCACTTCAGCCGGTTTCCAGCCTTTCTTGTCCTGCTCGACGCGGCGCGCGGCCAGTTCTTCGTCGCTGATCAACAGGTTGATCGAGCGGTTCGGAATGTCGATCAGCACCTTGTCGCCATCCTGCACCAGGCCAATCGCGCCGCCGGCAGCGGCTTCCGGGGAAGCGTGGCCGATGGACAGGCCCGAGGTGCCGCCGGAGAAACGGCCGTCGGTGAGCAGGGCGCAGGCTTTGCCCAGGCCCTTGGATTTCAGGTAGGACGTCGGGTAGAGCATTTCCTGCATGCCCGGGCCGCCTTTCGGACCTTCGTAGCGAATGATGACGATGTCGCCTTCCTTCACTTCGTCGGCGAGGATGCCGCGTACGGCGCTGTCCTGGCTTTCGAAGATCTTCGCGTTGCCTTCGAACACGTGGATCGACTCGTCGACGCCGGCGGTTTTCACCACGCAGCCGTCCAGGGCGATGTTGCCGTAGAGCACGGCCAGGCCGCCTTCTTTGGAGTAGGCGTGTTCGAAGCTGCGGATGCAGCCGTTTTCACGGTCGTCGTCCAGGGTTTCCCAACGGGTCGACTGGCTGAACGCGGTTTGCGTCGGGATGCCTGCCGGGCCGGCCTTGAAGAAGTGATGCACGGCTTCGTCGTCGGTCTGGGTGATGTCCCACTTGGCGATGGCTTCTTCCATGCTGCGGCTGTGCACGGTCGGCAGGTCGGTGTGCAGCAGGCCGCCACGGGCCAGGGAACCGAGGATGCTGAAGATGCCGCCAGCGCGGTGCACGTCTTCCATGTGGTACTTCTGGATGTTCGGCGCCACCTTGCACAGCTGCGGTACCTTGCGCGACAGGCGATCAATGTCGCGCAGGTCGAAGGCGATCTCGGCTTCCTGGGCGGCGGCCAGCAGGTGCAGGATGGTGTTGGTCGAACCGCCCATGGCGATGTCGAGCATCATGGCGTTTTCGAACGCCTTGAAGTTGGCGATGTTGCGCGGCAGCACCGACTCATCGTTCTCGCCGTAGTAGCGCTTGCACAGCTCGACGATGGTGCGGCCCGCCTGCAGGAACAGCTGCTCGCGGTCGCTGTGGGTGGCCAGGGTCGAACCGTTGCCCGGCAGGGCCAGGCCCAGGGCTTCGGTCAGGCAGTTCATCGAGTTGGCGGTGAACATGCCGGAGCACGAACCGCAGGTCGGGCAGGCGCTGCGCTCGTACTCGGCAACCTTCTCGTCAGAAGCGCTGGAGTCGGCGGCGATCACCATGGCGTCGACCAGGTCCAGGCCGTGGCTGGCCAGCTTGGTCTTGCCGGCTTCCATCGGGCCGCCGGAGACGAAGATCACCGGGATGTTCAGGCGCAGGGCGGCCATCAGCATGCCAGGGGTGATCTTGTCGCAGTTGGAAATGCAGACGATGGCGTCGGCGCAGTGGGCGTTGACCATGTACTCGACGGAGTCGGCGATGATCTCGCGGCTCGGCAGCGAGTACAGCATGCCGTCGTGGCCCATGGCGATGCCGTCGTCCACGGCGATGGTGTTGAATTCCTTGGCCACACCGCCGGCGCGTTCGATCTCGCGGGCGACCAGTTGGCCCAGGTCCTTGAGGTGGACGTGGCCCGGTACGAACTGGGTGAACGAGTTGGCAATGGCGATGATCGGCTTCTTGAAGTCGTCATCCTTCATCCCCGTGGCGCGCCACAAGGCACGGGCGCCGGCCATGTTGCGGCCGTGGGTGGATGTTTTCGAGCGGTAATCAGGCATGAAGCACTCCGGGCGGCTAATCAGGTATCAAAAGGGAAGTGAGCTTCTATTGACGCCTGGAACACTTGGAAATGGCCGTGTGTCCGGGACGCTGCCGATAACTTTGCGGGATCGCCGCGCGCTTCAGCTTGAGCTCATAAACCCGCCGGGGGATGAATGGCGATGAATGTTCGCGATTCTACACGGCTGGCGGCTGGAGGGAATGGGTGGGCGTGTTGGCGAGACGTGTGGAGCGGGTGTTGGCTTGACGCAAAACCTGTAGGAGCGAGCTTGCTCGCGATGGCGCCCTGTCAGCCGGCATTTGTTTTGCTGACACAACGCATCGCGAGCAAGCTCGCTCCTACAGGGGTTGGCGTTACACATCCAGATGCGCTTTTGCTGCGCTGGCTTGGTACGAGGCGGCTACCGTTTTCTCTTTCAATCAGGGAAGAGGACAACGGAATGTCCAGTACACCACAGGGTCACCGGCTGCGTTATGGCCGACATTCGGAGCATGGCCGGATTTATTTACTGACAGCGGTTACCTATCAGCGGGAACCCTTCTTCAAGGATTGGCGTGTGGGTCGCCTGCTTGTGCATGAATTCAGAAGAGCGCAGGAATCCGGCAAAGCCACCTCCATCGCCTGGGTGGTGATGCCCGATCACTTTCACTGGCTGGTGGAATTGCACAATGGGGATTTACCGAAATTGATGCGCACGGCCAAGTCCTTGAGCGCCCGCGTCATCAATCAACATCTGGGTCGCGCCGATAGGCTTTGGCAGAAAGGTTATTTCGATCGCGCGTTGCGCAAAGAGGAAGACTTGAAAGCGGCGGCACGCTACGTCATCGCCAATCCCTTGCGCGCCGGCCTGGTCAGCCATATCGGCGAATATCCGCTATGGGATGCCATCTGGATCTGAACAGCTGTCCTCTGTAGGAGCGAGCTTGCTCGCGATGGGGCGTGTCAGCCGACAATTGTTTTGCCTGACACAACGCATCGCGAGCAAGCTCGCTTCTACAGGGGTATCAATCAGCTATTCGGCAGCAACCGGCAGGTAATGCTCTTGATGTAGCGCGTTTCGACGATTGCCGGGTGGACCGGGTGGTCCGGGCCCTGGCCGCCGCGTTCGAGCATCTGGATGTTGCGGTCCAGGTGGCGGGCGCTGGTGAGCAGGATGTTTTGCAGGTCGTCTTCGGGCAGGTGCATCGAGCAGGAGGCGCTGACGAGGATGCCGTCCTTGGTCAGCAGGCGCATGGCTTGCTCGTTCAGGCGGCGGTAGGCGCCTTCACCATTTTTCATGTCTTTCTTGCGCTTGATGAACGCCGGTGGGTCGGCGACGATCACGTCGAAGCGTTCTTCGCTGGCCTTGAGCTCTTTCAGGGCTTCGAAGACGTCGCCTTCGAGGCAGGTCATCTTGTCGGCGAAACCGTTCAGTGCGGCGTTGCGCTCGACGCCGTCGAGGGCGAAGCCCGAGGCATCGACGCAGAACACTTCACTGGCGCCGAACGCGGCCGCTTGCACGCCCCAGCCGCCGATGTAGCTGTACAGGTCGAGCACGCGCTTGCCTTTGGCATACGGAGCCAGGCGGGCGCGGTTCATGCGGTGGTCGTAGAACCAGCCGGTTTTCTGGCCCTGGATGACCGGTGCTTCGAACTTCACGCCGTTCTCTTCCAGTGCGACCCACTCCGGCACCACGCCGAATACCGTGTCGACGTAGCGCTCCAGGCCTTCGGCGTCGCGGGCTGCCGAGTCGTTCTTGAACAGGATGCCGCTGGGCTTGAGCACCTGGGTCAACGCAGCGATCACGTCATCCTTGTGCGCTTCCATGGTCGCCGAAGCGATCTGCACCACCAGGATGTCGCCGAAACGGTCGACCACCAGGCCCGGCAGCAGGTCCGAATCGCCGTAAACCAGGCGGTAGAACGGCTTGTCGAACAGGCGGTCGCGAATCGACAGGGCCACGTTCAGGCGGTGTACCAGCAACGACTTGTCCAGCGGCAGCTTGATGTCGCGGGACAGGACACGGGCGCAGATCAGGTTGTTCGGGCTCATGGCGACGATGCCCAGCGGCTTGCCGCCGGCAGCTTCGAGGATCGCCTGGTCGCCGGCCTTGAAACCGTGCAGGGGCGTGGCGGCTACGTCGATTTCGTTGCTGTAGACCCACAAGTGGCCGTTTCGCAGGCGACGGTCGGCGTTGGCTTTGAGGCGCAGGCTAGGCAGGGACATGTCGTCGCTCCGGAAAAAAAGAGCGGGAGTATACCGTGTTGCAGCCCGCGCAGGTTCAGCGCTGGACATGCGGTGACACCCTTGGGCCTGATATTTGAATTTCGGATCCAGGATTTAGAAGCTAGAATCAGCGTCTCTCCAAGAGTGTGTACTAATGTCCCAAGACCTGACTCCCGAACAGATCCAACAGTCCCTGCAAGGCATCAGCGTGCCAGCCCAGCCGCAGATCATGGTGGATCTGCAAATGGAGCAGTACATGCCCGACCCGGACCTGGAGGTGATCGCCAAGCTGATCTCCCAGGACCCGGGTCTTTCCGGTTCCCTGCTCAAGATCGTCAACTCGCCGTATTACGGCCTGAGCAACAAGATCGCCTCGATCCAGCGTGCGGTGAACCTGCTGGGCAGCCGTTCGATCATCAACCTGATCAACGCGCAGTCGATCAAGGGTGAAATGAACGACGACACCATCGTCACCCTCAACCGTTTCTGGGACACCGCGCAGGACGTGGCCATGACCTGCCTGACCCTGGCCAAGCGCATCGGCGTCGAGGCGGGCGATGAAGCCTACGCGCTGGGGCTGTTCCACGACTGCGGCGTGCCGCTGATGCTGCAGCGTTTCCCCAACTACATGACCGTGCTGGAAGAAGCCTACGCCAGCGCGAGCGCCGAATGCCGGGTGGTGGACACCGAAAACCGTGTGTTCAACACCAACCACTCGGTGGTCGGTTACTACACGGCCAAATCCTGGCGCCTGCCGGAGCACGTCAGCACCGCGATCGCCAACCATCACAATGCGCTGCGCATCTTCAGCGATGAATCCTCGCGCAACAGCCAGCTGAAAAACCTGCTGGCGATCCTGAAGATGGCCGAACACATCTGTGCGTCCTACCGTGTACTGGGTAACCAGACCGAGGACCACGAATGGAATTGCATCGCGCCATTGGTGCTCGATTATGTCGGGCTGTCGGATTACGATTTCGAGACCCTCAAACAAACGATTCGCGATCTCGGCACTCACCACTGAGTGTCCGACGCCTGACCCGAGAGCCTCATGCCTGAACTGCCGGAAGTCGAAACCACCCGCCGCGGCATCGCCCCCCACCTGGAGGGCCAGCGCGTCAGCCGGGTGATCGTGCGTGACCGGCGCCTGCGCTGGCCGATCCCCGAGGACCTCGATGTGCGGCTGTCCGGCCAGCGCATCGTGCTGGTCGAGCGCCGCGCCAAGTACCTGTTGATCAACGCCGAAGTGGGCACGCTGATCAGTCACCTGGGCATGTCGGGCAATTTGCGCCTGGTGGAAATCGGCATGCCGGCGGCCAAGCACGAGCATGTGGACATCGAGCTGGAATCGGGCCTGGCCCTGCGCTACACCGACCCGCGCCGCTTTGGCGCGATGCTCTGGAGCCTCGACCCGCTCAACCACGAATTGCTGGCTCGCCTGGGGCCGGAACCGCTCACCGACCTGTTCGATGGCGAGCGCCTGTTCCAGCAATCGCGCGGGCGCTCGATGGCGGTCAAGCCGTTCATCATGGACAACGCGGTGGTGGTGGGCGTCGGCAATATCTACGCCACCGAAGCCTTGTTCGCCGCCGGCATCGACCCGCGTCGCGAGGCCGGGAGCATTTCCCGGGCGCGCTACCTGAAGCTCTCCATCGAGATCAAGCGGGTGCTGGCGGCCGCCATCGAGCGCGGCGGCACCACGTTGCGTGATTTCATTGGTGGCGACGGCCAACCCGGCTATTTCCAGCAGGAATTGTTCGTCTACGGTCGTGGTGGCGAGGGCTGCAAGGTCTGCGGGACGCAACTGCGCGAGGTCAAGCTCGGCCAGCGCGCCAGCGTGTTTTGCCCGCGTTGCCAGAGCTGAAAAAACCGACGGTCTATAGTCAGTATTCTTACTGACCAGTCGAAGGACCGTGCCATGAACCTGTTTCGAACCCTTGCCGTTGTTGTGATGCTGAGCGTCGGTGCGCCCGCGCTGGCGTCAAATACCGGCAGCGGGGACCCACGCTACACCATCCAGAACCCACCGGCCTACGCCATGCTTGGCGATCTGCTGATCGCCCGGCCCTTGCTGATTGCCGCGACGGTGATCGGTGCGGGGGCGTTCGTGGTGTCGCTGCCCTTCACTGCGCTGGGCGGCAATGTCGGCGAGGCGGGGCAGGCGCTGGTGGTCGACCCGGGGAAGGCGGCGTTCGTGCGGTGCCTGGGGTGCATTGGGGAGGGGTTTGAGCAGCGGGAGTGAGTCAGTTCGAGCATTGAAACCCAATCGCGAGCAGGCTCGCTCCCACAGGGTTATTGGTGATCCTGTGGGAGCGAGCCTGCTCGCGATGGCGTACTCAAGCCTTCCCGGTAATCTTGCGGTACTTCTCCATCAACTGCTCTTCAGTCTCCGGATGCGCCTCGTCCAGCGGGATGCAATCCACCGGGCAGACCTGCTGGCACTGAGGTTCGTCGTAGTGGCCGACGCACTGCGTGCACAGGTTAGGGTCGATCACGTAGATCTCTTCGCCTTGGGAAATGGCGGCGTTCGGGCACTCGGGTTCGCAGACGTCGCAGTTGATGCAATCGTCGGTGATGATCAGGGACATGCTAACTCCAGCCGGGGCGGACAACCCTGGCGCAATAAACCAATGGGCGCAATTGTGCCGCATTGGCGCTGCCGGGGCCAGCGTGCTGGCTCCGGCAGGGACGGATGCTACTTCTTGAAGCGCTCGGTCAGGGCGTCGGCCACGGCAGGGTGGACGAACTTGGTGATGTCGCCGCCCAGGGCCGCGATTTCACGGACCAGGGTCGAGGAAATGAACGAATAACGCTCGGACGGGGTGAGAAACAGGCTCTCCACATCCGGTGCCAGTTGGCGGTTCATGTTGGCCAGCTGGAATTCGTATTCGAAGTCCGACACCGCGCGCAGGCCGCGCAGGAACACATTGGCGTTCTTCTCCTTGGCAAAATGCGCCAACAGCGTGGAGAAGCCGACGACTTCAACGTTCGGCAGATGTTTAGTGACCTCGCGGGCCAGCTCCACACGTTGTTCCAGCGGGAACAGCGGGTTTTTCTTCGGGCTGGCGGCGACGGCGATGATCACATGATCGAACAGGCGCGAGGCACGCTCGACCAGATCGCCATGGCCCTTGGTAATAGGGTCGAAGGTACCTGGGTACAACACTCGGTTCATCGCGTCGTCCTGGCGGGAGTCCGTTGGGGAGTCGGATGGTATCGCAGCCGTCCCGGTCGGCCAAGTCGCATGATCGGTAAGAAAGCACTATAGACCATGGGAATATTCGCTCTTTTCAAGCCGTTTTTAAACGTTCGGCGAGGGAAGTCGCCAGTTGCGCGGTCAGCCCGTAGACCGATAACTGCGGGTTCGCGCCAATGCTGGTGGGGAACAGCGAGCCATCGTGGACCGACAGGTTGCCCAGTTGGTGATGCCGGCCCAGGCTGTCGGTGACGGCGTTTTTCGCGTCTTCGCCCATGGCGCAACCGCCCATCACATGGGCACTGCCCAGGCGTGTGCGGTATAGCTCAAGGCTCAGCCCGTCGATCAGCGAGCGCGCTTCGGCCAGGGTTTTCACGTAGCCGGCGTCCGCGTGCATCGGCATCACCGCTCTGGCACCGCCGGCGAACTGGATCTCGGCCATGCTGTGGAAGGCCCGGCGCACGCCGTCCCAGGCGTAGGGCGAGACCTGATAGTCGAGCACCGGCGTGTTGTCGCCGCGCAACTCGACGCTGCCGCCGGGGCTGTCAGGGTGAAAACCGTCGCGCAGCAAGGCCAGCATGGCGTGGGTGTGGGGCAGTTGCGCCATGCGCTGCGCGTTGTCCTGGCCAAAACCGCCGAGCAGGGTGGCGGCCAGCGCCGGGTGCAGGGGCGGCACTTCGAGTTTGTAGGCCATCTTGCCGGTCGCGCCGTCCTGCCACTGGAAATGGTCGCTGTAGATCGACTGCGGCGCGCCGTAGAACGGGTTGATCACCTCGTCGAACAGCGCGGCGGACATGTTTACCAGGTGCAGGAAGGTGCGCTTGCCCAGGCGCCGGTGCGGGTCGGGTGCATCGGAGCGCAACAGCAGGGCGGGGCTGTTGATCCCGCCGCCGGCCAGCACGTAGTGCCGCGCCTTGACCGTGATGGTCTTGCCCGTGGGCGCCACGCAGCGCTCGTCCATCGCCACGCATTCCAGGCCGGTGACTTGATCGCCTTTGATCACCAATTTCTCGGCGCGGGCCAGGTACAGCAGTTCGCCGCCCTGTTCCAGGGTCGCCGGGATCGTGGTGACCAGCATCGACTGCTTGGCGTTGACCGCACAGCCCATGCCGCAATACCCCAGGTTCCAGCAGCCGCGCACGTTGCGCGGGATGACGTGCCAGGCGTAGCCGAGCTTCTCGCAGCCCTTGCGAATCACGTCGTTGTTGGCGTTGGGTGGGACCATCCAGGGGGCGACGCCGAGGCGTTGCTCCATCTTCTCGAACCACGGCGCCATCTCGGCCGGGCTGTGGCCCTTGACGTTGTGCTCGCGGGCCCAGTGTTCGAGGGTCGGCTCGGGCGTGCGGAAGCTCGAGGTCCAGTTGATCAGCGTGGAACCACCCACTGCGCGGCCTTGCAGGATGGTGATGGCGCCGTCCTTGCTCATGCGGCCGATGCCTTCCTGGTAGAGCTGGGTGTAGGCCTGGTCTTCGAGCAGCTTGAAGTCGCTGCTGGTCTTGAGCGGACCTTCTTCGATCAACAGCACCTTGTAGCCGGCGGCGCTGAGGATTTCAGCGGTGGTGCCACCGCCCGCGCCGCTGCCGACGATCGCCACGTCGGCCTGCAGGGTCAGGTCTTCGGTGAGTTGCGCGGCATTGCGGGTTTTCCAGCCACGGGCCATGCCTTCGCGGAACGGGTCGGGTACGGGCATTTGGGGTGCTCTCTTATTCTTTTCTTTATGAGTTGTTCTTCCGGACGCCATCGCGAGCAAGCTCGCTCCTACAGGGGGGGGGCGTAGAACCTGTAGGAGCGGGCTTGCCCGCGATGGGGTCGACTCGATCTATCAGACCACCGGCGGCCCCGGATACCCGCAGTGAACCCAGGATTCGCGCCGGCCATACCAGGCCATCATCACCATCTGCTGCAACGAGCTGTGCCCCATGCGCAACAGGCTCAGCGAGCTGTTCTGCCAGCGGGCGAGGAAATGCCGCATCTGCTCGGGACTGGCGTTTTCCCAACTGCCCCAGATCCCGGTCAAGGGTCCGCGCGTTACGGCCATGGCCAGGACGTCGAACAATTGCCGGGTCAGCTTGAGCATTTCCGGCGACAGGTGCGCCAGGCCGTTATCCAGGCTGTGCAGGGTGCCTTCGACGGCATCCGGCAGCTTTTCGACGGCCACGGCGCCGTCGAGCATCACCGGGACCAACGCGCGCAAAAACAGCAGGTCGGCGCTGCGCAGCACGGCAAAACCATCGGCTGGAATGCTCGACGAGCAGCCACTGAGGCTGGCGCCCAACCCGGCGGTGGCGAGGAAGGCGGTCGCCCCGAGACTCAGTTGCAGCAAGCCGCGCCGCGACAGCGCGGGTGTATCGGACAGGCCTGGGCTCATTATTGTTATTACCCGAGCAGAGCAGCGTTAGCGGATGAACAGCTTCTGGATCAGCTTCTGGATGGATTTGCCGTAGGGCGGGTAGATCAGCTTCGCGGCATTGAAGCGCTGTTTGACCAGCACGCCCTTGGCCTTGCTGAAGGTCAGGAAACCTTCGTGGCCGTGGTAATGACCCATGCCCGAGGCGCCGACGCCACCGAAGGGCATGTCGTCCTGGGCGACGTGCAGCAGAGTGTCGTTGAGGCACACGCCGCCGGAGTGGGTTTCATGGAGCACGCGGTTCTGTTCGCGCTTGTCGTAGCCGAAGTAATACAGCGCCAGTGGCCGTGGTCGCTGATTGATGTAGGCAAATGCTTGGTCCAGGTCGCTGTACGGCACGATGGGCAGCAGCGGGCCGAAGATTTCGTCTTGCATCACCACCATGTCGTCGCTGACGTTGAGCAGCAGGCTGTGATTCATCCGACGGGCCTGGCCCTGGTCGAACAGCGGGATCAGCAGCGCGCCTTTGCTGGTGGCGTCGCTGATGTAGCCGTTGAGTCGAGCCAGCTGTCGTTCATTGATGATTGCGGTGTAGTCCGGGTTGTCTGCCAGGGTCGGATAAAACCCGCGAACCGCCTGGCGATAGGCTTCGACGAAAGAGCCTACCCGGTCTTCCGGCACCAGTACGTAGTCCGGCGCCACACAGGTTTGCCCGGCGTTGAGCGTCTTGCCGAAGGCGATGCGTTCGGCGGCGTCCTTGAGCGGCACGTCGCGCGAGACAATGGCCGGCGACTTGCCGCCTAATTCCAGGGTGACCGGGGTCAGGTTTTCCGCGGCGGCGCGCATTACATGCTTGCCGATGCTGGTAGCGCCGGTAAACAGCAGGTGATCGAAAGGCAGCCGGGAGAAGGCGACGCCGATGTCGGCTTCACCGAGCACCACGCCCACCAGGTCTTCGGGAAAGATCCGCCCCAGCAGTTGCTTGAGCAGCAAGCCAGTGGCGGGGGTCGACTCGCTGAGTTCGAGCATCACCCGGTTGCCCGCCGCCAGGGCGCCGACCAACGGGCCGATGGCCAGGTACAGCGGGTAATTCCACGGCACGATCACCCCGACCACGCCCAGTGGCTGGTAGACGACCTTGGCCGCTGCGGGCTGGAAGGCCAGGCCGACCTTGCGCCGCGAGGGTTTCATCCAGCCGTTGAGGTGACTGCTGGCGTAATGAATGCCGTGCAGGCTGGGCATCAGTTCGGCGAGCAGGGTCTCATCGGCGCTGCGATGGCTGAAGTCCTGGCTGATGGCTTCGATCAGGGCCTGGCGCTCATTGTTGAGCAGCTCGCGCAGGGCCTTGAGCCACTGCTGGCGCTGCGCGGCGGGCGGCATCGGGTTGGCGGCGTAGGCGGCGCGCTGGGCGTCGAACAGGCTTTGGAGCTCTGCCAGGGGCTGCTGCAGGTCTTGCAGGTAGGCGATGTCAGCCGTCATGGTCATCTCTCTTGTTTTAATGTGGTGAAGAGCTTTTTAGAGTCTATGCTCTATAAAGTCAAATGACATCCCGACACGGCTTTGTTTTATCCACTCGCGGATAGGTCGTAAGATGCCCATCAACGCACTCTGGATTAAAGCTCAAGTCATGGCACCCAGGATTAAAACCAGCGAGCGCATCGTGCAGAACAGCCTGGAGCTGTTCAACCAGCAGGGTGAGCGCAGCATCAGCACCAACCACATTGCTGCCCACATGGAAATTTCCCCGGGCAACCTGTACTACCACTTCCCCAACAAGCAGGCGATCATCGCCGTGCTGTTCAGTGAGTACGAAAGCCTGGTGGACAGCTTCCTGCGCCCACCCCAGGGGCGTGCCGCCACGGTCGAGGACAAGCGCTACTACCTCAAGGAGCTGCTGGCGGCCATGTGGCGCTACCGCTTTTTGCATCGCGACCTCGAGCACCTGCTCGACAGCGACCCGGAGCTGGCCGCGCGCTACCGGCGCTTTTCCCAGCGCTGCGTGATCCAGGGCACGGCGATCTACAAGGGCTTCGTCGAGGCCGGCATCCTCAAGATGGACCGGGTGCAGATCGAATCCCTGACGATCAATGCCTGGATCATCCTGACGTCCTGGGTGCGGTTTCTGTGCACCACGCGGGAAAACTCCAATCACCTGAGCGAACAGGCGATCAAGCGCGGGGTTTACCAGGTGCTGGTGCTGGAGGCCGGCTTCGTCACCGAGCAGGCCCGCGATGAGGTCAACGCGCTGTTCGAAGAGTTTTATGTACCGCTCGCCCAGGCGCTGGAGGAAGTGGGCTGACGAACTGCGGTAGGATTCGGTAACGACCCTCACTGGAGCCCCGTTATGCCCATTGCGCAATTGATCAGCCCACAAGCGTTGGACCTGAAGAAGGAGCAGCCGGGGCTGGTGATCCTCGATTGTCGTTTTGCCCTCGAAGACCCGGATTACGGTCAGCGCAGCTACGCCGAAGGGCACATCGCCGGGGCGAGCTTTGCCGACCTCGAGCGCGACTTGAGCGGGGCGGTGACCAAGGGTGTGACCGGGCGCCACCCCCTGCCGGAGCCGGCGCCGCTGCTTGAACGGTTACAGGCCTGGGGCATCAATGCCGACAGCGAAGTGGTGCTGTATGACGACGGTCCGGGCGCTTTCGCGGCGCGGGCCTGGTGGTTGCTGGCATGGCTGGGCAAGCGCGACGGCGTGTTCATCCTCGATGGCGGGCTCAAGGCCTGGCATGCGGCGGGCCTGCCGTTGAGCCTGGATGCACCGCAGGTCCAGCGCGGCTACTTCGACGGCGCCCCGGACAAATCATTGCTGTTGAGCGCCGAACAGCTGCAACAGCGCCTCGGCCAACCCGCCCTGACCCTGCTCGATGCCCGCGCCTTGCCGCGCTTCAAGGGCGAAGTCGAGCCCATCGACCCGATTGCCGGGCACATCCCCGGTGCGCAATGCGCGGCCTTCACCGACAACCTGGGCAGCGACGGGCGCTTCCTGCCGGCCGATCAGCTCAAGCTGCGCTTTGCCGAAAAACTGGGCAACCGCTCGCCGACCGACCTGGTGGCGTACTGCGGCTCGGGGGTGACGGCGTGCCACAACCTGTTCGCCCTGTGTCTGGCGGGGTATCCGTTGGGTTCGCTGTATGCCGGGTCGTGGAGTGAGTGGATCAATGATCCGGGGCGGGGGATCGCGACTGGCGAGTAGGCTCATCACAGATCCCCCTCTGTGGGAGCGAGCCTGCTCGCGATTGCGGTGCATCAGTTGGCAATATCGGAACTGACACGCAGCCATCGCGAGCAGGCTCGCTCCCACAATGGGAACATCTCGGCTCTCAGAATCCGGTTTCTTGCCGCGCCCTGCGATACGCCCCAGGCCCCACCCCATACACCTGCTTGAACTGCCGGCTCAAATGACTCTGGTCGGCAAACCCCAGTTGCGTGGCCACTTCCAGCGGTAGGCAGCCACCCTGCAATAACGTGCGCGCGCGGGCGATGCGCTGCTGCATCAGCCAGGTGTGCGGCGGGATGCCGGTGGCGTGGCGGAACACCCGGGCGAAGTGGAAGGGCGACAGGTTCACCGCCTCCGCCAGCTCTTCCAGGGACGGTGGCGCCGCCAACCGCTCGTGCAGCAGCTCCTTGGCCCGCGTCACGGCGCGGTGTTCCTTGCCCGGTTTGCCCGCATCCGGCACGGCGGCGTGGCGTTGTAACAGCGAGAGCATCAGTTCGCGCCAGGCAGTTTGCTGTTGCAGCGCGGTGGCCGGGCTTTCCAGCAGGCGGTGCAGCTGGCAGAAGCCGTTGACCAGGTCCGGGTCGCGGTACAGCGTGGCGCCAACGCCGGCAAGGCATGGGTCGGCAGTTCCAGCTCGGTCAGCAGCGAAAGGATCTTGCCGGTATCCGGATAGAACGCCCGGTACAGCCAGCCGTCCTCGGTGCCCTTGTGGCCGGTGTGCACTTCATCGGGGTTGATCAACACCAGCGTGCCGCTGCCCGCCAGGTGCTCGGCGCCGCGATAGCGATAACGCTGGGCGCCGGCCATGATCATGCCGATCACGAAGCCGTCGTGCACATGGGGGGCGAAACGGTGGTCGATGTAGCGCGCCGACAACAGCTCGACCCCGGCCAGCGGCGCGGTTTGCCAGAAACGGATCGACTCGCCGCCGTCCATCGCGTCAGCCCCGACCGGTGGCGGCCAGCCACTGCGGGATGCGCCGTTCCAGGTAGTAGCCCGGTTGGCGGAACGAGCCATCGACGAAGCCGACGTGCCCGCCCTGGGCTTGCAGCTCGAACTCGGTGCTGGCGGACAGCTCGTCAGCCTGTGGCAGGCTGTGGGGGAACACGAACGGATCGTCGGCGGCCTGGATGATCAGGGTCGGCGTGCGAATCTCGCCCAAAAAATAGCGGCTCGAGGCGCGGCGGTAGTAATCCTGCGCATCGGCGAAGCCGTGCAGCGGCGCAGTAATGCGGCCATCGAAGTCCCAGAAGGTGCGCATGTTTTCCAGCGAGCCCAGGGCCGCCAGCTTCGCCAGACTGTCTTCGCGCCCGTCGTGCTGGAACTGGCGCTGCTTGTTCTTGATGTAGGCAACCATCTCGCGCATGAAGTGCGCCTGGTAGACCCTGGAGAAACCCTGGCCGATCCGGTCGGCACACTGGTCCAGGCGGAACGGCACCGACACCGCCACGGCGCCGAGCACGCCGCTGTCACTGCCGGCCTCGCCCAGGTGCTTGAGCAGGACATTGCCGCCCAGCGAATAACCCACCGCGTACAGCGGCGCCATGGGACGCTTGGCCCCCAGGTGTGCGATGGCCTCGGCGAGGTCTTCGCTGGCGCCGGAGTGGTAACTGCGCGGCAACAGGTTGGGCTCGCCGGAGCAGCCACGCCAGTTCAGGGCGACGCTGGCCCAGCCCTGTTCGCCCAGGGCCTTCTGGATGCCGGCCACGTAGGGCGAATTGGATGAGCCGGTCAGGCCGTGCAGGACCAGTACCAGCGGCGTTTCGGCGTTGTGTGGGCCGTGCCAGTCCAGGTCGAGAAAGTCGCCGTCTTCGAGCCACAAGCGCTCGCGCTCGCGTTCGATGTGGGTGGTTTTGCGCCAGAGCGGTCCCCACAAGGTCTGCAAGTGCGGGTTGCCAAGGCCGAAGGCGGGGGTGAAGCGTTCTGGTGCAAGGGACACGATTGTTTCCAGGTGCAGCGGTGCGCAACCTGTGCGCACCTTTCAGGTCGGTCGATTAACCGACGATCTCTGCCATACGTTGCCACAACGAGTAGTACACGCGCCCGGATTTTTGTTCACGATGCAGGCGCCAGTTGCCCGGCAGGCCGAGCGTCGAGGGTGCGCTTTCGCTTTCGGTGTAGATCCAGGCGTCAGCCGCCAGCCATTGCCGCTCTTCGAGCAGCGTGCACACCGCCGGCAACAGGTTCTGGTTGAACGGCGGGTCGAGGAACACCAGGTCGTAGGCCACTGCGGCTTGGGTTTCCAGGTAGCGCAGGGCGTCGGCGGTCTGTACCTGGCCGTTGGTGCAGCGCAAGGTGCCCAGATGTTCCTTCAGGCTGGACACCGCCACATGGCTGGCATCCAGCGCCTGGCCGCTCGCCGCGCCACGGGACAGGGCTTCGAGGAACAGCGCGCCGCTGCCGGCGAACGGGTCCAGTACCTTGGCCCCTGGCACATAGGGCGCGAGCCAGTTGAACAGGGTTTCACGCACCCGGTCCGGGGTCGGCCGCAGCCCCAGGACATCGGGAAAGCTCAGTTTGCGGCTGCGCCATTCGCCGCCGATGATGCGCAGCTGGTTGACGCCGTTGTGCACGTTTTGCGCAGGTTTTTTTGCACGGGTAGCCATTAATGCTCCGGAACCCCGAGCGGTTGCTCGGCAGGTTTGTCAGTAGGGGCCGGTAACGGCTTTTGCGGCACGGTCGGGCCAGCGGTGACGATGACCATCTTGTCCGCGCTCAGGTGTTTGTTCAAAGCGGCCTTGACCTGCTCGACGGTGAGGCTCTGGGACTGCTGCATGAAGTCTTCCAGGTAGCTCAGCGGCAGATTATAGAAGCCCATGGCACCGAGTTGGCCAACGATGTCGGCGTTGCTGGCGGTGGACAGCGGGAAGCTGCCGGCCAGTTCACGCTTGGCGTCGTCGAGTTCTTTCTGGGTCGGGCCGGTCTTGAGGTAGTCGGCGAGCACGTCCTGCACCAGTTTGAGCGTGCCTTCGCTCATCTCGGCGCGGGTCTGCAGGTTGATCATGAACGGGCCACGGGCCTGCATCGGGGTGAAGCCCGAATACACGCCGTAGGTCAGGCCGCGCTTCTCGCGCACTTCGCTCATCAGGCGCGTGCCGAAACCACCGCCGCCGAGAATCTGGTTGCCCAGGGACAGGGCGGCGTAGTCCGGGTCGTCGCGGTCGATGCCCAATTGCGACAGCATCAGGTTGGTCTGCTTGGACGGGAACTCGATGTGGCCGACGCTGGCCTTGGGTTCCACCGGTTGCGCCACTTTCGCCAACGCCGGGCCCTTGGGCAATGCACTGGACACCTGGTTGGCAATCGCCTCGGCTTCGGCGCGGGACAGGTCGCCCACCAGCGCAATCACCACGTTGCCGGCCGCGTAGGCTTTTTCGTGGAACGCCTTCAACTGGGCCAGGGTAATGGCCGGGACGGTTTGCGCGGTGCCATCGCTGCTGTGCGCGTAAGGGTGGTCACCGTACAGGCGCTTCATCAGTTCGATGCTGGCCAGCTTGCCGGGGTTCTGCTTCTGGTATTCGAAGCCGGCGAGCATCTGGTTCTTGATGCGCGCGAACGAATCGGCAGGGAAGGTCGGCTTGCCCACCACCTCGGAAAACAGCTGCAACGCCGGTTCGCGTTTGTCGGGAGCACTGAGGCTGCGCAGCGAGGCCAGCGCCATGTCCTTGAACGCGCCGTTGCCGAAGTCGGCACCCAGGCCTTCGAAGCCCTGGGCGATGGCGCCCACGTCCTTGCCGGCCACGCCTTCGTTGAGCATCGCGTTGGTCAGCACCGCCAGGCCCGGTGCGTTGCCGTCCTGGCTGCTGCCGGCGGCGAAGATCAGGCGCATGTCGAACATCGGCAGTTCATGGGCTTCGACGAACAGCACTTTGGTGCCTTCGGCGGTGTTCCAGGTCTGCACGTTCAGGGTACGGCGGCTCGGTGCCTTGCCGTCGAGCTCGGCCAGAGATTGCAGCTTCTGGCTGGACTGGGCCTTGTCGAGGGCTTCGCTGGCAACGGTCTCGCCGGTTTTGCCGAAGTAGAACGCCGCCGAACCGATGGCCGCGACGGCAATCAGGGCAACCAGCAGCAAGGGTGATTTTTTACGCTCACTCATGAGTCGTCTCCAGGGGCAGGACATGGGCGACGCTGAGACGTTCGCGGGTGAAGTACAGCTTGGCGGCGTTCTGGATGTCTTGCGGGGTGACGCTTTCCAGGTCAGCCAGTTCGGTGTCCATCAGTTTCCACGACAGGCCGACGGTTTCCAGCTGGCCGATGGCGGTGGCCTGGCTGGTGATCGAGTCGCGCTCGTAGACCAGGCCGGCAATGACCTGCGCACGTACGCGCTCCAGCTCTTCGGCGGACGGTGCCGTGGTCTTCAGCTGATCGAGCAGTTTCCACAGGCCGGCTTCGGCCTGGGCGATGGTCTTGTTTTTCTGCGTGTTTGGCGTCGCCGACAGGGTGAACAGGCTGTCGCCACGGGTGTAGGCGTCGTAGTTCGACGAGCCGCCGGACACCAGTTCTTCACCGCGTTCCAGCTGCGTCGGGATGCGTCCGCTGTAGCCGCCGTCGAGCAGGGCCGAAATCAGGCGCAGGGCGTTGACCGAGCGCTTGTCCTCGGCGGTGGCGATGCTCGGCACGTTGAAGCCCAGCATCAGGCTCGGCAACTGCGTTTGCACGTGCAGGGTGATCTGGCGTTCGCCGGGTTCGGCCAGTTCCAGCGGGATTTTCGCCGGCGGCACGTCACGCTTGGCGATCGGGCCGAAGTAGCGCTGGGCCAGGGTCTTGACCTCATCCGGAGTAACGTCGCCAACCACCACCAGGGTGGCATTGTTCGGCACATACCAGGACTGGTACCAGTGGCGCAGCTCCTCGACCTTCATGCGGTCCAGGTCGGCCATCCAGCCGATGGTCGGCGTGTGGTAGCCGCTGGCGGGGTAGGCCATGGCCTTGAAGCGCTCGTAGGCCTTGGACATCGGTTTGTCATCGGTGCGCAGGCGGCGCTCTTCCTTGATGACTTCGATTTCCCGGGCGAATTCGTCGGCCGGCAGGCGCAGGCTGGCCATGCGGTCGGCCTCCAGCTCGAAGGCGACGCCCAGGCGATCACGGGCCAGCACCTGGTAATAAGCGGTGAAGTCGTCGCTGGTGAAGGCGTTTTCCTCGGCGCCGAGGTCGCGCAGGATCAGCGAAGCTTCGCCGGGGCCGACCTTCTCGCTGCCCTTGAACATCATGTGTTCCAGGGCGTGGGACAAGCCGGTCTGGCCCGGTGTCTCGTAGCTCGAACCGACCTTGTACCAGACCTGGGACACCACCACCGGCGCACGGTGGTCTTCGCGCACAACCACCTTCAGGCCGTTGTCGAGGGTGAACTCATGGGTCGGTTGCGGGTCGGCAGCAAGGGCTGAAAATGGCAGACAAACTGTGCTGAGCAGCAGGCCTGCAGCGCGGCGGGCTAGAGCATTCATTCGTTTTTAAACCTGTTGGGCTGCCCGCTTGCTTAGCGTCGGCGGGCGAGAGGGTGCTAGGATACTGATCCGTTTTACTGGCGGCCACGCCTATCCGGCGTTCGATCGGTCGGCAGGTTGTTTGGGTTCGCGCCGAAAATCTTGAGTTTGTCAGCTAAACTCCGCGTTTTCGCCGACGATGCCGTTCCAGTCCATCGTATTAGTCGACCTTTGAGGCGCTGTTTGCACCTCGACAAAATGTTGCGCGTGAACAAGCTGGGTCAATCGCAGTCTGTTCTGCATCGAATATTCAATTGCCGGGGCGCCCTTTGGCGCGTCGCTACCGTGAGATAGCCGTCCTCCATGTTTGGTTCCAACGACGACAAGAAAGCCCCAGCCGCGGCTGGCGAAAAGAAAGGCCTGTTCGGATGGCTGCGTAAAAAACCGCAGGAAACCGTCGTCGAACAGCCGCAGCCACTCCCTGAGCCCGCGCCGGCGCCGGTGGTCGAAGAGCCTGCGCCAATTGTCCTGGCCAATGCCGAGCCGGTACTCCAGCCGGTTGCCGAGCCTGAGGCCGAGGTGGTCGAACAGCCGCTGACGCCCGTGGCCGAACCCTGGCTGAAACTGCCGGTGGCGGAAGAGCCGGTGGCGCTGGTCGAGGATGATCTGGCACCGCACGTCATGCCGCCGATTCCGGCACCGAATGAATTTACGCCCGAGCCTGTGCCGGTGGCACCAGCGGTCGTCGAGGCGGCTCCCGCAGTTGTGGAAACTATTGCACAACCTGCGTCCGAGCCTGTTGCACCAGCACCAGCACCAGCACCAGCACCAGCACCAGCACCAGCACCAGCACCAGCACCTGTGCCTGCTCCGGCAGTAGTTGCCGCCACGCCAACGCCGGTTGCGGCGGTCGAAGCCCCTGCCGAGCCGGTGCGCACCGAAGAGGCCAAGGCCGGTTTCTTCGCCCGCCTCAAGCAAGGCCTGTCCAAGACCAGCGCCAGCATCGGCGAAGGCATGGCCAGCCTGTTTCTTGGCAAGAAAACCATCGACGACGACCTGCTCGACGAGATCGAAACCCGCCTGCTGACCGCCGACGTCGGCGTCGAGGCCACTTCGGTGATCATTCAGCGCCTGACCCAGAAAGTCGCGCGCAAGGAGCTGGCGGATGCCGATGCCCTCTACAAATCCCTGCAGGCCGAGCTGGCCGCCATGCTCAAGCCGGTCGAGCAGCCACTGAAGATCGCCTCGCAGAACAAGCCGTTCGTGATCCTGGTGGTGGGCGTCAATGGCGCCGGCAAGACCACCACCATCGGCAAGCTGGCGAAGAAGCTGCAGCTCGAGGGCAAGAAAGTCATGCTCGCCGCCGGTGACACCTTCCGTGCGGCAGCGGTGGAGCAGTTGCAGGTCTGGGGTGAGCGCAACAAGATTCCGGTCATCGCCCAGCACACCGGCGCCGACTCCGCTTCGGTGATCTTCGACGCCGTGCAGGCGGCCAAGGCCCGTGGCATCGACGTGCTGATCGCCGACACCGCCGGTCGCCTGCACACCAAAGACAACCTGATGGAAGAGTTGAAGAAGGTGCGCCGGGTCATCGGCAAGCTCGACGCCGACGCACCGCACGAAGTGCTGCTGGTGCTCGACGCCGGCACCGGCCAGAACGCCATCAACCAGGCCAAGCAATTCAACCAGACCGTCGAACTGACCGGCCTGGCGCTGACCAAGCTCGACGGCACCGCCAAGGGCGGGGTGATCTTCGCCCTGGCCAAGCAGTTTGGTTTGCCGATTCGCTACATCGGCGTCGGTGAAGGCATCGACGACTTGCGCACCTTTGAAGCCGAACCCTTTGTCCAGGCACTGTTTGCCGAGCGGGAGCGTTCATGATTCGTTTCGAACAGGTCGGTAAACGCTACCCGAACGGTCACGTCGGCTTGCACGAGCTGAGCTTTCGGGTCCGTCGCGGTGAATTCCTGTTTGTCACCGGCCACTCCGGCGCCGGTAAAAGCACCCTGTTGCGCCTGCTGCTGGCGATGGAGCGGCCGACCACCGGCAAACTGCTGCTCGCGGGCCAGGACCTGGCCACCATCAGCAATGCGCAGATCCCGTTCCTGCGCCGGCAGATCGGCGTAGTGTTCCAGAACCACCAGCTGCTGTTCGATCGCACGGTGTTCAACAACGTCGCGCTACCCTTGCAGATTCTCGGCCTGTCCAAGGTCGAGATCGCCAAGCGCGTGGATTCGGCCCTGGAGCGCGTGGCGCTGTCGGATAAAGCCGACCTGTACCCAGGCGATCTGTCCACCGGTCAGCAGCAACGCGTCGGCATTGCCCGCGCCATCGTGCACCGCCCGGCCCTGCTGCTGGCGGACGAACCCACCGGTAACCTCGACCCGCGTCTGGCGGCGGAAATCATGGGCGTATTCGAAGACATCAACCGCCTGGGAACCAGCGTGCTGATCGCCAGTCACGACCTGGCCCTGATCGCCCGCATGCGTCACCGCATGCTGACCCTGCAACGCGGCCGATTGATTGGCGACGGGGAGGCCGGCGTATGAGTGCGACACGTAGCCCCAAGGTTTCCGAGCGCGTGGCGCCAAAGGCCGCCGACCCGCAACCGCAGAAGAAAAAACGCGACGATGACGACGGCCCGGACTTCGCCACGCTGTTCGCCGCCTGGATTGAAAGCCATCGCGCCAGCCTGCTCGACAGCCTGCGGCGCCTGGGCAAGCAGCCGATCGGCAGCTTTTTCACCTGCATGGTGATGGCGGTGGCCTTGAGCTTGCCCATGGGCCTGTCACTTTTGCTGAGTAATGTGGAGCGCCTCGGCGGTTCCTGGCAGCGTGCGGCGCAGATTTCCCTGTACCTCGAGCTTGAGGCCAGCCCGGCGGAAGGTGAATCGCTGCGCGAGCAGATCAAGCGTCTGCCTGGCGTGGCGGATGCCGAATACGTCGGTCGCGACCAGGCACTGGAAGAGTTCCAGCAGCAGTCGGGCCTGGGCGATGCCCTCAAGGAATTGCCGGAAAACCCGCTGCCCGGCGTGGTGCTGGTAACGCCCAACGAGGTGGACAAGCCCGCGCTTGAAGCATTACGACAAAAACTTTCCGAATTGCCCAAGGTACAACAGGCGCAACTTGATCTAGTCTGGGTCGAGCGTCTGGCGGCCATCCTCAAGCTGGGTGACCGGTTTGTCTTCGGTCTGACCGTGCTCCTGGTTTCTGCATTACTTTTGGTGATAGGCAATACCATTCGTCTTCATATTGAAAACCGCCGCACAGAGATAGAAGTGATTAAACTCGTGGGCGGCACCGACAGTTATGTGCGCAGGCCCTTCCTTTATATGGGCGCGTTGTATGGCTTCGGTGCGGGGATACTTTCCTGGGGCGTATTGGCGTTTGGCCTTGACTGGCTGAACGACGCGGTGGTCGGGTTGGCCGGCTTGTACGGCAGCGATTTTGCGCTGGCCGGTGTGCCGGTGGCCGACGGTCTGTCGCTCTTGCTTGGCGCGGTGCTGTTGGGGTATATCGGTGCATGGATTGCAGTCGCACGCCACCTGAGGGAGCTTGCGCCTAAGTAGTATCAATTTGCTCGTATTGACCTTTCAGCGTTTTTGGGAACTTGTTTTTCGGTTTCCGGTCAATTTTCGCAGTGCTGAACTGCACGAGTTTGTAAGTCGGAGGTTTTGACGTATGACCAATTCTTTGCAACCTGCCTATGCGCTGGTCCCGGGTGCGAACCTGGAGGCCTACGTGCACACCGTCAACAGCATTCCATTGCTGACGCCGGAGCAGGAGCGTGAACTGGCCGAGAGTCTCTACTATGAGCAGGATTTGGGGGCGGCTCGGCAGATGGTGCTCGCCCACCTGCGTTTTGTCGTACATATCGCCCGTAGCTATTCCGGCTACGGTCTGGCTCAGGCTGACCTGATCCAGGAAGGTAACGTCGGCCTGATGAAGGCCGTGAAGCGCTTCAACCCGGAAATGGGCGTGCGCCTGGTGTCGTTCGCCGTGCACTGGATCAAGGCGGAAATCCACGAATTCATCCTGCGCAACTGGCGCATCGTGAAAGTCGCGACCACCAAGGCCCAGCGCAAGCTGTTCTTCAACCTGCGCAGCCAGAAAAAACGCCTGGCGTGGCTGAACAACGAGGAAGTCCACCGTGTGGCGGAAAGCCTCGGCGTGGAGCCGCGGGAAGTGCGCGAGATGGAAAGTCGCCTGACCGGCCAGGACATGGCCTTCGACCCGGCTGCCGAAGCCGACGACGACAGCGCCTTCCAATCGCCGGCCAACTACCTGGAAGACCACCGGTATGACCCGGCGCGTCAACTGGAAGATGCCGACTGGAGCGACAACTCCAACCACAACCTGCACGAAGCGCTGGAAGTGCTGGACGACCGTAGCCGTGACATCCTCTACCAGCGCTGGCTGGCGGAAGAGAAAGCCACGCTGCACGACCTGGCGCAGAAGTACAACGTGTCGGCCGAGCGTATTCGCCAGCTCGAGAAGAGTGCGATGAACAAGCTCAAGCTGTCGATTGCGGCGTAACCTGCAAAATGGCAATAAAAAACGCCCCGATCATTGATTGGGGCGTTTTTGTTTGTGCCGGATTTGTCATTCGCTGCCTATTCCCCCCTGTAGGAGCTGGCTTGCCAGCGATGGCGGTCTTACGGCGTACATATCCATTTCTGCTATCACGGCCGCTTAAGGTTCCGCCCTTACGGCGGGTGACTCTGTGGGAGCGGGCTTGCCCGCGATGGCGGCCTTACGGGTGTACATATCCGTTTCTGCGGGCGCGGCCGCTTAGGGTTCCGCCCTTACGGCGGGTGACTTTGGGGCGCCAAAGTCACCAAAACGCCTGGCTCCTGACGTACGGCCCTTCGCTGGCGCTCCGGGTTCCCTCGCTCCGGTCCTGCTCCGTGGGCCCGCCGCCATCGGCCATCCTTGGCCGAGGGCGGCTAACCCGGCATCCATGCCGGGTTGCCCACTGCGCAGAACCTCCACTCGGCCTTCCGACGGGGCAATCTGTGTCGCCTGTGGGATCGCGGTTCTGTTTCCGTTTCTGTAGGAGCGAGCTTGCTCGCGATCGCGGTGTGTCGGTCAGCTGATTTGTTGATTGATGCATCGCAATCGTCGGAACGCCGCCCGGAGCAAGCTCGCTCCTACAGGGGGATGCACGGGGTTATTTGGCCCAAGGCGCTCGCCGCGAATCATTGAGCCCGACCAGGTAACTGTCACCGCCCAGCTGGCTCATCTGCTGGCGAATCCAGCCGGCCCGCCGTGCGACATAGTTGGTCGGGTGGCTCGCGCTCCACACCCGTGGGTTGGGCAGGACTGCGGCCAGCAAGCTCGATTGCTGGCGGCTGAGGTTTTTCGCGCTGACACCGAAATGATGCCGGGCCGCGGCTTCTGCGCCGAACACACCGTCATCCCATTCCACGCTGTTGAGGTAGACCTCGAGAATCCGCTGCTTGGGCCAGAACACTTCGATCAGCGCGGTGAACCAGGCCTCCAGGCCTTTGCGCAGCCAGCTGCGACCGGACCACAGGAACAGGTTTTTCGACACTTGCTGGCTCAATGTGCTGGCGCCGCGCACCGAACCGCCCAGTTCGTTGTGGGCCAGGGCGGCGCGAATCGCACCGATGTCGAAGCCCCAGTGCTCGGGGAATTTCTGGTCTTCGCCGGCGATCACCGCGACTTTCAGGTCGTCGGAGATCTCGTCCCAGGGTTTCCAGGTGCGTTGCAGGTCGATCGGTTCGCCGTCGACCCAGGACTCGATCTTGCGCTCTACCATCAACGCCGTGCCCGGTGGCGGCACCACACGGAAAATCAACACCAGCACGACACTGCCGCCCGCGAACCAGAGCGAGGCTTTCGTGAGTCGTCGTAGAAATGAACGCAGCATAGAGATGGCTTGGCCGAACCGGTGGAGCGGGCCATTATACAGACCCTGTTGATCGAGTCTGACTGGAGTTCTACATGCTGCGTGGCTTTCTGATGCTGGCTGCTTTCTTCGGTTTCACCGGTGTCGGCCTGGGCGCTTTCGCCGCCCACGGCTTGAAAAACCGCCTGACACCCGAATACCTGGCAATCTTCCATACCGGCGTCACCTACCAACTGGTGCACGCCCTGGCGCTGTTCGGCGTGGCCCTGCTGGCCACACAAATTCAAGGACGCCTGGTGGCCTGGGCCGGTATCTCGTTCACCGTCGGCATCCTGCTGTTTTCCGGCAGCCTCTATCTTCTGACCACCATCGGCATCGGCAAACTCGGCATCATCACCCCCTTCGGCGGCCTGGCCTTCCTCATCGGCTGGCTATGCCTGGGCCTTGCCGCCTGGCGGCTGGCCTGAACCCGTTCCACCTCTTTCCACCCGCGGTGCCTGATCCACCATCGCGAGCAAGCTCGCTCCTACAGAAAGAGAAACAGAGACAGAAATAAAGCCGCGATCCCACAGGCGACACAGATTGCCCCGTCGGAAGGCCGAGTGGAGGTTCTGCGCAGTGGGCAACCCGGCAAGGATGCCGGGTTAGCCGCCCTCGGCCAAGGATGGCCGATGGCGGCGGGCCCACGGAGCAGGACCGGAGCGAGGGAACCCGGAGCGTCAGCGAAGGGCCGTACGTCAGGGGCGGGGCGATTTGGTGACTTTGGCGCCCCAAAGTCACCCGCCGTAAGGGCGGAACCAAAAGCAGCCGTGACCGCAGAAATGGATATGTACACCTGTCAGGCCGTCATCGCGAGCAGGCTCGCTCCCACAGTAGGCACAAGGCACAAGGCACAAGGCACAAGGCACAAGGCAGGAGGCAGAGGGCACAAGGTAGGAGGCAGAGGGCTGAAGGCAGAAGGCAGGTCGAGGGGTGCGACGACGAATGGCTTGGGTCATCCTGACCGATCGGGCTAGAATGCCAGCCCCTAAAAATGATGGCGGCATTTGGCATGCGCATTCAGTTGAACGGCGAATCCCTTGAACTGCCCGACGGTGAAACCGTTGCGGCCCTGCTGGCCCGTCTGGAACTGACCGGACGCCGGGTCGCAGTCGAGCTCAACCTGGATATCGTCCCGCGCAGCCAACACGCGGACACCACCCTCAATGACGGCGACAGCGTCGAAGTGGTGCACGCCATCGGCGGCGGCTAGTCGCCCGGCCCGCGCGGCCATAGCATTATTGTGCAAGAACCTCACCCCAACAGAGGATTTCCCATGAGCATCGTTCGCACCGACAAGCCTTTCGTCCTGGCCGGTCGTACTTACCAGTCGCGTCTGCTGGTCGGCACCGGCAAATACCGTGACATGGAAGAAACCCGCCTGGCCATCGAGGCCTCGGGCGCCGAGATCGTCACCGTGGCCGTGCGCCGGACCAACATCGGCCAGAACCCGGGCGAACCGAACCTGCTGGATATCCTGCCACCGGATCGCTACACCATCCTGCCGAACACCGCCGGCTGCTACGACGCCACCGAAGCTGTGCGCACCTGCCGCCTGGCCCGTGAGCTGCTCGACGGCCACAACCTGGTGAAGCTGGAAGTGCTGGCGGACCAGAAAACCCTGTTCCCCAACGTGATCGAAACCCTCAAGGCCGCCGAAGTGCTGGTCAAGGAAGGCTTCGACGTGATGGTTTACACCAGCGATGACCCGATCATCGCACGCCAACTGGCGGAAATCGGCTGCATCGCGGTGATGCCGCTGGCCGGCCTGATCGGCACGGGCCTGGGGATCTGCAACCCATACAACCTGCAGATCATCCTCGAAGAAGCCAAGATCCCGGTGCTGGTGGATGCCGGTGTCGGTACCGCGTCCGACGCCACCATCGCCATGGAACTGGGCTGCGAAGCGGTGCTGATGAACTCGGCCATCGCCAACGCGCAACAGCCGATCATGATGGCCGAAGCCATGAAGCACGCCATCGTCGCCGGTCGCCTGGCCTACCTCGCCGGCCGCATGCCGAAAAAACTCTACGCCAGCGCCTCTTCGCCGCTGGATGGTCTGATCAAGTAAGAGCCATTGATGACTGAATCAAACGACACGCCTATCCAGACGGAAGAAGGCGACGAGCGCCAACACCGCCGCATCAAGAGTTTCGTGATGCGCGCCGGGCGCATGACCGAAGGCCAGCAACGTGGCCTGGAGCAGGGCGCACCGCTGTTCGTGCTGCCATTGGCTGACGCGCCGGTGGACTACGACCAGGTGTTCGGCCGCTCGGCCCCGCGTTCGCTGGAAATCGGTTTCGGCATGGGCCATTCGCTGCTGGAAATGGCCGCGGCTGCGCCCGAGCAGGATTTCATCGGCGTGGAAGTGCACCGTCCGGGTGTCGGTGCGCTGCTCAATGGCGTGCTGACCCAGGGCCTGACCAACCTGCGGGTCTACGATTGCGACGCGATCGAAGTGCTCAACCGCTGCGTGGCCGACAACAGCCTCGATCGCCTGATGCTGTTCTTCCCGGACCCGTGGCACAAGAGCCGCCACCACAAGCGCCGCATCGTCCAGGCATCGTTCGCCGAATTGGTGCGCAGCAAGTTGAAAGTTGGCGGTGTGCTGCACATGGCCACCGACTGGGAGCCGTATGCCGAGTACATGCTGGAAGTGATGAACGTCGCGCCCGGTTATCGCAACCTGGCCGAAGACGGCAAGTGCGTCCCGCGCCCGGCCGAGCGCCCGATCACCAAGTTCGAACGCCGCGGCGAACGGCTTGGGCATGGGGTTTGGGACTTGAAGTTCGAGAAGCAGTCTTAAGCCACACGCTGTATCACCTGTGGGAGCGACGGTGCGACGATTCGACCTGCTCGCGATTGCGGTGTGTCATTCAACATTAATGTCGACTGACACGGCCTCATCGCGAGCAGGCTCGCTCCCACAGTTGTTTGTGGTTGGATGAGGCGTTACTTGCGGTCAGCTACTACGCCGATAAGCACCAACACCACCAACAACACCGGCGCCAGGCTGTAGTTGTTGAACTGGCTCAAGCCGCGCACCACCCACGGCGTGGCGTAGATCAGCGCGGCGCCGCTGCCGATCATGCACAGCAGGGCCATCAGCGGGACGCGCAGGGCGCCGGCGATGCTGCCCAGGCGTTGCTCGACCCAGCCTTTGAAATCCGCACCGAACAGCACCAGCAGGCAGCCCACCAGGGCCAGGGCGATTTCCGAGAGGTTGCTGCGGCTCCAGCGAGACACGGTGGCGAGCAGGTCGAGTACCAGATCCATTCGATATCCTTAGGTCAGAAATTTTTGCAGCAAGTCATTGAGAAACAGCTGTCCGCGTTCGGTGGCCGCCAGACGTGACGGTTCGACCTGCAACAGCCCGCTTTGTTCGGCGTCGCGCCGGCCTTCGGCCAGGCTCGAAAGCGACATGCCGGTGCGCTCAGGGTACAAGCGCGACTCGACGCCTTCGGTCAGGCGCAGGGCGTTCATCAGGAATTCGAACGGCATTTCATCATCGGCGAGGGCCTTTTCGCCAGCCTTGAAGTTTTTCGCCGGATTCAGGTAGTCCTTGGGCAGTCGCGTTTTCCAGGTGCGCACGATGCGCCCGTCCGGGTGGCTGAGCTTGCCGTGGGCGCCGGCGCCGATGCCGATGAAGTCGCCAAAACTCCAGTAGTTGAGGTTGTGCCGTGCCGCGCGGCCGGGCTGCGCATAGGCCGAGACTTCGTATTGCGCGTAACCGTGCTCGGCCAGCAGGGCCTGGCCGGCCTCCTGGATGTCCCACAGGGTGTCGTCTTCCGGCAGCGTCGGCGGCTGGTTCCAAAACACGGTGTTGGGCTCCAGGGTCAGCTGATACCAGGACAGGTGCGTCGGTTTCAGGGCAATGGCGGTGCGCAGGTCGGCCAGGGCGTCGTCCAGGGACTGGTCAGGCAAGCCGTGCATGAGGTCCAGGTTGAAGTTGTCGAACCCGGCCTGACGCGCCATGCCAGCGGCACGTACCGCTTCGTCACCGTTGTGGATGCGCCCCAGGGCCTTGAGCTTTTCCTGCTGGAAACTCTGGATGCCGATCGACAGGCGATTGATCCCCAGCGCCCGGTAGGCGACGAACTTGTCCTGCTCGAACGTGCCGGGGTTGGCTTCTAGGGTGATTTCGATGTCCTGGGCAAACGGGATGCGTTGCTCGACGCCCTCAAGCAGGCGCCCCAGCGCCTGTGCGCTGAACAGGCTGGGCGTGCCGCCACCGAAGAAGATCGAACTCAGCTGGCGGCCATGGACGGCGTACAGGTCCTGGTCGAGGTCGGCCAGCAGGGCGTCGACGTATTCCTCTTCCGGCAGCTCAGGGCTGGCGGTGTGGGAGTTGAAGTCGCAATACGGGCATTTGCGTACGCACCACGGGATGTGGATGTACAGCGCCAGGGGCGGCAGCAGCGGCAGGGCCGAGCGGGAGGAGCGGGCGTCGCCGCCATGGATCAGCGGCAACGCAGGTGATTCAGGGGTCATTTCAAGCCCAGACGCTGGCGCAGCAGATCCATTGCACGGGCGCGGTGACTGATCTGGTTCTTGTCGGCCGGGCTCAGCTCGGCGCTGGAGCAATCGCGCTCCGGCACCCAGAACAGCGGGTCGTAGCCAAAACCGTGTTCGCCGCTGGCCTGGTGCAGGATGCGGCCATGCCACAGCCCTTCACAGAGGATCGGCAGCGGGTCATCGGCGTGGCGCACCAGCGCCAGTACGCAGACGAACTGCGCGCCGCGCTCGGCGTCGGGTACGTCCTTCAGTGCGTCGAGCAGCTTGGCGTTGTTCGCCGCGTCGCCCTTGC
The DNA here is from genome assembly GCF_040947875.1 of Pseudomonas sp. MYb118. Lineage (NCBI taxonomy): Bacteria > Pseudomonadati > Pseudomonadota > Gammaproteobacteria > Pseudomonadales > Pseudomonadaceae > Pseudomonas > Pseudomonas sp. MYb118. The sequence goes on along the minus strand of NZ_JBFRXN010000002.1, from coordinate 1,362,006 downwards.
CGTCGGCATAGCGGGCCGAGTAGATGCCCGGCGCACCGCCAAGGAAGTCCACCGCCAGCCCGGAATCGTCGGCCAGTGCCGGCAAGCCGGAAATGCGCGCGGCGTTGCGGGCCTTGAGGATGGCATTCTCGACGAACGACAGGCCGGTTTCTTCAGGCTCGACGCTGCTGAATTCGCCAATCGAGCGCAGTTGCACCGACTGGCCGAGCATGGCCTGGAGTTCCTTGAGTTTGCCGGCGTTATGGCTGGCCAATACGAGTTGCGTGAGATTGATCATTCGCCGGGGAACAGCTCTTGGTTGAAGTTGAGGGTGTTGATCTTATCACCGGTCTGCACCTTGATCTCGAAGGTGCGGGTTTCCTGCTGCGGCACCGGGTACTGGGCGATGTAGTAGATCGCGCCCTGCTCGGTGATCTGCTTGAAGCTCAGGGGCACGCTCTGGCTGGTCAGGTCCTTGACCGTCCCGGTGACGTTGGCCATCAGCGGCTTGCCGTCCTTGAGCACCGAGACGTTGATCACGCCCTGGTTCTTGCTGCGGATCAGCTCCGCCGACTTGGCGATGTCAGGCGTCAGGTACGTTGAATTGAAGGTGTTGTAGTGCACCGTCACATCACCGAACTGTTCCTGGCGATCGCTCTTGATCGCATCAGCGGCCATGGCCGTGACACTCAGGCAAGCAGTGAGTAAGAAAAGCGCTAGACGACCCATGACCGTTCTCCTTGCAATGGCGCGGTTCAGACCGCGATCTGGTGATCAGCGAGCCCCGGGCTGCTGACACGGTAGATACCGATCTCACCTAATAGATTAGGCCATAGCTTACTGGCCCACCCATGGCGGTGCTGTTGATCCACGGCAAGCCGATCAATGACCTTCGCTTCACGTTCGCGGCAAAGTTCCTCGAAGTCTTCGAAAGTGCAGAAGTGGATGTTCGGTGTGTTGTACCAGGTGTACGGCAGGAACTCCGAAACCGGCATGCGGCCCTTGCTCGCCAGGTACCAGCGGCAGCGCCAGTGACCGAAGTTGGGGAAGGTGATGATGCACTGGCGACCGACACGCAGCATTTCGTCGAGGATCTTGTCCGGGTAGTGCACCGCTTGCAGCGCCTGGGTCATGACCACGATGTCGAAGCTATTGCTGGCGAAGTTGCCCAGGCCCTTGTCCAGGTCCTGCTCGATGACATTGATGCCCTTGGCCACGCACTGGGCGATGTTGTCCGCATCGTTTTCCAGGCCGTAGCCGGTGACTTGCTTGTTGTCGCGCAGCCAGGTCAGCAGCTCGCCGTCACCGCAGCCGAGGTCGAGCACGCGGCTGCCGGCGGGGATCCATTCCTGGATGATTTCCAGATCAGCTCTCATGGCTTTCTCACAACGCAATACGGTTCATGTAATTGCCGAACGCCTGCAAATAACGCGGGATCGGAATCAGGAAGGCATCGTGGCCTTGCGGAGCGTCGATCTCGAGGTAGCAGACGTCTTTCCGGGCGGCCATCAGTGCGTCCACCAGCTCCCGCGAACGGGCAGGGGAGAAGCGCCAGTCGGTGGTGAAGGACATCACGCAGAACTTTGCAGTGGCGTTGGCGAAGGTTTTCGCCAGGTCATCGTTGAAGTTCGCTGCCGGGTCGAAGTAGTCCAGTGCCTTGGTCATCAGCAGGTACGTGTTGGCGTCGAAACGCCCGGAGAATTCCTCGCCCTGGTAACGCAAGTAGCTTTCGACCTGGAACTCGACGCTGTGGAAGTCGTAGTTGAGCTTTTCGCTCTTCAGGCCCCGGCCGAATTTCTCGCCCATGGAGTCGTCGGACAGGTAAGTGATGTGCCCGACCATCCGCGCCAGCATCAGGCCGCGCTTGGGGATCACGCCCGCTTCCTGGAACGAACCGCCGTGGAACTCGGGGTCGGTGAGGATCGCCTGGCGCGCCACTTCGTTGAACGCGATGTTCTGCGCCGACAGCTTGGGTGCCGAGGCGATGGCCAGGCAGTGACGCACGCGGTCCGGGTAGGTCATGGTCCACTGCAACGCCTGCATGCCGCCGAGGCTGCCGCCAATCACCGCCGCCCATTGCTGTACGCCGAGCAGATCGGCCAGGCGTGCCTGGCTGTGCACCCAGTCTTCCACGGTCAGTACCGGAAAGTCGGCGCCGAACGGCTTGCCGGTTTCCGGGTTGAGGCTGCTGGGGCCGGTGGAGCCGTTGCAACCGCCGAGGTTGTTCAGGCTGACGACGAAGAACTTGTTGGTGTCGATCGGTTTGCCTGGACCAATGCAGCTGTCCCACCAACCGGGCTTGCGGTCGTCGGGGCTGTGATAGCCGGCGGCGTGGTGGTGGCCGGACAGGGCGTGGCAAATCAGCACGGCGTTGCTCGCCGTGGCGTTCAGCGTGCCATAGGTCTCGTAAATCAGGTCATAGGCTGCCAGCGAACGGCCACAGGCCAGGGCCAAAGGCTCGCTGAAGTGCGCCATTTGCGGCGTCACCAGACCAACAGAATCGGGGGGGAAGGCAGCTGGCATCGACCCTGCTCTCGTTGAAATGAGGCGTAAGTCTAAAGACCGGTGGGGTCAGCGGCAAGCGAAGGGCCGGGATGATTCTTTTCGGGGGGGGGTGAATTCATCGCGAGCAGGCTCGCTCCCACATTGGATCGGATTAACCCTGTGGGAGCGAGCCTGCTCGCGATGGTGTATCAGGCACCGTGGGCATTCAGGCAGCCGACAATGCCTTTAGATCAGCAGACGCAGAATCTCCGGCATCATGGTCATCGCCGCGAGGTTGTTGATCACCAGCATGTCGATCAGCTTGAGCACCATGAACGCGAGGATCGGCGAGATGTCCAGGCCACCCATGCTTGGCAGGATGCGGCGGAAGGGTGCCAGGGCCGGTTCGCAGATCTGGTTGACCAGTTCGGCGCCCGGGTTGTGGCTGCCCGGGGCGACCCACGAGAGGATCACGCTGATGATCAAGGCAAAGAAGAAGATCTTCAGAAACAGCGCGGTCACGCCGATCAGCGACCAGATCAGCAGTTGCAGCGGGTTGCCGGTGGTACCGTAGGTCAGCAGCAGGGTCAGGGCCATCAGTGCCATCTGCACGATGATCGCCAGCACCAGCGAAGACATGTCCAGGCCGAACAGGCTCGGAATGATCCGGCGCAGGGGCTTGAGCAGCGGCTGGGTGGCCTTGACCACGAACTGGCACAGCGGGTTGTAGAAGTTCGCGCGTACCAGTTGCAGCACGAAGCGCAGCAGCACGATCAGCAGGTACAGGCTGCCGAGGGTTTGCAGCACGTAGACCGCTGCGGTGTTCAATCCAATCATGTAAGGCTCCTTATTGACCCAGTTGTTCGGCCATCTCGGCCGAGCGGTGCGCAGCGGCACCCAGTGCTTTTTCGACCAGCGCCTCGAAGCCACCAGCCTGGAACGATTTGATTGCAGCTTCTGTGGTGCCCGCTGGTGATGTCACGCGGCGACGCAGTTCGGCGGCATCGACATCGCTGGACACCGCCATGTGCGCGGCACCCAGCGCGGTTTGCAGGGTCAGTTGGGCGGCGATATCCGCGGGCAGGCCGAGCTTCACGCCCGCTGCGGTCATGGCCTCGATCAGCAGGAAGAAGTACGCCGGGCCGGAGCCCGAGACGGCCGTGACCGCGTCCAGTTGCTGTTCTTCGTCCAGCCACAGGGCGATGCCCACCGCCGACAACAGTTCCTGGGCCTGCTGGCGCTGCTCGGCAGTCACCTGGGCGGTGGCGAACAGGCCGCTCACGCCCTGACGCAGCAGCGCCGGGGTGTTGGGCATGCAGCGCACGATCGGCTGGGCGCCCAGCCAGTTGTTCATGCTGGCGCAGGTGATGCCGGCGGCAATCGACACCACCAGCTGATTCGGCGCAAGGCTTGGGCGAATGGCTTCGCAGACGGCTTTCATCGCCTGGGGTTTGACCGCCAGCACCACCACATCCGCGCCCTGGATGGCTTGCGCGTTGTCGGCGAAGGTTTCGATGCCGTGTTCGGCGCTGACCTTGGCGCGGGTTTCTGCGCCCGGGTCGCTGGCGCGGATCTGCGCGGCATCCAGGCCCTTGGCGCGCAGGCCGCCGATCAGGCTGGCGGCCATGTTGCCGGCACCGATAAAGGCAATACGAGTCTTGCTCATGTCAGATCCTTATAAAGAGAGGTGTCAGCCATCGCTCAAGATTGGCCATGCACAGGTGGATAGTCGCGGGCGCCAAACAGGGCCGTACCAATACGGACCCATGTGGCGCCCTGGGCGATGGCCGACTCGAGGTCGTGGCTCATGCCCATGGACAAGGTGTCGAGTGGCAGGCCGAGGCTGGCTTGCAGGTTCTGCACGGCAGCAAAAGCAGCGTCCTGGGCGGCGCGATCTTCGGTCGGCTCAGGGATGGCCATCAGCCCGCGCAGCTTGAGACGCGGCAGTTCACTGATGGCCTGGGCCAGGGCCGGGAGGTCGGCCGGGGTGCAGCCGGACTTGCTGGCTTCACCGCTGACGTTGACCTGGATGCAGATGTTCAGGGGCGGCAGATCCGCCGGGCGTTGCTCGGACAGGCGTTGTGCGATTTTCAGTCGATCCACGGAGTGCACCCAGGCGAAGTGTTCGGCAATAGCGCGAGTCTTGTTCGACTGAATGGGGCCGATGAAGTGCCAGATCAAGGGCAGATCAGCCAATTCGAGCTGTTTGCCCAAGGCTTCCTGCAGGTAGTTCTCGCCGAAGTCGCGGAGGCCGGCGGCGTACGCTTCGCGCAGGTCTTCTACGGGCTTGGTCTTGCTCACCGCCAGCAGCTGCACGCTGTGCTCGTCGCGATGGGCGGCGAGGGCGGCAGCCCGGATGCGTGAACTAACCCGTGCAATGTTGTCTGCTATCGTGGACATTCAAGAGGCGCCAGCGGTCTGAGGTTGGCGGCATTCTACTGGAATTGAGGAGTGCTATGGATATCACTGAGCTGCTGGCGTTCAGCGCCAAACAGGGCGCGTCCGACCTGCACCTGTCTGCCGGGCTGCCACCGATGATTCGTGTGGACGGCGACGTCCGGCGCATCAACCTGCCCGCGCTGGATCACAAGGAGGTTCAGGCGCTGGTGTACGACATCATGAACGACCATCAGCGCATGGAGTTCGAAAAGCACCTGGAAACCGATTTTTCCTTCGATGTGCCCGGTGTCGCCCGCTTCCGGGTCAATGCCTTCAACCAGAACCGGGGCGCGGGTGCGGTGTTTCGCACCATTCCGTCGAAGGTGTTGAGCATGGACGATCTGGGCATGGGCGAGGTGTTCCGGCGGATCACCGAGTCACCCCGGGGCCTGGTGCTGGTGACCGGGCCGACGGGGTCCGGCAAGTCGACCACCCTGGCGGCGATGATCGACTACCTGAACAACAATCGCCATCACCACATCCTGACCATCGAAGACCCAATCGAATTCGTTCACGAGTCGCGCAAATGCCTGATCAATCAGCGCGAAGTCCACCGTGATACCCGCAGTTTCGCCACCGCCCTGCGCTCGGCCCTGCGTGAAGACCCGGATGTCATCCTGGTCGGTGAGATGCGTGACCTGGAAACCATTCGCCTGGCGCTCACGGCTGCGGAAACCGGGCATCTGGTGTTCGGCACGCTGCACACCACCTCGGCGGCGAAAACCATCGACCGGGTGGTGGACGTGTTTCCGGGGGAAGAGAAGTCGATGGTGCGCTCGATGCTCTCCGAGTCACTGTTGGCGGTGGTGTCGCAGACGCTGATCAAGAAGGTCGGCGGCGGGCGAATCGCCGCCCATGAAATCATGCTGGGCACGCCGGCGATCCGTAACCTGATCCGCGAAGACAAGGTTGCGCAGATGTACTCGTCGATTCAGACGGGCGGGAGCCTGGGGATGCAGACGCTGGACATGTGCCTGAAGGAGTTGGTGACCAAGGGCTTGATCAGCCGCGAGCATGCGCGGGAAAAAGCGCGGTCGCCGGATAACTTTTGAGTGAGAGGTGGGGGCAAGGCCCCCATCGCGAGCAAGCTCGCTCCTACAGAAGATGCAATCTCCCCTGTAGGAGCGAGCTTGCTCGCGATGAGGCCATGAGGCGTGATGCAGATTCCGGATCAAACCCGGAGCATCAAATCAGCGCTGAACAACCTGCAGGCTGTTCTTCTCTTTCGGCAGAACCCGCTTGGCGACCACGTAGTGCTTCTCCCAATACGGCTTCTTCAGGGTGTCGATGGTCACCGACTTGCCACGGCGCGGCGCGTGGATGAAGCGGTCGTTGCCCAGGTAGATGGCAACGTGATTGACTCGACGGCTCTTGATGTTGAAAAAAATCAGGTCGCCCGGCTTGAGGTCCTTGCGATCGACTTTCTCGCCATGACCGCTGGCCATGGCATTCGAAGTACGTGGCAGGTCGAACGTCGCGTCGTTGAACGCGTATTTGACCAGGCCGCTGCAATCGAAGCCTTTACTCGGGCTGCTGCCGCCCCAACGGTAGGGCGTACCGAGGACGTTCACCGCGCGGCTCAGCACATTGCTGCTTTCCTTGGTGCCCATCGGAGGCACCAGGCTGCTTTTGCTGCTGCTCAGTTGTGGAGCGGCTTTGATCGACTTCTTGCTTTTGCTCGAAGGAGCAGAAGCATGGGATTTTGGGGTGTAACCATTAACGTTCGGAAGACGTTGCTCACGATTGGTGGCGTGGGCGGCCAGTGGCAATAATAGGCAAATGGTTAGCCATGTCTTGAAAAATGGACGCATTAGGCAAGGCTCGTATGAATTAGCGCGAAACTTTATAACAGCTTTTTTTGGCTTCCCGAGGCCGTTGGTCGATTCCGCCAGGTTCTAAGGGAACCAAAAAGGCGGCAAATTGACGCAATTGTCCGACAGGAACCAGCAGCTATAAGGGTTTGACGGCATCCAAGGTAGCACTTGCCATCCGTCGGGCACTCGTAAAAAAGTCACAAAGATTTAAAGAATATTTATCTATCGTGTGAATTGAGGTCTTTCATGAACACCTATCAACCGCATCACGACACCCATAGCAAGGTGATCGGTTACCTGCTGTGGATCTTCGGTTTCACCGGCGCCCACCGCTTTTATTACGGCAAGCCGGTGACCGGGACGATCTGGTTTTTCACCTTCGGTCTGCTGGGGATTGGCTGGCTGATCGACCTGTTCCTGATCCCGTCGATGGACCGTGAAGCCGACCTGCGTTTTACCTCGGGGCCCGTCGAGTACAACGTCGCGTGGATCCTGCTGACGTTCCTCGGGGTGTTCGGCGTGCACCGGATGTACCAGGGCAAGTGGATCAGCGGCTTGCTGTACCTGCTCACGGGTGGCTTGTTCTTCCTGGGTGTGCTGTATGACTTCTGGACACTGAACGATCAGGTTTCCGTGCGTAACGCACAGAATCGCGGCACGTTCGGGTAAGTCATCGCGAGCAGGCTCGCTCCCACAGGCATTCACTGACACCTGTAGGAGCGAGCTTGCTCGCGATAGCGGTCGAACGGTGGACCTAAGCCTGGTGACTCACCCGCCCATCCACCAACGTATACCGCACCACGCCCGGCAAACTGTGCCCGATGAACGGGCAGTTCTCGCCCTTGGACAACCAGCTTTCACCGGCCAGGGTTGAGGCCGCCGGGTCGAACAGCACGATGTCCGCCGCGCCACCCACCGCCAGTTTACCGGCCGGCAGGCGCAGCGCCTCGGCAGGGCCGGCGCTCAGCCGTGCCAGCAGTGTCGGCAGGTCCAGCAGGCCATCCTCCACCAGCGTCATTGCCAGCGGCAGCAGCAGTTCGACGCTGCTGATGCCCGGCTCGGTCGCACCGAACGGCGCGAGCTTGGCGTCCCGTTCATGGGGTTGGTGATGGCTGGAAATGGCCGAGACCACCCCGGACTTCACCGCTTCACGCAGGCCATCGCGGTCGGCGCGGGTGCGCAGCGGCGGCTGGACGTGATAGAGGCTGCTGAAGTCGATCAGCGCTTCGTCAGTCAGAATCAACTGGTACAGGGCGACATCGGCGGTCACCGGCAAGCCGCGGGCCTGGGCCTGGGCAATCAGGGCCACGCCACGGGCACTGGTGAGCTGGCTGAAGTGCGCGCGCACGCCGCTTTGCTCGACCAGCAGCAGGTCCCGGGCCAGGGCGACGGTCTCGGCGGTTTCCGGGATGCCCGGCAAGCCGAGGAAGCTCGCGGTCGGGCCTTCGTGGGCCAGGCCACCTTCGGCCAGGTCGTGGTCCTGGGAGTTGAAAATCACCGTCAGGTCGAAGGTCGCCGCGTATTCCAGCGCCCGGCACAGGGTGCGGGTGTTGCGGAAGCTGTCCAGGCCGTTGCCGAACGCCACGCAACCGGCGTCGCGCAGGGCCACCAGTTCCGCCAGTTGTTCGCCGTCCAGGCCCTTGCTCAAGGCGCCGATCGGGAACACCTTGGTGTTGCCGGCCTCGCGGGCGCGGTCGAGGATCAACTCGGCGACGGCCGAGGTGTCCAGCACCGGTTTGGTCTTCGGTGGGCAGCACAGGCTGGTCACGCCGCCGGCCGCGGCCGCGCGGGTTTCGTTGACGATCGAACCCTTGCGGCTGTACCCCGGCTCGCGCAGGGCGACGTTCAGGTCAACCAGGCCCGGTGCGGCCACCAGACCCTTGGCGTCGATGCTGTCGACGGCGACGAAACCGGCTGGCGCGGCGCCAATGGCGACGATCTTGCAGGCTTCGATGTGGATATCGGTTACTTGATCCAGGCCGCTGGCTGGATCGATGACACGGGCGCCGAGAATGCTGAGCTTCACTGGGCGTTCTCCTGCTCGAATTGTCCTTGTTCCAATTGGCGCTGCGCGGTCTGCCCGCTCATGGCCATCGACAGCACCGCCATGCGAATGGCGATGCCGTAGGTCACCTGGTTGAGAATCACCGAGTGCGGGCCGTCGGCCACCGCCGACTCGATTTCCACGCCACGGTTGATCGGTCCCGGGTGCATGACGATGCAGTCCGGCTTGGCCCCGGCCAGGCGCGCGGTGGTCAGGCCGAACAGGCGGTAGAACTCGCCTTCGCTGGGCAGCAGGCCACCGGCCATGCGTTCACGTTGCAGGCGCAGCATGATCACCACATCGACGTCTTTGAGGCCTTCGGCCATGTCGGTGTAGACCTTCACGCCGTACTGTTCGATGCCGATCGGCAGCAGGGTCTTGGGCGCGATCACGCGGATGTCCGGGCAGCCGAGGGTTTTCAGGGCCAGCATGTTCGAGCGCGCGACCCGCGAGTGCAGGATGTCGCCGACGATGGCCACCGAAAGGTTTTCGAAGCCGCCCTTGTGGCGGCGGATCGTCAGCATGTCGAGCATGCCCTGGGTCGGGTGCGCGTGCCGGCCGTCGCCGCCATTGATGATCGCCACTTGCGGGCACACATGTTCGGCGATGAAGTGCGCGGCACCGGAATCACCGTGGCGCACGACGAACATGTCGGCGGCCATGGCTTCCAGGTTGCGCAGCGTATCGAGCAGGGTTTCGCCCTTGCTCGCCGACGACGTGGACACGTTCAGGGTGATCACGTCGGCGGATAGGCGCTGTGCCGCCAGCTCGAAGGTGGTACGGGTACGGGTGGAGTTCTCGAAGAACACGTTGCACACGGTCTTGCCGCGCAGCAGCGGGACCTTCTTCACGGCCCGTGCGCCAACCTCGAGGAACGAGTCGGCGGTGTCGAGGATTTCCGTCAGCAACTCGCGGCGCAGGCCGTCGAGCGAGAGGAAGTGGCGCAGCTGGCCCTGATCATTGAGCTGCAGCGGGCGCTTGGTGTCTGGAGGCGTCATCGCGAGGGGGACTCTCAATAGGGCGGATTAAAGGGCGAGGTCTTGGACTTCGAGCGACAGTTCCGGGCCCGACAACTTCACGCGTTCGTGGGCGGCCAGGGACAGGGTCGCACCGAGCACGTTCGGGCGGATCGGCAGTTCGCCGGCGTCCAGGTCCAGCAGGCAGACCAGGGTCACGCTGGCCGGGCGGCCGTAGTCGAACAGTTCGTTCATCGCCGCGCGGATGGTCCGGCCGCTCATCAGCACGTCGTCGATCAGCACCAGGTCCTGGCCTTCGATCTCGAACGGCAGGGCCGAAGGGCGCACCTGCGGGTGCAGGCCGTTCTGGCTGAAGTCATCGCGATAAAAGGAAACGTCGAGCGTGCCCAGCGGTTCAGCGCTGCCCAGCTCCTTGAGCAGGGCCTGGGCGACCCAGACACCGCCGGTACGGATACCGATGAAGCGCGGTTCGCGGATGCCCCGGTGTTCCAGGTGTGCCTTGAGACGGATCGCCATCTGGCTGATCAGTTCGGCGGGATTTGGCAGGCTCATGGTTGCTCCTTCTTGGGCCGAGACCGTTGGTGCGCAAGTTGGCTCGGGTCTTCACTAAAAGAGCCGCTAGGCGGCTCTTTGGGTTAAATGCATCAGGTTTCGAACAGCTCGCCGTTTTCGTCGAGCCAGCCTTGCAGCAGCAGGGCGGCGGCGATGGCGTCCACCGGATTGTCTCGGTAACTGCCTTTCTGTCCGCCACGGGCCAGGCGCTCGCCCTTGGCCTCGAAGGTGGTCAGGCGTTCATCATGGGTATAGAAGGGCAGGTTGAAGCGGCCATTGAGGCGCCGGGCGAATTTTTCCGCGCGGGCGCACATGTCGCTGGGCGTGCCATCCATGTTCAGCGGCAGGCCGACCACGACCGCGTCGGGCTTCCACTCTTTAATGAGGGCTTCGACCTGATTCCAGTCGGGAACGCCGTTTTGTGCCTTCAGCGTGCACAGCTCGCGCGCCTGGCCGGTAACGACCTGGCCGACCGCCACGCCGATCTGTTTGGTGCCGTAGTCGAAACCCAGGATCAGGCGCAGGGCCATCAGGCGTGCCCCGCCTGGCTGGTGAGCAGGCTGAGGTTGACACCCAGGTGCCGGGCCGCTGCTTCCAGGCGCAGTTCGCTGCTGGTGTTGAACAGGATGTCGGGGTCGTAAGGGCAGGTCAGCCAGGCGTTCTGCGCCAGTTCCGATTCCAGCTGCCCGGCTTCCCAGCCGGCGTAGCCCAGGGTGATCAGGCTCTTGGCCGGGCCGACGCCGTCGGCGATGGCGAACAGTACGTCCTGGGAGGTGGACAGCGAGAGTTCGCCTTCCAGATCAACGGTCGCCTGATACTTCTGCCCCGAGGGGTGCAGAACGAAGCCGCGATCGGTCTGCACCGGGCCACCGATGAAAATCGGCACGTGCTGGCACAGCAGTGGCGGCTCGATATCCGGGCGCAATTGCTCGAGGATGTCGGCCAGGTTCAGGTCTTGCGGACGGTTGACCACCAGCCCCATGGCACCATTGGCCGTGTGCTCGACGATGTAGGTCAAGGTGTGCGCAAAGTTCGGGTCGGCCATGTGAGGCATGGCGATCAGGAAGTGATGCTTGAGGTAACTGGGGCTGACATTTTTCATGAGCGCTAGTGTGGCGTTCGGGGGGCGAACTGACAAGCTGGGGATGCACCGTAAAACGAATTCACCCTCAACTGTAGGAGCGAGCTCGCTCGCGATGGGCCTGAGAGCGCTGTGGGGTATCAGGTAGCCAGCGTTATCGTTGACGACCATCGCGAGCAAGCTCGCTCCTACAGGGGCAGGGGGGCAGGGGGCCGCGATCAGTTGCTGGACAGGCGATCCCCGCGGGCGAATTTCCAGGTGCGGATGATTTCCAGGCGGTCGATGTCCGACAGGTCGCCGGTAAACGGTGCAAACGGCGCGGCCAGGCGCACGATGCGCTGTGCGGCCTGGTCGAGCAGCGGCTGGCCGGAGGATTCCAGCACCAGCACTTCATACAGCGAGCCGTCGCGGTTGATCGAGACCATCAGTCGCAGGTTGCCGTAGATCTGCTTGCGGCGAGCTTCCTCGGGGTAGTTGAGGTTGCCGATGCGTTCGACCTTCTTGCGCCACTCGTCCTTGTACCAGGCGCCCTTGTCGCGCATGGTCGATGCCGCGCTCAGGCGGTGGATGCGCGGGCGCTTGGCGTAGAGCTGTTGTTCCTGGGCCAGTTCGGCTTCCAGGCTGGCGATGTCGCTGGACAGTTGTTCGGTGTCGAAAGTGGGCGCCGCCACGGCAGGCTGGGTGACGGGCTTGGGTTCTTCAGTCTTGGTCGGTGCTTTTTTCGGCTTGGGTGCCACGGTGGCTACGGCCGCCTTGGGCGCAGCTTGCGGGGCCTCAGGCTTGGCCGCCGGCGGAGGCGTGAATTTCTGCACCTTGTTGTCCTGGAACGGCGCGACCTCGGTGGTCTTGGGGATCGCCTTTTTATCCAGGGTGCCGCTGCCTTCCTGGTTTTCCTGGGCGAGAAAGTCAGCCTTCTGCGGCTTCTTTTCGCTCTTGAAGGTGGCGAGGGTGATTTCCAGGGTTTTGCTGATCTTCTGCGGTTCGACCATGGTGAACCCTACGCCCAGCAGCAACGCCAGGTGCACCAGTGCCGCCAGGAACAGGGTAAATCCGAGGCGATCGGCCGGGCGCACGCCACGGTGGGCGAGTTCAGCGGGCAGATCGGACGGAAGTGTCATGACAAGGCAACCAACATCGCGTTTTTTACAGGTCGCGGATGATAACGCAATGTTGGTTCCTTCTTGGGTGTTCTATATCAACGAGCCTTGAGCTTCTGATCAATGGCCTCCATCAGCATGCCGCCGATGTCGGTGCCGAAGGCATTATCGATCTCGCGAATGCAGGTCGGGCTGGTGACGTTGATCTCGGTCAGGTGCTCGCCGATCACGTCCAGGCCGACGAACAACAGGCCTTTGGCGCGCAGGGTCGGGCCGACTTGCGCGGCGATCCAGCGATCCTTCTCGCTCAGCGGGCGGGCTTCGCCACGGCCACCGGCGGCCAGGTTGCCGCGGGTTTCGCCAGCGGCGGGAATGCGCGCCAGGCAGTAATCCACAGGCTCGCCGTCGATCATCAGGATGCGTTTGTCGCCGTCCTTGATCGCCGGCAGGTAGGCCTGGCCCATGATCTGCTGGTTGCCCAGTGCGGTCAGGGTCTCGAGGATCACCGACAGGTTCGGATCGCCCGCGCGGTGACGGAAGATCGACGTGCCGCCCATGCCGTCCAGGGGCTTGAGGATCACGTCGCCATGTTTGGCGGCAAACTCACGCAGCACGTCGGCGCGGCGGCTGACCACGGTCGGTGGCGTGCACTGCGGGAACAGCGTGGCAAACAGCTTTTCGTTGCAATCGCGCAGGCTTTGCGGCTTGTTCACCACCAGCACGCCGGCGCTCTCGGCCTGCTCCAGCAGATAGGTGCAGTACACGAACTCCATGTCGAACGGCGGATCCTTGCGCATCAGGATCACGTCCAGATCGCTGAGCAGCGAATCCTGCTCGGCGTCCAGTTCGAACCATTTTTCCGGGTTGGCGAACACTTTCAACGGACGCATCCGCGCCCGGGCCTGGCCCTCGAGCTGATAGAGATCGCGCTGTTCCATATAGAACAGTTCCCAGCCGCGCTTCTGCGCAGCCAGCAGCATGGCCAGCGAACTATCCTTTTTATAGGAAATGCTGGCGATAGGGTCCATGACAATCCCGACGCGAACGCTCATGGGTCATTCCTCAAAAGATGGGGGCTGTCGATGACCTGTAGGAGCGAGCTTGCTCGCGATCCGATGTCGGCTGACACGCCGCCATCGCGAGCAAGCTCGCTCCTACAAGGGATCAGCATCAACCCGAAGGTCACGAAAAAGTGGCGTCAGAGTGGCGCCGAGTGTGTCCCCGGTCAAGGAAAAACCATCGAGCAGGCTGGCCGATAGATTGCCTCCTGAGACTGTGCTAAAAAGGCTGCCATGTCGTACGGACCCTTGCGTATCAAGGGTTTCGAGCCACCGAAGGTCCGCAAACGGACAAATTGATTCGCAAAGGCGACGGTAGAGCATTTATGGATCAGCATTCCAGCGCCTTGAAGGTCATGGTGATCGACGATTCGAAGACGATTCGCCGCACCGCCGAAACATTGCTGAAGAACGCAGGATGTGAGGTCATCACGGCCATCGACGGTTTCGATGCCCTGGCCAAGATTGCCGATAATCATCCTGGCATTGTCTTTGTCGACATCATGATGCCGCGCCTGGATGGTTATCAGACCTGCGCCCTGATCAAGAACAACCCTGCGTTCAAGTCCACGCCGGTGATCATGCTGTCGTCCAAGGACGGCTTGTTCGACAAGGCCAAGGGGCGCATCGTCGGTTCCGACCAGTTTTTGACCAAGCCTTTCAGCAGGGAAGAATTGCTGAACGCGATCCAGGCCCATGTACCGGGCTTCGCCGCCGTTTTGCCGCAACAGGACACGCAGTGACGCCTGGCCAACGGGCCTGGCGTTGACAAGAAGAATGGGGAAAACCATGGCACGTATTCTGATCGTCGATGATTCGCCGACCGAAATGTACAAACTGACCGGCATGCTGGAAAAGCACGGTCATGAAGTGTTGAAGGCCGAAAACGGCGCCGACGGCGTGGCACTCGCCCGCCAGGAAAAACCCGACGCCGTGCTGATGGACATCGTCATGCCCGGCCTCAACGGCTTCCAGGCGACCCGCCAGCTGACCAAGGACCCGGAAACCGGGCACATTCCAGTGATCATCATCACCACCAAGGACCAGGAAACCGACAAGGTCTGGGGCACTCGCCAGGGCGCCAAAGACTACCTGACCAAGCCGGTCGATGAAGACACCCTGATCAAGACCCTGAACAACGTGCTGGCCGGTTGATCGTGCGGCCATGACCGAGTCGCTGACCGCCTTCGAACTGCTGCTGCAGATCGACCAGCGCTGCCGCCTGCTGGCGGCGGACCTGCCGTCCCAGCCTACCCGGCAGGACGGCTGGAGCGGCATCGGTTTTCGCCTCGGCGAGCACTGGTATGTCGCGCCGATGGGCGAAGTCAGCGAAATCCTGCATGAGCCACGGCTCACGCACCTGCCGGGGGTCAAACCCTGGGTCAAGGGCGTGGCCAACCTGCGTGGGCGCCTGTTGCCGATGATGGATCTGTGCGGCTTTTTCGGCCATGAACTGTCGCCACTGCGCAAGCAGCGACGGGTGCTGGTGGTGGAGCACGAGGACGTGTTCGCCGGGTTGCTGGTCGATGAGGTTTCAGGCCTGCAGCATTTCGAACAGGACAATTTCGAGCCGCTGCCGGTGGGTGAGCGACAGGGCGCCAAGGCCGAGTTCGTGCACGGGCATTTCCGCCGGGAGCGGGACTGGCGAGTGTTCAGCCCGTTCGCGCTGGCACGGTCGCCGGGTTTCATGAATGTAGCTGTTCTGTAGGAGCGGGCTTGCCCGCGATGGCGGTCTGTCAGTCGAGACATTCCTGTCTGACACACCGTCATCGCGGGCAAGCCCGCTCCTACAGAGATGTCTTGAGCAGGGTCAAAAAGGCAAGGTTCAAATGGGCGAGGACCGATGACGAAAGCAAAACCAGGCAAGCCGGAAGGGTCGCGCAGTCGATCGCAGATCATCGTGCTGTTCATCGCGCTGATCATCTTCATCATGCTGCTGTTCGCCAACTTCGCTTACCTCAACACGCAGGCCACGTACGACAAACAGTACATCGGCCACGCGGGGGAACTGCGCGTGCTGTCCCAGCGCATTGCCAAGAACGCCACCGAAGCGGCGGCCGGCAAGGCGGCGGCGTTCAAGTTGCTCAGCGACGCCCGCAACGACTTTGCCCAGCGCTGGGGATACCTGAAAAAAGGTGACCCGGCCACCGGCCTGCCGCCGGCTCCGTCCTCGGTACGCCCGGAAATGCGCGCCGTGCAAATGGATTGGGAGCGCCTGCTGAAAAACACCGATGCGATCCTGTCCAGCGAGCAGACCGTGTTGTCCCTGCATCAGGTGGCCGCGACCCTGGCCGAAACCGTGCCGCAGTTGCAGATCGAATACGAAAAGGTCGTTGAAATCCTCCTGCAACGGGGTGCGCCTGCTGCACAAGTGGCAATGGCCCAGCGTCAGTCGCTGTTGGCCGAGCGGATTCTCGGCGCGGTGAACACCGTGTTGTCGGGCGATGAAAACTCCCAGCAGGCCGCCGATGCCTTCGGTCGTGACGCCACCCGCTTCGGCCAGGTGCTCACCGGCATGCTGCAAGGCAACCCGGCGCTTAAGATCAGCCAGGTCGAGGACCGCGATGCCCGCGCCCGGCTGACGGAGATTTCCGAGCTGTTCGAGTTCGTCTCGGGGTCGGTGGATGAAATCCTTGAAACCTCGCCGGAGCTGTTCAAGGTCCGCGAATCGGCGACCAATATCTTCAGCCTGTCGCAAACCCTGCTCGACGAGGCCTCGCAACTGGCCATCCGCCTGGAAAACCTCGCCGGCGGGCGTGACACCGACACCATCGGCGGCTATGTGCTGGGCCTGCTGGCGCTGGCGTCGATCATCCTCATCGGCATGGTGATGGTGCGTGAAACCAACCGTCAGTTGCGCGAGACCGCACAGAAGAACGAGCGCAATCAGAACGCGATCATGCGCCTGCTCGACGAGATCGAGGACCTGGCCGACGGCGACCTGACCGTGACGGCCTCGGTGACCGAGGATTTCACCGGGACCATCGCCGACTCGATCAACTATTCCGTGGACCAGCTGCGCGATCTGGTGGCCACCATCAACCTGACCGCCGGTCAGGTTGCCGCCGCGGTACAGGAAACCCAGGCCACCGCCATGCACCTGGCGCAGGCTTCGGAACATCAGGCCCAGCAGATCAGCGAGGCCTCCACGGCGATCAACGACATGGCGCAGTCGATCGACCAGGTCTCGGCCAACGCCGCCGAATCTTCGGCGGTGGCTGAACGTTCGGTGGAAATCGCCAACAAGGGCAATGAGGTGGTGCACAACACCATCCATGGCATGGACAACATCCGCGAGCAGATTCAGGACACGGCCAAGCGCATCAAGCGTCTGGGCGAGTCGTCCCAGGAAATCGGCGACATTGTCAGTCTGATCGATGACATTGCCGATCAGACCAACATCCTCGCGCTCAATGCGGCGATCCAGGCGTCCATGGCCGGCGATGCCGGACGCGGTTTCGCCGTGGTGGCCGATGAAGTCCAGCGGCTGGCCGAACGTTCGTCCGCAGCGACCCGGCAGATCGAAACCCTGGTGCGGGCGATTCAGGCCGACACCAACGAAGCGGTAATTTCCATGGAACAGACCACCACCGAAGTGGTGCGCGGCGCGCGTCTGGCGCAGGATGCCGGAGTGGCCCTGGAAGAAATCGAAGGGGTTTCCAAGACCCTGGCGGCGCTGATCCAGAGCATTTCCAACGCCGCCCAGCAACAGACCTCGTCGGCCGGCCAGATTTCCCTGACGATGAACGTGATCCAGCAGATCACTACGCAGACTTCGTCCGGTTCTACCGCCACCGCCGAGAGCATCGGCAACCTGGCGAAAATGGCCAGCCAGCTGCGTCGCTCGGTGTCGGGTTTCACCTTGCCGGCCGCCAAGGCGCAGACTGTGGATAAAGTGTGAGGCGCGGGAGTCGTTATGGCTGATCGGCACGACTATGTAGCCCTCGAATGGGTCAAGGGCGAGATTGCCGAAACGTTGAAAGTGGCTCATCAGGCAATGGAAACCTTGCTGGATGATCCACAGGCGACGCACGCCCTGGAGGAATGCCTGGCGTGTATTCACCAGGTCCATGGCAGCTTGCAGATGGTCGAGTTCTACGGCGCGGCGTTGCTTGCCGAGGAAATGGAACAGTTGGCCGATGCCGTGCTGCACCACCGCGTCAGCCATCGTGACGAAGCGATTCACCTGCTGATGCAGGCCCTCGGGCAGTTGCCGATCTACCTCGACCGTGTCCAGGGCGCGCGACGCGACCTGCCGCTGGTGGTGTTGCCGCTGATCAATGATCTGCGCAGTGCCCGTGGTGAAAGCCTGTTGTCGGAAACCAACCTGTTCGCGCTATGGCCGGACCTGCTGCCGCTTGATGAAGCCCCACTGACCATGAAAGATCGCTACGCATTGGACGACGCACTGCCTCACAGCGCGGCCGTCGACGAGGAACGCGTACGGCTGGCCGGGCCCGACCGTGATGCGATGCGCTCGGTGCTGGCGGCGCTGTGCGAAGAGCTGGTGCGGGTCAAGGAGCGTCTCGACCTGTTCGTGCGCAGTGACCGCCAGCACACCGCCGACCTCGATAGCCTGCTCGCACCGTTGCGGCAAATCGCCGACACCCTGGCGGTGCTCGGCTTCGGCCAGCCGCGCAAAGTCATCATTGATCAGTTGGCGGTGGTGCTGAGCCTGGTCCAGGGCCAGCGCGAGCCCGACGACGCGGTCCTGATGGACGTCGCCGGCGCCTTGCTTTATGTCGAGGCGACGCTGGCCGGCATGGTCGGCACCGTCGAGACGCAAAGCCAGGAAGACAGCAGCCTGCCGACCACCGACCTGACGCAGATCCACCAGATCGTGATCAAGGAAGCGCGCATCTGCCTGCAACAGGCCAAGGACATGATCGTCGATTACATCGACGCCGACTGGGACCGCCAGACCCTGCAACCGCTGCCGGCGCTGCTGACCCAGGTGCGCGGCGCATTGGCCCTGATCGGCCTGGGCCGGGCGGCGAGCCTGGTCGACACCTGCAATCATTTCATTCGCGATCACCTGTTGGTGGAGCCGGGGCAACCCGACTGGGAAGAGCTGGACAGCCTGGCCGACGTGATCACCAGCATCGAGTATTACCTGGAGCGCCTCGGTGACGACCCCGAGTCGGCCAGCGAACAGTTGCTCGACGTCGCTGAAACCAGCCTGGCCTCGCTCGGCTTTTTCCCCAGCGAACAGGATGTGCCGGTGCTCGACGATGTACTCAGCCCGAGCGAAGCCCAGGTCATGCAGGATTTGCAGGAGCTGGACGATCCCGATGTGGTGCAGACCCTCGCCGATGTGCTGGCCAACCCGCTGGCGGCGGTCAACCCGCCGGCGCTGAACACGCCGGGCAGCCTGTTGCCGCCTCCGGCCGACGAAGGGCCGGTGGACGAGGAACTGCGCGAAGTATTCCTCGAGGAAACCGATGAAGTGTTGGGCATCCTGCGCGAATATTTGCCGCGCTGGCTGGCCGATCCCGCCGATGAGTCGAGCCTGGTCGAATTGCGCCGGGCTTTTCACACGCTCAAGGGCAGTGGCCGCATGGTGCGGGCGCTGGTGCTGGGCGAACTGGCCTGGGCCGTGGAAAACCTGCTCAACCGTGTGCTCGAACACAGCGTGCAGCCGCTGCCGGCGGTGCAGAAGCTGCTGGGCGATGTGTTGGAGCTGTTG
This sequence comes from Pseudomonas sp. MYb118, assembly GCF_040947875.1. Classification (NCBI taxonomy): domain Bacteria; kingdom Pseudomonadati; phylum Pseudomonadota; class Gammaproteobacteria; order Pseudomonadales; family Pseudomonadaceae; genus Pseudomonas; species Pseudomonas sp. MYb118. The sequence goes on along the minus strand of NZ_JBFRXN010000002.1, from coordinate 1,342,795 downwards.
CCGCAATTGATCGACGAATACGCCGATCACCACCAGCGTCAGCGCAACGATGTCGATCAGTTGGCCGCGCTCGCTCACGCCCTTGCCAAGGGTGAAGCGCCACCGGCCGATGAGGACTCGCAGGATGTCGCGGCCCTCGACCCGTTGTTGCTGGAGATCTTCCGCAAGGAAGCCGAAACGCACCTGGCCAGCCTCAACCGCTTCCTCGACCAGGCCGCCGAGCATGTGCCGCTGCCGGCCAGTGACGAGTTGCAACGGGCCTTGCACACGCTCAAGGGCAGCGCCTCGATGGCCGGCGTGTTGCCGATCTACGAGCTGGCGGTGCCGCTGGACATGCTCGCCCGTGAGTACAAGGCGCACCTGATTGCCCTGGACCTGGACGAGGTGGAATTGCTGCTGGAAGCCGAGGGCCTGTTCCGTCTTGGCCTGCGACAGCTCAAGGTCGATCCGCTGGCGCCGATTCCGGGGGCGGAGACGCTGATCCAGAGGGCTCAGGCGGTGCTGGCCGAGCGTCTGCAAACCTTGTTATCGGCACCGAGCGCGGCACAGCGCACCAAGCGCGATCCGCAACTGATCAACAACTTCCTGGCCCAGGGCATGGACATCCTGCTCGACGCCGAAAGCCTGTTGCAGCGCTGGCAGCAGCACCCCGGCGAGCGTCAGGAACTCAGTGCCCTGCTCGATGAATTGACCACCCTCGGCGAAGGCGCGCATTTGGCCGACCTGCATCCGGTGGACGAACTCTGTGAAGCCCTGCTCGACCTGTATGGCGCGGTCGAGGAAAGCAGCCTGGCGGTCAACGAGCGGTTTTTCCACGAGGCACAAGGTGCGCACGAAGCGCTGATCAACATGCTCGATGAACTGGCCGCCGGCCAGGAAGTCAGCCCGCAGCCGCAACGCATCCGGGCCTTGCGCGACTTGCTCGATGAGGGGCTCGACCCGTCGGCCATGGGCCTGATTCGCAGTGACGGCAGCCGCACCCTGAGCATCCGCGAGCTGAGTGGCGCCACCGCGGAGCTTGAACACAGCACGAACCCGGCCGAACTCGACGACGAGATCGTCTCGATCTTTCTCGAAGAGGCGGTGGACATCCTCGAAAGCGCCGGCCAGGCCTTGCAGCGCTGGTTGGACGACCCGGAGAACGCTGCGCCGCTGCTGTCCCTGCAACGCGATCTGCACACGCTCAAGGGCGGTGCGCGGATGGCCGAAGTGGAACCGGTCGGCGACCTCGCCCATGAGCTGGAAAGCCTCTATGAAGGCTTGGTCGATCGCCGCTACACCCACGCGGAAGCCTTGGCCCACCTGCTGCAACAAAGTCATGACCGGCTGGCTCAACTGCTTGAGCAATTGCAGACGCAGAAGCCGCTGAGCGATCCGGCCCAGTTGATCGAAGCCATCCGCGAGTTCCGCCAGGGCAAGGCCGGCGCACCTGAAGCCGTCGAGCACCCACGGGCCGAGGACGCGCCGGGGCATGACCCGGAACTGCTGGACATCTTCCTGGAGGAAGGTTTCGACATTATCGAGAGTTCCGGCGCGGCGCTGGTGCGCTGGCAGGCAGAACCTTCGAACCGACAGGAAGTGGAAACCCTGCTGCGCGATTTGCACACGCTCAAGGGCGGTGCACGGATGGTCGAAATCACCGCCATCGGCGACCTCGCCCATGAGCTGGAGTTTCTCTATGAAGGCTTGTCTGCCGGCGTACTGAAACCCACCGAGGCGCTGTTCGGCCTGTTGCAAAGCAGCCATGACCGGCTGGCGCAGATGCTCGATGCCACCCGCGCCGGGCAGCCGTTACCGCCCGCGGACCGGCTGATCGAAGCGATCCGTAATTTCAGTCACCCGCAGGTTCAGCAAGCAGCGCCGCCGGTGCCGGCCACGCCCAGGGTCGAGGCCCCCGCGCCACCGGTCGATGCCGGTGCCGACATGGTCAAGGTCTCGGCGGAGCTGCTCGATGATCTGGTCAATCTGGCCGGGGAAACCTCGATCTTCCATGGTCGGATCGAGCAGCAGGCCAACGATGCGCAGGTCACGCTCAACGAAATGGAAACTACCATCGAACGCATGCGCGACCAGTTGCGCCGGCTCGATACCGAAACCCAGGGACGGATCCTCAGCCGTCAGCAGGTAGATGCCGAACGTTCCGGCTATGAGGAATTCGACCCGCTGGAAATGGATCGCCACTCGCAGTTGCAGCAACTGTCGCGGGCATTGTTCGAATCCGCCTCGGATTTGCTGGACCTCAAGGAAACCCTCGACCGACGCAATCAGGATGCGCAGAACCTGCTGCAACAGCAGGGCCGCATCAACAGCGATTTGCAGGAAGGCCTGATGCGCACGCGCATGGTGCCGTTCGAGCGCATGTTGCCGCGCTTGAAGCGTATCGTCCGCCAGGTCGCCAGCGAGCTGGGCAAGGACGTGGCCTTCGTGGTCGGCAACGCCGAAGGCGAGATGGATCGCAACGTGCTGGAGCGCATGGCGGCCCCACTGGAACACATGCTGCGCAATGCCGTCGACCATGGCCTGGAGTCAGCCGAGGTACGGCTGGCGGCAGGCAAACCGGCGCAGGGGCGGATCACCCTCGACCTGTCCCGCGAGGGCGGCGACATGATTTTCGACATCCGCGACGACGGTGCCGGGGTGCCACTGGACGCGGTGCGGCGCAAGGCGATCAAGCGCGGCTTGCTCGCGCCGGACAACGACGTCAGCGACCGCGACGTGCTGCAATTCATCCTGCAACCGGGGTTTTCCACTGCCGAGAAAATTACCCAGATCTCCGGGCGGGGCGTGGGCATGGACGTGGTCCATGAGGAAGTTCGGCAACTGGGTGGCAACATGAGCATCGACTCGGTGGCGGGGCAGGGCGTGCATTTCCGCATTCGCCTGCCGTTCACCGTGTCGGTCAACCGCGCGTTGATGGTGCAATGCGCCGAGGATCAATATGCGATCCCGCTGAACACCATCGACGGCATCGTGCGGGTGCTGCCCGGTGAGCTCGACGAGCATTACCGTCTCGATCCGCCGACCTACCAATACGCGGGGCAACGCTACGAGCTGTGCTACCTGGGCGAGTTGCTGAAAACCGCCACGCGTCCCAAGCTGCTGGGCCAGAGCCAGCCGTTGCCGTTGCTGCTGGTGCAGTGCAACGAGCGCCACATCGCCGTGCAGGTCGATGCCATGGCCGGCACCCGCGAGATCGTGGTGAAAAGCCTCGGCCCACAGTTCGCGGCGGTACAGGGCTTGTCCGGGGCGACGATCCTCGGCGACGGTCGAGTGGTGCTGATTCTTGATTTGCTGGCGCCGCTGCGCGCGATGCAGAGGCAACTGGCGCAACGCTCGCCAGGCCAGGCCAGCGAGTCCGAGCCGCAGAAACCGTTGCTGGTGCTGGTGGTCGACGACTCGGTCACCGTGCGCAAGGTCACCAGCCGCCTGCTCGAACGCCACGGCATGAGCGTGCTCACCGCCAAGGACGGTGTGGATGCCATGTTGTTGCTCGAAGACCACATGCCCGACCTGATGCTGCTGGACATCGAGATGCCGCGCATGGACGGCTTCGAGGTCGCCACCCAGGTGCGCGCCGACGAACGCCTGCGGCACCTGCCGATCATCATGATCACCTCTCGCACCGGGCAGAAACACCGCGATCGCGCCATGGCGATTGGCGTCAACGACTACCTCGGCAAGCCATACCAGGAGTCGGTGCTGCTCGACAGCATCGCCCTGTGGAGCAAAACCCATGCTTGAACATCGCACCAGCAACCTCACCGGGCTGCTGCTGCCCCTGGCCGACCGCACGCTGATCCTGCCCAACGTGGCGATTGCCGAATTGATCGACTACCAGTCGGCCGCCTTCGACCTCGACAACCCGCCGTGGTATCTGGGCCGGGTCACCTGGCGCAACCGGCAGATCCCGCTGATCAGCTTCGAATCGGCCTGCGGCAACAAGATCGTCATCGGCGAACGCGCCCGCATCGTCATCCTCAACGCCCTGGGCGCCCGCCCGGAACTGCGCTTCATCGCCATGCTGGTCCAGGGCATCCCGCGCTCGCACAAGCTCGACAGCCAGTTGAGCTACGTCGACGTGCCGCTGTGCCCGCTGGAAAAAGCGGCGGTACAGGTGGCTGACCAGGTGGCGAAGGTGCCGGATCTTTTGGGGATGGAGGAGATGTTGGTGGCGGCGGGGTTGGGGGGCTGATCTGACTGGATCGGCGGCTGGTCTGGCCTCTTCGCGAGCAGGCTCGCTCCCACAGTATGTTTGTGGTGTTCAGTAAACCTGTGGGAGCGAGCCTGCTCGCGATAGGGTCGTCCAGACAACCATTACTCTGAGCGTAACGATCCACCACTGCGCTTGATTGATGCCCCCCACCCAACGCTCCTAAGGTGACCCCCACGACAGCGAACCCGTGGAGTGGTCATGACAACAACAATATCCCCAGACTCGCGATGGGCTCGGCGGCGCGGCGAGAAGCAGCGGCGCCTGGAGCTGGTCAAGGGGCTGGCTGACGGTGTGGTGCTGCCCACCGAGAACATTGTGGCGGCGCTCGAAGCGCTGATACTGCCGGGCGACCGGGTGGTGCTGGAGGGCAACAACCAGAAGCAGGCGGATTTCCTTTCGCGCTCCCTGGCCAAGGCCGATCCGGGCAAGCTGCATGACCTGCACATGATCATGCCCAGCGTCGGGCGGTCCGAACACCTGGACCTGTTCGAGCGTGGCATCGCTCGCAAGCTCGACTTCTCCTTCGCCGGTACCCAGAGCCTGCGCATCAGCCAACTGCTGGAAGATGGTCTGCTGGAAGTCGGCGCGATCCATACCTACATCGAACTCTATGCCCGGCTGGTGGTGGACCTGATTCCCAACGTGGTGCTGTCGGCCGGTTTCATGGCCGACCGTGCCGGCAACATCTACACCGGCCCCAGCACCGAAGACACCCCGGCGCTGATCGAACCGGCAGCCTTCAGCGATGGCATCGTCATCGTCCAGGTCAACCAGTTGGTGGACGACGTCACCGACCTGCCGCGGGTCGACATCCCGGCATCCTGGGTCGATTTTGTGGTGGTGGCCGACAAGCCGTTCTACATCGAACCGCTGTTCACCCGCGACCCGCGGCACATCAAGCCGGTGCACGTGTTGATGGCGATGATGGCGATTCGCGGGATCTACGAAAAACACAACGTGCAGTCGCTCAACCACGGCATCGGTTTCAACACCGCCGCCATCGAGCTGATCCTGCCGACCTACGGCGAATCCCTGGGCCTGAAAGGCAAGATCTGCCGCAACTGGACGCTCAATCCGCACCCGACCCTGATCCCGGCCATCGAAAGTGGCTGGGTGGAAAGTGTGCATTGCTTCGGCACCGAGCTGGGCATGGAGCAGTACATCGCTGCCCGCCCTGACGTGTTCTTTACCGGGCGCGACGGCTCGCTGCGTTCCAACCGGATGTTCAGCCAACTGGCTGGGCAATACGCGGTGGACCTGTTCATCGGCGCCACCCTGCAAGTCGATGGCGATGGTCATTCCTCCACCGTGACCCGTGGCCGCCTGGCCGGTTTCGGCGGCGCCCCGAACATGGGCCACGACCCACGCGGACGTCGTCACGGCACGCCGGCCTGGCTCGACATGCGCCATGGCGACAGCGACCAGCCGATGCTCGAACGCGGCAAGAAACTCGTGGTGCAAATGGTCGAGACCTTCCAGGAGGGCGGTAAACCGACCTTCGTCGAAACCCTCGATGCCGTGGACGTGGCGAAGAAAAGCGGCATGCCCCTGGCACCGATCATGATCTACGGCGACGACGTCACCCACCTGCTTACCGAAGAGGGCATCGCCTACCTGTACAAGGCGCGCTCGCTGGAAGAACGCCAGGCGATGATCGCTGCCGTCGCCGGGGTGACCGCCATCGGTATGCGTCACAACCCCAAGGACACCGAACGCATGCGCCGCGAAGGCTTGATCGCCTTGCCCGAAGACCTCGGCATCCGTCGCACCGACGCCACCCGCGAACTGCTGGCGGCGAAAAGCGTGGCCGACCTGGTCGAGTGGTCCGGTGGCCTCTACAACCCGCCCGCCAAGTTCAGGAGCTGGTAATGCACGCCTTCAATCTGCAACCCAAACCCCTGTCTCTGGCCGAGCGGCTGGCGGACCTGGCGGTGGACGCGTTGATCGACGAAGCCGACCTGTCGCCGAAACCGGCACTGGTGGACCGTCGCGGCAATGGCGCCCACACCGATTTGCACCTGGGCCTGATGCACGCGTCTGCGCTGGCGTTGTGGCCAGCCTTCAAGGAAATGGCCGAAGCCGCCCTCGAACTGGGTGAAGTGGCCTTGCCGCTGCGTGAAGCCATCGGCCGCATCGGTCGCGAGGGAGAGCAAGCGATGCTCGCCACCACCGGCGGCGTGAACACCCACCGCGGGGCGATCTGGGCGTTGGGCCTGTTGGTCACCGCCGCAGCGCTGGAGCCGCAGTCCTGCACGGCCAGTGCGCTGACCCTGCGTGCCGCTCGCCTGGCTCTGCTCGACGATCGTCATGCACCTCGCCCCATGAGCCATGGCGCCCAGGTGGCCCAACGCTACGGCGCCCACGGTGCCCGTGAAGAAGCGCAACTGGGATTCCCTGCTGTGTTGCAACGGGGCCTGCCGCAGCTGCAGCGCAGCCGCACCGCAGGCCACGGCGAACAGAACGCCCGGCTCGATGCCTTGCTGGCCATCATGACCGGCCTGGCCGACACCTGTGTGCTGTACCGCGCCGGTGAACAGGGCCTGCACACCATGCAGCGCGGTGCCCAGGCGGTGCTCGAAGCAGGCGGCAGTGCCAGCCTCGCCGGACGCCGACACCTGCATGAACTGGACGAACAATTGATCGCCTTGAATGCCTCGCCCGGCGGCGCTGCGGATCTGCTTGCGGCCTGCCTGTTCATCGACCGCGTCGGTTCGGCTGACGGCATTCACCAGGGAGCGTACTGATGGAAACCTTATTCTTTGAATTTCCCGCCGGCCAACCGCCACGCGGGCGGACCCTGGTCGGTTGTGTCGGCTCGGGTGACCTGGAAGTGCTGATCGAACCGGGGCAGCCCGGCAAGCTGAGCATCACCGTGCAGACCTCGGTCAATGGCAGCGAGCAACGCTGGCAGCACCTGTTCGCACGCATGTTCGACGGCCAGACGCCAGCGGCCATGAGCATCGACATCCACGACTTCGGCGCGACGCCAGGGGTAGTGCGCCTGCGCCTGGAACAAGGCTTCGAGGAGATCGGCCATGACTGATAACGCCGCACTCCTGCACAAACGCAGTTTCGTCGAACTGGGCGCGCGGCAACGGGCGAAAGCCTTGCTCGATGCCTGCACCTTCCGTGAACTGCTCGACCCGTTCCAGCGCGTCATGTCGCCTTGGCTGGCGCGCCAGGGCGTGGTGCCGCAAGCCGATGACGGCGTGGTGATCGCCAAGGGCAGCATCGGCGGTTTGCCGGTGGTGCTCGCCGCCATCGAAGGCGCATTCCAGGGCGGCAGCCTCGGTGAAGTGGGCGGGGCGAAAATCGCCGGTACCCTGGAACTGGCAGCCGAAGACAACCGCAACGGCATCCCGACCCGCGCCGTGCTGCTGCTGGAAACCGGCGGCGTGCGCTTGCAGGAAGCCAACCTCGGGCTGGCGGCGATCGCCGATATTCATGCAGCGATTGTCGACCTGCGCCAGTACCAACCGGTGGTGGGCGTGGTGGCCGGCAGCGTCGGCTGCTTTGGCGGCATGTCGATTGCCGCCGGGTTGTGCAGCCATCTGCTGGTGACCCAGGAAGCGCGCCTGGGCCTGAACGGTCCACAAGTGATCGAACAGGAAGCCGGGATTGCCGAGTACGACTCCCGCGACCGGCCATTCATCTGGAGCCTGACCGGTGGCGAGCAACGCTTCGCCAGCGCCCTGGTGGACGCGTATGTCGCCGACGACGTGGCGCAGATCCAGCAGCAGGTCAGCCAATGGCTGCAACAGGGCCTGCCCGCCAAACAACGCAGCCGGCAGGCCGAGCTGTTCCTGCAACGCCTGGCGCGCCTGGACGCCGAACCGCAAATCGAGCCGGCCACCGTCCGCCAGCTGTACCAAGGAGAGCGCTCATGAGTTCGTATTCCCTGAGAGGTTTGCACTGGTTCGATGCCTTGAGTGCAGGCGCGCAAGTCGTCGAGGGTTTGCCCGCGTCGCTGAAGGTCGCCGACGGTGTGCTGGGCACGCAAGCGGTGCGCTTTATCGCGGTGGTGGCCGACCCGGATAACCGTTTTGTCCGGGCGCGTAACGGCGAAGTCGGTTTGCTCGAAGGTTGGGGCCTGGCCAAGGCGGTGGATGACGTGATTGCCGCCGATGCGGACAAATCCGACAAGCGCGCGCTGATCGCCATCGTCGACGTGCCGAGCCAGGCCTATGGCCGCCGCGAAGAGGCGCTTGGCATTCACCAGGCCCTGGCCGGCGCCGCCGACAGCTACGTCCGCGCCCGGCTGGCCGGCCATGCAGTCATTGGCCTGCTGGTGGGCAAGGCGATGTCCGGGGCCTTCCTGGCCCACGGTTACCAGGCCAACCGCCTGATCGCGCTGCGCGATCCGGGGGTGATGGTACATGCGATGGGCAAGGCATCGGCGGCGCGGGTGACCCTGCGCAGCGTCGAAGAGCTGGAGGCGCTGGCCGCCAGCGTGCCGCCGATGGCTTATGACATCGACAGCTACGCAGGCCTGGGCTTGCTCTGGGAAACCCTGTCGGTGGAGCAGATTGAACAACCGACTGCCGCTGACCTGGCGCGGGTCACCGAATGCCTCGGTCAGGCGATCAACGACGTGGCCGCCAACGGCCGCGACTTGAGCAGCCGCCTGGGGGCGAGCAATCGCGCGGCTTCAAGCAACGTACGCCAACTGCTGAGAGCGCAGTGGTGAACAGCTTCGAGGCCCACGACCTGCTCTGGGGGATGACCCCGGCGCAGTTGCCGGCTGACGCCCCGAAGTGGGTGAGCGACGCGCTGGGGGCGGGGCACCCGGTGGTGGTTCGGCGCGCGCTCACTGCACCGGATCAGGTGGCGGTGGGGGTGCGCGGACGCCTGCGCGAGCAGCGTTACGCGGCGCTGATGCCCGTGGATGCGGTGCAGCGGTGCGTGAAGCCGCAAGCCTTGTGTCACGTCTCGATCAATCGGGACGTGCCGGCGCTGCGGGCCCTTGCGCAACTGCGGCCTTGGCTCGATGACTCCGCCTGGGTCTGGGGTGTCAGCGGCAGTGCCGGTTTCGAGCTGGCCTGTGGCGTCCAGGCCCTGCACGAGGGCAGTGACCTGGATCTGATCCTGCGTACGCCACACCCCATGGACCGGCGTCAGGCACAAGCCTGGGTGGAGGTTCTCGAAGGGGCGGTGTGCCCGGTCGATGTGCAATTGCAGACGCCGTTCGGCGCCGTCGCCCTGCGCGAATGGGCCGGGCCGGCGCGTCGGGTGCTGCTCAAAAGTGCCAGCGGTGCCTGCCTGGTCGCTGATCCCTGGCTGGCGCTGGAGCACGTGGCATGAGCAGTTTGCTGGTGTTCCCCGGCCAGGGCGCGCAACAACCGGGCATGCTGCACCGGTTACCGCAGGAGACCGTCAGTGAAGCCTGCGACGTGCTGGGTGAAGACGTCTTGCTGCTGGACAGCGCCGAAGCTTTGCAATCGACCCGGGCGGTGCAGTTGTGCCTGTTGATTGCCGGCGTGGCCGCCTCCCGGCAATTGGCGATTGCACCGGATCATGTCGCGGGGCTGTCCATCGGTGCCTACCCGGCGGCGGTGGTGGCCGGCGCATTACGCTTCAGCGATGCCCTGCGCCTGGTCAGTCTGCGTGGTGAGCTGATGCAACAGGCTTATCCGCAGGGCTACGGCATGACCGCGATCATCGGCCTGGACCTGGCCACCGTGGAAGCACTGCTGGCCCAGGTGCACAGCGTCGATTCACCGGTTTACCTGGCCAACATCAATGCCGATAACCAGATGGTGATTGCCGGCAGCGATGAAGCGATGAAAGCCGTGGCCGGGCTGGCCAAGGACCGCCTGGGGAGCTGCACCTGCGTCATCAAGCGCCTGGCGGTCAGCGTGCCGTCCCATTGCCCGCTGCTGGAGGCGCCTGCTGCATCCCTGGCCGAAGCCTTCGCCAACGTTGAACTGAAAACCCCGACGCTGGGCTACCTGAGCGGCAGCCGCGCACGGCCCATCGTCAAACCCGATGCCTTGCGTGACGACCTGGCATTCAACATGTGCCGCGTGGTGGATTGGCGCGGTACGGTACAAAGCGCCTATGAGCGCGGCGTACGGCTACAGATCGAACTGCCGCCCGGTGCGGTGTTGACCGGGCTGGCGCGCCGGGTGTTCGAGCAGGGCACCGTGATGGCTTTCGACGGTGCCCGGCTCGACACCCTGCAGGCGCTGATGCGTGAGGAGGAAAGCCGCCAGAACTAGACACCCGACTCAGGCCTTCGAACAACAAAAACAACATTCGACGATGCATTTTGAGGACAACGACAATGATTATTTACGGTGTAGCGCTGTTGGCGATCTGTACGCTGGCGGGAGTGATCATGGGCGACATGCTGGGCGTGTTGCTGGGTGTGAAGTCAAACGTGGGCGGGGTCGGGATCGCGATGATCCTGCTGATCTGCGCGCGGTTGTGGATGCACAAGCGCGGCGGCATGACCAAGGATTGCGAGATGGGCGTCGGCTTCTGGGGCGCCATGTACATTCCGGTGGTGGTGGCGATGGCGGCGCAACAGAACGTCGTCACGGCCTTGCACGGCGGCCCGGTGGCGGTGCTGGCGGCGATCGGTTCGGTGGTGGTCTGCGGTTGCACCATCGCCCTGATCAGCCGGACCCACAAGGGCGAACCGTTGCCGGATGAGCCGGAGGAAATCTCCCCGGTCGGCACCCCGGTAGGAGGTCGCTGATATGTGGGATCTCATCGAGAAAGGCCTGGAGCACAACGGTCTGATCACCGCGTTCGCCTTCGTCGGCGTGATCATGTGGGTGTCGGTAATCCTGTCCAAACGCCTGACGTTCGGGCGCATCCACGGCTCGGCGATTGCCATTGTCATCGGGCTGGTTCTGGCCTGGGTCGGCGGCACGATGACCGGCGGGCAAAAAGGCCTGGCGGACCTGACGCTGTTTTCCGGCATCGGCCTGATGGGCGGCGCGATGCTGCGTGACTTCGCCATCGTCGCCACGGCGTTCGAGGTGCAGGCTACCGAAGCGAAGAAGGCCGGGTTGATTGGCGTGATCGCGTTGCTGTTGGGCACGGTGCTGCCGTTCATTGTCGGGGCGTGCATGGCCTGGGCGTTCGGTTATCGCGATGCGGTGAGCATGACCACCATCGGCGCCGGTGCGGTGACCTACATCGTCGGCCCGGTGACCGGCGCGGCGATTGGGGCGAGTTCCGATGTCATGGCGCTGTCGATTGCCACCGGCTTGATCAAGGCGATCCTGGTGATGGTCGGCACGCCGGTGGCGGCGCGCTGGATGGGCCTCGATAACCCGCGTTCGGCCATGGTGTTCGGCGGCCTGGCTGGCACCGTCAGCGGCGTGACCGCGGGGCTGGCGGCGACCGACCGGCGCCTGGTGCCTTATGGCGCGCTGACGGCGACGTTCCACACCGGGCTTGGCTGCCTGATGGGGCCTTCGGTGTTGTACTTCATTGTTCGCGGGATTGTGGGTTAATCCGTTAGATCGCCATCGCGGGCAAGCCCGCTCCTACAGGGATCTCATTCACACTGAAGATCCATTGTAGGAGCGGGCTTGCCCGCGATGCTGGCGACTCGGTTTCAGACCTGCCGATTGGCATACATCCGACACTCCGCCAGCAACGCCAGCAAGTTCGGATCACGCTCCTTGGCCTTGAGAAACACCACCCCGATGTGCTGCTGCAACCGGTACTTCTCCTGCAACGGGATCAGCTTCACCCGGTTCTCGTACACCGCCGCGATCCGCCCCGGCAGCAGGGCATAACCGACCCCCGAGCTGACCATGCTCAGCAACGTGAAGATGTCATTGACCTGCATCGCCACCTTCGGCTCGAACCCGGCCTGGCTGAACACGCGGTTGCCGTCCTGATGCGTGGCGAAGCCCTGGGTCAGGGTGATGAAGGTTTCGTCGCGCACTTCGGCCAGGTCCACTTCGCTGCGCTGGGCAAACCGCGAGTCCGCCGGCGTCGCCAGGAAGATGTCGTCGGAGAACAGCGGAATATGCTCGCAGTCCGGGTCGTTGACGCTGTCGTCCAGCGACACCAGGATCGCATCGACTTCCATGTTCTTGAGCTTGTACAACAGGTCGAAATTGGAGCCCAGGATCAGGTCGATGTTGAGTTCGCTGCGGCGGATCTTCAGGCCCATGATCAGTTGCGGCACGGTCTTGACCGTCAGCGAGTACAACGATCCGAGCTTGAAGCGCTCGGCGGAGAAACCGGCGGCCTCGCGGGTCAGGCGCACGCTTTCGATCACGTCCTGGATCAGCTTCTGCGCCCGTTCCTCCAGCACGTAGGCGCTTTCCAGTGGCGTCAGGTTGCGCCCCTCGTGCTTGAACAGCGGGCAGCGCAGGGCGCTTTCCAGTGAGTGGATGGCGCGGTGCACACTGACGTTGCTGGTCTGCAACTCGGCCGCGGCCCGGGCCAGGTTGCCGGTGCGCATGAAGGCCAGGAACACCTCGAGTTTTTTCAGGGTCAACTCTTCGTCGATCTGCATGGGCCGCGCTCTTATTGGAATGCGCTGATTGTGCCCAATTATGGCGATCGCTGTCGTTTGGAAACATTGCGCTTTTACGCTCAAGGCCTGAGCCTTGCGTAACGTTGTTCTGGTTTTGGAGGTGAGACACCCATGTATCACGGGGAAAAATTGAACGCCTGGACGCACCTGGTCGGGGCGGTGGCCGCGACGGTGGGCGCGGTATGGCTACTGGTGATTGCCGGGATGGACGGCAGCCCGTGGAAGATCGTCAGCGTGGCGATCTACGGTTTTACCTTGATGGCGCTCTACAGTGCCTCGACCGTGTACCACAGCGTGCGGGGACGCAAGAAAGCGATCATGCAGAAGGTCGATCACTTTTCGATCTACCTGCTGATTGCCGGCAGCTACACGCCGTTTTGCCTGGTGACCCTGCGCGGGCCGTGGGGCTGGACGTTGTTCGGGATCGTCTGGGGGCTGGCGCTGATCGGCATCCTGCAGGAAATCAAACCGCGCTCGGATGCGCGGATTTTGTCGATCGTGATCTACGCAGTGATGGGCTGGATCGTGCTGATCGCAGTCAATCCACTGCTCACGGCGCTGGGCACGGCGGGGTTCGCCTGGCTGGCGGCGGGGGGATTCTGTACACCGTGGGGATCATCTTCTTTGCCTTGAGTGACCGGGTGCGGCATGCCCACGGCATCTGGCACCTGTTCGTGATCGCCGGGAGTTTGCTGCATTTTGTGGCGATATTGGTGTATGTCCTGTGAATACTGCCCCGAACCTGTAGCCCCCCCCCTACTGTGGGAGCGAGCCTGCTCGCGATCGCGTCATTTCATCCAATATTGATGGTGACTGACATACCGCAATCGCGAGCAGGCTCGCTCCCACAAGGGCCCGGTTCCCTGGGGAATCAGGCATGAACCAACCGATCCAACTGCTCCTGCGCCCGGCGCCCGAAGATCTGCAACAGATCGTTCCACGTATGCGGCAACGGCTCCGTGGTGCGGGTCACGGCGTACAGGGTGATCGGCAATGGCGGCGCCAGCGGGCGGATGGCCGTGGTGGCGGGGGAGGCGCCGAGGGCGGTGAAGGGGTCGATTACCGCCAGCCCGGCGCCGGATTCCACCATCGCCCGGGCCAGGGAGTAGGTCTGCACGGCGATGCGCACCCGCGGTGGCGGCTCGACCGCTTCGAGGTAAGTGTCCAGCCGTGCGGCCAGCGGGTCGGCGCTGGACAGGCCAATCAACGGTGCATCGGCCAACGCCGCCAGTGGCAGCGGCTGGCCCACCTCGTCATCCGGCCAATGCCCCTTGGGCGCCAGCGCCACCAGCACGCCGCTCGCCAGGGCCTGGGCCTTCAGGCCGGGGTGGTCCGGGCGCTGCAAGGTCAGGGCGACGTCCACTTCGCGCATCAACAGGTTCTGCGTCAGCTCGCGGCTGTGGGCGCTGGACAGCTCGCAGGCGATGTCCGGGTAACGCCCGGTCCATTCATGGATGGCCGGCGGCAGCAATGACAGGGCCAGGGCCGGAGTGGCGCCGACCCGCAGGCTGTGGCCGGGCTCACGCCGCAGGCTCTGCGCCAGGCGCCGCACGCCTTGCAGGCTTTCGCTGACCTTGTCGACCTCGCGTTCCAGTTCCAGCGCCTCGGGCGTGGCCTGCAACTTGCCGCGCACCCGCAGGAACAGCGCGAAACCCAGTTGCTGCTCGGCATGCTGCAACACTTTGGTCACCGCCGGCTGCGAGACGTGCAGCAGTTGCGCGGCGGCGCTGATCGAACCGGTCTGGCGGATGGCCTGGAAAATCTCGATGTGACGAAGGCGCATGGCGAGTCCATAACCTTTGTTTATGGGATGGGCATCTTTATTCATTGTTCGCCGCCTGTCACCTGGCTCTAACCTCGGCCGTGTCTTCACAACGTTTTCAAGGACAGACATGGCTCAGCGTGTGTGCATCATCGGCGGCGGCGTGATTGGCCTGGCAACGGCTTATGCGCTGGTGCGCGACGGTTTCGACGTGACGGTGGTCGAAGCTCGCGACACCCTGGGCAGCCAGACCAGTTTCGCCAACGGTGGCCAGCTCTCCTATCGCTACGTCGCGCCGCTGGCCGATGCCGGCGTGCCGTTGCAGGCGATTGGCTGGATGCTGCGCGGCGACTCGCCGTTGAAGCTGCGCCCGCGTTTCGACCCGGTGCAGTGGCGCTGGATGGCCGCCTTCCTTGGCGCCTGCCGCAGCTCGGTGAACCGCGAAAACGCCGCGCACCTGCTGCGCCTGGCGCTGTTCAGCCAAAGCACCCTGCAGGGCTGGCGCGAGGACGATGGGCTGGCCAGTTTCGACTGGCGGCGCAACGGCAAGCTGGTGACGTTCCGTAACCCCGGCAGTTTCGACCGTGCGCGCAAGGGCCTGGCCGACCCGCAACAACAGCAGGTGCTGTCGGCGAGTGAGTGTGCGCAACTGGAACCGGCGCTGGCTGACGGTCCGTTCGTGGGGGCGATCTACACCCCGGACGAAGAGGTTGGTGACTGTCACGCCTTTTGCCAGCGGCTGGCCGAGAAACTGACCGCCTCCGGGCGTTGCGAGTGGCGGTTGGGCCAGGCGGTCACCGCTATTCGCCACGCCAATGGCAGCGTCAACGCCATCGAGTTGGGCGAGCAGGTGTTGCCGGTCGATCAACTGGTGATCGCCGCCGGCCATCGCAGCCCGTTGCTGCAACTGCCCGGCCTGCAATTGCCGCTGTACCCGCTCAAGGGCTACAGCCTGACCGTGCCGATTGGCGCTGGTCACCGGGCGCCGGACGTGAGCATCACCGACTATGACCGCAAGATCGTCTATGCCCGCATCGGCGAGCAGTTGCGGGTGGCAGCGATGGTCGACATCGTCGGTTTCGACGCCTCCATCGACCCCAAGCGCCTGGACCTGATCAAGCGCCAGGCCCGCGACACCTTTGCCAACGCCGGCGACTACGGCCGTGCCGTGGAATGGGCCGGCATGCGTCCGGCCACACCCAGCGGCGTGCCGCTGCTGGGGGCCACGGCGTATCGCAACCTGTGGCTCAACATCGGCCATGGCGCCCTGGGCTTCACCCTGGCCTGTGGCAGCGGGCGACTGCTCAGCGAGCTGATCGGCCAGCGCGAACCTTCCATCGACCTGCACGGTTTTACCCCCCGTGCCGCGTGACCCACTGAGTCAAGAGGACTGCAACATGACCCTGCAACGCCTGCACAGCAACCCGCGCCTGTCCGGCGCCGTGACCTTCGGCGACCTGGTGTTTCTTTCCGGCCAGGTGCCGGGTGATGCCGTGGATGCCGGCGACCAGACTCGTGAAGTCCTGGCGAAAATCGACGCGCTGCTGGCCGAAGCCGGCAGCGACAAGGATCATCTGCTCAGCGCGACCATTTACCTGAAAAACATCGGCGAGGATTTTGCCGCGATGAACGAAGTGTGGTCGGCCTGGCTGTCGCCGGGGCAGGCCCCGACCCGCACCACCGTACAGGCCGAGCTGGCGCGGCCGCAGGTGTTGGTTGAAATCACTGTCATCGCCGCGCGCCGCTGAAACACCCCAACACCCACAACGGAGAATAACAATGCAAAAAATCACGTTGCTCGGCTGCACCCTCGGGCTGTTGCTCGGCAGTCAGGTCCAGGCCAACGAAGCGCCGCTGACCGGCACCCTGGGCAAGATTGCCAGCACCCAAAGCATCACCCTGGGCTATCGCGATGCGTCGGTGCCGTTCTCTTACGTGGGTGACCACACCGGCAAGCCGATGGGCTATTCGGTGGACCTGGCGAGCAAGATCGTCGAGCGCATCCAGCAGCAACTGGCGTTGCCGGACCTCAAGGTGAAATACAACCTGGTGACCTCGCAAACCCGTATCCCGCTGGTGCAGAACGGCACCGTGGACCTGGAATGCGGCTCCACCGGTGTCACCGCCGAGCGGCAGAAGCAGGTGGCGTTCTCCTACGGCTTCATCTACGTCAAAGGCCAGTTGCTGACCGCCAAGGACAGCGGCATCAAGGGCTTCGACGACCTGCGGGGCAAGAACGTGGTGACCACTGCCGGCACCACCAACGAACGCTTCCTCAAAAGCTACAACGTCGACAACAAGGTCAACATGTTCGTGATCAGCGCCAAGGACCACGGCGAAGCGTTCCAGATGCTGCAATCGGGGCGCGCGGCGGCGTTCTACATGGACGATGCGCTGCTCTACGGTGAACGCGCCAAGGCCCACGACCCGCACAAGTGGGTGGTGGTAGGGCAGGAGCAATCGCGGGAAATCTACAGCTGCATGGTGCGCAAGGACGACCCGCAATTCCTTGCGCTGGTCAACGGCGTGCTCGGTGACTTGTACAGCTCGGGTGAGATCAACGGCATTTATCAGCGCTGGTTCGAACAGCCGATCCCGCCGAAGGGGTTGAACCTGGAGTTTCCGATGACCAGTGAGTTGAAGGCGATCATTGCGAAGCCGGTGAGTGATCCGGTGCAATAAATCCGTTAGACCGAGTTGCGGCCATCGCGGGCAAGCCCGCTCCTACAGGGGTTTTGTTTTTGTAGGAGCGGGCTTGCCCGCGATGGGGCCCTAGAAATCACCCCAAAGCTGCTGGGCCACCGACAACGCCACCACCGGCGCGGTCTCTGTGCGCAGCACCCGCGGCCCCAGGCGCGCCGCATGAAAACCGGCGCCCTTGGCCTGCTCGACCTCGGCCTCGGACAATCCACCCTCAGGCCCGATCAAAAACGCCAGGCTCGAAGGCTTGGCATGGCTGGTCAAAGGCTCGGCCACCGGATGCAGTACCAGCTTCAAATCCGCCTGGGTTTGCTTGAGCCAATCGGCCAGCAACACCGGCGGATGAATCACCGGCACCCGCGAGCGGCCGCACTGTTCGCAGGCGCTGATCGCCACCTGGCGCCAGTGCAGCAGGCGTTTGTCGGCGCGTTCGTCCTTGAGGCGCACTTCGCAGCGTTCACTGAAGATCGGAGTGATTTCGTTGACGCCCAGCTCGGTGGCCTTCTGGATCGCCCAGTCCATCCGCTCGCCACGGGACAAGCCCTGGCCGAGATGAATCTGCAACGGCGACTCGATCTGGCCGGCGAAGCTTTCCTCGATCGCGACCACCACCCGTTTCTTGCCCACTTCTCGCAGCGTCGCGCGAAACTCCTGGCCCGAACCGTCGAACAACTGCAACGCATCGCCCTCGGCCATGCGCAACACGCGGCTGATGTAGTGGGCCTGGGCCTCGGGCAACTCGTGCTCGCCGATGCTCAGGGGGGCGTCGATAAAGAAGCGGGACAGTCTCATTTCTTGTCTCTGCAAAGGTGTGAATCAGGTGGGTCGGTGGTGCGGCCATCGCGAGCAGGCTCGCTCCCACAGGTTTTTCGGTGTTCACTGAAGTCCCCTGTGGGAGCGACGGTGCGACGATTCGACCTGCTCGCGATGCGGTCAGCCCGGATCGCGGAACCCCGGGTGAAAATCCTTCGGCACCGCCACGCTGACGCTGTCGCGGGTCGCGATGTCGATCCCTTCGCTGGCCACTTCCGCCAGGAAGTCGATCTGCTCCGGAGTGATCACGTAAGGCGGCAGGAAATACACCACGCTGCCCAGCGGGCGCAGCAACGCGCCGCGCTCCAGTGCATGCTGGAACACCTTCATGCCGCGGCGTTCCTGCCACGGATAGGCTTCGCGGCTGGCCTTGTCCTTGACCATCTCGATCGCCAGGACCATGCCGGTCTGGCGGATCTCCGAGACGTTGGCGTGATCGGCCAGGTGCGCGGTGGACGAGGCCATGCGCGTGGCCAGGGCCTTGTTGTTCTCGATGACGTTGTCCTGTTCGAAAATATCCAGGGTCGCCAGTGCCGCCGCACAGGCCAGCGGGTTGCCGGTGTAGCTGTGCGAATGCAGGAAGGCGCGCAGGGTCGGGTAGTCGTCGTAGAACGCGCTGTACACCTCATCGGTGGTCAGGCACGCCGCCAGTGGCAGGTAGCCGCCGGTCAGGGCCTTGGACAGGCAGAGGAAGTCCGGGCGGATGCCGGCCTGCTCGCAGGCGAACATGGTGCCGGTACGGCCGAAGCCGACGGCGATTTCGTCGTGGATCAAGTGCACGCCGTAACGGTCGCAGGCCTCGCGCAGCAGCTTGAGGTACACCGGGTGATACATGCGCATGCCGCCCGCGCCCTGGATCAACGGCTCGACGATCACCGCGGCAACGCTGGCGTGGTGTTCGGCCAGGGTCTGTTCCATGGCGGCGAACATGTTGCGCGAATGTTCTTCCCAACTCATGCCTTCCGGGCGCAGGTAGCAATCCGGGCTCGGCACCTTGAGGGTGTCCATCAGCAAGGCTTTGTAGGTTTCGGTGAACAGCGGCACGTCGCCCACCGCCATCGCCGCCATGGTCTCGCCGTGGTAGCTGTTGGTCAGGGTGACGAAGCGCTTCTTGTTCGGCTGGCCACGATTGAGCCAGTAGTGAAAGCTCATTTTCAGCGCCACTTCGATGCAGGACGAACCGTTATCGGCGTAGAACACCCGGTTCAGGCCATCCGGCGTCATCTTCACCAGGCGCTCGGACAACTCGATCACGGGCTGGTGGCTGAAGCCGGCGAGGATCACGTGCTCCAGCTGATCGACCTGATCCTTGATGCGCTGGTTGATGCGCGGGTTGGCGTGGCCGAACACATTGACCCACCAGGAGCTGACCGCATCGAGGTAGCGTTTGCCTTCGAAGTCCTCCAGCCAGACGCCTTCACCGCGCTTGATCGGGATCAGCGGCAGCTGTTCGTGGTCTTTCATCTGGGTGCAGGGATGCCACAACACGGCAAGATCGCGTTGCATCCACTGATTGTTCAGGCCCATGTTCAGTCTCCTCGAGGCGGTCCGTGACAGGCGCGGACGTACAGTCGCGCAAGCCTATGCAATGCGTCGCGCGGGGACAACCCATTGTGTCGATTGAGCTACTTTGTAGAGGGCGATAGACGTCGCTGGCGGCCTAATGATGGCTGACGTATTCTTCGCGATTCTTTGAGTCGCCTGACTCGTGAAACTGCCTTTTCCTCGTGTATTTCCGGAGTTCGCTGAATGTCTGCTGGTTGGCTGCGCGCCTGTGCGCTGGTGATGTTGGGGCTGTTCAGCGTGTCTGCGCTGGCCAAGGATAAAACCGCGATCGTGATCGGCGGCGGGCTTTCCGGCCTGACGGCGGCCTACGAGCTGCAAAACAAGGGCTGGCAGGTGACCCTGCTGGAAGCCAAACCGAGCCTGGGCGGCCGCTCCGGCATGGCCACCAGCGAGTGGATCGGCAACGACAAGACCCAGCCGGTGCTGAACAAATACGTCTCGACCTTCAAGCTGAGCACCACGCCTGCGCCCGAGTTCGTGCGTACGCCGGGCTACCTGATCGACGGCGTGTATTACACCGCCGCCGACCTGACCACCAAGGAACCGGCGACCGCCGAAGCGCTCAAGCGCTACGAAAAGACCCTGGATGACCTGGCGCGCTCCATCGAAGACCCGCTCAACCCGGCCGCCAACAACACCCTGCACGCGCTCGACCAGATCAACGTCTCCAACTGGCTGGACCGCCTCAACCTGCCGCCTACCGCGCGCCAGTTGGTGAACCAGCAGATCCGTTCCCGTTATGACGAGCCTTCGCGCCTGTCGCTGTTGTACTTCGCCCAGCAGAACCGCGTGTATCGTGGCGTTTCCGACCGTGAACTGCGCGCTTCGCGCCTGGTCGGTGGTAGTCCGGTACTGGCCCAGGCCTTCGTCAAACAGCTGAAAGTGATCAAGACCAGCTCCCCGGTCTCGGCGATTACCCAGGACAAGGACAGCGTCACCGTCAAGGTCGGCAGCGTCGGCTATCAGGCGGATTACGTGGTAGTGGCCGTACCGCTGCGCGCACTGGCCAAGATCCAGATGACCCCGGCGCTGGATGCCCAGCACATGGCTGCGATCAAGGGCACCAACTACGGCTGGCGCGACCAGATCATGCTGAAGTTCAAGACGCCGGTGTGGGAAAGCAAGGCGCGCATGTCCGGCGAGATCTACAGCAACACGGGCCTTGGCATGTTGTGGGTCGAGCCGGCCCTCAAGGGCGGTGCCAACGTGGTGATCAACCTGTCCGGCGACAACGCCCGGGTGATGCAGGCGTTTGGCGACAAGCAGATGGCCGATCAGGTGCTGATCCGTCTGCACGCGTTTTATCCACAGGCGCGTGGCTCGTTCACCGGTTATGAAATCCGTCGCTACAGCGTCGACCCGTCGATGGGCGGGGCGTACCTGGCGTTCGGCCCAGGCCAGATCAGCAAGTTCTGGCGCCTGTGGGAGCGTCCGATCCAGCGCGTCACCTTTGCCGGTGAGCATACCGACGCCCTGTATCCGGGCACTCTGGAAGGCGCGCTGCGCACTGGCCAGCGTGCGGCCGGTCAGGTTGAAGACCTGGCGGCGGGCAAGTCGTTCGAACCTGAGAAAGTGGCCCCTGTGGCGGCGGCCGCGGCGGCCGGTGCGGTGGCGGCGAAGAAGGGCAACTTCTTCAGCAACCTGTTCGGCGGCTCCGACGACGACAAGAAACCGGAACCGGCCAAGACGCCAGAGTCTGCTCCAGCGCCTGCCGCTCCTGCTGCTCCAGCCCCGGCACCCGCGCCGACGCCAGCGCCAGCTCCGGTTGAGCCGGCCAAGCCTGCGGCACCGGTGAAAGCCGAGCCGGCCAAGAAAGCCCCGGCCAAGGCCCCGGCGAAAAAGCCGGCGGCCAAGACCGAGGCGAAAAAACCTGCAGCCAAGGCCCCGGCCAAGAAAGCCGAGCCGGCCAAGAAGCCAGCGGCGACTGAGGCCAAGGCGCAGTAAGGCGTTGCGGTGAACAAAAAAAGCGCGGCTCTTGGGTCGCGCTTTTTTATTGCCTTGGAGATTGCTATCGCGAGCAGGCTCGCTCCCACAGTGATTACCTGTGAATGCGAAAGATGCGTACACCCCAAATCCTGTGGGAGCGAGCCTGCTCGCGATAAGGCCACCACAAAAAATCGCGCCTCCCCCTGACACCCCACCCCACTTTCGCCTTTAATCTTTCCTTAACGCGCCTATTTCAGACTCTTGATCGTATTTCTCGATATTTAAAAGCCAAATTTTCCGCTTTAATTCGATAAATAACTCGATAGTCTTGGTTCGCAGTTCTCACAGGATTTGGGCAATGCAGCTACGTAACTCCTCTTCACGCTATGGTTGGGTCAGCATCTTCATGCACTGGGGCGTGGCGCTGGCGGTCTTCGGACTGTTCGCACTCGGCCTGTGGATGGTGGGGCTGGACTACTACAGCACCTGGCGCAAAGACGCGCCGGACCTGCACAAGAGCATCGGCCTGGTGCTGTTGGCGGTGATGCTGCTGCGGGTGCTGTGGCGCTTTATCAGCCCACCGCCACCGACGCTGCAAAGCTACAGCCGGATGACCCGCATTGGCGCCAAGTTCGGCCATGCGTTTCTGTACTTCGGTCTGTTTGCTGTGATGATTGCCGGTTACCTGATTTCCACCGCAGACGGTGTCGGTATCCCGGTGTTTGGCCTGTTTGAAGTGCCTGCATTGATCTCCGGACTACCGGATCAGGCAGATACCGCTGGGGTGATTCACTTGTACCTGGCGTGGGCGCTGGTAATTTTTTCCGGTCTCCATGCGTTGGCAGCATTGAAGCACCACTTTATTGATCGTGATGTGACCCTGACGCGAATGCTTGGTCGCAAAGCCTGAAGTTCAACCTCGACTCAAAGGAAAAGAAAGCATGTTGAAAAAGACTCTGGCCGCTCTGGCAATCGGTTCTGCCGTACTGTCCGCCAACGTAATGGCTGCTGACTACGTCGTTGACAAGGAAGGCCAGCACGCCTTCGTCGACTTCAAGATCAGCCACCTGGGCTACAGCTACATCACCGGTACTTTCAAGGATATCGACGGCAAGTTCAGCTTCGATGCTGCCAAGCCAGAAGCCAGCAAAATCGAGTTCAACGTCAACACCGCCAGCGTGTTCACCAACCACGCCGAGCGTGACAAGCACATCGCCAGCGCTGACTTCCTGAACGCCAGCAAGTTCGCCAAGGCGACCTTCGTGTCCACCAGCGTCAAGTCCACCGGTGAGAAGACCGCTGACGTGACCGGCGACCTGACCATCCTGGGCGTGACCAAGCCAGTCGTGGTCAAGGCCACTTTCCTGGGTGAAGGCAAGGATCCATGGGGCGGCTACCGTGCCGGCTTCGAAGGCACCACCACCATCAAGCGTTCGGACTTCGGCAAGCAGAAAGACCTGGGCCCAGCGTCCGATACCGTCGAGCTGTACGTTTCGTTTGAAGGTGTGAAAGCGAAGTAATTTCGCTAGCACTCTCCACCTGTGGGAGCGAGCCTGCTCGCGATGGCGGCGTGTCATTCAGCATGTGTGTGGCTGACATGACCCCATCGCGAGCAGGCTCGCTCCCACAATTTTCTCGGGTGGGAAGCTAAAAAAAATGCCCCGGCTTTTACGAGCCGGGGCATTTTTTGTTGCGAGGAAAACTCAGCGGTTGCGGGTCAGCAGCGCTGGTTTTTCGCCGCGTGGGCGTACGGGCAATTGATCAAGCTGTTCAGGGGTCGGGAAGCGGTCAGCCTTGGACTCCTTGTGAATGATCTTCGGTGCCGGGCTGCGGGTGTTCTGCACGGCCGGTTCCGAACGCGACTGGTCGTCACGGGCCGGGCGACGGTTGCGACCGTCCTCGCGGCGCGCCTGGCCATCACGTGGTGCGCCATTGCGTGGACCACTGCGCTTGCCGGAGCTGTTGCTGCCTTCGCTACGCTGGCCGCCCTGGCCGCCCTGGCCACCTTGACGGCCCTGGGACTTGCCACCATTGCGTGGTGCACCTGCACCGCCCGCGGAACCCTGTGCCGGAGCACCTGGACGACGCCCGCGGCCTGGGGCCGGTTTGCTTTGCGGGACGTAGTCGACGCGGTTGCCGAAGTTGTCGACATCGTCGTCGAGGAACTCGTCCGGGGCACGATCAGGTGCCGGGCGCGGTGCGGCGCGCTGCTGCTCGCGAGGCGAACCCTCGCGTGGCTTCTGCTCGCGTGCCGGGCGCTCGCCACGGCCACTGGAGGCGGATTTTTCCTTGCCGCCCTTGTCCTTGCCCTTGTCGCGACGACCGCCGCCACTGCCGCTGCCGTTCGGGCCATCGCCACGCGGGCCACGGGCGTTGCGCGGGTTGCGCACGTCCGGACGCTCGCGCACTTCCGGTTTCTCGGCTTCCACAGCGCTGGCATCGAAGCCCATCAAGTCGCCGTCGGCGATTTTCTGCTTGGTCATGCGCTCGATGCTTTTGAGCAGTTTTTCTTCGTCCGGAGCGACCAGCGAGATCGCCTCGCCGGAGCGACCGGCACGGCCGGTACGGCCGATACGGTGCACGTAGTCTTCATCAACGTTCGGCAGCTCGAAGTTGACCACGTGTGGCAACTGGTCGATGTCCAGGCCGCGGGCGGCGATGTCGGTGGCCACCAGGATGCGCACGCTGCCGGCCTTGAAGTCGGCCAGGGCCTTGGTGCGGGCGTTCTGGCTCTTGTTACCGTGGATCGCCACGGCGCTCAGGCCGTGCTTGTCCAGGTACTCGGCCAGACGGTTGGCGCCGTGCTTGGTACGGGTGAACACCAGTACCTGTTCCCAGGCGCCGGCGGTGATCAGGTGCGCCAGCAGCGAACGCTTGTGGCTCGCCGGCAGGCGGAACACGCGCTGCTCGATGCGCTCGACCGTGGTGTTCGGCGGCGTGACTTCGATGCGTTCCGGGTTGTGCAGCAGCTTGCCGGCGAGGTCGGTGATGTCCTTGGAGAACGTCGCCGAGAACAGCAGGTTCTGCCGTTTGGCCGGCAGGCGCGCCAGGACTTTCTTCACGTCATGGACAAAGCCCATGTCGAGCATGCGGTCGGCTTCGTCCAGGACGAGGATTTCCACGTGGGACAAATCGACGCTGCCTTGACCTGCAAGGTCAAGCAGGCGGCCCGGGCAGGCCACCAGCACATCGACACCACGGGCCATGGCCTGAACCTGCGGGTTCATGCCAACACCGCCGAAGATGCAGGCGCTGACGAACTTCAGGTCACGGGCGTAGACCTTGAAGCTGTCGTGCACTTGGGCGGCCAGTTCGCGGGTCGGGGTCAGGACCAGTACGCGCGGTTGGCGCGGGCCGTGACGCTGGGATTTGTCCGGGTGACCGTTGGGGAACAACCGCTCCAGGATCGGAAGGGCGAAACCGCCGGTTTTACCAGTACCTGTCTGAGCGGCGACCATCAGATCGCGACCTTGCAACACGGCGGGGATGGCCCGCTGTTGCACCGGAGTAGGCTCGGTATAGCCCGCGTCTTCGATAGCGCGGACCAAAGCCTCGGAGAGACCGAGGGAAGCAAAGGACATGAGTAATCCTGTTTTAGTTAGGGCTTGGCCCAATGGGAGTCTTGCCTGGCGCGAATGGCGTTCAGGAAAAGGAACGCAATCCCGTCCGGTCCTGCTGGGCCTTGAAAGCTCGTCAGGAACGCTCGCGCGGGCTGAAATGCTGCGCTGTAGCGGTTCGAGATGCCTTGAACAAGTCCGAGCGTCCGGGCGTGAGCCTGGCGGGAACGCGGGAGTATAACAGAGCTATCACTGTGCGCCGCTTTCCTGCTGCTCAACGGTTTTTTCCCGGACCGCCGTGGCTTCGCTGGCCTTGGGTGCAGCACCGTAGCGGGCGCTCAGCTCGGCGTAGGCGGGCTCGCGCTTGAAGCGCCTGAGTTCGGCACCGAAACGTTGCACCAGCAAATCCATGCCGGCATTGCGCCGCACCGCCAGAAACTGGCTCTGCTGGCTGATGATGGTCGGGTTTTCGCTGATTTTGTCGCGGATGTTCAATTCGTCGAGCAAATGCTGGCCGACACGGCGGTCGGTGATCAGCAGGTCGATGCGTCCGCGCACCAGCTTGCCGAAATTGGCCTCATGGGTGGGCGCGGGCTCGCGGATGAACAGTGGTGATTCCCTGAAGTCCTGGCTGTACAGGTAGCCTGGCGAGGTGCCGATGGTCAGGCCCTTGAGGTCTTCGAGGGTGCGAAATGGGTGAGGGCGCTCGTTGGCGTAGAACATCACGAACTCGACTTCCGACAGCGGTTCGCTGGGGTAAAGCAGGGTGGCATCGCGCTCGTCGCTATGGAAAATGTCCAGCGCGCCGTCGGCCTGGCCGGTTTCGAGCATCGACAGGCAGCGTTTCCACGGCAGGAACTGCCATTCGACTTCGATCCCCAGGCGCTTGAAGACAATGGCCGTGGTTTCGTAGTCCAACCCCAGGGCCTTGCCGTTTTCTTCGTAGACGTAAGGCGCCCACGGCTCGGTGACAATGCGCAATTTCTCGCCCCGGGCAGCGAAGCTCAGGCAAGTGAAAAGCAGCACGGTGAGTAACTGGGTGATCAGAGGCATGGCTTGAGATTACGACGAGAAACCGTAAATCGCCAGAAACCCGCTCCGGAAGCTCTGGCACCGTGCATTGCTGCACAAAACAGGTGCGCGCAAAGGCAAAAAAATCGCCGTCTTCGCCAGGGTCTGCTATGGCATTTGACCACGGGCAGGCGCTGTCGAAAACGGCGATGTGCTGACGTTGCCGGTCGCTTAGCGTGGCAACTTCAGGTTGTTCCAGATCGCCAGGCTAGGTTCCGCCTGGTTCATGGAGTAGAAGTGCAGCCCTGGGGCGCCACCCTGCAGCAGGCGTTCGCACATCTCGGTGACCACCTGTTCGCCGAAGCGCTGAATGCTCAGGGTGTCATCGCCGTAGGCTTCCAGTTGCTTGCGGACCCAACGCGGAATTTCCGCGCCGCAGGCATCGGAGAAACGCGCGAGCTTGCTGTAGTTGGTGATCGGCATGATCCCCGGGACTACCGGAATGTCCACGCCCAGCGCCTGCAAACGGTCGACGAAGTAGAAGTAGCTGTCGGCGTTGAAGAAGTACTGGGTGATCGCGCTGTCGGCGCCGGCCTTGGCCTTGCGCACGAAGTTGGCGAGATCGTCTTCGAAGTTGCGGGCTTGCGGATGCATCTCCGGATAAGCGGCGACTTCGATGTGGAAATGGCTGCCGGTTTCTTCACGAATGAACTCAACCAGCTCATTGGCGTGACGCAGCTCGCCGCTGGTCATGCCCATGCCGGACGGCAGGTCACCACGCAGTGCAACGATGCGCTTGATGCCGGCAGCCTTGTACTCGTTCAGCAGGCCGCGCAGGTCGTCCTTGCTGTCGCCAACGCACGACAGGTGCGGTGCGGCCGGGATTTTGACTTCGCTTTCCAGCTGCAGGACGGTGTTGAGGGTGCGATCACGGGTCGAACCACCAGCGCCATAGGTGCAGGAGAAGAAATCGGGGTTGTAGGTCGCCAACTGACGGGCAGTGGCGAGCAGCTTTTCATGCCCAGCGTCGGTCTTCGTCGGGAAGAACTCGAAACTGTAGCGACGGTCTTGGGACATGGTCATATCCTTGAAAGCGCGTAATGCGAACTCCGCTCCCTGTAGGAGCGAGCTTGCTCGCGAAGCGGTGTGTCAGTCACATGGATAGTCACTGAAAGATCGCTATCGCGAGCAAGCTCGCTCCTACAAAGGGAGTGGCTGGCCGATCAGTAGCGGTAAGCGTGCGGCTTGAACGGACCTTCGACGGTCACGCCGATGTAGTCGGCCTGGGTCTTGGTCAGTTGAGTCACGACGCCGCCGAAACCGCGGACCATTTCCAGGGCCACTTCTTCGTCGAGCTTCTTGGGCAGTACTTCAACGGTCAGGCGCTCGGCTTTCTGGGCTGGCGACAGGTCGGCGTACTTCTGGCCGAACAGGAAGATCTGCGCCAGTACCTGGTTGGCGAACGAACCGTCCATGATGCGGCTTGGGTGGCCAGTGGCGTTACCCAGGTTCACCAGACGACCTTCGGCCAGCAGGATCAGGTAGTCGTCGTTCTGGGCATCGAATGCGCCAGCGCCGGTACGGTGGATCTTGTGGACCTGTGGCTTCACTTCTTCCCATGCCCAGTTCTTGCGCATGAAAGCGGTGTCGATTTCGTTGTCGAAGTGACCGATGTTGCAGACAACGGCGCGCTTCTTCAGGGCTTTGAGCATGTTTGCATCGCAAACATTGACGTTGCCGGTGGTGGTCACGATCAGGTCGATCTTGCCCAGCAGGGCCTTGTCGATGCTGGCTTCGGTGCCGTTGTTGATGCCGTCGATGAACGGCGAAACCAGTTCGAAACCGTCCATGCAGGCTTGCATGGCGCAGATCGGGTCGACTTCGGAAACCTTGACGATCATGCCTTCCTGGCGCAGGGACTGGGCGGAACCCTTGCCCACGTCACCGTAACCGATGACCAGCGCTTGCTTGCCGGACAGCAGGTGGTCGGTGCCGCGCTTGATCGCGTCGTTCAGGCTGTGACGGCAGCCGTACTTGTTGTCGTTCTTGCTCTTGGTGACCGAGTCGTTGACGTTGATGGCCGGGATCTTCAGTTCGCCCTTGGCCAGCATGTCCAGCAGACGGTGTACGCCGGTGGTGGTTTCTTCGGTCACGCCGTGAACGCGGTCCAGTACCTGCGGGTACTTCTTGTGCAGCAGCTCGGTCAGGTCACCGCCGTCGTCGAGGATCATGTTGGCATCCCATGGGGCGCCGTCCTTGAGGATGGTCTGCTCCAGGCACCACTCGTACTCTTGCTCGGTTTCACCTTTCCAGGCGAAAACCGGAATGCCGGCAGCGGCGATGGAGGCAGCAGCCTGGTCCTGGGTCGAGAAGATGTTGCAGGACGACCAGCGCACTTCGGCACCCAGGGCAACCAGGGTTTCGATCAGCACGGCAGTCTGAATGGTCATGTGGATGCAGCCGAGGATTTTTGCGCCCTTGAGCGGTTGCTCTTCGGCGTACTTGCGGCGCAGACCCATCAGGGCAGGCATTTCCGACTCGGCGATGATGGTTTCGCGGCGGCCCCAGGCAGCCAGGGACATGTCGGCAACTTTGTAGTCGGTAAAATCTGCAGGCGTGATTACAGCGCTCATGAGAGCCTCCATTCGTAATGTATGCGAATGGGCGCCGTTGTGCGTTTAGTGGCGGGCCAAAGCCTGCCAACGCCCCATCCGAGCCTGACAGGTCGAACCTGCTGCAGCGCCCCTCGGACAGGTGGCGGGAAAACGGTATCAAGTGGAAGTTACCGTTTTTGAATCGGGGGCGATTATAGCGGGCTATGCTGATCTTCCAAAGCCTTTCTGCACGTCAATGTCCGAACGGTAATCGAGACCATAGTCGATGCTTAATAGAGCTCTGGCCCGGGCTCTGCCATGATGCCGGGCATCAATCGGCAAGATGGTCAGGAGAGCACATGAATTTCCACACCCGCAAATGGGTAAAACCCGAAGACCTCAACCCCAACGGCACCCTGTTCGGCGGCAGCCTGTTGCGCTGGATCGACGAAGAAGCGGCGATCTACGCCATCGTCCAGTTGGGCAACCAGCGCGTGGTGACCAAGTACATTTCCGAAATCAACTTCGTCAGCGCCTCGCGCCAGGGCGACATCATCGAACTGGGCATCACCGCCACCGAATTCGGCCGTACCTCGATCACCCTGACCTGCGAAGTGCGCAACAAGATCACCCGCAAGAGCATCCTGACGGTGGAGAAGATGGTCTTCGTCAACCTCGGCGAAGACGGCCTGCCGGCGCCGCATGGCCGGACCGAGATCAAGTACGTCAAGGATCAGTTCAAGGACGAGTGACCACCCCGCCATCCTGTAGGAGCGAGCTTGCTCGCGATAGCGTTGCGTCAGTCACATGATTGTTGATTGAACAACCGCCATCGCGGGCAAGCCCGCTCCCACAGGTTCAGGTTCAGTGGGTACAGAACGTATTGACGGTGGCAACGGTCGTAGCTAAATCACCCACCACCGGTGTTTGCGCCATGACCACCCCCACCAACGGCAAGACCCCTGATCTCTCGGCCAAGGAACAGCGCGAGGTCGAAAAGAACCAACCCCCGCGCGCAGCCGTGCTGCACGAAATCATCCGCACCCAGGGCGATCTCGAACTGGAGCGCAGCATTGCCGCGCTCTGGTGGTCGGCCCTCGCTGCAGGCCTGACCATGGGCCTGTCGCTGATGGCCATGGGGCTGCTCAACTCGCGCCTGCCCGAAGGCGACGGCTTCAAGGTCATCGCCAGTTTCGGCTACTGCGCCGGGTTCCTCGCGGTGATCCTCGCCCGCCAGCAACTGTTCACCGAAAACACCCTGACGGCCGTGCTGCCGATCATGAGCAAGCCCACGCTGGGCAATTTCGGCCGATTGCTGCGGTTATGGTCCGTGGTGCTGGTGGGCAACCTCTGCGGCACCCTGCTGGTGGCCTACGTCATGCTGGAACTGCCGATCTTCGACAGCAAGACCGATGTCGCTTTCCTCGACATCGGGCGCAAGGTCATGGAAGGCGACCGCAGCCAGATGTTCTCCAAAGGCATCATTTCCGGCTGGATGATCGCCACCATGGTCTGGATGATCCCGTCCATGGAGAGCGCGAAGGTGTGGATCATCGTTCTCATCACCTACTTCATGGCGCTGGGCGACTTCACCCACATCGTCGTCGGCTCGCTGGAGGTTTCCTATCTGGTGTTCGCCGGTGAATTGCCGTGGAAGGATTTCTGGCTGGTGTTTGCCGGCCCCACGCTGGCGGGCAACATCATCGGCGGCAGTTTCATCTTCGCGTTGATCAGCCATGCGCAGATTCGCAGCGAATCCGGCACGCCCAAGGACCGGAGCGCCGGCACCGCAGCGGACGCTGAGGGCGATGATCGCCCCTGACCCCGGACGAGGCGTTGGCGCTCGCCCGGGCACTTGCGGGTTTTCGTTTATCCGCCCGGAATCAACCAGGCCCGGGCCTGAGCGACGGTGGTCGAATTGAACGGCAGCGATGACGAAGGGAAGGTGCGCGAAACGTATTGATCGGCGATCCGCTGCAGCACATCGTTGAAGCCCTGGTTGTCGCGGGCTTCACGCAAATCGGCGATGGCCCCGTTCAGCAGCTTGACGTTTGAATTCGGCTGATCGAGGCGATACATCGAGGGATAGATCACTTCGCGGATGAAGTTCTCGCTTTTGGTGATGATGTCGCGCACGCCCATTTCCTTGATCGCTTCGCTGACCACCAGGGATTTCGGCCCGGTCACCCCGGCATCCAGGCGTTTGGCGGTTTGCAGCAAGACCATGTAAGCCGGGTCATTGCCGTGATTGAGCTTCCTGGCCAGCCACTCGACTTTTCCGGGGGCGTCGCCGAGCTGATCCAGGGTTTCCACGGCATGACGGATGTGTGCGTCGAGTGCCAGCGGACCGTTCGTGCTGGCGATGGCATCGGTCAGCGCCTGCTTCAAATCGTCCAGCGTCTGCTGGGCCTGCTGCCGGAAGTCGATGACGGCTGCCGATTCCGGGTCATCGCGCAGCTCGCGGGCGGCTGCGTCGAACATCACATCGTCGAGCGCCAGCAGGGCTCCGCCGGTGGAGTCGAACCTGTAGGTCTGACTTTCCTCATGACGCTCCAGGTACTGTTTCACATCGACTTGCAGTTCTTCCTGCAAATGATTTTTCAGCTCTGTGGCCATGCTGAAGTTGACGGTGCCTTGCAGCGTGCCGGTGAAGTTACCCTTTTCGGTTTTCAATCGAACGGTCACGGTATTGTCGGCGAACGCCTTGATGCCTTCGCTTTGCTGGGCGTGCCGCGCGGCGTAGGGTACACCGATGAACTTGTCGGCCATTGCCGACATCAGTGTTCCGCGATCTTTCTTTTTACCGCCGCCCTCGGTCTGAAACTTGAGAATCAACTGCTCGCTTTCGGGAATTGCACTCATCGGGAACTGGGGTTCGTAGAGCTCCATCACCGGCGTATTGAGCATGATGCCGCCGTCCTGGAACGAGGTGCGCTCGCCATTCGCCTGGAACGGCAACTGCTGTTCCGAAGGCTTGGCGAAGACCACCGGCAGCGAACCGGAAATATGGGCTGCGCGGGCCACGTCCATGTCCGGGGTCAGGCTGGCGTTGAACACCACCATTTGCGGGCGACCGTCGAACATGGCGGTCCCGGTGATGTGCAGTTGCTTGATTTCCGGCAGGTCCTTGCTCAGCGTCGCCAGGTCGCCGAAGGTCACGTAACCGTTGGTTTTCATGTTGTCCACACAGGCTCTGCTCGCCTGGGACAGCGGGTCTCGGTCGTTGAGTGCCTGGTTGACGCGCGACAGGACCGACTCGAGCATTTTTTCGTGAATCAGCGCTTCCAGCGGTGAGGCCTTGGATTGCAGGCGGGGCACCAGGTCGCACAACAGTCGGCCGATGCTGCCGGCCTTGCCCGGAATCTTCGCGATCCCCCGGCCAATCGCGGAGCTGGCGTGCTGTATCGGCGCCAGTACCTTGTTCTGGCTGTCGAGCAGCGACACGAGGTTGGTTTCGTCCGACATCTTGTCGAAGGCTGCGTGACTCATGCCGCTGGCCAGAAATGCCGCGGAAATCGCCCCGGCCGACGATCCCGAAAGGGTGCGCACCGACCCCATGGTCTGGCTTTCCTCGAGTGCCTTGACCATCCCGGAAAAGGCCACGCCCTTGGCGCCGCCGCCGCTGAGCACCAGGCGCTCGATGGCCGGGCGCTTGAGGTCGAGTTCGATCACGCCGTTGTCAAAGCGGCGGATCGACAGGTTTCGATCAGTGAGCGAATGCACCAGGGTTTCGGACTGGCCCTGGCCGACCTGCGCGGAGCCTTTGGTGAAGTCACCCCAGTCGGCGCCGGTGGTGCCTGTCGATGAGCGCTGCGCCGGTGCCGGCGACAAAGAGGATGGGGATAAAGAAGGGGACAGGGTGAGGTTGATCATAGTGTCTCGTCCTTTGAGCGTGCGGGTGGAGGCGGCACTGTAGACGAGTCGATAGGGGGCCAACGCACCGAGCAATGAGCTGCTACATATGCGCGTTTACCCCCGTGGGGAAGTTGTTGTGGAAGTGCTGAAAGGCTCTGTTTTGAGCCTTTCAGCGATGGCTCAGGACGGTGAGGTAAATGCCTGAAGACACTTCATACAGGCTGCGTCCAGATTGCCCTGGGCTGAGCAGCACTTTTCTGACCGGCTGTGGGGTGATTTGCTCGCTCAGCCGGCGATGTCGAGCACGGTCGCGCTGCGACGTTGCCGATAGATGAAGTACAGCGCGGTCAGCACCGTCAGGCCACTCACCAGCGCGCCGGTCCAGGGCAGGTCGGCCAGGTCGGCGCCGCTGGCGACCACCAGTCCGCCGAGCCATGCGCCTGTGGCATTGCCCAGGTTGAAAGCGCTCTGGTTCAGGGTCGAGCCAAGATTCGGCGCCTCATGGGCCTGGTCGATGATCAGCAATTGCAGGATCGGGCACAGGGCAAAGGCGAAAATCCCCCACAGCACCAGCGTGATCGCCGCTGGAATCACCGAGTGGCTGGTCTGGCTGAAAGCGGCCAGGACCAGCACCACGGCCAGGGCCATGCCCACCAGCGAAGGCAGCAGGCGACTGTCGGCCAGGCGACCGCCGAGCATGCTGCCGGCGGTCAGGCCGACGCCGAACAACAGCAGCATGATCGTCACGCCATGGGGGCTGACGCCGGTGATGTCCTGCAGGATCGGCGCGATGTAGGTGAACACGCTGAACAGGCTGGTCGAGGCCAGGACGCTCATGCCCAGGGCGAGCAACACATTGACCTTGCCCAGCACCTTGAATTCGCTGGCCAGGTTGGCCTTGTCCATGGCGATCTCTTTGGGCAGCCAGAGCCATTGCGCGATGGCGGCGATCACGCCGATCACCGACACCGCCCAGAACGTCGAGCGCCAGCCGGCGTATTGCCCCAGTGCCGTGCCCAGTGGCACGCCGAGCACATTGGCCAGGGTCAGCCCGGTGAACATCATCGCAATGGCCTGGGCGCGCTTGTTCGGTGCCACCAGCCCGGCGGCGACCACCGAGCCGATGCCGAAAAAGGCGCCGTGGCACAGCGCGGTCACCACGCGAGCGGCCATCAACGTGGCGTAGTTCGGGGCGAGGGCGCAGAGCATGTTGCCGAGGATGAACATCAGCGTCATGCCCAGCAAGGTGGCTTTGCGCGGCATGTTGGCGGTTCCGATCGCGAGGATCGGCGCGCCGAACACCACGCCCAGGGCATAGCCGGTGATCAGCAGGCCGGCGTGGGGAATGCTGACGGCGAGGTCGCGGGCGACATCGGGCAACAGGCCCATGATGACGAATTCAGTAGTGCCGATGCCGAACGCGGCAACAGCAAGGGCAAGCAAGGCGAGGGGCATGCGCAAGGTCTCTTTCTTCGGTTTTGACGCTGCGATCAGGCGTACGCATGCCAAGGGCCGTTATGCGGGCAAACGGCTCGAGACAGGAATTATTGGAATTGGTCTTTGCGCAACTGGGTGCGGCGTGGTCGCTTGCAGTATAAACAGCTGCTGAAATATGGCGAATCAATTCTCCCGCGCCTCTGCACCTGCAGAGCCGTGTCGACCGGAATGTGCGGGTTGTTCAGCTACGCTCTGGTGCTGTACAGCCTGCGCTGCCCGAAAGAACCTTTGCGTCGGCCGTGGCTCTTAGCCTGTGGGCTGGTGGTGATCGACATGCAGGTGATGAAGTCCTGAGCGTGCTCGACCACTGCCTCCATATTTGAAAACCGATAAGGGATGATGTTTATGAATGTTGCGCTGTGGTGCGTTTTGATCGCGATTTTCCTGCCGTACCTGTGCACGCTGGTGGCCAAGATCAGTGGCGGCTACCGGTTGAGCGACAATCACGATCCACGGGATTTCCTCGAATCGCTGGACGGTTTCGCCCGGCGTGCGCATGCGGCGCAATTGAACAGTTTTGAAATCACCCCGGCTTTTGCCGCGGCGGTGATCGTTGCGCACCTGGTGGGCAATGCCGAGCTGGTGACGATCAATGTGTTGTCGGTTCTGTTCATTACCAGCCGCCTGCTGTACATCATTTGCTATCTGGCGGACTGGGCGATTCTGCGGTCGTTGGTGTGGTTTGTGGGGATGGGGTTGATCGTCAGTTTCTTTGTGGTGTCAGCCTGATTTTTTCTGTTTTGCCGAGATTATCGCGAGCAGGCTCGCTCCCACAAAAACCTGTAGGAGCGGGCTTGCCCGCGATAGCAGTCGCAAGGTCGCAGCAGGGCTCAGGGCTTGGCCTTGACCTCATCCGCCACCTGCGGCACCTGGGGCAAGGCTGCGCCCTTGGGCCACAGCATCCAGATCTGCCCCTGTTGCTTCATGTCGCCTGCCAGTTGCCCGGCCGCCTCGCCGGTGCCCCAGAACAGGTCTGCGCGGACTTCGCCGCTGATCGCACCGCCCGTGTCCTGGGCCGCGACCGGTCGAACCAGTGGCGTGCCGTCCGGCCGGGTGGTCGATAGCCACATCAGGCTGCCCAGCGGAATCACCTTGCGGTCCACGGCGGCGCTGTAGCCGGCGGTGAGCGGAACGTTCAGCGAGCCGCGAGGGCCTTCGTTGCTGTCCGGGTTACGGGTGAAGAACACGTAGCTGGGGTTGCTGCCGAGCAGTTCGGGGATGCGTTGCGGATTGGCCTTGGCCCAATCGCTGATGGCCCCCATGGTCACGTCTTCTTTTTTCAGCTCACCCTGTTCCACCAGCCAGCGGCCGATGGGGCGATACGGGTGGCCGTTCTGGTCGGCATAGGCAATGCGCAACTGACGGCCATCGTCGAGCTGGATACGGCCCGAGCCCTGGATCTGCAGGAATTGCAGGTTCATCGGGTCGGTCAACCAGGCCACCACCGGGGCCTTGACCCCTTGGCTTTCGATCGTGGCGGCGTCGTCATAAGGCTTGAGCACACGTCCTTCGAGCCGCCCGCGCAGGCGCTTGCCCTTGAGTTCCGGGTAGAGGCTGTCGAGGGCGACGATGATCATGTCCTCGGGCACGCCATACACCGGAATGTTGGCCACGCTGGTCTGGGTCAGGCTGCCGGGGTAGACCGGCTCGTAGTAGCCGGTGATCAGGCCGTTGGGGTTGTCGTTGGCGGCGCGCAGGCCATAGACGTCGAGGTGCTGCTTGAGAAAACCGCGGATGTCGTTGGCGGTGGCTGGCACGTTGGCGGCAGCGGCGCAGGTCGGGCCCCAGACGGCGTCCGCCTTGAGTCGGGTGCAGGCGCTGCGCCATGAGCCAAAACCAGCGACCAGGTCGTTATCGGTAACGGCGGGCAGTGCGTCCCAGGAGGCGCTGGAGTACGTGGCCAGCGCATGGGTTTTTGGCTGGCCGGAGTCGCCGCCGGTGCAGCCTGCGAGCACGGCAACCATCGGCAGTGTCCACGCGAAGTGGGCTCGCCACGCCTTGAAACGGCTGTTCATGAAATCTTTCCTGTGCCGGTTGTCCGGGCGCTTGGTGCGCGGGAACAACCCTTATTGTTAATAGGGGTATTGGTGTTTGGCGATGAGGCGAGGATACTGGCCGCCGTTTTCCGCGACCTGAAGCCACCATGACTTTGAAAAAAATTGCCGTTGTATTGCTGGCCTGCCTCTCGTTGTCCGCCTGTGGTGGCGTCGACCCGAATTCGCCGTTGGGTCAACGCAAGGCGATCTTCAAACAGATGCTCAAGACCGGCGAAGACCTGGGCGGCATGTTGCGTGGCCGCATTGCATTCGACGGTGACAAATTTGCCGCCGGTGCCGTGAAGCTCGATGCGTTGTCCCATGAGCCGTGGAAGCATTTCCCGCAGGTGCGCGAAGAGGATCACACCAGCGCCAAGGATGATGTCTGGCAAAAACAGGCACGTTTTCAGGAGCTGGCCCGTACCCTCGAGGCGGCCACCGGTGAGCTGGTGGTTGCCAGCCAGGTTAAGCCCTACAAGGCCGGCAACCTGGGGCCGGCGGTGCAGAAAGTCGAAGATGCCTGCAGTGCGTGCCATAAGGAATTCCGGGATCATTGACGGGCGGTGATCACGTTCGCGCCTGGCGCAGGCGTGATCATCTGGCCGTTCTCACTTGTCCAGTTCATCCAGTGCGTCCTGCAGTTCCTTGCGGGACTCGGCCAGTTTGTCCTTGCGCTTGTTGATCTTTTCGGGATCGCCCTTTTTCATGGCTTTGTCGAGGTCGGCCTGACGCTTGCTGACTTCGTGCCTGGCATTGAGGACCTTGTTTTCCCGTTCCTTCTTCAGTGAGGCATCGGTGCAGTGGTCGGTGACTTCGCTCAGGGCCTTTTCGAGGCCAGCCTGCTGGTCGGCGTTGCCCTGGGATTTGGCCTGTTCGATCTGGGTCAGAATGTCCTGCTTCTTGGCGGCGCATCCGGTCAGTTCCGGCGCCTGCTCGGCTGCCATCAGCGGAGCGGCCATCACGCCGCACAGGGTCAGCAGGGCGAGTGGTGAAAGAAATTTCATAAA
Organism: Pseudomonas sp. MYb118; assembly: GCF_040947875.1. Classification (NCBI taxonomy): domain Bacteria; kingdom Pseudomonadati; phylum Pseudomonadota; class Gammaproteobacteria; order Pseudomonadales; family Pseudomonadaceae; genus Pseudomonas; species Pseudomonas sp. MYb118. Next base: position 1,305,752 of record NZ_JBFRXN010000002.1, on the reverse strand, counting down.
AGCTCCATGTGCAATTGCAATCGGGTCGAGCGGCGGTGGGCGTTTGAGCCCGCCGTCCCCTTTGGGTTCCCGGTCGGGCGAGCTATCGCGGTCACTGGAAACCGTCGATCCCTGCCGCACGCAATGTCTCGCTCAAGGCCAGTACCTGCGGGTCGCGGAAAAAAGCGCTCAATTGCGCTGCGCGTCCCGGGCCAATGCCGGCTTCGGCCTGCCATTGTGCGATGTTTCGTTGGGCCAGCACCTGCCATGAATCAGCAAGTCGTGCCTGGCCGGTGGGCGGTAAACCCAGGGCTTTGAGCCAGCGAATAAAAGGACGTTGGCGGGCACTGTTGAAACTGTTCAAAAGGCGAGCCGCGTGCCGCTCGCCGAAGCCGTCAATGTTAGCAAGCTCTTGGGCGTCGAGGGTCAACCAATCCAGCAGGCCGTTGAGGTGACCCGTTTCGAAAAGTTTCTCCCAGGTGCCAGGCCCCACATGCGGCAGGGCCAAGCCCTGTTTGCCGCTGAGCCAGGCCAGCCGCGCCAGAAACTGACTTTCGCACCCCGGCGTCGGTTGCCAGCAGCTCAAGGGATGGAAGTCGCTGGCCAGCGGCACGTTCAACTCGGCGCGTGCGCTGGCACGCAGCACCACGCCATCGAGTCTCGGGATGGTCAGCCCGGCCAGGCTGATGGACACCTGGTCGGCAGGGCGGATATCCAGCGCCTGCCAGCGACCCAGGGAGCTGACGCTGACCCGCTTGATCTGTCGGTCATCCAGCGTCACCGGCTTGAGCTCCAGCACCGGCGTGATCCGCCCGGTACGCCCGACCTTGAACACGACTTTGCGGACTTCGGCCAATGCCTGGGCAAACGGGTATTTCCAGGCCGCGGCCCAGTAGGGTGTCGTTGTCTGCCAGCGTTCGGCCGGTGGGCGCTGGCCCTGGCGCAGAACCACGCCGTCACTGGCAAAGGGCAGGGGCGAGCGATACCAGTGATCGCGCCAGTGGCTGGCCTCCGCCAGTGACCGGACCGGCCGGCTGTAAGGTGCGGTGCCGGGAAAGCCCAGTTCATCCAGTGCCTGGTTGCGCGCGGGCAGGTCGGCCGGGCCCTGTGGCCAGTCCCACACGAACAGGCCGATAGCGGCGGCCTGTTCTGGCGCAACCGTGTGGCGAGCCATCACGCCGGCGACTTTGCTGCGGGCGCCGAGGCTGCCGGCGCTGGCTTGCACGTGGCCGTTCAGGCGCCAATAGAGTTCGCCTTGCACGAGTACATCCACGGGCCGTGTCAGATGTTTCGCAATGGCCGGGATCTGCCGTGCCGTGTATGTCCAGTCCTGGCCGCTGACGCCGTCGCCGCGACTGATCGCCTGATGCAGCACGCCGCTGCGGTAGATCAGCGTCACCGCCACACCGTCCACCTTGGGTTGTATCCAGATGTCCTGGCGGTTGCGCAGCCAGTGCTCGATGGCGGGCTGATCGTGCAGTTTCTCCAGGCCGGTATGGGCGATCGGATGGGCGACCTTGCCCGCAGCGGAACGCAACGGCGAGGGGGCGGGACCTGCTGCAAAGCAAATGCGCCAGTCGGTCAGGCGCTGGCGGTATTGATCGTAGAGTTCGTCGGCAACGCTTGAATGACCGTCACGGTGGTAACTGGCGTCCCAGGTGTCGATCTGCGTTTGCAGGCTGGTGATTTCTTCAAGCGCTCGGGCGGGTGGCCAGTCGGGGCAGTCGGCGGCATGCACGGAGAAATAGAGCAGGGGCAGAGTGAAGGCGCAGAGCAGTCGTAGCAGCATTTTTGAGCATCCTTGCTCAATGGGGATGCTTGAAGGCTAGTCGTGGGATTGGGGTGACGAGGGCCGGGTGTTTTGCCTGGTGTGTCTGTTGGGTGCTTTTCCTGTGGGAGCGGGCTTGCTCGCGAATGCGGTGTGACTGTCGCCATTTATGTGCCTGACACACCGCATTCGCGAGCAAGCCCGCTCCCACAGGTGATCCGTGTTTTCAGGTTTGGTGGCTTTCAGGCAATAAAAAGCCCCGCACGGCGAACCGTGCGGGGCTTTGGGGACCGCCGGGGAGGTCTTACAGACCGGCCGCCGCGCGCAGTTGTTCGGCGCGGTCGGTTTTTTCCCAGGTGAAGGTGGAGAAGCTGTCTTCGCCCACGGTCTTGGTTTGCGGAGTGCGACCGAAGTGGCCGTATGCCGCGGTTTCCTGGTACATCGGGTGCAGCAGGTCGAGCATGGTGGTGATCGCGTATGGACGCAGGTCGAACACTTCGCGAACCAGCTTGATGATTTTGTCATCGCTGATTTTGCCGGTGCCGAAGGTGTTCAGCGAGATCGAAGTCGGCTGGGCCACACCGATCGCGTAGGACACCTGGATCTCGCAGCGCTCGGCCAGGCCGGCAGCAACGATGTTCTTGGCCACGTAACGACCGGCGTAGGCGGCCGAACGGTCAACCTTCGATGGGTCCTTGCCGGAGAACGCGCCGCCGCCGTGACGGGCCATGCCGCCGTAGCTGTCGACGATGATCTTGCGACCGGTCAGGCCGCAGTCGCCCACCGGGCCACCGATGATGAACTGGCCGGTCGGGTTGATGTGGAACTGGGTGTCCTTGGTCAACAGTTCGGCAGGCAGTACGTGCTTGACGATCAGCTCCATCACGCCTTCGCGCAGATCTTTGTACGACACTTCAGGGTTGTGCTGGGTCGACAGCACCACGGCGTCGATGGCAACGACCTTGCCGCCTTCGTAACGGCAGGTCACTTGCGACTTGGCGTCCGGGCGCAGCCAAGGCAGCAGGCCGGATTTACGGGCTTCGGCCTGGCGCTGTACCAGCTGGTGCGAGAAGGTGATCGGTGCTGGCATCAGCACGTCGGTTTCGTTGCTGGCATAGCCGAACATCAGGCCCTGGTCGCCGGCGCCCTGATCTTCAGGCTTGGCACGGTCGACACCCTGGTTGATGTCTGGGGACTGCTTGCCGATGATGTTCATCACGCCGCAGGTGGCGCCGTCGAAACCGACGTCGGAGCTGGTGTAGCCGATATCGCAAATCACGTCACGAACGATCTGCTCCAGGTCGACCCAGGCGCTGGTAGTCACTTCACCGGCAACGATGGCCACGCCAGTCTTGACCAGGGTTTCAACGGCCACGCGCGCGTGTTTGTCCTGGGCAATGATGGCGTCCAGCACTGCATCGGAAATCTGGTCGGCGATTTTGTCCGGGTGCCCTTCGGACACGGACTCGGAGGTGAAGAGGGAGTATTCGCTCATCTCGATTTTTTCCTGAATTTACCGATGGTGAGTGTCGCCAGCCGGCCGCTGAAAGTGGCGGACCTGGATCTGGAAACCATTACGTAAGCCTACATAGAGGCTTTCCCCGGGAACGAGTCCCGCAGCGGTGGCCCAACGGGCCAGATCGTCCTGTTCAAACCCCAACCACAGATCACCGCAGGCCTCCCTGGCCCAACTCTGGTTGTGGCTGCATAACTCTGTCACGAGCAGGCTACCGCCCGGTTGCAGCAGGCTGGCCATGTGCTTGAGCGCATCGGCCGGTGCGGCAAAGTGGTGCAGCACCATATTCAGTACCACGCAATCGGCCTGCAAGCTGACACCTGTCAATGCATCGGCCAGTTGCAGGTTGACGTTAGCCAGCTGTTCACGTTCGCAGACCTGGCGTGCCAGCTCGAGCATGGCCTGGCTGTTGTCCAGTGCCGTGACGCGATGGAAGCGGCGCGCCAGTTCCGGCAGGAAAGCGCCGTCACCGGGGCCGACTTCGATGGCCGAGGCGTCAGCGCCAAAGCCCAGCTTGTCGAGCAGGGCCACCACGCTGTCGCGGTACTGCGGCAGGCCGGCAATCAAGTCCTGCTGGGCGCGAAACTTTTCCGCGACCCGTGAGAAAAAATCTTGGCTGGCCGCCGCTCGTTGCCCGTGGACCTGACCGATCCGCGACTGCACATCGGCAGGCAGGGTCAGGTTGTCCACTTCTTCGAGCAGCGCAGCGTGCAGCTTGCCGCCCAGACGTTCGGTGTGGGGCAGGGCACGGCGATAGAAAATCGCGTTGCCTTCGCGGCGTGTCGCCACCAGGTCGGCCTGGGCCAGCACCTTGAGGTGATGACTCATGCCCGACTGGCCGATACCGAAGATCTGCGCCAGTTCCAGCACGCCGAACGAATCGTTGGCCAGCGCGCGCAGTACATTCAATCGCAGCGGATCGCCGCCGGCCTTGCACAGGGCCGCCAGTTCGTCGCAATCGTCATGTTGAATGGAAGGCACGCGCAAGTTCATAGGGCCAGCAGTCTAGTGACGGCAGGAAATCATCGCAAGGGCAATATCAAAAAGTTTTGATATTGCTCGATAGATGGCACTTCTCAAGGTCGCTGTCACTCTACAAAGGGTCAGCGGAAAGGTTTCACCAGGCGAATGAGAATCTATCCACCGGAAAAACGCGTTCAGATGACTATCTGTCATTGCCCCCAGGCGGGTCGGTGAGGGAAAATGCTCGCCTTTTTTCCGTTTCGTTTTATTCAAACCCTAGGAGATCAGCGATGCCCAGCCGTCGTGAGCGTGCCAACGCCATTCGTGCCCTCAGCATGGATGCCGTGCAAAAAGCCAACAGCGGCCATCCCGGTGCCCCGATGGGTATGGCGGATATCGCCGAAGTACTGTGGCGTGACTACCTGAAGCACAACCCGAGCAATCCATCGTTCGCCGACCGTGACCGCTTCGTGCTGTCCAACGGCCATGGCTCGATGCTGATCTACTCGCTGCTGCACCTGAGTGGCTACGACCTGTCGATTGATGACCTGAAAAACTTCCGCCAACTGCACAGCCGTACCCCGGGTCACCCGGAATTCGGCTACACCCCGGGCGTCGAGACCACTACCGGTCCGTTGGGCCAGGGCCTGGCCAACGCCGTGGGTTTCGCCCTGGCGGAAAAAGTCATGGCGGCGCAGTTCAACCGTCCTGGCCACAACATCGTTGACCACCACACCTACGTATTCCTGGGTGATGGCTGCATGATGGAAGGTATTTCCCACGAAGTTGCCTCGCTGGCCGGTACTCTGGGCCTGGGCAAACTGATTGCCTTCTACGACGACAACGGCATTTCCATCGACGGTGAAGTCGAAGGCTGGTTCACCGACGACACGCCAAAGCGTTTCGAGTCGTACAACTGGCAGGTGATCCGCAATGTCGACGGTCACGATCCTGAAGAGATCAAGACCGCCATCGAGACTGCCCGCAAAAGCGCGCAGCCAACCCTGATCTGCTGCAAGACCACCATCGGTTTCGGTTCGCCGAACAAGCAAGGCAAGGAAGACTGCCACGGCGCCCCGCTGGGTGACGCGGAAATCGCCCTGACCCGTGAAGCGCTGAAGTGGAACCACGGCCCGTTCGAAATCCCGGCCGACATCTATGCCGAGTGGGATGCCAAGGAAGCCGGTCGCGCTGTCGAAGCCGAGTGGGATCAGCGTTTCGCCGCTTACTCCGCCGCCTTCCCGACCGAAGCCAACGAGCTGGTGCGTCGCCTGAGCGGCGAACTGCCGGCGGACTTCAGCGACAAGGCCGACGCCTACATCGCCGAAGTGGCTGCCAAGGGTGAAACCATCGCCAGCCGCAAGGCCAGCCAGAACACCCTGAACGCCTTCGGCCCTCTGCTGCCTGAGTTCCTCGGCGGTTCGGCCGACCTCGCCGGTTCCAACCTGACCCTGTGGAAAGGCTGCAAGGGTGTCAGCGCCGAAGACGCCAGCGGCAACTACATGTACTACGGCGTGCGCGAATTCGGCATGACCGCGATCATGAACGGCGTTGCCCTGCACGGTGGCCTGGTGCCTTACGGCGCGACCTTCCTGATGTTCATGGAATACGCCCGTAACGCAGTGCGCATGTCGGCCCTGATGAAACAGCGCGTGATCCATGTCTACACCCACGACTCCATCGGTCTGGGCGAAGACGGCCCGACGCACCAGCCGATCGAGCAACTGACCAGCCTGCGCAGCACGCCGAACCTGGATACCTGGCGTCCAGCCGACGCCGTTGAATCGGCCGTGAGCTGGAAACACGCGCTGGAGCGCAAGGACGGCCCTTCGGCGCTGATCTTCTCGCGTCAGAACCTGCAGCACCAAACCCGTGATGCCGGCCAGATCGCCGACATCGCCCGTGGTGGTTATGTGCTCAAGGACTGCGCAGGCGAGCCTGAGCTGATCCTGATCGCTACCGGTTCGGAAGTCGGCCTGGCGGTTCAGGCGTTCGACAAGCTGACCGAGCAGGGCCGCAAGGTGCGTGTGGTGTCCATGCCGTGCACCAGCGTGTTCGATGCCCAGGACGCCGGCTACAAGCAGTCCGTCCTGCCGTTGCAGGTTAGCGCGCGTATCGCCATCGAAGCTGCCCACGCGGACTTCTGGTACAAGTACGTCGGCCTGGAAGGTCGCGTCATCGGCATGACCACCTACGGCGAGTCGGCGCCTGCTTCGGCGTTGTTCGAAGAGTTCGGCTTCACCCTGGAAAACATCCTGGGTCAGGCTGAAGAGCTGCTGGAAGACTGATCCAGGCGTTGTGTTGCCTGGGCTGACGCCATCGCGGGCAAGCCCGCTCCTACAGGGGATTACACAGGACCTGTAGGAGCGGGCTTGCCCGCGATAGCGATTGTTCAGGCGACACAGCACTGACGGATTCACCACGGTAATCGAGAACCCCATGCCTCAACCGCGTCCCTACAAAGTTGCACTCAACGGCTACGGCCGCATTGGTCGTTGCGTCTTGCGTGCGTTGTTCGAGCGAGGCGAGAAGGCCGGGTTCGAGATTGTCGCGATCAACGATCTGGCCGACATGGCCAGCATCGAATACCTGACACGCTTCGACTCCACCCACGGGCGTTTTCCCGGCGAGGTGAAGGTCGATGGCGATTGTCTGCATATCAATGGCGATTGCGTGAAGGTCCTGCGCAGTGCCACGCCTGAAGGCATCGACTGGGCGTCGCTGGACGTCGATCTGGTGCTGGAATGCTCCGGTGCCTATCACACCCGTGAAGACGGCCAGCGGTTCCTCGACGCCGGTGCGCCGCGCGTTTTGTTCTCCCAGCCGATGGCCAGCGAAGCGGATGTCGACGCTACCATCGTCTACGGCGTCAACCAGGATTGCCTGACCGGTGACGAATTGCTGGTGTCCAACGCCTCCTGCACGACCAACTGCGGCGTGCCGCTGTTGCGCCTGCTGGACCAGGCCATCGGTCTGGAATATGTGTCGATCACCACCATTCACTCGGCGATGAACGACCAGCCGGTGATCGACGCCTATCACCACGAAGACCTGCGCCGCACCCGTTCGGCGTTCCAGTCGGTGATCCCGGTGTCCACTGGTCTGGCGCGCGGTATCGAGCGCCTGTTGCCGGAACTTGCCGGACGAATTCAGGCCAAAGCCGTACGCGTGCCGACGGTGAATGTGTCGTGCCTGGATATCACCATGCAAACCGTCAGCGACACCGACGCCAGCGAGGTCAACCGGATACTGCGCGAAGCCGCCACCAGCGGTCCGCTCAAGGGCCTGTTGGCCTATACCGAGTTGCCTCACGCCAGTTGTGATTTCAACCATGACCCCCATTCGGCGATTGTCGATGCCAGTCAGACCCGCGTTTCCGGCCCACGGCTGGTGAACATCCTGGCCTGGTTCGACAACGAATGGGGGTTTGCCAACCGTATGCTGGATGTTGCAGAGCATTATCTGCAGACAGCCGGCGCTCCAAAACACCGCTCTGCAAACCAGTAGGAAATGCGACCCATGACCGTGTTGAAGATGACCGACCTCGATCTGCAAGGTAAGCGCGTACTGATCCGCGAAGACCTCAACGTCCCAGTCAAGGACGGTGTAGTCACCAGCGATGCGCGAATCCTGGCTTCGCTGCCGACCATCAAGCTGGCCCTGGAAAAAGGTGCGGCCGTGATGGTCTGCTCGCACCTTGGCCGTCCGACCGAAGGCGAGTTCTCTACCGAGAACAGCCTCAAGCCGGTTGCTGACTACCTGAGCCGCGCCCTGGGCCGTGAAGTGCCGCTGGTCGCCGACTACCTGGGCGGCGTTGACGTCAAGGCCGGCGACATCGTGCTGTTCGAAAACGTGCGCTTCAACAAGGGCGAGAAAAAGAACGCCGACGAACTGGCCCAGCAATACGCCGCCCTGTGCGACGTATTCGTGATGGACGCCTTCGGCACCGCCCACCGCGCCGAGGGTTCGACCCATGGCGTGGCCAAGTTCGCCAAGGTCGCAGCGGCTGGCCCGCTGCTGGCCGCTGAACTGGACGCGCTGGGCAAGGCCCTGGGCGCTCCGGCCAAGCCAATGGCTGCCATTGTGGCGGGCTCCAAGGTGTCGACCAAACTCGACGTGCTCAACAGCCTGAGCCAGATCTGCGACCAGCTGATCGTCGGCGGCGGCATTGCCAACACCTTCCTGGCCGCTGCCGGTCACCCGGTCGGCAAGTCCCTGTACGAGCCGGACCTGCTGGACACCGCTCGCGCCATCGCCGCCAAGGTCAGCGTGCCTTTGCCGGTGGACGTGGTGGTGGCCAAGGAATTCGCTGAAAGCGCCGCAGCCACCGTAAAGCTGATCGCCGACGTGGCGGCCGACGACATGATCCTGGACATCGGCCCGCAGACCGCGGCGAAATTCGCCGAGCTGCTGAAGTCGTCCAAGACCATCCTGTGGAACGGCCCGGTCGGCGTGTTCGAATTCGATCAGTTCGGCAACGGCACCAAGGTGCTGGCCCAGGCCATCGCGGACAGCGCGGCGTTCTCCATCGCCGGCGGCGGCGACACCCTGGCGGCCATCGACAAATATGGCGTTGCCCAGCAGATCTCCTACATTTCCACCGGTGGCGGTGCGTTCCTCGAGTTCGTCGAAGGCAAGGTGTTGCCGGCCGTTGAAGTCCTGGAAAGCCGTGCCAAGGCCTGAGGTCGTTGAATTGACCAGGCAAGGGAGTGTTCACATGGTCAAGTTGCTTGCGCTGTTGATCGTTGCAGGTTCACTGGCCGCTTGCGGGAGTAACCCGAAGGCTGCGCCGGAACCTGCACCGCAAGCGCCGGAAAAGGGCTGCTACCAGGCTGACTGGCAGGCGGAAACCAACCCGGTGCTCAACAAGCGTTCCGGGCCGGATGGCCTGGATAAATACGAAACGCAGACGCCCGCCAAGGAACATGGTTGTCCTTGACGGGTCTGACTCCTTACTCAGGGCCGGCGGCGTACGCCGTTGGCCGAGGAACACGGATGAAAGGTTTGATCGCCATTACGGCGCTGGCACTGTTGGCAGGTTGCTCGAATTTTGATCTGTTCAAGAGCGCAGAACCTGCGGACAACTGGACCACCTGGACCTGCGACAGCCAGGCCAAAGTGCTCTGGCGCTACACCGACGACAGCCGCAAGGTCGTCGATGTGCGCCTGGGCGGGGCCGATCAGGTCTATCGCCTGAAGGAGGAGCCAGGTGCCTCGGGCGTGCTGTACAGCAACGATATGCTGGCGTTTCACATGAAAGGTGAGGAAGGCCTGGTTTACTGGGTCGCCACCAATGATTTGATTGGCCGTGGTTGCAAGGCGCAATAACCGAAATAACGCTGTTCCCCTGTGGGAGCGGGCTTGCTCGCGAAGGCGGTGTGTCATTCGGCAGAGGTGTTGCCTGACCTGACGCATTCGCGAGCAAGCCCGCTCCCACAGGGGGCCGCGAAGAATTCGAGCGGACGGGCCCAACCCCCGATCTGCAAAAACTTGAATAGCCGCCGCCGCTCCGGCAGGCTGGCACGATTAACGACCCAAACCGGGAGAGAGACACACAATGGCACTTATCAGCATGCGCCAGATGCTGGACCACGCAGCCGAGTTCGGCTACGGCGTTCCAGCCTTCAACGTCAACAACCTTGAGCAGATGCGCGCCATCATGGAAGCCGCTGACAAGACTGACTCTCCGGTGATCGTCCAGGCTTCGGCCGGTGCTCGCAAATACGCTGGCGCGCCGTTCCTGCGTCACCTGATCCTGGCGGCCATCGAGGAATTCCCGCACATTCCGGTGTGCATGCACCAGGACCACGGCACCAGCCCTGACGTCTGCCAGCGCTCCATCCAACTGGGCTTCAGCTCGGTGATGATGGACGGTTCCCTGGGCGAAGACGGCAAGACCCCGACCGACTACGACTACAACGTCCGTGTGACCCAGCAGACCGTGGCCATGGCCCACGCCTGCGGCGTTTCGGTAGAAGGCGAGCTGGGCTGCCTGGGTTCCCTGGAAACCGGCATGGCCGGTGAAGAAGACGGCATCGGCGCCGAAGGCGTGCTGGATCACAGCCAGATGCTGACCGACCCGGAAGAAGCCGCCGACTTCGTCAAGCGCACCCAGGTCGATGCCCTGGCCATCGCCATCGGCACCAGCCACGGCGCCTACAAGTTCACCAAGCCGCCTACCGGTGACGTGCTGGCGATCGACCGCATCAAGGAAATCCACAAGCGCATCCCGAACACCCACCTGGTGATGCACGGTTCGTCTTCGGTTCCGCAAGAGTGGCTGGCGATCATCAACCAGTACGGCGGCGACATCAAAGAGACCTACGGCGTACCGGTCGAAGAAATCGTCGAAGGCATCAAGTACGGCGTGCGCAAGGTCAACATCGACACCGACCTGCGCCTGGCGTCCACCGGTGCCATGCGTCGCCTGATGGCCACCAACCCGAGCGAGTTCGACCCGCGTAAATTCTTCGGCGCCACCGTCACCGCCATGCGCGACGTGTGCATCGCCCGTTACGAAGCCTTCGGCACCGCCGGCAACGCCTCCAAGATCAAGCCGATCTCCCTGGAAGCGATGTACCAGCGTTACCTCAAGGGTGAGTTGAACGCCAAGGTCAACTAAGCCTTCAGCGTTCGCTCATGAAAAACCCGCCTGTTGGCGGGTTTTTTTGTAGCAGATGGGGCGTCATGTCAACTTCCTGGCTCTGGGGGTGACGGTATCAATGTCGTTCAGTGAGACTGCTTCATATCCAGATGCTTCGGTCTCAATGATCCAGGCTTTCATTGCCCGGTCTTTGCTGTAGAGAGCCCCCTCAATTGTTTCGCCAGAATGAGTACGAATGGTAAGAGTGTCGCCGACTTCAAAATGCTCTTCTGTTGTGTTCATTGGGACAATCCCTTTATCGGTATATGGCGCCTGTTCAGACTGTAACTGCGTAGGTGCTGAGGAAGGACACTGCGATTGTCCTGCCTGACGCGTTCGTCTGCTGGTAGCTCAATCTGTAGTTGCCGTTGACCAGGCCCATGTTCTGCAAGGTCTGGTAGTTGTTTACATAAAATCCCTGATTTTGGTTAACGCAGGTCTTCAACAAGGGCTCTGTCAATTCTTCTACGAGAAACTTGAATGAAGCCAATGTGGCAAGGTTTCTCAACTCCAGGCGTATGACATCTCCGATCCTTGTACCGGGAGTCAAATAGATGCTGGCGCTGAAAAAGTCCATGCCGTTCATGAACCCTACAGACTTCATGGTGGGTGCGATGGCCACCGAGGCGCTTGCAGGGGGAGCTGCCGCAATCATGGCGAGAGTGATGGGAGGGGTGGAGGGAGCTGCGGGGTTGTTGGTTGGGGTCAGTGTAATTGTCATTTTTTAGGCCCTGTAATAACAGCAGTGTGATTCAGTGCTTGGCTCCAGGGATTTTTGGCGAATGAAGTTCGACTGCCAACTGTCAGATATACCAGTTCAATCAACTCATTCGAGCTTAAAAGGAGCGTTGTTATTCTCGTGTTGTAAGAACGTAGGCAAGAGTGGAACCCGCGCAGACGCAGGTTCATTTCGAAAGTACTGGCGCACCAGAAACGACTATTTGTCGTGATCAATATCCAGCTTGCTGAACGTCACCTTGCCGCCTTCGCTGGTGTAGCCGGTGTTGTCCTGCACGTACACCCCGGCCTTGAAATACAAGGGTTTGACCCGCCACGTCGCGCTGATCTTGGTGTCCCACTGGTAGCCCGCCGCACTGATGCCCAGTGCGCCGCCGGGGCTCAGGTGGATGAGGTAGGAAAACTCCTGGTTCAGTTTCACGCCCGTGGCGATGGTGATGACCCGGCCTTCGCCGTCGTCGGGGTGCATGCGTACCTTGGCGACGATGTTGCCGGCCTTGGTGGCGTCCTTGTATTGGTACTCGACCTTGACCATGGGCTTCTGGCTTTCATAGGCGTGAATCTGGCCGATGACGATCTTGCCCGAGCTGGGCACCTGGTTCACTGCCAGGGTGGCGCGCAGAGAGTTGTCGGCGTCGGGGTAGTACCAGTTTTTCAGGGTGCCGTTGCTGTAGGTTTCCCGCAGTTCGGTGCGCGGGTACTTGGCGTTTTCGGTGCGGGTGCCGGTCACGGGCGACCAGAAGAACAAGGTACCGGTGTCGGAATGAAAATATTGATTCTTGTAGCCCTTCACCAGTTTGTTGGTTTCAACAGTGTACGGCGGGCTGCCGACGGGAACGCTGAGGTTCCAGGATGCAAGGTCGATCATAGGTGAATGTCCACAACGTTTTTCCGGCACGGGTGTGCCAGAAGCTCTAGCACGGGCCTTGGAGGGCGCTCTTTATAAGCGTAGAAGGACGCTTTGTTAACGTCGGACTGACAGATGGATGGCGTCAAAATCCTGTTAAAACGCCATCTTTCCCGTGTTTAGGGGGCTGTAGAGGTGACCGTTAGTCGGCAAAATAACGCTGTGGTTAAATGATGGCGTACTGACAGCTTCAGCTTTTGCCGAACCCGGTCTAGAGTGAAAGCACTGTAGTGTCCGGTTTTCACGAGAATCCGGCCTGACGTCCCGACAAGAGAAGCAGCATGGAATGCGCGCAAACTTCGCCAGTTGAAGGCAACTCAACCCTTTTGATCGTCGATGATTACCCTGAAAACCTGATCAGTATGCGCGCGTTGTTGCAGCGCCAGGACTGGCAAGTGATGACGGCTGCGTCCGGTTTCGAGGCGCTCAGCCTGCTCCTCGAACACGATATCGACCTGGTGCTGCTGGATGTGCAGATGCCGGGCATGGACGGTTTCGAGGTCGCCCGCCTGATGCGCGGCAGCCAGCGAACCCGTCTCACACCGATCATTTTCCTCACCGCCAACGAACAGTCCCAGGATGCCGTGATCAAGGGCTATGCCAGCGGGGCGGTGGATTACCTGTTCAAGCCGTTCGACCCGCAGATCCTCAAGCCCAAGGTCCAGGCGTTGCTCGAGCACCAGCGCAATCGCCGGGCGTTGCAGCGCCTGAGCCATGACCTGGAAGTGGCGCGGGCCTTCAACGCCTCGGTGCTGGACAACGCCGCCGAAGGCATTCTGGTGGTCGATGAGAGCGGGGTGATCCGCTTCGCCAACCCGGCCATGTCGCGCCTGCTCAATGCCACGCAGCAGGACCTGCAGGACAAGGAATTTCTGGATTACCTGCAAAAACCGCATATCCCGCTGTGGGCCGATTCGGAGTTGTTCTGCGGTTACAAGCGCGGCGAGACCTTCCGCCTGCATGATGCTTTGCTGCGTACCGCCACCGGGCAGCAGTTGCCCGTGGCGCTATCGTGCGCGCCGCTGCCTGCCGAACAGCACGCGATGGTGGTGACGGTGCTGGACATGTCGGTGGTGCGCCATCTGCATCAGCAACTGGAGTTCCAGGCGGTCACCGACCCGTTGACCGGCCTGCTCAATCGCCGGGGTTTCTATCAGACGGTAGAAAACCTGCTGCTGCGCGGTGAGCGTTCCGATTGCGCGTGGGTGCTGATGTACCTCGATCTGGACGGTTTCAAGCGGGTCAACGACTCCCTTGGGCATGACGCCGGTGACCGGGTGCTGCGTTGGGTCTCGGAACAACTGAAAGCCTGTTTGCGCCCTTTCGACATTCTGGCGCGCATGGGCGGTGATGAATTCACGGCGCTGCTGGAACTGGAGTTTCCCGAGCAGGCGGCGAAAATCGCGGAAAAACTCATCGAGCGGGTGTCGATCTGTCAGCAGATTGATGGCCTCGATATCTCGCTGGGTGCCAGTATCGGCATCGCGACCTATCCGGACTGCGGTGCCAACCTCGACGGGTTGATGCGCGCGGCGGATATCGCCATGTACGAGGCCAAACGCGCCGGGCGCCAGCAGTATCGCTTCTATGACCACGACATGAACGGCCGGGCACGCTCGCGGCTGATGCTGGAAGAGAGCGTGCGCAACGCCATTGAAAACCGTGACTTCAACCTGGTGTATCAGCCGCAGGTGGCCATCGAGGACGGGAAGATCCGCGGGTTCGAAGCGTTGCTGCGCTGGCAGCACCCGAGTGTCGGCGACGTACCGCCCGGGCTGTTTTTACCCTTGCTGGAAGAGGCGCGGCTGATCAGCCGCCTGAGCACCTGGATCTATCAGCGCAGCGCCGGCCAGCGCAAAGCCTGGGAAACCCTGTTTGCCGAGGACCTGGTGCTGGGTGTCAGCCTGAGCAGCACGCAGTTCGGCATGCCCAACCTGGTCACCGAGTTGCGCCAGGTGCTGGAGCGGCATGAGTTGCAGCCGCACCATCTTGAGGTCGAGGTCACGGAAGAGGCCTTGATCCAGAACCCCGAGGAAACCCGCAAGCAGTTGCGTCTGCTGCGTAATCTGGGGGTGCGGGTGGCGCTGGATGACTTCGGTTCCGGACCGTGCTCGCTGTCTCATCTGCGCGACCTTGAGCTGGACACGCTCAAGCTCGATCGCCATGTGATCGCGCGGTTGCCGGGCTCGTCGAGGGACGCGGCATTGGTGCGCAATGTGATCGACCTGTGCAAGCAGTATGCAATCCTGGTGATCGCCGAAGGTGTGGAAACCGTCGAGCAATATGAGTGGTTGCGCGCCAATGGCTGTGAGTACGTGCAAGGCTTCCTGGTGGCGCATCCGATGGTCGCCGAAGACGTCTCGGGCTTCGCGCAACCGTTCGACTGGAGCGCGCTGACGGGCTGAATTCGCTACACTGGCGACCTTTGTGTAATGGATGTCTGCGTTGCAATGACCGCCTTGAAGTACCTACAGGCCTACCCCGCCGCGTTGCAGGATCAGGTGCGCCAACTGATCGCCGACGACCGTCTGGGCGAGTACCTGAGCCGGCGCTATCCGCAGCAGCACGCGGTGCAGAGCGACAAGGCGCTGTACACCTACGCCCTGGACCTGAAGCAGGAATACCTGCGCAACGCGCCCGCCATCGACAAGGTGTTGTTCGACAACCGCCTGGACCTGACGCACCGCGCCCTGGGCCTGCACACCACGATTTCCCGAGTGCAGGGCGGCAAGCTCAAGGCGAAGAAGGAAATCCGCGTGGCCTCGCTGTTCAAGGAAGCGCCAGCCGAATTCCTCAAGATGATCGTGGTGCACGAATTGGCGCACTTCAAGGAATCGGATCACAACAAGGCGTTCTACAAGCTGTGCGAGCACATGTTGCCGGGGTATCACCAGGTGGAATTCGACCTGCGGGTGTACCTGACGTGGCGGGAAATGCAGTAGCCAAGGAGTGTGTGGATGGACGTGAGCAAGACCAAGAGCAGCTTCTACCGTCGCCTGTACGTGGCGTACCTGATTGATAGCGGGCTGGCCAGCAGTGTACCGGCCCTGACCGATGTGACCGGCATGCCCCGGCGCACGGCCCAGGACACCATCGCGGCGTTGGCGGACCTGGACATCGTCTGCGAATTCGAACAGGAGGAGGGCGCACGCAATCACGCCGGGCGCTATCGGATTCGCGAGTGGGGGGCGATTGATCGCGGGTGGATCGAGCGCAATTTGCGGCAGATCAGGGCGGTGTTGGAATATCCTTGATTTTTGTAGTGTCTGAGCTGGCGCTATCGCGAGCAGGCTCGCTCCCACAGTAGGGCGCGTTGCCTTTTGTGGGAGCGAGATGTTTCTCAGGGCCGCCGCATGCCGATGTGTGGAATCCCATCCTCAAGGTACTCCTCTCCGGCCACCTCAAACCCGTAGCGCCCGTAATACCCCTGCAAATGCGCCTGCGCCGACAGGTAGATCGGCATATCCGGCCAGTGCTTTTGCGCCTGTTTCAACGCCTGGGCGATCAGCTCATGGCCCAGCCCCTGGCCGCGATAATCAGGCGCCGTGATCACCCGGCCGATCACCACATCGCCGCCCTGCATTTGCGGGTCGAGCAGGCGCAGGTAAGCCGCCAGCCGATCGCCATCCCAGGCCATCAGGTGGCAGGTATCGCCTTCCAGGTCCTGTCCATCGACGTCCTGGTACACGCATTTCTGTTCGACCACGAACACCTCCACGCGCAGTTGCAGAATCGCGTACAGCTGTTCCTTGCCCAGATCGCTGTGGTGTTTGCAAACCCAATCGAATGTCATCTTCACGTTCCCCTGAATCAGTGGTTCGGATACTAAGCGTCCGGAAGGGGGATGTCTGCATGGCAGAGAAATCTGTGACAAAGGCCAAAATGCCATCATTCATTTCTCTCAGCCGTGTCTTCTTTGTGTAATCTCTGGTGAAGCGCTGCGCAGTGGTTTCGATGAGCTAAGGTTAGTACCTGGGTCATGCCGGTAGAGGGGCCTTGGAGTTTTCGCTGAAAACACGTGGGCGCCTGCCCGCTAAGGATATCGAGCATGCCGCGATTGCATCGAGCATTGGCCTTGATCGGTTTGCTGTTGCTGACTCAAGGCGCGGCTGCGCAAAAGCTGCGACTGGTCGCCGACGCCTGGCCACCCTTTACCGACGCCACGCTGGTCAATGGCGGGCTGGCTACCGACATCGTTGCCACAGCGCTGGCTCGCGCAGGTTACGCCAGTGAATTCGAGCAGGTGCCCTGGGCGCGGGCGTTGATGGGCGTGGGCGAAGGGCGTTACGACGTGCTGGTGAATGCCTGGTACACCGAAGAACGCACCAAGCTGGGCAAGTTTTCCGCTGAGTACCTGCTCAACCGCGTGCGCTTCCTCAAGCGCAAGGACGCCCCCATCGAGTTCAATAACCTGCAACAACTGCACATGTACCCGATTGCCATCGTGCGCGGTTACGCCTATTCGCCCGAGTTCGACGAAGATGCTTCGTTACAGAAAATCCCGGTTCACAGTTTTGCCATGGCCGTGCGCATGGTGGCGGCTGACCGGGTCAAGCTGACACTGGAAGATGAATACGTGG
Source organism: Pseudomonas sp. MYb118 (assembly GCF_040947875.1). Taxonomy (NCBI): domain Bacteria; kingdom Pseudomonadati; phylum Pseudomonadota; class Gammaproteobacteria; order Pseudomonadales; family Pseudomonadaceae; genus Pseudomonas; species Pseudomonas sp. MYb118. The sequence continues at coordinate 1,288,658 of NZ_JBFRXN010000002.1, read as the reverse complement.
CGCGTTATTACCTGGCGCGTGAGTCCGCCAAGGTGCGCAATTCGGTGGAGTTCCTGCCCAAGGCGCTGAGCGAGAACAGCCTGCATATATTGGTGAGCCTGAAGAACCCGGAGCATGAGCAGATCGTTGCCGGGTTTGATCGGGAGATTGCCGGGATGAAGGCCGATGGCAGTTATGCGCGGTTGTTGAAGCAGCATGGGATGTGAGGGTGTTTGCACTGGCCCTATCGCGAGCAGGCTCGCTCCCACAGTGGGTGTCAGTGCCCACCGATTTTGTGTACAACACAGAACCCTGTGGGAGCGAGCCTGCTCGCGATGACGGCCGATCAGCCGCTACACATCCTCGCTCGTATCCTTGATCAAATGCGCCGCCAACGTCCGCAGCGGCCCCAGTTGCCGGCAGATCAACGCCAATTGCGTCTGCACCAGCCGCTGACCTTCGTCGATCTCGTCCGGCATCTGCTCCAGTTCGTTGGCCAGCGCTTCTTCGTCATCGCTCTGGATCGCGATCGGCATTTTGCTCACCAGGCCCTGGGCGATTTCATCAATGCTGCTGGCCAGCTTCGCCCCGGCGCCCTCGATCAGATGTTCGCGCACGTCCGTCGGCAGCTGGGTTTCGCGGTGCGCGCCCAACCCTGACAGGTAGCTGAGCAAGGTGTGCGACAGCACCAGGAAACGAAAGCCCACATCCGCCTCTTTCCGGAAATGCCCCGGCTCCATCAGCATGTTGGCCAGCGTCGTCGACAGCGCCGCGTCGGCGTTGTGGGCGTTGCGTCGGGCCAGGCGATACGCCAGGTCGTCGCTTTTGCCGGCGGCGTATTGCTGCATGATCTGGCGCAGGTAAATGCTGTTGCAGGTCAGGGTATTGGCCAGCACCTTGTTCAAGCGTCGGCCCTGCCAGTCCGGCAGGAACAGGAACACCGCCAGCCCGGCGATCAGGCTGCCGAGCAGGGTATCGAACAGGCGTGGCAGGAACAGCCCGTAGCCATCGCCCACCTGGTTGAAGCAGAACAGCACCATCAGCGTGATCGCGGCGGTCGCCAGGGTGTAATGGGTGGTTCGGCTGATAAAGAACACCACCCCGGCGACGATGGCGATGCACGACTGCACCAGCGGATTGGGAAACAGATCGAACAGCGCCCAGGCGACGGTCAGGCCGATGGCGGTGCCGATGATTCGCTGCCCGAGCTTGCGCCGCGTCGCGCCGTAGTTCGGCTGGCAAACGAAGAGCGTGGTGAGGATGATCCAGTAGCCCTGCGAGGGGTGAATCAAGTGCACCATGCCGTAGCCAATGCTCAAGGCCAGCGGCAAGCGCAGGGCGTGACGGAACAGCAGCGAAGTCGGCGTCAGTTGCGTGCGCAAACGGACCCACACGTCCTTGAGGTTGCGTGGCGAGCGGTCGAGCAGGCTGCTGTCGCTGGCGTCGGCGAGGGCGTCGGGGTTGCTTGCATCACTGAGCAGGCGGTCCATGGTGCCGAGGTTGACGGACAGCGCGCGCAGGGATCGCAACAGCCCGCGCCAGGCCGGATTGCTCTGGATGCGCAGGTGTTCGATGGACGCGTGCAGGTCGCCCAGGGCCTCGGCGAAACTGGCGTCATAGATGAATGGTTGCCGCATCTGGATCGACTCGGCCAGGACGCGACAGGCTTTGCCTTGCTGGCGCAGCAGGCGCTGACAGCGGAACAGCACGTCGCTGTGGAAAAACGCCTCGGCCAGGGCGTTGTACGGGTAGTGCGAGGAGCTGGCCCGTTCGTGGATGTCCTGGGCGAGGAAGTAGAGCTTCAGGTAACGGCTGACTTTCGACCCCGGTCGACCGTTGCCGACCCGGTGCAGGATGATTTCCTTGGCGGCGTTCAGGGCGGCGACCACCCGGCCGTTCTGTTGGGCCAGTTCCAGTCGGCGTGCTTCCACGTCCAACTGGCGGATCGGTTCGAGCAGCGATGATTTGAGCTTGAGGTAAAACCCCAGTTCGCGGAACAGCCGCGCCAGGCTCTGTTGCACCGGCTGGTTGGAAAACAGCGCCTGCCACAGCACCGAGAGCATGCCGTACCACGCCGCACCCGCCACCAACAGCATCGGCTCGTGCCAGAAGTCGGTGACCGCGCCGCCGCGCTGGTCCACGCCGATCATGGTGTACACCGACAGGATCAGCGTGCCTGAAGCGATCGCACCATAACGTTCGCCCAGTGCGCCAAGCATGGTCAGGCCGAAACCGGCCAGGGCCAGGGCGATGACAAAAATGATCGGGTAGGGGAACAGCAATTCCACCGACAGGGCGGCGATGCTGAAACACACCAGGGTCACCGCCAGTGAATTGAGGCGGCCCTGCCAGCTGTCGTCGGTCTCGGCCAGGGCGCAGGCGATGATGCCGAGGAACAGCGGGATCAGCAGGTTCATTTCATCCTGATACCAGCACAGCGCCATGCTGCCGGTCAGGGCAATGAATACCCGTACGCTGTAGCTGAATTTATCCAGCGCCCAGATACGACGCAGAGACTGACGAAGAGGGGTCGATGACATGAAGTGCGAAGGCCTTCCGAGGCAATGACGCTAAATTGAGCCACTAATGACGCCGACGCAATGGCGCCGATCACATGTGACAGCAAAATCTGTTCCTTATCTTTGCACAATGATCGTTCCCACGCGGAACGTGGGAACGATCGGAGATTTCCGCAATGGCAGAGAACCCTGTAGGAGCTGGCTTGCCAGCGATGAGGCCGGCACATTCAACGTCTTTGTTGGCTGTCAGGCCGCTATCGCTGGCAAGCCAGCTCCCACGGGATTGCATTCACATTGGGAAATTCGAGTCAGACGTACTGCGCAGCCGCGTAGCCCGAGGCCCAGGCCCACTGGAAGTTGAAACCGCCCAGGTGTCCGGTCACGTCCAGCACTTCGCCGATGAAGTACAGGCCCGGGCTTTTCAGCGATTCCATGGTCTTGGACGACACTTCGTTGGTGTTCACGCCGCCCAGGGTGACTTCGGCGGTGCGGTAGCCTTCGGTGCCGGCGGGCACGACTTTCCAGCTCGCCAGTTTGTCGGCGATGTCAGCCAGTTCCGCGTGGGTGTACTGCTTCATCGGCTTGGACACGAACCAGTTGTCCGCCAGCAGGTTGGCCATCTTCTTGGTGAAGATTTCACCGAGCAGGGTTTTCAGTTCGCTGTTCGGGCGTTCCGCTTGCTGCTGTTGCAGCCAGGTCGGCGTATCCAGGTCGGGCAGCAGGTTGATCTCGACCGTATCGCCGGGTTCCCAGAACGAGGAAATCTGCAAGATCGCCGGGCCGCTGAGGCCACGGTGAGTGAACAGGATGTTTTCGCGGAAACTCTGCTCGTTGCAGCTCACCAGGCAATCCACTGAAGTACCCGACAGCTCGGTGCACAGGGCCTTGAGCTGGTCGGTGATGGTGAACGGCACCAGGCCCGCGCGGGTCGGCAGCAGGTCGTGGCCGAACTGCTTGGCCACCTGATAACCGAAACCTGTGGCGCCCAGGGTCGGAATCGACAGGCCGCCGGTGGCGATCACCAGCGATTGGCAGCGGACCTGGCCGAGCGTGGTGTCCAGCAGGTAACCGTTTTCCAGTTTCTCGATGTTCTGGATCGAGGTGTCCAGGTGCAGGCTGACGCCGGCCTGATCGCACTCGTCGAGCAGCATCTCAAGAATGTCGCTGGACTTGTTATCACAGAACAGCTGGCCGAGTTTCTTCTCGTGGTAGGGCACGCTGTGCTTGGCCACCATGGCGATGAAATCCCACTGGGTGTAACGCGCCAGGGCGGATTTGCAGAAGTGCGAGTTCTGCGAGAGGAAATTGCTCGGCTCGGTGTACATGTTGGTGAAATTGCAGCGGCCACCGCCCGACATCAGGATTTTCTTGCCGGCCTTGTTCGCATGGTCGAGCAGCAGCACCTGACGCCCGCGCCCGGCGGCGGTCAGTGCGCACATCAACCCTGCGGCGCCAGCGCCAATGATCACGACTTCGGTAGAGCGCAAAACGGTGTCCTCTTCATTCACCAAACACGAAACCTGTAGGAGCGAGCTTGCTCGCGATGAGGGTGTGTCAGCAGCATTAAACTGCCTGACACATCGCTATCGCGAGCAAGCTCGCTCCTACAGTGGGGACGGTGCGTCCTTAAAGGATCCGCACCCGGAACGAGCGGCCCTTGATCTTGCCGTCATTCAGGCGCTGCAAGGCCTGTTTGGCGACGCCGCGTTCCACGGCCACGTAGGCCTGGAAGTCGAAGATCGCGATCTTGCCGACCTGCGCGCCGGGAATGCCGGCGTCACCGGTCAACGCGCCGAGGATGTCGCCCGGGCGTACCTTGTCCTTGCGCCCGGCGGCGATGCACAGGGTGCTCATCTGCGGCAGCAGCGGGCCGCCGCCCTGGGACTTGAGGTTGTCCACCTGATCCCAGGTCAATGGCGACTTCTGCAACTCTTCGATGGCCTGGGCGCGCTGTGCTTCGGACGGCGCCACCAGGCTGATCGCCAGGCCTTTCTCACCGGCACGACCGGTACGGCCGACGCGGTGGATGTGGATTTCCGAGTCCCGCGCCAGCTCGACGTTGATCACCATGTCCAGCGAGTCGATGTCCAGGCCACGGGCGGCCACGTCGGTGGCCACCAGCACCGAAGTGCTGCGGTTGGCGAACATCGCCAGGACCTGGTCGCGGTCACGCTGTTCCAGATCGCCGTGCAGGCCGACGGCGCTGATGCCCTTGGCGGTCAGGTGATCGACGGTTTCCTGGACCTGCTGCTTGGTGAAGCAGAAGGCCACGCAGGACGCCGGGCGGAAATGCCCGAGTACCTTGGTTACCGCGCTCATGCGATCTTCCGGGGAGATTTCGTAGAAGCGTTGTTCGATCTGCGAGTCGTCGTGCAGCGCTTCGGCCTTGACCTGCTGCGGGTTGCGCATGAACTTGGCGGCCAGTTGCTTGATGCCCACCGGGTAGGTGGCGGAGAACAGCAGCGTCTGGCGACGCTCTGGGGACTGCATGATGATTTCTTCGATGGAGTCGTAGAAACCCATGTCGAGCATGCGGTCGGCTTCATCGAGGATCAGCGTGTTGAGGCCGTGCAGCACCAGCGAACCCTTGCGCAGGTGTTGCTGGATGCGCCCCGGGGTGCCGACGATGATGTGCGCGCCGTGCTCCAGCGAAGCGATCTGCGGGCCCAGGGACACGCCGCCGCACAGGGTCAGGACCTTGATGTTGTCTTCGGCACGGGCCAGGCGACGGATTTCCTTGGCGACCTGGTCGGCCAGCTCGCGGGTCGGGCACAGGATCAGTGCCTGGCACCCGAAGTAACGCGGGTTGATCGGGTTCAGCAGACCGATGCCGAACGCGGCTGTCTTGCCGCTGCCGGTCTTGGCCTGGGCGATCAGGTCCATCCCCTTGAGGATCACCGGCAAGCTTTGCGCCTGGATCGGCGTCATCTGGGCATAACCGAGGGATTCGAGGTTAGCCAGCATGGCGGCGGACAGCGGCAAAGTATTAAATTCGGTGGCGATGGTGGTCACGGGACTGGCCTGCAAAACAAAATGTCGCGCAGTGTACCAGTCCCGCCCGCCCTACCTGCAAATTCTGGACGAATAGCCTTTGGCCGCTATCCCCGGTCAGTGCTCGATGTGCGGGTCGCGGTTGACTATCCGGCGCCCGTCGGTAGGCGACAGCTGGGAGAAAATCGTCGCCGCCAGCATGGCCATCACGCCCACGGTGACGAAGGTCAGCTGGAACGCGCCGAGCACCGTGTCCACGCCGTCATTGCCCACTTGCGCGGTGAAGCCGCCAAGCAAGGCACCGGCACAGGCCACGCCGAGGCTCAGGGACAACTGCGCGACCACCGACAGCAGGCTGTTGCCGCTGCTGGCGCTGGCGTCGTCGAGGTCGATCAGGGTCACGGTGTTCATCGCGGTGAACTGCAACGAGTTGATCGCCCCGAGGATCGCCAGCATGCCCAGCAGCAGCCAGTACGGCGTCTGCTCGCTGACCAGGCCCATGCTCGCCAGCATCAGGCCCAGCGCCAGGGTGTTGCCGGTGAGCACGATGCGATAGCCCAGGCGCTCGATCATTGGCCGTGCCACTGACTTGGCGACCATCGCCGCGGCGGCCAGCGGCAACATGCTCATACCGGCCTGGGACGGCGAGTAACCCAGCGCCACTTGCAACAGCAGCGGCACGAGGAACGGCAGGGCGCCGCTGCCCAGGCGGGCGAACAGGTTGCCGAGGATACCCACGGCGAAGGTGCGGGTCTTGAACAGCGACGGGGCGAACAACGGATTGTCGATGTGCCCGGCGCGCAGCCAGTACGCGGCCAGGCAGGCCATGCCGCCGAACAGCAGCAACATCACCCGCAGGTGCGGCAGGTGCAGTTCGCCCAGGCCTTCCATGGCGATGGTGATCAGCACCATCGCCGCGCCAAACAACAAGAAGCCCAGGCTGTCGAACCGCGTGCGCTCGCTGCCGCGCAGGTCGGGGATGAATTTCCACACGGCGTAACAACCGATGGCGCCGACCGGCAGGTTGATCAGGAAGATCCAGTGCCAGGTCAGGTACTGCACCATCCAGCCGCCCATGGTCGGGCCGATCAGCGGGCCGAGCAGGCCGGGAATGGTGATGAAGCCCATGATCCGCACCAGCTCCGAACGCGGGTAGGCGCGCAGCACCACCAGGCGCCCCACCGGCAGCATCAGCGCGCCGCCCAGGCCCTGGATCACCCGCGCGCCGATCAGCATGCTCAGGCTGTTGGACAGCGCGCAGAGCAGCGAACCGATGCTGAACAGCAGGATCGCGCCGAAGAAGATCTTCTTGGTGCCGAAGCGGTCGGCGATCCAGCCCGAGGCGGGAATCAGCAGGGCGACGGTGAGCATGTAGGCGATGATCACCCCCTGCATGCGCAGCGGGTCTTCCGCCAGGTCGCGGGCCATGGCCGGCAGGGCGGTGTTGAGGATGGTCCCGTCCAGGGACTGCATGAAAAACGCAATGGCGACCACCCACGGCAACCAGCGGGCGGTGACAGCATCGAGAGCAGGGCGGTTGGGCATGGGGCCTCTTGTTAGGGGTGACCTTTGGGAGATTTACCTGTGGGAGCGAGCCTGCTCGCGATAGCGGTGTGTCAGTCGACCTGTTTATTACTGATGTACCGCCATCGCGAGCAGGCTCGCTCCCACAGAAGTGTTCACACCAGTGGGAGCGGTGTTTACAGGGTTAGAGTCAGCTTGCTGACCAGCGCCCCCGGCAGCAACGCCGAAGCGGTCGCCCGCTGACTATAGGTGCTCGCCGACAGCAACAGTTCCCGCTCCGAGGTCAACGCTTCCAGTTGCGACCCCAGCAGGCTGAAGGCGCTGTCGTCGAAGCGCATGGTGCTGACCGGTGCCTGGATCTCGCCGTTCTCCACCCAGAAGGTGGCGAAGCGGGTCATGCCGGTCAGACGTGCTGCCGGCTGGTCGGAGAAGTTCAGGTACCACAGGTTGCTGATGTACAGCCCGGAGCCCAATTGCTTGAGCACTTCGGCCTCGGGCAACGTGCCGGCCGCCATGTTCAGGGCGCTGGGTGATTCGTAGCTGCTGGCGCCGTTGGCGGTCAGGCCGTATTCGGCGGCGCTGCGTGAGTTCACCAGTTGCGCGTCGCCGCGGCCCTCGGTAATCAACTTCAGTTCGCTACGTGGATAACCCTCGTCGGAAAACGCCGGGCTCAGCGAGCCGCTGACCTGCTCGTCGACCGACACCAGCGGGCTGAACGATTGGTCGCCGCCATAGAGCTTCTGCAAGGGGCTGCTCTTGCTGGCGATCGACTGCGCGGAGAAACCGCCCCAGCACAACATGCCCATGATTTCTTCCAGCGCCGCCGGTGCCAGGTAGGCGCGGTACTGACCGGGCGCCAGGGTGCGCAGCGGTCGGCTGAGGAATTCGAGTTGTTCGCGTGCCTGGGCAAAACGCCGGGCGAACCCTTCGCTGTTCCAGTCATGCCCGGCATAGCTGGCTTTCACCGCCTGGCCGTTGGCGTGGAACAGGCTGAAGTCGAAGTTGAAGCTGTTGGCCTGATGCCAGCCGAATGCGCCCGCCGAGCTGGCGAAACCACGGCTGATCGGGCCGGCCGCATAGATGCCGACCAGGTCCAGGCCTTCACCCGCGCGGCTGATTTCCTCGATCACTTGCGCAGTGTCCGGCAGCGGATGCGCCTGCACATTGCTGCTTTGCCAGCCGTTGTAGTTCAGCAGCAGGTACGGATCCGGCGGCAGCAGCGGCAAGGTCTCGCGCAGTTGTTGCAGGCCCTCGGCCAGGCGTTCGGCATCCACCTCTGCATCGCCCGACAGGGTGATGTCGAGGTCGGCATGCCGGCCTTCGTTGATGAGTTTCAGGCCGATGCTCGCCTGCTGCACCTGCCCGGCCTGGCGCACCTTGCCGTGGTTGAAGCGCACGAAGGCCGACGATTCGGCGGCGTAGCTCAAGGTGAATTGTTCCGGCTCGCGCAGCGCACCGCGCAGGCGCTTGACCAGGGCCTTGAACGCCTCGGCCTGGCTGTTGGCAAAATGGCTGTGCGGCATCAGGCGTCTCCCCCAAACACATCGACATTGCTGAACACACAGGCGGGCGAGGCATGGCCGACGCGGATCACCTGGTTCGGTTCCCCCTTGCCGCAGTTCGGCGTACCCAGCACCTGGAAGGTGTTGGCATCGCCGACCGCGCTCAGGCTCTTCCAGAACTGCGCGGAAACGCCCCGGTAATTGGGGTTCTTCACCACGCCCTTGAGTTCGCCGTTTTCGATCAGTTGCCCCCATTCGCAACCGAACTGGAATTTGTTGCGAGCATCGTCGATCGACCACGAGCGGTTGGTCGACATCAGGATGCCGTGCTCGATGTTGCCGATCAGTTGCGCCAGCGGCTGGTCGCCGGGCTCGATGTTGAGGTTGGCCATGCGGTCGATGGGGGCGCGGTTCCAGCTACAGGCGCGGCTGTTGGCGACGCCGTCCATGCCCGTGCGAAATTGCGACAGCGCGCCGCCCAGCGGGCGCAGCAGCACACCTTGCTTGATCAGGAATTGCTTGCTGGCGGTACTGCCGTCGTCGTCATGCCCGTAGCTGGCCAGTTGTTCGGCAATGTTCGGATCGAACGTCACGTTGAGCAGGTTCGAGCCGTATTGCAGGTGACCGAAGTCTTCGGCCTTGACGAAGCTGGTGCCGGCGTAATTGCGCTCATCGCCGAGGATGCGGTCCAGTTCCAGCGGGTGACCGATGGATTCGTGGATCTGCAGCATCATCTGGTCGGGCATCAGCAGCAGATCTCGCGGGCCCTGCGGGGTGTTCGGCGCCAGCAGCAGTTGCAGCGCCTGGTCGGCGACCGTCGGGCCGGCACCGATCAGACCGCAGCGGCTGATCACGTCTGCGCCGCCCTGCTGGCCGAAGTTTTCGCGGCCCAGGCTGCGGGTCTGGCTGTCGTTGCCGTCGTAGGCGGTGACGTCCAGGCCTGGGTAGACAAAGCGCTGGGCCTGGCGCAACTCGGCGCCGGCGCTGCTCAGGTAGATCTGTTCGACGTGGGTGATGCCGATGCTCACCTGCCAGTTCACCAGTCGCTCGTCCTTGGGCACGGCGGCAGACTCGGCGCCGAGCAGCTCGAAGCACTCGCTCAGGGACGGGAAGGGTTGTTCGAGGTTCGGCGAAAAGTAATCGGCGCTCTCGCTGGACACCGCTTGCCCGCTCAGGTCGAGCAAGGCATGGGGCTTGAGTTGGCGCGCTTGCTGCTCGGCCTTATCAAGGGCGGCCTGCAGGCCCGATTGCGACAGGTCGTTGGTGGCGGCGTAGGTTTCGACGCCATTGACCCTCACGGTCAGCATCGCCCCTTCGTCACGCCGCAGGCTCGGAGGTTCGGCGACGTTCTTGCGCACCGACAGGTACTGGCCGGACTCGCGCACATAACGCAGGGAAAAGAATTCAGCGCCCGTGCGCAAGGCAGCGAAGCGCTGCTTGAGCTGGGGGTGGAAATCGAACATGGGTGAACCTCCTGGCGATGGAGTGGGGTGCTGCGGTGTGGCGGGGGGAGGGTGAAACGGTTGCGTGGCGCTAGAGTAGGCCTGGCAGGGGGGAGGGATCAAGGTTGGAGCGGTGATTGTGGGGGCCTCATCGCGAGCAGGCTCGCTCCCACATTGGGTCTGTGTCGTACAGAAATCCACTGTGGGAGCGAGCCTGCTCGCGATAGGGGCGACGCGGTATTACGCCGTCTGAGGCACTTCCCGCACCGCCTTACCTTTCACCGGCGCATCGCCAGCCACATAGTAATCCGCCGTGCTGCGCGGCAACGGCTGGCGACCACGGATCCGGTCGGCGATTTTCTCGGCCATCATGATGGTCGGCGCGTTCAGGTTGCCGGTGGTGATGATCGGCATGATCGAGGCATCGACCACGCGCAGGCCCTGCATGCCGTGCACGCGACCCTGGCCATCGACCACGGCCATGTCGTCGGTGCCCATCTTGCACGAGCAGGACGGGTGGAACGCGGTTTCGGCGTGCTCGCGAATGAACGTGTCCAGTTGCTCATCGGTCTGCACGTCGATGCCTGGGCTGATTTCGCGACCACGGTACGCGTCGAGGGCCGGCTGCTGCATGATTTCCCGGGTCAGGCGGATGCCGTCACGGAATTCCTGCCAGTCCTGCTCGGTGGCCATGTAGTTGAACAGGATGCTCGGGTGCTGGCGTGGGTCCTTGGACTTGAGCTGGATGCGCCCGCGGCTTGGCGAACGCATGGAGCCCATGTGCGCCTGGAAGCCGTGTTCTTTTACACCATTGCTGCCGTTGTAGTTAATCGCCACCGGCAGGAAGTGGTACTGGATGTTCGGCCATTCGAATTCCGGACGGCTGCGGATGAAGCCGCCGGCTTCGAACTGGTTGCTGGCGCCGATGCCGGTGCCGTTGAACAGCCACTCGGCACCGATGGCCGGCTGGTTGTACCAGAGCAGCGACGGGTACAGCGAGACCGGTTGGGTGCAGGCGTATTGCAGGTACAGCTCAAGGTGGTCCTGCAGGTTTTCACCGACGCCCGGCAGGTCGTGGACCACCGGGATGTCGAGGCTTTCCAGCAATTTGGCCGGGCCGACGCCGGAGCGTTGCAGCAGTTGCGGCGAGGCGATCGCGCCGCTGCACACCAGCACTTCCTTGCGCGCACGGACTTCGACGCGCTCTTCGGCGGCGCCCACCAGGTAACGCACGCCGACCGCGCGCTTGCCTTCGAAGAGGATCTTGTCGGTCAGCGCGTGGGTGACGATGGTCAGGGTCGAGCGCTGCTTGGCCACGTCCAGGTAACCGCGGGCGGTGGAAGCACGACGGCCTTTCGGGGTCACGGTGCGGTCCATCGGGCCGAAGCCTTCCTGCTGGTAGCCGTTGAGGTCTTCGGTACGCGGGTAACCGGCCTGCACGCCGGCTTCGACCATGGCGTGGAACAGCGGGTTGTTACCGGCCTTGGGCGTGGTCACGCTGACCGGACCATCGCCACCGTGGTAGTCGTTGGGACCGATGTCGCGGGTTTCCGCCTTGCGGAAATACGGCAGGCAATCGAGGTAGGTCCAGTCTTCCAGGCCCGGCAACTTGGCCCAGCCGTCGTAGTCCATGGCGTTGCCGCGGATGTAGCACATGCCGTTGATCAGCGACGAGCCGCCCAGGCCCTTGCCGCGACCACACTCCATGCGGCGCCCGTCCATGTGCGGTTCCGGATCGGTTTCGTACGCCCAGTTGTAGCGACGACCCTGCAGCGGGAAGGCCAGGGCGGCCGGCATTTGCGTGCGGAAATCCATGCGGTAGTCCGGGCCGCCTGCTTCGAGCAGCAGCACGGTGACGCCTGCGTCTTCGGTCAGGCGGGTCGCCAGGGTGTTACCGGCCGAGCCGGCACCGATGATGATGTAATCGAATTCTTGGGACATTGAATGCACCCTCTTTGATGGTGGTCCAGATCGAGGTGTCTCGGGGCGAGTGCTGCGCACTCGAATCGCGGGCAAGCCCGCTCCTACAGGGGAGGCGTTGCATTGGCTCCTGTAGGAGCGGGCTTGCCCGCGATAGCGGCCTCGCAGGCAATACAGAACTCGGCGCTTAGAACACCGACGCGTAATCGCCCAGCTCGACCTGTACCGATTTGATGCGAGTGAAGTTGTTCAGCGAGCTGATGCCGTTCTCACGGCCCACGCCCGACTGCTTGTAGCCGCCGACCGGCATCTTGGCGTCGGACTCGCCCCAGGCGTTGATCCAGCAGATGCCCGCTTCCAGTTGATGGATGATGCGGTGCGCGCGGTTCAGGTCCTTGGTGACCACACCGGCGGCCAGGCCGAAGTCGGTGTCGTTGGCGCGGCGGATCACTTCTTCTTCGGTTTCGTAGGTCAGGATCGCCATGACCGGGCCGAAGATTTCTTCGCGCACGATGGTCATGTCGTCGGTGCAGTCGGTGAACACGGTCGGCGCAACGAACGCGCCCTTGGCGAATTCGCCTTCGGTCAGGCGGCTGCCGCCGCACAGCACGCGGGCGCCTTCTTCCTTGCCCTTGGCGATGTAGCCCAGCACGCTTTCCATGTGGGCGAAGCTGACCAGCGGGCCGAAGTTGGTGTTTTCGTCTTCCGGGTTACCGATGCGGATGCGTGCCACGCGCTCGGCGATCTTGGCTTCGAACGCGGCCTTGAGGTGGCTCGGCACGAACACGCGGGTGCCGTTGGTGCAGACCTGGCCCGAGCTGTAGAAGTTGGCCATCATCGCGGTGTCGGCGGCGCGATCCAGGTCGGCGTCGTCGCAGATGATCAACGGCGATTTGCCGCCCAGTTCCATGGTCACGTCCTTGAGCGAGGAGCTCGAGGCGCTGGCCATGACTTTCTTGCCGGTGTCGGTGCCGCCGGTGAACGAGACTTTCTCGATGCGCGGGTGCTCGGTCAGCCAGGTGCCGACTTCACGGCCGCTGCCGGTCAGGACGTTGAACACGCCCGCTGGCAGGCCGGCTTCGGTGTAGATCTCGGCCAGTTTCAGGGTGGTCAGCGAGGTGACTTCGCTTGGCTTGAAGATCATCGCGTTGCCCGCCGCCAGGGCCGGTGCGGATTTCCACAGGGCGATCTGGATCGGGTAGTTCCACGCGCCGATGCCGGCGACGACGCCCAGCGGCTCGCGACGGGTGTAGACGAACGAGGTGGTGCGCAGCGGAATCTGCTCGCCTTCGATGGCAGGTACCAGGCCGGCGTAGTACTCCAGCACGTCGGCGCCGGTGACGATGTCGACGTAGCGGGTTTCGGAGTAGGCCTTGCCGGTGTCCAGGGTTTCCAGGGCGGCCAGCTCGTCGTTGCGTTCACGCAGGATTTCCACGGCGCGGCGCAGGATGCGCGAACGCTCCATGGCGGTCATGGCGGCCCAGATCTTCTGGCCCTTCTCGGCACTGACCACGGCGCGCTCGACGTCTTCCTTCGTAGCGCGTTGTACTTTTGCGAGGACTTCACCGTTAGCCGGGTTGATGGCTTCGAAGGTGGCATCGCTGCCAGCGTCGGAGTAAGCGCCATCAATGTAGAGTTTTTGCAATTCGAAACGGGCCATAAAGTCCTCGCAAGTGCATCAGTGATTGGCTCGAATCGGGTGTTGAGCGTTCTAGGTGTGCTCTAACTCACCCGCTTGGCCAGTTGGAAATCCATGTATTCGTAAGCGATCCGGTGCGCCTGCTCGGTGTCGAAAGCGTCTCCCGACAGCGCGCCGCGCAACCACAAACCGTCAATCAACGCTGCCAGGCCCCGGGCTGCACTGCGCGCATCATCGAGCGGCAGTTCGCGGCGGAACTGGCAGCACAGGTTGGAATACAGACGGTGATCGTTGATCCGCTGCAACCTGTGCAAAGACGGGTGGTGCATGCTGGTGGCCCAGAAGGCCAGCCAGGTTTTCATTGCCGGGCCATTGACCTGGCTGGCGTCGAAGTTGCCTTCGATGATCACCTGCAGATGCGCCCGCGGGCTGTCATCTGTCAGCGCCTGACGGCGCGCGGTGACATTCTCGGCCAGGACAGTCATCAGGTACTGCGCGGTGGCAGCGATCAGGCCGTTCTTGTCCTGAAAGTAGTGACTGATGATGCCATTCGAGACACCGGCCAAACGGGCGATCAGCGCAATGCTGGCGTCCCCCATCCCGACCTGATCGACCGCCAGCAGCGTGGCTTCGATCAATTGCTGGCGGCGGATGGGTTGCATACCGACCTTGGGCATCTGCACATCTCCTTGGGCCTTTTCGGCAGACGTCAAACGACTACCGGCTTGAGGCCAGTCTATTTTGTTTTGATTGAACGTTCAATCAACAAAGAATAAGCTCTGCGACAAATCGTCGCTCCCTGCCGGTTTTTCCAATCTGTAGAGGGCGATAAAACCGACACCCAAAAAGGCTCGAAACCAGCGCGCGCAAGCGTCTGCAGGCTTCGGGCTTTTTTCGGGATGTCTTTATAACACCCGCCGGTCGGCTGCCCACTAACCGATTGGTCGGGTACCGCGTTTGCCTTGTGTTCTTTTGCTGCATTGCCCGGAGCATCTGTGTCATGAGTTCTGCTGCCCTGATAAAGACCCCACCCACGAAGGTGACGGTCAACGGTTGGGTGTTCTACACCTCGACCGCGCTGATCCTGTTGTTGACCGCCATCCTGATCATCGCCCCCCAGGAGGCGGGGCGAATGCTCGGTACAGCGCAAGCCTGGCTGTCGCGCAGCTTCGGCTGGTACTACATGGTGGTGATCGCCGCCTACCTGATTTTTGTCGTCGGCCTGGCGTTTTCCTCCTACGGCAAACTGAAACTGGGCAGCAAGGACGATACCCCGGACTTCAGCTATGGCGCCTGGGCGGGGATGCTGTTTTCCTCGGGCATCGGCATTTCGCTGTTGTACTTTGGCGCTTCCGAGCCGCTGGACCATTTCTTCAACCCGCCCGAGGGCGTGGCCGGCAGCAACCAGGCAGCGCGCCAGGCGGTGCAGGTGACGTTCCTGCATTGGGGCCTGCATGGTTGGGCGATCTATGCGCTGGTCGGGTTGGCCGTGGCCTACTTTGCCTACCGGCACAACCAGCCGCTGGCGCTGCGTTCGGCGCTGTACCCGCTGGTGGGCGAGCGCTGGGTCAAGGGCGCGGCCGGGCACGCGGTGGACGGCTTCGGCATGTTCGTCACGCTGCTGGGGCTGGTGACGAACCTGGGGATCGGTTCGCTGCAAGTGTCGTCGGGCCTGGAAAACCTGTTCGGCATGCAGCACAGCAACACCAACCTGCTGATCGTGATCATCGTGATGAGCACCGTGGCGACCATCGCTGCCGTGTCGGGCGTGGAAAACGGCATTCGCCGCCTGTCCAACCTCAACATCATCCTGTTCAGCGGCCTGCTGATCTTCGTGCTGCTGTTTGGCCCGACCCTGCACCTGCTCAACGGCTTCGTGCAGAACATCGGCGACTACCTCAACGGTGTGGTGCTCAAGACTTTCGACCTGTACGTCTACACCGGCGACAGCGCCAAGTCCGACCGCTGGCTGGGCCTGTGGACCCTGTTCTACTGGGCCTGGTGGATTTCCTGGGCGCCATTCGTAGGCATGTTCATCGCGCGCATTTCCCGTGGTCGCACCGTGCGTGAACTGGTGGCCGGCGTGCTGCTGATTCCGTTGGGCTTCACCCTGGCGTGGCTGTCGATCTTCGGCAACTCGGCGCTGGACCTGGTGATGAACCACGGCGCGGTCGAACTGGGCAAAACCGCACTGGAACAGCCGTCCATGGCGATCTACCAGTTGCTGGAGCATTACCCGGCGTCGAAAGTGGTGATCGGCGTGTCGATCTTCGTCGGCTTCGTGCTGTTCCTGACCCCGGCGGATTCCGGCGCGGTGATGATGGCCAACCTTTCCTGCAAGGGCGGCACCGTCGACGAAGACGCCCCGCACTGGCTGCGGATCTTCTGGTCGGTGGTGATCACCCTGGTGACCATCGGCCTGCTGTTCGCCGGCAACTTCGAAGCCATGCAGACCATGGTGGTATTGGCTGGTTTGCCGTTCTCGGTGGTGCTGGTGTGTTTCATGTTCGGCTTGCACAAGGCCATGCGCCAGGACCAGCAGGCGGAACTGGAGCAGGCCGAACTGGCGGCGCGCAGTCGTCGTGGGTTCAACGAGTTGCTGACCGAGCTGGACATGGAGCCTTCGCGAGCGGCGGTGAGTCGTGATGGGGTTTCTGCCTGAAGCACCGAGTCGTTTTATCGCGAGCAGGCTCGCTCCCACAGGTTTTGGGTCGTTCACAAAACCTGTGTTCAAACTGATCCATTGTGGGAGCGAGCCTGCTCGCGATCGGTTCTTCAGAGTTGTCCGTACAAACAAAAACGCCGCGATCTCTCGCGGCGTTTTTGCATCTGTGGCCTTACCCCAGGTTCTTGCCCAGCAACGCGTGATACAGCTCGCTGTCGCCAAGAATCCCCACCACCTTGTTGTTGTCGTGCAGCACCAGCTTGTTGCCGGTCTGGTAGCGGATCTGCAACGCATCGCGCATGCCGATGCTCGAATCCACCAGCGTCGGTCGGCGGCCCAGGCCTTCCACTGCTTGCCCCGGCGCCCAGTTCTGCAGGTCCAGGGTCGAGCCGTTCTGGCGGGCACCCTTGATGGTGTTGCCTTCGGCCAGGTCCAGCCAGGAGTCGCCACCCGGGTCGAGGCACACCGAGCCGTTGATGCGTTTGCAGTTGTCCAGGGTGCGCATCAGGCTGCGGCCGCACAACACGTTCAGCGGGTTGGTGTGGGCGACAAAGGTACGCACGTAGTCGTCCGCCGGGTTCAGCACGATTTCTTCCGGCTTGCTGTACTGGATGATCCGCCCGTCTTTCATGATCGCGATGCGGCTGCCCAGCTTCAGGGCCTCGTCGAGGTCGTGGCTGACGAACACGATGGTCTTGCTCAGCTTGCGTTGCAGTTCCAGCAGTTCGTCCTGCAGACCCTGGCGGATCAGCGGGTCGAGGGCCGAGAACGGTTCGTCCATCAACAGGATGTCAGCGTCCATCGCCAGCGCGCGGGCCAGGCCGACACGCTGCTGCATGCCGCCGGAGAGCTCGTCGGGCTTCTTGTTGCGCCATTGGGTCAGGCCCACCAGTTCGAGTTTTTCATCGACCAGTTTCTTGCGGTCCTTTTCCGGGCGGCCCTGCATTTCCAGGCCGAAGCTGATGTTCTCGCGCACCGTCAGCCAGGGCATCAGGGCGAACTTCTGGAACACCATGGCAATGCGCTTGGTGCGCATCATCTTCAGCTCGGCGGCGGTGCAGGAGGCAATGTCGATCTGCCGGCCTTCGTGCTCGACGAACAGCTTGCCGCGGCTGACGGTGTTGAGGCCGTTGATGCAGCGCAGCAGGCTGGACTTGCCGGAACCGGACAGGCCCATCAGCACGCAGATTTCACCTTTCTCGATGTCCAGGCTGGCCTTTTCCACGCCGACGATCTGCCCGGTCTTTTTCAGGATCTCGTTACGGGTCATGCCCTGATCCAGCAGCTTGAGCGCCTCGCGTGGATCCTTGGTGAAGATTACATCGACGTCTTCGAAGCGAATTATGCTCATGCGTCACCCCCTACTTTGGCGTCGGGTTGTTTGCAGATACGGTCGAGCATGATCGCCAGCAGTACGATCGCCAGGCCGGCTTCGAAGCCCAGGGCGATATCAGCAGTGTTCAGTGCGTTGACCACCGGTTTGCCGAGTCCGTCGGCGCCCACCAGTGCCGCGATCACCACCATCGACAACGACAGCATGATGCACTGGGTGATGCCCGCCGCGATGCTCGGCATGGCGTGGGGCAGTTCGATCCTGGTCAGCAGTTGACGTCGCGAGCAGCCGAAGGCCTTGCCGGCGTCCATCAGTTCCTGTGGCACATCGCGGATACCCAGGTAGGTCAGGCGGATGGGCGCGGCAATCGCAAACACCACCGTCGAAATCAGGCCTGGGACCACACCCAGCCCGAAGAGGGTCAGGGTAGGAATGAGGTATACGAAGGTCGGTACGGTCTGCATCAGATCGAGTACCGGTCGCATGAGGGTAAAGAACATCGGTTTGTGCGCGGCAATAATGCCCAGCGGCACGCCGATGACCACGCAGACCAAGGTGGCGAACAGCACCTGGGCGAGGGTTTCCATGGTCTCCTGCCAGTAACCCAGATTGAGGATCAGTAGAAAGGAAGCGATGACGAAGACGGTCAGGCCCCATTTGCGTTGGATGAAATGCGCCAGTAGCGCGATAAGCCCGATCAAGACCAGCGGGTTGAACCAGGTGAGCGCAAACGTCACGCCGTGGATCATCGTTTCCAGTGACACGGCGATGGCGTCGAAGGTGTTGGCGCCGTGTTGCGTCAACCATTCAACGAAGCCTGCAATGTACTGGCCTAGAGGTATTTTCTGATCAATCAGCATGGTAGTGAACGTCCGCATGCAAGGAAATAAACAGCCCGGACGGCCTGAGCCGCCCGGCATAAGCGATGCTCTTTAACTCAAGGCTGGTTGAGCTTGGCTTTCACGGCCTCCAGGCCAGGTTTACCGTCAGTGGTGGTCACGCCAGCGAGCCAGGTATCGAGCACCTGTGGGTTCTTTTTCAGCCAGGCTTTGGCGGCCGCGTCAGGCTTCATCTTGTCGTCCAGGATGTTGCCCATGAGTTCGCTTTCCATGTCGACCGTGAACTCCAGGTTTTTCAGCAGTTGGCCCACGTTGCTGCATTCCTCGGCGTAACCCTTGCGGGTGTTGGTCGCCACGGTGGCGGCACCGAAATCCGGGCCAAAGAAGTCGTCGCCGCCGGTGAGGTACTGGATCTTGAAGCGTTTGTTCATCGGATGCGGCGCCCAGCCGAGGAAGACCACGGCGGTGTCGCGTTTCTGTGCGCGGTCGACCTGCGACAGCATGCCCGCTTCGCTGGACTCGACGACCTTGAAGCCGGCGTCTTTGAGGCCAAAGGCGTTCTTGTCGATCATGCTCTGGATCAGGCGGTTGCCGTCGTTGCCGGGCTCGATGCCGTAGATCTTGCCGTCCAGTTCCTTCTTGAACTTGGCGATGTCGGCAAAATCATGCAGGCCTTTGTCGTACAGAGCCTGGGGCACGGCGAGGGTGTACTTGGCGCCCTTGAGGTTGGTGCGCACGGTTTCCACAGTGCCGGCGTCGCGGTAGGCCTTGATGTCGTTTTCCATGGTCGGCATCCAGTTGCCGAGGAAAACGTCCATGTTCTTGCCGTCGGCCAGGGACTTGTAGGTCACCGGCACGGAAATCATCGTGGTCTTGGTCTTGTAGCCCAGGGCGTTGAGCACGACGCTGGTGGTGGCGGTTGTCGCGGTGATGTCGGTCCAGCCGACATCGGAGAAGTTCACGGTATTGCATTGTGCGGGTTCTGCAGCTTGTGCCAATAACGGCAGGCTGAGCATGGCGGCCAACAACAACGACGGGGAACCTTTCATGAATGGACTCCTTGGTGTTTTTTTTTGGCAGTGTTCCGACTGGGACCACCGCACTTATGGGTTGCGGTTGGGTGGCGTTCTTGTGACAGCTCTTACCGCAGCGCCTGCAATCGAGTCGAATAAGATCATGTACCAGTGAAAATCTGACGCCTACAGGGGGCGTCGTAACCAGTACAGGGATGGTCGCATCCAGTGTCGGTGACGTCGTTTACAGATTTTTTCAGGTCCTTTTGCCCCGCTGCGCCGCAAAAAAGCGGCGAAACATGGCGTAAAACGCCAGCGGCGTTGCTGGACATGAGTGCGTCGGTTCGAGACGTCGCACGACAACCCAAAAGCCCGATGATGCGGCCATCTCGGCGGATTGCAGCTTGAGCGTAGCAGCTCCGTCACCGGGCGCTTTTGCGCCTGGAAATGGCACATCCAGGAGTTCGGCAGCCATGGCTATCAGCGTTTTCGACCTGTTCAAAATCGGCATCGGTCCTTCCAGCTCGCACACCGTCGGGCCGATGCGCGCCGCCGCGCTGTTCGTGCAGGGTTTGCGCGAGCAGGGGCGGCTGGAACAGGTGCGGCGGGTCGAGGTCCGGTTGTATGGCTCGTTGTCGGCCACCGGCATCGGCCACGGTAGCGACAATGCGGTGATCATGGGCCTGATGGGCGAGTGGCCGGATGCGATCGACCCGTCGCAAATCGGCATCCGCATCGCCACCTTGCGCGAAACCGACACGCTGCTGCTCGACGGGCGCCTGCCGGTGCCGTTCATCTGGGCGCGGGACATGCTGCTTATAGATGAGAACCTGCCGTTTCACCCCAATGCCATGACCCTGGTGGCCGAGGGCGATGACGGCGAGCTGCATCGCGACACCTACTATTCCGTCGGCGGCGGCTTTGTCGTCGATGAGGCCCAGGCCAGCAGTGGCGTGGTCGACCTGGACCGCACCGAACTGCCTTACGACTTTTCCAGCGCCGTCGAGCTGCTGGAACTGTGCAAGCGCCACAACCTGCGGGTGGCCGAACTGATGATGGCCAATGAGCGGGTGTGGCGCAGCGAGGAAGAAATCCGCGCCGGCCTGATGAAACTCTGGCGGGCCATGCAGGATTGCGTCGAACACGGCCTCAAGCACGAGGGCATCCTGCCCGGCGGGCTGAATGTGCGCCGGCGCGCGGCCAAGTTGCACCGCAGTTTGCAGGAGCTGAACAAGCCCAACGTGATCGGCTCGACCTTGAGCGCCATGGAGTGGGTCAACCTGTATGCCCTGGCGGTCAACGAAGAAAACGCCGCCGGTGGGCGCATGGTCACGGCACCGACCAATGGCGCGGCAGGGATCATCCCGGCGGTGTTGCACTACTTCATGAAGTTCAGCGAGGCGGTGACGGACGCCAACGTGGTCGACTACTTCCTCGGTGCGGCGGCGGTGGGCATCCTGTGCAAGAAGAACGCCTCGATTTCCGGCGCCGAAGTCGGCTGCCAGGGTGAAGTCGGTTCCGCCTGCGCCATGGCGGCGGCGGGGCTGGCGGAAATCCTCGGCGCGACGCCGGAGCAATTGTGCAACGCCGCGGAAATCGGCCTGGAGCACAACCTCGGCCTGACCTGCGACCCGGTGGGCGGCCTGGTCCAGGTGCCGTGCATCGAGCGCAACGCGATTGCCGCGGTGAAGGCGATCAACGCCGCACAAATGGCTCTGCGTGGCGACGGCCAGCATTTCATCTCGCTGGACCGGGTGATCCGCACCATGCGCGATACCGGCGCGGACATGCATGACAAATATAAAGAGACATCGCGGGGTGGGTTGGCGGTGAGTGCGGTGGAGTGTTGAGATCGCGTTGACCCCCATCGCGAGCAGGCTCGCTCCCACAAGGGATTTGTGAACATCGCAGATCAACTGTAGGAGCGAGCTTGCTCGCGATGGCGTCAGACCAGTCAAAACTGCGCGCAAATCGAACACCCGCGCTCATCCACGCCACCTTTTAGCGCGTCGCTCACAGATAAATGCCCCCGCCACCGGTCGGGTACAATCACGGCGTGAACCACCCATCCCCCCGCGCCTGGGGTGACACTCTCCCCGGATTGCCCACAGCCCCCTTCCCACAAGTGCTACCGAACTGCTCACACCCTTCGCGACAGCACACTTCGCAGCGCTGATGGCACTTATTACCCCCACTCGCGGCGCGGCTTATATAGACACGTCCATAGGTCGTTTTCAGGATTTATTGAACGCGCATTCAAGTTTAGGCATGGCATTTGCTCTGTCATTACAAAGCCCGTCTCCACTGCGAGAACGATGGCCATAACAAGAGCCTCCGCCTGAGGCCATCACCTGCTTTGTGTGAGGAGATACCGCGATGACGTCGTTCAACTCCGGGGCTCAACCCCAGAACCGTGCGCCTCAATCCATCGGCTTTCTGCTGCTGGACAATTTCACGCTGATTTCCCTGGCCTCCGCCGTAGAACCCCTGCGCATGGCCAACCAATTGTCCGGTCGCGAGTTGTATCGCTGGACCACGCTCACCGTCGATGGCGGCCAGGTCTGGGCCAGTGACGGCCTGCAGATCACCCCTGACGCCTCCATGCACAAAGCCCCGGCCATGGACACCATCATTGTCTGCGGCGGTATCGGTATTCAACGCACCGTGACCCGTGAACACGTGTCATGGCTGCAAAGCCAGGCGCGCCAGTCCAAGCGCCTGGGCGCGGTCTGCACCGGCAGCTGGGCCCTGGCCTGCGCCGGCCTGCTCGACGGTTTCGATTGCAGCGTGCACTGGGAGTGCCTGGCCTCGATGCAGGAAGCCTTCCCGCGCGTGGCCATGAGCACCCGACTGTTCACCCTGGACCGTAACCGTTTCACCAGCTCCGGCGGCACCGCGCCGCTGGACATGATGCTGCACCTGATCAGCCGCGATCACGGCCGCGAACTGTCGGCCGCGATTTCCGAGATGTTCGTCTACGAGCGCATCCGCAACGAACAGGATCACCAGCGCGTACCGCTCAAGCACATGCTGGGCACCAACCAGCCGAAACTGCAGGAAATTGTCGCGCTGATGGAAGCCAACCTCGAGGAGCCGATCGACCTCGACGAACTGGCGGTGTACGTCGCCGTGTCCCGTCGCCAGCTCGAACGGCTGTTCCAGAAATACCTGCATTGCTCGCCGTCGCGTTACTACCTGAAGCTGCGCCTGATCCGTGCGCGGCAGCTGCTCAAGCAAACGCCGATGTCGATCATCGAAGTGGCGTCGGTCTGTGGCTTCGTGTCCACCCCGCACTTCTCCAAGTGCTACCGCGAATACTTCGGCATCCCGCCGCGTGACGAACGCGTCGGCTCCAACACCACCCAGCAGGTGGCACTGATGCCACTGCCGCAAGCGCTGGTGCTGTCGCCATTGTCCGGACCGCTGTCGGCGCTGAGCCAGGCGCGCAATGAGTCGACGTTTGCCAGTGTGAGGCTGTAAAGCCTCAGCTTCTTCTGTAGGAGCGAGCTTGCTCGCGATGCTAGCCAAGGCACCGCGGGCATCCAGACATCCCGCGTCATCGTTAACGACCATCGCGAGCAGGCTCGCTCCCACAGGTGTTTAAGGTGTTCACAGCTTTTGTGTTCACCCCGCCCCCTGTAGGAGCGAGCTTGCTCGCGATGGTAGTCCAGACACCGCGGGCATTCAGAAAATCCGCGTTATCGTTAACGACCATCGCGAGCAAGCTCGCTCCTACAGGGGTAAATTTTTAGACAGCACGACCTTGCTGATACGCCGCCAACGCCGGCAACAACTGCCGATCAATCGCCTGGCGTACGGCCGGGAGGATGGTCGCGCTGCTGGTGTACATCTGCTTGACCATGGTGCGCAGGGTCATCGCGCGTTCGTCGTTCAAACCGCGTACGGCGCACTCGCAGGCCTGCTCGGCCGTGGCGCCGTTGGGTACCTGGAAACCCAGTGACTTGAGTTGGCCCAACAGGTCTTCCTGATCGATCAGATCGGCATGCATCATGGCGTAAATCCTTCTTCCGGGAATGGTGTCGTGGCTCGATTCTGGTAGGGGGGAAGGGGCGCGGCAAGGGCGATTTGTCGTGATGGCCGCATTGACTATGAGCATGTCGTTTTCGGCTAACTTGCCTTGCCGGGGAGTCGGCACACTGGCTCCAGCTTGCTTCACGAAGGTTTGGTCACCCTCGCATGGCGGCTCCTCAACAGTACCCTCTGCCCCGATCCTGTCACGGCTTGTATCGGGGCTTTTTTTGTCTGTGAATCTTTGGGTTTTGTTGTGTCTGGGCGGGCCTCATCGCGAGCAAGCTCGCTCCTACAGGGGGCAGGGCGTATACAAGATTTGTGAACACCCCCAATACCTGTAGGAGCGGGCTTGCCCGCGATGAAGTCGGCTCGGTCTACCGCTGCAACACCAGGATGCGCGACAGCAGCTCATCGCGATCCACATAACAGCCCTGGAAATGCCGCGCTCCGGTGGCCGGGTCGAACGCGTTGCGCGCGTGCAGCGTGCGGCGGTTGTCGAAGCACCACAGCTCGCCGGGGTTGAGCCGCTGCATCAGTCGAAACCGGCTCTCGCGGGTCATGGCGATGAACCGGCGATAGGCCCGGTACAGCCTGGGCATCTGTTCCACCGAGGCATCGAACGGCCCGCGCAGGAAGTTGGCCATGCGGATTTCCGCGACCTTTCCCAGGGCGTTCAAGGCGATGATCGGTGCCAGGCAGCGGTAGTCGCTGTGGCGGTCCTTGTTGCGAAACTCCACGGGGATCTCGCACAGCGCCTGGAACGCCTCGGGGTCTTCCTCGCGTAACGCTTGGGCGATGGCAAAACCGTCGACGAAGATGCTTTCACCCCCTTCGGCATCGTTGACCAGGCAATGCAGGAATTGCAGCCCCGGTTGCAGCTCGCGGGTCGGCAGGTCGCTGTGCAGCGGCAGGTTGAAAGCGGTGTAGGCGTTGCTGTCGGCATCGGCCTTGGATTGCACGTTGAACAGCACGCCGAAATTGCTCTCGCGGATGAACGAAATCCGCTGCGCGATCAGTTTCAGCGAACCGGGCTCGGTGGGCACGCCGCGTACCTGGGTCAGGCCGGTATCGCGCACCGCCAGCAACCATTGCAGCAGGGCGTGGTTGTCGTTCATCAACGCCTGATAGTCGAACACCGGCAGTGTCAGGTCGCTGTACCAGAGCTTCGCCCCGGGCTTGGCCGCCTGGCGTTCGGCGCGCGACGCATCGTCGTAGGCGTGGGCGCGCAACCATCCCGGATCGAAGCGGCTCTGATGGCCGTCCTGCCAGTCGATGCTCAGGCAACCCTGTTCGTCGACACGGGCGTTGGTCGCCTTCAAGTCCGCTTCGACATCGACGATTTCCAATACCTGCTCGCGGGTCACGCTGTAGACGCATTGTGTGCACGGGCAGTTGTCCCGCAGCCATTGATGATGGAACGGGCTGACACGCTGGTCGGCCCAGGTCACCACGACACGATCGGCCAGGGCCTGCACGCCACCGAGCGCGCTGATCAACGGATACGTACGAAAGTCGGCAAACGCAGCGGCGGTGTTCATGGCGATCTCCTTGATTATTTTTTTGTCGGTAACGCGATCACTCGGCCAATGTATTGCGGGGCGGACAGGTCAGCCTGCTCGGTGACGATGGCTGCGAGCCGCGCCAGCGAAGTTTCGCTGAACGGCGTGGCATGCGGGCCGGCGAGGTCGACGTGCAAGAGCATCTGCTCGTTGCCGGCCAGTGCCTTGTCGTCGCCCACGAGATGCAGGCTGTGATACAGGTGCAGGCGTTTGCTGTCGTGACCGATGATCTGCGTGCGCACCTCGACCTCGGCATCGAGCTTCACTTCGTGCAGGTAATTGAGGTGCAGCTCCAGGGTGAACAGCGAATGGCCGCTGGCTTCGCGGCTGTTGCTGTCGAGGCCGAGTCGGTCCATCAGGGCGTCGGTGGCGTAGCTGAAGATCAGCAGGTAGAAGGCGTCGCGCAGGTGGCCGTTGTAGTCGACCCAGTCGGGGATGATGCGGGTCTGGTAGGTGGTGAGGGTGGGCATGGTGATTGATCCGGAGTGTGTGGGGATTTGGCTACCGTCATCGCGGGCAAGCCCGCTCCCACAGGATTCGTGAGCACCGCAAAACCTGTGGGAGCGGGCTTGCCCGCGATGAGGCCAGACCTGCTATTCGCTGAAACTCATGCCATGTTTGGCCTTGGTCGCCTTCACCGCCTCCAGCACCGCCATCAGGCAATCATCACGATAGCGCTCCAGCGCCGAAATGCTGTGTGAGCCCAGTTGCTCGCTGGTGCCATCGACCACGTCGTCGATCAGCTTTTCGGTCAGCTCGGGCGCTGGCAGGTAGGTCCAGGGCAACTGCAGGGCCGGGCCGAACTGGGCCATGAAGTGACGCATGCCCGCGTCACCACCGGCCAGGGTGTAGGTGAGGAAGGTGCCCATGAACGACCAGCGCAGGCCCGCGCCAAAGCGGATCGCGTCGTCGATTTCGCCGGTGGTCGCCACGCCGTCGTTGACCAGGTGCAGCGCCTCGCGCCATAGCGCTTCGAGCAGGCGATCGGCGATGAACCCCGGCACTTCCTTGCGCACATGCAGCGGGCGCATCCCCAGGGATTCGTAGACTTGCATGGCGGCCTGCACGGCTTCAGGAGCGGTGTTCTTGCCGCCGACCACTTCCACCAATGGCAGCAGGTACACCGGGTTGAACGGGTGACCGACCACGCAGCGCTCCGGGTGCGTGGCACTCTCGTAGAACTCGCTGGGTAGCAGCCCCGAGGTGCTGGAGCCGATCAGGGCATTGGGCTTGGCCGCCGCGCTGATTTTGCTGTGCAGGTCCAGTTTCAGCTCAAGGCGTTCCGGAGCGCTTTCCTGGATGAAGTCGGCATCGCGTACGCACTCTTCGATGGTGGCGACAAAACGCAGGCGATCCTGCGAAGCGCCGGGCGCCAGGCCTTGTTTCTCCAGAGCGCCCCAGGCGTTGGCCACGCGCTTGCGCAAGGCTGCTTCGGCGCCGGGCGCCGGGTCCCAGGCGACGACGTCCAGGCCGTGGGCGAGGGCGCGGGACACCCAGCCGCTACCGATGACACCGCTGCCGAGGGCGGCGAAGGTTTTGATGTTGGTGATGAAGCTCATGATCGCATCCCGAGAATTTGAAAAGAAAAACTGTAGGAGCGAGCTTGCTCGCGATAGCGGCATGCCAGTCGACATCAATGCTGAATGTGCTGACGTCATCGCGAGCAAGCTCGCTCCTACAGGGGGAAAAACGGAGGAGGTTTAGCCGCGCTGCTTGAGCCCCATCTTCTTGCGGCCCTCGGCCGGGGTCAGGACGCGGGCGCCCATGCGGCTGAGGATTTCGCTGGCGCGTTCCACCAGTTGGCCGTTGGTGGCCAGCACGCCCTTGTCCAGCCAGATGTTGTCTTCCAGGCCGACCCGCACGTTGCCGCCCAGCAGCACCGCCTGCGCCGCCATCGGCATCTGCATGCGACCGATGCCGAAGCCGGCCCAGACCGCGTCTGGCGGCAGGTTATCGACCATGGCCTTCATGGTGGTGGTGTCCGCGGGGGCGCCCCACGGGATGCCCAGGCACAGCTGGAACAGCGGGTTGTCGAGCAGGCCTTCTTTCATCATCTGCTTGGCGAACCACAGGTGGCCGGTGTCGAAGATCTCCAGCTCAGCCTTCACCCCCAGCTCCTGGATGCGCTTGGCGCCGGCACGCAGTTGCGCCGGGGTCGAGACGTAAATGGTGTCGCCATCGCCGAAGTTCAGGGTGCCGCAATCGAGGGTGCAGATTTCCGGCAGCAGTTCCTCGACGTGGGCCAGGCGGGTCAACGGGCCGACCAAGTCGGTGTTGGGGCCGAATTCCATGGGGTTTTCCCCGGCGCCGATTTCCAGGTCGCCGCCCATGCCGGCCGTCAGGTTGACGATGATGTCGACGTCGGCCTCGCGAATGCGCTCCATGACTTCGCGGTACAGCGCCACGTCGCGGCTGAACTTGCCGGTTTCGGGGTTGCGCACGTGGCAGTGCACCACGGTGGCGCCGGCCTTGGCGGCTTCCACGGCGGCGGCGGCGATCTGTTTCGGGGTGACCGGCACGTGCGGGCTCTTGGCGGTCGTGTCGCCAGCACCGGTGAGTGCGCAGGTGATGATGACGTCGTGGTTCATGGGGCGGTTCCTTACAGGCGAGTGCTTTTCGGTGGGCGTAACGGTGCCGTTCGCAGCCCGCAGGGGCTGCGAAACGGTGATTCGTTCATTGGGTTATTTGGCGGTCAGTTGCAGGTTTTCAGCCGCCGGCTTGCCATCGAAGGTGGTCACACCTTCAAGCCAGCGTTCCTTGTCCTGCGGGTGATCCTTGAGCCATTGGCGGGCCGATTCGAGGGCGTCCTTGTGATCCAGCAGCGGCTGCATCATCCGGCTCTCGTCTTCGGCGGTGAAGGTCAGGTTGGTCAGCAGGCGGCCGATGTTCGGGCACTGCTGGGCATAGGTCGGCGCGGTGACGGTCCACACGGTGGCCATGCCTTCGTTCGGGCCTAGGGCGTCGTCGCTGCCGGTCAGGTAGGTCATCTGCACGTTGACGTTCATCGGGTGCGGCGCCCAGCCGAAGAACACCACGGCTTCCTTGCGGCGCACGGCGCGGTCGACGGCGGCGAGCATGCCGGCCTCGCTGGACTCCACCAACTGGAACTTGCCCAGGCCGAACTGGTTCTTGGCGATCATCGCCTTGATCTGGGTATTGGCGCCGGAACCGGGCTCGATGCCGTAGATCTTGCCGCCCAGTTCTTTCTCGAACTTGGCGATGTCAGCGAAGGTTTTCAGGCCCTTGTCGGCGAGGTAGGTCGGCACGGCGAGGGTCGCACGGGCATCCTTCAGGCTTGGCTCTTCAAGCACCTTGACCTGGTTGGCCTCGACGAACGGCGTGATGGTCTGGGTCATCAGCGGGTTCCAGTAGCCCAGGAACAGGTCCAGGCGCTGGTCGCGGATGCCGGCGAAGATGATCTGCTGGGAGGCGCTGGTTTGCTTGGTCTTGTAGCCGAGGCCGTCGAGCAGGACCTGGGTCATGGCGCTGGTGGCGATCACGTCGGTCCAGTTCACGACGCCCATGCGCACGTTCTGGCACGATGCAGGCTCGGCCGCCATGACGCTGGCGTTCAGCAAGGCGGTACCACTCAGTGCAAGAACACAGCTGCTGATCAGTCGTTTCATCACAGGTTTCCTCGGCAGAACATTATTGTGGGGTCCGGTGTCTGTGCGCCGGTGATGCCAACGTTACGCAGCCTTGGCCCCCTGAAAGCGCACTGCGGCGACCAGCTCTTGCACTGCAGCGACCTGTGCTCTTGAATGCTGGGTGCAAGTGGCGTATCAACATCCACACGCTAGCGGTCTCACGTTACTGGCTGATCGAGTGCGCCATGTCCCAGGATTTCTACTTTTTGTTGATGCCGGGTTTCTCGGCCATCGGATTCATCTCGGCCATCGAGCCGCTGCGGGTCGCCAATCGCTTTCGCGGCGAGCTGTACCGCTGGCATGTGCTGAGCGCCGACGGTGGGGCGGTCCTGGCCAGCAATGGCATGTCGGTCAACGCCGATGCCGCGCTGGAGCCTTTGAAGAAAGGCGCGACGCTGCTGGTGGTCGCCGGCTTCGAACCGCTGAAGTTCGCCACGCCCGCCCTGGAGCATTGGCTGCGCCGACTCGACAAGGAAGGCGTGACCCTCGGCGGGATCGACACCGGCAGCGTTGTCCTGGCCGAAGCCGGCCTGCTCGATGGTCACCGCCTGACCCTGCACTGGGAAGCCATCGACGCCTTCAAGGAATCCTATCCACAACTGAGCGTCACCCAGGAACTGTTCGAGATCGACCGCCGGCGCATCACCTGCGCGGGCGGTACCGCCTCCATCGACCTGATGCTCGACCTGATCGCCCAGGCCCACGGCCCGGAACTGGCGATCCAGGTCAGCGAGCAATTCGTGCTCGGCCGCATCCGCCCGCGCAAGGACCACCAGCGCATGGAAGTCGCCACGCGGTATGGCATCAGCAACAAGAAACTGGTGCAGGTGATCGGCGAAATGGAGCAACACAGCGAACCGCCGCTGACCACCCTGGAACTGGCCGAGTCGATCAAGGTGACGCGCCGGCAACTGGAACGGCTGTTTCGCCTGCACCTGAACGACACGCCGAGCAATTTCTACTTGAGGTTGCGGCTGGAAAAGGCCCGGCAGTTGTTGCGCCAGACCGACATGAGCGTGCTGGAAGTGAGCATTGCCTGCGGGTTTGAATCGCCGTCGTATTTCACTCGCAGCTATCGCGCGCGGTTTGCGCGGTGTCCGCGGGAAGATCGGCGCACCGCGAAGGCATGAACATCGGATAAACCTGTGGGAGCGGCGGTGCGGCGGTGCGACGGTTCGACTTGCTCGCGAAAGCGGTGTGTTAGTCAGTATCAAGGTGTCTGATACACCGCTTTCGCGAGCAAGCCCGCTCCCACAGGAGGGCTGCTTTGACCGGTTGAGAGGGTTACTTCTTCATCAGCGCCGAACAGGCCGCTTTATAGGCCTCATGCTGATACTTGTTCAGCGTCGCCGGCGGCTCGAAACCGTGCTTCTTGGCCTGTGCATTGATGGTCTGCGGTGACAGCAGCGTCACCTCGCAGCTTTCGAGCAACTGGAAAACGCCCTCGATCTTGAACGTCGTCGGCCCACCGGCGAATTCGCCTTTTTTGCTGCGCTTCTTGATCGCGATCCGGTCGATGGCGTTCTCGCGAACGAACGAGGCGACCTGTGCGGCAAACACCTTGACGTTGGCCGCCTCGTCGTCGTCATCCAGGGCGATCTTCTTGGTGTTGAGCGCGACATGGCCCAGCGCCTGACCGTCGAGCGCCGCCACGGCAATGATCGCCTCACTGCCCTTGATTTCAATGCCGCAGATTTTCATGTCGGTGCCTTTCAAAATGGATGTTGCGCAGTCTACAGCTCAAGCTGGTTGGCGGTGATGCCAAACGCCGCAGCAATTTTCTCGCGGGTGGCCCGACGCGGCTTCGCGACGGTTTCCTGCTGGGCGAAGGCAGGTTGCGAGATGCCCATGCGTTGGGCCACTTCTTCCTGGGTAAGGTTCAAGTGTTCGCGCCAGGCGCGAATCGGGGTCGCACCGTCGACCATCCGGCTGACCACTTCATGGGGAATCAAGTCGGGTTCGATCTTCTGCGCCACATATTGCGCGTAAGGAATGACCACGAAAGCAGGATTGCCCTCTGCATCGTTGATGATTTGAACGTCAGTAGGTGCGTTCATCGCGTTTTTTGACCTCTTGGATACTGATCACTTTGATTGCTCCATCCCAATCGAACATGACTCTGTAATGACCTACTCGAAGTCGATAGGCATACAGATGGCCGACCAGTGCTTTGACGTTGCCCGTATCGGGCATGTCAGCCAGCGACGTCACGGCATCGCGAACCTGGCTCTGATGAGTGGAATGCAATTTCAGGAGTTGCTTAACGGCCTTTCGAGTCCAGTGGATACTGTTCATGAGAGAATATAAGTCTTTTATAAGATTTCCAATCTTTACTTATATTTCTCTTAGGGCCAATAAACAAAACATGTCGGGGTGTTGCCCAAGGGGAGGGTCCGACAAGGTGTGATGTGGGGTCTGTAGGCAGGCTCAGCAAGGTGTGTAGGAGAGGGCTGGCAAGAGTGCCAGCTCCTCGCAGAAGCATCATTTCACTCCTGCCCAATCGACTCCAAAAACTCCGACCGCTCGTCGCTCATGCGCGCCACGCAGTCATTTTGCGCGATGGTGAAGGCCTTGCTGCCACTGGTCGCAGGGAAGGCTTCGACGGCGCAGTCGGCGTCGCGGGTTTTCAGCCATTGTTGCTGGGCGGCCTTGATCTTGCCGGTGATGTCGGCCAGTTGCGTCGGGTTCTTGCCATAGACGCCTTGCAGGCGTTCGGTGAGGCTTTGGAGGTTGTCCTTGAGCAGGTCTTCGGCGGTGGTGCGGCTGTAGACCGAGCATTCCAGGGTCTGCACGTCGTTTTCGACTGCGTCGCAAGGGTTGGTGTCGGACTCCTGCGCCGCGTGTGCGCCGGTCGTTATCAGTGCCAAGGCCAGCAAAACAGATTTCATCGCATCACCCCAAATTCCGTAATGGCGCGAATTCTGGCCCATGCGCAAGCCCTTGAACAGGTGGCTCGTGTCGGCTGGCGACGACCCTTTGTCGCGGATTGACGCTTTCGGCAATTCCCCTGTCGTTTTTGCACCCGGCTGCCAAGGCACCGAGGCATATGCTGGCCCCAAAGCGCCGGCACACGATTCGGCGCATGAATCGACAATAGGGGACAGCCTGATGAGCCCAGCCGAGTTACACGCCGACAGCATCGTTATCGACGGGCTGATTATTGCCAAATGGAACCGTGAGCTGTTCGAAGACATGCGCAAGGGCGGTCTGACCGCAGCCAACTGCACCGTGTCGGTGTGGGAAGGCTTCCAGGCCACAGTCAATAACATCGCCGCCAGCCAGAAACTGATCCGCGAAAACAGCGACCTGGTGATCCCGGTGCGCACCACCGCCGACATCCGAAAAGCCAAGGAACAAGGCAAGACCGGCATCCTGTTCGGCTTCCAGAACGCCCACGCGTTCGAAGACCAGATCAGCTATGTCGAGATCTTCAAGCAGCTCGGCGTGGGCATCGTGCAGATGTGCTACAACACCCAGAATCTGGTGGGCACCGGCTGTTACGAGCGCGATGGCGGCCTGTCGGGTTTCGGTCGCGAAATCGTTGCCGAGATGAACCGCGTAGGCGTGATGTGCGACCTGTCCCACGTCGGCTCGAAAACCTCCGAAGAAGTCATCCTCGAATCGAAAAAGCCGGTGTGCTACTCGCACTGCCTGCCGTCGGGCCTCAAGGTTCACCCGCGCAACAAATCCGATGAAGAACTGAAGTTCATCGCCGACCACGGCGGTTTCGTCGGTGTGACCATGTTCGCGCCGTTCCTGGCCAAGGGTATCGACTCGACCATCGACGACTACGCCGAAGCGATCGAATACACCATGAACATCGTCGGCGAAGACGCCATCGGCATCGGCACCGACTTCACCCAGGGCCATGGCCAGGACTTCTTCGAATACCTGACCCATGACAAGGGCTACGCCCGCCGCCTGACCAGCTTCGGCAAGATCATCAACCCGCTGGGCATCCGCACCGTCGGCGAGTTCCCGAACCTGACCGAAACCCTGCTCAAGCGCGGCCACTCCGAACGGGTGGTGCGCAAGATCATGGGCGAAAACTGGGTCAACGTCCTCAAGGACGTCTGGGGCGAATAACCCGCCGCGCTGAATCCTTTTCCCCCGGCCGTCCGCGCCGGGGGCAACACCAAAATTTTTCTGGAGTTAAGTTTCCATGGCCAAGATCGCCCCGCAATTGCCTATCGAAGTCGACAGCGAAACCGGTGTCTGGACCTCCGACGCCCTGCCGATGCTGTACGTGCCGCGCCATTTCTTCGTCAACAACCACATGGGCATCGAGGAAGTGCTGGGCGCCGACGCCTATGCCGAGATCCTCTACAAGGCCGGCTACAAGTCCGCCTGGCACTGGTGTGAAAAAGAAGCCGAGTGCCATGGCCTGGAAGGCGTCGCGGTGTTCGAGCACTACATGAAGCGCCTGTCGCAACGCGGCTGGGGCCTGTTCAAGATCCAGGACATCGACCTGGACAAGGGCACCGCCAGCGTCAAGCTCGAACACTCGGCGTTCGTCTACGTGTACGGCAAGGTCGGACGCAAGGTCGACTACATGTTCACCGGCTGGTTTGCCGGTGCGATGGACCAGATCCTCGCCGCTCGCGGCAGCAAGATCCGCACCGTCGCCGAACAAGTCTACGGTGGCTCCGAAGAGGGCCACGACGACGGTTTGTTCACCGTCAAGCCGTTGTAAGTCGAGGAACCCGCCATGGCTTTCGAAGCAATGTTCCAGCCGATCCAGATCGGCAAACTGACCATCCGCAACCGCGTGATCAGCACCGCGCACGCCGAGGTCTATGCGACCGACGGCGGCATGACCACCGACCGGTACGTCAAGTATTACGAAGAGAAAGCCAAGGGCGGGATCGGCCTGGCGATCTGTGGTGGTTCGTCGGTGGTGGCCATCGACAGCCCGCAGGAGTGGTGGAGCTCGGTGAACCTGTCCACCGACCGCATCATTCCGCACTTCCAGAACCTGGCCGACGCCATGCACAAGCACGGCGCCAAGATCATGATCCAGATTACCCACATGGGCCGTCGCTCGCGTTGGGACGGCTTCAACTGGCCGACCCTGATGTCGCCGTCGGGTATCCGTGAACCGGTGCACCGCGCCACCTGCAAGACCATCGAGCCGGAAGAGATCTGGCGGGTGATCGGCAACTACGCGCAGGCGGCCCGTCGGGCCAAGGCCGGTGGCCTGGATGGCGTGGAGCTGTCGGCGGTGCACCAGCACATGATCGACCAGTTCTGGAGCCCGCGGGTCAACAAGCGTACCGACGAATGGGGTGGCAGCTTCGAAGGCCGCATGAAGTTCGGCCTGGAAGTGCTCAAGGCCGTGCGCGCCGAGGTCGGTGACGATTTCTGCGTGGGCATGCGCATCTGCGGTGACGAGTTCCACCCGGACGGCCTGTCCCATGAGGACATGAAGCAGATCGCCAAGTATTACGACGACACCGGCATGCTCGATTTCATCGGCGTCGTTGGCTCGGGTTGCGACACCCACAACACCCTGGCCAACGTGATCCCGAACATGAGTTATCCACCGGAGCCGTTCCTGCACCTGGCGGCCGGGATCAAGGAAGTGGTCAAGGTTCCGGTGCTGCACGCGCAGAACATCAAGGACCCGAACCAGGCCACCCGTATTCTGGAGGGCGGTTACGTCGACATGGTCGGTATGACCCGCGCGCACATCGCCGACCCGCATCTGATCGCCAAGATCAAGATGGGCCAGGTCGACCAGATCAAGCAATGCGTGGGCGCCAACTACTGCATCGACCGGCAGTACCAGGGCCTGGATGTGCTGTGCATCCAGAACGCTGCGACCTCCCGTGAATACATGGGCGTGCCGCACATCATCGAGAAGACCACCGGCAAGAAACGCAAGGTGGTGGTGGTCGGTGCCGGTCCTGCGGGCATGGAAGCGGCGCGTGTCGCCGCCGAGCGTGGCCATGACGTGACGCTGTTCGAGAAGAAGGAATTCATCGGCGGGCAGATCACCACGGCGGCGAAAGCCCCGCAACGCGATCAGATCGCCGGTATCACCCGCTGGTACCAGCTGGAACTGGCACGCCTGAAAGTCGACCTGCGCCTGGGCACCGCGGCGGATGCCCCGACCATCATGGACCTGCGCCCCGATGTGGTGGTGCTGGCGGTTGGCGGTCATCCATATCTTGAGCAGAACGAACACTGGGGCGCGGCTGAAGGCCTGGTGGTCAGCAGCTGGGACGTGCTCGACGGCAAGGTCGCGCCGGGCAAGAACGTGCTGGTCTACGACACCATCTGCGAATTCACTGGCATGTCCACCGCCGACTTCCTGGCCGACAAGGGCAGCCAGGTCGAGATCGTCACCGACGACATCAAGCCGGGCGTGGCGATCGGCGGTACGTCGTTCCCGACCTACTACCGCAGCATGTACCCCAAGGAAGTGATCATGACCGGGGACATGATGCTCGAGAAGGTCTACCGCGAAGGCGACAGGCTGGTGGCTGTACTGGAAAACGAATACACCGGCGCCAAGGAAGAGCGGGTGGTGGACCAGGTGGTCGTCGAAAACGGCGTGCGTCCGGACGAAGAGATCTACTACGCGTTGAAGGAAGGCTCGCGCAACAAGGGCCAGATCGACGTCGAGGCACTGTTCGCGATCAAGCCACAGCCTAGCCTTGCGCAGGACGGCGACGGCTACCTGCTGTTCCGCATCGGCGACTGCGTGGCCCAGCGTAACGTGCATGCGGCGATCTATGACGCGTTGCGGTTGTGCAAGGACTTCTAACGGCTTGCGCATGGCCCCTGTAGGAGCGAGCTTGCTCGCGATGGCGGTGTATCAGCCAACACTGATACCCACTGATACACCGCATCGCGAGCAAGCTCGCTCCTACAGGGCATCGGGCACGGCATCCAAGTAGTTTGGCCTGCAAGACCCCCGGTCTTTGGGAGCTTCACCTATGTTGAACACCCTTCTTCCAATCCTGTTGTTCGCCGCCCTGGGCCTTGCGGTCCTCGGCGCGTTGCGGCGGGTGGCCATGTGGCGTCGCGGCCGGGCCGCGAAGGTCGATCTGATCGGCGGCCTGTTCGCCATGCCCAAGCGCTACATGGTCGACCTGCACCACGTGGTGGCGCGGGACAAATACATCGCCAACACCCACGTGGCCACGGCCGGTGGGGCGGTGGCGTCCATCGTGCTGGCGATCCTGGTGCACGGTTTCGGCCTGCATAACCGCTGGCTCGGCTACGCGTTGCTGGTGATGACGGCGGTGATGTTCGTCGGCGCGATATTCGTCTACCGGCGTCGGCTCAACCCGCCGGCGCGGCTGTCGAAAGGGCCGTGGATGCGCCTGCCGAAAAGCCTGCTGGCGTTCTCGGCGTCGTTCTTCCTGGTGACCCTGCCGGTGGCCGGGATCCTCCCGGAAAACTTCGGTGGTTGGCTGTTGGCGGCGATCCTTGGCGTCGGTGTGCTGTGGGGCGTGTCCGAGCTGTTCTTCGGCATGACCTGGGGCGGGCCGATGAAGCACGCTTTCGCCGGTGCCCTGCACCTGGCCTGGCACCGTCGCGCCGAGCGCTTTGGCGGTGGCCGCTCCACCGGGTTGAAACCGTTGGACCTGAACGATCCGAGCGCCCCGCTGGGCGTGGAAAAGCCCAAGGATTTCACCTGGAACCAGTTGCTCGGCTTCGATGCCTGCGTGCAGTGCGGCAAGTGCGAAGCGGCGTGCCCGGCCTTCGCCGCCGGCCAGCCGTTGAACCCGAAAAAACTCATCCAGGACATGGTCGTCGGCCTGGCCGGCGGCAGCGACGCCAAGTTCGCCGGCAGCCCTTACCCAGGCAAGCCAATCGGCGAACACAGCGGTAACCCGCATCAACCAATCGTCAACGGCCTGGTGGACGCCGAAACCCTGTGGTCCTGCACCACCTGCCGCGCGTGCGTCGAGGAGTGCCCGATGATGATCGAGCACGTCGATGCCATCGTCGACATGCGCCGTCACCTGACCCTGGAAAAAGGCGCGACCCCGAACAAGGGCGCCGAGGTCCTGGAAAACCTGATCGCTACCGACAACCCCGGTGGCTTCGCTCCAGGCGGGCGGATGAACTGGGCGGCGGACCTCAACCTCAGCCTGCTCAGCGAGAAGAAATCCACCGACGTGCTGTTCTGGGTCGGCGATGGTGCCTTCGATATGCGCAACCAGCGCACCCTGCGCGCCTTCGTCAAAGTGCTCAAGGCGGCGAAAATCGACTTCGCCGTGCTCGGCCTCGAAGAGCGCGACAGCGGTGACGTGGCCCGGCGTCTGGGCGATGAAGCGACCTTCCAGCTGCTGGCCAAGCGCAACATCCAGACCCTGGCCAAATACAGCTTCAACCGCATCGTCACCTGCGACCCGCACAGCTTCCACGTGCTGAAAAACGAGTACGGCGCGTTCGACGGCAATTACCTGGTGCAGCACCACAGCACCTACATGGCAGAAATCATCGACGCGGGCGCGTTGAACCTCGGCCAGCACAAGGGCGACAGCGTGACCTACCACGACCCGTGCTACCTGGGCCGCTACAACGGCGAATATGAGGCGCCGCGCCAGGTGCTGCGCGCCCTCGGTATCGAGGTGAAGGAGATGCAACGTTCCGGTTTCCGCTCGCGCTGCTGCGGCGGCGGTGGCGGCGCGCCGATCACCGACATCCCGGGCAAGCAACGCATCCCCGACATGCGCATGGAAGACATCCGTGAAACAGGCGCCGCCCTGGTGGCCGTGGGTTGCCCGCAATGCACGGCGATGCTCGAAGGCGTGGTCGAACCCCGACCGTTGATCAAGGACATTGCCGAGCTGGTGGCGGACGCGCTGCTTGAAGAAGACGCGCCGAAAGCGGCCCCGGCGACCAAACGCGAACCTGCGGAGGTGCACTGATGAGCGACATTATCCGCCGCGACCCCCGTGCCGAATGGATTGCCCGTAACCGCCTGCACCCGCTGCATGCGGCCATGCAACCGGCGCAGCACAGCTGGATGGGGCCCAATGGCGTCATCCGCAAGAACCTGCACGGCATCGGCTTTATCGGCCCCAACGGCATCAAGCGCATTGACCGCAGCGGCGCCCAGCAGGGCGGCGGTGCCAAGCACTCGGCCAGCGTGGAAGTGCAACTGCCGCTGCATCAGGTGCCCGCGCCGGCGTTCTACATCAGCGTGGTGCCGGACATGGTCGGCGGCCGGCTGAGCAGCCACGACCGCGACTTGCTCGGCTTGGCGCACCAGTTGGCCGGCCAGGACGGCGCCGTGTTGGCGGTGGTGTTCGGCGAACACAAGGAAAGCGCTTTCGCCACGGCCGGCGTCGATCGCCTGCTGGTGCTCGAGGGCGACGAATACAGCGGTTATGCACCGGAGCAACGCATCCAGGCCCTGCGGGCTGTGGATAACCAGTTCAGCCCCCGGCACTGGCTGCTGCCGGACAGCCGCACGGGCGGTGGCGAACTGGGTCGGCGCTTCGCTGCCGCCGTCGGCGAACGCCCGGCGACGCGGGTCTGGCAGGTCAAGGATGAGCAATGCATCGGCCGTGCCGGTGCCGGCTTGCAGGACATAGCACGCCCTGTCGCGCGGCTGATCCTCGGTGCCGTTGAATGTGCCGAACCGGTCAGCGAAACCCGTCACGAAGCCTTGCCGGTGGAGTTATCCACAAGCGTGGCGCGCAGCTTGTCGCGCATCGAGGACCTGGGCGCGGTGGCCGTGGACCCGGCGGCGATTCCGATGGCCGAAGCCGAGTTCATTTTCTCCGGCGGCAACGGGGTCAAGGACTGGGAGCTGTTCCACAGAACTGCCGCTGCGCTGGGGGCGACCGAGGGCGCTTCGCGGGTGGCGGTGGACGATGGCTTCATGGCGCGCGACCGGCAGGTCGGCGCCTCCGGCACCTGGGTCACGGCGCGGGTCTACGTGGCCGTGGGGATTTCCGGGGCGATCCAGCACCTGCAAGGCATCGGTGCCTGCGACAAGGTGGTGGCGATCAACCTCGACCCCGGTTGCGACATGATCAAACGGGCCGACCTGTCGGTGATCGGCGAAAGCGCCGAGCTTCTTCAAGCCTTGATTGATGCGGTAGCGGCTTATCGCAACGACGCCAAGCGCGATGCGGCTTAAGGGAAGGAAAGGGTTATGAGCACGAAAATCGTCAGCCTGGTGTCCATCGGCGCCCACCCGACCTCCGGCCGTCCACGCCGCGCGGAGCAGGATGCGCGGGCGGTGGAACTGGG
Organism: Pseudomonas sp. MYb118; assembly: GCF_040947875.1. Taxonomy (NCBI): domain Bacteria; kingdom Pseudomonadati; phylum Pseudomonadota; class Gammaproteobacteria; order Pseudomonadales; family Pseudomonadaceae; genus Pseudomonas; species Pseudomonas sp. MYb118. Next base: position 1,249,833 of record NZ_JBFRXN010000002.1, on the reverse strand, counting down.
TTTGCAACTGGCTGGGGATAACTTGCAGGTGCTGCACGCCGGCGATGTTGCCGAGCCGGCGCTGCGTGCGTACCTGGGCATGGGCCTGGAGCAGATGCATGTGCTGGAACAACCGGCGGGCGCCGATGCGCTGCCGGCGCTGACCGCTTACTTGCGTGACGCCGGGGCCCAGGTGGTGCTGACCGGCAGCCAGGCGGAAACCGGTGAAGGTTCGGGCATGCTGCCGTTCCTGCTGGCGGAGGGCCTGGGCTGGCCGCTGGTGGTGGGGTTGGCGCAGGTGGAATCCATCGACGGCGGTTCGGCCCTGGTCCTGCAGGCGTTGCCCCGTGGCCAGCGGCGACGCCTTAAGGTGCGCCTGCCGTTCCTGGCCACTGTGGATAACGCTGCGCCCAAGCCCCGCCAGAGTGCCTACGGCCCGGCGCGGCGCGGGGTATTGCAGGCCGACGATGTCGAAGTGATCGACGACGAGCTGCTGGCGGTGGCCACGCTGCAACCGGCCAAGCCCCGGCCAAAACGCCTGAAAGTGATCAAGGCCAAGAGCGGTGCCGACCGCATGAAAGCCGCTACGGCCAAGGCCAGCGGCGGAGGCGGGCAGGTGCTCAAGGGCGTGTCCGCCCAGGCGGGTGCCGAGGCGATCCTCAAGTTGTTGATCGAGGAAGGTGTGGTGCGTTGATCACACCGACAATGCACAACTCTGTGGGAGCGAGCCTGCTCGCGATGGTCGTCAACGATAACGCTGGCTGCCTGACACCCAGCGGTGTCTGACACTCCATCGCGAGCAGGCTCGCTCCCACAGGGGAATTTCCACAGCAATTCCGCACAGTCTCCCACCCAGGAACCAGCCACCCTATGACCGTTGAATTCCGTCCTGCCCGGCGCAGCGATGCGCGGGAGATTGCCCGTCTGTTCCAGATTTCTTCCGAAGGCGCCGCCGATTACATCTGGAGCCAGATCGCCGAACCCGGGCAGCACTTGCTCGACGTCGGCGCCCAGCGCTATGCCCGCGATGATGTGGATTTCTCGTACCAGAACTGCCTGATTGCCGAAGCGGACGGCCAGGTCATCGGCATGATGCACAGCTATGTCATGCGCCATGACCCGTTGGCCGAACCCACCACCGACCCGGTGCTGGCGCCCTACGCCACGATGGAAATCCCCGATACCCTCTACATCTCCAGCCTGGCCTTGCATGAAGGCTGGCGCAGCCAGGGGCTGGGTCAGCGTTTTCTCGCCCATGCCCAGGAGCGTGCCAGCCGGCTGGGTCTCAAGGGCCTGAGCCTGATCGACTACGCCGTCAATACCGGCGCCCGGCGTTTTTACGAGCGTCACGGCTTTCGCATCGTCGATACCTGCCAGATCGCGCCGCATCCCATGATTCGGGTGACGGGTGATGCCTACCTGATGCAGTGGCCGTGAGGTTACCCACAATCCCTGTGAACGCTTCTGTGGATAACATGTTTGCCCCTCCCGCAAGGCCTTGGCAATCAAGGCCTGCGGGCCTTCGTACGAAAAATGATCAACCTAAGCTACGGTTTTTACGGGTTTTTTTACCCACGAAGTGCGGGAGTTGCCCCCAATCTCTGTTGGCGTATCTGTGGATAAGGTGTTCGCTGTCGCGTCGAGGCCTTGTGGGACGGGGCGTGTAGATGTTTGGTTGAAAATTAACCAAATTGGCCTTTGAGCCTTTGAAAAGTGCTGGGAGCCCTTGTTTTCAGAGTCTTTGAGCGGTTTTCCACAGCGGTGCGCAAGTTGCCCCCAAAGTCTGTTGGCCTTTCTGTGGATAACGTGTTCGCCATCCTTTGCAAGCCACGTGAATAGCGGATTACACGGCTTTGATCAAAAAATAACCATAAGTTATCCAGAGCTGTCTTTTTGGATAAGTCACGGTTTTTCTTCAGTTTCTGCAAGCAGAATGGATGACGTATCCACAGTTGTCCCCATTTGTTGTGGGTGGAGGTGTGGATAACTTGTTTGTGGAAGGCTGGGAGGCGCGGCGGGCTTAGTGCTGAATGAAATAGATCATATTTCGTACAGTTCTAGGCTTTGAGATATCTAGTGTTTGAAAGGACGCTTTCGCGGGCAAGCCCGCTCCTACAGTGGGTTTGGCGCAGAACCTGTAGGAGCGGGCTTGCCCGCGATGCTTTTTGCGATTAACCGCTGACCGCTACCCCTTTGAGGTAAGGCGCAGGCTCGGCCCCGAGGTTGTTGAGCATGCGGCCGCTGTACCAGTCGATGAAGTTCACCACACCGAACTCATAGGTCTTGGAGTAAGGCCCAGGCTGGTAAGCCGTGGAGTTGATGCCGCGCTGGTTCTCTTCGGCCAGGCGACGGTCCTGGTCGTTGGTGGCGTCCCAGACCTGGCGCATGCGCTCCACGTCGTAGTCCACGCCTTCGACGGCGTCCTTGTGCACGATCCACTTGGTGGTGACCATGGTTTCCTGGGCACTGATCGGCCACACGGTGAACACGATGATGTGGTCGCCCATGCAGTGGTTCCACGAGTGCGGCAGGTGCAGGATGCGCATCGAGCCCAGGTCCGGGTTCTTGATGCGGCCCATCAGTTTGGCGCAGCCCTGTTTGCCGTCCAGGGTCATCGACACGGTGCCCTTGAGCAGCGGCATGCGCACGATGCGGTTACGCAGGCCGAAGCTGGCGTGGGCGTAAGGGATCTTTTCCGCTTCCCAGGCCGCGGCGGAGGCAGCGACATGGTCCTTGAACGCCTGGTCGGCACGCGGGTCGGTGACGTCGTCCCATTCCAGCAGGGTTTTCAGCAGTTCCGGGTGCGACGCGTTGCAGTGGTAGCACTCGCGGTTGTTTTCCAGCACCAGTTTCCAGTTGGCCTTTTCCATCAAGGTGGTTTGCACCGCCACCTTGGTGTTTTCCATGTCGTACGGTTCCATGTAGTGGGTCAGCGTGGCCAGGAACTCGTCGATGGCCGGCGGGTTTTCCGCCAGGCTGATGAAGATGTAGCCGCCGGCGGTCTTCACGTTCACAGGCTTGAGGCCGTATTGCTTCATGTCGAAGTCGGCGCCCATTTCGGTGCCGGCGAACAGCAGGCGGCCGTCCAGCTCGTAGGTCCACTGGTGGTAATGACACACCAGCTTGGCGACCTTGCCCTTGTCGCTGGTGCACAGGCGCGAACCGCGGTGACGGCAGACGTTGTGGAAGGCATGTACCACGCCCTCGGCGCCACGGATGACGATGATCGGGTTCTTGCCGACCTGCAGGGTCAGGTAGTTGCCCTTGGCCGGGATCTCGCAGGTCATGCCGGCGATCAACCACTCTTTCTGGAAGATCTCCTGCATGTCGATATCGAACAGGCGCTCGTCCGAATAGAACGGTTGCGGCAGCGAGAAGGTGCGCTCACGTTCTTGCAGCATCTGCGCGGTGGCCTTGCGTGCGGGTTCCAGCGGATCGCCCAGGCTCAGGGTAGTAGTGACGTCCATCATTGTGATCCTCAAGGCCATTCTGTGTGGCCAGCGAAAGTGGCTAATCAGGGTTGCTACGCAAGGTGTCGAAGGTCTGTCTTGGTATGGGGCGAGTGTGGGGCCGGCGTGACCGATAACCTTATCCATGGGCGACATGGCCCAATCTGTTCCCGACGCGCAACCCCCGGTGGTTAAGGGCTGGTCGCGATAAGTATGTGAATGTCGCTGGTAGGTAAATGGGCGGTTTGCGCTATACGCAGAATCGCCAACATAAGGCCGACACTCGGCGGTGGAGAACAAGCATGTCCAATAACTTCCTGAACCCGGTAACCACCCAGACCTGGGCCAATGGTCGACACATTGTCCGTTGCGTCAAAGTCATCCAGGAAACCTGGGATGTGCGCACCTTCTGCTTCATGGCCGACCAGCCGATCATGTTCTTTTTCAAGCCGGGGCAGTTCGTCACCCTGGAGCTGGAGATCGAAGGCCAGCCGATCATGCGTTCGTACACCATTTCCAGCTCGCCGTCGGTGCCGTACAGCTTCTCGGTAACCATCAAGCGCGTGCCGGGCGGCAAGGTGTCGAACTGGTTGCACGACACCCTGCACGAAGGCCAGGAGCTGGCGGTGCACGGGCCGGTCGGGCTGTTCAACGCCATCGACTTCCCCGCGCCGAAAGTGCTGTATTTGAGCGGCGGTGTCGGCATCACGCCGTGCATGTCCATGGCTCGCTGGTTCTACGACACCAACGGCAACGTCGACATGACATTTATCCACAGCGCTCGCTCGCCCAAGGACATCATTTATCACCGCGAGCTGGAACACATGGCCTCGCGCATTGATAACTTCAGCCTGCACCTGATCTGCGAGAAGCACGGCCTGGGCGAGCCATGGGCCGGTTATCGCGGCTACCTGAACCACAAGATGCTCGAATTGATGACGCCCGACTTCATGGAGCGCGAAGTGTTCTGCTGCGGCCCGACGCCGTACATGAACGCGGTCAAGCGCATGCTCGAGTCCGTTGGTTTCGACATGAAGCGTTATCACGAGGAATCCTTCGGTGCCACGCCGGAAGAGGCCCGCGCCGACGCGGTAGAACAAGCCGAACAGGCGGCGGATGCCCCGGAAGTCGATGCGGCGGACCTGCATCAGGTGGAATTCATTTCCTCGGGCAAGAGCATTCGCGTGGCTCCCGGCGAAACCGTGCACGCGGCGGCGGCCAAGGTCGGCCTGCTCATCCCCAAGGCCTGCGGCATGGGCATCTGCGGCACCTGCAAGGTGTTGAAGTTGGGGGGCGAGGTGGAGATGGAGCACAACGGCGGGATCACCGAGGAAGACGAAGCCGAGGGGTACATCCTGTCGTGCTGCAGCGTGCCGAAGGGCGATGTGCGGATCGAATTCTGATACCCCCCCGCTTTCTGTAGGAGCGAGCTTGCTCGCGATGGTCATTAACGATGACGCTGGCTGTCTGAAACCCAGCGGTGTCTGGACTACCATCGCGAGCAAGCTCGCTCCTACAGGTTTCGGTGTGTTCAGTCGATGAATAGATCCGGCATCAACGCCTCGCTGCTACCCGGTTCGAACCGGTAGTGCTCGAACTCGCTCACGCCGTTCTCGCGCAATACCTGCTCGTCTATCATCAACCGCCCGGTCAGGCTGCGGCCAGTGCTGGCGAGGATCACGTGCGCGGCATCGGCCATGATCGCCGGGGTCCTGGCGTGCTTGAACGATTCGCGTGAGCCCAGTTGAAACTCGATGGCGGCCGTGGCGATCATGGTTTGCGGCCACAGCGAATTGACGCTGATCCCGAAGTTACGAAATTCCTCGCTCATCCCCAGGGTCAGCATGCTCATGCCGTACTTGGTCACGGTGTACGGGCTGTACTGGGCGAACCACTTGGCATCCAGGTTCAGCGGCGGCGACAGGTTGAGGATGTGCCCGGCGGATTTCTTCAGGTAGGGCAGGGCGGCCTGGCTGCACAGCAGCACGGCGCGGGTGTTGATCTGGTGCATCAGGTCGAAGCGCTTGAGTTCCAGGTGCGCCACCCCGGTCAGCTTGATGGCGCCGGCGTTGTTGACCAGCGCATCAATGGTGCCGAAATGCTCATTGGCCTGGGCCAGCGCCTGCTGCACGGCCATCTCGTCACGCACGTCCACTTGCAGGGCCAGCGCCTTGCCGCCAGCGGCCTCGACTTCCGCGGCCACGCTGTGAATCGTGCCCGGCAACTTGGCATGCGGCTCGGCGCTCTTGGCGGCAATCACGATGTTGGCGCCATCGCGCGCGGCGCGCAGGGCAATCTCGCGACCAATCCCACGACTGGCACCGGTGATGAACAGGGTTTTGCCTTGCAATGACATGCGCATGCTCCTGATTGTTGTTATTCGAGCAAAGGCTCGAGAAACAATGTAGACGAAGTCTTCAGGTGCGAATGAAGCCCACCTCCATCCCTTTGTGGGAGCGAGCCTGCTCGCGATGCGGTGTGTCTGGCAGGCCGCTATCGCGAGCAGGCTCGCTCCCACAGGGATGACAGTGAGGGCGGGAGCTGGGTTAACGCGTCATCACTTCACGGATATCGGCGGCCAGTTCGCGGACGCGGTCTTCTTCGGTGTCCCAGGAGCACATGAAGCGGGCGCCGCCCTTGCCGATGAAGGTGTAGAAGCGCCAGCCCCTGGCGGTCAGGGCGGCGATGGCCGGTTCCGAGAGTTGCAGGAACACGCCGTTGGCCTGTACCGGGAACATCAGTTCGACGCCTGGAATGTCGCTGACCAGTTCGGCGAGCAGTTGCGCGCAGTGGTTGGCGTGGCGGGCGTATTTGAGCCAGGCGTCGTTTTCCAGGATGCCGACCCAGGGGGCCGAGAGGAAGCGCATTTTCGAGGCCAGTTGCCCGGCCTGCTTGCAGCGGTAGTCGAAGTCTTCGGCCAGGTCGTGGTTGAAGAACAGGATCGCTTCACCCACCGCCATGCCGTTTTTCGTCCCGCCAAAGCACAGCACATCGACGCCGGCCTTCCAGGTCAGGTCGGCGGGGGTGCAGCCCAGGTACGCGCAGGCGTTGGAGAAGCGCGCGCCGTCCATGTGCAGGTTCAGGCCCAGTTCCTTGCAGGTGACGCTGATGGCGCGGATTTCTTCCGGGGTGTAGACGCTGCCGACCTCGGTGGCCTGGGTCAGGGTCACCACCCGTGGTTTGGGGTAGTGGATGTCCTGGCGCTTGAGCGCCACTTCGCGGATCGACTCGGGGGTCAGCTTGCCGTTTTCAGTGCGGGCGATCAGCAGTTTGGAGCCGTTGGAGAAGAACTCCGGCGCGCCGCATTCGTCGGTTTCGACGTGGGCGGTTTCCGAGCAGATCACGCTGTGGTAACTCTGGCACAGCGACGACAGGGCCAGCGAGTTGGCCGCGGTGCCGTTGAAGGCGAAAAATACTTCGCAGTCGGTTTCGAACAATTTGCGGAATTGATCGGACGCGCGAGCGGTCCATTCATCGTCGCCGTAGGCGCGCTGGTGGCCATGGTTGGCCTGTTCCATGGCCGCCCAGGCTTCAGGGCAGATACCGGAATAGTTGTCGCTGGCGAATTGTTGGCTCTTATCGGTCATGGCCCTGCTTTCCGTGGTCGAGACGCCTATGGTGAAGCGGCTCAAGGTCATTGATGGTGCGAACTCTACCGAAGATCATCCGGGGAGCACACGGGATGCGTCAGACAAAAAAATTCAAGGACGACGGGCAATTATGCACATGACGCACAGGGATGGGGCACTGGATTTGCTCAAGTGGCTGGCGCTATTGAGCATGGTGCTCGATCACCTGCGATATGTCGGCTACTCCGTCGATTGGCTGTATGTGCCGGGACGTCTGGCGTTTCCCTGGTTCTGCCTGGCGATGGCCGCCAATCTGGCCCGCGGGCCGGTCGCCACCACCGGGCAATGGCGCTACCTGGGCTGGCTGGTGCTGTTCAGCGCGGTGAGCGAGATTCCCTACCGACTGTTCATCGCCGATGCCGACACCTTGAACGTGCTGCCCACCCTGGCGCTGGGCCTGCTGGTGGCGCGGGGCTGGCAGGCGCCGGGTCTTCAGGCACGGGTGTTGGCGGTGACGGCCATGGCGGTGGCGCTGCTGTTTTCGGCGCAATTGATGTTCGGCGTGTTTGGTGTGCTGTTGCCGCTGGCGACGCTGCTGGTCTACCGCAAACCCTGGTATTTCGCCCTGGTGCCGGGGCTTGTGTGCCTGGCGGCCAACCAGTGGTCGGTGCTGTATCACTCGATCCGCCTGGGCAGCACGGTGGCAATGGTGGCGGTTGCCACATGCCTGATTGCGCCATGGCTGGGACTGTTCCTGTTGCGACATGCGAAAGGCGTAAAACCACCGCCGATGCGACGGTGGGCGTATGCGCTTTATCCGGGGCATTTTCTACTGCTGCTCGCACTTCGCCAGATGCTTGCCTGATCCTGCACCATCCCTGTGGGAGCGAGCCTGCTCGCGATTGCGGTGGGTCAGCCTGCACAGATGCTGAATGCTCGATCGCCATCGCGAGCAGGCTCGCTCCCACAGGGGCTGTGCACAGGTTGAGGATCTCAGCTGGCCTGTCGCTTTGCGCCCATGTCGTAAACGCGCCTTTGCGTGGCGCCCGTAGGCATTTGACCTCTCGACGCCGGCCATACCATCGCATTCAAAGGGCACTGCCGAAGAGCCGGTGCCTTACCAAGACGAATGGCGCACAGATGCCGCTGGGAGAGACGCGATGTTCAGCAAGCAAGACCAGATCCAGGGTTACGACGATGCACTGCTGGCGGCGATGAATGCCGAGGAGCAACGTCAGGAAGATCACATCGAGCTGATCGCGTCGGAGAACTACACCAGCAAGCGCGTGATGGAAGCGCAAGGCAGCGGCCTGACCAACAAATACGCCGAAGGCTACCCGGGCAAGCGCTACTACGGTGGCTGCGAGCACGTGGACAAGGTCGAGGCCCTGGCCATCGAGCGCGCCAAGCAGCTGTTCGGCGCCGATTACGCCAACGTCCAGCCGCACTCCGGTTCCTCGGCCAACAGCGCCGTGTACCTGGCCCTGCTGCAAGCCGGCGACACCATTCTGGGCATGAGCCTGGCCCACGGCGGTCACCTGACCCACGGTGCCAAGGTGTCGTCCTCGGGCAAGCTGTACAACGCCGTTCAATATGGCATCAACACCGAGACCGGCCTGATCGACTACGACGAAGTCGAGCGCCTGGCCGTCGAGCACAAGCCGAAGATGATCGTCGCCGGCTTCTCGGCCTACTCCAAGACCCTGGACTTCCCGCGCTTCCGCCAGATCGCCGACAAGGTCGGTGCGCTGCTGTTCGTCGACATGGCCCACGTGGCTGGTCTGGTCGCCGCCGGCCTGTACCCCAACCCGATTCCGTTCGCCGACGTGGTCACCACCACCACCCACAAAACCCTGCGCGGTCCGCGTGGCGGCCTGATCCTGGCCAAGTCCAACGAAGAGATCGAGAAGAAGCTCAACGCCGCGGTATTCCCCGGCGCCCAGGGCGGCCCGCTGATGCACGTGATCGCCGCCAAGGCCGTGTGCTTCAAGGAAGCGCTGGAGCCAGGCTTCAAGGCCTACCAGCAACAAGTGATCGAGAACGCCCAGGCCATGGCCGGCGTGTTTATCAAACGCGGCTACGATGTAGTGTCCGGCGGCACCGATAACCACCTGTTCCTGGTCAGCCTGATCCGTCAGGGCCTCACCGGCAAGGATGCAGACGCCGCCCTCGGTCGCGCCCACATCACCGTGAACAAGAACGCCGTGCCGAACGACCCGCAGTCGCCGTTCGTCACTTCCGGCCTGCGCATCGGTACCCCGGCGGTGACCACGCGCGGCTTCAAGGTGACCCAGTGCGTCACGCTGGCCGGCTGGATCTGCGACATCCTCGACAACCTCGGCGATGCCGATGTCGAGGCCAATGTCGCCGAGCAGGTGTCGGCCCTGTGCGCGGACTTCCCGGTTTATCGCTGAGTGCAGTTTTGGAGTAAATGACTATGCAACGCTACTCGGGTTTCGGCCTCTTCAAGCACTCTCTGAGCCATCACGAAAACTGGCAGCGCATGTGGCGCACGCCGACGCCGAAGAAGGTCTACGACGTGGTCATCGTCGGCGGTGGCGGGCATGGCCTGGCGACTGCCTACTACCTGGCCAAGGAACACGGCATCACCAACGTGGCCGTGGTAGAGAAAGGCTGGCTGGGCGGCGGTAACACCGCGCGCAACACCACCATCGTTCGCTCCAACTACCTGTGGGACGAGTCGGCGCACCTGTACGAACACGCGATGAAACTGTGGGAAGGCCTGTCCCAGGACCTCAACTACAACGTGATGTTCTCCCAGCGTGGCGTCTACAACCTGTGCCACACCCTGCAGGATATTCGTGATTCCGAGCGTCGGGTCAGCGCCAACCGCCTCAACGGCGTGGACGGCGAGCTGCTCGATGCCAAGCAGGTCGCGGACGAGATTCCGTACCTGGATTGCTCGAAGAACACCCGCTATCCGGTGATGGGCGCTACCGTGCAGCGTCGCGGCGGCGTGGCCCGTCACGATGCCGTGGCCTGGGGCTTTGCCCGTGCCGCCGACGCCCTGGGCGTGGACCTGATCCAGCAGACCGAAGTGACCGGGTTCCGCAAGGAAAACGGCGTGTGCATCGGGGTCGAGACCAACAAGGGCTTCATCGGCGCCAAGCGCGTTGGTGTGGTCACCGCCGGTAACTCCGGGCACATGGCCAAGCTTGCCGGTTTCCGCTTGCCGCTCGAATCCCACCCGCTGCAGGCGCTGGTGTCCGAGCCGATCAAGCCGATCATCGACAGCGTGATCATGTCCAACGCCGTACACGGTTACATCAGCCAGTCCGACAAGGGTGACCTGGTGATCGGTGCCGGTATCGACGGCTACAACGGCTACGGCCAGCGTGGTTCGTACCCGGTGATCGAGCACACCATCCAGGCCATCGTCGAGATGTTCCCGGTGCTGTCACGCGTGCGCATGAACCGCCAGTGGGGCGGCATCGTCGACACCACCCCGGATGCCTGCCCGATCATCTCGAAAACCCCGGTGCCGAACATGTTCTTCAACTGCGGTTGGGGTACCGGTGGCTTCAAGGCCACGCCGGGCTCGGGCAACGTGTTTGCCGCAAGCCTGGCCAAGGGTGAAATGCACCCGCTGGCCGCACCGTTCTCCATCGACCGCTTCCACAGCGGTGCCCTCATCGACGAACACGGCGCTGCTGCCGTCGCCCACTAACAGGAGAAATTTCCCATGTTGCATATCTTCTGTCCTCACTGCGGCGAACTGCGCTCCGAAGAGGAATTCCACGCATCCGGCCAGGCGCACATCCCGCGCCCGCTGGACCCCAACAGCTGCACCGACGAGGAGTGGGGCGACTACATGTTCTTCCGCGACAACCCTCGCGGTTTGCACCATGAACTGTGGATCCACGCCGCCGGTTGCCGTCAGTACTTCAACGCCACCCGCGACACCGTGACCTACGAGATCCTGGAAACCTACAAGATCGGCACCAAGCCACAATTCACCGACAAGACCGAGAGCCCGAAAGCGGCCGCCACGGCTCTGGGAGAGAAGGTATGAGCCAGACCAATCGCCTGTCCAACGGCGGACGGATCGACCGCAACAAAGTCCTGAGCTTCACCTTCAACGGCCAGAGCTACAAGGGCTTCGAAGGTGACTCTCTGGCCGCAGCCCTGCTGGCCAACGGTGTCGACATCATCGGTCGTAGCTTCAAGTACTCGCGCCCACGCGGCATCTTCGCTGCCGGTGCCGAAGAGCCCAACGCGGTGCTGCAGATCGGCGCCACCGAAGCCACGCAGATCCCCAACGTGCGCGCCACGCAACAGGCGCTGTACCAGGGCCTGGTCGCCACCAGCACCAACGGCTGGCCGAGCGTGAACAACGACGTGATGGGGATTCTCGGCAAGGTCGGCGGCAAGCTGATGCCTCCGGGTTTCTACTACAAAACCTTCATGTACCCGCAATCGTTCTGGATGACCTACGAGAAATACATTCGTAAGGCCGCCGGCCTTGGTCGCTCGCCGACCGAGAACGATCCGGACACCTACGACTACATGAACCAGCACTGCGACGTGCTGGTGGTCGGCGCCGGCCCCGCAGGCCTGGCCGCAGCACTGGCGGCGGCACGCAGCGGCGCCCGGGTGATCCTCGCCGATGAACAGGAAGAGTTCGGCGGCAGCCTGCTCGATTCGCGCGAAAGCCTCGACGGCAAGCCTGCCATGGACTGGGTGGCCAGCGTCGTCAGCGAACTGAAGAACACCCCGGACGTGGTGCTGCTGCCACGCGCCACGGTCAACGGCTACCACGACCATAACTTCCTGACCATTCACGAGCGCCTGACCGATCACCTGGGTGATCGTGCGCCGATTGGCCAGGTGCGCCAGCGTATCCACCGGGTGCGCGCCAAGCGCGTGGTCCTGGCGACCGGCGCCCACGAGCGTCCATTGGTCTACGGCAACAACGACGTGCCGGGCAACATGCTCGCCGGCGCTGTGTCCACCTATGTGCGTCGCTACGGCGTGGCACCGGGCAAGAAACTGGTGCTGTCGACCAACAACGACCACGCCTACCGCGTGGCCCTGGATTGGCTCGATGCCAGCCTGCAAGTGGTGGCCATCGCCGACGCCCGCAGCAACCCGCGCGGCGCGCTGGTGGAAGAAGCCCGCGCCAAGGGCATTCGCATCCTCACCGGCAGCGCCGTGATCGAGGCCCGTGGCAGCAAACACGTGACCGCTGCCCGTGTCGCGGCGATCGACGTCAAAGCCCACGCCGTGACCAGTCCTGGCGAATGGCTCGAATGCGACCTGGTGGCCAGCTCCGGCGGCTACAGCCCGGTGGTTCACCTGGCTTCGCACCTGGGTGGCAAGCCCATCTGGCGTGAAGACATCCTCGGTTTCGTACCGGGTGAAGCCCCGCAGAAACGCGTGTGCGTCGGTGGCATCAACGGCGTCTACGGCCTCGGCGATTCCCTGGCCGATGGTTTCGAAGGCGGCGCCCGTGCGGCCAGCGAAGCTGGTTTCAGCGTGGTCGAAGGCACCTTGCCCAAAGCCCTGAGCCGCCTCGAAGAGCCGACCCTGGCGCTGTTCCAGGTGCCCCATGAAAAGAACACCGCTCGTGCGCCGAAGCAATTCGTCGACCTGCAGAACGACGTCACCGCCGCCGCCATCGAACTGGCGACCCGCGAGGGCTTCGAGTCGGTCGAGCACGTCAAGCGCTACACCGCGCTGGGCTTTGGTACCGACCAGGGCAAGCTAGGCAATGTCAACGGTCTGGCCATCGCCGCCCGTTCGCTGAACGTGACCATCCCGCAGATGGGCACCACCATGTTCCGTCCGAACTACACGCCGATCACCTTCGGCGCTGTGGCCGGCCGTCACTGTGGGCACATCTTCGAGCCAGTGCGTTTCACCGCGCTGCATCACTGGCACGTGAAAAACGGTGCCGAGTTCGAAGACGTCGGCCAGTGGAAGCGTCCGTGGTACTTCCCGAAAAACGGTGAAGACATTCATGCGGCGGTGAAACGCGAATGTAAGGCCGTGCGTGACAGCGTCGGCCTGCTGGACGCCTCGACCCTGGGCAAGATCGACATCCAGGGGCCGGATGCCCGTGAGTTCCTCAACCGCATCTACACCAACGCCTGGACCAAGCTAGACGTGGGCAAGGCGCGCTACGGCCTGATGTGCAAGGAAGACGGCATGGTGTTCGACGACGGTGTGACGGCCTGTCTGGCCGACAACCATTTCGTCATGACCACCACCACCGGCGGCGCTGCACGCGTGCTGCAGTGGCTGGAGATCTACCAGCAGACCGAATGGCCGGACCTGAAGGTGTACTTCACCTCCGTGACCGATCACTGGGCGACCATGACCCTGTCCGGGCCGAACAGCCGCAAGCTGCTCAGCGAAGTCACCGACATGGACCTGGGCAACGAAGCGTTCCCGTTCATGACCTGGAAAGAAGGCCTGGTGGGCGGCGTGCCGGCGCGGGTGTTCCGGATCTCGTTCACCGGTGAGCTGTCGTACGAAGTCAACGTGCAGGCCGACTATGCGATGGGCGTGCTGGAAAAAATCGTCGAGGCCGGCAAGCAGTACAACCTGACCCCGTACGGCACCGAAACCATGCACATCCTGCGGGCCGAGAAGGGCTTCATCATCGTCGGCCAGGACACCGACGGCTCGATGACCCCGGACGACCTGAACATGGGCTGGTGCGTGGGCCGCACCAAACCGTTCTCGTGGATCGGCCAGCGTGGCATGAACCGTGAAGACTGCGTGCGTGACCAGCGCAAGCAACTGGTAGGCCTCAAGCCGATCGACCCGACCAAGTGGCTGCCGGAAGGTGCGCAACTGGTGTTCAACACCAAGCAGGCGATCCCGATGACCATGGTCGGCCACGTCACCTCCAGCTACCTGCACAACTCCCTGGGCTATTCGTTTGCCATGGGCGTGGTCAAGGGCGGGCTGAAGCGCCTGGGTGAGCGCGTGTTCGCACCGCTGGCCGACGGCAGCGTGATCGAGGCGGAAATCGTTTCTTCGGTGTTCTTCGATCCGAAGGGGGATCGGCAGAACGTGTAGTGGCTTGAAGTCTTGTGGGTGGGCAGTGACACCGAGTCGGCCCATTCGCGAGCAAGCCCGCTCCCACAATTTGGAATGCGTTTCCCTGTGGGAGCGGGCTTGCTCGCGATGGCGGCGGGCCTGCCACCACAGGAGCCGGAACCAACAGAATTCAGCAAAGGGTGCCTTATGACCGCAGCCAACGTATACCAACAACGCCCAACCACCGGGGCCAAGGCCGAGTCGTCGCTGCATCATGCCGACCTCGCCAGCCTGGTGGGCAAGGGCCGCAAGAGCGCCGGCGTGACCGTGCGCGAGAAAAAACTCCTCGGCCACCTGACCATCCGTGGCGATGGCCATGACGCCGCGTTCGCCGCCGGTGTGCACAAGGCCCTGGGCATCGAACTGCCGGCCGCACTGACCGTCATCGTCAAGGGTGAAACCAGCCTGCAATGGCTGGGCCCGGACGAATGGCTGCTGATCGTGCCGAGCGGCGAAGAGTTCGAAGCCGAGAAAAAACTGCGCGAAGCGCTGGGCGACCTGCACATCCAGATCGTCAACGTCAGCGGCGGCCAGCAGATCCTCGAACTGAGCGGCCCGAACGTGCGCCAGGTGCTGATGAAATCCACCAGCTACGACGTGCACCCCAACAGCTTCCCGGTGGGCAAGGCCGTGGGCACCGTGTTCGCCAAGTCGCAACTGGTGATCCGCCACACCGCCGAAGACACCTGGGAACTGCTGATCCGTCGCAGCTTCTCCGACTACTGGTGGCTGTGGCTGCAAGACGCCTCGGCCGAGTACGGCCTGGCCGTGCAGGCCTGATTCACCCCTCCACCCTGTGGGAGCGGGCTTGCTCGCGAATGCGCTGGGTCAGCTGTATCAATGGCGACTGACACACCGCATTCGCGAGCAAGCCCGCTCCCACAGGAGAGGCGCATAGAATATCAATGTTCCAGGAGTCACCCGCTATGAGCCGCGCCCCAGACACATGGATCCTGACCGCCGACTGCCCCAGCGTACTCGGCACCGTGGACGCGGTGACCCGCTTTCTGTTCGAGCAGGGCTGCTACGTCACCGAGCACCATTCGTTCGATGACCGGCTTTCGGGCCGCTTTTTCATTCGTGTGGAATTCCGTCAGCCCGACGGCTTCGACGAGCAATCCTTCCGCGCAGGCCTGCAGGAGCGAGGCGAGTCGTTCGGCATGATCTTCGAACTGACGCCCCCGCACTACCGGCCGAAAGTGGTGATCATGGTCTCCAAGGCCGATCACTGCCTCAACGACCTGCTCTACCGCCAGCGCATCGGCCAGTTGTCAATGGACGTGGCGGCGGTGGTGTCCAACCATCCGGATCTCAAGCCGCTGGCCGACTGGCACCAGATTCCGTACTACCATTTCCCCCTGGACCCGAACGACAAGCCGTCGCAGGAGCGCCAGGTGCTGCAAGTGATCGAAGACGCCGGCGCCGAACTGGTGATCCTTGCGCGTTACATGCAGGTTTTGTCGCCGGAACTGTGCCGCAAGCTCGATGGCAAGGCGATCAACATCCACCACTCCCTGCTGCCGGGGTTCAAGGGCGCCAAGCCGTACCACCAGGCCTACAACAAGGGCGTGAAACTGGTCGGCGCGACGGCGCATTACATCAACAACGACCTTGATGAAGGTCCGATCATCGCCCAGGGCGTGGAGGTGGTGGATCACAGCCACTATCCGGAAGATCTGATCGCCAAGGGGCGGGACATTGAAGGCCTGACGTTGGCGCGGGCCGTGGGGTATCACATTGAGAGAAGGGTGTTTTTGAACGCCAATCGTACGGTCGTTCTCTAGATCGCTATCGCGGGCAAGCCCGCTCCCACAGGATTTGTGTCTGCCTGCAAATCCTGGTCACACCAATGATCAACTGTGGGAGCGAGCCTGCTCGCGATGACGGCACAACAGGCAACACAAGAACAGCATCTGTACCCGAGCAACCAGCGCGCCGCCGTCCTTTGGCGACGCGTCCGTTACATAAAAACAACAGCGAGGTGAAAGCATGTCTGGCAATCGTGGTGTGGTGTATCTCGGCTCTGGCAAGGTCGAAGTACAGAAAATCGACTATCCGAAAATGCAGGACCCGCGCGGCAGGAAGATCGAGCACGGTGTCATCCTGCGTGTGGTTTCCACCAACATCTGTGGTTCCGACCAGCACATGGTGCGCGGCCGTACCACCGCCCAGGTCGGCCTGGTCCTGGGGCACGAGATCACTGGTGAAGTGATCGAGAAGGGCAGCGACGTCGAAAACCTGAAAATCGGCGACCTGGTCTCCGTACCGTTCAACGTGGCGTGCGGGCGCTGCCGTTCCTGCAAGGAGCAACACACCGGCGTGTGCCTGACCGTCAACCCGGCCCGTGCCGGTGGCGCTTACGGCTATGTCGACATGGGCGACTGGACCGGCGGCCAGGCCGAATACGTGCTGGTGCCGTACGCCGACTTCAACCTGCTGAAACTGCCGGACCGCGACAAGGCCATGGAAAAAATCCGTGACCTGACCTGCCTCTCCGACATCCTGCCCACCGGCTACCACGGTGCCGTGACCGCCGGTGTCGGCCCAGGCAGCACCGTGTACATCGCCGGTGCCGGCCCGGTCGGCCTGGCGTCTGCCGCTTCGGCGCGCCTACTGGGTGCGGCGGTGGTGATCGTCGGCGACGTCAACCCGATCCGCCTGGCCCACGCCAAGGCCCAGGGTTTTGAAATCGTCGACCTGTCCAAGGACGCACCGCTGCACGAGCAGATCGCCGACCTGCTGGGCGAGCCTGAAGTGGATTGCGCCGTGGACTGCGTGGGCTTCGAAGCCCGTGGTCACGGTCATGATGGCGTGAAACACGAAGCGCCGGCCACCGTGCTCAACTCGCTGATGGGCGTGGTCCGGGTTGCCGGCAAAATCGGCATCCCCGGCCTCTACGTCACCGAAGACCCGGGCGCCGTCGACGCCGCCGCGAAGATGGGCAGCCTGAGCATCCGCTTTGGCCTGGGCTGGGCCAAGTCCCACAGCTTCCACACCGGCCAGACTCCGGTGATGAAGTATAACCGGGCGCTGATGCAAGCCATCATGTGGGACCGCATCAACATCGCCGAAGTGGTGGGCGTGCAGGTGATCAGCCTGGACCAGGCGCCGGAAGGCTACGGCGAGTTCGATGCCGGCGTGCCGAAGAAGTTTGTGATCGACCCGCACAAGTTGTTCAGTGCGGCGTAAGTCATACGCGCAAGGGAAAGGGCGACGAATGTCGCCCTTTTTCTATTACGGCACCTCACCTATGCCCGATCCATGCCCACTGTGGGAGCGAGCCTGCTCGCGATGGAGGCACAGACAGCGCAGTTTGTCAGGTAGCCAGCGTTACCGTTGACGACCATCGCGAGCAGGCTCGCTCCCACAGTGGCGGTGGGGCGGGGGAACAATCGCCGATGGCTTTAGTCCAACGAACTGTTTTAACCGCCCATTCCCGGGCGGTTTTTCGTTGAGGGTGTCTGGATGAAGGTTTCACGCGGTTTTGTACTGGCATCGCTCATGACCCTGGCCGCCGGGCCGGTGTTTGCACAGTTCAGTCTGGGCGATGCGGCCAGCGCCATTGCCGGCATGAAGGGTGACAACGCTGCCACCGAGGCTGCGCCAACCTCCGAGACCGCCGGCTTGCTCGGTGCGCTCAGTCAGCTGGACGTGACCCCGCAACAAGCCGTCGGCGGCACCGGGGCGATGCTGGGGCTGGCGAAGAATCAGTTGAGCACCGCCGACTACGCCGAGCTGGCCAAGAGCGTGCCGGGCATCGACAAATTATCGGGCGGTGGCGAGTTGGGCGCGCTGGCCAGTCTGCTCGGTTCCAACGGCAAGGCCGCCGGCCTGGATAATGCCTTGGGCAACGTCAAAGACACCAACGACCTGAACAACGCGTTCGATGCCCTGGGCATGGACAGCGGCATGGTCGGCCAGTTTGCCCCGTTGATCCTGCAATACCTCGGTCAGCAGGGCGTTGGCGGCTCGCTGCTGCAAAGCCTGGGCGGTATCTGGGGCACCGGCAGCTGATTCAGCGGCTTTCGTTGCGCAGGGCGGCGATGCGAAGGTCTTTCTCGGTCCAGAGCTGGTTGACCCAGTTCTGCACCGACTCGCGAAACACCGGGTCGTTTTCGTAATCGCCCTGCCACAGCGCCGGGTCGAGCTCGCGGGTGTGGATATCAATGATCACCCTCGGCACGTTGCCGCTGATCAGGTCCCAGAACCCCGGGATGTTCGCCTGCGGGTAGACCACCGTCACATCGAGAATGGCGTCCAGCTGTTCCCCCATCGCCGCCAGTACGAACGCCACGCCGCCGGCCTTGGGCTTGAGCAGATGGCTGAACGGTGATTGCTGCTGGGTGCTTTTCGCCGGAGTGAAACGGGTGCCTTCCAGGTAATTGACCACGGTCACCGGCTGGCGCTTGAACAGTTCGCAGGCGGCCTTGGTGATTTCCAGGTCCTTGCCCGCCAGCTCCGGGTTTTTCGCCAGGAACGCCTTGGTGTAGCGCTTCATGAACGGGTAATCCAGCGCCCACCACGCCAGCCCCAGGAACGGCACCCAGATCAGTTCCTTCTTGAGGAAGAATTTGAAGAACGGCGTGCGCCGGTTCAGCGTCTGGATCAGCGCCGGGATGTCGACCCAGGATTGATGGTTGCTGATCACCAGGTACGAGGTGTCGCGCCGCAGGTCGTCGCCACCGCGAATGTCCCATTGGGTGGGGATGCACAGGTGGAAGATCAGCTTGTCGATCTCCGACCAGGTCTCGGCGATCCACATCACCGCCCCGGAAGCGTAATCGCGAAAACGGCCGGGCAGGACCAGCTTGAGCAGGGCGAACACCATCAAGGGCCCGATCAGGACCAGGGTGTTGAGCAACAGCAGCAGGGCGACGAAACAGCCAGTGAGCAGGCGGCGCATGGGCGACTCTTGAAAACCATTGGGCGGGCCATGATAAGCAGGTTCGGGTGGCAGGCCAAATTGCCGGTGACGAATGTTTCACCTTGTTATCGGTATGCTCGCAAAAATGCAGCCAGGCATACCGGCCCCTCGCGAGCAGGCTCGCTCCCACAGTTGGGCGCTGTCTAATGTGGGAGCGAGCCTGCTCGCGATAGCGATTTGAAGAACGAACGAATCCCTTGCCGGCGGTCTAAAATCCCGCTGCCCCTTTCTCAAGGACACCGATCACGTGAAATCTTTTCTTGCAATTTTGTCCCTGGTTGCCCTGCCGGTCATGGCCGCCGAACCGACCCTGTACGGCCGCTACGAATACATCGCCCTGCCGGAAATCGGCGGTGAAGTGCTCAAGGCGAAAATGGACACCGGCGCGCTGACCGCCTCGCTGTCGGCCAGGGACATCGAAACCTTCACCCGCGATGGCGAAGACTGGGTGCGGTTCCGCCTGGCCACCAAGGACGCCAGCAACAAGATCTTCGAGCACAAGATCGCGCGTATCAGCAAGATCAAGACCCGCTCCGAAGAAGACGATGACGAGGAAGTGGCGGCGCCGACCAAGCGCCCGGTGGTCGACCTGGAACTGTGCCTGGGCAACGTCAAGCGCACCGTCGAGGTCAACCTCACCGACCGCAGCAGCTTCAACTATCCGCTGCTGATCGGTGCCAAGGCCTTGCGCGAGTTCGGCGCAGCGGTGAACCCGGCTCGGCGTTTCACGGCGGACAAGCCGGACTGCTGATTTCAACCCGCCCGATTGACGTGATGTAAGGCTTGAGTCACCGTTCGCCCACTCCACTGCCGGGCTCGGACGCCATGCCTCACATCCTGATTGTCGAAGACGAAGCGGCGATTGCCGATACGCTGATTTTTGCCTTGCAGGGCGAAGGTTTCAGTACCACCTGGCTGAACCTCGGGGCCGCCGCGCTGGAGCATCAACGGCAGACGCCGGCTGACCTGATCATTCTCGATATCGGCCTGCCCGACATCAGTGGCTTTGAAACCTGCAAGCAACTGCGGCGTTTCTCAGAGGTGCCGGTGATTTTCCTCACGGCCCGTGACGCAGAAATTGATCGGGTGGTGGGCCTGGAGATCGGCGCTGATGATTACGTGGTCAAGCCGTTCAGCCCTCGCGAAGTGACGGCGCGGGTTCGCGCGATTCTCAAGCGCATGGCGCCCCGTGTGGAGGCCGAGCCCTCGTCGGGCCTGTTCCGTGTCGATCATGAGCGGGTGCAGATCCACTATCGCGGCCAGGTGCTGAGCCTGACCCGCCACGAATTTCGCCTCTTGCAATGCCTGCTCGAACAGCCCGAACGGGTGTTCAGCCGCGAGCAGTTGCTCGATGCCCTGGGCGTGGCGGCCGATGCCGGCTACGAGCGCAGTATCGACAGCCACATCAAGAGCGTGCGCGCCAAGTTGCGCGCGGTGAAGGGCGATGCCGAGCCGATCCAGACCCATCGCGGCCTCGGCTACAGCTACAGCCCGGGGCACAGCTAATGCCACTCGGGCTACGGATTTTCCTGGTCTATGTGCTGTTCATCGGCCTGACCGGTTACTTTGTGCTCAGCACGGTCATGGAGGAAATCCGTCCTGGCGTGCGCCAGTCCACGGAAGAAACCCTGGTGGATACCGCCAACCTGATGGCAGAGATTCTGCGCGATGACTTCAAGGCTGGCACCCTCAACCAGAACCGCTGGCCGCAGTTGCTCAAGGCCTATGGCGAACGGCAACCGAAGGCGAGCATCTGGGGCTTGCCGAAGAACCAGGTCAACCATCGCATCTACGTCACCGACGCCAAGGGTATCGTGGTGCTGGATTCCAGCGGTACGGCGGTCGGCCAGGATTATTCGCGCTGGAACGATGTTTACCTGACCTTGCGCGGTGAGTACGGCGCGCGTTCGACTCGCAGTGACCCGGACGATGCCAGCTCGTCAGTGATGCACGTGGGGGCGGCGATCCGTGACAACGGCCAGATCATAGGCGTTGTAACCGTGGCCAAGCCCAACAGCTCGCTGCAACCTTATGTCGACCGCACCGAGCGCCGCTTGCTGGCGTATGGCGCCGGGTTGATCGGTCTGGGCCTGTTGTTCGGCGCGTTGCTGTCGTGGTGGTTGAGTGCGGCGCTGCGCCGGCTGACTGCGTACGCGCAGGCGGTCAGCGAAGGGCGCCGGGTCGAGGTGCCGCATTATCGCGGCGGCGAGCTGGAGCAACTGGCGACGGCCGTGGAGCAGATGCGCACCCAGCTTGAAGGCAAGGCCTACGTCGAGCGTTATGTGCACACGCTGACCCATGAACTGAAAAGCCCGCTGGCGGCGATTCGCGGTGCGGCGGAGTTGCTGCAGGGGGAAATGCCGTTGGCGCAACAGCAGCGCTTCGTCAGCAACATCGACAATGAAAGCGTGCGTATGCAGCAGTTGATCGAGCGGCTGTTGAACCTGGCCCTGGTGGAACAGCGCCAGGGGTTGGAGGAGCGCGTGCCGGTGCCGCTGGCGGGGCTGGTGGATGAATTGCTGATGGCTCAGGCCGGGCGTATCGAAGGCAAGCAGTTGCGCGTGGAGCGGGCGGTCGCGCCGGACCTGGCGTGGTTGGGGGAGCCGTTTCTGTTGCGTCAGGCGCTGGCGAATCTGCTGGAAAATGCGCTGGATTTCACCCAGGCCCAGGGCCTGTTACGGTTCAGTGCTGCTCGGGTGGGGGAGCGGGTCGAGTTGAAACTGTTCAACCAGGCCGAGGCGATACCGGATTATGCGTTGCCGCGTTTGAGTGAGCGCTTTTATTCCCTGCCGCGTCCGGACAGTGGGCGCAAGAGCACCGGGTTGGGGCTTAATTTTGTCGAGGAAGTGGCGAAGTTGCATGGTGGGGTGTTGAGGATTGGCAATGTCGAGGGTGGGGTGGAGGTGATTTTGTGTCTGCCTTGAGACCGAGTTGTGTCTATCGCGAGCAGGCTCGCTCCCACAGGGGCTCAGTCTCCACACAATCTCCATAAACCCCACATAACCCCTCCACACACCGACCCCAGACTCTCCCCATCCAAACAGGGAGAGTCCCATGAACCGCAATCTGACCTTGAAACTCGGGGCCATCGCCCTGCTGATTTTGTTGCTGCTGATTCCGCTGCTGATGATCAACGGCGTCATCCAGGACCGCCAGCAACTGCGCGACGGCGTGCTCGAAGACATCGCCCGCAGTTCCAGCTACAGCCAGCAATTGAGCGGGCCGCTGATGGTGGTGCCGTACCGCAAGGTGGTGCGCACCTGGAAACTCAACGAAAAGACCAACCAGCGCTACCAGGAAGTCGGCGAAGAACGCGGTCGCCTGTACTTCCTGCCGGAGCGCTTCGAACTCGACGGCGAGGTGGCCACGGAACTGCGTGCCCGGGGCATTTATCAGGCGCGACTGTTCCATGCCGACAACCGTATCAACGGACACTTTTCGCTGCCGGCGCAATTGGGCATCAAGGAAGATTTCGCCGATTACCAGTTCGACCAGCCGTTCCTCGCCGTCGGTATCAGCGACATTCGCGGCATCGAGAATGCCTTGAAACTCGAACTCAACGGCCAGCGCCTGGACTTCGTGCCGGGCAGCCAGGTCGGTTGGCTGGGCGAGGGTGTGCACGTGGTGTTGCCGGCGTTGGACGCCAGGCAGAACACCGAGCTGGCGTTCGCATTCGACCTGAAGCTGCAAGGCACCGGCCAGTTGCAGGTGGTGCCGGTGGGCAAGACCAGCAACGTGTCGCTGACCGCCAACTGGCCGCACCCCAGCTTCATCGGCAACTACCTGCCGGCCAAGCGTGACATCACCGACCAGGGCTTTTCCGCCGAGTGGCAGACCTCGTTCTTCTCCACCAACCTGCAAGAAGCCCTGAATGACTGCGTGCTGCGCCGCAGCTGTGAAGCGTTCAATGGGCGCAGCTTTGGCGTGAGCTTCATCGACCCGGTTGACCAGTACCTGAAAAGCGATCGGGCGATCAAATATGCGCTGTTGTTCATTGTTCTGACGTTTGCCGGTTTCTTCCTTTTCGAAGTGCTGAAAAGCCTGGCGGTGCACCCGGTGCAATACGCATTGGTGGGGGTGGCGCTGGCGTTCTTTTATCTGCTGTTGTTGTCGTTGTCCGAGCACATCGGCTTTGATCCGGCGTACCTGCTGTCGGCCGGCGCCTGTGTGTCGTTGATCGGGTTCTACGTCTGCCATGTCCTGCACAGCGTGCGCCACGGCTTGAGTTTCTCGGCGGGGCTGGTGGCTCTGTATGGCCTGCTTTACGGGCTGTTGAGCGCCGAGGATTACGCGTTGTTGATGGGGTCGGGGCTGCTGTTCGGCGTGCTCGGGGTGTTCATGGTGCTGACCAGAAAACTGGATTGGTACGGGGTGGGGCAGAAGGTGGCCAAGCCGGTGGCGTTTGATTTGGGAGAGGTGAAATGAGCCGGTCGCTGGGGTTGCGCGAGGATCAGCGGGAAGGGGAGAGGTTGGTGGTGTTGATTTGCGAGTTATTTACGTCGGAACCGCTGGGATGCCATCGCGAGCGGATCGAATCGTCGCTCCGTCGCTCCCACCTGACGGCGCGGTCCGGTGTGGGAGCTGCGGTGCGACGATTCGACTGCCCGCGATGAGGCCAGCCCTGCCAGCGAAAATCTAAACCTTGGGCATCGTCGCCAGCATCGAAGGCCGCTGGCTCACCTCGAAATACCAGGCCGCCAACTGCGGATTCGCCTCGCGCCATGCCAGATCCGGATGGCGCAGGTCCAGGTAACCCAACGCACACGCCACGCTGATCGCCGCCACATCGAAGTGGCTGGTCAGCTCGGCAATCGCGTCTTTTTCCAGCAGGGCCAGGGCACGGCGGATCTTGTCGCGCTGGCCGTCGAGCCATTGCGGCCAGTGTTTTTCCGGTGCACGCAGGGCGACTTCGTAGCGGGTCAGCACGGCGGCGTCCATGATGCCGTCGGC
Organism: Pseudomonas sp. MYb118; assembly: GCF_040947875.1. Classification (NCBI taxonomy): domain Bacteria; kingdom Pseudomonadati; phylum Pseudomonadota; class Gammaproteobacteria; order Pseudomonadales; family Pseudomonadaceae; genus Pseudomonas; species Pseudomonas sp. MYb118. Next base: position 1,225,894 of record NZ_JBFRXN010000002.1, on the reverse strand, counting down.
CATCGAGGCCAGGGTCAGGCGGCGCCAGCGGGCCGAACCTTCACGGGGAATCAGCGGGTTGCCGACGTGCTGATGGTCGAGGTAGTCGAGGATCACCCGGCTGTCGTGGATGACGTTGCCGTCGGCCAGGCGCAGGGCCGGGATCTTGCTCAGGGGATTGTCGTCGATCAGCGCCTGGTCGGGGTCGACCGGGGTCAGTACGCAGTTTTGCAGGCTGACGCGATCCTGCTGGCCGGTTTCGTGCAACAGCACCATGACTTTGCGTACGAAGGGCGAGAGGGGGTTGTGGTACAGGGTCATGCTCGGGGCGGACATGGCTGCGTCTCGGTCGGTGGCTGAGGGGGGCAGCATAGCGTGTTGCAGGGTTGGCTCAAACTAGGCAGAACCCTTGTGGGATAACCTGTGGGAGCGAGCCTGCTCGCGAGGCGGAGTGTCAGCCAGCAATTGTGGTGACAACATACCGCCTCGCGAGCAGGCTCGCTCCCACAAGGGGGCAGCCGTGCGTCAGCGGCGTTGCAGCAGGCCGCGCAGGGCCAGGGCGGCGGGTATGCCCAGCCCCAGCCAGCTCAGGGCATCCCAGGCGCCATCGCCCAGTAGCGCGGCAAACAGGCCTGCGGCAGTCAGCAGGGCGATCACCGTGGGCGTGGCGAAGACTTTCCAGAAGTTCGATTGCCGAGGCTTCATGCGGCGACCTCGGCTTTTTCCAGCGCGGGCTTGGCCGCTCTGCGCCGCACCACCCACAGGTAGACACCGCTGCCGAGCACGATGATGGTCAGCACGTCGAGGGTGGCCCAGAGGATTTTCATCGGCATGCCGCCGTAGTCGCCGAAGTGCAGCGGCTGCGACATGCCCATGGCGTCCATGTACCACGGCCGCTCGACCACGGCGGTGACCTCGAGGTTGCTGGCGTCGATCAGGATCGGCGTCAACAGGTGGGAGGTCAGGTGCGTGCTGCCCTTCATGAACACGGCGTAATGGTGCTCACTGGAAAACCGCGTGCCGGGGAAGGCGATGAAGTCCGGGCGCATGCCGGGCGCGGCGTCACGGGCGATGTCGAGCAGGCGGGTGGCCGGGGCCAGTTGGGTCAGCGGCGGGGCATTGCGGTACGGCGCGATCATGGTGTTGAGCGTGTCGTTGCGCCATTGCGCGATCAGCAGGTCGGCGCAGGCGCTGATGACACCGGTGACGCCCACGACCAGCGCCCAGGTCAGGGTGACCACGCCAATCAGGTTGTGCAGGTCGAGCCAGCGCAGGCGGGTGGATTTGTCCTGGCGCACGGTGGCGAACTTGAGGCGGCGCATGAACGGCAGGTACAACACCGTCCCGGACACGATCGCCACCACGAACAGCAGGCCCATGAACGCCAGCAACAGCTTGCCCGGCAGTTCGGCGAACATGTCCACGTGCAGGCGCAGCATCAACATCATGAACCCGCCATTGGCCGACGGCATTTCCAGCGCTTCGCCGGTGCGCGCATCGAGCATGAAGGTGTGCGACGAGTTCGGCTCGGTCCCGGCGGTGGCCGCCATGATGGCAATGGCAGCGTTGGGTTCGTCTTCCTCATAACCGAAATACTGCATGACTTCGCCGGGACGATGTCTTTCTGCCGCCTGCACCAGTTGCTGCAGATTGAGCTGCGGAGTGTCGGCCGGCATGACCTTCAACTCCGGGGCATCACCCAGCAGGTGATCAATCTCATGATGGAAGATCAACGGCAGGCCGGTGAGCGCCAGCATCAACAGGAACACGGTGCAGATCAGGCTGGTCCAGGTGTGGACGAAGGACCAGCGGCGGATTGTTTTGCTTTTCATTTCATGACTCTCAGAAATACCAAAGCCGTCCAATGAGGACGGCTCGGGTACAGGGTCTTGTCAGTTCAACCCGTTACCACTTGTAGTTCACGGCAGCCACGACATTGCGTTCATCACCGTAGTAGCACCAGAAACCGTCGCAAGTCGAGACGTAGTCCTTGTCGAAAATGTTCTTCGCCGTGACGTCGACCGAAACACCAGCCAGCGCCGGGTTAAGACGGCTCAGATCATAATGGACGGAGGCGTCGTACACAGTGTAGGAGCCAACGTGCGAGTTTTCGGTATTGCTGGTGCTGCCGTAGGTGTCACCGACATAGCGAACGCCCGCGCCGACGCCAAAGCCGTCGAGGAAGCCCGAACGCCATGTGTAGTCAGACCACAGCGAGGCCTGATTTCGCGGAACCAGTTTGAAGCGATTACCTTTGTCGGCGCCCTTGAGGATTTCGGTGTCGGTGTAGGTGTAGGAACCCACCACCTTCAAGTTTTCGTTGACGTCGGAAGTGGCTTCAAGCTCGATACCGCGCACTTTCAGCTCGCCGACCTGACTGGTCACGTTGTTCTGGGTCACGGAAACGTTTTCCTGACGCAGATCGAACGCCGCTGCGGTCAGCAGTGTGTTGCTGCCTGGTGGCATGTACTTCACGCCGACTTCGGTTTGCTTGCCTTCGGTCGGTTTGAACGAGTTGGTGGAGCTGGCATCGGCACCCATGGATGGCTGGAACGACTCGGTGTAGGAGATGTACGGCGTAATCCCCGAATCGAACACATAGCTCAAGCCGGCGTTTCCACTGAAGGCTTTATCGCGCTGAGTGTTGGTGGCGTCGCTGAGGTTGTTGAACTGCGTCGCGGTATGAATCCAGTCTTCACGGCCGCCCAGGGTCAGGCGCCATTTATCCAGGGAGATTTGATCCTGGACGTACAGACCTGTCTGGTTGGTCTTCTGGTTGTAGTCGTAGAAGGTGGCGTAATTGACGTTGGAGTAGTCGGCACCACGGACCGGCGTGATGACGTTGCTCGGCGGAGCACTGCCTTCAAGCCATCTGTAGTTGGTATTGGTGCGTTGATGATCCAGCCCGATCAGCAGGACATGGCTGAGCGGACCCGTCTGGAAATCGGCCTGGAAGTTGTTATCCACGGCGAACTGGCTGATGTCTTCATCGACCTTGTCGACCAGGCGAGCCAGCGTGCCATCCGGCGACACCGAGTTACCGAACGACGCATAGGTTTGCTGGAATTCCAGATCGCTCTTGGTATAGCGCAGATTCTGTTTGAACTGCCAGACGTCATTCAGGCGATGGTCAAAGGCATAGCCCAGTGCGTAGTAGGTGCGATCGTAGTGATCGGACTCCGGGTCGCCCAGGTTCTTGTGGTGCGAGATATCCCCGAGCGGTGAATCCAGCTTGGTGCCTTGCAGCGGCAGGAACTGACCGCTGACCCCGGTATCGTCGCGAGTGAACTGCGAGAGGAACGTCACGTGCGTGTCGTCGTCCATGTTCCACGTCAGGCTCGGCGCCAGGTTGTAGCGCTTGTCATCGGTGTGGTCGACCGGCATCCCGCTGTCACGCACCACGCCGTCGACGCGGTAGAGGAACTGACCTTCGTCATCGACTTTGCCGGTGCTGTCGAAGCTGATCTGCTTGCGGTTGTTACTGCCGACTTCGGCGCGTACTTCGTGGCTGGCAATGGCCTCGGGACGACGGCTGACCATGTCGAGCATGCCGCCGGGAGGGGTCTGGCCGTACACCGAGGAGGCAGGGCCGCGCAGGAGTGTAATGCGTTCCAGGTTCCAGGTTTCAGCCTTCGGGTTGGCGTAGGAGCCTTTCGGTAACGGCAGGCCATCGAGGAACTGGGTCGGTTCGAAGCCGCGCACGCGCAGCCAGTCGGCACGCGAGTCGCTGCCGTAGCTGCTGGCAATCACACCCGGCATGTAACGCACGGCGTCATCGAGGTTCTGTACCCCACGATCGTCCATCTGTGCGCGGGTGATCACCGACATCGAGCGCGGTGCCTCGACGATAGGCGTGTCGGTCTTGGTGCCTGCCGCAGTGCGAGTGGCGACGTAACCCTCGACCGGTCCCCAGGCATTTTCGGTGGTGCCTACGCCGATCACGTTGGTTTCCGGCAATGCGACAACGCCTTCAGGTGCGGCCACCAGGCTGTAGGTACCGGTGCTGCTCTGTTCAAGTTGCAGACCGGTGCCGCGCAGGGCTGCACGCAGGGCGCCAACGGCATCGTACTGGCCACTGACCGGGGCAGAGGTCTTGCCTGCTGCCAGGGATGGATTGAGCGACAGCGCCACGCCGGCCTGGCTGGCGATCTGGTTCAGGGTGCTGGCCAATGGCGCGGCCGGCAGGTTGTAGGCGCGAACGCTGGACGCCTGCTCAGCGGCGATCAGCTGGCTGCTGGCCAGCGGGGTGCAAAGGGCGATAGCGACCGCCAACAGGCTGGGGCGCAAAAACGTGTCAAGCGAACGGGACATACAGCGGCTCCTGAAAGGGAATACTTCTCAATTGCCTGTGTGCCGAATGAGATTTGAAAAGTGATAGGGCTGGATGAAAATAATTTTTATTCAGGGGGATTTTTAGCGAATCGGATGGCGCTATCGCGAGCAGGCTCGCTCCCACAGTTCATTTATGGCGTACACAAATCCACTGTGGGAGCGAGCCTGCTCGCGATTGGGGCCTTCCGGCTTCCATCTATTTCAGGGCTTGGCATCCGCCTTCGCCACCGTCACCCACCACGCCGTGTGCTGCTCGATCTGCACCGGCAATGTCGGCAGCAGGGCGCTCAGGGCGAGGTCGGTGTTCTTCAGCGGGAAACTGCCGGTGATGCGCAGGTCTGCCACTTCCGGCGCTACGCCAAGGTGCCCGCGACGGTAGCGACCGAGCTCATGCACCAGGTCTTCCAGGCGCGCGTTATCCACCACCAGCATGCCGCGGGTCCAGGCGTCGGCGCCGACGTCCAGCGCGGCGATGGGGCCAAGGCCATTGCTGCGCATCAGCACCTGCTGGCCTTCCTGCAGAATCTGTTCGTCGGGGCTCGACTCCGGGTGTGCGGCCACGGCGGACTTCAACACGCTCAGGCGCGTGCCTTCTTCCTCGCGCTTGACCAGGAACCGCGTGCCCAGTGCACGCATGCTGCCCTCGCGGGTTTCGACGATGAACGGCCGGGCGTCGCCGTGGCCGGTTTCGACGAGGATTTCGCCGTCCTGCAGAATCACTCGCCGCTGCTTCTCGTCGAAGCGCACGTCCAGGGCACTGTGGGTGTTGAGGTTGATCACGGTGCCGTCGCTCAGGCGCAGGGTGCGTTGCTCACCGGTGGCGGTGCGTTGATCGGCCAGCCAATAGTCGACCGGCAGGTAGCGCCCACCGGCGAACAGGGCCAGGCCGATCACTGCGACGACGCTCGCCAGGCCATTGCCCAGCTTGCGCACCCGTCGGCGAATGCTTTCGCGCGATTGCAGCAACGCGGTGCGCGCCGGGCCGCTGGCCACGCTGAAACGCTGATCGAGCATGCCCAACTGGTTCCAGGCGCGGGCGTGTTCTTCGTGGGCGGCGTGCCATTTGGCGAATTCTTCGCGCTCCACCGGGTTGGCCGAGTCCAGAGACAGCTGCCAGGCGATCGCCGCGTCCAGCACCTGCGCCGAGACCGGTTTGGAACTGGTCGGGGTCACACCGGTTCTCCATACAGCGCGATGTAGCACTGACGAATGCCCTGGGCCAGGTACTGACGCACCCGCGGCACCGAAACGCCCAGGCGTTGGGCGATTTCCGCGTGGCTGAGACCGTCGAGACGGTTGTACAGGAATGCCGCCCGTGCCTTGCTGGACAGCTTGCCGAGCAGGCGGTCGATGTTCTTCAGGTCTTCGAGGATCAGTTGCTGTTCTTCCGGTGAAGGGTGTTCTTCCTCGGGGATCAGCATCAATTCGGTGAGGTAGGCCTGTTCCAGCGCGGCGCGGCGGAAATAGTCGAACAGCAGGCCCTTGGCGATCGCCACCAGGAACGCCCTGGGTTCGCGCGGTTCTTTGAGCTCATCGCGGCCGAGCAAGCGCACGAAGGTGTCCTGGCTCAGGTCCTCGGCCCGCTGGGGGCAGGCGATGTTGCGTCTGAGCCAGGCCAATAGCCAACCGCGATGGTCGCGATATAACGCACCGACGAGCTCACTTTGAGGGCTTGGGACTGACGACACGCAGCATCACCGATTAAGAAGTGTTAACTAACGAGAATTGTTCGCGATTGTGGCAGAGGCGAGAAAGGGAAGCAATTGGCCGCTGGTCGGCTGGTGAGAACGGCAGATAGACCGCGTTATCGTTCATCGCGGGCGAGCCCGCTCCTACAGAGATCTCTGAGCGCCGCCCACCCTGTAGGAGCGAGCTTGCTCGCGATGGGGCCCGCCCAGTCAACGAAGATTCAAAAGGACGGCGAATTCTGCCGCCGCTTCCACTGGCTCAACCGCTGTTGCAGATTCAGCGGGCTGTGAATCTGCTGCTGCCGCGCCCGGCTGAACAGGATCAACGCCAGTTCGGCGGTGGCCAGTGCATCGGCGCTGGCGTTATGGCGCTCGACCACTTCAAGCTTGAACCAGTCGATCCACTCATCCAGCCCGGCTTCGCGAATGTGCGCCTGCGGGCACAGCAGTGGTGCGATGTCCGCGACATCCAGGAAGGTGTGTTGCAACTTGTAACCCAGGTGATCCTTCAACGCGCGCCCGAGCATGTGCTGGTCGAACGGCGCATGGAATGCCAGCAAAGGGCTGTCGCCAACGAACTCCATGAACTCGACCAGCGCCTGCGCCGGGTCGCTGCCAGCGGCTACCGCGCTCGGGCCCAGGCCGTGGATCAACACGCTGGGCGCCACTTTCATGTCGGCGCATTGCAGGGTGCGTTCGAACTGCTGGCCGAAGTCGATGGCGCCGTCCTCGATCACCACCGCGCCAATGGACAGCACCCGATCCTTGTTCAGGTTGAGCCCGGTGGTTTCCAGGTCCAGCACCACCCAGCGCTGCTCGCGCAGGCTGCATTCGCCCAGCTCCGCCAGCGCTGGCAGGTCTTTGAGCCGTTGCTGCAATTCCCCGGACAACATGGGGCCGGTCGGTCGCAGCCAGGAAAACAGGCTCATAACTGATACCGCAGGGTCAGGCTGCTTTGCAGGCGTTGGGCCTGGCGCAGGGATTCACGCAGGATGCGGCGATCCAGGTGATTGAGGCTGTCGGGATCGACCCGGTTGGAGTAGGGCAGGTTCTCCCGCGTTTGTAGCTGATGTTGCTGCATGCGGGTTTGCTGAATGAAGTGGTAGGCCTCTTCGTACGCTGCGCCGTCGAGCTTGTCGATCACTTCCTTTTCCACCAACTGACGGAAACGCTCCAGGGTATTGTTCGCGCCGATGCCATGGGCCAAGGCGAGCAGGCGTGCACCATCGACGAAGGGGCCCAATCCCTGGGCCTTGAGGTCCAGCGTGGCTTTCTCGCCGTTCTTGCGCGCCAGCACGAACTCGCGGAAACGCCCTACGGGCGGGCGGTTGCGCAGGGCATTCTCGGCCATCATGCGCTGGAACAGGCGGTTGTCGCCCACCTGGTCGAGGATCCCGCGACGCAGTTGCTCGCAGCTCTGCTCGTCGCCCCAGACCACCCGCAGGTCGAAGTAGATGCTCGACCCCAGCAGGTTCTCTGGTGTCGCTTCACGAATGAACGCGGCAAAGCGTCGGGCCCACTCGGCGCGGGACAGGCACAGCTCGGGGTTGCCGGCCATGATGTTGCCCTTGCACAGGGTGAAGCCGCACTGCGCCAGGCTGTGGTTGATGTGTTGCGCGATGGGCAGCAGCTTGCCGCGAATCTCGGCGGCATGCGCCGCATCCCGGGCTTCGAAAAGAATGCCGTTGTCCTGGTCGGTGTGCAGCGTCTGTTCGCGCCGGCCTTCGCTGCCGAAGCACAGCCAGCTGAACGGCACGCCGGGGTCGCCTTTTTCGGCAAGCGTCAGTTCGATCACCCGGCATACGGTGTGATCGTTGAGCAGGGTGATGATGTGGGTGATCTGGGTTGAGGAGGCACCGTGGGCGAGCATGCGCTCCACCAACTGGCCGATCTCGCCCCGCAGCGCCACCAGGTTTTCCACCCGTTGCGCACTGCGGATGGTGCGCGCCAGGTGCACCAGGTCGACCCGTTGCAGGGAGAACAGGTCGCGCTCGGAGACCACGCCGCACAGGCGTTGATCCTTGACCAGGCAAACGTGGGCGATGTGCCGTTCGGTCATGGCAATCGCCGCATCGAAGGCGCTGTGATCCGGGCTCAGGAAAAACGGCGAGCGGGTCATGTGCCCGTCGATGGCTTCGTTGAAATCATTGGTGCCGCCCGCCACCACGTGGCGCAGGTCACGCAGGGTGAAAATCCCCTGGGCGTCTTGTGCTCGTTGACGATCACAATGCTGCCCACCTGCTGTTCGTGCATCAGGGTCACGGCTTCGCGCAGGGGCGTTTGCGGGCTGCACGTCACCGGGTGACGCATGGCCAGCTCACCCAGGCGGGTGTTGAGCGAGTACTGGGTGCCGAGGGTTTCCACGGCTTTTTGCTGGACTTGCTGGTTGACCTGATCCAGCAGGCTGCTGACCCCGCGCAGGGCGAAATCACGAAAGGTGTTGGACAGGGCGAACAGCTTGATGAACGCCAGCTTGTTCAGTTGCAGGCAGAAGGTGTCTTCGGCGGCCAAATGTTCGGTGCGGGTCGCCCGCTCGCCCAGCAGCGCAGCCAGGGGGAAGCACTCGCCGGTAGTGATTTCGAACGTGGTTTCGGTGCCGCCCTTGGCGCTGTGGGGGCGTTCACCCACCACCCGGCCCTGTTTGACGATGTAGAAATGCTCAACCGGGCCGTCGGCGGGTTTGATGATGCTCTCGCCGGGCGCATAAAAACGCAGCTGACACTGTTCAACCAGATAGGCCAGATGGGCGTGTTCCATCTGATTGAAGGGCGGGAAGCGCTGAAGGAATTGCAGAGTGCCCTGGATGTTCTGCAATACCGCGGTTTTCCCTGCCTGGGTGAAGGCGTCCGCTTTACTCATAACCATTACCGCAGTCTTTTTTAAAATTGTTGTTGTCGGATGACTCAGCCATGGTCAGCTTCTGAGCGCCAAGTGCCCATTGGACGTAAGTCTAGGATGGCCCGGGGACTGCAAAATTTCGGAAATCCCCTACGCAATCTTTGGAAAAAACTATCCTTTCCCTTATAGGCAAAAAATCCGACGAAGTGCACATTAGAAGGTCTCCTTAGGATGTCTCACCACTGAGCCAGGGAAGAATTTGATTACCTAGAGAAAGCCATGTCCGACCACGATATTTTGAGTGACGCCGAACGCGCAGCGCTGAGTGCCGTCATGCTGGAGCCCGATCTGCCGCCGCAACGGGTGCTGATCGTTGACGACGATAAAGACGCTCGCGAGCTGTTGTCGGAAATATTGGGGTTGGATGGCATTCGCTGCATGACCGCTTCCAGTGGCGAAACGGCGCTGAAGATGTTGAGTGAGAAACCCTCGATCGGCCTGGTGATCACCGATCTGCGCATGGGCCACGTCGATGGCCTGGACCTGATTCGCCAGGTGCGCGAATCCGTGAGGGCGGCCATGCCGTTCATCATCGTTTCCGGCGATGCCGACGTGAAGGATGCGATTGCCGCGATGCATTTGAGCGTGGTGGACTTCCTGCTCAAGCCCATTGATACGGGCAAGCTGCTGGCGTTGGTCAAGCATGAGTTGGGGATGGAGCCCTGACCGAACCGTTCCCGTCCCTGTAGGAGCGAGCTTGCTCGCGATGGTCGTTAACGATTACACGGTTCTACCTGATACCCAGCGGCGGTCTTGCGTCCATCGCGAGCAAGCTCGCTCCTACAGGAATCAAGCAGCACATACAAAAAAGCCCTGATCGACAGATCAGGGCTTTTTTCATTGGCTTCAGTTACAGGCCATTGGCAGCCTTGAACTCACGACGACGACGGTGCAGGACCCGCTCGGTGTAGCCGTTGGGTTGTTTGGTGCCTTCGATCACCAGTTCGACCGCCGCCTGGAAGGCGATGTTGCTGTCGAAATTCGGCGCCAGCGGACGATACAGCGCATCGCCCGCGTTCTGACGGTCAACCACTGGCGCCATGCGCTTGAGGCTTTCCATCACCTGCTCCTGCGTGACGATGCCGTGACGCAGCCAGTTGGCGATGTGCTGGCTGGAAATGCGCAGGGTGGCGCGGTCTTCCATCAGGCCGATGTCGTTGATGTCCGGCACTTTCGAGCAGCCGACGCCCTGGTCGATCCAGCGCACCACGTAACCGAGAATGCCCTGGGCGTTGTTGTCCAGTTCGTTCTTGATCTGCTCGGCGCTCCACTGCGGGTTCACTGCCAGCGGGATGGTCAGGATGTCGTCCACCGAGGCCGGTGCACGCTTGGCCAGTTCGGCTTGGCGGGCGAATACATCGACCTTGTGGTAGTGCAGCGCGTGCAACGCGGCGGCGGTTGGCGACGGGACCCAGGCGGTGTTGGCTCCGGCCAGCGGGTGGGCGATTTTCTGTTCGAGCATCGCCGCCATCAGGTCCGGCATGGCCCACATGCCTTTACCGATCTGCGCACGACCTTGCAGGCCGGTGCTCAAGCCGATATCGACGTTGGAGTTCTCGTAGGCGCCGATCCATTTTTCCGCCTTCATGTCGGCCTTGCGCACCATCGGGCCGGCTTCCATGGAGGTGTGGATTTCATCGCCGGTGCGGTCGAGGAAGCCGGTGTTGATGAACACCACGCGCTCGCTGGCCGCCTTGATGCAAGCCTTGAGGTTGACCGTGGTACGGCGCTCCTCGTCCATGATCCCGACTTTCAGGGTGTTGCGCGCCAGGCCCAGCACGTCTTCGATGCGACCGAACAGCTCGTTGGTGAACGCCGCTTCTTCCGGGCCGTGCATCTTCGGCTTGACGATGTAGATCGAGCCGGTGCGGGTGTTCTTGCGCGTGGTGTTGCCATTGAGGTTGTGCAGCGCCGCCAGGCACGTCACCAGGCCGTCGAGGATGCCTTCCGGCACTTCGTTGCCCTGGCTGTCGAGGATCGCGTCGATGGTCATCAGGTGACCGACGTTGCGCACGAACAGCAGCGAGCGGCCGTGCAGGCTCAGCGCGCTGCCGTCGACGGCAGTGTAGGTGCGGTCGGCGTTCATGGTGCGGGTGAAGGTCTTGCCACCCTTGGCGACTTCTTCTGCCAGGTCGCCCTTCATCAGGCCGAGCCAGTTGCGGTAGATCACCACTTTGTCGTCGGCATCGACGGCCGCAACGGAGTCTTCGCAGTCCATGATGGTGGTCAGCGCGGCTTCCATCAGAATGTCTTTGACGCCGGCAGCGTCGGTCTGGCCGACCGGGGTGCTGGCATCGACCTGGATTTCGAAGTGCAGGCCGTTGTTTTTCAGCAGGATGGCGATCGGTGCCGCGGCATCGCCCTGGAAGCCGATCAGTTGCGCGTCGTTGCGCAGGCCGCTGTTGCTGCCGCCCTTGAGGGCGACGACCAGCTTGCCGTCAGCGATGCTGTAGCGGGTGGCGTCGACGTGGGAGCCGGCGGCCAAAGGTGCGGCTTCGTCGAGGAAGGCGCGGGCGAAGGCAATGACCTTGTCGCCGCGAACCTTGTTGTAGCCTTTGCCTTTTTCCGCACCATCGGCTTCGCTGATGGCGTCGGTGCCGTAGAGCGCGTCGTACAGCGAACCCCAGCGGGCGTTCGAGGCGTTGAGCGCAAAACGGGCATTCATCACCGGCACCACCAGTTGCGGGCCGGCCATACGGGCGATTTCTTCATCGACGTTTTGCGTCGTTACCTGGAAATCGGCCGCTTCTGGCAGCAGATAACCGATGTCTTGCAGGAACGCCTTGTAAGCCTGGGCGTCATGGGCCTGGCCTGCACGTTCTTGGTGCCAGGCGTCGATACGAGCCTGGATATCATCGCGTTTGGCGAGTAGGGCTTTGTTCTTCGGCGCCAGGTCATGAATGACCTTGTCGGCACCGGCCCAGAACGCTTCGGCGGTGAGGCCGGTTCCGGGAATGGCTTCGTTGTTCACGAAGTCGAACAGGACTTTGGCGACCTGCAGGCCACCGACTTGAACGTGTTCAGTCATTGCTTGCCTCACTCTGCTCAGCTATTTCGCTTTTGTTCTTCAAATTGACAATCAAGCCTGGGGCTATTTAAACCACAAACCCCTTCCCTCGGTACATGCCCTTTCGGGCGGCCGGGATGGAACCGATCAACGGCTTTGAAGCCTTGCTGACTGGGCTTTGGGGGTTGCGAGCGTGCCTGCGGCAGACCTCGATCCAACGTTATGTAGTGCGCGCTGCGGCATACTACATGATCAATTGCGCTTGTGAAAATTAGACTAATTACGTCGTTCTGCGACCCCGTGACGCATTGCAGTCACGGCGAAGCACGGGATGTTCTCAAAAAACTCATGGATTGTTCCAGTTAAATATCGTGAGTTGTACACGATTTGTCGTTCGCGCCGCCCCGATCCCTGTAGGAGCGGGCTTGCCCGCGATGGCGTCCGCCCAAACAACACACAACCCCCGCTTGCCTATACTTGCAACTCAACTACAAAAATCATGACCAGAGAGGGCTGCGCCATGGACCACCTCGTACTCACCGTTTTCGCGCCGGACAAACCCGGCCAGGTCGAGCGCATTGCCCAATGCATCGCCGAGCAGGGCGGTAACTGGCTGGAAAGCCGCATGTCGCGCATGGCCGGGCAGTTCGCCGGGATTCTTCGGGTGGGCGTGCCGGCAGAGGCCTACGACGCGCTGGTCGATGCCTTGCAAGGCTTGTCGACCCAGGGCATTCGCGTGTTGATTGCCGAAAGCTCGATCGAGCAGTCCTGCACCTGGAAGCCGATTGCCATGGAACTGGTGGGCAATGATCGCCCGGGGATCGTGCGCGACATCACGCGACTGTTGAGCGAGCAGGGGGTGAACCTGGAGCGTCTGGTCACCGAAGTGCGCCCAGCGCCGATGAGCAGCGAGCCGCTGTTCCACGCCGAGGCGATCCTGGCCGTGCCGCTGACGCTGTCGCTGGATGTGCTGCAATCGCGCCTGGAAACCCTGGCGGATGACTTGATGGTGGAATTGGTGCTGCGCAGCGAGCCCTGAACGGGTTATCCAGTTTATTCGTGCACCGGCCTGTGGATAACCTGTAGAGACAGCCCGCTAGCCCCCGCCGGCCGGGCTTCTTCAAGAACTGATCAAAAAACCAGCAGTTTCAACGAGTTGCGCACAAACGGCGGGGATCACGCTGTGGATAACCTTGGGAAGGATGCGTGCAGGCCACGGCGAACGCGGCCTGCAGGGCTTTGTGCGTTTTTTGATCAGCTGCGCCGGCGCAGACTTATCCACGCATCGACGCTGTAAACCGCCAGCCCGGCCCAGATGAACATGAAGGCGATCAGGGTGGTGGACGACAGATGCTCACCAAACAGCAGCACGGCTTGCAGCAGCACCAGCGTCGGCGCCAGGTATTGCAGGAAGCCCAGGGTGGTGTAGGGCAGGTCCCGCGCGGCGGCGTTGAAGCACACCAGCGGCACCAGAGTGACCGGCCCGGCGGCGATCAGCCACCAGGCCTCGGTGGTGGTCCAGAACTCGGGTTGGGCGGTCATGGCCGTCTGGTTGAACAGCAGCCAGGCCATGGCCAGCGGCACCAGCATCCAGGTTTCCACCACCAGCCCGGGCAGGGCCTTGACCGGCGCCTGCTTGCGGATCAGGCCATAGAAGCCGAACGTCAGCGCCAGCACCAGCGACACCCACGGCAAGCTTCCGACCTGCCACACCTGCTGCGCCACACCCACAGCCGCCAGCCCGACGGCGATCCACTGCATGCGCCGCAGCCGTTCGCCGAGGATCAGCATGCCCAGCAGCACATTGACCAGCGGGTTGATGTAGTAGCCGAGGCTGGCTTCGAGCATGCGCCCGTTGTTTACCGACCAGACATACGTCAGCCAGTTGGCCGCGATCAGCGTGCCGCTCAGGGCAAGGATCGCCAGGCGCTTGGGGTTGTCACGCAATTCGCGCCACCAGCCCGGGTGCTTCCAGACCAGCAGCAACAGGCTGCCGAACAGCGCCGACCAGATGGCCCGGTGAATGATGATCTCGACCGCGGGCACGCTGGCGATGGCTTTGAAATAGATCGGGAACAAGCCCCAGATGATGTAGGCGGTGAGGCCCAGGATATACCCGCGACGCGGGTTGGCAGCTTGCATGCAGAATCCTTGCTTAGGCAGCTAACAAAAGAGTGATTGTAAGGAAATTTGTCTACAAATGTCCCGTAAACAACGGTGGAGCCAATACCTGTAGGAGCGAGCTTGCTCGCGATGCAGTGAGTCAGCCAACGTTGATGGTGAATGACGAACCGCAATCGCGAGCAAGCTCGCTCCTACAGGAGGGGCTGTGGTCAGAAGAGTTTCAATGGCTCTTCATTCAACGCCGCCAATTGCTCGCGCAGCGCCAGCACCTGATCCCCCCAGTACCGCTCCGTGCCAAACCAGGGAAAACTGTGCGGGAACGCCGGGTCATCCCAGCGCCGGGCGAGCCAGGCGCTGTAGTGCATCAGGCGCAGCGCGCGCAACGGTTCGATCAGTGCCAGTTCCCGTGGGTCGAAGTCGTGAAACTCGTTGTAGCCATCCATCAGCTCCGACAACTGGCCCAGGCAGGCCTGGCGATCGCCGGCGAGCATCATCCAGATGTCCTGCACCGCCGGGCCCATGCGGCAGTCGTCGAGGTCGACGATGTGGAACACCTCGTCGCGGCACATCATGTTGCCGGGGTGGCAGTCGCCGTGCATGCGGATGTTCTGGTGCGGGGTAGCCTGGTAAACCTCTTCCACACGCTTGAGCAGGTCGCGGGCCACTGACTCGTAGGCCGGCAGCAGGCTTTTGGGAATGAAGTTGCCTTCGAGCAGGATGGCCAGCGAGTCATGGCCGAAGTTTTTCGTGCCCAGCGCTTCGCGGTGCTCGAACGGCCGGGTCGAGCCGACGGCGTGCAGACGCCCGAGCAACTGGCCGAGGCGATACAGTTGATCGAGGTTGCCCGGCTCCGGCGCGCGGCCGCCACGGCGGGGAAACAGGGTGAAACGAAAACCGTTGTGTTCGTGCAGGCTGGTGCCGTTGTGCATCAGCGGCGCGACCACCGGCACCTCGCACTCGGCGAGTTCGAAGGTGAACTGGTGTTCTTCCAGGATCGCTTCGTTGCTCCAGCGCTGCGGGCGATAGAACTTGGCGATCAGCGGTTCTTCGCCTTCGATGCCGACTTGGTAGACGCGGTTCTCGTAACTGTTGAGCGCCAGGATGCGCGCGTCGCTGAGAAAGCCGATGCTTTCGACGGCATCGAGCACGAGGTCTGGGGTGAGGGTTGCAAACGGGTGGGCCATGCTGACTCCTGCGCGCAGCAGGCTGCTGCGTCCGGCCAGGCATGGTAGCGCAGACGGCCTTGTAAGGGTTGGGACTGTGGTGAAGCTATCGCGGGCAAGCCCGCTCCTACAGAGGATTTGTGAACGACACAGATCAACTGTGGGAGCGGGCTTGCCCGCGATGAGGCCCTATCAGGCGCCGACGACCCCGCCATCCTCACGGGTAATCGCCATCACCGAAGACCGCGGCTTGCCATTGGGCAAATGCTCGGGGAAGGTCGAACCACCGTTTTCCCCGGGATGCTGAATACCGACGAACAAGGTCTTCTGGTCCGGCGAGAAGCTGATGCCGGTCACTTCGCAACCAATCGGCCCGACCATGAAGCGGCGGATCTCGCCGGTCACTGGGTCGGCGCAGAGCATCTGGTTGTTGCCCATGCCGGCGAAGTCCCCGGTATTGCTCGAATCGCCGTCGGTGAGGATCCACAGCCGGCCGGCCTTGTCGAAACCCAGGCCGTCGGGGCTGTTGAACATGTTCTGCGGGGTGACGTTCGACGAGCCGCCCTTGGGCGTGCCGGCGTGCACGCCTGGGTTGCCGGCGACCACGAACAGGTCCCAGGCGAAGCTGTTCGACGCGTGATCGTCACGGTCGGTGCGCCAGCGCAGGATCTGCCCGTAGACGTTTTTCTCCCGTGGGTTCGGGCCGCCGACCGGCTGGCCGTCTTCGCCGCGTTTGGCGTTGTTGGTCAGGGTGCAATAGACCTGGCCATCCTTGGGGCTGACGACGATCCATTCCGGACGGTCCATGCGCGTGGCCTTCACCACGGTGGCGGCCAGGCGTGCATTGATCAGCACTTCGGCCTGGCTGGCAAAACCGCTGCTGGCGTCGATGCCGTTCTTGCCGTGGGTCAGTTCGACCCACTGACCTTTGCCCTTGGGGTGGTCGGCATTGCCGTCGCCGGCGTCGAAGATCGCCACGTACAGGGTGCCGTGGTCCAGCAGGTCACGGTTGGCCTTGGGGTTCTTGTGGTTGATCTTGTCGCGGCTGACGAACTTGTAGATGAATTCGCCACGCTCGTCGTCGCCCATGTACACCACGGCGCGCCCGTCATGGGTTTCGGCCAGGGCGGCGTTTTCGTGCTTGAAGCGGCCCAGTGCGGTGCGCTTGACCGGCGTCGATTTCGGGTCGAACGGGTCGATTTCCACCACCCAGCCGTGACGGTTGAGTTCGTTGGGGTTTTTCGCCATGTCGAAGCGTTCGTCGTGCGGGTGCCAGTTGATCTCCTTGCTGGCGGCCACCACGCCATAGCGCTTCTGAGCGGCGTCGAACTTGTGCTCGGCATTGCTGCTGCCGAAGCAGTCGGTGAAGTTCTCTTCACACGTCAGGTAAGTGCCCCACGGCGTCTTGCCGTTGGCGCAGTTCTGGAAGGTGCCGAGGACGTTCTTGCCCTGCGGGTCGGCGCTGGTCTTGAGCAGGTCATGACCGGCGGCGGGGCCGCTGAGGGTGATCGGCGCATTGCCGTGGATGCGACGGTTGTAGCGCGAGCCCTGGACGAACTGCCAATGGCCCTTCTTGCGTTGCACCTCGATCACCGTCACGCCTTCGCAGGCCAGCGCCTTGCGCACTTCTTCGGCTGACTGCGGCATGCCGCCGTGGGGGTAGAGGTAGCGGTAGTTGGTGTATTCGTTGTTGATCGCCATCAGCGCCCGGTCTTTCTCGCCGGGAAACTCGAACAGGCTCATGCCGTCGTTGTTGTCGCCAAACTGGACTTCCTGCTGGGCGGCGGTGCCGTTGCCACTCGGGTCGAACGCCGGGCCGTCCTTTTGCAACGGCTGGCCCCAACTGATCAGTACCGAGGACTTGTAGCCGGGCGGCAGGGTAATGGCATCGCTGGTGGCCGCGGGGATGCTGGCAAAACCCAGCAGCTTGCTGTTGCCGGCGCTGACGCTCGCGGCCATCACGCTGCGGCTCAGCAGATTACCGCCGAGGAACATCGCGGCACCGCAGAGGGCGCCGGCGCTGATGAAACCACGACGGCTGAGGCCGACCATTTTTTCAAGGTCGGTGGATTGGTTCTCTTCTAATAGGCTCACGGTCAGGCTCCCTGCGGTTTTTTGCAGTCACCTTAAAGCGCGTAAATGACGCTTGTGTTTCAGAGTTGTGTACCGAGCAGCACGTTGGACGGGGCGAACTGCACCCGCACCGGTTTATCGACCCCCAGGCCACGCGCGCGCAGGTCCAGCGGTTCGGCCAGTGCGCACAGGGTCTGGCCTGTGGGCAGGCCGATGCGCACTTCACTGGGGCCGTCCTCGGCGTCGAGGATTTCTTCGATGACGCCGGTCAGATCATTGTGTCCCGGTGTTGCCGGCGTTTCGACGGCCAGCAAGTCGAGCCAGCCAGCCTTGATCAGGGCGAAGACTTCGCTGCCCGGCTCCAGTGCCAGGCGCACGGTGCTGTCATGGGTGATCTGTGCATCCAGGCTCAAGCCTTCAGCCAGTTCCAGACGAATCAGGTCGTTGCGACCCTGGGCTTCGATGGTCTGGACCTTGCCGTGCAACTGGTTGCGGGCGCTGGTGCGCAGCATCAGGCGTCCGAGCAGGTTGAGGTCGCTGGCCTCTTCGGCGGCTTCGAGCACCTGGGCCTGCAGCGCTTGCAGCTTCTGGTACAGGCGCAGAATCCGCTCGCCCTCGCTCGACAGCTTGGCGCCGCCACCGCCCTTGCCGCCGACGCTGCGTTCCACCAGCGGTTTTTGCGCCAGGTTGTTCAGCTCGTCGATGGCATCCCACGCGGCCTTGTAGCTCAGGCCCGCGCTTTTCGCGGCACGGGTGATCGAGCCCTGTTCGGCGATGTGTTGCAGCAGCGCGATGCGTTGCGGGCGGCGGACGATGTATTGGGACAGCAGGGTGGACAGAGGCATGGCGGATATTCTGTAGGAGCGAGCTTGTCGAGGCGTCGAACCGTCGCGATGGACGTCAACGATAACACTGTCGGCCTGACACACCGCGGCGTTCTTGAGGCCATCGCGACGGTTCGACGTTTCGACAAGCTCGCTCCTACAGGGATCCCGATCAACCCGGTTTTGGTGTTCGCGCCAGGCAATACACATCGACCCGCGCAGCGCCGGCCTCCATCAACAGCCGCGCCAATGCCTGGGCGGTGGCGCCGGTCGTGAGCACGTCATCCACCAGCACCAGGTGGCGGCCGACGACCTGCGCACCGGGCACCAGGGCAAAGGCGTGACGCAGGTTCTTCTTGCGCGCCTCGGCCTTGAGTTCTTGTTGGGCGCTGGTGTCTTGTACGCGCTTGAGCAGGTGTTCGTCGCTGGCGATGTCCAGGCTGTCGCCCAGCCAGCGGGCCAGCATCACCGCCTGATTGAACCCGCGCTGACGCAAGCGCTTGACCGCGAGGGGTACCGGCACCAGGGCATCAGGGCGCGCCAGCCCTTCGTCGTAGCGATGTTGCAGGAACTGGGCGAGAAGTTCGCCGAGCAGGCGGCCATAGGGCCACTTCGCGTTGTGTTTGAAGCGGGTGATCAGGCTGTCCAGCGGAAAGTCGTACAGCCATGGTGCGACCACCCGCTGGAACGGCGGCGGTTCGTGCAGGCACTGGCCGCATGTCAGTCCTGCGGCGGGTAAGGGCAGGGCACAGGTCTGGCACTGATCGCCCAGCCACGGCAATTCGGTTTCGCAATCGGTGCAGATGGGCGTGGCCTCATCGGCGGGCTCGCTACAAAGCAAACAGATTTGTTTGTTTTTTAACCAGATGTAAACCGGTCCATCGTACTGCGGTTGACAGCGCATCGCTCTTCCTTAAATATGCCAAACATCCGTGTCGCGCCTGTGGTTATTCCCTGCCTCAGTCGCCAGCCTTGCCCCGTTCAGAATAAAGGTAACGCCCATGAGCGCCAGCACCTCCGCCACTTTGCGTCATGACTGGTCTTTGGCCGAAGTCAAAGCTCTCTTCGTCCAGCCATTCAATGACCTGTTGTTCCAGGCGCAGACCGTGCACCGCGCGCATTTCGACGCCAACCGCGTGCAGGTCTCCACGCTGCTGTCGATCAAGACCGGCGCCTGCCCGGAAGATTGCAAGTACTGCCCGCAGTCCGGCCACTACAACACCGGCCTGGAAAAAGAAAAGCTGATGGAAGTGCAGAAGGTCCTCGAGGAGGCTGCGCGCGCCAAAGCCATCGGTTCCACCCGTTTCTGCATGGGTGCGGCGTGGAAGCACCCATCGGCCAAGGACATGCCTTACGTGCTGAAGATGGTCGAAGGCGTGAAGGCCATGGGCCTGGAAACCTGCATGACCCTGGGGCGCCTGGACCAGGAGCAGACCGAAGCGCTGGCCAAGGCCGGCCTGGATTACTACAACCACAACCTCGACACCTCGCCCGAGTTCTACGGCAGCATCATCACCACCCGCACCTACAGCGAGCGCCTGCAAACCCTGGCCTACGTGCGTGATTCGGGGATGAAGATCTGCTCCGGCGGCATCCTCGGCATGGGCGAGTCGCTGGACGACCGCGCCAACCTGCTGATCCAGTTGGCCAACCTGCCGGAGCATCCGGAGTCGGTGCCGATCAACATGCTGGTGAAAGTCGCCGGCACACCGCTGGAAAATGCCGAAGACGTCGACCCGTTCGACTTCATCCGCATGCTCGCGGTTGCGCGCATCCTGATGCCGCAATCCCACGTGCGGCTGTCCGCTGGCCGCGAGGCCATGAACGAGCAGATGCAGGCCCTGGCGTTCTTCGCCGGCGCCAACTCGATTTTCTACGGCGAAAAACTGCTGACCACCGCCAACCCGCAGGCCGACAAGGACATGCAACTGTTCTCGCGCCTGGGCATCCTCCCGGAAGCCCGCGAGGAGCATGCCGACGAGGTGCATCAGGCGGCCATCGAGCAGGCGCTGGTGGAGCAGAAGAGTAGCGAGATGTTCTACAACGCGGCGGTTTGATATCGCGGCTTGAAGTACAACCCCACACTTTGTGGGAGCGGGCTTGCCCGCGATAGCTGTGTGACATTCAACATAGATGTCGACAGATTGATTGCTATCGCGGGCAAGCCCGCTCCCACATGTCCAGTGTCTACATTCATTGCTGTCCGAGGCCTGCATGTCTTTCGATCTCGCCGCACGCCTGGCTGCCCGTCGTGCCGAAAACCTCTACCGCCAACGCCCCCTGCTCGAAAGCCCGCAAGGCCCCGAGGTGGTGGTTGATGGCCAGCCATTGCTGGCGTTCTGCAACAACGATTACCTGGGCCTGGCCAATCATCCGCTGGTGATTGAAGCCTGGCGCGCGGGCGCTGCGAAGTGGGGCGTCGGTGGTGGTGCTTCGCACCTGGTGATCGGTCACAGCGGCCCGCACCACGCACTGGAAGAAGCCCTGGCCGACCTGACCGGGCGCCCGCGTGCGCTGTTGTTCACCACCGGCTACATGGCCAACCTCGGCGCGGTGACCGCGCTGGTGGGGCAGGGCGATACGGTGCTCGAAGACCGCCTCAATCATGCCTCGCTGCTCGATGCCGGCCTGTTGTCCGGCGCGCGTTTCAGCCGTTACCTGCACAACGACGCGGCGAGCCTGGCCAATCGCCTTGAGAAGGCCACCGGCAACACCCTGGTGGTCACCGACGGCGTGTTCAGCATGGACGGCGACATCGCCGACCTGCCGGCGCTGGCCCGCGAGACCAAGGCCAAGGGCGCCTGGTTGATGGTCGATGACGCCCACGGTTTTGGCCCCTTGGGCGCCAATGGCGGCGGGATCGTCGAGCATTTCGGCCTGAGCCAGGACGACGTACCGGTGCTGGTCGGCACGCTCGGCAAGGCATTCGGCACGGCGGGCGCCTTCGTCGCTGGCAGCGAAGAGCTGATCGAGAGTCTGATCCAGTTCGCCCGGCCCTACATCTACACCACCAGCCAGCCACCGGCCCTGGCCTGCGCGACGCTCAAGAGCCTCGAATTGCTGCGCACCGAACATTGGCGGCGTGAACATCTGAACCGGCTGATCCGCCAGTTCCGCCAGGGCGCCGAGCAGATCGGCCTGACCCTGATGGACAGCTTCACGCCGATCCAGCCGATCCTGATCGGCGATGCCGGGCGCGCGGTGCGCCTGTCGCAGATGCTGCGCGAACGCGGCCTGATGGTCACGGCGATCCGCCCGCCAACCGTGCCCGCCGGCAGCGCGCGCCTGCGCGTGACCCTGACCGCCGCCCACAGCGAGGCACAGGTGCAGCTATTGTTAGAGGGACTGGCCGATTGTTTTCAACAACTGGGACCGGAGCCAAGCCATGCGTGACCGCCTGATCCTGCTGCCCGGCTGGGGCCTCGGTATTTCCGTGCTGGAGCCCCTGGCTGCGGCGCTGCAAGGGCTGGATGAACACCTGCGGGTCGAGATCGAGCCGCTGCCGGAAGTCGACTCCAGTGACCCTGAAGACTGGCTCGATGAGCTCGACGCCAGCGTGCCCCAGGACGCCTGGCTGGGCGGCTGGTCCCTGGGCGGCATGCTCGCCTCGGCGTTGGCGGCACGGCGCGGTGATCGCTGCTGCGGCTTGCTGACCCTGGCGAGCAATCCTTCGTTTGTCGCCCATGAACAGTGGCCGAGCGCGATGGCGGGCGAGACGTTCGACGCTTTCCTGGCCGGCTGCCAGGCTGATCCGCGCACGACCCTCAAGCGTTTTTCGCTGCTGTGCGCCCAGGGCGCCGAAGACCCGCGCGGACTTTCACGGCTGCTGCTGGGTGGCGCGCCGAACACCGCGCCTTCTGTGTTGATGAGCGGCCTGGAGCTGCTTGCCCGGCTCGATACCCGCGAGGCCCTGCAAGCGTTCCGGGGGCCGCAACTGCACCTGTTCGCCGGGCTCGACGGGCTGGTGCCCGCCGAAACGGCCGGTGAGTTGCTGGCCTTGCTGCCGGATGTCGAAATCGGCCTGATCGAACAGGCCAGCCACGCGTTTCTCCTGGAGGACCCGCACGGAGTGGCGGGGGCGATCCAGGCCTTTTTGCATGAGTGCGGTGATGACTGATTTATCCCTTCCCAACCTGCCCGGTGCCTTGCCGGACAAGCGCCAGGTGGCGGCGTCCTTTTCCCGGGCAGCGGCCAGCTACGACAGCGTGGCCGAGTTGCAGCGCAATGTCGGCGAGCAGTTGCTGAGCCGATTGCCAGCCGATTTCGTACCGGGTCGCTGGCTCGACCTGGGATGCGGCACCGGGCATTTCAGTCGGGTGCTGGCCGAGCGTTTTCCCGAGGGCAGCGGCGTGGCGCTGGACATCGCCGAAGGCATGCTCAATCACGCCCGTCCGCTGGGCGGCGCCACGCACTTTGTCGCGGGCGATGCCGAGCGCCTGCCGCTGCGTGATGCCACCTGCGACCTGATCTTCTCCAGCCTGGCGGTACAGTGGTGCGGCGACTTCAACGCGGTGCTCGATGAAGCGTTGCGCGTACTCAAACCTGGCGGAATGTTCGCGTTTGCTAGTCTGTGCGTGGGCACGCTGGCGGAGTTGCGCGACAGTTGGCGGCAAGTGGACGGCATGGTGCACGTCAATCGCTTTCGCCAGTTCGCCGATTACCAGACGTTGTGCGGGGCCAGTGGCCTGCGGGTCGTGGGCCTGCAAACCCGCCCGCACGTGCTGCATTACCCGGATGTGCGCAGCCTGACCCACGAGCTCAAGGCACTGGGTGCGCACAACCTCAACCCCGGGCGGCCGGGTGGTTTGACCGGGCGGGCGCGGATACTCGGCCTGGTCGAGGCCTATGAGCAGTTTCGACAGGCCCAGGGCCTGCCGGCGACTTATCAAGTGGTGTATGCCGTTTTGGAGAAACCCTTATGAGCGCAGCGTATTTCATCACCGGCACCGATACCGATGTCGGCAAGACCACCGTCGCCGCAGGCCTCCTGCACGCGGCACGGCTGGCAGGGCAGAGCACCGCTGCGGGCAAACCGGTGGCCTCGGGGTGTGACGTGACGCCCAAGGGCCTGCGCAACTCCGATGCGCTGGCGTTGCTGGCTGAATGCTCGCTGCCGCTCAAGTATGCCCAGGTCAATCCGGTCGCGTTCGAGCCGGCCATCGCCCCGCATCTGGCGGCGCGGGAGGCGGGCGTGGCGTTGACCGTGCAATCGCTGCTGGCCCCAATGCGCCAGATACTGGAGATGCAGGCCGATTTCACCCTGATCGAAGGCGCGGGCGGCTGGCGTGTGCCGCTGGCCGATCAGGACAACCTGTCGGACCTGGCCATGGCGCTGGATCTGCCGGTGATTCTGGTGGTCGGCGTGCGGCTGGGGTGCATCAGCCATGCGTTGCTCACCGCCGAGGCGATTGCCCATGACGGTTTGCAACTGGCGGGTTGGGTGGCCAACATCATCGACCCGAAAACCTCGCGCCTGGAAGAAAACCTCGCGACCTTGGCTGAACGCATTCCTGCGCCGTGCCTGGGGCGAGTGCCGAAGCTCAAGCAGGTGACAGCGGAGGCGGTTGCCGAACACCTTCAACTGGATCTTTTGGACTGAGGTTTCGGTTTTCACTATGACAAGGCACTGTGCCATTAGTGTTTTTGTCGGGCGTTATGCCGCCATCTCTGCTTCAATAGGCGGCGTTGATCCTTTTTCAGGACGAGTTCTCCCATGGAAATCTCAGGAAATACCGCTTTTTATGCCGGTCTGAGCACTATTCAGACAGGGCAGAACCGTGTCGATCAGGCGTCTGGCCAGATTGCCAACAATACGATCGAGCGTTCGGTGACCAGCCAGTCCTCCAACGTTCAGGTCGATCGCCTGCGTTCGGTCGATCGCAGTCAGCAATCGGACATCGAAAGCAGCATGATCGAAATGGCCCAGGGCAAGTTCCAGGTCGAGGCCGGCGTCAAGGTGGCCAAGGCTTCCGACGAAGTGCTCGGCACGCTGATCGACACCTTCGCCTGATCCCGCGCTCGATCCGCATCACCAACGCCGCGACCTTTCGCGGCGTTTTTGTCTGTAAGTCCTTCTGCGCCAACTAAACTTTGCTCCACGACAGCCTTCATGCGGCGCCATGTCGCGTCTTCGCGTGTCCGGCATTTGCATAGGGCGATGACGAACGGCAAAAGAACGATGCTTGACAAGATTTGGGCGTAAACGTATGTTTCAAACAACTGTTTGACCGTCACAACAATTTCAGCGGTCGTTCATTCCCGGTTACATCAGCAGAGGTTTATCGCTATGCCTGACTACAAGGCCCCCTTGCGTGATATTCGCTTCGTTCGTGACGAACTGCTCGGCTACGAAGCGCACTATCAGAGCCTTCCGGCCTGCGCAGACGCCACTCCGGACATGGTTGACGCCATTCTCGAAGAAGGCGCCAAGTTTTGTGAGCAGGTGCTGGCGCCGCTGAACCGTGTGGGCGACCTCGAAGGCTGCACCTGGAGCGAGTCCGGCGTTAAGACCCCGACCGGCTTCAAGGAAGCCTACAAGCAATTCGTCGATGGCGGCTGGCCAAGCCTGGCCCATGACGTCGAGCACGGTGGTCAGGGCCTGCCTGAGTCGCTGGGCCTGGCGGTCAGCGAAATGGTCGGCGAAGCCAACTGGTCGTGGGGCATGTACCCAGGCCTGTCCCACGGCGCGATGAACACCATCTCCGAGCACGGCACCCCTGAGCAGCAAGAGGCGTACCTGACCAAGCTGGTTTCCGGTGAGTGGACCGGCACCATGTGCCTGACCGAGCCGCACTGCGGCACCGACCTGGGCATGCTGCGCACCAAGGCCGAACCTCAGGCCGACGGTTCCTACAAGGTATCCGGCACCAAGATCTTCATCTCGGCCGGTGAACACGACATGGCCGACAACATCGTCCACATCGTGCTGGCCCGCCTGCCGGACGCTCCGGCTGGCACCAAAGGCATTTCGCTGTTCATCGTGCCCAAGTTCCTGCCAAACGCAGACGGCTCGATCGGTGCGCGTAACGCCGTGTCCTGCGGTTCCCTGGAACACAAGATGGGCATCCACGGCAACGCCACCTGCGTGATGAACTTCGACGCGGCCACCGGTTTCCTGATCGGCCCGGCGAACAAAGGCCTGAACTGCATGTTCACCTTCATGAACACCGCTCGCCTGGGCACCGCGCTGCAAGGCCTGGCCCACGCCGAAATCGGCTTCCAGGGCGGTCTGAAATACGCTCGCGATCGCCTGCAAATGCGTTCGCTGACTGGCCCGAAAGCACCGGACAAAGCCGCTGACCCGATCATCGTGCACCCGGACGTACGTCGCATGCTGCTGACCATGAAAGCGTTCGCCGAAGGCAACCGCGCAATGGTCTACTTCACTGCCAAGCAGGTCGACATCGTCAAATACGGCGTGGACGAAGAAGAGAAGAAGAAAGCCGACGCACTGCTGGCGTTCATGACGCCAATCGCCAAGGCCTTCATGACCGAAGTCGGTTTCGAATCGGCCAACCACGGCGTGCAGATCTACGGCGGCCACGGCTTCATCGCCGAATGGGGCATGGAGCAGAACGTTCGCGACAGCCGCATTTCGATGCTGTACGAAGGCACCACCGGTATCCAGGCACTCGACCTGCTGGGCCGTAAAGTGCTGATGACCCAGGGCGAAGCACTCAAAGGCTTCACCAAGATCGTCCACAAGTTCTGCCAGAACAACGAAGGCAACGAAGCTGTCCAGGAATTCGTCGCGCCGCTGGCTGCACTGAACAAGGAATGGGGCGAGCTGACCATGAAGGTCGGTAT